>NZ_CP047385.1:2796032-4194048 GCF_000807775.2 Pandoraea fibrosis | reverse complement strand
ATCAACTGGACGCGCACGGGTTCGCTTTGGCCGATGACGTTCGGTCTCGCGTGCTGTGCCGTTGAAATGATGCACGCCGGCGCGGCGCGTTACGATCTGGACCGGTTTGGCGTGGTGTTCCGCCCAAGCCCGCGTCAGTCGGACGTGATGATCGTGGCCGGCACGCTGTGCAACAAGATGGCGCCCGCGCTGCGCAAGGTGTACGACCAGATGGCCGAGCCGCGTTGGGTGATCTCGATGGGGTCGTGTGCCAATGGTGGCGGCTACTATCACTATTCCTACTCGGTGGTGCGCGGTTGCGATCGCATCGTGCCAGTCGACGTCTACGTGCCGGGCTGTCCGCCGACGGCCGAGGCGCTCGTCTACGGCATCATCCAGTTGCAGTCAAAGATCAAGCGGACTGCGACGATCGCGCGTAAATAACCGCTACCGCCCATGTCTACACTAGAAAAACTCAAGACCACCCTGCAAAACGTGCTTGGCACCCGTGCCGAGCAGTTGGTGGAAGCCCTCGACGAGCTGACGCTGACCGTCAAGGCGAGCGATTATCTCGACGTGGCGCGCACGCTGCGTGATCATCCCGAGCTGAAGTTCGAGCAGTTGATGGACGTTGCCGGTCTGGACTACTCCGCCTACGGCGATGGCCTCTACGACGGTCCGCGCTACGCCGCCGTCTCGCATTTGCTCTCGCTGACCCACAACTGGCGTCTTCGTGTGCGCGTGTTCGCACCGGAGGACGATCTGCCTGTCGTGGCGTCGCTGATCGAGGTGTGGAGTTCGGCCAACTGGTTCGAGCGTGAAGCTTTCGACCTGGTCGGTATCGTGTTCGAAGGACACCCGGATCTGCGCCGCATTCTCACGGACTACGGTTTCATCGGTCACCCGTTCCGCAAGGACTTCCCGACGTCCGGTTACGTCGAGATGCGCTACGACCCGGAACAGAAGCGAGTGATCTACCAACCGGTGACGATCGAGCCGCGCGAAATTACGCCGCGCATCATCCGCGAAGAGCATTACGCCGGTCTGAAACATTAAGGTGGCCTTGTGGCAGACATCAAGAACTACACCCTGAACTTCGGTCCGCAGCACCCGGCAGCGCACGGCGTGCTGCGCCTGGTGCTCGAGCTGGACGGCGAAGTGATCCAGCGCGCCGATCCGCACATCGGCCTGTTGCACCGTGCGACCGAAAAACTCGCCGAATCGAAGACGTTCCTGCAATCCGTGCCGTACATGGATCGTCTCGATTATGTGTCGATGATGTGCAATGAGCACGCCTACGTCATGGCGATCGAAAAGCTGCTCGGCGTTGACGTGCCGATTCGCGCACAATACATCCGCGTGATGTTCGACGAAATCACGCGCGTGCTGAATCACCTGATGTGGATTGGCTCGCACGCCCTCGACGTGGGCGCGATGGCAGTGTTCCTTTACGCCTTCCGCGAACGCGAAGACCTGTTCGACGTGTACGAAGCCGTTTCGGGTGCCCGTATGCACGCGGCTTACTACCGTCCGGGTGGCGTGTATCGCGATCTGCCGGATGCCATGCCGAAGTATCGTGCATCGAAGTTCCACAACGAGCGCGCGATCAAGAAGATGAACGAAGCGCGCGAAGGCTCGCTGCTGGACTTCATCGAAGACTTCGCCATTCGCTTCCCGAAGTGCGTCGACGAGTACGAAACGCTGCTCACCGATAACCGTATCTGGAAGCAGCGTCTGGTCGGTATCGGTGTGGTGTCGCCCGAGCGCGCCATGCAGTTGGGCTTCTCCGGCGCGATGCTGCGCGGTTCGGGCATTGCCTGGGACCTGCGCAAGAAGCAGCCGTACGAAGTGTACGACCGCCTCGAATTCGATATTCCGGTGGGCAAGGAAGGCGACTGTTACGACCGTTACCTGGTGCGTGTGGAAGAAATGCGCCAGTCGGCCAGCCTGATCCGCCAGTGCGTGAAGTGGTTGCGTGCCAATGAAGGTCCGGTCATTACGGACAATCACAAGGTGGCTCCGCCGTCGCGCGTCGAAATGAAGTCGAACATGGAAGAGCTGATTCACCATTTCAAGCTCTTCACCGAAGGCTTCCACGTGCCCGCCGGCGAGACGTATGCCGCTGTCGAGCACCCGAAGGGCGAGTTCGGCATCTATCTGGTGTCGGACGGTGCCAACAAGCCGTATCGCCTGAAGATTCGCGCGCCGGGCTTCGCCCACCTTTCCGCGCTCGACGAGATGGCGAAGGGTCACATGATTGCCGATGCGGTGGCGATCATCGGGACCCAGGACATTGTGTTCGGCGAGATCGATCGCTAAATGCGCAGCGGGCGCCCAAGGCGCCCGCAGGTTTTATTTCGGTGGGGTTTTGCAGGTCGAAACCGTTGCCGTTCCAGTTGCCGTGCCGGTAGTGCGCGGGCAGCCGACAACATCGGCTCGCCCGCGCTGGCACGAGCGGGGATAACGTTTTAGAGAACAGTCGGATCGGAAATGCTTTCTCCCGAAGCCCTGAAGAAAATCGACCGTGCCGTTGCCAAATACCCTGCCGAGCAGAAGCAGTCGGCGGTGATGCACGCACTTGCCGTAGCGCAGGTCGAGAAAGGCTGGTTGTCGCCCGAAGTGATGCAGTTCGTGGCGGACTACCTCGAAATGCCCGCAGTCGCGGTGCAAGAGGTCGCAACCTTCTACACCATGTTCAACACGAGCCCTGTGGGCAAGTTCAAGTTGACCGTGTGCACGAACCTGCCTTGCCAGCTCACGCGCGGCGAAGAGATGGCCAAGTACCTGAAGGAGAAGTTGGGTGTCGAGTACAACGACATCACGCCTGATGGTCTCTTTACGGTCAAGGAAGGTGAGTGCATGGGCGCTTGCGGCGATGCCCCCGTCATGCTGGTGAACAACCATCGCATGTGCGGCTTCATGAACGAAGCCAAGGTCGACGCGCTCCTCGATGAGCTCAAGGCCAAGGGCGCCGCGGGAGAGAAAGCATGACGTCGCTGCACAACCGTCACATCAAACCGCTGATTCTCGCCGACCTCAACGGCGAGAACTGGCATCTGGAAGATTACGTCAAGCGCGGTGGATACCAGCAGCTCGCACGTATTCTGAAGGAAGGCCTCACGCCGGAGCAGGTCATTGCCGACGTCAAGGCATCGGGTCTGCGTGGCCGTGGAGGCGCAGGCTTCCCGACCGGTCTGAAGTGGAGCTTCATGCCGCGCGCGTTCCCGGGGCAAAAGTACCTCGTCTGCAACTCGGACGAAGGCGAGCCCGGTACGTTCAAGGATCGTGACATCCTGCGCTACAACCCGCATGCGTTGATCGAAGGCATGGCCATCGGCGGTTTCGCCATGGGCATCACCGTCGGTTACAACTACATCCACGGCGAAATCTACGAAGTGTACGAGCGCTTCGAAGAGGCGCTCGAGGAAGCGCGCGCTGCCGGTTATCTGGGCGACAACATTCTCGGCACGGACTTCTCGTTCCAGTTGCACGCTCACCATGGTTATGGCGCGTACATCTGCGGCGAAGAAACGGCACTGCTCGAGTCGCTCGAAGGCAAGAAGGGTCAACCGCGTTTCAAGCCGCCATTCCCGGCGAGCTTCGGTCTGTACGGCAAGCCCACGACCATCAACAACACCGAGACGTTCGCGGCCGTTCCGTTCCTGCTGGCGACCGGCCCGCAGCAATATCTGGAAATGGGCAAGCCGAACAACGGCGGCACCAAGATTTTCTCGGTGTCGGGCGACGTCGAGCTGCCGGGTAACTACGAAGTGCCGCTGGGTACGCCGTTCGGCGAACTGCTGGAACTGGCCGGTGGCATGCGTGGTGGCAAGAAGCTCAAGGCCGTGATTCCGGGCGGTTCATCGGCACCGGTCGTACCGGCCGGCCTGATGATGGAAACCACGATGGACTACGACAGCATCGCCAAGGCTGGATCGATGCTGGGTTCGGGGGCCGTGATCGTGATGGACGAGACGCGCTGCATGGTGCGCTCGCTGCTGCGTCTGTCGTACTTCTACTACGAAGAATCGTGCGGTCAGTGCACGCCGTGCCGTGAAGGGACTGGCTGGCTGTGGCGCGTGGTCAATCGTATCGAGCACGGCGAAGGCCGCAAGGAAGATCTGGACCTGCTCAACTCGGTGGCCGAGAACATCATGGGCCGTACCATTTGCGCGCTGGGCGATGCCGCAGCGATGCCGGTGCGAGGCATGCTCAAACACTTCTGGGACGAGTTCGCCTACCACGTCGAGCACAAGCATTGCTTGGTCGGCGCTCACTAATCCCTTTTGACGGTTGGCATTGAACCGCTATGGTTGAAATCGAAATTGACGGCCAAAAGGTCGAGGTGCCCGAAGGCAGCATGGTGATCCAGGCTGCCAAGAAAAACGGCACCTATATTCCCCACTTCTGCTACCACAAGAAGCTGTCCATCGCTGCGAACTGCCGCATGTGCCTGGTCGAGGTCGAAAAGGCCCCGAAGGCGGTGCCGGCCTGTGCAACGCCGGTGGCCAACGGCATGATCGTGCGCACCAACTCCGAGAAGGCTGTGAAGGCACAGCAATCGGTGATGGAGTTCCTGCTGATCAATCACCCGCTCGACTGCCCGATCTGCGATCAGGGCGGTGAGTGCCAATTGCAGGACTTGGCGGTTGGTTACGGCAAGTCGGCGTCGCGCTATCAGGAAGAGAAGCGCGTGGTGTTCCACAAGAACGTGGGCCCGCTTATCTCGATGGAAGAGATGTCGCGCTGCATTCACTGCACCCGCTGCGTGCGTTTCGGCCAGGAAGTGGCCGGCGTCATGGAATTCGGCATGCTGGGTCGCGGCGAACACTCGGAAATCACCTCGTTCGTCGGCAAGACGGTCGACTCGGAACTGTCGGGCAACATGATCGACCTGTGCCCGGTCGGTGCGCTGACGTCGAAGCCGTTCCGCTACAGCGCCCGCACGTGGGAACTGTCGCGCCGCAAGTCGGTGAGCCCGCACGACGGCGTGGGTGCCAACCTCGTGGTGCAAGTGAAGAACAACAAGGTCCTGCGCGTTGTGCCGCTCGAAAACGAAGCGATCAACGAATGCTGGATCTCGGACAAGGACCGTTTCTCTTACGAAGGTCTGAACAGCGACGAGCGCCTCACCAAGCCGATGCTCAAGCAAGGCGGTGAGTGGCACGAAGTCGACTGGCAGACCGCGCTCGAGTACGTCGGTCACGGTCTGACGGACATCATCCGCGACTTCGGCGCCGATGCTGTCGCCGCACTGGCATCGCCGCACGCCACGGTCGAAGAACTGCACCTGCTGCAGAAGTTCGTGCGCGCACTGGGCAGCGACAACGTCGACTTCCGTCTGCGTCAGACGGACGTGTCGGGCGGCACCCAGGGTGCTCCGTGGCTCGGCCTGCCGATCGCTGAGCTCGACAAGCTGCAAAGCGCGCTGGTCGTCGGTTCGTTCCTGCGCAAGGACCATCCGCTGTTTGCCTCGCGTCTGCGCTCCGCGGTGAAGGCCGGTGGCCAACTCAATGTGCTGCACGGCTCGGACGACGACCTGCTGGTGAAGGTCGCCAACAAGATCATCGCCGCACCGGGTGCCTGGGCGAGCGAACTGGCCGGTATCGCCGTGGCCGCCGCGGCTGCCAAGGGCGTTGCCGTCCCGGCAGAGCTCGCCGGCGTGAGCGCCAGCGATGCCGCCAAGGCCATCGCCGCGTCGCTGGTGAATGGCGAGCGCCGCGCGATCCTGCTGGGTAACGCCGCTGTGCAACATCCGCAGTTCTCGCAACTGCACGCTATCGCGCAAGTGATCGCCGACATCACCGGCGCCTCGCTGGGCTTCCTGACCGAAGGTGCCAACACGGTGGGCGGCTACGCAGTGAAGGCCACGAACGCGAAGGGCGCTGCTGCACTGTTCGCGCAACCGCGTCAGGCCTATCTGCTGCTCAACGCCGAGCCGGAATACGATTCGGCCGATGCGAAGCAAGCGCTGACGGCATTGAACGCCGCGAAGATGGTCGTCTCGCTCTCGCCGTTCAAGCACGGCCTCGAGTACGCCGACGTGCTGCTGCCGATCGCCCCGTTTACGGAAACCGCCGGTACGTTCGTCAACGCCGAAGGCCTGCCGCAACACTTCAACGGTGTGGTGCGTGCGCTGGGCGAAACGCGTCCGGGCTGGAAGGTGCTGCGCGTGCTGGGCAACCTCCTCAAACTGCAAGGCTTCGAGCAGGACACCGCCGAACAGGTTCGCGACGAAGCGCTGGCCGGTTTTTCGGTGGCAGCGCTGGACAACCGCGCGAAGGCGGCACTGGTGGCTCCGAAGGCCGCGGGTCAGGGTCTGGAGCGTCTGGCCGATGTGCCGATCTATGCGGCCGATGCCCTGGTGCGCCGCGCCCCGTCGCTGCAATTGACGAATGACGCCAAGGCTGCGCTGCGTGCCACGCTGCCGGCAGCACTGTTCGACAGCCTGGGCCTCGCCGCCGGTGACGCCGTGCGCGTGCGCCAGGGCGATGCTGTGGTGACGCTGCCGGCCGCTCGTTCGGAAACGCTGCCTGCCAACGTGGTGCGCGTTCCGGCAGCCACGCCGGCGTCCGCCGCGCTTGGCGCGATGTTCGGTGAAATTTCGGTGGAGAAGGCGTAAATGAGCCTGAACGAAGTCATCAATCAATACGGCACGCAACTGCTGGGCGTGGCCTGGCCGACGGTGTGGGCGCTGGTCCGCATTCTCGTCGTGGCCGTGATCCTGCTGCTGTGCGTGGCGTACCTGATTCTGTGGGAGCGTAAGCTCATCGGCTGGATGCACGTGCGTCTCGGTCCGAACCGCGTGGGTCCCGCCGGTCTGCTGCAACCGATCGCCGACGTGTTGAAGCTCCTGCTCAAGGAAGTGATCACGCCGTCGCAAGTCAGCAAGGGCATTTACGCCATCGCCCCGGTGATGGCCGTGCTGCCGGCCTTCGCGATCTGGGCGGTCATCCCGTTCCAGCCGGGCGCCGTGCTGGCCGATGTGAACGCCGGTCTGCTGTACGCCATTGCGATCTCGTCGATCGGGGTGTACGGCGTGATTCTCGCCGGCTGGGCCTCGAACTCGAAATACGCCTTCCTCGGTGCCATGCGCGCATCGGCTCAGATGATTTCGTATGAAATCGCCATGGGCTTCGCGCTGGTGACGGTGCTGATGACGGCCGGCTCGCTCAACCTGTCGGACATCGTGCGCTCGCAAGAGCACGGCATGTTCGCCGGCATGGGCCTGAATCTGTTGTCGTGGAACTGGCTGCCGCTGCTGCCGATGTTCGTCGTCTACTTCATCTCGGGCATTGCGGAAACGAACCGCCACCCGTTCGACGTGGTGGAAGGCGAATCGGAAATCGTGGCCGGTCACATGATCGAGTACTCGGGCATGGGCTTCGCGCTCTTCTTCCTGGCCGAGTACATCAACATGATCATCATCTCGGCGCTGGCTGCGGTGTTGTTCCTGGGTGGCTGGAGTGCGCCGTTCGGCTTCCTGTCGTTCATCCCGGGTGTGTTCTGGCTGGCGTTCAAGGTGTTCCTGCTGCTGTCGGTGTTCATCTGGGTGCGTGCGACGTTCCCGCGCTACCGCTACGACCAGATCATGCGTCTGGGCTGGAAGGTTTTCCTGCCGTTGACGATCGTTTGGGTGATCGTGGTGGGTGGCTGGATCATGTCGCCCTGGAACATCTGGGGCTGAGGCGAACGGAGTAGAGGAATCCCATGGTAAGGGCAATCAAGGACTTTTTCGGCAGTTTCCTGTTGTTGGAACTGCTCAAGGGCATGGCGCTCACGGGGCGTTACACGTTCGCTCGCAAGGTGACGGTGCAGTTTCCGGAAGAGAAGACGCCGCTGTCGCCGCGTTTTCGCGGTCTGCATGCGCTGCGTCGTTATCCGAACGGCGAAGAGCGCTGCATCGCTTGCAAGTTGTGCGAAGCCGTGTGCCCGGCAATGGCCATCACGATCGAGTCGGATGTGCGTGACGACGGCACTCGCCGTACCACGCGTTATGACATCGATCTGACCAAATGCATTTTCTGTGGCTTCTGCGAAGAAAGCTGCCCGGTGGACTCGATCGTCGAGACGCACATTCTCGAGTATCACGGCGAGAAGCGTGGCGATCTGTACTTCACCAAGGAAATGTTGCTCGCGGTGGGCGATCGTTACGAAAACGAAATCGCGGCGGCCAAGGCGGCCGATGCGCCGTACCGTTAAGCAGGGCAGGGCGCGGCAGATCGATGGCGCGCCCGGTACGGCAATTGACGTTGGCTAATTCTCGCGACACCCGGTGATTATGGAATTCACAACCTTTCTTTTCTACGTGTTTGCGCTGATCCTCGTGGTCTCCGGCCTGAAGGTCGTGACCTCGCGCAACCCCGTACAGTCGGCACTGTTCCTGGTGCTGGCCTTCTTCAACGCCGCGGCGATCTGGATGCTGCTCGAGGCCGAGTTCCTGGCCATCATGCTGGTGCTCGTCTACGTCGGCGCGGTGATGGTGCTGTTCCTGTTCGTGGTGATGATGATCGACATCAATCTCGACGAACTGCGACGCGGCTTCGGCAAGTTCATTCCGCTGGCGAGCACCGTCGGCGCGATCATGATCGTCGAAGCGTCGCTGGTGCTGATGCGCGGCTACGGTGCCACGCGCGCCCCGGTCAAGGCCGTGTCGGCGCCCGACGTGCCGAATACCAAGGCGTTGGGTATCGCGCTGTACACCGACTATATCTTTGCCTTCGAAGTGGCAGGTCTGATCCTGCTGGTGGCCGTCGTGGCAGCCGTTGCGCTCACGATGCGTAGCCGCAAGGATCACAAACAGACCGACCCGAGCAAGCAGGTGCGCGTGAAGGCGCGTGACCGCGTGCGCCTCGTGTCGATGCCCGCCGAAGCCCGGCAGCAATCCACCGGCACTGACACGCCGGCGGCGGAATAAGGAGACAGCATGATGTCGTTGTCGCTAGCGCATTACCTGGTGTTGGGCGCGATTCTTTTCGCGATCAGCATTACCGGTATCTTCCTCAACCGCAGAAATGTGATTGTGCTGCTGATGGCCATCGAGCTGATGTTGCTCGCGGTCAATCTGAACTTCGTCGCGTTCTCGCATTACCTGGGCGACATTGCCGGTCAGGTATTCGTGTTCTTCATTCTTACGGTAGCCGCCGCGGAAGCCGCGATCGGTCTGGCCATTCTGGTCACGCTGTTCCGTAAGCTCGAAACGGTCAACGTCGAAGATCTCGACCGCCTTAAGGGTTAACAAAAGCGAACGCTGTTATGGCATCCACATTGAATCCCAACCTGCTGCTCGCGATCCCGCTGGCGCCGCTCGTCGGCTCCCTGATTGCCGGTCTGTTCGGCAAGCAAGTCGGTCGCGCGGGCGCCCACACGGTCACGATCCTCGGCGTGCTGGTCGCGTTTGTCCTGTCGGTCATGACCTTCATCGACGTCATGAACGGGGCGAGCTTCAACGCCACGGTTTACGAATGGGCTCGCATCGGCGAACTCAAACTCGAGATCGGCTTCCTCGTCGACACGCTCACCGTCACGATGATGTGCGTGGTCACGTCCGTCTCGCTGATGGTGCACATCTACACCATCGGCTACATGGCGGAAGATCCTGGCTACCAGCGCTTCTTCTCGTACATCTCGCTGTTCACGTTCTCGATGTTGATGCTCGTGATGAGCAACAACTTCCTGCAACTGTTCTTCGGCTGGGAAGCGGTGGGGCTGGTCTCGTACCTGCTGATCGGTTTCTGGTACACGCGTCCGACCGCGATCTACGCCAACATGAAGGCGTTCCTGGTCAACCGTGTCGGTGACTTCGGCTTCCTGCTCGGTATCGGCCTGTTGCTGGCCTTCACCGGCACGCTGAACTACGGTGAAGTGTTCGCCAAGGCCAACGATGTCGCGGCCCTGTCGTTCCCGGGCACCGACTGGCGCCTGATCACCGTGGCCTGCATCTGCCTGTTCATCGGCGCGATGGGTAAGTCGGCGCAGTTCCCGCTGCACGTCTGGCTGCCCGACTCGATGGAAGGCCCGACCCCGATCTCGGCACTGATCCACGCGGCCACGATGGTGACGGCAGGTATCTTCATGGTGAGCCGCATGTCGCCGCTGTTCGAGCTGTCGGACACCGCGCTGTCGTTCATCACGATCATCGGCGCGATCACGGCACTGTTCATGGGCTTCCTGGGCATGATCCAGAACGACATCAAGCGTGTCGTGGCCTACTCGACGCTCTCGCAGCTCGGTTACATGACGGTCGCACTCGGTGTGTCGGCCTACCCGGTCGCCATCTTCCACCTGATGACGCACGCGTTCTTCAAGGCGCTGCTGTTCCTCGGTGCGGGCTCGGTCATCATCGGCATGCATCACGATCAGGACATGCGCAACATGGGCGGCCTGTGGAAGTACATGCCGATCACATGGATCACGTCGCTGCTCGGTTCGCTGGCGTTGATCGGCACGCCGTTCTTCTCGGGTTTCTACTCGAAGGACTCGATCATCGAAGCGGTGGCCGCCTCGCATCTGCCGGGCTCGGGTTTCGCCTACTTCGCAGTGGTCGCCAGCGTGTTCGTTACGGCGTTCTACTCGTTCCGCATGTACTTCCTGGTCTTCCACGGCAAGGAGCGTTTCGGTCAGGCACACCATGACCATCACGACGCCCACCACGAGGAAGAGGAAGACGCACACGGCGAGCACCACGGTCTGGCACCGGGGCAGAAGCCGCACGAGTCGCCCGCTGTCGTGACGATTCCGCTGATTCTGCTGGCGATCCCGTCGGTCATCATCGGTGCCATTGCGATTGCCCCGATGCTGTTCGGTCAGTTCTTCAAACAAGGCGTGGCGTTCAAGGACGTGATCTTCATCGGCGAGAATCACCCGGCGATGGAAGAGCTGGGCCATGAGTTCCACGGCTGGGTGGCGATGGCGCTGCACTCGTTCGGCACGTTGCCGATCGCATTGTCGGCACTGGGTATCGTGCTCGCGGCGTTCTTCTACCTGAAGCGTCCGGACATTCCGGAAGCGCTGAAGAACCGCTTCTCGGGCATCTACACGCTGCTCGACAACAAGTACTACATGGACAAGATCAACGAAGTGGTCTTCGCCAAGGGCGCGCTCAAGATTGGCCGCGGCCTGTGGAAGGCGGGCGATCAGGGTCTCATCGACGGTGCCGTCGTGAATGGCAGCGCGCGTCTGGTGGGCTGGTTCGCCGGTGTCATCCGCTTCGTGCAATCCGGTTACATCTACCACTACGCGTTCGCCATGATCCTCGGCATGCTCGGGCTCCTGACGCTGTTTGTGACGTTGAACGGCAAGTAATAGGGGGAGCCAACAATAATGCAATCGCTACCGCTTCTGAGTCTGGCCATTTGGCTGCCCATTCTGTCGGGGATCGTTGTCCTCGCCGTGGGAAATGACCGTAACCCGACGGGTGCACGCGTGCTGGCGCTCATCGGTTCGCTGGTGAGCTTCCTGGTCACGCTGCCGCTGATCTCGAATTTCGACGCCAACACGTCGGCGTTCCAGTACGTCGAAAAGACGAGCTGGATCGAGCGTTTCCACATCAACTATTTCCTGGGCATCGACGGCATCTCGCTGTGGCTGGTCGTGCTGACCGCGCTCATCACGGTGATCGTGGTGATCGCGGGCTGGGAAGTGATCACGGAGCGCGTCTCGCAGTACATGGCCGCCTTCCTGATCCTCTCGGGTCTGATGATCGGTGTGTTCTCGGCGCAAGACGGCCTGCTGTTCTACGTGTTCTTCGAAGCCACGCTGATCCCGATGTATCTGATCATCGGTGTGTGGGGTGGTCCGAACCGTGTGTACGCAGCGTTCAAGTTCTTCCTGTACACGCTGCTCGGCTCGCTGCTGATGCTGGTCGCACTGATTTACCTGTACAACGCAACGGGCTCGTTCACGCTGACCGACTGGTATGCGGCCAAGATCCCGATGAACGTGCAGATCCTGCTGTTCGTGGCGTTCTTCATGGCCTTCGCGGTGAAGGTGCCGATGTGGCCGGTGCATACCTGGCTGCCGGACGCCCACGTGGAAGCGCCGACGGGCGGCTCGGTCGTGCTGGCCGCGATCATGCTCAAGCTCGGTGCATACGGTTTCCTGCGCTTCTCGCTGCCGATCGCGCCGGACGCCAGCCACTATCTGTCGGGTTTCATGATCACGCTCGCGCTGATCGCCGTCGTCTACATCGGCCTTGTGGCGCTGGTGCAGACCGACATGAAGAAACTGGTCGCTTACTCGTCGATTGCTCACATGGGCTTCGCGATCCTCGGCTTCTTCATGTTCAGCGAAATCGGCATGCAGGGCGCGATGGTGCAGATGATCTCGCACGGTTTCGTGTCGGGCGCCATGTTCCTGTGTATCGGTGTGCTGTATGACCGCATGCACTCGCGCAACATCGCCGATTACGGCGGTGTGGTGAACACGATGCCGAAGTTTGCCGCGTTCTTCATGTTGTTCGCGATGGCCAACAGCGGCCTGCCGGCGACCTCGGGTTTCGTGGGTGAATTCCTGGTGATTCTGGGCGCAGTGAAGCTGAACTTCTGGGTGGGCCTGCTGGCGGCTACCTCGCTGATCACCGGTGCGGCTTACTCGCTGTGGATGTACAAGCGCGTGATTTTCGGCGCCATCGCCAACGATCATGTGCGCGAGCTGATCGATATCAACAAGCGCGAGTTCTTCATGCTGGCCGTGTTGGCTGCACTCACGCTGTTCATGGGTATCTATCCGAAGCCTTTCACGGACCTGATGCACACCTCCGTGGTTAACCTCCTCGCCCACGTGGCGCAGACCAAGCTGCCGTAATCGGGGAGGACATCTAGATCATGCAAAACATTAATCTGCTGCCTGCGTTGCCGGAGGCCATCCTGCTGCTCATGATCCTCGTGATCATGATGTGCGACGCGTTCCTCGGCCAGACGCGCAAGCTCAACTACGTTCTGGCACTCATCACGTCTGCGGTCGTGTCGGTGCTGTGGGCATGCAATGCCGGGGACCCGGCATCGCACTACCTGTTCGGCAATGTGTTCATCGCCGATCCGATGTCGAACCTGCTCAAGGCCTTCGGTGGTCTGGCAACGTTCGTCACGTTCATCTACGGCCAGAAGTATCTCGAAGCGCGCGGCCTTGCCCGTGGCGACTTCTATGTGCTCAGCCTGTTCTCGCTGCTGGGTCTGTCGGTGATGATCTCGGGCAACAACTTCCTGACGCTGTATCTGGGTCTGGAACTGATGTCCCTGTCGCTGTATGCCCTGGCAGCCGTGTGGCGCGATTCGACGAACGCGACCGAGTCGGCCATGAAGTACTACGTGCTGGGTGCGCTCGCTTCGGGCTTCCTGCTGTACGGCATGTCGATGATGTACGGTGCGACCGGTTCGCTCGAGCTGGCCAAGGTCTTCGAGGTCATCGCCTCGGGTGCCGTGAACAAGATCGTGCTGGTGTTCGGCGTGGTGTTCGTGGTTGCCGGTCTGGCGTTCAAGCTGGGTGCCGCCCCGTTCCATATGTGGGTGCCGGACGTCTATCAGGGCGCGCCGACTCCCGTCACGCTGCTCATCGGTGGCGCGCCGAAGCTGGGTGCCTTCGCATTGCTGCTGCGTTTGCTCGTCGAAGGCATGTTGCCGCTGGCGATCGATTGGCAACAGATGCTGATCATCCTGGCAGTGCTCTCGCTGGTGATCGGTAATCTGACGGCCATCGTGCAGACCAATGTCAAGCGTCTGCTGGCGTACTCGACGATTTCGCACATGGGCTTCGTGCTGCTGGGCATGCTCTCGGGCGTGGTGGGCGGCAAGATCGACGGTATCGCCGACGCTTACGGTTCGTCGCTGTTCTATAGCGTGATCTACCTGCTGACGACGCTGGGCACGTTCGGTATCGTGCTGCTGCTCTCGCGCAAGGGCTTCGAAGCCGAGAACCTCTCGGATCTGAAGGGCCTGAACCAGCGTAGCCCGTGGTTCGCCTTCGTCATGCTGATGCTGATGTTCTCGCTGGCCGGCATTCCGCCGCTGGCAGGCTTCTACGCCAAGCTGGCCGTGCTGCAAGCCGTGGTCAACGCCGGTATGGTGTGGCTGGCTGTCGTGGCGGTGATCGCCTCGCTGATCGGTGCGTTCTACTACCTGCGTGTCGTCAAGCTGATGTACTTCGACAAGCCGGAAGATGCTAACGCGCTGGAAGGCAGCGGTACGATGCGCCTCGTGCTGTCGCTCAACGGTCTGGTGCTGGTGTATCTGGGCCTGATGCCCGGCCCGCTGATGGACTGGTGCCTGCGCACCATCAAACTGACGCTGGCCAGCTAAGCGGCCGGGCATCAGGAACGACGAGGTCGACGAAGGCAACGACGTCGGCCGGAAACCGGGCAGGGCAGGCCGACGAGATGCGCCTGCTGGCCCGGTCCACAAAAGACGAACCGAAGGACGGCGGAGGCAATACGATGGGCATGTCGGCAGGGGGTACGCTTGTGATTCTGCTGGCCGTGCTGGGTGCGAACCTGCCGTTCGTGAACCAGCGCCTGTTTGGCGTGATTGCGCTCAGACGGGCGGGCAAGCCGCTGTGGCTGCGACTGATCGAACTGGTGGTGACCTACTTTGTGGTGGGCGCCCTCGGTTACGTGATCGAGTCGAGCATCGGCAACGTGTTTTCGCAGGGCTGGGAGTTCTACGCCGTCACGGCGAGTCTATATGTCGTGTTCGCGTTTCCGGGCTTCGTCTACCGGTATTTGTGGCGTCATCGACCGGCGGCTGCCGCTTGAGATGTCTGCTTTGCAAGACGCCGCCTTTGGGCGGCGTTTTGTTTTGGGTTCGCCAATTTTCAGCCGTGGAGGGCTTATGACCCAGGGTCAAACCGACGATCAACATCTGATCGAGACGCGTGTTACGAGCGAGACGGTCTACGAGGGCGCGTTCCTGACGATCAAGCGCGATCGCGTTCGTCTGCCCGACGGCAAGACGGCGACGCGCGAGTACACCACCCATCCGGGGGCGGTCATGGTGATTCCGCTCTTCGAAGACGGTCAGGTGCTCATGGAGCGTCAGTATCGTTACCCGCTTCAGCGCGTGATGACGGAATTGCCGGCGGGCAAGCTCGACGAAGCCGAAGGCGGTCTGGCCTGCGGCCAACGCGAATTGCTCGAAGAGACCGGCTACCACGCCAAACGCTGGGATTACCTCACCCGGATTCATCCGGTGATTTCGTATTCGACGGAATTCATCGACATCTGGCTCGCGCGCGATCTCACGCTGGGCGAGCAGCGACTCGACGACGGCGAGTTTCTCGACGTGTTCAAGATGCCGGCGACCGAGCTGCTGCAATGGGTGCGCGATGGGCGTATCACGGACGTGAAATCCATCATCGGCGCGTTTTGGCTGGAAAAGATAATATCGGGGGTCTGGCAGCCGAATGAACGTTCGCCGCTGCGCTGATCCATCGACTTTTTTTGAGCCCGGGCCGGGTGACCGGCCGGGCCGGGACACATCTATCGCGTCATGAAGGTTTTTGATTTGCGTTGTGCGCACGAGCACACCTTCGAGGGCTGGTTCGGCTCGGAGGACGATTACCTATCGCAGCAGGCACGGGGGCTGGTGACATGCCCGGTATGCGGCGACACGGCGATCGTTCGCATGCCGTCCGCGCCGCGCCTGAATCTGTCGGGGGCGACCGCACGGGCCGATGCTGCGCCGGCAGCCGCTCAGGGCGCACACGAGGCCGTCAGCGGCGCCATCGAAGCCAAACGCGAATTGCAGACGCTCTGGATGAAGGCCGTGCGCCACGTCATGGCGAATACGGAGGACGTCGGCAGCAATTTCGCCGAGGAAGCCCGCAAGATCCACTATCAGGAAGCCCCGGAGCGCAACATCCGCGGGACGGTGTCTCGGGAAGAGACCGAGGCGTTGGCCGAGGAGGGGATCGACGTGATGCCGCTGCCCATTCCCGACGGCTTCAAGGATACGTTACAGTAAGCCCGTCGCCGGGCTATCCGGCGCGGGGCGCCGTCGGCAGTCGGTGTCGTTCCGGCGCAGGCCGGCAATCGCTACGCCATTTCCACGTATTTCCACGCATGTCCCATCTTGCGCGCCTGCCAGACGATGCCGGCGCGCCGCACGGAGGAGTTCGCGATGGCAACGTTCGAGTATTACTTCGAAGATTTCGCAGTGGGTGACACCTTCGATCTGGGGGAATACACGTTCACGGCAGACGAGATCGTGCACTTTGCCCGTCAATTCGATCCCCAGCCGTTTCACATCGATGAACTGGCCGGACGCGAATCACATTTCGGCGGACTGGTGGCCAGTGGCTGGCATACGTGCAGCATCATGATGCGGATGAACGTCGACAAGCTGCTCTCGCGTTCGGCAAGCATGGGCTCTCCGGGTGTCGAACAGATCGAGTGGCTCAAGCCGGTGCGCCCGGGGGATACGATTACCGTGACCAGCAGCACGCTGGAAGTGCGGGCATCGAAGACCCGGCCAGATCGCGGCATCGTGCGCCAGCTCTGGACGGCCACGAATCAGCATGGCGAGGAAGTGTGCCGGTTCCGGGGAACGGGGCTCTATCTGAAGCGCGTCGCCTGAAGGACACGGCGCACGGCCTGACCGGCGGGCGTATCAGCCCGCCGCGCAACGCTTAACGAATCTCAGTGCGACAAATCACTCACCGATGCCGCCGGCGCATCGCGTTTGACCTGAGTGATGCCGTCCTCCATCTGCTCCGCCGTCGAGAACATCTGGCTTTGACCGATGATCTCGCCATTGCGCGCCTTGAGCACGAAATAGGGGCGGCCGGACGTCGACGTCTTGCGCTCGAAACGATGATCCTCGACCGAGTTTTTGCGAACGGACTCGATGCCGTTCTGCGCGGAAGCGCGTGCCTTGTAAGTCTCGGAGGAGAGGATGATGTGCCCGCTGTCGGCCAGCAGGTGAAAGTGGAATTCACCGTTGGGGCTACGCTTGAGTTCGAACTTGCCTGACATATGTGGATCTCCCGGATCTTCCAAAAGCCAGCGGCGAGGGACTGCGAACTGCAAGAGACGACGGCTGCCAGCCGCGTCGGAGAAACCTTGAAAACCTCTCGGATGACGCGCCCGATGACACCTGCGCATGGAGCGGATTGCGCTTAGATTAGCACCGCCTGCGTCCCGGCGATACCGCAGTTTGTTTCGAAGTGTAAACCACTTCCCGGCACGCCTTGCCGAACCTGGGCTTCAGGCGCGGTAAGGCTCGCACGAGAGGTGACGGTGCCGGCCCGTGCCTCGGGCCAGCATCCGGTATGGCGGGCCCGGCAGCTTAGCGTCGGGCGTACTGCGTGGCGCCAAACAGCATTTCGCGCGCCTTGTCGTCCTGCAACGGCTTGCGTGCATCGGCCAGCACCTTGATGCCGCGCTGCACTGCGGGGCGGGCCTCGATGGCGTCGAACCATTTCTGCACGTTGGGGAAGTCCGAAAGCTCGACCCCCTGGTTTTTCCACGAACGCAGCCAGGGCCAGATCGCGATGTCTGCAATGGTGTACATATCGCCTGCGACATACGGATGGTCGCCCAGCCGTTTGTCCAGCACACCATAGAGACGCCGGGCCTCGTTCGTGTAGCGCTTGATCGCGTAGTCGATCTTCTCGGGCGCGTAGATGCGGAAATGGTGCGCCTGCCCGAGCATCGGTCCCACGCCGCCCATCTGGAACATCAGCCACTCGAGCGTTTCGTACTTGCCGCGCACGTCTTGCGGCAGGAAGCGCCCGGTCTTGCCCGCCAGATACAGCAGGATCGCGCCCGACTCGAACAGCGATATCGGCTTGCCGTCCGGACCGTCTTCGTCGACGATGGCCGGGATCTTGTTGTTTGGCGAGATGGCGAGAAAGGCGTCCTTGAACTGATCGCCCGCGCCGATATCGACGGCATGGGCGTGGTACGGCAGCCCGCACTCTTCGAGCATGATGTGGACTTTGTGGCCGTTAGGCGTAGCCCAGGAATAGACCTGAATCAATTGCGGCTCCTCGTTGGGGCGTCGCTCGACGCCGTTCCCCGTCAGGCGGGCGACGATCGCGTCAGGCGCCCGGCACGGTGATGTCACAGATAACGAAACAGGCCGGGGGCGCAAGCGTGGCCCCCCCGGGAAAAACTGCCCGGAAATTACACCACAGAACGTTTTTCCCTGCCGGGCGTGGGGTCAGTGAGCGGGGCCACTCTCTGCGTCGAGGTAACGCGCGAGTTCCAGCTTGGCGATGGCATTGCGATGGACTTCGTCCGGACCGTCGGCGAAACGCAAGGTGCGGGCGTTGGCATACGCATAGGCCAGCGGGAAGTCTCCTGAAAGACCTGCCGCCCCGTGCGCCTGCATGGCCCAGTCGAGCACCTGACACGCCATGGTCGGTGCCACGACCTTGATCATCGCGATCTCGGCGCGTGCCGCCTTGTTGCCGACGGTATCCATCATGTAAGCGGCTTTGAGCGTGAGCAGGCGTGCCTGCTCGATCTGGCAGCGCGCTTCGGCGATGCGTTCGCGTGTCACGCCCTGCGCCGCAATCGGTTTGCCGAACGCCACGCGCGAGAGGGTGCGCTGGCACATCAGCGACAGCGCACGTTCGGCCAGACCGATGAGGCGCATGCAATGGTGGATGCGTCCCGGGCCGAGACGTCCTTGCGCGATCTCGAAGCCTCGCCCTTCGCCGAGCAGAATGCTGCTTGCGGGCACACGGACCTCGTCGAGTTCGATCTCCATGTGGCCGTGCGGCGCATCGTCGTAACCGAATACGGTGAGCGGGCGCACGCGCGAGATGCCACGGGCGTCGGACGGCACGAGAATCATCGACTGCTGTGCGTGTTTGGGGGCATCGGGGTCGGTCTTGCCCATCACGATATAGAGCGCGCAACGCGGGTCGCCTGCGCCGGTCGACCACCATTTGCGGCCGTTGATGACGTAATCGTCGCCATCGCGACGAATCCGGCATTGCACGTTGGTGGCGTCGGACGAGGCGACGTCCGGCTCCGTCATGAGAAACGCGGAACGGATCTCGCCGCGCAGCAGCGGTTCGAGCCATTGCGCCTTCTGCGCGTCGGTCGCGTAGCGCTCGAGCGTTTCCATGTTGCCGGTGTCGGGCGCGTTGCAGTTGAAGACTTCCGGCGCCCACGGCACCTGTCCCATGATCTCGCACAACGGCGCGTATTCCACGTTGCTCAGGCCCGCCCCCCGCCCGGAGTCGGGAAGGAAGAGGTTCCACAACCCTGCCTGCTGGGCGAGCGGCTTAAGACGTTCGATGACCTGCGAGGGCTGCCACGCGTCGCCCTGACGGCGTGCGATCTCGATCTCTTCGAGGTAGCGGTGCTCGTTCGGGAAGATATGCTCGTCGAAGAAGGCGGACAAACGCGCGCGCAAGGCTTCGACTTTGGGGCTGTAGCTGAAATCCATGAGGTCTCCGTTCAGTGACTGCCGGTTGCACCAGCGGCTGTGTTGCGCTGTGCGCGCTGCGCATATTCCCACGCGAGTTCGGCCATCGGACGCGCGCGTTTGCCGGCATCGAGCGCCTGTTGACTGGCGGCGGTGCCGTCGGCCACGCGTTTCATGATTCCTTGCAGAATCGCGGCGATGCGAAACATGTTGTAAGCGAGGTAGAAGTGCCACTGCGCAGGCGGCTGGATGCCCGTGCGTTCGCCGTATCGCGCGACGTAAGCCCCTTCGTCGGGAATGCCGAGCGCTTGCCAGTCGAGTCCGGCGATGCCGCGAAACACCCCGGGGCTGACATGCCACGCCATGCAGTGATAG
Organism: Pandoraea fibrosis; assembly: GCF_000807775.2. Classification (NCBI taxonomy): domain Bacteria; kingdom Pseudomonadati; phylum Pseudomonadota; class Betaproteobacteria; order Burkholderiales; family Burkholderiaceae; genus Pandoraea; species Pandoraea fibrosis. Next base: position 4,174,324 of record NZ_CP047385.1, on the reverse strand, counting down.
CTGAAGTCGGCGAGCGGATCCCCGAGTGTGGACAACTCCCAATCGAGCACGGCGAGCACGCGCGGTTCGGTGGGATGGAAGATCAGGTTGTCGAGACGAAAGTCGCCGTGCACGATGGTCGTGCGCTCGGGCGAGTCGGTCGGCAGATGGGTGGGTAGCCACTCGATGAGCCGATCCATCGCGTCGATGGTTTCTGTCTCCGACGCGCGGTATTGCTTGCTCCACCGGGCGATTTGTCGCGCGATATAGTCGCCCGGTTTGCCATAGGACTCGAGGCCGATGGCGCGATAGTCGACCCGGTGCAGCGCCGCGATGACGCGATTCATTTCGTCGTAGATGGCGCTGCGCTCGGCGGCTGTCATGCCGGGGAGCGACGGGTCCCACAACACGCGTCCTGCCACGAAGTCCATGACGTAGAACGCCAGTCCGATCACGCTTTCGTCCTCGCACAAACCGCGCATGCGAGCGACGGGAACGTCGGTGCCTGCGAGAGCCTTCATCACGCGGTACTCGCGCTCGATGGCGTGGGCGGAGGGGAGAAGTCTGGCCGTGGGCGCCGGCTTGGTTCGCAGCACGTAGGCGGCACCGGGTGTCGTCAGGCGATAGGTGGGATTGGACTGGCCGCCGTTGAACTGTGTGAGTGTCAACGGCCCGGCGAAGCCATCGACATGCTCGGTCAGCCATCGCGCGAGCGCGGCGGTATCGAAGGGCGCGCGCTCACTTAGCGCGCGTTCGCCTGCAAAGGCGGAAAAGTCCTGCGCAAGCTCCTCGGCCATGCTGTCTCCTGCATTTCCGGTGCTACGTTGATCGAGACGATGCTACAGCGTAGTGCACTTGCCGATCGGCCGCAGGGTGTCGTGCGGCCGCGGAATATTCTGATCCTGCGTTTGCAACTCTATCGACCTTATCCCCGCTTTCGGGTGCGCAGGAACGACGCGAAAATCTTCTCCATCACCGTCAGCCGGTTGTCGCGATGCAGCGGCTGCGGTGGTGCGAAGTTCATCAGGCGTACCACCCAGTCCTCGGGCTTGTCCCCGACGTCGAGTGCGTTGATGCACGCAGGCGTCTGGGCGAGTTGGCCCAGAAAGAGCCGTCCGAGCGGGTGCAGGGCATGCGAGAGAATCGCGCGATTCACGCCGCCGTGCAATACCAGCAGCACTGTGTCCCACGAGGTGTCGGCACGCAGTTCCGCGAGCGGCGGCACCACGCGGTCAAGCAGTTCGCGGACCGATTCGCCATTCATGAATCGCGTGTCTTCGGGCACCAGACCATCGAATGCACTGAGGAACGCTTGCGCGAGTTCGGCCGGTGGCAGGCCGGACAAGCTGCCCGCGCGAATCTCTTCCCAGCACGGCCATGTCTCGATATCGATGTGTTGGCCCGTCTCGGCCAGCACACGCTCGGCCGTCTCGCGGGTTCGCGGCAGGCCACTGACGATCACGCGGTCGAAGCGGATGTTCTCGGCCGCGAAGGCGCGCCCGGCGGCGCTGGCCTGCGAGCGGCCCAGTTCGTTGAGCGGGACGGTATCGGCGTCGATGGGTTTGCCGCTGTCGTCGAAGTACGTCACGTCGCCGTGACGCATCAGATAGATGCGGCGGCGCTGCGGTGGTGTGAACGCCAAGGGACCGGTGTCGGGACTCAGATGGCCGAGTGAACTCATGCGGAAATTCTCCTGAACGGGCCGGCAACCGATAGGCGGCTGCGGCGAAGTGTTGACAGACGGCGCACGTCGAAGGTTCGCGTGCGCCGCGCCTCCGTCACACGCTCAGGCGTATTTTGCCGGACGTTTCTCGAGGAAAGCGCTGATCCCTTCCAGACCGTCGGCATGATGGAGCGACGCGACGAAACTGTCGCGCTCCGCGCCCAGTTGCGATGTCAGCGTTTCGCTGGCGCCGCTCTCGATGAGTGTCTTGATGCGGCCGACGGCGTTCGGCGAGAGCTGCGCGAGATCGGTCGCCCAGTTCAGCGCTTCGGCGCGGGCCTGACCGGGGGCGACCACGCGATTGACAAGGCCCGCGGCGGCCAGACGAGCGGCCGGCACCGGCTTGCCCTCGAGCAGGATCTCGGTGGCGAGCGGGCGCGGCAGGGCTTGCGAGAGGAACCATGAGCCGCCGCCGTCGGGCGTGAGCCCGACCTTGACGTAGGCCATCACGAACTTGGCGTTCTCGGCGGCAACAAGCAGATCGCACGCGAGAGCGAGCGAGAAACCGGCCCCGGCGGCGGCACCCTCGACGGCGGCGATGATCGGCTTCGGGCACGCCCGCAGCGCTTCGATCCACTCGGCCAGCGCATCGATACTCGCGGCCTGCACCGACGGATCTTTCTGCCGGTTCTCCAGCAGCCGATTCAGATTGCCACCCGCGCAAAAGAAGTTGTCGGCGCCGGTGAGCACCACGGCCCGCACGGACGGATCGCGCTCCGCAGTGGCCAGCGCTTCGACACCGGCGGCGTACATATCCGGATGCAGCGCATTGCGCGCTCCGGGGTTGGACAGCGTCAGCACCAGCGTTTGGTCGACACGTTCGGCAAGCAGTTCGGCGCTCATGGGGCGAATCTCCGGATCACTGTTCGTCGGTGAGCAGCGACACGCCAAGCTGGGCGCGACGCGAGAGCCACGGCGACGGACGATAACGCGGGTCGCCGTAGAACGATTGCAGGTTACGCAGCACGGTGAGCAACTGGCGTGCACCGACGGCGTCGCCCAGTGCGAGCGGACCCTTGGCGTAGCCCAGACCCAGGGTCACGGCGCGATCGATGTCGCCCGGCGTGGCAATGCGTTGCTGCGCAATATCCGCGCCGATATTGACGATGGTGGCGATCACGCGTTGCGCGACGAAGCCGGCCGAGTCGCGGATCACCGTCACCGGTGTGCCGCCGTGTGCGAACAGCGCATGTGCCGCGTTGCGCGCGTCGGGTGTCGTGACCGGTGTGGTCATGAGCGTATGACGCTTCGCGCCTGCGAGCGGCAGCAGCGTATCCACGGCGACGGTACGCGTGGCGTCGAGACCTTGCTCGACGGCGCAGGTCGTGGCATCCAGACCGAGCGGCGTGACGACGATCAGCGCCGACGCCGACGGCTTGTCGCCGCTTTCGATGCTCACGCCCGTCGCGCCCAGCAGTTCGATCACGGCCGCGAAGCCGCGCGCATCGGCCCGGCTGACCCAGACGCTGGCCGGCAGGGTGTCCGGGGCAGGGGCTTCGGCCGGCACTTGCTGTTTGCCGTCGACATAACGGTAGAAGCCTTCGCCGACTTTCCGCCCCAGCAGCCCGCCGGCAAAGCGCACGGTGGTGATCGGCGACGGACGGAAGCGTGCCTCCTCAAAGAACTGGTGATAGATCGACTCCATCACCGGATGCGAGACGTCGAGCGCCGTCAGGTCGAGCAGTTCGAACGTGCCGAGGCGAAAGCCCGCTTGCTCGCGCAGGATGCGATCGATGTCGGCAAAGCTCGCCACGCCCTCGCTGGCGACGCGCAGACCTTCGGTGTTCATGCCGCGTCCGGCGTGGTTGACGATGAAGCCGGGCATATCCTTGCAGCGCACGGCCGTGTGGCCCATGCGCTGGCCCAGCGCGAGCAGGGCATCGCCGACTTCAGGAGCGGTACGCAGGCCGTCGATGACCTCGACCACCTTCATGAGTGGCACCGGGTTGAAAAAGTGGTAACCCGCCACGCGCTCCGGACGCTCGCACGCTGCCGCGATGGCCGTAATCGACAGCGACGACGTATTCGACGCGAGAATTGCATCGGCTGCGACGATGCCTTCGAGCGAGCGGAACAGGTCGCGTTTGATGTCGAGTTTCTCGATGATGGCTTCGACCACCAGTTGGCAATCGGCCAGATCCTCGAGCGCATGGCACGCCTGCAGACGGCCCATCGTCGCCTCGACACTCGACGCCTCGATCTTGCCCTTCGCCGCGAGCTTGTCCAGCGTGTCGCGCAGGGCGTCCAGCGCGGCTTGTACGGCCTTGGCATTGGTGTCGTATAGCTTCACGCGCAAACCGGCCTGAGCGGCGATTTGGGCGATGCCTCGGCCCATGGCGCCGGCACCGACGATGCCTAGCACATCGATAACCTTGGCCGGAGCGTTCGCGGATGCCGGGGAGGAGGATGCAGTCATACGGAGTGTCTCGAAGTTGGTGTCGATTGTCGTCGATCGGTGTCGTTCTGTTGGCGCGCATGGCGCAGCGCGGTGTGACTCGACATTCTATCGTCCGACCGGTCGGTCGGGAAATGAATTTCCTGACGAGTTGCGCGGCAATGCAAACCGATGCCCCTATCGCGTTGCCGCTATTGTCGCCGATCTTGTTGTGGCTGCCAGCGCTTGTTCCGCTGGGCGGTCTGCGGTGCGGCGGTTGGCAGCGAGGCTGACGCAAGCCTCGCGCGGTTCGCGCGGCCCGACGCACTGGCAGAATTCGGGACGCGATTCCCGTCACGCCTCGTGCGAACGGCCGTGCGATACCGTTACACTTCGGGGAGCCGCCGGTCGCCCTCATGGCCGTTATCGCGCGCGTTGCCCTTGGCGCAATCCGTGTCGACGACGTTCTCCGCATGAGCCGAGACAGGCAGCCAACGCGACGCCGCGACCGCAGAGGGCGCGGTGTACCAGGGACGCATCATGAAACTGCGCACGGACCATGGCGCCTCGACGACCTCAGAGGTGCTGGCCATGCCGCACGGGAGACATCATGTTGAAGCTGTACGGCTTTCCAGTCAGTAACTACTACAACAAGGTTAAGGTTGTGCTGTACGAGAAGGGCTTGCCCTTCGAGGAGTCGGAATCGATTCCTTGCCAGGAAGAGGGGATGTTGCAATGCTCGCCACTTGGCAAAGTGCCATACCTGCAGACGGCGCACGGCTTTCTGGCCGAGTCACAGGTGATTTGCGACTACCTTGAGGCGACACACCCGTCGCCGGCACTTTTCCCCAGCGACCCGTGGCAGCAGGCCAAAGTGCGCGAGCTGATCACCATGACGGAGTTGCATCTGGAGTTGGTGGTGCGCGAGGTGTACTCGCAGGCCTTCTTCGGCGGCACGGTGTCGGAGGGCACGCGCAATCGCACGGAGAAGCTGCTGCGCAGGAACATTGTGGCGTTCAAGCGGCTGGCGAAGTTTGCGCCGTATGTGGCGGGCGACACGTTCTCGATGGCCGACATCGTGGCCGGCATCCACCTGCCGATCCTCGGCATGGCCACGCAAGCGGTCTATGGCGAAGACTTCCTGCAGAGCGCCGGCATCGACTGGAAGGCGTATGGCAAGCGACTCGCCGAGCGCGAATCGTTCCAACGTATGCGTGCCGAACAGAAGGCGTATCAGCAGGCACAACAGGCGAAGAAGACGGGGTAAAGCGCGATAAGGTGCGATGCGTCGGGGGGGGGGGCGCGAGATGGCAGAACGGGAATCCCGTTCCTCGTGACGCATTCGCAAGCCTCATCGATGCAAAACGAAAGGGCCGCAATATTTTCAGATTGCGGCCCTTCTTTTTCGGTAATGGCAGGCGATCAGATCTTCGCCAGTCGCGTCAGTGCTTCGCGCAATGTGTCGTCTTTCTTGGCGAAGCAGAAGCGAACGACGCCGGATTCGTGCGGCTCGTGATAGAACGCCGAGACGGGAATGGCCGCCACGCCGATCTCACCGGTCAGCCACAGGGCGAAGTCGCCTTCGCTCATGTCGCTGATGGCGCTGTAATCCACGCACTGGAAATACGTGCCTTCGCATGGCAGCAGTTTGAAGCGGGTCTCCGCCAGGCCTTCGCGGAACAGGTCGCGCTTCTTCTGATAGAAGCCCGAGAGTTCGAGATACGGGGCAGGGTCGCGCATGTAATCCGCCAGCCCCACTTGCATCGGTGTGTTGACGGTGAACACGTTGAACTGGTGCACCTTGCGGAATTCCGCCGAGAGGGCCGCCGGTGCCGCGACGAAGCCGACCTTCCAGCCCGTCACGTGATAGGTCTTGCCGAAGCTCGACACGATGAAGCTGCGGCGTGCCAACTCCGGATGGCGCGCCACACTTTCGTGTCGCTTGCCGTCATACACCATGTGTTCGTAGACCTCGTCCGAGATCAGCAGAATGTCGGTGCCCGCCACGATGTCGGCCAGTTTCGCGAGATCTTGCTCGTGCCACACGGTGCCGCTCGGGTTGTGCGGGGTGTTGAACAGGATGAGACGGGTGCGCGGCGTGATCGCGGCCGCGAGTTTGTCGAACGGGATGCGGAACTCGGGGGCCTCGAGCGTAATGAATACCGGCTTGCCACCGGCCAGTTCGATCGAGGGGACGTAGCTGTCGTAGGTCGGCTCGAACACGATCACTTCGTCGCCCGGATGCACGGTCGCGAGAATCGCCGTGAGCAGCGCCTGGGTGGCGCCGGCGGTCACCGTGATTTCGGTGTTCCAGTCGTATTGCTGTCCGTAAAGCTTGCCGATCTTGTCGGCAATGGCCTGACGCAGCGCCGGTACACCTGCCATCGGTGGGTACTGATTGTGGTCTTCGCGCATGGCGCGCGAGACGGCGTCGACGATCTTCGGATCGCAAGCGAAATCGGGGAAGCCCTGACCGAGGTTCACTGCCTGCTTCTCGGCAGCGAGCGCCGACATCACAGTGAAGATGGTGGTGCCGACGTTCGGCAGACGCGAGGCGAGCGGCGGGGCAGCCAACGCCTGAGCAGCGGGCAATACCGAAGCCCGCGAAGCCGAAGAAGCCGAAGAAGCCGTTGAGGCGGTGTGAGGCGCGTTCATTTGTGCGATGGACGATGCAGTGATCAGGCCGTCATTCTAACGCCGCTGCGCCCGGCATGCGGCCGACGCCCGTGCGCTTGGCGTTCGATTTCGGAGATTCCTTATGCCGCTCTGCGGCCATTCCGACGGGACTTGCGGTGTTTACGCGCCCGGCATGAGCAATGACGTGAAAGCGGCGGCCGTCACGATGCGAAAGCCGAACTGCCGCGCCACACGGCTGCGCAGCTTCAGCACGGCCTTGTCCTTGCTGACGAGCCAGTGCGCGTGCCCGTCGCGGGCGGCTTCGAGGAATTTCTGATCGTCGCGGTCGCGGCACAGCGGCAACTGGACCGGTGGTGGGGCGTCGTCCGGGACCACGATGCGGTGCGTGTGGGCGTCGACCCAGGCGAGGGCGGCGTCGTTGTCGATCGCGCGTGATGAGAATTGCGGGTACGTGAGTACTACGGCGAGTTCGTCGCGGCAACGCGGCGCCATGAGTGCGACGAGGCGGCGCTCGACGAGGGCGTCGCGCACGGGACGCGCCACCGGATCGTCGAACACCAGCAGATCGATCCAGACATTCGTGTCCAGGACCACGCGCGGTGGGGTGGTGAGCGTATCGAGGTGCTCGGCGAAGGCCCGTTCGGTGGGCGTGGCAACGGCGTTTTGAAGCATTGGATAGAATGGCGGTTTCTCGTTTTCGCAGGAACGCTGCACCCGATATGATAATTGTTCTCTCGCCGGCCAAATCGCTCGACTACGAAACGCCGCCGCACGTGAGCACGCACACCGTGCCACAGTTCGTCGACGACGCGGCCGAATTGATCGAGGGCCTGCGTGAACTGAGCCCTGCTCAGGTCGGCTCGCTCATGAGCATTTCCGATCAACTCGCGTCGCTGAACGCCACCCGCTACGCCGACTGGTCGCCTCGCTTCGACACGAGCAATGCCAAACAGGCTGTGCTCGCCTTCAACGGCGACGTCTACGAAGGGCTCGGCGCCCGCTCCCTGAATGCCACGCAACTCGACTTCGCGCAGAAGCATCTGCGAATCCTGTCGGGCCTGTATGGCGTGCTGCGCCCGCTCGACCTGCTGCAACCGTACCGGTTGGAGATGGGCACGCGCTTCGTCAACAAGCGCGGGCGCGATCTGTATGCGTTCTGGGGGGAGCGTGTGACGCAGACGATCAACGCGTCGCTCGCGGAGCATGCCGAGACGCGTCGCGTGCTCGTGAATCTCGCTTCCGAAGAGTATTTCAAGGTCATCAAGCGCCGTCTCGTTGCCGCGCCCGTGATTACGCCGGTGTTTGAAGACTGGAAGAGCGGCAAGTACAAGATCATCAGCTTCTACGCCAAGCGCGCACGCGGTCTGATGGCGCGTTATGCGATCGAGCGCGGTGTGACCGATGTGCAGCAATTGAAGGCCTTCGACAGCGAGGGCTATGCGTTCGACGACAGCGTGTCGAACGATTCACTCTGGGTGTTCCGTCGTCGCGTGGCCTGACGCCCGCCGATCTCCAGCCCCGTGGCCATGTCCCGGGGCTTTTCACTTTCGCCAGCGAGACAAGCCATGACCGTCCACATCAGCAGCCAGTTCGACAGCGGCGCCATCCAGGTGGTGAGCGCCGAGCGTGCCGACGACATTCACGTTCGCGTGCCGCAGGACGGCGCCGCCGAGTTCGCCCAATGGTTTCACTTCCGCGTGCAGGGCGTGGGGGACGCACCGTGCCGTATCGTGTTCGATAACGCCGGGCAGACGTCCTATCCACGCGGCTGGGAGAACTACCGCGCCGTCGCGTCATACGATCGCGTGACATGGTTTCGCGTACCGACATCGTATGACGGGCAGGTCATGACGGTGTCGTTCACGCCTGCGCACGACAGCGTCTATCTCGCGTATTTCGAGCCGTATGCGGAGGAGCGTCATCTGGCGTTGCTCGGTACGGCGCAGAACTCGCCGCGAGTGAGTTCGCGCTCACTGGGGCAGACCGTCGACGGGCGCGACATGACGTTGTTGAGCGTGGGCGAGCCGCGTGCCGGCAAGCGCAATATCTGGGTGATCGCACGTCAGCATCCCGGTGAGACGATGGCCGAGTGGTTCGTGGAAGGGATGCTGCGCCGTCTGCTCGGTGCGGGCGATTGGGCCGGCGATCCGCTCGCCAACGCCGTGCTCGACGAAGCGGTGCTGCACATCGTTCCGAACATGAACCCCGACGGTGCGGCGCGTGGCAATCTGCGCACGAATGCCACGGGAGCGAATCTGAATCGCGAGTGGCTTGCGCCGGATCTCCAGCGCAGTCCCGAGGTGTATCACGTGCGTGCGGCCATCGAGGCCGTGGGCTGCGACATGTTCTTCGACATTCATGGCGACGAAGCGCTGCCTTACGTATTTCTCGCAGGGAACGACGGTGTCGAGTGGGCGACCGACGCGGTGCTTGCCCGCGAGAAGGCATTCGGCGAACGCCTGAAGGCCGCGAGTCTCGACTTTCAGGACAAGTTCGGCTATCCGCCGGGCAAGCACGGCCAGGAGTCGCTCAAGCTCGCGTCGAAGTGGATTGCCCATCGCTTCGGCTGCCTCTCGCTCACGCTGGAAATGCCGTTCAAGGACAACGCGAACCGTCCGGACACGCAGGTCGGCTGGAACGGCGCAAGAAGTGCGGCGTTGGGCGCGTCGATGCTTGCCGCCATCTGGTCGCAGATGCAGGCTGACAACGCATGAGGCCGGATGCAAAAGCCATAAGGCGTTATTCGGGCCGCACACAGACGCAATAAAGCACGACGCGCCATGCGTCGTGCTTCATCTCCCGGCCTTGATCGCGCGGTGGCGATCAGTTCGATTTTTTCTTAGTCGTCGTGGTCTTCTTGGCCGTGCTGCTGCTCGACGATTTCGCCGACGACTTCGCGCCCGACGATTTGGCTGTGGTGCCGCGCTTGCCCGATTTCGCGGTGGCGTGCGACGACTTGCCGCGCGTGTTGTTGCGTGCGGCGCGCTTCACCGGTTGTTCGACCTGCGGCAGCGGCGAGGTGTAATCGAAGCCCATCATGCGGCCATCGGCGTAGCCACAGCGAATATGGAGGTTATCCGTCTGACCGCTGGTGCGCTTGCCGACGCCGTCGAGTTCGACCATCTGCGTGACGTCGACGCGTTGCTTGCGATCGTCGAACGGACCGGACCACGGCGCGACCTTCGCGTGTTCCGGATCCAGCGCGTTTTCGCCGTACTCGACGCTCTCATAGCCGGGCAATGTGGCGACGACAAAGCTGGCGTGCGCAGCGCAATCGGCGACGAGCGGATCGGCATGACGCGTGTTGATGAATTGCTCGACCAGTGCGCGATGCTGTTCGAGCGTGAAAGCCTGCACAGGGGCCGTAAAGGCCGTGAGGCAGAGCGGCGCAGCCATCGCGGCGATGCCGGCGACCTGGCGCACAGCTCGCAACACGACGCCTGCGGCGCGTTGAAGAAATCGATTCGACATTCTGTGACGTATTCTCGGGGGCGTAAGAGTCTGCTCGCGTGAATCCCGGCGCGCACCTTTGAGGTCTCTGGCATTCACGCGAACAGACGCTAAGCATTGCAGAGCAATGCGGGCATGCGATGACCCATCGTGTGAGTCGTTGGCAAGCGCCGCTCGCGAAGAGGCTTTGCCGTATTCTGAAAATCGACGGCAAAGCGATTCCCATCTTAACCGAAAAAATGGCGCTGACGCCCCGCTGGGCAAGCCCGCAAACGTCGCACGACACGTCGCGAAAGTTACAGCGCGCTACAATGCGTGCCAGACTGACGCGCCGATATCGCGATGCGTGCGCACATTTCGCAGTCATCGCCACTATCCGGCGATGACAGGGGGCGCATTGTGTCATCTGCAGCGGCTGTGCAATCGCTCGAATAGCGGCACATTTCAAAGGTTTTCGAGCGATTCGCACAATGCGCGTTCGGTTATCGACTTCTGAAGCCCCACGTTTTCTCTTCTCGCATGTTTGCAAATTCGCGCACTGTCGACAGTGCTCAAACCGGGCCGCACGACAAGCTTGCGGATCTCGTGAAACGTCATCGCGACGCGGTATTCCGCAAGCCGTTGGCGGGCTACAGCGCAGACGCCTTCGACGCGGCCATCGCCGCCTGGCGTCGCGCCGGGGCCGCGCCGCTGATCATCGACGCGGGATGCGGCGTGGGGGAGAGCACCTTGCGGCTGGCGACGCAATTCCCCGATCACTTCGTCATTGGTATCGACCAATCGGAGAGCCGCATCGTGCGCGGCAAGGATTGGTGGGACGGCGTGTGGCCCGAGAACTTCGTGTGGGTGCGTGCCGATCTCGTCGACTTCTGGCGGCAATTGTTCGACGCGGGCATTCGTCCGGCACGGCATTACATCCTCTATCCGAATCCGTGGCCGAAGATCGGTCAACTCGCGCGACGCTGGCACGCACATGCCGTGTTTCCCACGGTCGTGGCGCTAGGTGGCGTGCTGGAGTGTCGCAGTAACTGGAATATCTACATCGACGAATTTGCGCTGGCGGTCGAGTGGCTCAGTGGCGTGCGTCCGGCGGTCGAGGCGTGGTTGCCTGAGCCGGGGGTTCCGCCTGTCACGCCGTTCGAGCGCAAATATCTGGCGTCGGGGCACGGGTTGCATCGATGCGTCGTGACGTTGCCGTCGACGTCGCCATTGGATTGAGGGGAGGGCGTGCTTCGCCCACGACACGAAAAAATGGCCGGGCGCTGAAAAAAGCGCTCGGCCATTTTGGTATCGTCGGCAGGCGCCGATGCGCATCAGGGCGACGCGCTAACGATCAGTGGAAATGAGGGCGATTCGGTTCGGCGTCTTCCGGCATTTCCGCATGGACGATTTCCCCCACCGGGTCCGGATAGAGCGGCACGCCGCAATCGTCGCAATACTCCGGATCGAAGCGCCCCGGGTGTTTGCGGATCTCGGTCACACCGCAGGACTTGAGCAGGTCGGTGACTTCGTCGAGCGCACCGCCTTCGACTTCGCCGTTCTCGCGACCATACAGCGGCCACACGACACCGTAGATGACATCGTTGCTGCCGCGCTGCGTAAAGCCGATGCGGTACTCGTCGATGTTCTGCTCGCCGAAGCCGGCCACGACCGCGCGCAGCTCGGTAGGCGTGAGCGTCAGCACGTCTTCGAGATAGCGCAACGCCGTGCGGATCGTGTGAGGGCGAATGCGCTCGTCGGCCTCGCGGCAACTGGCGTAATACGCGTCGGGCAGCAGGCATTCGATTTCGCAGCCCGGCAACAGCGCATTCAGATTCGGTCCACCCTGTGCCGACCATGCCTCCTGGCACTGGCCGCGCTCGGCGTGACGTGCGCCGTCTTCCTGCCAGCGGAACATCGGTGTGCCCTTCGGGACGGTGACGGCCGCCAGCAGGAAGCGCGGGTCGGCGAGGATCGGGGCTGTCTCCGGCAGATCGTTGCCCGGCTGCTTGACCTCGGCGTGATCGACGGCCGCCCGCACGAGTTGCTGCGTGACCTTCCACGACTCGCAATGTGTGCGCGGCAATTGATCGATGCTGTAGAGATAGGGCGAAATGGCCACGCGTGCGGATTCTGCCAGCACATGCGCATGCAGATGCGCGCGAATGGGCATGAGCGCGTCGGCTTTCACCGGGCCGGAGGGGATGGCGTAGCGTGTCCAGGCCAGAATCGGGATGGCGACGAGCAGACCGTCCCATACCTGATCTTCGGCCTCGGGTTCCGCCGATTCGCTTTGCGATTCGATCAGGTCCGCCAGGGCGCCGTAGGCCTCGCTGTGGTTGGCCTGAAGATGATCGAGCGCCGCGTCGATGGCCGGCTGGTTTCCCGTGCGCAGCACGCGCGTGAGCAACGTGTCGAGCTGGGCTTCCCAGAAGCGGTCCTCGATACGGCTACCGGAGGCGGCGAGCGCAAGCGCGTGGCCGACCAGTTTTTCAGCGTCGGGAGTCAGTCGTTTGGCGGTGCGTGGGCGCATAGTATGCAAAGCAGAAATACATGAACTCACGATTGTACGGCATGCGTGAACGCGATTGATGGGACATACCCGTCAATCGTGCTCGCGCGGTCCGGCGAGCCAGTCCCGCGCTTCGACGCCGGCCACCGATTTCCGTCAGAAATCGAATGCGAGATTGGCGGGTGCCGACAGCCGTGTGCGCCGCGTCGCGCCAGCACCGGTGCCATTGACGGCGGCCAGCGCTGCGCCTTCGAGCGAGAGCAGGGCGAGCTTGCGCTCCACGCCGCTGGCATAGCCGGTGAGGGTGCCGTCCGCGCCGATCACGCGGTGGCAAGGAACGATGATCGTTATCGGATTCCGCCCGTTGGCGGCGCCGACGGCGCGCGACTTGTTCGCGTCGCCCAACGCGTGGGCCAGATCGCCGTAGCTGCGTGTCTCGCCGAACGGGATACGGCGCAGTTCGCCCCAGACGCGTTGCTGAAACGGCGTGCCTTCAGGGGCCAGCGCGAGTTCGAACGTGCGGCGTCCTTCGTGAAAATACTCGTCGAGTTGGCGCTTCGCGTCGTTCAGAACGGCGATGTCGTCGCCGTCGCGGCGCACATCGGTGTCTTGCGGAAAGTACTTCTGATGCGAGAAATAAACGCCGGTGATGGCGTCGCCATTCGCGACGAGCAGCATCTCGCCCAGCGGGCTGCCGTAATACGTTTCGTAGCGGGTCATGCCAATACCTCCTGCAAAGTCTCGACCGGTTGGCCTGCCGGTCCTTGTGCTGCCGCGCGCCAGATATGCAGCGCCGCGTAGGCGCGCCACGGCGCCCATTGGGTCGTGCGTGCGGCGACGGCGCGTCCGTCGGTCACGCCCAGTGCCTGACGCAGTACCAGATCGTCGACGGGGATCGCGTCGGGCGAACCGAGGGCGCGCATCGCGATGTACTGCGCCGTCCACGGTCCGATGCCCTTGATAGCGAGCAGCGCCTCTATGGTGGCTTCCAGCGGTGCCAGTGGGTCAAGCCGCAGGTGGCCATCGACGATCGCCTGCGCGACCCCGTGGATCGCGGCAATTCGACTTCGAATGATACCGGCCTGGCCAAGTGAGTCGGAGGAGGCGGCGAGCAGTTGCGCGGCGCTGGGGAAGGTGTGCGTCAGACCATGCGCCGGGGCAGGCAGCGGCGTGCCGAAGCGTTGCGCGAGGCGCCCAAGCAAGCGTCGGGCGCCTTTGACAGTGATTTGCTGACCGACGATGGCGCGCACGGCAATCTCGAAGCCGTCGACCGCGCCCGGCACTCGCAGGCCCGGGGTTGTCGCAGCGAGTTGCCCGAGATGGGCGTCGATGACGTCCGGACGCGCACCCAGGTCGAACAGATGGCGCAGTTTGCCCAGCACCTGGGGCACGCTGCCGGCCAGCACGGGCGGCAGCGTCACTTGCAACGCGTGGCGATCCGGCAGCGGCACGATGCGACACCATCCGGCGACGGTTTGCCCGTCTTGTCGCTCGATGTTCAGCGTGCGGGTGTAGACGTCGCCCTCGCGCAGTTCAACGCCTTCGATTGCCCGGTCGCCAAGGAAGTCGAGGAGGGCGTGCCAGGCAAAGGGCGGCCGGTAGGCGAGCTGGAATACGAGATCGCCATCGGGGAGCCGCGCATGGCGGGCATTCAGGCGAAGCCGGCCGGGGGCGAAGCCGTAGCGGGTTTTGAACAGGCCGTTGAAGCGTCGGACGCTGCCGAAACCGGAGGCGAGGGCGATTTCCGTCACCGGCAGCGCCGTATCGGTGAGCAGACGCTTGGCGAGCAGCAGCCGTTGCGTCTGCGCGTACTCGATGGGCGAGACACCGAACTCGTCGGCGAAGATACGGCGCAGATGGCGTTCCGTGATGCCGATGCGGGCCGCGAGTGCCGGGAGTCCGGCGCGGTTGAGGAAGCCTTCGTCGATCATCGCGGCGGCGGCGTCGGCGAGTTCGCGGGTGGCGTCGAAACGCGCGCCGCCGGGGGCGAGTTCAGGGCGGCACTTCAGACAAGGGCGGTAACCGGCCTTCTCGGCAGCGGCGGCGCTGCCGTAGAAGGTGCAATTCTCGAAGCGCGGCGTTCGCACGTTGCACACCGGGCGGCAGTAGATGCCGGTGGAGGACACGCCGACGAAGAACCAGCCGTCGAAGCGCCGGTCGCGAGCGGAGACGGCCTTGTAACAGACTTCGGGGTCGAGCGTCATGAGCGGACAGCCGGCAGGGCGGGGGCGGAGGACATGGCTGTCACTCTACGCGCGAGGCCCGGGCGGTGCTAGTCATTTTCGGACATGACAAGGCCGGGCGGGCCGGGAGCGTCGAGGTGGCCAAAACGGCAAAACCCGGCGCGAGGCCGGGTTTTGCGTGCTATCGGACGACAAGGCGTCGCCCGATAGCCTGAGTCACTCGCGAACCGCCAATCAGGCAGCGGCGAGCAGTTGACGCAGCACGAACGGCAGAATACCGCCGTGCTTGTAGTAATCCACTTCGATCGGCGTGTCGATACGCAGCAGGACTTGCACCTTTTGCGTTTCGCCGTTCTTGCGATGGATCACCAGCGTGACATCCTGCTGCGGCTTGATGTCGGCGCTCAGCCCTTCGATGTCGAACGTCTCTTCGCCCGTGATGCCGAGCGACTGCGCGCTGTCCGAGCCCTTGAACTGCAGGGGCAGCACGCCCATGCCGACCAGATTCGAGCGGTGGATACGCTCGAACGAGCGCGCGATGACCGCTTTCACGCCGAGCAGTTGCGTGCCCTTGGCTGCCCAGTCACGCGACGAACCCGTGCCGTACTCTTCGCCGCCGAACACCACCGTCGGGATGTTGTCGCCGACATACTTCATGGCAGCGTCATAGATCGACAGTTGTTCGCCGCTCGGCTGGTGAATCGTCAGGCCGCCTTCGACGCGCGAACCGTCTTCCTTCGCGGGGATCATCAGATTCTTGATACGCACGTTGGCGAACGTGCCGCGCATCATCACTTCGTGGTTGCCGCGGCGCGAGCCGTAGCTGTTGAAGTCGGCCTTGAGCACGCCGTTTTCGAGCAGCCACTTGCCTGCGGGCGACGTTTCCTTGATCGAGCCGGCCGGGCTGATGTGATCGGTCGTGACCGAGTCACCGAACACCCCCAGCGCGCGGGCGCCGTGGATCGGTTCGATATCGGTCTTCGGGTCCATCGCGAAACCGTCGAAGAACGGCGGCTCGGCAATGTACGTCGAGGTCGGCCAATCGTAGACCTGCCCCTTCGAGCCCTTGACCTTGGCCCACAGCGGGCTCGGTTCCTTCACCGAGTCGTAGTTGGTCTTGAAGACCTTCGCGTTCATGGCGAACTTCATCAGCTTGTGGATTTCTTCGCTGGTCGGCCAAATGTCGCCCAGGAAGATGTCACGGCCGCCACGACCCTTGCCGACCGGTTCGGTCATCAGGTCGCGACGCACATTGCCGGCGATGGCGTAGGCCACGACGAGCGGCGGCGAAGCGAGGAAGTTGGCGCGAATGTTCGGGTGAATGCGCGCTTCGAAGTTACGGTTGCCCGACAGGACGGCGGCAGCGACCAGATCGTTCTTCACGATCGTGTCGTTCAGTTCGGCCGTCAGATCGCCGGCATTACCGATGCAGGTCGTGCAGCCGTAGGCCGTCACGCCGAAGCCCAGCTTCTCGAGGTACGGCAGCAGACCGGCAGCTTCGAGGTACTCGGTCACCACGCGGCTTCCCGGGGCGAGCGAGGTCTTGATGTGCGGCGCGACCTTCAGGCCGGCTTCCACCGCCTTCTTGGCCAGCAAACCTGCTGCGAGCAGCACGCTCGGGTTCGACGTGTTCGTGCACGACGTGATGGCGGCGATCAGCACGTCGCCGTTTTGCACATCGATGCCGCTGTCGGTCTTGTAGGTCGTGTCGAGTTGTTCTTCGGTCTTGTTGAAGCCGTTCTCTGCCACCGGCTTGGTGAAGAGATCCTTGAACGTCGACTTCACATTACCGATTTCGATGCGGTCTTGCGGACGCTTCGGACCAGCCAGCGACGGGGCGACCGTGCCCAGATCCAGCGTGAGCGTCTTCGTGTAGTCGATCTCGTTGGTCTTCGGAATGCCGAACAGCTTCTGCGCCTTGAAGTACGACTCGAAGGCATCGATTTCGCTCTTCGTGCGGCCCGTGCCCTTGAAGTAGTCGATGGTCTTTTCGTCGACCGGGAAGAAGCCCATCGTTGCGCCGTATTCCGGTGCCATGTTCGCGATGGTGGCGCGATCCGGCAGCGCCAGGCTTGCCGTGCCTTCACCGAAGAATTCGACGAACTTGCCGACGACCTTCTCGCGACGCAGCATTTCCGTGATGGTGAGCACCAGGTCGGTCGCGGTCACACCTTCGCGCAGACGGCCCGTCAGTTCCACACCGACGACGTCCGGCGTGAGGAAGTACACCGGTTGCCCCAGCATGCCGGCTTCGGCTTCGATACCGCCCACCCCCCAGCCCACCACGCCGATACCGTTGATCATGGTCGTGTGGCTGTCGGTACCCACGAGGGTATCCGGGTAGAACACGTCGTCCTTCTTGTGCACGCCGCGGGCGAGGTACTCCAGGTTCACCTGGTGCACGATGCCGAAGCCCGGTTGCACGACGCCGAACGTGTCGAATGCCTGCATACCCCACTTCATGAACTGATAACGCTCGTTATTGCGCTGGAATTCCAGCTTCATGTTCAGGTCGAGCGCTTTCTTCTCGCGGAAGTGATCGATCTGGACCGAGTGGTCAACCACCAGATCCACCGGCACGAGCGGCTCGATGCGCTTCGGGTTCTTGCCCTGGCGCTCGGCGACATTGCGCATGGCTGCCAGGTCGGCCAGCAGCGGCACGCCGGTGAAATCCTGCAGCACGACGCGCGCCACGACGAACGGGATTTCGTCGGTGCGCTCGGCGGTCGGCTTCCAGTTGGCCAGTTGCTTGACGTGCTCTTCCGTCACCTTCTTGCCGTCGCAGTTGCGCAGCACGGACTCGAGCACGATACGGATCGACACCGGCAGGCGCTCGACATTCACACCCAGGGCTTTACCCAGTTGGGGCAGCGAGTAGAACTTGCCTTTCTTGTCGCCGCTGAGTTTGAACTCTTTAAGCGTTTTGTGGAGGTTGTGGGCCATGATCTTTCCTTGAGTGATACAGAAAAACGAAGCGGTGGTAATGCGATTAGCGGGGGGCGGCGTCGTGCGGGCACTCTCGCGGGTGCCCGTTGCGACGCCGGTGCGCCGGAGGAAGTCCGGCGCACCGGGGACTACGGGTAGGGCTGAGGCTGCAGCAGGAAAGCGGCTGGCGCATCATGCGATCGGCATCCGGGGCAACCGGGTTGGCCTCAGTTGGTCACTTTGATCAGTTCGACCGACTGGGTCGGGGCGAGCTTGTTCTGGTCCGACATCGCTTGCGTCATGCATTCGTCAGCCAGACGGCTGCCGCCATCGCGGTGCGTGAACAGCATCGCCTTGGCCGGGATCACGACCAGGTCCATGCCGCTGGCAGCGTCATAGAAACGGTCTGCGCCGGTCGTCGTCTGTTGACGCGGCAGGCGATAGTTGCGGCCTTCCCAGAACATCGTGAGAATCTGGTCGCGCTTCATGTCGCCCTTGATGAACAGCTTCTGGTTTTCCTTGCAGCTCCATTGTTCCGAGCCTTCATCCGGCTGGGCGGGAACGGCCGCTGCCGCTGCCGCTTTCTTCTTGGCCGGAGCCTTCTTCTTCGGGGCCGGCTTCTTGGCCGTCGTGGCTGCGGGCTCAGCAGCAAATGCGGCCGGCACAACGGCGGCGGAACACAGGGCAACCAGCGCGGTCAGGCAAAGCTTCTTCATGGCGAGTCTCCAAACAATGGGTGAGAGCGGATAAAAGCGCAGATTATCGTACGAAGTCTGCGTCGTTCGGCGTCACCATACAAATTTTTTCAATTCCCTTGCGCCAAGCACAGCGGGCGACGGCGGTACAAACCGGCGTCGCTGAGCAGGGTATTACGGTACGGAATTCGGCGTCACGCCGGGATCGGACTTGGCGCGCACTCATCTTACCGCCGGCTGGGGCGGTTGTGATACGCAATGGGCGGGATACTTGGCGAAGCGAACGCGGAAGAGGGGCTGCCATGCGGCGCTGCACGCTTGCCTGGCACATTGCACGCACGCCGGTCGTCCGGTCCGGGGCACATTGTGCGGCAGTGAGGCGTTGCATTCGCTTGGCCAAGAAGTCGCTCGGTATGCTGGGTGTTGCTTGGGGCGATGCCAGGGGCATATCGCGATGGACGGCACGGTCGTTCGCGCTGGATGTCGTCACTTCGATCGTTGCTCTGGTCGACACGATGACTGCAGGAAACGTTCCCTATATTGGGGGGGCGCCGGCACTGGGGGTAAGCCGCCGGCGCAGGTTCGGCCCCTGACGACGCTTTTGGCGTCGCATGGGGCCGAGTCCCCGGGGGATTAGCCCAGCAGATGTGCCACGCCGGCGCGCTCTTCTTCGAGCTCGTTCAGCGTGATGTTCATCTTTTCACGCGAGTAGGCGTCGATCTCGAGGCCTTCCACGCGCTTGTACTTGCCGTTCTCGCAGGTCACCGGCACGCCGTAGATCACGTCTTCCGGAATGCCATACGAGCCGTCCGACGGGATACCCATCGTGACCCACTTGCCATTCGTGCCCAGCACCCAGTCATGGATGTGGTCGATGGCGGCGTTGGCAGCCGAAGCGGCCGACGACAGGCCACGGGCTTCGATGATGGCGGCGCCGCGCTTGCCGACGGTCGGCAGGAACACGTCGTTGTTCCACACGTCGTCGTTGATCAGCGACTTGACGTTCTGGCCGTCGATCGTGGCGAAGCGGTAGTCGGCGTACATCGTCGGCGAGTGGTTGCCCCACACGGCCAGCTTTTCGATGCTGGCGACCGGCTTGCCGGTCTTGGCGGCGATTTGCGACAGGGCACGGTTGTGATCCAGACGCAGCATCGCGGTGAAGTTTTCCTTCGGCAGATTCGGGGCCGACTTCATGGCGATGTAGGCGTTCGTGTTGGCCGGGTTACCGACCACGAGCACCTTCACGTCACGCTTGGCGACTTCGTCCAGGGCCTTGCCCTGCACCGTGAAGATAGCGCCGTTGGCTTCGAGCAGATCCTTGCGCTCCATGCCCTTCGAGCGCGGACGGGCACCCACCAGCAGGGCGACGTCGGCATCCTTGAAGGCGACCTTCGGGTCGTCGGTCACGACGACACCGGCGAGCAGCGGGAAGGCGCAGTCTTCCAGCTCCATCACGACGCCCTTGACGGCGGCTTGAGCTTGCGGGAGGTCGAGCAGTTGCAGGATGACGGGCTGATCCTTGCCGAGCATGTCGCCATTGGCGATACGGAACAGCAGGGAGTAGCCGATTTGGCCAGCGGCGCCGGTGACGGCGACACGCATTGCGGGTTTTGCCATGAGAATCTCTCCAGACGTGTACAAATTCCTGCGAAGCTCAACATGAGCTCGCCGTCCGGGTGGCTTTTTGCCAGGCTGACAGCGCCGCGTCACATGAAGCTTCTAAAATTCCTTGACCTACGGAAGCTTGCGGGCTGCGGGGTGTGCTGCCATTGATGAGTGCGAAGCACCGGACTCTCTTATATGATAGCCGTGCTGCGGCTGCAGGCCCCTGTTAGCCCGCGCCAGTGTAGGAGCCGTCACAACGAATGTCAACTCTATCTTATGTCTTATATAAGACATAGGATTATTGCTGTTATTCGATGGACGGAGGCCTTGATTTGTGGTCAAATCTCCGCCATGAATGCGAATGTTCGCGACACATCCAACACTACGCCGCCTGTCGATGCCCCGCAGCGACAGGACAGCACGCGCGACGCCGCACCGGCCACTCCGGCCCCGCTGGGTGCGGCAACCGCAGGAGCGTCGCCGACCTTCAGCCCGCTGTACCAGCAGATCAAGGGGCTCATTACCCAGAGCCTGCAAGCCGGCGAATGGAAGCCCGGCGAAATCATTCCCAGTGAAGTCGATCTGGCCGCCCGTTACAAGGTGAGTCAGGGAACGGTACGTAAAGCCATCGACGAATTGGCGGCCGAGAATCTGCTTGTGCGCCGTCAGGGGCGCGGCACGTTCGTGGCGACCCATCACGAAGACCGGGTGCAATTCCGGTTTCTGCGTCTTGCGCCCGATTCGGGCGAACCCCATCACCCGCCCAGTCGTCTGATCGAGTGCCGCCGTATGCGTGCACCGGCGGAAATCGCGCGTCAGCTCGATTTGCGGGCGGGCGATGGCGTCATTCTCATTCGCCGCATGATGGATTTCTCGGACCGTCCCACGGTGCTCGACGAAATCTGGCTGCCGGGCGCGCTGTTCCGGGGCCTGACGGCGGAGCGGCTCAATGAATACAAGGGGCCGATGTACGGCCTGTTCGAAGCCGAATTCGGTACCCGTATGATCCGCGCTGTGGAAAAAGTCCGCGCTGTGGCCGCAGACGACATGACGGCGGAGCTACTCAAGGTGCCGAAGGGGTTCCCGTTGTTGAGTGTGGAGCGCGTTTCCTACACTTACGGGGACAAGCCGGTGGAAGTGCGCCGGGGCTGGTACGTCACCACGGAACATCATTACCAGAACGAATTGAGTTGAGAGGGTAGGGCGACTTCCCAGGGGCGAGTCGGCGTCGTGGCCGGCGAGTGCCTGAAAGTCGAGGCATGAGGGGCGGCGTGTCGTGCGCCGTTGGCAGGAATTTCCGGAGCATTGGAACCGGTATGGTGCAACGCACTAGAATCGGCGCTAAAATCCGGGGCTGATGTAACTACATGGGGTCTAGCATGGCTGAAGTGGTAAAAAAAGAGCGGCCAGTCTACAGGAATATCGGTATCGGACAGATTGTCACGTACCGTCTCCCGCCGGCTGGTATCGTGTCCATTCTGCACCGTATTAGCGGTGTGATCTTGTTCCTTCTGTTGCCGTTCGTGCTTTATTTGTTCGAACAGAGCCTCACGTCGGAACTCAGCTTCGACGTTCTGCGAAGCATCGCCTCCAACTGGTTTGTCAAACTTGTCATCCTGGCATTGTCGTGGGGCTTCCTGCACCACTTCTGCGCCGGCTTGCGCCATCTGCGCATGGACTTCAATCACGACGCAGTGAGCAAGGAAGGCGGTAAGAATTCGGCAGTGGTCGTGCTGGCCGTGTCGCTGGTGCTGACGCTGGCCGTCGCCCTCAAGCTGTTCGGAGCGTTCTAAGATGGCACAGAACAATATCGGTTCGAAGCGCCTCGTCGTCGGCGCGCACTACGGCCTGCGCGATTGGATTGCGCAGCGTATGACGGCGGTCATCATGGCCGTCTACACCGTGATCCTGTTGGTGTGGTTCTTTACCGCCAAGGATTTCTCCTACGAAGGCTGGGCCGGCATCTTCGCGCATCAGTGGATGAAGTTGGCCACGTTCGTGACGCTGCTCGCGTTGTTCTATCACGCGTGGGTCGGCATTCGCGACATCTGGATGGACTACGTCAAGCCCGTCGGTGTGCGACTGGCGCTGTACGCGCTGACGATCGTCTGGCTGCTGGCTTGTGCCGGCTATGCCGCGCAGATTCTGTGGAGAGTGTAAAGAATGGCTGCAATTAAAAATTCGCTGCCGCGCCGCCGCTTTGACGTAGTCATCGTGGGCGCAGGTGGTTCGGGCATGCGCGCTTCGCTGCAACTGGCCAAGGCCGGTCTGTCGGTGGCCGTGCTGTCCAAGGTGTTCCCCACCCGTTCGCATACCGTGGCCGCTCAGGGCGGCATCGGTGCTTCGCTCGGCAACATGAGCGAAGACAACTGGCATTACCACTTCTACGACACGATCAAGGGTTCCGACTGGCTCGGCGACCAGGACGCGATCGAGTTCATGTGCCGTCAGGCACCGAACGCCGTCTACGAGCTGGAACACTTCGGCATGCCGTTCGACCGTAACCCGGACGGCACGATTTACCAGCGCCCGTTCGGCGGCCACACGGCCAACTACGGCGAGAAGCCTGTCCAGCGCGCTTGCGCGGCCGCTGACCGTACCGGTCACGCTCTGCTGCACACGCTGTACCAGCAGAACGTGGCAGCCAAGACCCACTTCTTCGTGGAGTGGATGGCGCTCGATCTGATCCGTAACGAAGAGGGCGATGTCCTCGGCGTGTCGGCACTGGAACTCGAAACCGGCGACGTCTACCTGCTCGAAGGCAAGTGCACGTTGTTCGCGACCGGCGGTGCCGGCCGTGTGTATAACGCATCGACCAATGCGTTCATCAACACCGGTGACGGCTTGGGCATGGCCGCGCGTGCGGGCATCCCGCTCGAAGACATGGAATTCTGGCAATTCCACCCGACCGGCGTGGCCGGCGCGGGCGTGCTGATCACGGAAGGTGTGCGCGGCGAAGGCGGTATTCTGCGCAATTCGAACGGCGAGCGCTTCATGGAGCGCTATGCCCCGACGCTGAAGGATCTGGCGCCGCGTGACTTCGTGTCGCGCTCGATGGACCAGGAAATCAAGGAAGGCCGTGGTTGCGGCCCGAACGGCGACTACGTGCTGCTCGACCTCTCGCACATCGGTGCCGAGACGATCATGAAGCGCTTGCCGTCGATTCGCGAAATCGCGCTGAAGTTCGCCAACGTCGACGCGATCAAGGAACCGATCCCCGTCGTGCCGACCATCCACTATCAGATGGGCGGTATTCCGACGAACTACCATGGTCAGGTCGTCTTGCAAAAGAACGGCGAATCGACCCCCGTCAACGGCTTCTACGCCGTGGGTGAGTGCTCGTGCGTGTCGGTGCACGGGGCAAACCGTCTGGGCACCAACTCGCTGCTCGACCTCGTGGTGTTCGGCCGTGCGGCCGGCAATCACATCGTCGACTTCGTGAAGGGTCACGGCGACCACAAGCCGCTGCCCGCCGACGCCGGCGAGAATGCACTGGCGCGTCTGGCACGTCTGGAAGCCTCGAGCTCGGGCGAGTACGCGCAGGACATCGCCAACGACATCCGTGCAACGATGCAGAAGCACGCTGGTGTGTTCCGTACCTCGGCGCTGCTCAAGGAAGGCGTGGACGAAATCAAGCAAGTGGCCGAGCGCGTGTCGAGCGTCCACCTGAAGGACAAGTCGAAGGTGTTCAACACGGCGCGTATGGAAGCGCTGGAAGTGGACAACCTGATCGAAGTGGCCAAGGCCACCATGATCGCAGCCGAGGCCCGCAAGGAAAGCCGTGGGGCGCACGCGCACAGCGACTATCCGGAGCGCGACGACGCGAACTGGATGCGCCATTCGCTGTTCTTCAGCGAAGGCAACCGTCTGGATTACAAGCCGGTGCAGTTGAAGCCGCTGACCGTCGACTCGGTTCCGCCCAAGGCGCGGACGTTCTAAGGGATTCGCAAGATCATGAAACGCATTTTTGAAGTCTACCGCTACGATCCGGACAAGGACGCCGCACCGTACATGCAGACCTACGAGGTCGAACTCGACGGTCATGAGCGCATGCTGCTCGACGCCCTGGTCAAGCTCAAGAAGATCGACGAAGGCATCGCCTTCCGCCGCTCGTGCCGTGAGGGTGTGTGCGGTTCGGACGCGATGAATATCAACGGCAAGAATGGTCTGGCCTGCCTGACCAACATGAACGATCTGCCGAACAAGATCGTGCTCAAGCCGCTGCCGGGCCTGCCCGTCATTCGCGATCTGATCGTCGACATGACGCACTTCTTCAACCAGTACCACTCGATCAAGCCGTATCTGATCAATCCCGAGCCGGCACCGGAGAAGGAGCGTCTTCAGTCGCCCGAGCAACGTGATGAGCTGGATGGTCTGTACGAGTGTATTCTGTGCGCATCGTGCTCGACGTCGTGCCCGAGCTTCTGGTGGAATCCGGACAAGTTCGTCGGCCCGGCCGGTCTTCTGCAGGCTTACCGCTTCATTGCCGACAGCCGTGATACGGCGACCAGCGAGCGCCTGGACAACCTGGAAGATCCGTACCGCCTGTTCCGCTGCCACACGATCATGAACTGCGTGGATGTGTGCCCGAAGGGTCTGAACCCGACGAAGGCCATTGGCAAGATCAAGGAGCTGATGGTGCGTCGCGCCGTCTGACCAAGCGATCATGCCGGATACCAATCACCAGTCCGATCCGGTCAAACGTGCCCGCCTTCGTTGGCGGGCACGCCGCGGTTTGCTGGAAAACGATCTCATCCTCGAACGATTCTTCGCCAAGTACGAAGCGTCGATGACTGACGAGGATGTGGGCGCCCTCACAAAGCTGCTCGATTTGAGCGACAACGATTTGATGGATCTGCTGCTAGCGCGTAAAGAGCCCGAGGCGGATCTGGACGGGCCGGACGTGCAGCGCCTGCTGGCGCTTTTGCGTGCCGTGTAGGGGTTTAAGTATTTTTTTGAGGAAGCGATATGACTCCGTCTGATGTTAAAGCCACCCTATCTTTCTCTGACGGTTCGCCCAGCGTCGAACTGCCGATCTATCAGGGAACGATGGGCCCGGATGTAATCGACATCCGCAAGCTGTACGGCCAGACCGGCAAGTTTACGTATGACCCGGGCTTCATGTCGACGGCGTCGTGCAATTCCGCCATCACCTACATCGATGGCGACAAGGGCGAACTGCTGTACCGCGGTTACCCGATCGAGCAGTTGGCCACCAACTGCGACTTCCTCGAAACCTCGTATCTGTTGCTCAAGGGCGAACTGCCCAACGCACAGCAGAAGGACGAGTTCGTCAAGACCGTGACCCGTCACACGATGGTGCACGAGCAGATGAACTTCTTCTTCCGTGGTTTCCGTCGCGATGCTCACCCGATGGCCGTGTTGACCGGTTCGGTCGGCGCGCTGTCGGCGTTCTATCACGACTCGCTGGATATCAACAATCCGACGCACCGCGAAGTCTCGGCCATTCGCCTGATCGCCAAGCTGCCGACGCTCGTCGCCATGGCGTACAAGTACAGCATCGGCCAGCCGTTCGTGTACCCGCGTAACGACCTGTCGTACAGCGCGAACTTCATGCGCATGATGTTCGCCAACCCGTGCGAGGAGTACGAAGTCAACGACGTGCTGGTGCGCGCGCTCGACCGTATCCTGATCCTGCACGCCGATCACGAGCAGAACGCTTCGACGTCGACCGTTCGTCTGGCCGGTTCGTCGGGTGCGAACCCGTTCGCCTGTATCGCTGCCGGTATCGCATGTCTGTGGGGCCCGGCACACGGTGGTGCGAACGAAGCCGCGCTGAACATGCTCGAGCAGATCGGTTCGCCGGACAACATTCCGGAATTCATCAAGCAGGTGAAGGACAAGAACTCGGGCGTGAAGCTCATGGGCTTCGGTCACCGCGTGTACAAGAACTACGACCCGCGCGCCAAGCTGATGCGCGAGACGTGCTACGAAGTGCTCAACGAACTCGGCCTGCACGACGACCCGCTGTTCAAGCTGGCCATGCAGCTCGAAAAGATCGCGCTGGAAGACGAATACTTCGTGTCGCGCAAGCTGTACCCGAACGTCGACTTCTACTCGGGTATCGTGCAGCGTGCACTGGGCATCCCGACGTCGATGTTCACCTGCATCTTCGCACTGGCACGTACCGTGGGCTGGATCGCGCAGTGGAACGAAATGATCGGCGAGCCGGATCAGAAGATCGGCCGTCCGCGTCAGTTGTTCATCGGCCACACGCCGCGCGACGTCGCGCCCGTCGCCAAGCGCTAAGCTTGGCGAGAGGCGTCCGGCACGGCCCCCGCTTGCCGTGCCGGCACCGTAACCTTGCCGAAACGGCAAGGCGGTGCGGCCCGCAACGAGCCCTCGTTGCGCTATATTCGAACTCACGGCACAAGCTGCCGTGATTCGCACAAATCCCCGGTTGATCGTGCGTTTACCGCCCGGTTTCCCGGGGATTTCGTATTCCGCCGGCGCGAAAGCGCTATGGCATAATCAAAAGTTCACAGAACGATATTTGTTCCCAGAACGATATTTAGCCCCGCGTTTTTATCATGGCCAAGACGCTGTATGACAAATTGTGGGATGCACATGTCGTGCATACCGAGGACGATGGCACTACGCTGCTCTACATCGACCGTCACCTGTTGCACGAGGTGACCAGTCCGCAGGCGTTTGAGGGGCTAAAACTCGCGCAGCGTCCGGTCTGGCGTCTTTCTGCCAACCTCGCGGTGTCGGACCACAACGTGCCGACGACCGATCGCACGCAAGGCATTGCCGATCCGATTTCGCGCTTGCAGGTCGACACCCTCGACGCCAACTGCGACAGCTACGGCATCACCCAATTCAAAATGAACGATCTCCGTCAGGGCATCGTGCACGTGATCGGCCCGGAGCAGGGCGCCACGTTGCCGGGCATGACGGTTGTCTGCGGTGACTCGCACACCTCCACGCATGGCGCGTTCGGCGCGTTGGCATTCGGCATCGGCACGTCGGAAGTCGAGCACACGCTCGCCACCCAGACGCTGCTCATGAAGAAGAGCAAGAACATGCTCGTGAAGGTCGAGGGCACGCTGCCGCGTGGCTGTTCCGCCAAGGACATCGTGCTGGCCGTGATTGGCCGCATCGGCACGGCAGGCGGCACCGGCTACACGATCGAATTCGCCGGTTCGGCCATCCGCTCGCTCACGATGGAAGGCCGCATGACCGTGTGCAACATGGCGATCGAAGCCGGTGCGCGCGCGGGGCTGGTCGGCGTGGACGACACGACGATCAACTACGTGAAGGGGCGTCCGTTTGCGCCTACGGGTGTGGAATTCCAGCAGGCCGAGGCCTACTGGCGCACGTTCCACACCGATCCGGGGGCGCAGTTCGATCATGTGGTCGAAATCGACGCGAATACGCTGCGTCCGCAGGTGAGCTGGGGGACGTCGCCGGAGATGGTCGTGAGCATCGAAGATCGCGTGCCGGACCCGGAGAAGGAGAAGGACCCGGTCAAGCGCAGCGCGATGGAGCGTGCGCTCGAATACATGGCGCTCACGCCGGATACCCCGATGGCGAGCATCAACGTCGACAAGGTGTTCATCGGCTCGTGCACCAACTCGCGCATCGAAGACATTCGTGCGGCCGCCTATGTCGTGAAGAAGCTCGGCCGTCGCGTAGCGTCGAACGTGCGTCTGGCGATGGTGGTGCCGGGGTCGGGTCTCGTGAAGCATCAGGCCGAGCAGGAAGGGCTGGATCAGGTCTTCAAGGCCGCAGGCTTCGAATGGCGCGAGCCGGGCTGCTCGATGTGTCTGGCGATGAATGCCGACCGTCTGGAGCCGGGCGAGCGTTGCGCGTCGACCTCGAACCGCAATTTCGAGGGCCGTCAGGGCGCGGGTGGGCGTACCCATCTCGTGAGCCCCGCAATGGCCGCAGCGGCGGCCATCGAGGGTCATTTCGTCGACGTGCGACGCCTCGTCTGACGCCTTGGCATCGGTTTAACCGTCGTTTGACATCGTTTTTGACAGAGAAAAAACCATGAAGAAACTGTGGATGCTGATCGGTGCGGTGCTGGTGCTGGGTGTGGCGGGTTGCAACACGATGGCGGGCCTGGGCAAGGATACTCAAGCCGCGGGTTCGGCCCTCGAGAACGCCGCGAAGAAGTGATGCGACGGTGCGTGTCGCCGGGGCCATTGCCCTGCGCACGCACCTACGAAATTTCCGGTTTCGACGGCCCCGGCGTTCCGGGGCGGACGTGACCGAACTGTTTTGATCAGGTGGTTCGTGATGGAAAAATTTACCGTCCATACGGGGTTGGTGGCACCGCTGGATCGCGAAAACGTCGATACCGACGCGATCATCCCCAAGCAATTCCTGAAGTCGATCAAGCGCACGGGCTTCGGTCCGAACCTGTTCGACGAGTGGCGTTATCTCGACGTCGGTCAGCCGGGGCAGGATTGCAGCGCGCGTCCGCTCAACCCGAACTTCGTGCTGAACCAGCCGCGCTATCAAGGTGCGACGATTCTGCTTGCCCGCAAGAACTTCGGCTGCGGCAGCTCGCGTGAGCATGCGCCCTGGGCCTTGCAGCAATACGGCTTCCGCGCCGTGATTGCGCCGAGCTTTGCCGACATCTTCTTCAACAACTGCTACAAGAACGGGCTGCTGCCGATCGCGTTGTCCGAGTCGCAGGTCGATCATCTGTTCAACGAAACGGCCGCGTTCAACGGCTACCAGTTGACGATCGATCTGGACAAGCAGGTAGTGTTGACGTCCGATGGCCGCGGCTACGAATTCGACATCGCACCGTTCCGCAAGTACTGCATGTTGAACGGTTTCGACGACATTGGCCTGACGCTGCGTCACGCTGACAAGATTCGCGCCTACGAGGCCGAGCGGCTCACGAAACAGCCGTGGCTGGCAACGCGTTTGCCGGGCTGAGTCCCGCGCGCACAAGGCACATCCAAGGAGATTGCATGAAAATCGCTGTGTTGCCGGGTGACGGCATTGGTCCGGAAATCGTGGCGGAAGCCGTCAATGTGCTGAATGCACTTGGCGAGAAGTTCGAGTTGGAAGAGGCGCCCGTCGGTGGCGCCGGCTACGAGGCGTCGGGTCATCCGCTGCCGGAAGCCACGCTGAAGCTCGCGAAAGACGCTGACGCTATTCTGTTCGGCGCCGTGGGCGACTGGAAGTACGATTCGCTGGAGCGCGCACTGCGTCCCGAACAGGCGATTCTGGGGCTGCGCAAGCATCTCCAGCTGTTCGCCAACTTCCGTCCGGCCATCCTTTACAAGGAGCTGGCCGACGCGTCGAGCCTGAAGCCGGAAATCGTGGCAGGGTTGGACATTCTGATCATTCGCGAACTGAACGGCGACATCTACTTCGGCCAGCCGAAGGGTTTCCGTCAGTCGCCGGATGGCGCTTTCGAGGGGGCGCGCGAAGGTTTTGATACCATGCGCTATAGCGTGCCCGAAGTGGAGCGTATCGCGCACGTTGCGTTTCAGGCGGCGGCCAAGCGCGACAAGCGTTTGTGCTCGGTCGACAAGGCCAACGTGCTCGAGACGTCGCAACTGTGGCGCGACACGATGATCGAGGTCGCGAAGCAGTATCCGGAGGTCGAACTGTCGCACATGTATGTCGATAACGCCGCGATGCAACTGGTCAAGGCGCCGAAGAACTTCGACGTAGTGGTGACTGGCAACATGTTCGGCGATATTCTCTCGGATGAGGCAGCCATGCTGACGGGGTCGATCGGCATGCTGCCGTCGGCGTCGCTCGATGCCAACAACAAGGGGCTGTACGAACCGTCGCATGGTTCGGCTCCCGATATCGCCGGCAAGGGCGTGGCCAATCCGTTGGCAACGATCCTGTCGGCTGCCATGATGCTGCGTTACACGCTCGGCCGGGCCGAACAGGCCGACCGCGTGGAGAACGCAGTGAAGAAGGTGCTGGCGCAAGGGTTGCGCACGCCCGACATCTGGCAGGAAGGCGCGACCAAGGTAGGTACGCGCGACATGGGCGCGGCGGTAGTCGCCGCGCTATAACGTTGACGGGGCGTCGTGAGACGCCCCTCGGCGCAATTGCAACGATAAGAGAGTGGATAAATGAAAACCGTAGGTCTGGTAGGTTGGCGGGGCATGGTCGGTTCGGTTCTGATGCAGCGCATGCAGCAGGAGAACGACTTTGCTTTGATCGAGCCGGTGTTTTTCAGCACCAGCAACGCGGGCGGCAAAGCCCCGTCGATGGCGAAGAATGAGACTTCGCTGAAAGACGCCAATGATGTCAACGAGCTGAAAAAATGCGACATCATCATTACCTGCCAGGGCGGTGACTACACCACCGAGATCTTCCCGAAGCTGCGCGCTGCGGGCTGGAACGGCTATTGGATCGACGCGGCCTCGACGCTGCGCATGAAGGACGACGCCATCATCGTCCTCGATCCGGTCAATCTCGACGTGATCAAGAATTCCCTGACGAAGGGCACCAAGAACTTCATCGGTGGCAATTGCACCGTGAGCTGCATGCTGATGGGCCTGGGCGGTCTGTTCCAGCACGGTCTGGTCGACTGGCTGACGTCGATGACGTATCAGGCTGCCTCGGGCGGCGGCGCGCAGCATATGCGCGAGTTGCTCACGCAGTTCGGCAGCATCAACGCCGAAGTCAAGTCCCTGCTGGACGATCCGCATGCGGCGATTCTCGAAATCGACCGTAAGGTGCTCGCCAAGCAACATGCGCTCACCGCCGACGAAACCAAGCAATTCGGCGTGCCGCTGGGCGGCAACCTGATTCCCTGGATCGACAAGGACCTGGGCAACGGTCAGTCGAAGGAAGAGTGGAAGGGCGGCGCCGAAACCAACAAGATTCTGGGGCTGGGCGACGGTTTCCCCGGCACCCGTGCCATTCCGGTGGACGGTCTGTGCGTGCGTATCGGCGCGATGCGCTGCCACAGCCAGGCGCTGACCATCAAGCTTACGAAGGATGTGCCGTTAGATGAACTGACCGACATCATCGGCCAGGCCAATGACTGGGTGAAGGTGGTGCCGAACACGCGTGAGGCGTCGATGAAGGATTTGACGCCTGCCGCCGTGACCGGCACGATGAGCATTCCGGTGGGTCGCTTGCGCAAGATGTCGATGGGGCCGGAGTACCTGTCGGCGTTCACGGTGGGCGATCAACTGTTGTGGGGCGCGGCCGAACCGCTGCGTCGCATGCTGCGCATCCTGCTCGACGCTTGAGCGTCGCAGCGCATCGGTAAGGCGTGAAGAACGGCGGCCCGCGAGGCCGCCGTCCGCGCTTTGGGAGGCGCCCCATTTTGCCGGGGCGGCCAGTGACAAACGACTGACAGGCCCTAAAAGACACAGTGCGGAAATACACGATCGGCAAGCGCGCAAACTCGACCCGTAACTCGTTTCGCCTGAGCGCGGCGGCGGCCGTCTTGTGGAGCCTCGGGCTCCTCAATGCCGGTGCCGCAGAGTTCGGCCCGCAGCAGGTGCGCTCAGGTCCGGGCCAGCCGTTGCGCGCCGTGATCGTGCTGGGCAATGTGTCGCAGGCGGAAGCCGACGGACTGTCGGTGAAGCTCGCACCGCGCGACGCGTTCAAGCAAGCCGGTCTGCGCTACGACCCCACGCTCGAGAAACTCTCCGTGTCGGTGACGCCGACAGGGGGGCGCGAGCCGGGGTATAGCGGCACGTACCTCGTCCACGTCGATTCGGCCGAGCCGGTCAGTACCTCGTTCCTCGATCTGTTGCTGGTAGTCGAATGGCGGACTGGCCGGCAGTCCAACGCGCTCACGTTGTCCGCCATCCCGGAAGCCAGCGCGGCACAGCCGCAGGCCGTCGTGCCGGCGGCCGCGCCGAACAACAGTGCGCGCGAGACGGCCAATGCCGCTTCACCTTCGCCGGCACCTGCGGCGTCTGCGCCGCCGGCAAATGCATCGGCGACCCACGCCGAGAACGCCGAGGGCGCCCGCACGGTGGGCCGTGGGGACTCGCTTTCGTCGATCGCCCGTGAATTGACGGGGGGCGAAGGCGGTACGACGCTGGCACAGATGATGACCGCGCTGTTCGAGGCGAACCGCTCGGCTTTCATCGGCAACGATCCGAACCGCTTGCGTCAGGGGGCGACACTGACACGCCCGGCCGATGCGCAGGTGCAAAGTATTCCTCCTGCGCAGGCACGCAAGTTCGTGTCTTCCGCGCGGGAGCAGTTTGATGCGTATCGCGCGCGGCTGGCCGAATCGACGGCGCAGCAGGCAGCACCGGCCAGTGGCCGCAGTGCACAGGGCGCGATCGAAGCGGGCAAGGCACCGGAAGCTGCCGCGCCCGCCACGCGCGATGAATTGAAGCTGTCGCGGCCCGGCAAGGGTGGGACGGGCGGCACAGCCGGTCGTACCAGCGGCGGCGAGGAAGAGCAAATCGCTCAGGGCAAGGCGCAAGCCGAGGCTCAGGGCAGGGTGAATGAGTTGCAGAAGAACGTAGCAGATCTCCAGAAGCTGTTGGCGATGAAGAATCAGGCGGTCGCCAATCTGGAGGAGCAGGCCGCCGCCGCTTCCGGGGCGACTGCACAGGACAAGACGGCGACATCCGCCGACGGTAAGCGCACGACACAAGTGGCGGCGGCTGCCGCGACGGCATCAAATGGCGCCAAGGGCGCGGCCGACGCGAAGGATGCGGCCGATTCGGCAACCACGGCCGCAGCGTCGGAGGCAGCGGCCACCGAGACGGCATCGGCGGGTGCAGCAGCATCGGATGCCACGGCAGCCGTGGCAGCGCCGGCCAGCGAGGTGGCGGCGGCGTCTGCGGCCAGCGCGCCGGCCGCTGCGTCGAAATCGGCACCGAATGCCGCCATGAATTGGCGTGCCGTCACGCAGAATCCTTACGTACTGCCGGGCGCGGGCGTGGTGGTGGTGTTGCTCGGTCTGTGGTGGCTGATGCGCCGCCGCCGCGCCGAGGCGCCAGTGGGACAGCCGGGTCCGTATGACGATGGGCATGACGCTCACGTAGGCCAGGACGCCCCGCACGATGGTCCGCAAGGCACCGAGCCGACGTCCGGTGTGGCAACGGCTGGCGCGGTTGCAGCAGCAGGTGCGGCAGGCGCTGCGGCGCTGTATGCCGCGCATCAGGCGGAAGCCGATGAGCATCTGCATCCGACGGCCGACGATACGTGGGCGGCCTCGGACGATGACGCTTCCGCTGTCGACGATGCCACCGAACCACCCGCCGCGGCGGCTGATGACAGTGTGACGGAAGATTGGGGTGTCGAGCCGCCGCCGTTGGCCGACGCGTCTGCCGAGATCTCGCACGCCGGCGGTCAGGACGAATCGGCGCAGGCCTCGTCCTTAAGCGCCGAGCCGCTCGCTGATGCGTCTGCGGCCCATGTGCCGGAATCGGCGCCGGAAGCTGCCGGCGAGCCGGAAATCGATTGGGACGCTGCGTTTGCCGAGCAGGCCGGGGAGGCTGGCGAGGTCGTTGAAGACCCTGCGGCTCACGACGATCCTGCGGCGGCCACCTTGTCGTCGCTCGAGGCGCTGGGTGCCGCGGCCGCCATCGGTGGCGTTGCCGCCACGCACACAGGACAATCCGAGCCGACGGCTGTCGCGCCGATCGCACAAGCGACGCCCGACGGCGGCGTGGCAGGCATGCTGGGCGATCTGGATCTGGTGATTCCGGGGCAGCCGGCGCATGTCGGGACGATTTCGAGCGATGCCTTGCCGTCCCTGAGCAAGGGGCTGGGTTCGGTGCAGTTCACGATGGAGCCAAAGGACGGCTCGATCCCTCAGACCTTCGGCGAGGAAGACGCGGGGGACGATCCCTATCCCGAGCTGAGCGACGCCGATTTCGACGCCGCGATGGAACAGGCGCACAGTGCGCCGGAAGCGCCGCGCAGCTATACCGACGCGGCACACGAAGCGCCGTCGCTCAAGCCGCTGTCGTTCGATCTGTCGGACTTCAGCCTCGATCTGAAGGGCGACGAGGCGTCGGCCGCACCTGCGCCCTTCGTCAGCGCACCGACGCTGCCCTCAGACATTGGTGCGCAGGCGTTGGTCGAACACGAGACCTTCGAGGCGACGCCGCCGCAAACGCCTTTCGCGGCGGAACCGGCAGCACCGCAAGCGCCGCAGATCGTTGCGCCGACGCCTGCCGCCGCACCGTCCACGCCTGACGTGCCCGACGAGTTCCACACGAAACTCGAACTGGCCGCGGCGTACCAGACCATCGGCGACGACGATGGCGCGCGCGAACTGCTTGAAGAAGTGATCGCCGGGGGGGACGCTGCGCAGCAGTCCGTCGCCCGCACGCGGCTGGCCGAGCTTGGCAAGTGAGGCCACGGCACGCCGCCGATCACACCACTGATTGACCGTAGTTTGGGGCGCTCGCAGGTTGGGCGCCCATTTTTCTTTTTCATATGCGAATTGCACTGGGCATCCATTACGACGGCACGGCGTTCT
The DNA here is from genome assembly GCF_000807775.2 of Pandoraea fibrosis. Taxonomy (NCBI): domain Bacteria; kingdom Pseudomonadati; phylum Pseudomonadota; class Betaproteobacteria; order Burkholderiales; family Burkholderiaceae; genus Pandoraea; species Pandoraea fibrosis. The sequence continues at coordinate 4,139,840 of NZ_CP047385.1, read as the reverse complement.
CCGGCTGGCAATCGCAGCCGCACGGCAACACCGTGCAACAGACGCTTGAGGCCGCGTTGCGCGAATTCGGCGGCGTAGCATTGCCCACGACGGTTGCCGGGCGTACCGATACCGGCGTGCATGGCATCGGTCAGGTGGTGCATTTCGACACCGAGCTGGACCGTGCGATGTTCTCGTGGGTGCGCGGCGTCAATGCCTTCCTGCCGAAGACGGTCGCCGTGCAATGGGCGCAGGCGATGCCCGACGACTTTCATGCGCGTTTTACGGCATTCGAGCGCACCTATTTCTATGTCCTCTACGTGCATCCCGTGCGCTCGCCATTGCTCGATGGCCGCTGCGGCTGGCTGCACACGCCGCTCGACCTCGACGCGATGCGTGTCGCGAGTCAGGCGCTGGTCGGCGAGCACGACTTTTCGGCGTTCCGCTCCTCCGAATGCCAGGCGAAGACGCCGGTGAAGCATCTGTACGCCATCGACATCGAGCAGCAGGGGCATTTCTTCGTGTTCCGCTTCCGGGCGAGCGCGTTCCTGCATCACATGGTGCGCAACATCATGGGGTGTCTGGTCGCCATCGGCCGGGGACGTCAGCCCGCAAGCTGGATGACGGAGGTGCTTGCGAGTCTCGACCGCCGTCAGGCAGCCCCGACGTTCATGCCGGATGGCCTGTACCTGGCCCGCGTGGGGTATCCTGAGCGCTTCGCCGTACCCGAGCCCAACTGGGCCGCGTGGCCGTTCCCGATGCCGTGGGCAAGCTCATGAAATCCCGTACCCGAATCAAGATTTGCGGCCTGTCGCAGCCGGCGGATATCGATCACGCCGTGGCGCTGGGCGTCGACGCCATCGGCCTCGTTTTCTACCCGCCGAGCCCGCGCTACGTGGATCTGGCGCGCGCAACCGAGCTGGCTCGCCGGGTGCCGCCCTACGTGAGCCTGGTCGGCCTGTTCGTCAATGCGACGGCCGACGAGATCGCGCGCGCTGTTGAGGCTGTGCCGCTCACGACGCTGCAATTTCACGGCGACGAAACTCCCGAGCAATGCGCGACGCTATCGGCGGCGGCAGGCAACCGTCCGTACATGCGCGCTATGCGTATCGGCCCGGAGACGAAAGACAGCGGCGATTTGCTACAATTCGCCAACGCATACACCGCCGCACAAGGCATCTTGCTCGATGCCCTGGTTGAGGGCTATGGCGGTGGAGGAAAGGTTTTCGATTGGTCACTTATTCCAAAAGACATCGCGCGTCGGGCCGTTTTGAGTGGTGGCTTGAACGCACACAACGTTGCTGAAGCCATCGGCCGGGTGACGCCATACGCCGTCGACGTGTCGAGCGGTGTGGAGGCGTCGCGGGGCGTGAAGGATCACGCCCGCATGACGGCGTTCGTGCAGGCAGTGCGTGCTGCCGACGCCGAATAAGCAACCCGCCGGGGCGCCCGCCAGGGCCGCTCACCGGTAATGCGAAGAGTGACGACCATGTACGATTTACCTGACGCCCACGGCCATTTCGGCCCGTACGGCGGTGTCTTTGTGGCTGAGACGCTGATTCACGCGCTCGACGAATTGCGCGAGGCCTATGCCAAGTATCAGCACGATCCCGCCTTTCTCGAAGAATTCCATTACGAACTGAAGCACTACGTCGGCCGTCCGTCGCCGATCTATCACGCCAAGCGCTGGAGCCGCGAGCTGGGCGGCGCGCAGGTGTATCTGAAGCGCGAAGACCTGAATCACACCGGCGCACACAAGGTGAACAACGTGATCGGGCAGGCGCTGTTGGCGCGTCGCATGGGCAAACGCCGTGTGATCGCCGAGACCGGCGCCGGTCAGCACGGTGTGGCGACCGCGACCATTGCCGCACGCTTTGGCATGGAGTGCGTGGTCTACATGGGCGCCGAAGACGTCAAGCGTCAGGCAGTCAATGTCTACCGCATGCAACTGCTCGGTGCGACCGTGGTGCCGGTGGAATCGGGTTCGAAGACCCTCAAGGACGCGCTTAACGAAGCCATGCGCGACTGGGTGACGAACGTCGAGAGCACGTTCTACATCATCGGCACGGTGGCCGGCCCGCATCCGTACCCGATGCTCGTGCGCGATTTCCAGAGCGTGATCGGCGAGGAGTGCAAGGTGCAGATGCCCGAACTGGCCGGCCGTCAGCCGGACTACGTGCTCGCGTGCGTGGGCGGCGGCTCGAATGCCATGGGCATCTTCTATCCGTACATCGACCTGCCGGATGTGAAGCTCGTGGGCGTGGAAGCCGCGGGCGACGGCATCGAGACCGGCCGGCATGCGGCGTCGATCATCGGCGGTACGCCCGGCGTGCTGCACGGTAACCGCACCTATTTGCTGCAAGACGCCAACGGGCAGATCACCGAGACGCATTCAATCTCGGCGGGGCTGGACTACCCGGGCGTGGGTCCCGAGCACGCGTGGCTGCACGATATCAAGCGCGCCGAATACGTGGGCATTACCGATACGGAAGCCCTTCAGGCGTTCCATGACTGCTGCCGGATCGAGGGCATCATCCCGGCGCTGGAGTCGAGCCATGCGCTGGCTTATGCGTGCAAGCTGGCGCCGACGCTGCCGAGCGATCAGATCGTCCTGGTCAATCTCTCGGGGCGCGGCGACAAGGACATGCACACCGTGATGGCGCTGGCCAAGCCAGCCCCTGCGGGCGCATAAGCGGCGCTGCGAGACGCCATCGATCCATTGAGGACACCAGAACCAGCATGACCGATCTGACTGATCGCAAGGCACACAATGACATCCTTGGGGCCGAGCGCCCCCTGGACGCCACCGAAGCCGCCGCCGCGCGTCTCGAGGCCATGGAAGCGGCCGGCGAGTTGCGTGCGCGTTGGGCGCCGGGCGACATCACATTGCGTCATGCCGACTTCCTGCACCACTTGCACGAACTTGACGACGGCAGCGTCGACCTGATTCTCGCCGATCCGCCTTACGGGCTCGGCAAGGATTACGGCAACGACTCCGACAAGCGTTCCGGCGAAGACTTTCTCGGCTGGACGTATGGCTGGCTCGAAGCGGCGATTCCGAAACTCGCGCCGCGCGGCTCGTTGTACCTGTTCTGCACGTGGCAATACGCCCCCGAGCTGTTCGTGTTTCTGAAGCAGCGCATGCTGATGATCAACGAGATCATCTGGGATCGCCGTGTGCCCAGTATGGGCGGCAGCACCCGCAGGTTCTCGTCGGTCCACGACAATATCGGCTTTTTCGCGGTCTCGAAGGATTACTACTTCGACCTCGATGCCGTGCGCGTGCCGTATGACGCCGCAACGAAGAAGGCGCGCTCGCGCCGTATCTTCGAGGGCAGCAAGTGGCTGGAGCTGGGGTACAACCCCAAGGATCTGTGGTCGATCTCGCGATTGCACCGGCAAGACCCCGAACGCGTCGATCATCCGACGCAGAAACCGCTGCATATCATCGAGCGCATGGTGCTGGCCAGTTGCCCGCCCGGCGGTCTCGTGCTCGACCCGTTCATGGGCAGCGGCACGACTGCCGTGGCTTGCGCACTGCACGGCCGGCGGTTCGTCGGCTACGAGCTCAACGCGCATTACCACGCGCTCGCCAATCAAAGACTTCAGAGACTTTCCGATCATGTCCCGCATTCAAGCGACGTTCCAAGCCTTGCAAGCGCAGGGTAAGAAGGGCCTCATTCCGTTCATCACCGCCGGCGATCCCGAGCCGGGCTGGACGGTCAAGCTGATGCATGCACTGGCCGACAACGGCGCCGACGTCATCGAACTCGGCGTGCCGTTCTCCGATCCGATGGCCGACGGCCCGGTGATTCAGCGCGCCTCCGAGCGGGCACTGGCCCGCGGCGTGAGCCTGGCCGAAGTGCTCGGCTATGTGGCGGCGTTCCGTCAGACCAACGATCGCACGCCGGTCGTGCTCATGGGCTATGCCAATCCGATCGAGGCCATGGGACTCGACGCCTTTGCCGAGCGGGCCGCCACCGCCGGGGTGGACGGCGTGCTGGTCGTCGACTATCCGCCCGAGGAGGCCGAGGCTTACGCCGGTGCCGTGCGTGCCCGTGGCATCGATCCGATCTTCCTGCTCTCGCCGACGTCGACCGATGCGCGTATCGCCGCCGTGGCGCGTCAGGCAAGCGGCTATCTGTATTACGTCTCCCTCAAGGGGGTGACGGGGGCTGCGAGCCTGGATATGGACAGCGTGGCCGCCAAAATCCCTCAGATCAAGGCGGCCGCAGCGTTGCCGGTGGGCGTGGGCTTCGGTATTCGCGACGCCGCAACTGCCCGTGCGGTGGCCGGTGTGGCAGATGCGGTGGTCATCGGCAGCGCCATTGTCCAGCGTCTGGAAAACACGCCGCGTGATCTGGAGGGCCAGAACGCGGTAAAATCGCTGGCTGAATTCATCGGCGGCATTCGCCAGGCGCTCGACGAGGGCGCCAAATCGGCGTAAATTCCCGCGTGAATTGACGGCGAGATGGCGGCGCAGTCATGCCGCACCGTCCGATGAAACGCTGAATTGAAACGACCGTGTTACACGGTCGCCCCCGAAACGCCCGTGCCCGATGGTGCGGGCGTTTGCCAAGGAGAAACTATGAGCTGGCTCGATAAGCTGCTGCCCCCGAAGATCAAGCAAACCGATCCGACGCAGCGCAACAAGAGCATCCCGGAAGGGCTGTGGATCAAGTGCCCGTCGTGTGAAGCGGTGCTGTATCGCAACGACGTGGAAGCGAATCTGCACGTTTGCCCCAAATGCGACCATCACATGCGCATTGGCGCGCGCGCGCGTCTGGACGCGCTGCTCGATCCGGAAGGTCGCTACGAACTCGGCCAGGAAGTGGTGCCGGTCGATGCGCTGAAGTTCAAGGACAGCCGCAAATATCCCGACCGCATCAAGGAAGCCATGGACGACACCGGCGAGACCGATGCCATGGTCGTCATGGGCGGCGCGATCCACACGCTGCCGGTGGTGGTCGCCTGCTTCGAATTCTCGTTCATGGCCGGCTCGATGGGGTCGGTCGTCGGCGAGCGCTTCGTGCGCGGTGCACAGAACGCGCTGGAGCAGGGCGTGCCGTTCATCTGCGTGACGGCTTCGGGCGGTGCGCGTATGCAGGAAAGCCTGCTCTCGCTCATGCAGATGGCCAAGACCACGGCCATGCTGACCAAGCTGTCCGATGCCAAGCTGCCGTTCATCTCGGTGCTGACCGATCCGACCATGGGGGGCGTGTCCGCCAGCTTCGCCTTCCTCGGCGACGTGGTGATGGCCGAGCCCAAGGCGCTGATCGGCTTCGCCGGCCCGCGCGTGATCGAGCAGACCGTGCGCGAGAAGCTGCCGGAAGGCTTCCAGCGTTCGGAGTTCCTGCTGCAGAAGGGCGCCATCGACATGATCGTCGACCGTCGCAAGATGCGTGAAGAGATTGCTCGCCTGATCGCACTGATGCAGTGCCAGCCGGCCGACGCCGTCGCCTGAGCGCGGAACATTCACGCGTGCGATGGCACCGCGCGTGCCGTTGCAGTGCCCCAAAGGGCGGTGCAACGGCGTAGAATTACGCAACGCCACGCAGTGCCGCGCATGCGGCGCCTGAACGCATCACTTAGCAGGATAAGCAGCGCGGACGTGAGTGACGTCCGCGTTTTTGTTTTTCTGCCCGCACATTCATGCCGACATACTCCACTCTCGACGCCTGGCTCGCCCATCTCGAAACCGCTCACCCTGTGGGCATTGATATGGGCCTCACGCGTATTGGTCGCGTGAAAGAGGCGCTCGGGCTGCAATTCCCGTGCCCCGTCTTCACGATCGGCGGCACCAACGGCAAGGGCTCGACCTGCGCGATCATCGAAGCCATTCTGCTCGCGGCGGGTTACCGCGTGGGCTGCCATACGTCGCCGCATCTGCTCACGTTCAACGAACGTGCGCGCCTGAACGGCGAGGTCGTGGACGACGCCACGCTGCTGCCGCACTTCGAAGCGGTGGAAGCCGCACGCACCAGCTTCGATGAGCCGGTCTCGCTGACGTACTTCGAATTCACCACGCTCGCGATCATGCATATGTTTGCCACAGCGGGGCTCGACGCCGTGATTCTCGAAGTCGGTCTGGGGGGACGGCTCGATGCTGTGAATATCGTCGATGCCGATTGTGCCGTCGTCACGAGCATCGACATCGATCACGCGCAATATCTGGGCAACACGCGCGAAGCGATTGCCATCGAGAAGGCCGGCATCTTCCGGGAGGGCAAGCCGGCGATCTGCGGCGATCCCATGCCGCCAGCCACGCTGCTGGCCGAGGCGGAGCGCATCGGCGCCGATCTCTGGCTGTTCGGCCGCGACTTCAACTATCAAGGCGACAAGCAGCAATGGAGCTACGGCGGGCGGCAGATGCGCCGTCCCGCGCTGGCGTATCCGGCGCTGCGTGGCGCGAACCAGTTGCTCAATGCGTCGGCGGCGCTCGCTGCGCTCGAGTCGATGCGCGACCGGTTGCCGGTCTCGGCACAGGACATTCGTCTGGGACTCGCCTCGGTCGAGTTGCCGGGACGATTCCAGGTGCTGCCGGGGCGCCCGGCCGTGGTGCTCGACGTCGCGCACAACCCGCACGCTGCCGCTGCGCTCGGCCACAATCTCGACGGCATGGGGTTCTTTCCGTACACGTATGCCGTGTTCGGTGCGATGGCCGACAAGGACATCGAGGGGGTGTTGCGGCATCTGGTCGACAAGGTCGATCACTGGCGTTTGTGCGCGTTGCCGACCGAGCGTGCCGCCAGTCCGGCGTTGCTCGAAGAGAAGTTGCGGGCCGTGGGGTTCGTCGAAGATGCCGATCATTCGGTCGAAACCTTCGAATCCCCTGAGAAAGCCTATGCCGCCGCGCTCGAGCAGTGCGGGGAGAATGATAGAATTGTGGTTTTTGGATCGTTCTTTACAGTGGCGGGTGTGATGTCGCACCGAAAATTGCAGCGCCACTGAGATGCGACGGTGTGTTGGCCGTGACATTTTCTTACGAGAAATGTCATGCGTACGATGCACCAGATGCGCGATGATCAGTCCAACGACGCGAGTTACGACCTGAGCCAAGGCCCTATGGGATTGTTTTCCTTCCGCAAGAAAGACGCCGAAGCCGTTCCCCCGAAGCGCGGTAGCCGCAGGAGCGGCCGAACCGGCACCCGTACGGCGGGAGGGGGCGAGTACAGCGAGCACGAGCAACTCGACCCGCTGCTGCCCGAAAAGCAACGCGCGCGCCGCCGTCTGGTCGGCGCGTTGGCATTGGTGCTTGCCGCCGTCATCATTTTGCCGATGGTGCTCGCCCCCGAGCCGAAGCCTGCCGCCGACGACATCGCGATCCAGATTCCCGGGAAAGACGCCAATTCGCCGCCCGTGCGCGTGAAGCCACAGGCGGCGCCATCAGCGACGCCGCCGTCCGATGCCTCGCTCGACAAGGGCGAAGAGGCGCTCGACAGCAGCACGCTGGCGGGTTCGAACGCGACCAAGCCTGCACCGGCGCCTGCCCCGACGGCAGTGCCTCCGGCCGCCGCCGTGGCTCCCGCGCCGAGCGCGGTGCCGGAACCGCAGGTCGCACAAGCGAAGCCGGAACACAAGCCGGACGCGAAACCCGACGTCAAGAAGCCCGAGCAGCATGCCGAGACGAAGCCTGCCGCCAAACCGGACTCGCACGACACGGCCAAGGCGCAGGCCAGACCTGACAACAGCGCAGCCGACCCGATTGCACAGTTCGCGCAGAACAACACTGCCGCCAAGTCCGCCAAGCCTGCTGATAGCCATGACAACGCTCAGAAGCCTGCGGCGTCGGGTGGCAAGTATCTTGTGCGCATTGGTGCGTTCTCGACGCAGGACCGCGCACAGGCCTGGCTCGTCAAGCTCAAGCTCGTGAATGTGCCGAGCTACATGGTGAAGAGCACGGTCGACGGTCGTGAGCTGTATCTGTTGCGCGCCGGGCCGTTCTCCGATCGTCCCAGTGCCGAAGCGGCCGGCAAGAAGATCCGTGACGCCGGACTGACGGCGCAGGTCGCCGAGGCGGGCTGAGTTGGGCGATACGGTGCATAGCGGTCTGTTGACGGTCGTGGATTACGCGGCGATCGCCATTCTCGTCGGCTCGATGCTGCTGGGCATGCTGCGCGGTCTCGTGCGCGAGCTGTTCAATCTGGTCGGCTGGGTGGTCGCCTTCTTCGTCGCGCGCGCGTTTGGCCCGACGGTGGCGCACTGGTTGCCCGCCGATCTGCCCGGCGGCGAGATGACACAGGGCGCACTCGGTTTCCTGCTGGTGCTGATCGCCGTGGTGTTCGGTGCCGGTATCGTCAGCGCGCTGGTGGGCCGCATGACCGACATGATCGGTTTGCGTCCGGCCGATCGCGGATTAGGGATGTTGTTCGGTATCGTTCGCGGCGTTCTGCTCTTGATGTTGTTGATGGTCGCCGCCAAGTTAACGGCACTGCCGCAACAACCGGTCTGGCAACACTCGCTGGTGCGTCCGTGGGTCGAGGCCGGGCTGGACCGGCTGATGCCTTATCTGCCCGAGCCGGTGCAGCATTACCTGCATCAGCCTGAGGCGGCAATGCCCAGCGTCAATCCGCTGGGAACGCCGATTCCCTTGCCGCAACTGCAACCCTATCGGGGGGCGCCGGATGCCGGCGGACAGCGTGGGCAAGGCGGCAACGGGACTCAAGGGCAGTCGGGCGGCCGGAGCGGCGGTGTGATGTCCGGCGTGTCGAACCTGATGGGCGGCGGCACCCTGGGAGGGAGCAGCGCCGGCAGTGGTTTGGCGGGCGATGGTCTGGGCGGTGAGCAAGGCGCCGGCGCCCAGTCGCAGGGGTGGGGCATGCGCAGCGGCGGATCGGCCGCGCCGTCGACCGGCCTGCACAAGGTTTCCGAATGACGGATAATACTGTCCGTTTGACGCAGATTTCGATGTTTTTTGAAGGATTCATGCCATGTGTGGCATCGTCGGTGTAGTCTCCAAATCCCCTGTCAACCAGTTCATCTACGATAGCCTGCTGCTGTTGCAGCACCGTGGGCAGGACGCTGCCGGTATCGCCACGACGGACGGCCAGTCGTTCTACATGCACAAGGGCAACGGCATGGTGCGCGACGTGTTCCGCACGCGCAACATGCGCGACTTGCCGGGCACGGTCGGTATCGGTCAGGTGCGTTACCCGACGGCCGGGTCGTCGAGCGCCGCACAAGCCCAGCCGTTCTACGTGAATGCGCCTTACGGCATCGTGCTCGCGCACAACGGCAACCTGACGAACTGGGAGCAGCTCAAGGACGAGATGTTCCGCGTCGACCGTCGCCACATCAACACCACCTCGGACTCGGAAGTGCTGCTCAACGTGCTCGCACACGAATTGCAGCAGAGCGCGCGCGATGGTCTGAGTGTCGCGTCGCTGTTCGAAGCGGTGGGCAAGGTGCATGGCCGTCTGCGCGGCTCGTATGCCATCGTCTCGATCATCTCCGGCTTCGGCCTGCTCGCGTTCCGCGACCCGAACGGTATCCGTCCGCTGTGTATCGGCCGTTTCGATGGCCCGAACGGCACGGAGTGGATGGTGGCGTCGGAGTCGGTGGCCTTGGAAGGCATGGGCTTCGCGTTCGAGCGCGACGTCAAGCCGGGGGAAGCGGTCTTCATCAGCAACGATGGCGAACTGGTCTCGCAACAGTGCTCGGAGTCGGTCTCGTTGCACCCGTGCATTTTCGAACTGGTGTATCTGGCGCGTCCGGATTCGGTGCTCGACGGCGTGGCGGTCTACGACGCGCGTCTGCGCATGGGCGATTACCTCGCCGAGAAGATCCGCCGCGAGATCGACTATCAGGACATCGACGTCGTGATGCCGATTCCGGATTCGAGCCGTCCGGCCGCGATGCAGGTCGCCAAGCGACTGGGCCTGAACTATCGCGAAGGCTTCTTCAAGAACCGCTATGTCGGCCGCACCTTCATCATGCCCGGCCAGGCGATGCGCAAGAAATCGGTACGTCAGAAGCTCAACGCCATGCGCGTCGAGTTCAAGGACAAGAACGTGCTGATCGTGGACGACTCGATCGTGCGCGGCACGACCAGCCAGGAAATCGTGCAGATGGCACGCGACGCCGGTGCGCGCAAGGTGATCTTCGCGTCGGCGGCGCCGCCGGTGAAGTTCCCGAACGTGTACGGCATCGACATGCCCACGCGTAGCGAACTGGTGGCCCACGATCGTACCGACGAGGAAGTGGCGCGCATCATCGGTGCCGACGAACTGATTTATCAGGACGTCGAGGACATGAAGGCTGCCGTGCGCGACATCAACCCGGCGCTGACCGATTTCGATGCGTCGTGCTTCGACGGGAAGTACATCACGGGCGATGTGACGACCGAGTACCTCAACCGTCTGGAGCAGCAGCGCAAGGCGCCGAAGGCCCCCGTGGTGGAATCCGGCGAAGGCGACGAAAATGAGCCGCGCGGGGCTCAGCTTGGCCTCTGAGCGGCGCCTGAGGGCGGCCAGCCGGGCAAATGCCCGGTGGGCCGGCGGGATTTTCCCTGCGCGCCTGCAACGTGCTACACTGCTTCTCACGTCGATTTGATTTCAGCTTGCGGACGTGGGGGAACATCCCCGAAACAGCTAAAGCGAGGCCTAGACAGATGGATTTCGAGCCCGTTTTGCTGAACAGCGAAACGGGCTTTTCTTTTTTTGGCCGGCGGTCGGGCCAACCCAATCACGAGATACACGATGGACTCCTTCGACTTCGATACCCTGGCGGTGCGCGCGGGCACGCAGCGCTCCGAGTTTGGTGAGCATTCCGAGGCGCTTTACCTGACCTCGAGCTTTGTCTTCAAGAGCGCGGCCGAGGCCGCCGAACGCTTCGCGCATTCGGAGGAGGGCTTCACCTACTCGCGCTTCACCAACCCGACCGTGTCGATGTTTCAGGATCGTCTGGCCGCCCTCGAAGGCGGTGAGGCCTGCATGGCGACCTCTTCGGGCATGAGTGCCATCGTTTCCGTCGTGATGTCAGCGCTTTCCGCAGGCGATCACCTCGTCAGCTCGCAAAGCATTTTCGGCTCCACGCTGAACGTCTTCTCCACGATCTTCAGCCGCTTCGGTGTCGAGACCACCTTCGTCGACCCGACCGATCTCGACGCCTGGCGCGCCGCGATTCGTCCGAATACGAAGATGTTCTTCCTGGAAACGCCGTCCAACCCGCTCACGGATATCGCCGACATCGCCGCCATTGGCAAGATCGCGAAGGAAGCGGGCGCGATGTTCGTCGTCGACAACTGCTTCTGTACGCCGGCATTGCAGCGTCCCATCGAGTACGGGGCGGACGTCGTCGTGCACTCCGCCACGAAGTACCTTGACGGTCAGGGGCGCGTGCTCGGCGGCGCCATCGTCGGCAAGAAGGACTTCATCATGGGCAAGGTCTTCACGTTCGTGCGCAGCGCGGGTCCGACCCTCTCGGCGTTCAACGCCTGGGTGTTGCTCAAAGGCATGGAGACGCTGTCGCTGCGTATCGAGCGTCAATCGGCCAATGCCCTCGCGATTGCGCAATGGCTGGAACAGCAACCGCAAGTGGCCCGCGTGTTCTACCCGGGTCTGCCGTCGCATCCGCAGTACGAACTCGCTCAACGCCAGCAGAAGGCGGGCGGTGCCATTGTCGCGTTTGAACTCAAGGGCGCGACGCCTGCCGAGCAACGCGAGAACGCCTGGCGCGTGATCGACAACACCCGCGTGTGTTCGATCACGGGCAATCTCGGCGACACGCGCACCACGATCACGCACCCGGCCAGCACGACGCATGGCCGCATCACGCCGGAAGCGCGTGCCGCGGCGGGTATTACGGAAGGTCTGATTCGTCTGGCAGTGGGGCTGGAGTCGCCGGCCGACATTCAGGCCGACCTGCTGCGTGGTTTCGTGAGCTGAGCGGAGCCGTCGTCATGAGTCGATTCTGGAGTGCGGGCGTTGCCGATCTGACGCCCTATGTGCCCGGTGAGCAGCCGCAGATGCAGCGGCTCATCAAGCTCAATACCAACGAGAACCCATACGGCCCGTCGCCGCGCGTGCTGGCTGCGATTCGCGAGGCGCTCGGCAGCGATGCCGACGCGCTCAAGCTGTACCCCGATCCCGATGCGCGCCGTTTCAAGGAGACCATCGCGAAGCGTTTCGGTCTTGAGGTTGCCAATGTGCATGTGGGCAATGGCTCAGACGAAGTACTGGCGAACGTGTTTCAGGGATTGCTGAAGCACGACAAGCCGATTCTGTTTCCGGATATCACCTACAGCTTTTACCCGGTGTACTGCGGGCTTTACGGCGTGACGTTCGAGAACGTGCCGCTGACCGAGGCGTTCGAGATTCGCGTCGACGATTACCTCAAGCCGAACGGCGGCATCATTTTCCCGAATCCGAACGCGCCCACGGGCCGCGTGCTGGCATCCGGGGAGATTGAGCGTCTTCTGGCAGGGAACCCGGATTCCGTTGTGGTGATCGACGAGGCGTACATCGACTTCGGCGGTGAGAGTGCCGCAGGGCTGATCGCGAAGTATCCGAACCTGCTGGTGGTGCAGACGCTGTCCAAGTCGCGTTCGCTGGCCGGGTTGCGACTTGGCTTCGCCATTGGGCATCCGGATCTGATCGAGGCGCTCGAGCGCGTGAAGAACAGCTTCAATTCGTATCCGCTCGACCGGCTCGCTCAGGCGGCGGGCGTGGCGGCCATCGAAGACGAAGCGTACTTCGACCTGACGCGTCAGGCGGTGATCGCGAGCCGTGAAGGACTGGTCGCGCGCTTGCAAGCGCTGGGCTTCGATGTGCTGCCGTCGACGGCAAACTTCGTGTTCGCGCGTCATGCCTCGCACGACGCGGCGCAACTGGCCGCCGCGCTGCGCGAGCGCTCGATCATCGTGCGGCACTTCAAGCACGCGCGTGTGGCGCAGTTCCTGCGCATCACCGTCGGTACCGAAGACGAGTGCCAGACTTTCACGCAAGCGTTGAAGGAAATTCTGGCGGGCTGAGGCGTCGTCCGGGGCATCCGGGCGCAGACGGCTGGACCGAAGCGTCTATGCCTGAAAGGGCCGGCAGCGTGGGGGAGTGAAACGTTCCCCACACTGCCGGCCCTTTTGATTTCACGGGATGAGATGTCCGTCGATATTGTCGGACTCAGCCACGGTGGGAAGGCAACAGGAAAACGTAGCCTGCGTTATGCTGTTGGGCGTGTTGCCAACCGGAGACTTCAGCATGTCGCATAACGTAGAACTTTTCATCAACGGACAGTGGAAAGCGGGCGCAGAAGGCCTCACGCTGCCGATCGAGAACCCGGCCACGGGTGAGACCATCGGCACGGTGGCGCGCGCGACTCAGCCGGATCTGGACGCTGCCCTGGCGGCCGCCGAAGCCGGCTTTGCCAAGTGGCGCGAAATCGCCCCGTTCGAGCGCGCCAAGCTCATGCGCAAGGCTGCCGGCCTGCTGCGCGAGCGCGTTGGCGATATCGCACGTCAGATGACGATGGAGCAGGGCAAGCCCATCGGTGAAGCCAAGGGCGAAGTGCTCTCGGCCGCCGACATCATTGAATTCTTCGCGGAAGAAGGCAAGCGTGCCTATGGACGTCTGGTGCCCGCACGTGTGCCGAACGTCTACCAGATGGTGATCCAGTCGCCGGTCGGTGCGGTGGCAGCGTTCACGCCCTGGAATTTCCCGGTCAATCAGGTCGTGCGCAAGGTGTCCGCTGCGCTGGCCGCCGGTTGCTCGGTGATCGTGAAGGCGCCGGAAGAAACGCCTGCGTCGCCGGCCGCGCTGATTCGCGCCTTCGCCGATGCCGGTCTGCCCGACGGCGTGCTCAACCTCGTGTATGGCGTGCCCGCCGAGATTTCGTCGTACCTGATTCCGCATCCCACGATCCGCAAGGTGTCGTTCACGGGCTCGACGCCGGTGGGCAAGCAGCTTGCCGCGATGGCCGGTCTGCACATGAAGCGCGTGACGATGGAACTCGGCGGTCATGCGCCCGCGCTGATTTTCAACGATGCCGATATCGCCGCTGCCGTGCGCAACCTCGCGGGCGGCAAGTTCCGCAACGCCGGACAGGTCTGTATCGCCCCGACGCGTTTCCTCGTGCAGCGCGGTGTATACGACCAGTTCGTCGACGCCTTCGTGAAGGCCGCCGAATCGATTCGCGTCGGTAACGGTCTTGACCCCGAAACGACGATGGGCCCGTTGGTCAACGCCAAGCGTTTCGAGGCCATCAGCGCCATCGTGGACGATGCCGTCGCCAACGGCGCGCAGCTCAAGACGGGGGGCAAGCGTGCTGCGCAAGGCGGCTATTTCTACGCACCGACCGTGCTGTGCAATGTGCCGATGAGCGCGAAGATCATGCACGAAGAGCCGTTCGGTCCGGTGGCCATCGTCAACCCGTTCGATACGGAAGAGGAAGCCATCGCCGAGGCAAACCGTCTGCCGTATGGTCTGGCCGCGTATGCGTACACGACCTCGCAAGGCACGGCACATCGTCTGGCGGCGCGCGTCGAGAGCGGCATGCTGACGATCAACCATTCGGGTCTGGCGTTGCCGGAAGTGCCGTTCGGCGGCGTGAAGGACAGCGGCTACGGTTCGGAGGGCGGCCCGGAGGCGCTCGAAGCCTATCTGCAACCGAAGTTCGTGACGCGTCTGGATGTCTGATCGACGGATCGTGTGATATCCGGCGCGCAGTCGCCGAGCGAGCCGATGCAGGCGACTGCATCGGCTTTTTTGTTTCTGCGTCGCATCGAAACGGTGGGGGCTCAGGCCGTTGCGGTGGTATTCAGCGACGCGGCTTCGATGGCTGACAGCCGTGATGCCGGTGAAAACACGATGATGCCGAGTTGCACGGCGAAACCGCCGGCCATGGCGACAAGACAGTATCGTGTGCCGAGCGTCGAGGCGAGCCACGCGCCAAGACATGCCCCGAATGGCCGCGCACCGGCGGTCGCCGTCATGATCACGGCCGATACGCGAGCGATCAGCCCTCCCGGCGTCACCGTTTGGCGCAGCGACGTCGTCGAGATCGTCCACACGATCGGACCGCAGCCGAACAGGAAGAACGCCGCAAATACCACGGCGTAGGTGAGCACGCCGCCCGACAGGCGCCATGTCGCCAGCATCAGCAGCGATGCGACGGCGGCGCAGGCGGGGCCAAGCACGATCTGTCGGCCGAATGACAGTCGCCTGGCGATGTGCCGATAGCCGAACGCGCCGCATACCATCCCGAAGCCGTAGACGCCGAGCGCGATGCCCACGGCCTGTGCCGAGAACGTCAGCGAATGGATGGCGTAGTACGCGAAGATGGCGAGCAACAGATACCACGACGTGTTGAAGACGAATGCCGTCGCCACGATAGGCCGTAGATAGGGGCTATGGGCGATGAAGCGCACGCCGTCGGCCAACTCGCGCAGAAAATGGCGTCGGGAGGCGACGCGCGGGGCTTCCGCCGGCAAGCGTGTCAGACAGTAGACACTGGCGAGCGAGAGCGCGAATGCGGTGGCAAAGGCGGGCGTGGCCGACGCCCATCCCGCCATCAGACCACCCAACGCGGGGCCCGCAGTGAAAGCAATGCTGCGGGCGATCTCGAGTTGCCGATTCGCCGTCAACAGGTCCCCCGGCGCGACGAGCGCGGCCACCAGCGACGGGGCTGCCGCACCGAAGACCACCGTGCCTGTCGCCATCGCGAAGCCGAGGACACCCAATGCGGGAAGTGTCAGCAAATGCGCGCGAAACAATGCGAACAGGCCTAGCAGTGCGACGGCGCGCAATAGCTCTGTGGCGACCATCAGCGGCTTGCGGCGGTAGCGATCCGCCAGCACCCCAGCGGGCAGGGAGAGCAGCAGGAAGGGGAGTGTCGTGGCCGCCTGCAACGAGGCAGTCTGTTCGGCCGAGGCACCGAGGGCGATGACGGCGACGATAGGAATGACTGCCAGCGTCATCTGTTCGCTGAACTGTGCCGCGAGATTCGCCTGCGTAAGCGATGCCACGAGCGATGTCACGAGCGACGTGACGGGCGGCGCCTCTGGCCCCCGGCCCGGTGCTTCTGCCATACCGATCCCCTCAAAATTGGACGTGCGAGGCGAGTCTAGGCGGAAGATCGCAGGGAAGCGCTCCGTTTCTTGCGATTGAATTCTGACGGCGCGACAATGCGCTGCCTAATTGTTCGACGGGGGCTGTTCGTTGCGGCGATTCGACACGTATTCCCGGCCGTTGATGCGGCGCGTTTGCGGGGTGAAGTCCACGCTCAGCAGATCGTCGGCCGCGCGGTAATAGGGCGTGTCGATGTCGAGCATGCCGAGCAGCGTGTGATCGAGCCGGTCGGTCTGATACGGACGGGCTTCAAGTGCCGCTCGCGACAGGCTGCCTTGCCCGTCCGAGAGGGCCTTGCCGGCGCGGGACCAGACGATCATCGGAATTTCGTAGCCCGAAGCATCGGCGACCGACTGCCCGGCGTGATTGCGCGTGTGACCGACTTCCTGCGCGTGATCCGAGCTGAACAGCAGGCTTGCATCGGCGTGTGGACTTGCGGCCATCGTTTTGCGAATCAGGCTCGAAACAACGAAGTCGTTGTACGCGATGGCGTTGTCGTAATCGTTGCGCAGATGCCGCACCCACATCGATCTGCCCTGAGCGGTGAGCGAGGCCATCACGGCATCGTCGGTATTGTCGAAGCGCGCAAATTCCTCGGGGTAGCGCATGTCGTAGGTCGGATGGGCGCCCAGCAGGTGCACGACGATGAGCTTCTTCGGGGCGTCGCTGGCCAGCGCTGCGTCAAACGCCGGCAGCAGATTGCCATCGACGTTGTTTTCACCCCGCCCATAGCCCTTGTTGATGAATACCTGCTCGTCGGCGCGCTTTGCCACCAACCCGAGCCAACCATCGTTGGGCACCTGATTCGAGATCCAGTACGTGCGGTAGCCGGCTTCCTTCGCGAGCATGACCACATCGGGTTCGCGCGTCCATGCCTCGGGATCGTCGAGACTGGCGGGCGTGAGCATTTTCATGAGCGACGACATCGTCGCCGGTTCCGACGACACCACGTCGCGGAACACTATAAGATCGCCTCGCAGGGAGTCGAGCATCGGCGTGGTGTTGCGCGCGTAGCCGTAGAGCGACATGTTGTTGCGATTCAGACTCTCGCCGATCACCCAGACAACGGTGTTCTTGTCAGGCCCGCGATACTGCACGCGCCAGTCTTCCCGTTGCGCCATGTTCTGCTCGAGATCGCGTTGCAACTGCGTCGCGTGATCGGCTTGCCGTTTGTAATCGAGGTAGCGCATCGGCCAATAGAGCAGCGGATTTTCGCGCGCCATGGTCGGGTTGAGGTGCAGTGCGAGAAATGCCGTCAGCAGCGCCACGACAACGGTTTTTCCGGTGCGTCGCATGGGCGCTTGCGGCTGTCTGCCATCCTCTCGTGTCAGGCGGCGCTCGCCGAAAGCGACGGCGCCGAATAACACGAGGAACGCGGCGCTGGCTTGAGCGACATCGCGCCAGTTGTGACGGAAGAACTCGCCGGTTTCGGACGGATTGGTGTTGAACACCGCATGCAGTACCAGCAGGTGATTGGGGCGCATGCCGAAGTAGTCGCGCAGGAAGCCCTTGGTGGCGGCGTCGAGGAAGAACACACCGACGATGCTGAGGGTGGCAATGCTCAGCCACGCGGGCCGGGCGCGTAGCAGCAGGCACAGCCCGGCAAGCCCGGGGAGGGCGGTCGTCATGAGGGCCGCGCTCTTGCCGTATTCGCTGGCGCTCAGCATGCCGAGTGCCCAGAAGGCGGTCAGACCGCCAAGTCCAAGATATAACCGATGCAATAGGGGCTTCAATCGCGGTCTCCGCCGAGCATTTTTCCGGCCTGTTCGCGAGGTTGTCCGAGCGGGAGAATGCGTCCCCGTCCAGCACCCGACAGGCTGTCGAATTGGGCGTTTCGACTGCCAGGACTTGGGAAAGTGTCGGTATCGAGCAATATTTTTTTAGACGAGCGGAAGTCGGTATTGACGCGGGGAGGTGTCGGCGATGAGACGCGACCGGGAGGATGATCCGGCGCACGATGCCGGTGCAGCCATTGGTGAGCGCGTACCGATGGAAGTTTATTGACGTGAAGGCGTGTTCAACGAAATTGCATTTCGCGGTGCGTCTCTACAATCGTGGCATCCGCTCGATCGAGGTTCGTAAATTCCGATGTTGCCAATACCAACGCTGCCACCCCTGCTGATTTCCCGTTGCGCTGCCTGCGTGGATGCCTGCGTGCGTCGGGAGGCATCGTGACGCGCGAGGTGCTTCGTGTGGGCGCACCGTCGCTAAGCAGGGTCGCTGCCGACGTGGTCGACGTGAACGATCCGGCAGTGCGCCGCGATGCTGCCGATCTGTGTGAGGCGCTCGCCGCCTTTCGCGCGGCGCACGGCTTTGGGCGCGCCATTGCCGCGCCGCAAATCGGCATCGACCGGCGCATGATCGCGCTCGCCGTGCCCGGCTGGTCCGATGTGATTGTCAATCCTGAGATCGTGTGGATGAGCGACGCGCGTGTCACGCTCTGGGACGACTGCATGTGCTTTCCCGAAACGCTGGTGCGTGTGGCGCGTTACGCGTCGATCTCGGTGCGCTGCTGGGATCTGTCGGGTGACGTGTACATGAAGGCGAAGTTGCCGCTGGCGCAGGCCGAACTGTTACAGCACGAGATCGATCATCTCGACGGCAAGTTGTCGTTCGACCGTGCCGTGGGCGAGAACGCGGTGGTGTCGCGGCGTGTGTTCGATGCCGATCGCGAGACGTTTGCGCGGCAAGTCGATTATTTTCCGCAACGCTGACGGGGCCTCAGTGAAGACGCGCGCCATTGGGGACCGCGCGTTCCACCCCCGCGAGGACAATGGCGCCACTGGTGTCGGCAAAGCCGGTCACCAGCACTTCCGAGACGACGCCGGCAATGCGCTTGGGTGCGAAATTGCAGACGCACAGCACCTGCCGGCCGACGAGCGCCTCCGGGGTGTAGTGCACGGTGATCTGCGCGCTGGATGTCTTCACGCCCAACGCCCCCAGATCGACTTCCAGCACATAGGCGGGCTTCTTCGCTTTCTCATTGACGCGGGCCGCCACAATCGTCCCCACGCGCAAATCGATTCTCTCGAAGTCCTGCCACTCGATGGTCTCGGCCATGTCCAGCTCCCTTTTGTCCCTGTCGACAGATGAATGGACGCAGAGCGTAACGCGTTGCCGCCAGAGGTGGCTTGTGAATTTCGGCAGACAGAAGGGGCGCAGGGTCGGCGGGGTCAGCCGATAGCGCCACGGCCAGCGCGTTCGCGCCGCCAGACGGCGGGCGTCTGACCGAAATGCTGACGAAAGGCATGCGTGAGGGCGCTCTGGTCGTTGAAGCCGACGTCGAGTGCGATGTCGGCGAGCGTCGCGTCGGTCTCGGCCAGCAATGACGCTGCGCGTGCGAGTCGAAGGCGCATGAGATGCCGGTGAGGCGTCTCGCCGGTCATGGCGACGAAGCAATCGTGAAAGTGCCGCACGCTCATCCCGGCGTCCTGCGCCAGCGTGGCCGTATCGAGCGGCGTTGCCAGTTCGGCTTGCAGCCGCGCGTCGATGCGCGCCAGATCCAGCCGGACGGTACGCAACGCGGGCCGTGCCGGTGCGAGCCGCGCCATGAGGGCGGCGAGCCACTCGCGCACCACCGGATCGTCTGCGCTCAGCGGGTGACCGTCCTGCACGCCTGCGCTCACTCGCTGGACCAACGCCAGCAGCTTGGCGTCCAGCGCGAAAAAGGCCTCGTGTGCGAACGCCCGTTCGGTACCCGTCGCCGTGACGAGGTACGACGGCACGTCCAGCACGACCTGCCGGTTAGGTCCGTCGCCCCGGTAGTCGTGTCGCACGCCTGCGGGAATCACCACGCCGTTGCGCGCGCCCACGCGGCCGAACTGCGCGGCATTGCCATCCAATGAAATCGACATGCGCCCCGATAGCCCGATCACGACCTGATGAAAGTCGTGCGTGTCGGTGCTGTCGGTTGGGTGGTACTCGCGCAGTTCGAGGATCGGGGCAGACATGGTGGTGTGACGGCAAACGTCCGGGAATCAGACGTTAGCACCGCTCTGGGGAATAAGGCGCCGAAGGTGCATGACTTCAGGTTATGAAAAAACGCGCAAAGCAATCCCGGATTCATTGGTTCGGGCGCACTGAGCGGATCGCTACACTGGTTCTCCAGTGGCCGGGAAGCCCCGGTCGGCACCGTGCAGACCGCCCGTCAGGCCGGTTGCGCATCCGGTGCGCTTTCGATTCCTCAGGGCCAGCGTGGCAGCACGCGCACGGCCCGTCTTAGGCAGGGAAGTATGACATACGCCGTCACGATCTCGGGCAGCCCGTCGGCTGCCTCGCGCAGCGCCCGGTTGCTGCGTTTCGTTGAATCCGAACTGGCTGCGGCTGGCATTGCGGTGCGCCGCATCGACATTCGCGCGCTCTCACCGGCCGCGCTGCTCGCGGCCGACACGTCGCACGACGATCTTCGTCACGCGCTCGCACAGGTCGCCGGTGCACAGGCTGTGGTCGTGGCGACGCCCGTGTACAAGGCAGCCTACAGCGGCTTGCTCAAAGCCTTCCTCGACGTGCTGCCGCAGGACGGTCTTGCGGACAAGCTGGTCGCACCGTTTGCGACGGGGGGCAGTCCCGCGCATCTGCTGGCGCTCGACTACGCCCTCAAGCCGGTGCTGTCCGCGCTCGGGGCGCAACATATTCTGCGCGGCGTCTTCGCCGTCGATCAGCAGGTGCCGAAGGAAGAGGGCGCCACGCTGGATGCGCCGATTGCCGCGCGTCTGGGCACCACAGTGGATCAACTCTCGCAGTGGCTGCACGAGCGCGAGGTCATTCGTCAGTGGCCGTCCACGGTTGCCGCTGCCGCACGCACGGCCGCTGCACGGGCTACGCTCGCCGCCTGAGCGCCGGAGTTCATATGCAAGTCTTCTGGTTCATTCCGACACACGGCGATACGCGCTATCTGGGAACGTCCGATGGCGGACGCGTGTTCGACTTCGATTACGCGCGGCAGATCGCCAGCGCTGTCGATTCGCTCGGCTACGAAGGGGTGTTGCTGCCCACCGGCCGCTCATGCGAAGACGCATGGGTCACCGCGTCGAGCCTCATCGGCGCCACGCGCAATCTCAAGTTTCTCGTTGCCATACGCCCGGGAATCGCTTCGCCCGCGCTGACCGCACGCATGGCTTCGACGTTCGATCGACTGTCGGGGGGCCGGTTGTTGATCAATGTCGTCACAGGGGGCGACGCGGGCGAACTCGAAGGCGACGGCTTCTTTGCCGACCATGCCGAGCGCTACGCCGTCACCGACGAATTCCTGCGCATCTGGCGTTCGCTGTTCCAGGCCTCGCACAGCGGGGAGAGCGTCGATTTCGAAGGCAAACATCTGCGGGCGAAGGGGGCGAAGCTGTTCTTCCCGCCGGTGCAGGCACCGCACCCGCCGCTGTATTTCGGTGGCTCGTCGGAGGTGGCGCGTCAGATCGCTGCGGAACAACTCGATGTCTACCTGACGTGGGGCGAACCGTTGGCCGATGTGGCCGAGAAGATTGCCGACGTGCGCGCGCGCGCCGCGAAACTCGGACGCACGCTGCGCTTCGGTCTGCGTTTGCATGTCATCGTGCGCGAGACGGACGACGAAGCCTGGCGCGCTGCCGACGCCCTCATCAGCAAGCTCGACGACGAGACCATTGCGCGCGTGCAGACGCAGTTCGCCAAGATGGATTCGGAAGGTCAGCGACGTATGGCCGCGCTGCATGGCGGACGCCGCGACAAGCTCGTGATCGCGCCCAATCTGTGGGCGGGCGTGGGGCTCGTGCGAGGCGGGGCTGGCACAGCGCTCGTGGGCGATGGCCCGACGGTGGCGCAGCGACTGCGCGAGTACGCCGATCTCGGCATCGATACCTTCATTCTGTCGGGCTATCCGCACCTCGAAGAGGCCTACCGTTTCGCCGAACTCGTGTTTCCTCATCTGCCGCGTCACGTGCGCGAACGGCTGGGCAATGTCTCGCTCTCGGGGCCGATCGGCGAGGTCATGGCCAACAACATCGTGCCGAGGGCGTCGCAAAGCTGAGCGCGACGCACGACACCGGACCTGTTTCACCTTGATTGGAAAAAGCAACGGGGCGGCAACGCCCTGGGGAGAAATTCGCATGACGCAAACCACCTTGAACGATGTCCAGGCGACGGTTGCCGTTGCTCACCGTGGTGGCACGCTGCAACGCCACTGGCGCACGGCAGCGAGACGGCTCGCGCCGTGGGCGGTGCCCATTGTGCTGGTCGCGTTCTGGCAGTTGGCCGCGCAAGAGGGCTGGCTGTCGACACGTGTGCTGCCCGCGCCGTCGGCCGTGGTCGACGCAGCGTGGCAACTCGCCTTGAGCGGCCAGATCTGGCGCGATATCGGCGTGTCGACGGGCCGCGCTGTGATCGGCTTTCTGATCGGCGGTGGCCTCGGGCTGCTGCTGGGCATGCTGACCGGTTTGTCGCGTGTTGCGGAAACGGCGCTCGATTCGTCGTTCCAGATGCTGCGCAATATTCCGCATCTGGCGCTCATTCCGCTCGTGATCCTGTGGTTCGGCATCGACGAAAAGGCCAAGCTGTTCCTGGTGTCCATCGGCGTGTTTTTCCCGATGTATCTCAATACGTATGCAGGCATTCGTGCCGTCGACCCGGCGCTTGTCGAGATGGCGCGTAGTTACGGCTTGCGTGGCTGGGCCTTGTATCGGGACGTGATTCTGCCGGGGGCGTTGCCGTCGATTCTGGTGGGCGTGCGCTTCTCGCTGGGCCTGATGTGGGTGACGCTGATCGTGGCGGAGACCATCTCCGCGCAGTCGGGTATCGGATATCTGACGATGAACGCCCGCGAGTTTCTTCAGACCGACATCGTGCTGGTCGGGATTCTGTTGTACGCGCTGCTGGGCAAGCTGGCCGATGTGCTGGCCAAAGAACTGGAATTCCGCTGGTTGCGCTGGCATCCGGCCTTTCAACGAGGAGCCGCCGCATGAGCGCACAACAATTGGCACCGGTCGCGGGCGCCGACATCGAAGCCGAATGGACGGCAGAGCAACGCGCCTCAGGCCGCTTGCCGCTCGATCCGCAAGTCGACCCGTTCGGCACGCAACTGCCGCTTGCGCCGAACGTTGCTGCCCACGCTGCCCATGCCGTGCCGCGCACGGCATCGGGGACGAATCTTAAAGTGGTGCATCCGGCAAGTGACGCGGATGCGTCGGCGTCGACCTCCGGCCTGCGCATCGACGGCGTTGGCAAGCATTACGGCGCTCGCTCGGTGCTCTCGGACTTTTCGCTGACGATTCCGCGAGGCGGTTTCGCCGCCATCGTGGGGCGCAGTGGCTGCGGCAAGTCGACGCTGCTGCGATTGATCGCGGGTCTCGAGACGCCCGACGGTGGTCGCATTACGCTCGACGGGCACGCGCTCAGCGGCGCGTCTGGTGCGGTGTCCACCCGCATCATGTTTCAGGATGCGCGTCTGCTGCCGTGGCGAACGGTGCTGGAAAACGTCGCCCTCGGGCTGCCGAAATCGTCGCACGCCAAGGCACTGGAAGTGCTGGGCGAAGTCGGTCTGGCCGAGCGGGCCAACGATTGGCCGAGCCAGTTGTCGGGCGGTCAACGCCAGCGTGTGGCGCTTGCCCGCGCCCTGGTGCATCAACCCGATTTGCTGCTGCTCGACGAGCCGCTTGGCGCGCTCGATGCGCTCACCCGCATTGAAATGCACGCGCTGATCGAGCGTCTGTGGCGTGCTCACGGCTTTACGGCACTGCTCGTTACGCACGATGTGCAGGAAGCGGTGGCGCTCGCCGACCGCGTGGTGCTCATCGAGCAAGGGCAGTTGGGTCTTGATCAACCGATGTCGCTGGCGCGTCCGCGTGCTCGCGGCAGTGTCGAGTTTGCCGGACTTGAGGCCCAGGTACTCGCGCGTGTGCTCCAAACCGAACCGTCAGCCGGCGCCCACATTCCCGCGCCGGAGCCGCTGTGGCCGGCGGCGACCGTGCGCTGGGCCGTCTGAGGTCATCCGTTCATCCGTTTTTTCGATTTTTTTCCGAACACAGGAGTTCATCATGGGTATCACTGCTATCAATGTCCGTAACCAGTTCAAAGGCCGTATTCGCGAAATTCTGCGCGGCCCGGTGTTGTCCGAAGTGGACGTCGAAACGCCGAGCGGCATCGTCACGTCGGTCATTACCACGCGCTCGATCGACGAGCTGCGTCTGGACGTCGGCTCCGAAGTGGTGGCCCTTGTGAAGGCCACCGAGGTGTCGCTCGCCAAGCTCTGACGTCTCGGAAGGGCCGCATCGGACGCGCGCGGGGGCCGTGTCCGATGCGCATAGCGGGAAATTCCGACCCGGCTCTCGGACTGTGCCGCGAATGCACGCACTCGGCTGATATAATGATGGCTTCCAAATGTTGGCGACCCGCCTGCGCGAGACCCTCCGCCGCGGGCGTTTTTGTTTGTCGCCAACGCGATGCACCGAAGCCAAACCATGACCACTGTCCGCACCCGCTTTGCGCCTAGCCCGACTGGATTCATCCATCTGGGCAACATCCGTTCCGCTCTCTATCCGTGGGCCTTCGCGCGTCACAACGAAGGTGTCTTCGTGCTGCGCATCGAGGATACCGATCTCGAGCGCTCGACCCCGGAAGCCGTGCAAGTCATTCTCGAAGGCATGGAATGGCTCGGTCTCGACTACGACGAAGGCCCGTTCTACCAGATGCAGCGCATGGATCGCTATCGCGAAGTGCTCGAGCAACTGAAGGGCGCCGGCCATGTCTATCCGTGCTACATGAGCGTGGAAGAACTCGACGAGTTGCGCGAGCAGCAGCGTGCGCGCGGCGAGAAGCCGCGTTACGACGGCCGCTGGCGTCCGGAGCCGGGCAAGGTGCTGCCCGAGCCGCCCGCCGGCGTGCAACCGGTGCTGCGCTTCAAGAATCCGCTCACCGGCAGCGTGGTGTGGGAGGACGCCGTCAAGGGGCGTATCGAGATCTCGAACGAAGAACTCGACGATCTCGTGATCGCGCGTCCGGACGGCACGCCGACGTACAACTTCTGCGTTGTGGTCGATGACATCGACATGGACATCACGCACGTGATTCGCGGCGACGACCACGTGAACAACACGCCGCGTCAGATCAACATCTTCGAAGCGCTCGGCAAGCAGCCGCCGGTCTACGCGCACCTGCCCACGGTGCTCAACGACCAGGGCGAGAAGATGTCCAAGCGCAATGGCGCCATGAGCGTGGTGCAGTACCGCGAAGAGGGCTTCCTGCCCGAGGCCGTGGTGAACTATCTGGCGCGTCTGGGCTGGGCGCACGGCGATGCGGAAGTCTTCACGCGCGAGCAGTTCGTCGCATGGTTCGACCTTGAGCATCTGGGCAAGTCGCCGGCGCAGCACAATCCCGAAAAGCTGCTTTGGCTGAACAATCAGTATCTGAAGCAAGCCGATAACGCGCGTCTGGCCGGGCTGACCGAGCCGTTCCTGCAAAAGGCGGGCGTGTCGATCGAAGGCGGTCCGTCGCTTGCCGATGTGGTCGCGCTGTTCAAGGACCGTGCGAACACCATCAAGGACATCGCGCAAAGCGCCGAAATGTTCTACCGCAAGCCCGTGCCGTCGGAAGCCGATCTGACCCAGCACATGACCGATGCTGCCCGTGCGGCGGTGAAGGATCTCGCCACGGCGCTCACGGCGCTGCCCGAGTGGAAGAAGGAAGCGATTTCGCCGGCGTTCAAGGCCACGCTCGCGCAGCACGGCATGAAGATGCCGCAGCTCGCCATGCCGGTGCGCCTGCTGGTGGTCGGCACGACGCACACGCCGGCCATCGATGCCGTGCTGGAACTGCTCGGCCGCGACACGGTGCTGGCACGTCTGAGCGCTTAAGTCGCTTAAGTCGCATAAGGCAGGTGAGCGCGTGAGACACGCGCCGTCGGCCATTCCGGGGTTGCCTGTGGCAGCGCCGGAAATAAAAAACCCCGGGATGCCTGAGCATCGCCGGGGTTTTTTTATCGGGGGGCAGTGCCCCGCCGGCACTTACGACTGGGCGCTGTCCTGCGCGGCAACGGCGCTGGCGCGTGCCGAGGTGACCGGACGCTTGGCGCGCGAATAGCCTTCGAGCAGCTTGACCATTTGTGCGTAGATCTTCGGGTTGCCCGCAAGGATCTCGCCTTCGAACAGGAAGTCCGATTCGCCGGTGTAGTTACCGACCAGACCACCGGCTTCGGTAATCAGCAGACTGCCAGCGGCCATGTCCCACGGATTCAGACCTTGCTCGAAGAAACCGTCCATGCGGCCGGCGGCGACGTTCGCCAGATCGAGTGCTGCAGCGCCCGGACGGCGGATGCCCGCGCAATGCTCGGTCATCGTGCCGAACATCTTCAGGTAGTTTTCAACGCCTTGCAGGTCGCGGAACGGGAAGCCGGTGCCGATCAGGCCGTCGGCCAGACGATCGCGGCGCGACACGCGGATACGCTTGCCGTCGAGGAACGCACCCCGGCCACGCGAGGCGGTGAAGAGTTCGTTGCGGGTCGGATCGTAGATCACGGCTTGCGAGACGATGCCCTTGTGCGCGAGGGCGATCGACGTGCAGTAGTAGGGCAGGCCGTGAATGAAGTTGGTGGTGCCGTCGAGCGGATCGATGATCCACTGGTATTCCGAGCCCGACTTGCCGTGCTCCTCGCCCGATTCTTCGGCGAGGATGGCGTGGTCCGGATAGGCTTGCACGAGGGTTTCGATGATCGCTTGCTCAGCCGCTTTGTCCACTTCCGTCACGAAGTCGTTGTGCTGCTTCTTGCTGACCTTGACGGTGTCGATGTCGAGGGAGGCGCGGCTGATGATATTGCCGGCACGGCGCGCGGCCTTCACCGCGATATTAAGCATGGGATGCTGCATGACAGATTCCTGTTAAGGCCATCGCCGACGGTACGCGCGACCCCTTCTGGGCCGGCCGGCAGGCGTGGCAGACAAAGCGAACAAATTGAGCAAGAGCGATGCCCCGCAAGCGCCGCGCACCGGGTGGCGGCTCGTTTGCAAGGACGAAAACGCGTATTTTATCAAAAACCCGGCGCGTGCGCTGCTTCGTCTTCATGTTCTGACCCTTTTTGCGTCGGACGGCTCTCCAGGGCACCGCACGGAGCGACGACACGCAGCGCTCGCGATTCAGGGCAAAATAGCAACGTTTATCGCTTTGCCGCCTGCCGGCGTACCGCGCTTCGGGCGGTGTGTCCTGCGGTGCCGCGCCCGTTCACTGCCGCTCGTTTTTCACCATCGCTGTCTCATGCCCCAATCTGCTGCCACTCCTGCGTCAACGCTATTCGATCAAGTGCGTTTCGTGCTCAACGAGACCAGCCATCCCGGTAATGTCGGATCGGCGGCGCGCGCGATCAAGACGATGGGCTTCGGCCAGTTGGTGCTGGCGGCGCCGCGTGCTGGGGCCGATGTCCTGCGCGATCCGGAGGCTGTGGCGCTCGCGAGCGGTGCCGACGATGTGTTGGCGAACGCGCGGGTAGTGCCCGATCTCGATACGGCGCTGCAGGGGGTGAGTTGGGCGGTGGCGCTCTCGGCGCGCTCGCGTGAATACGGTCCGCCCAATGCCGAGCCACGCGAGAGTGCGGCGATGGCCGTGCAGCACGCGGGGCAGGGCGAGGCAGTGGCGTTCGTATTCGGCAGTGAGCGTACAGGCCTGTCGAACGCGGATGTGGAGCGATGCAACGCGCTCGTCCATATTCCGGCGAACCCGGTATATAGCTCGCTCAATCTGTCGCAGGCGGTGCAGTTGATCGCTTACGAAGTGCGCATGGCGTGTCTGATGCGCGAGCGCGGCGAGATGTCCGTGACGACGGCACTCCCGGCGGTTGCGCCGGATGCGCAAATCCTTGAGGCGCTCGCGACCCGCGACGACGTCGAAGGCATGCTCTCGCATCTCGAGCGCGCGCTCGTCGATCTCGATTTCCTCGATCCGGACAATCCGAAGAAGCTGATGACGCGTCTGCGCCGGCTGTTCGCGAAGAGTCATCTGGAGCGCGAGGAAGTCAACATTCTGCGCGGCATCGCGAAACACATTCTCGAGCGCAAGATACGGCGTTGAGGCGTCACGCCTTCGCGGCGCTCGCTAGCTCGCTTCTCACTCCCGATTTCCGCTTTCCGATAACTACACAACGATCCGCCCCAAGATGGCCGGACGCTCAAGACAGGATCGACAGGCCCATGTTTACCCATCTTCGCGAAGACATCGCCGCCATTCGGCAAAAGGACCCCGCCGCCCGCAGCAACTGGGAAGTCTTCACTTGCTATCCCGGCCTGCATGCGGTGATGTTGCATCGGGTGGCGCACGGTTGCTGGACATCCGGCTTCAAGTGGCTGGGCCGTTACGTGTCGCAATACGCGCGCTTCCTCACGGGCATCGAGATTCATCCGGGAGCGACGCTGGGCCGGCGCGTCTTCATCGATCACGGCATGGGCGTGGTCATCGGCGAGACGGCTGTGATCGGCGACGATTGCACGATCTACCAGGGCGTCACGCTGGGCGGCACCTCGTTGTCACGCGGCGCGAAGCGTCACCCGACATTGGAGTCTGGCGTGATCGTTGGGGCCGGGGCCAAGGTGCTCGGCGGCTTCACGGTGGGTGAGGGCGCGAAGATCGGCTCCAATGCGGTGGTGGTAAAAGCGGTGCCTGCCGGCGGCACGGCCGTGGGCAATCCCGCGCGGATCATCCGTCCCGACGCCCCGCGCGAAGGGGGGGATGCCAAACCGCAAGGTGACGCTCGCAAGCCGGAATTCTCCGCGTATGGCATCACGCCCAATGCCGACGATCCCGTCTCGCTCGCGATCCACGGGCTGATCGAAAATGCTACCGACCAGTCGCACAAGATCGACGTGATGGTGGCGGCGCTCAACCAACTTGGCGCCCATCTCGAAGCGCTCGGCGCAAGCAAGATCGACACGGCCGAGCTGCGCAAGCTCGGTAAGGAAATTCAGGACATGTGACGCGGGACGCTGCGGTATCGGTCCTGAGGCCTTGAGACCCTGAGACCCTGAGACCCTGAGACCCTTAGGCACGACCCGTCATCCGCACGGGCCGTTTGCATCGCCGTCGCGCGAGCTCAGGCGCTTTGCGTCGTAGAGGGGGCGAGATCGATGGCGCGCAGGCCATGCGTGTCCCATTGCAGATAGCCACCGCGCGGCGGCTCCACATCAAACTCCCAGTCCGGCAGGACCCAGCGCACGCGACGGCCATCGGCGTGCCGGGCCGGTCGATGCGTATGCCCATGCACGAGGGTGCGCTCACCGGCGGCATCGAGCAGTGCCGCGATGGCGTTGGCATTGGCATCGGCATACGCCAGGCGATGGGCGCCCTTGGCGGCGCTGCGTCGGCGAATTCGGTTGGCGATGGCCATGCGCAAGCGCAGCGGGAGTGCCAGGAAAAATGCTTTGCCGAGGGGCGAATGGGCAATGCGGCGAAAGCGCTGATAGCCCACGTCGTCAGTGCACAACTGGTCGCCGTGACTGAGCACCAGCGCTTGCCCGAGAAACGAGAAGACACAGGGGTCGTCGAGCATGACGGCGCCGGCCGCGCGCGCGAAACGCTCGCCGAGCAGAAAATCGCGGTTGCCGCGCATCACGGCGATGGGCACGCCGCTCGCAGACAGTTCCGCCATGGCCGCCGTCATGCGACAGGCGAAGGCACCGAGGGGCTCGGTGGCGGCAGGTGTCGAGGTATCGGGATCGACGTTCGTACTGGCCGGCGTATCGACATCGAGCATGTCGTCGCCAATCCAGTATTCAAACAGATCGCCGAGGATGAACAGGACGGACGCTTCACGCGCGGGGCCGCGCAGGAAGTCTTCGAAGACTTGCACCGTGCGCGGCAGTGCCGGCGAAAGGTGAAGATCGGAAATGAAAAGCGCGGGCCCGTCGCCCCGTGGTGTCACGGGGCATTGCGGGCACCGCGCAGTCGATACCGGCATCGAATATCGCAGTGGACGGTGACGGCGCTTACGCGACGATCACGGCCTTTTCGATCACGACGTCGTCAACCGGCACGTCCTGGTGGAAGCCCTTCGAACCGGTCTTCACGCCCTTGATCTGGTCGACGATGTCCTGACCTTCGACAACCTTGCCGAACACGGCGTAGCCCCAGCCTTGCGGCGTCGGTGCGCTGTGGTTCAGGAAGTCGTTGTCGCTGACGTTGATGAAGAACTGTGCCGTGGCCGAGTGCGGATCGTTCGTGCGGGCCATGGCCAGGGTGTACTTGTTGTTCTTCAGGCCGTTGTTGGCTTCGTTCTCGACCGGTGCTTCGGTCGGCTTTTGCTTCATGCCGGGTTCAAAGCCGCCGCCCTGAATCATGAAGCCGTTGATCACACGGTGGAAAACGGTGTTGTCGTAGAAGCCGTTCTTGACGTAGTTCAAGAAGTTCTCGACCGTCTTCGGTGCCTTGTCTGCGTCGAGTTCGATGCGAATGACGCCGTGATTGGTGTGCAGTTCAACCATGATGCTTTCCTTCTGATGAAAGGGTTCCGATGGGCCGGAGGATATCAGCGCTTGACGACGCTGGCCGATTCGATCACGACCGGCGTGGCCGGTACGTCCTGGTACATGCCCTTGCGGGTCGTGGCAACACCCTTGATCTTCTCGACGGTATCCATGCCGGACACCACCTTACCGAATACCGTATAGCCGTAGCCGTCCGGGCTGGGGTAATCCAGTGACGCATTATCCTTCACATTGATGAAGAATTGCGCGGTCGCGGAATTCGGATTCGACGTGCGGGCCATGGCAATGGCGCCCGTCACGTTCTTCAGGCCGTTTTGCGATTCGCTCGGAATCGGTGCGCGCGTGGTCTTTTCGTTCATGTCGGGCGTGAAACCGCCGCCCTGAATCATGAAGTTGCCAATGACACGGTGGAAGATCGTGCCGTTGTAAAAGCCACTGTTGACGTATTGAAGAAAGTTCTCGACCGTCTTCGGGGCCGCCTTCGGGTTGAGTTCGACCACGAAGTTGCCGGCCGACGTCTTGAACTGCACCTGCGGTTGGACGGCTTGCGCGAACGCGGACAGGCTCGTGCCCGACAGGGCAGCCGCGGCGATCACGCTGCCGAGCAGCGCGCGACGCAGGCGATTCGGAAAGGACATGCGTGTCTCCGTATGCAATGAGGGTTCGGTTCGTGGGAAGACGCGAGGCGTCTTAGTTGCCGGACTTGCCGACATTCTTGAGCGACGCGTCGTCGCTGGCCTTGGCCGGTGACGGCGTCTGGCTCACGGGCGTTGCGCGCTGCGGGGCAAGCATGTTGGACAGGATTTTCTCGCGATTCGACACGCGCGCCGTCGGCGAGAGCTTCAGCGCTTTTTGGTAGGCCTGTTGGGCCAGCTTGGCGTAGATGTCGCCAAGGTTCGAGTAGGCCACGGCGAAACTCGGATTGTTGCGAATCGCGCTCTCGAGCGCGGCGCGCGCCTTGTCGTACTCACCCGCCTGCGCGTAGAGCGCCGCGAGGTTATTGAACGGCTCGGGTAGTTCCGGGAAGTCCTGCGTGAGGGCCGTGAAGTCGTCGATGGCTTCCGGATTACGGCCCATTTCCATGAGCACGCGTCCGCGTGTGAAGCGCACTTGCGCGTCGCGCGGATACTGCTTCAGATGGGCATCGATCTTCGTCAGCGCATCGCTGAATTTGCCGGCATCGACCAGTTTGTTGATGGCCGATTCGCTCGCTTGCTGCGGCGTTTGCAGCGGGGCGGGCGGCGGCGGATCGGTGATGGCCTGTGCACCGGCGGGCAGAGCAAACAACGTGCCCGCGAGGCCGAGGGTGGCGCCCGCGAGCGCCAGCGCACGGGCGCTGCGCGCGGCAGCGGCGACCGGGCGGAGTCGGGAGACAAGGCGCGTTGCGGGGGACAAAAGTGACCGGCTTCGTTGCGTCATAGTGGGTGCTTGGGATACCTGAGAGGTGCGCAAGAGATGCTATACTCGGCCGCATTCTAACAAAACACCTGCGCCCGGCCCGCGCCATTTCTCGTAGTGGCGGTGGATACGGTTCGCAGGTTCGTTTTTTCTACCGCACGGCGCGCAGCCCGCCTCGCGATGTCGCTCTGGTCACGAAGTCCGTGACGTTCCCGAGAACATCGTCGCAGCGTCCGGCGCTGTTGCCGCCCGGTCAAGCGCTTATCTATGGATTCACTCCGTGTCTACAACTCGCTCGCGCGAGACAAACAGCCGTTCGTACCCCTCGTTCCCGGCGAAGTCCGCATGTATGTCTGCGGTATGACGGTGTATGACTACTGTCACATCGGGCATGCGCGTGTGATGGTGGTTTTCGACATGGTGCAGCGCTGGCTTCGCACGCTCGGGTACCGGGTGACCTACGTGCGCAACATTACCGACATCGACGACAAGATCATCAAGCGTGCGATCGAGAACGGCGAGACGATGCGCGAGCTGACGACGCGTTTCATTGCGGCAATGCATGAGGACGCCGACGCGCTCGGTGTGCAGCGCCCCGATCACGAGCCGCGTGCGACCGACTTCATCCCGCAGATGGTCGATATGATCGGCACCCTGCAACGCAACGGTTACGCCTACCAGGCTGATGACGGCGACGTGAACTATGCCGTGCGCAAGTTCTCCAGCTACGGTCAGCTCTCGGGCAAGTCCATCGAAGATCTGCGCGCGGGGGAGCGGGTGGCCGCCAATACCGCGAAGCAGGACCCGCTCGACTTCGTGCTGTGGAAGCGCGCCAAAGAGACCGAGCCCGACGAATCGAAATGGGCCTCGCCGTGGGGCGCAGGCCGTCCGGGCTGGCATATCGAGTGCTCCGCCATGAGCTGCCAGTTGCTGGGCAATCACTTCGACATTCATGGTGGCGGGGCCGATTTGCAGTTCCCGCATCACGAGAACGAGATTGCGCAGAGCGAAGGCGCCACGGGCGAGACGTTCGTGAATTACTGGCTGCACAACGGCTTCGTGCGCGTGGACGACGAAAAGATGTCCAAGTCGCTCGGCAACTTCTTCACGATTCGCGAAGTGCTCGCAAAGTTCGATGCGGAAGTCGTGCGCTTCTTCATTCTGCGCGCCCAATACCGCAGCCCGCTCAATTACAGCGATGCGCATCTGGACGACGCACGCGGTGGCCTCACGCGCCTGTACACGGCGCTCAAGGGGGCAGCGGGCGACGGCGCACCGCTCGATTGGAACGAACCCTACGCGCAGCGCTTTGCCGCCGCGATGAACGACGACTTCAACACGTCGGTGGCGATTTCCGTGCTGTTCGAACTCGCCGGCGAGATCAACAAGCAGCGCGATCCGGTGCTCGTGCGTCAGTTGCAGGGGCTGGCCGCAACGCTGGGCCTGCTCGGCCGCGACCCGCAATCGTTCCTGCAAGGGGCGACGGGCGGCGAAGCGGCGGGCGAGGGCGAGGCATTGCGTATCTCCGTCGAAGCGCGCATTGAAGCGCGTGCCCAGGCCAAGCGCGAGCGCAATTTCGCAGAGGCCGATCGCATTCGTGCCGAACTGTTGGCCGAAGGTATCGTGCTGGAAGATCGTCCCGGAGGCGCCACCGAATGGCGTCGTGCCTGAGCGCGGCGCATCGAGGCAAATTTCATGGTGACTCGTAAATCCGCAGCCGCTAAGGTTGCGACCAAGACCGCTACGGCGAAGACGGCAAAGACAGCGACCAAGGTAGTCAAGTCGGCAGCGTCGTCGACATTGGCAGGCGACGGCGCGCGTCGTGCACCGGTCAAGGCGACTATCGCCAAGACTGCCGCCGTCAGGACCGGTAGCAAGACTGCAGCCGGCAAGACGACGGAAAAGCCGGCGAAGGCCGGCGCTGCTCGCAAGGTCGCGCAGAAGACGGCGCCCAAGGCAGGAGAGAAAGTGGCGCGCAAGGCGCCGGCGAAGTCGACGACGCCCGCTGCCGTCACCAAGGCCGCCAAGCCGGCGGCGCCCTCGACTTCGGCGAGCTCGCGTCGCGTCATCGCCAAGCGCGACGGCGAGACGCGCATCGTCACGCCGGAAATCGAGCGCATCGATCACGAGATCGTCGAGCAGGTCGTGACGGGTGTGGTGCCGCTGCCCGTGGGGGCGGGGGCGACACGCCCCGGTTTCTGGGATCAGGCGTGTGCCGATCTGATGAAGCGCGACCGCATTCTCAAGAAGCTGATTCCGCAGTTCGGCCCGGCGCATTTGACCGGGCGCGGCGAGCCGTTCGTCACGCTCGCGCGCTCGATCGTCGGCCAGCAGATCTCCGTGAAGGCGGCGCAGGCGGTGTGGGACCGGGTGGTGACGATCTGTCCGAAGCTCACGCCCGCCCAATTCATCAAAGCCGGGCACGATACGCTCGCCGGTTGCGGGTTGTCGCGCCGCAAGGCCGAGTACATCCTCGATCTGGCGACGCACTTCAAGTCGGGCGCATTGCACGTCGACGCCTGGGCAAGCATGGACGACGAGGCCGTCATCGCCGAGCTGACCGGCATTCGCGGCATTGGCCGCTGGACCGCCGAAATGTTCCTGATGTTCAATCTGGTGCGCCCGGATGTGCTGCCGCTCGACGATGTCGGGCTGATCAATGCCATCAGCGTCAACTATTTCAGCGGCGAGCCCGTCACGCGCAGTGAAGCGCGGGAAGTGGCTGCCAATTGGGAGCCCTGGCGCTCCGTCGCCACCTGGTACATGTGGCGCAGTCTCGAACCGGTGCCGGTGGAATACTGATTGTTCCGCCGAGGACGTATAATCCGCGTCCAATCCGTCTCATCCAGTCATTATTGACGGCTATTGCGGGTCGAATGGCAATGAAAGTTGCCTATCCCGACCGGGTAGACGTTGCCGGCGGTACAATACGCTGCCGCATTTCCGGGGAAACCTGATGAAGAACACCTTTTTGGATTTTGAACAGCCGATCGCCGAACTCGAAGCGAAGATTGAAGAGTTGCGCTTTGTGCAAGACGATTCCGCCGTCGACATTTCCGAAGAGATCGAGCGCCTCTCCAAAAAGAGCCAGCAGCTCACCAAGGACATCTACACGAACCTGTCTCCGTGGCAGGTTTCGCAAATTTCGCGTCATCCGCAGCGTCCCTACACGCTCGATTATGTTCGCGACATCTTTACCGACTTTCACGAGTTGCACGGCGATCGCAACTTCTCGGACGATCACGCCATCGTCGGCGGCATGGCCCGTTTCAACGGTCAGGCCTGCATGGTGATCGGTCATCAGAAGGGCCGCGACACGAAGGAGCGCGCGCTGCGCAATTTCGGCATGCCGCGTCCCGAGGGCTATCGCAAGGCCATGCGCCTGATGAAGCTCGCCGAGAAGTTCGGCCTGCCCATCTTCACGTTCGTCGACACGCCGGGGGCTTATCCGGGGATCGACGCCGAAGAACGCGGTCAGTCGGAAGCCATCGGTCACAACCTGTACGTGATGACCGAACTCAAGACGCCGATCATCACCACGATCATCGGTGAGGGCGGGTCGGGCGGTGCGCTGGCCGTCGCCGTGGCCGATACGGTCATGATGCTGCAGTTCTCGACGTACTCGGTGATCTCGCCGGAAGGCTGCGCATCGATTCTGTGGAAGAGCGCTGCCAAGGCGCCCGAAGCCGCCGAAGCGCTGGGTCTGACGGCTCACCGCCTCAAGGCGCTGGGTTTGATCGACAAGATCGTCAACGAGCCGCTGGGTGGCGCACATCGCGACCCGCTCGGCATGGCCGGCATGCTCAAGCGTGCCCTGGCCGACTCGCTGCGCCAGTTCCAGGGCATCAGCCACAAGGAGCTGCTCGAGCGCCGCTTCGAGCGCCTGATGAGCTATGGCAAATTCAAGGAAGCCGGCGCGAAGTAATGTGTCCGTCATTGCGTCGTCGCCCGTTGTGGCGATGACGCCGAATCCGATGTCTCATCACGATTCTTCTGCTGCCGCGTTCGCATCTGCCCGATGCGACGCGGCAGTTGCACATGTGGACGTCGCTTTGCGCCTGGCGCTGGCGGCGCACGTCCCTCGGGCCAAACTCGGCGACGCATCTGAACCCGCTGTCGGCATCCCCGTTGCCCTCGCGCTGAGCGGCGGGCTCGACTCGATGGTGCTGCTCGATGCGCTGGCGCATTGGGTGCAGACGCGACGCGACGCGGGTGAATGCTTCGTACCGCCCCTGGCTATCCATGTACATCACGGGCTCTCGGAGCAAGCCGACGACTGGCTTGCCGTGTGCGAACGCGAGGCGCGTTTGCGCGGCTTTGCTTTCGCAGCGGTACGCGTGAATGTGCCGCGCAACGCGCGTCAGGGCATCGAGGGTGCGGCACGCGCCGCCCGCTACGAAGCCCTTGCGGCAACGTGCAAAACGCATGGCGTGAAATGGCTCCTCACCGCCCATCATGCGAACGATCAGGCGGAGACGGTGCTGTTGCAAATGCTGCGCGGTGCCGGCTTGCCCGGCGTGGCGGCGATGGCGGTGGAGGGCACATTGCCCACGACGGCCGGCAACGTTGGCGAGCCGTGCCAAACCCGGCTGCTGCGCCCGCTGCTCGACGTCACGCGCGAGACGATGCGTGCTTATGCGAAGGCGCGTTCGCTATCGTGGGTCGACGACCCGTCCAATGACGATCGTCACTACCTGCGCAACGCGTTGCGTCACGATGTCATGCCTGCCATCGCGGCACATGTCCCCGCGTATCGGGAGACGTTGGCGCGGTTCGCGCGGCATGCCGCACAGGCGCAATCGCTGCTCGATCAACTCGCCCAAACCGATTTCGAGATGGCGCGTTCGGCATCCATGTCGGGGGGCGAGCGTTTGCAGCGTAGCCGTTTGCAGGCGCTCGACTCGCCGCGGCTCGCGAACCTTCTGCGCTATTGGACGGCACGCCGTGGACTGTCCATGCCGCCGGAGGCGAGGCTCGACGAATGGGTGCGACAGATTCGCGACGCGCAGGCGGACGCCTCGCTCGAGTTGCCGCATGGCGATGCCGTCTTGCGGTTGTATCGCGACGAACTGCAATGGACGGCTGTCTACGGGGCGGCCGATTCATCGCATCTGGCCGATCCGAGCGATCCGGACGACGTGGTGCCCGAGGTTGAATTGCGATGGTCGGGGCAGCGGGAGTGGCCGTTGCCGCAATGGCAGGGGAGCGTCATGTTCGCACCGGTCGCCGACGGGGAATCGATCGAGGGCACGATCGACGAGCAGGTGCTGCGTGCCCATCCGCTGGTAGCGAAGTCGCGCGTGGGCGGTGAACGGTGGCGCGAGAACGCGGCGG
Organism: Pandoraea fibrosis; assembly: GCF_000807775.2. NCBI lineage: Bacteria > Pseudomonadati > Pseudomonadota > Betaproteobacteria > Burkholderiales > Burkholderiaceae > Pandoraea > Pandoraea fibrosis. The sequence goes on along the minus strand of NZ_CP047385.1, from coordinate 4,102,645 downwards.
GGCATTCCCGTTCGCTCAAGCACTGGTACCAAAGTCGTGGCGTTGCGGCGTGGTTGCGGCATGTGCCGATCGTCTGGCAGGCGGGCGAGATCGTCTTCGTACCGCGTCTGGGCATCGACGGTGCGGCACAACGTGATGCGACGACCGGCGTGCGCTGGCGAATGATGTGGCGCGACGAGGCGTAGCGGGCGCAAAACAGCATAATCTGCTGCCGGATGCGGCATGTCGTGGCAATGGCAGTGCAATCTGCGCCAAACTGGCTCAGGCGCGATACATTCGTGCGATAATCAAAAGTTCCGCGAATCGAAACGTCACCGATGCCCATCGAGGGGTATCTGCGAAGGATTCATAAACGGTTTTAAATCAATGTGTTAGCAATGTTATGGCTCTGATCGTACACAAATACGGCGGCACGTCGATGGGCTCGGTGGAGCGCATCAAGAATGTCGCCAAGCGCGTGGCCAAGTGGCATAAGGCCGGTCACAAGATGGTGGTGGTGCCGTCGGCGATGTCCGGCGAGACCAATCGTCTGCTGGGGCTGGCGAAAGAGATTTCGGCCCACCCGGATCCGCGCGAACTCGACGCCATTGCCGCCACGGGCGAGCAGGTGAGCGTTGGCCTGCTGGCGATGGCCCTCAAGGAAGCGGGCGTCGATGCCGTGAGCTACGCCGGCTGGCAAGTACCGATCAAGACCGACAGCGCTTTCACGAAAGCCCGTATTTCGGAAATCGACGACACGCGCGTGATGGCCGATCTCAATGCCGGTCGTGTGGTCGTCATCACCGGCTTCCAGGGGATCGATCCGAACGGCAACGTGACCACGCTGGGTCGCGGCGGCTCGGACACGTCGGCGGTGGCCGTTGCTGCGGCGCTGAAGGCCGATGAGTGCCTGATCTACACCGACGTCGACGGCGTGTACACGACCGACCCGCGCGTGGTGGACGAAGCGCGCCGCCTCGACAAGGTGACTTTCGAAGAGATGCTGGAAATGGCCAGCCTCGGCTCGAAGGTGTTGCAGATCCGTTCGGTGGAATTCGCCGGCAAGTACCAGGTCAAGACTCGTGTGCTCTCGAGCCTGACCGATCCGATGATTGCGCTCGACGAAGAAGCGCGCTCGGGCACGCTGATTACTTTTGAGGAAGACGAACAAATGGAAAAGGCCATCATTTCGGGTATCGCATTCCAGCGCGACGAGGCCAAGATCACCGTGCGCGGCGTGCCGGACCGTCCGGGCATCGCTTACCAGATCCTCGGCCCGATCGCCGACGCGAACATCGATGTCGACATGATCATCCAGAACCTGAGCGTGGAAGGGAAGACCGACTTCACGTTCACCGTGCCGCGCGGCGATTACCAGCGCGCCATGACCCTGCTGCAAAGCGACGTGCAGGGCCACATCGGTGCCGCCGAAGTCGTGGGCGATCCGAAAGTGTCGAAGGTGTCGATCGTCGGCGTGGGCATGCGCTCGCACGTCGGTATCGCCAGCAAGGCGTTCCGCACGCTCTCGGAAGAGGGTATCAACATCCAGCTCATCTCGACCTCGGAAATCAAGATCTCCGTGCTGATCGACGAGAAGTACATGGAGCTGGCAGTGCGCGCACTGCACAAGGCATTCGAACTCGATCAGGCGTAAGCGTCACCGATCGAGTGTCGAAACGACGCGTCGCATGTTTGCGTAGGGCATGCGGCGCGTAGCGCGAAATTAGCGCTGATATGCGGGGAAAACTCCCCGAACGTGTCGAGTGCATGACACCTGTGCAAAAAAAGTTGGATTTTGATGCGCATAATGTTTGACGGCATCGAGAACAGTAGGTAATATCACGCCTTCGTTACATCACCTCCCTGATGTGACGACAAGTTTGGGAGACGTGGCCGAGAGGTCGAAGGCACTCCCCTGCTAAGGGAGCATCTGGGCCAAAACCTGGATCGAGGGTTCGAATCCCTCCGTCTCCGCCAGTAGGCGGATAACCCCTTGTTTTGCTAGAATCTTCTAGCGAACAAGGGGTTATTTTTTTGCTCATGGTACAAAAGCCAGTACAAAAACGAGTACAAAGCAAGAAGCCGGAAGGAAGTCCGTCAGAGGACTTTCATATGCCGCGATACATGAGCAAGGCTCAAGACGGAACCGGGTATGTTTTTCGTCGTGTCATTCCTGAACCCCTGCGCCCAATCATCGGCAAAGGGCGGGAGTTCAAGATAAAGCTCGGGGGCGACTATCGGGCGGCCTGCCTAGAGCGCGACCGGCTCGCGCACGAGTCGAGCCAAAGAATAGAAGCGGCGCGCCAGTCGTTGGCGGCTCTGCGTACCAATCGCTTTGGCAGGTGGGACGAACTGGAGGTCATTCGGGAAGTCACTCCCGAACTGTCGCAACGGTTTTATTGCACTGTACTTGCTACGGTTGACATAGCGGACACACAGCGGCGCGAGTCGATGTCTGTTGGTATCGAACCTGGGCTAACGCAGTCTGAAGTACAGGATGGCGCTCGAAGCATTGCTCCGCTTCTTAAGGCCATCATGCGCGCCAGTACCGCAGATGAAGCCCGCGACGCCATCAAGCCCCTTCGGCCGGCTGCGCATCAGATGTTGCACCTCAACGGCTACCGTCTGGCAGACGAACTGCTCAATACCCCGCATGAAGGGCGGTTGCTATTCGCCTTCGTGCGTGCTCATCTCAAAGGCTTAGACCTGCTCGAAGCCCGTTTCCACGGCGAAGACCCGCCTGTTGCACTAGCTGTCGAACCGCTCAAAACCACGGTTGCGGTCGCATCTTCCCCTGCGAGTGTTCCCATGGCGACGGGCGGGCTTATGCTCTCGCAGGCGATTAAGGATTTCTTAAAAGACTGGCCATCTGCCAAGAGCGCCCAGCTTAAAAAGCTTCAATCTGTACTGCCCGCTTTTTTGAGTATTACGGGTGACCTGCCAATTAGCCAATTGCGACAATTGCACATCAAAGAGTTTCTGGCATTGGTTCAAAAGCTTCCGCCGCGCTGGCAGGATGTAAAGAAAGAGCGGAATGTAACGATTCAGCAGATTTCAGAGCAGAAATGGCCTATCTGCCTTTCAAAAGCCACTTACGATGGCTCATACATCGGTTCGCTCAATTTGTTTATTCGATATGGTGTAACTAACTGGCAAGATATAGGATTCCCCACCACGCTTTCTACAGCCGTGCCGTATCAGGGTGAACGGACCAAGCTCGAGTACAAACAAAGGGCCTTGCGGCCAAATGAAATCCGGATGATTTTCTTTAGCGAGAAAATGAAGAAAATCGTAAAAAGCCCGGCGAAGGTTTATAAGTTCTGGTTACTCGCACTCGAACTCTATACAGGGGGGCGCGTGCGTGAGCTTTGCCAAATAAATCCTCAATCAGATTGGGGGTGCAAAGATGGCATCTGGTGGCTGACGCTAACCAATGAAAGCGGACCGTTGCCCGACCCCGATGTAATCAAGCGGGTCAAGACGAAGAAACCAAGAACCATTCCCATGCATAAGGATTTGGTTCGACTTGGATTTCCTGTCTATCTCAAACAATTAAAGGAGTCGGGCGCGAGAAGACTATTTCCAGAGTGGGCGACCAAAGATGGCGATGCGGGAGCCTATCCGGGGAAATGGGTTCAGCTTTATATGCGTGAAATTGGTTTGCATGGCGTTGCTAATGCAGTAGGTAATTCTATTCGTGGCTCGCATGCATTTCGTCATACGCTTTTGACGTATGGGCGGAAGGCTGGCGTTAATCTGCGTTGTATTAGCGGTCACGCGGAGAAATCGGATAATGTCGTTGCCGATGGATACGAAGACGAAACGGTACTGGTAACGTTGGAAGATATGGCGGTTCGACTCGGCAAACTTGATTTCGGGGTTGAGTTGCCTATGCCGGTTCAGAGAGTCGCGCGACCCGTCGAGCGCCGGAAGGCCGCATAAAGCCTGCGACCAGGAGCGTTTCCTCGGCCGCAGGCGAATTGCTGCTAGTGCGCGACGTAGCGTATGTCCCATTCAATCGAAGTTTTGGCCGTATTGGCCATCGTCCGCGCGTAAGCCTCAGCCTCCAAGAGAATGCGGGCGGCACGCGAGCGCGGACCTCTGCATCGCATGTCGATAAAGCCAAAGAATTCTTCGTCAACTTTGGCTCCATCGGCATATGTGCGTACCCAAACTCGTGCAGGCCTGGCCCAGCGTACCGAAGGCATGCCGCCTTTATATGCATCCCCTTTGTTCGCAGAGCGGATTTCGATTCTGACCTTCGACGCATTCCGTTTGGATGAGTCGCCCGCCTGAATGATTTCGGTGTCAGTCGCCGACTCGCCGTCAATGGATTCAGTCTTATTCATATGTAACGTCTGTTGTGCAGGTTGGAGGAGGTAACTACCCATCGTTGGGTGGATTGTTAATGCCGGGTCTGATTGAGGCCATTTGTTAGCTTGATAACAAAACGGCGTGCAACCTTTTCGGCTTGCTCAGCCGATACGTAAGCAAGCAGGAAATACAAAGCCTCCCTGCGTGCATCGATTGCCGACAGCCCGCGCATGTCTAGCAATGTGGCAAGTTTGACCTTCCCATCCACTGCATACGGCCCTCGCAGAAAGGGAGACGGTTTGAAGTCCGCTTGCATGCGGATTCGCACCCGCACGTCACCTTCCTGCACAATCTCTACCTCTCGATACCTAATCATCTGGGCACCTCATCGAATCAGTGGTTGAACAGTACTGCTGTGAGGATGGTAACGATTCTTAAAATTTAGCGAAATGTCAGTCAAGCAATCCTGAGAACAGGATTTTCATATCGACTAATAATTTACTTTTTTGTTTTATAGTGAGAAATTGTTTAAATCGCAACCTGCGTATACCAAGGAATGAATTTAATGCAAGCACAGCAAAGTCCATGAATTGCGACTTGCAATTCATGGTATGCGGCTATTTTATTTATCTATTAGGTGTTGGAAATCAATAGTGTTGACGATGTAGCGTTATTCGCGGGAGCTACCGAACCAAAACGCGGTACGTATGCCACGTAGCCCATGCGACCCATGTGGCTCCTGCGACTCGCCAGACGCGAGGCGGCATCACGGCGAGATACGCGGTATAGACGTGTACGCCGAGCAGGACGAGCAACACCAGCGCAATCGCTCCGCACCAGACTTTCACAGTCATCATTGCAATGCCCCAATGTCGGCATGCCGGGCACCGGCGGGCGCATAGTACGGCAGCAGATAGACTCGATGCAGCGGCACGCCTCGCTCGCCGTCATGCGATTGCAGAATGCCTTGCCCGAGCGGGAGACTGGAAAGCACCTCGGGCGGCACGGCATATTCCCGGTTCTTGCGTGTCGAGTACGATTGCGAAACCGTCGAATCCCCGCCGAATTTGCCGTTCGCGCCGAGCGCCGCGCCGGACACGTTCTCGGCGATGTTCGATTCGACGTTGACCACGTCATGCTGTCCGAGCAAGTCGGCGGCGAAGTCCGGCACCGTCTGGTTCAGGACCAGACGATTCCGCAACGATTGCAGCAGGACTTTGGCCCGCTCGTCGCCCACGCGCTGCACGATGGATACGAAGCCCTGCGTGAGAAAGACCGTAATCGACCGGGATTCACGGCACAACGATTGATATTCCGCGTCGCCCGGGCTCGCGTAGTCCTGGTACTCGTCGATGCACAAGACCATGTACCGGTCCGCGTTGCATCGCCCCTCGCGGACCCAGGCCAGCCTAGCCAACATCGCATCTTCGTAACCGAGCTTGAGCAGCATGCCGAGGATGACCGCGAGGCCAGGAACGGTTCGACTATTGCAATCGAGCACGACGACGAGCCCCCGATTGATACATTCCGCCCAGTCAGGCATGTCTAGCTCGTCTTCTGGCGCGTTGTAAAGGTGAGCCACGTCGGGAGCCGTGAGCGGCACAAGTAGATTGAATAGTTCGGCTGTATAAATGGTGCGGAATTTTTCATCCTCGCCGAAACGGTCGATGAGCCGTTGCGCGTAATAGCCGAAATGCTCGGCCTGTGTCGTCGGCACATCGGAATCGGCGAATAGATTGCCGATGTATGTCTTGACCACTTCGCCGGGCTCGTCGCTGCCAGCCGTCACGCGCTGTAGTTCGCTCAACAGCAGACCGACCGCGCGAGCGGTCACGTAGCCGGACAGCAGCCGCAGCAAGCCGATTGCTCCTTCGGCAAGATGTGCGGCACCAGCGCGAATCCATCGTGACTCCGCGCCGAACGGCGCACCGTTCACATTTTCCAATGCAGTGAGCAGTGCATTGGCGACCGTCGCAGGCGACGATTGCGGCATATGCAGCGGATTCCATTTGGTCGGCTGGCCGGGGCCGACAGGCAGAAAATCTTCGCTGCGCCCGGCTGCCGCGAGCACTTCGCGCAGCGGCTCCACGAGCGCGGCCTTGCTGTCCATGACGAGGCCGCCGGGCCGCGTCGGATGGCGGAATAGCTGAAATACGGCGGGTTTCAGCACGTATGCTGTTTTGCCAGAGCCGATTGCGCCGAGCACGAGCAAGCCCGTGACCAAGCTTTTTGCCGGCAGTACGGACCATTCGGGCGTCGCGCTGTACGCCTCGTCGGTGCGGTAATGCAGTTCGTATTCGCCGGACGGGTGATACTCGCGCTCTGGATGTGCTTCGCCGAGCACGATACCGGGCTCATCGAACACGGGACGCGCGGGCATCCGGTAGCCTTTGGCAATAGCACCCTGCGATTGCGGGAACTTCGCGAGCAGCAAGGCGACCCAGACCCGAACCGGGCCGTAATAAGCCGTGACGCCGAGCGCAGCGGCCCCGCCTGCGGCGGCCGCGCTGGCGAGCAGCAAGGCAATCCGCGAGGCAAAATCGTCGGGCAGATAGGGCCACGTCAAGCGAGCCGCCGCCAGACCGAAGCCGAGAAACGCGGCCTGGGCCAGCAGTTCGCCCGCGCGATGCTCGGCGACGGCGCGCAAGCGATGCGCGATATATGCCCCGGTGTACGGGCGCGGCGAGTGTTCCGACAAGAGCATGTCAGTCATCCGCTCGGTCGCGCAAACGGCGATAAAGCGCATACACCGGCCGGAACCAGATGCGCGGCATCCGCGCGCCGATTGCCATCTCGCCATTCCGGCTTCTGAACACGCGGCGGTAAAAGAACAGGCTCATAGGCGTACCTCGGTTACGGTCGTCTGAAGCCAGGGAAACGCGGTGTCCGGTTCAAGTGCGCCTGCCGCCGCAAGCTCGGCCCGACGGCTCGCAAACTGGATGCGTGCCACGCCAGTCCGGTCCGCAGCGATGTGCGCGTCCAGCTCCGCCAGCTCCTGCGCTGCGCCGCTCGATGGGGGCTGGAACTCGGACAATGCCGATTGCAGCGCATCGGCTGGCCGTCCGGCGAGCGTGGCGAAACGCAGTTCGAGCCCGCCGTCTTGCAACCATGCGGACCAGCGTAAAATGGCCCGCTCGATAATGCCGGGGCTTGATTTCAAGGCCGCTTGCGGAGCGATGCAGACGTGTGCGCGATGCAGTCTTGCGGTGGTACGAGACAGCAAGGGTTCGTCGTATCCGCGCATCGGAATCGCATGGACTTCGCATTGCGCGCGGGCGGTTTCGACCGTCAGAAAAGTATCGGCGTGGTGGTCTTGCGCAATGAGGCCCGCGCGCAGCAAGCCGCGCCAGCGCTGCGTCTCGTCGATGCCCGCGCGGAAGAATTTCGGCGCGTGTTTCGCGTCCACGCTTGCCGCTTTGGCAGTCGGTTGATAGACCGGAGTATTGCCGAGACCGGGCAGCAGCAGGCGGCGAAACAGACCGTCCGAAACAGCATCGCGCAGCGCGGCGGATGCGGCATCCGGCGAGCAGCGCAGCGCCTCGGCGGCGAGTGCCGGGGTCACGCAAAGATGCATCGCGGCGCAAGCCTCGGCGTACTGATGGATGGAGATATGCATAGTGGCTCCTGATACACGCGCGAAGGCGTTACTCCTTCGTATAGTGCTGTCAGGCCCTCATGACCGCGTGCCACGATGGGTTTTGCATGGGTCGGAACGCGGGCCACTGTCGTGAGCCGGAGCCGCGAGAATCCGCGCTGTGACAATGCCTTGTCGGCTGGATGCCAAAGGCAGACAGGGGACAAGGCGGAGCCCGCGTGCGGGCTCCTGGGCGACGGCGCAGCAGCGCACGGAGTGCGCGCGCCGGGCCGCGTCAGCGGCAGCCCGTCAGGCGACCGAAGGGAGACTGACTATCGCTCGTAAGCGCGACTGCCGGGCGATAGGGCTGGCGACTTCACGGGAGACTGCGAAGACGACCGAGCAGGCGACTCGACGGGCGATTGTGCGCGCGCCTGGTCGGACGCTCGCATCATTGCCGGGTCGAGCGCTGGATTGCCGCGCGCAAAGGGCGGAATCTCGCCGTTCAGCGCGGCGATGCGCGATGCCTGCGCGGCGGGAGAAATATCGACGGGGACGGCGTCCGGCCCGAAGCGTTGCGCGCGTGCCTGAAAGCGGCTGGCAAAGCTATCGGCTTGCGCGACAATCGCGGAATCTTGCGCCACGCCTGACGCTGAACCAAACGCTTCGCGCGCGAGCGAGTCGCGCAGTCGTGACGAATACAAACCGGAAAGCGGGTCGCTCGTGTTGATAGCGGGTTCGCTACACGCTGCCTCGGGCGTCGCTTCGTGCATGTGGCCCGGCGCGGGGCGAGTCGCCGGACCGGGCGATTCGGTCGGCGCGTCGGATGTTGCACCGTGCGACGTGCCAGCATGTCCGCTGGCACTTGGACTGTCTCCGGCGTGCGTGACTTCAGCGGCTGACGCCGCAGGCTGACCAGGAGAAGCGGCTACGCTATCTGTCGCGTGCGGCTCGGCTCCGGCGGTGTCGCTGCCTGCTGCGCCGTGGCCTGGCGCGGCGGATGCCGCATGCGCGGCGCGCGCGGATTCAGTATCGCTATCCGCGATAGCTGCGCCGGGCTGATGAAGCGGTGCAGTACTCGGCCCGTCATCGTCCGGTGCTTCGTAGTGCGCTGGACGCGATGCGCCGCTATCCTCGGATGCGGAGCGCGCCACGGCATCCGCGCGTTCGTTATAGCCCGCCGCGCGCAGCATCTTGACAATCAATTGGTCGAACGCCCACAAGCTCATCGCCTGCCCCTATCAGCCGTAGACGCTCTGCGAGCGTTCGCTACGATGTCCCAAGCGTTCCGCAATAGCTTCGCGCGAAACGCCCTCGTTCTTCATGTCGCGTGCGGCGGCATGACGGTACGTGTAAGCCGACACCTGCGGCAAGCCAGCACGGTCCGCCGCGCGACCCACGCGCTCACGGAATGCTTCGACGGAGCCGGTATGCGTGACGGTGCGCTGCTCACGCGCCCCGAGCCATTCCGCCAAGTCACGGCCCGCCTGGGTATCCGCGAGTTCATCGCGCGTGAAGGTCAGCGTGCGCACGTCGATACCCCGTGCATCGTCTACCTTCGCGCCTTGGATGGTGAGCGTGACCGCATCGCCGTGCTGTCGAACCTTGGTTCCCCTGACTTCGGCAGGGCGCGCGCCGGTCAGCGCCATGACGGCGAACGCGGCGCGGTCCCGGTCCGGTGCTGCGCGCTGCACGGCATCGCGCCAGTCGTCCGGCAAGCCGGACAACGAAGCCCGTTTGCCGTTGCTGCGGTCGGGGGCAGCGCGCGATGGCCCGTTGTACGCGCTGCGCCGCATCCGGTCGGCTTCGCGGTTCCCGGTGGTCGGTGGATAGCGCCGCAGCGTTTCGAGCCCGGTACGGACCCGGTTGTACGCTTCGGCGGCACGGTCCAGGTCTTTCGAGCGCTTGGCCCGGTCGAGGTCGCGCAACGCACTTTTGACTTCGGCGCGCGTGACATGCACGAGCGCGGCGCGACGGTACTCGAATGTGTTCTTGCTCCCGGCGGCATCCTCGGGCCGCTCGCCTGCCGCCCGCATCCGCGCGACGACTCGGCCATATCGGTCTGCCGTGCGGTCCGACACGGCGCGCGAGTCGAAGCCCCGCACGAAGCCGCGCGCTTCCCGCACGTCGGCCTGCAATTGTGCTGCCGAGCGCGCGTCGGCTCGCGCTTCCAGCCGCTCGCGCAGCGCTGTGACGCGCTCGGCCAGCCGAAGGCGCTCGTGCCCGCCGGGTGCCCGGTGCGGCGTGATTCGGACCGAGTCGAACCGGTCAACGTTTCGGCTGTTCGGTACGGTCGCCATTGCGAATTCCAAGGGCTTTCATGATGCGCGCCACGGCTTCGCTGATGGCGGGTGGCTGCCTGTCTCCGGTCCGCTGCTCGTGCGCGCGAACCGGCTGCTTGCGTTCAGTACGTCCGCGCATTACCGCCTCCCGGAAAGGTGAAGCTGCGCGGACGATTTCGCGCCGACCTCGCCCATGCGCAGCTTACGATGCAGCGTGACGAGCACGTAATCGACGCCTGCCGCTGCCAAGCTCAGCCAGGCCCCGAACAGCATCATATGCCCGGTCAGCAGGTCGTCCAGGATAGACACGAGAGCCGGGGCGTGAAGCTCAAGCGTGACGCCGCAGGCCGCGACCAGCGCGGCCATGACGGCGTAGGGCAAAAGAAAGGATGCGAAGGGGTGGCGCATTGCACACGCGGAATCAGGTTTCGATAATGCGTATAGCGCCGATTTCGGGAAAAGATGCCCGCTGGCGATAAGACTTGGGCGGTGCATCGGGCGCGAGCGGCCATCGGCCGCCCTGGTTGCTGGCCGCGCAGCGGTCATAAAAAATATTCGCTGGACCAGGAGAGAAATTTTCTCGATTAAACATATATCGGCTATTCCGGGCTATTTCTTCGCAAACATATATCGGGAATAGCCTATTCTATGCTTAAGCATAAATATGCTGTTTTAAGGTATATTTCTTCGCTTTGATATCTTATATATATCTTCGCTTAGAAATAGCAAAGCCCCCGGCATGGTGCGCCGGGAGCCTTCCACCATCCGTACGCGCGGATGATTCAGACAGTCATTCGAGTCACGCGCTATCGTCGCCCGCGTGCCGGTTGTCTCAACTCTGCCCCCACAGAAACCGGTATCCCCTTACCGCTGCCGTGTATTTTTAGCCGACCAGTAAGGCGGTCACCACCGAAACCCGTCAATGGCCGGGGCGGTACTGCGTCGGGCGGCTCGTGCTCGGCCGACGTGTGACAGATGAGTATATGTCCGTGAGGGGAGGATGATTCGTGAATCGGCACACTAGATTTGTGAGTGCGCCGATTGTAGGCCGCGATTATTTATCGTGCTTTTCTGATAAGGTAATCCTCGAACCCATATTGGCCTTCCATTTTATTAACGACAATCCACCCGGCATTTCTTAAATCATCCAATTCTACTATTCCGCCCAATTGACAGTTAAGGGTGGAGTAATCCGGCCCGGAAATATGCGCCTGCTTGTCTCTCTTGCATGAGTCCTCGGAACCTCGGGGGAGCTGTGCCATGGCTGCAATATTTTTGGCTTCCTCTTTTCGTTTTTTCTGCAAATACTCTTGCTCGGCTCTGACGCTCTGGTCATGATTTAACTTCCTGATTTCAGCCGCGTCCATGCTTTGTCCGTGAGAAATCACGGGCATGAGAATAAGTAAGGCCCCTGCAATAGCTGATTTTTTCATGGCTTCTAAGTTCGTTATTAAAAATCCCGGTCTTGCTCGATACTTTGCCGATGAGTAATACAATGGCTCGTCCATTTCTGGCAACTCCATCTTTTGCGATTCTAGATTCTATTTTGAAAAAACCATTTCGCTAATCTTCCCTGGATATTGACCTTGCTTGTCCGCTTCAACAAAGGCGGTCAAAATCATTTTCATTTCCATATTGCCATTCGAAAAATCTAACGCCGTTGAACCCTTACTATCAGGAGCGCTTGGATGAATCCCTCCAGCCGCGAGAAAAAGTCGGACTGTCAATAAATCGTTACGACGCGCTGCATCAACGAATTGGTCCTGGTCGTAAAACTTGAACCCCATTGCCGCCAGTTCCTTTCGCGCGCCGACGAAAGAGAGGTCAACACCATTGCTTTGTTGCTGCTGGGCGGCCGATTGGGACGACGCAGACGAAGCCGCGGCTACAGCATGGGTGTTCTGTGCAGCTGGAAGTGTCGCTTCGGATTCGGCCAAAGGCGGAATCAATTGTGCCGCAGCGTCCTTGTCAGGTTCTTCGGCGGGAAGTCCGGGCACTTGGATACTGGCAATCAAGGTCGATGGAAACGCTTCCTTTATCTTGTCAATATTGGTTTTCAATTGTGCGGAGATGCGGTCTTCGTCACTTCCCTGGATAGCCTTCGTGATTCCATTGAATATCCCGGACGTCAGCGATTCGGTTTTCTTCATTCTGTGGAAAATCATTTCAACCTTTACGCCGCCTTGAAAGGCATATAGACATGCCCGCAATGCTTCGCGGTTGTAGTAAAATACATTTTTTACAGGCGCGGGGCTTTTCACAATTTCAGCATAGGAGCCTGGGCATGTATAATCCGTCGCAGGGGTTCCCTGAATAACAACCTTTCGTTCTACCGGCGAACCCGGTCTTGCGGGGAGGGTTGACGAAGTTGAGTTGAAATTGATATTTATTGGAATGGCAAATTGGCTAATCGCTTCTTTTATTTTTTCGGCGGCTTGGTCAGGTTGCGCATTGGGTATTACCAGCGTCGCACGTCCAGTTTTGATGTCCATCTGGTCTCGAATGTCTTGTGCATACGATTGATGGCTAACCGCCAAAACAGCAAGCGCAATAAAATTCGATATCTTCATATTTAATTTCAATTAACTGAAAATTTCGTGGCGGTAACCTATTTCCGGGACAAATAAGGGTCTCTGTGGTCACGATAAGCGACCACCGGAGTTAACGGCAGCGGGACAAAATTATTTAGGGTCTGTATGAGAAATATTCGGCTCGGACGACTGCGGGACTTACCGCTAACGCATCCGGGGTCAAGGTTCGCGCAGCGACGGCGGAGCCGCCCGGCCTTGACGCCGTGGTGATGGCTACGCTGTAGGCATGGGGGAGGGCGTGCCTATGGCTCGGCCTTCCCCATGACGAACATTCGCGGCGGTCTTGTACATGGGGGCGGTGAATCCCTGCAAGCTGAGACGGTAGCGTCCCGATGAGGCTTGAGAGCGCCCACGGATGGGAGTGCTGCTTTGCCGGCCTCCCAATGACGAAGTACAATCCGTGCCAAGCTAGGTACAAAACGGCCATCGGACGTTAACGTAACACATTGATTTTTAACGAAATTATCTTTAGGTGGACGCCTCCCTCCGTCTCCGCCAAGTCGCCTTGGCGGAACACCCCCGGCTCTTCGCGGAGAGCCGGGGGTTTTTTCTTTCCCGAGTTCGCGCGTTGGCGATACCTCGCGCGTCGATACCATCTCTTCTTCGAGCGAGGACAACGATGTCGATCATCACCACCGATTCCGGCCTGCAGTACGACGATTTGCAAGTGGGCGACGGCACCGAAGCCACGCCGGGCAAAACCGTCACCGTTCACTACACGGGTTGGCTGACCGACGGCAAGAAATTCGATTCCAGCAAAGACCGTAACGACCCGTTCGCCTTCGTGCTCGGCGGCGGCATGGTCATTCGCGGTTGGGACGAAGGGGTTGCCGGCATGAAGGTCGGCGGCAAGCGCAAGCTGGTCATTCCGCCCGAACTGGGCTACGGCGCACGCGGCGCCGGCGGCGTGATTCCGCCCAACGCGACGCTGGTCTTCGAGGTCGAACTGTTGGACGTCTGAACGATCGAATGCCGTAACGCAACGGCAACGTCGATACCACAGACACCCCCGGTGCCTCGCAGGCACCGGGGGTGTTGTCTTTTCCGTGGGTCATCGTCACGAGCGCTGACTTCACAAAGGAGCCTTTACGAGGTGTCTCACTCAGTAACATCGGTTTCCAGATTCTGGTTTCCCTTCTCGCTTGTGCTCTTCGAGTTTGCCGTCTACATCTCGAACGACATGATCATGCCCGGCATGCCGCTCGTGACACGCGAGTTCGGTGCGTCGGCGGACATGACCACGCTCGCGCTCACCGCTGCCATGCTCGGCAACGCCAGTCTGCAATGGCTGCTCGGTCCGCTGGCCGATCGTTTCGGACGCCGTCGCGTGCTGCTCTCCGGCCTCGCGATGTTCGTCGTGGCGTGTCTGGCGATGCATTACGTGCAGACGATGCCGCAATTCATCGTGTTGCGCTTCCTCCAGGGCATGGGCTGCTGTTTCGTGCTGACGGTTGGCTATCCGACGGTGCACGAAGCCTTCGAAGAGAAGACGGCGGTTCGCGTCATGGCGCTCATGGCAAACGTTTCGTTGCTCTCGCCGTTGTTCGGCCCGCTGGCTGGCGCTGCGGTGGTCTCGTACTGGCCGTGGCGCAGCATCTTCTGGTTGATCGCGCTCGTGGCCGTGTTCTCGTTCATCGGGCTGTATCGCACCATGCCGGAACTCTCGCGTCATGACCGTAGCGCGTTGAACGCGAAGCAACTCTGGGCGGGCTACAAGCTGCCGCTGTCGAGCGCACGCTTCTGGCGTGGTGCCGTGCTGACGGGCATTGCCGTGACGCCGCTGCTCACGTGGATTGCACTCGGCCCCGTGTTCCTGATCGAGCGTGCCGGCCTGTCGCAGATGCAATACGCCATGCTGCAAGTGCCAGTGTTCGCGGCGTTGATTCTCGGCAACGTGTTGCTTGCGCGTCAGGTCGGTCGCTGGTCCAACGGCCGGCTGCTCGCGACGGGTGTCGCCGCCATGCTGATCGGTGCGGCGGTATCGCTGATCGGTACGGCGATTCTGGCGCCGGGGTATCCGGCGTTGCTTGTGGGCACGTCGTTGCACGCGTTCGGGATGGGCATGTGCTACGGGGTCGTCTATCGACAGTCGCTGTTCGCGGTAGACAGCCCCAATCGCGCGACGGTGGCGGGCATGCTCAGCATGATCACCATCGTGGTCGCCGTGGCCGTGATCGAGGCGATGAAGGTGGCGTATCTCCACTTCGGGGATGCGGCGCTCGGCATCGGCGCCATGATCGCTGCGGCACTTGTCGCTGTGCTGGCCGCGAACTTCGTGCCGCCGCCCGCGCAGGATGCCCTTGCACAACCGGGACGCTAATCGTCGGCAGGGCCAACAATGAAAAACGCCAGCGGAACATTCGCTGGCGTTTTTTTATGGGCTGGGGCTCAACCGTGTGCGCGCTCGTCGGTGACGGCTTCCCGGCGATGCGCATCGGCATGCTCGGCATGCAGTGCCGGGTTGGCATCCGGCGCATTTGCCGCCGGGGTGTCGGTGGCATGCGGTGGGGTCGCGGCGGGCGTGGCGTAGTAGTCGCGTTCCCACTTCTCGTGATTGGCTTTGGCCTGCTGCAACTCGGGGGTGAGCGGGGCGAAGGCCAGCAGCAGTTTGTTGAGCCAGGACACGGGCGCTTTGCAAGGGCGTTCGAAGTCGACGAACAGCACGACACGGGTCTCGTCGGTATCGTTGTGCACCTGATGCGGATATGCGTCGTCGAAGATCACTGCACGATTCGCCTGCCAGACATAGTGCTGGCCATCGACTTCGATCCAGCAGTGCTCACGCTGTTGCGGCACCTTCAATGCGAGGTGCAGGCGCAGTACCCCGTTGTAGGGGCCGCGATGCAACGGGATCTGTTTGCCGGGCGAGAGGATGGAGAAGAAGGCCGTGCGCAGTCCGGGAATGCCTTCGAGCGCGAGCGCCGTGGCCGGACATCGCGCAAGATTTCGCTCGGCGCGCATGCCATAGCCGAGAAACACGAAGGTCTGCCATTGATGATCCTGCGTGATCGTGGCGACGTCGGGCGAGATCTCGTGAAACGCAGGCAGACGCCCTGGGTTGGCCAGCACCGCTTCGAGTTCCTTCGCGATCGCGGGCGCCTGCGCTTCGAGGGCATCGACCCAGGGGAACTGAGCGTTATCGAAGATGGGCTTGTCGCCAACCAGTGAGCTACGGGCAATGCGACGTTGCGCGGCTTCAACACACTGAAAGAAAAATTTGGCGAGCCAGCGGGGAAGAGTACGGTTGGGGTTCTGCACGGGCGATCGTGTAGCACTCAACGTCGGCCTCCAGGGCGGGAATGAGGGAACCGGGCCGGCGGGCATGTGTCTTTCAGTGCGGTGAACGCCGGGCTTTTGGGTACAATTGTCGCGCGGTCCGGCCGTGCCGCCAAGCCTCATGCGGGAAATGTGCGTGACGGCGTGGTTACGAGACGTTACCAGATGTCGCGGTCAGACGAAGGGGAGGGGCTGGATGCGTCCGGGCCCTGGCAGTCAGGCGCTCGCGCCGACCAATACAGGAGACGCATGAAAGCGCGCACAACACGGCATCCACACACCACGCGGGTCTCGCTTCGTGGTTTCGTGTCTTCTCTGGCTTCTTTCGCAATTCCGACGTCGCGCGCTCGTTTGACTACGCCATGCTCCACTGCGGCATCGTTCGCGGCTTCCCGGGTTCGTGGCGCGCGCGTTGGTGATGCCGCTGGGGCTGTGCATCTCCGTCACCCTAGCCTCTGCCGCGCCTTGTTACGCGCCCTGACGATCGTTCCGTTCCTTGCGACGGGGCTCGTGCTGGCGCCCACGGCGCATGCCAAGTACGCCATCGCGCAATACGGTGAGCCGAAGTACCCGGAGGGGTTCACGCACTTCGATTACGTCAATCCGGACGCGCCGCGCGGCGGCACGCTGACCTTGGCGAACCCCGATCGCCGTACCAGCTTCGACAAGTTCAACCCCTTCACGCTGCGTGGCACATCGCCGCCAGGCGTGGCCGGCCTCATGTTCGAGACGCTTGGCATCGGCAGCGCCGACGAGCCGGCGACCGTCTATGGTCTGCTCGCTGACGACATTGCCGTGGCTGCCGACGGCGCCTCGGTCACGTTTCATCTCCGTTCTGCGGCTCGATTCAACAACGGCGATCCGGTGACGGCGCAGGACGTCAAGTATTCCTTCGATGCGCTGATGAGTCCGCAGGCGGCGCCGGGTTTCAAGGTCATGCTCTCCGACGTGAAGGGCGTGACGGTGCTCGACAGTCGTCGCGTGCGTTTCGACTTTCGTCGCGTGAGTCCCGACCTGCCGTTGCTCGTGGCAACGGTGCCGGTGTTCTCGCCCAAATGGGGGGTGGGCGCCGACGGCAAACGCAAGGCCTTCGACGCGCTGACGTTCGAGACGCCGGTGGCGAGCGGCCCGTATCTGATCGAGTCTTACGACGGCGGGCGGCGTATCACCTTCCGCCGCGATCCGAAGTACTGGGGGCGCGACCTCCCGGTGCGGCGCGGTACGTATAACTTCGATCGTATCGTCTACAAGCTGTACTCCGACGACATCGTGCGGCTCGAAGGTTTCAAGGCGGGCGAGTTCGATGCGATTACCGAGTACCGCGCCCGAAGCTGGGTGCGCAGCTATGTGGGCAAGCGTTTTCGCGACGGCGAACTCCTCAAGCGCGAGTTCGCGCATCACAATGCGGCCGGCATGCAGGGCTTCATCCTGAACGTGCGGCGCGATATGTTCCGCGACGTGCGCGTGCGACACGCGCTCGATCTCGCGCTCGACTACCAGTGGCTCAACCGGCAACTGTTCTACAACCAGTATCAGCGCATCTACAGCTACTTCACCAACGGCGATCTCGCGGCGCGTGGCATGCCGAGCGCGGCAGAGCTGAAGCTGCTCGAGCCGTTGCGCAGCAAGCTCGATCCGGCCGTGTTGGGGCCGATGGTCGTGCAGCCGACGACCACGCCGCCCGAGAGCCTGCGCGAGAACCTGCGCAAGGCTCGGGAACTGCTGGCGCAGGCTGGCTGGACCTATCGCGATGGCGCGTTGCGTAACGCGAAGGGCGAGCCGTTCGTGTTCGAGTTTCTCGACGACGGCGGTTCGATGGGGCCGGTGGCGTCTGCCTACGCGCGCAATCTAGCGAAGCTCGGCATTACGCTGAACTTCCGCACGAGTGACTTCGCGTTGTATCAGAAACGTATCGAGACGTTCGACTTCGACATGATTTCGCTGCGCTACCCGGATTCGCAAATTCCCGGCACCGAATTGATTGACCGCTTCGGCAGTCAGTCGGCCAATGTGGACGGCTCGGATAACGTGATCGGCCTGAAAGACCCTGCGGTCGACTCGCTTCTGGCGTCGCTGGTGCGCGCGCATACCTATGAAGACCTGGTCGCTTCGGCGCGGGCACTCGACCGCGTGCTGATGCACGGCTATTACATCGTGCCGCACTGGTTCTCGTCGACGCATCGCATGGCGTACCAGCGATATCTGCGTTTCCCGGAAAAATTGCCGCTCTACTACACGGCGGAAGGCTGGCTCGTGTCGATGTGGTGGGACTCGCGTGTGGGGCAGGGCAAGGCGGCGACGCCCGAGGTGCCCCCGTCGTCGGCATCCCCGGCATCCGCCGCATCCGCTGCGTCCCGATAGATTTTCACTGAGCGTCAGGCACCGACAGGAGCTGTCCCCCAACCATGTGGTCCTACATACTCAAACGCCTGCTGATCATGATTCCGACGTTGCTCGGTGTGATCACACTGACGTTCGTTGTCATTCAATTCGTGCCGGGCGGCCCGGTCGAGCAGGTGATGCTCGAACTCAAGGGGCGCGCCGGTGGCGGTGAGGCGAGCGGCGGCGGGGGCGGTAGCGACTACCGTGGACGGCGTGGCATCGACGCCCAGCAGCTTGCGCAAATCAAGGCCCTCTACGGTTTCGACAAGACACCGGGAGAGCGTTACTGGCTGATGCTTAAACGCTTCGCGAAATTCGACCTCGGCGAGAGTTACTTCCGGCATCAGAGCGTGTGGTCGCTGATCGTCTCGAAGCTGCCGGTGTCGATTTCTCTTGGCCTCTGGACGTTTTTCCTCACGTATCTGATATCGGTGCCGTTGGGCATCGCCAAGGCGGTGCGCAACGGTTCCCGGTTCGATACGCTCACGAGTCTGGTCGTACTCGTGGGCTATGCCATCCCCGGCTTCGTGCTCGGCGTGTTGCTGCTGGTGCTTTTCGGCGGCGGTACGTTCTGGCAGTTGTTTCCGTTGCGCGAGCTCGTCTCCGATAACTGGAGCGATCTGTCGTGGCCGGCGAAGATCACCGATTACCTCTGGCACATCACGCTGCCGGTGACGGCGTCGGTCGTCGGTAGTTTCGCGGTGATCACCATGCTCACGAAGAACGCGTTCCTCGACGAAATTCGCCGGCAGTATGTGCTGACGGCGCGCGCCAAGGGGCTCTCGGAGCGCAAGGTGCTGTTCAAGCATGTCTTTCGCAACGCGCTGATTCCGCTGATTACCGGCTTTCCGGCAGCCTTCATCGGGGCATTCTTCGCGGGAAGTCTGCTGATCGAGACACTGTTCTCGCTCGACGGTCTGGGCCGTCTGTCGTATGAATCGGTGCAGCGTCGCGACTATCCGGTCGTGCTCGGCTCGCTGTATCTGTTCACTCTCATCGGCTTGCTGACCAAGCTCATCTCCGACCTGTGCTACGTGCTGGTCGACCCACGCATTCAATTCGATCGACTGGAGCACTGACGTGACCCGATCCGCCACGCCATCGCCACGCCCGTCGTCGTTCGCCTCGTCGTCTTCGCCATCGCGCTCGCCGCGCTGGCGTGTCTGGCGGCGCTTTCGTAGCCACCGCATGGGCTATTGGAGCCTTGTCGCATTCGTGGTGCTGTTCGGCATCAGCCTCTTTGCCGAGGTGATCGCCAACGACAAGCCGTGGGTCGTTCGCTACGAGGGGCAATGGTATTTCCCGCTCGTGAAGACGTATCCCGAATCGACCTTCGGCGGCGACTTTCCCACGCCGACCGATTACCTCGATCCGTTCATCGAGGACCGGATTCGCGCGGGCGATAACTTCGCGATTTATCCGCCGGTGCGCTATCGCTACGACACCATCAACTACTTTGCGACGGTGCCCAATCCGGCGCCGCCGTCGTCGGAGAACTGGCTGGGGACGGACGATCGCGGGCGCGATGTGTTCTCGCGTCTGCTTTACGGGTTCCGGCTCTCTGTGATCTTCGCGCTGGCGCTGACCGTCTCCGGCACCTTGCTTGGCGTGCTGGCCGGCGCGGTGCAAGGTTTTTATGGCGGGCGTATCGACCTGACGCTGCAACGCCTGATCGAAATCTGGGGATCGTTGCCCGAGCTGTATCTGCTCATTATTTTCGCGTCGATCTTCGAGCCGCATCTGTGGCTACTCTTTGTGTTGCTCTCGTTGTTCGGTTGGATCGGTTTGTCCGACTACGTGCGAGCCGAGTTTCTGCGTAATCGTCAACTCGATTACGTGCGTGCGGCGCGGGCGATGGGGCTTTCGAACTGGCAGATCATTCGCCGCCACGTGTTGCCCAACAGCATGACGCCTGTCATTACCTTCTTGCCGTTTCGCATGAGCGGGGCGATTCTGGCGCTCACGAGTCTCGACTTCCTCGGACTCGGTGTGCCGCCGCCCACGCCAAGTCTTGGCGAACTCCTGAATCAGGGGAAGGCGAATCTCGACGCCTGGTGGATTTCGCTGGCCACGTTCGTCGTGCTGGTACTGACGCTGTTGTTGCTCACGTTCATGGGAGACGCCTTGCGCAATGCGCTCGACACACGTGTCGCGGACAAGCAGGCTGCGGCCGGGGGGGCGATGTGAGCGCACCGCTTCTCAGTATCGAAAATCTGTCGGTGCGTTTCGGCGATACCGACGCGGTGAAGGACGTGAGCCTCGCCATCGAGCGCGGCGAGCGCGTTGCGCTGGTCGGCGAGTCGGGCTCGGGCAAGAGCGTGACGGCGCTGGCTATCCTGCGTCTGTTACAGGATGCGCAGATTCAGGGGCGCGTCATGCTCGACGGCGTTGACCTGGCGTCGCTGAGCGAGCGTGCCATGCGAGGCGTGCGCGGCAACGACGTCGCCATGATTTTTCAGGAGCCGATGACCGCGCTCAATCCGCTCTATCCGATTGGTGAGCAGATTGCCGAGGCGCTCGAGTTGCACGAGGGACTGTCTTCCCGCGAGGCCAAGACGCGCGCGGTGGCGTTGCTGCGCCGCACGGGCATTCCCGAGCCGGAACGCCGCGTGTCGCATTTCCCGCATGAGTTGTCCGGCGGTCAGCGTCAGCGCGCCATGATTGCGATGGCGCTCGCCTGCCGTCCCAAGTTGCTCCTGGCGGACGAGCCGACGACGGCACTCGACGTGACCATTCGCGCACAGATCATTGAGCTGCTGCTCGAATTGCAGCGCGACGCCGCCGAGAAGCGCGGGATGGCGGTGCTGCTCATCACGCACGACCTGAATCTGGTGCGGCGGTTTGCGCAACGCGTGGCCGTGATGGAGAAGGGCGTGCTCGTGGAGTGTGCCGACACCGAGACGCTCTTCGAGAATCCGCAGCATCCGTATACGCGGAAGCTCATCGATAGCCGCCCGCAACGCGAGATTCATCCGGTGCTGCCGATTGCCCCGGTGTTGCTCGAAGCGCGCGGCGTTACGGTGGATTATCCGACGGCGCAGCCGGGCATACGCGGCTGGTTCCGGCGCGGGCGCTTCCGGGCGGTGCATCCGGTCGATCTGGCGTTGCGTCAGGGCGAGACGCTTGGCGTGGTAGGGGAGTCGGGCTCCGGCAAGTCGACGCTCGCCATGGCGTTGCTCGGGCTTCAGCGCGCCAGCGCCGGACAGATCGAGTTTCAGGGCGAGCCGCTTTCGTCCTATCGCGGGACGGCGCAACGGGTGCTGCGCTCACGCATGCAGATCGTATTCCAGGATCCCTTCGGGTCGCTCTCGCCGCGCATGACCGTCGAGGAGATCGTGGGGGAGGGACTGGCCCTTCACCGTCCGAAGCAGACGGAGAACGAGCGGCGCACCCGCGTGGCGGACATGTTGCGCGAGGTCGGGATCGATGCGCGCGCCATGTCACGCTATCCGCATGAGTTCTCGGGCGGTCAGCGCCAGCGGATCGCGATTGCGCGCGCCCTTGTCGTCGATCCGCAGATCCTTGTGCTCGATGAGCCGACCAGCGCGCTCGACGTCTCGATTCAGCAGCAGGTGCTCCATCTGCTGGCGCAATTGCAGATCAAATACAACCTGAGCTACCTCTTCATCAGTCACGATCTGGCGGTCATGCGGGCCATGGCGCACCGGGTTCTGGTGTTCAAGGACGGGCATCTCGTGGAGCAAGGCGATACGGAATCGGTATTTTTTGATCCGCAAAACGAGTACACCCGAGAATTGGTCGCGGCGGCCATGTTATAGGGGCGTGACAGGGCCGTGAAACGTCACATAACGTCGCGGAACGTCGGCTAAATCGCAGAGGCTTGATTGTTAATGAAAATTTTCTGATTGTGCTGATTGTTTTTTTCTATTACCTTTTGACATCATGTGACGTTCACATTACTATCGCGTACCAATTAAGTTGAATATTCAACGAGTTAACAGGTCAGTTCAGACGACAAGTTCGGTGGTGGGGTTAGCCGGGCGTGACTCGACGGTGTTCGACACGGCAGCATCCTGTTGCATCTGACGAGCTACTCATCGGCCATCCGACTCACTCAACCCGGCGACCAATGCAGACGACGACCCCTTCGCGCACCCGCAAGACACTCCTTCTCGCGTTCACTGCCGCAGGCCTCGTCACCGCCTCGTTGACGGCGAAGGCTGACGATTACAACAATGGCCCGAGCCCCGCTGCCCGGGCCGCCGCCGCCGCCATTCAGGCCAAAAACGCTTCCCAGAATGCAACGACGGCCAACGTTTCCGACGTTGCGCCAGTGGCGGTCGAAGAGTCGCACGTGCAACGTGCGCAGAAGTTGCTCTCGAACGTTACCGACAAGGC
Source organism: Pandoraea fibrosis (assembly GCF_000807775.2). Lineage (NCBI taxonomy): Bacteria > Pseudomonadati > Pseudomonadota > Betaproteobacteria > Burkholderiales > Burkholderiaceae > Pandoraea > Pandoraea fibrosis. The sequence goes on along the minus strand of NZ_CP047385.1, from coordinate 4,079,888 downwards.
GTCGGACGTCGTACTTGGCGCGCTGAACTACATCGGCGTGCGCTACAAGTACGGTGGCAACACGCCGGATAGCGGTCTGGATTGCAGCGGCTTCGTGCGCTATGTGTTCCAGGACACGCTCAATTTCATGCTGCCGCGCCGCTCGGAAGAAATGAGCCAGGTGGGCGAGCGTATTGCCAAGACCGATCTGAAGCCGGGCGATCTCGTGTTCTTCAATACGATGCGTCGCAGCTTCTCGCACGTCGGTATCTATATTGGTGGCGACAAGTTCGTGCACGCGCCGGCCACGGGCGGCAAGATTCGCGTGGAAGAACTGAATGGGTCGTACTGGTCGGCTCGTTACAACGGCGCGCGCCGCGTCGAAACGCTCAAGGCCAGCGCCGAACTCACGCGCGTTGAGCAACTCTTCAAGAACGACCATCCGATGTAAGTGGCGAGGCTCGCCGACGTAGCGGGCCTCGGTGCAAAGAGAAAGCCGCCCACCATGGGCGGCTTTCTCTTTTGCGGCGTCCGTTCGTCAACAATGACGCCGTATGGGGTGCCCCGCCTACCGGGACCGCGCGCGTGGTCTGGCAGGCGAAGGTGTTGGGCAATGCTTCAGCGCGACGCCTGGGGCATGCCGCGCGTGGCGTCCGTCTGCGCTTCGGCGAGCTTGCGCTGGATCTCCGGCCACAGCTTCGCAACGGCCTCCTCACCGGCCAGAATGGCCCGGTTGCGGCCCTGAAAGTCGGAAGCGGCCATCTTTGCCAGCGACGGACGAATCACGACGTCGGCATTCTTCTCCAGCTCGTACTGCTTGATCGACTGTCCCATGATCGTGAACGTCTGCATGAGGATGTCGAACTGGCCCTGCGTGGCTTGCGCCGTCGGGTTGGCGGAGATGTCGACCGCAATCACGAAGTCGGCCCCCATCTGGCGAGCATATTCGGCCGGCACGGGGGCGACGAGGCCACCGTCGACGTAATCGCGCGAGCCGATATGCACGGGCTCAAACACGCCCGGCACACTGCTCGACGCACGCACGGCCTGTCCGGTATTGCCGCGCCGGAACAAAATCGGCGCGCCGCTCTGCAAGTCGGTCGCCACGATGCCCAACTGACGCGGCATCTGTTCGATCGGACGATCCTTGAGAATCTTGTTGACGTAGGACTGCAAAGCCTCGCCGCGCAGCATGCCGCGCGAGCGGAAGGGCATCGTCCAGTCGCTGATCGACGCTTCATCCATCGTCGAGGCCAGGCGATTGAGCTGGAAGCCGTTTAACCCGGAGGCGTACATCGCGCCGACAACGCTGCCGGCACTGGTGCCGACGACGATGTCGGCGTGAATGCCCCGGGCTTCGAGCGCCTTGATCACCCCCACATGGGCGAAGCCACGCGCTGCGCCGCCCCCGAGTGCCAGGCCGATTTTCAACGGTCGCACGACCTTCGGCGGGGCGATTGGTGTGGCGGGGACTGTCGGGGTCTGCGCAACGGGCGGTACGGGGCTGGTGGGTGCAACAGGGACGTTGCCCTGCGAGTCGACCCGCGGGGCGCTGGCGCATCCGGCCAGCACAGCGGCCATGGCGAGGGTGCCCAGTGCAGTGCGCGGGGACGTAACAAGCCAGCGTCGCGTTGGTGCGAGGGCGGGCAGGGCGGAAGACGACATAGTGGGGGCGCCGTCGGCGGTCGGTGTGAGCGCACGGCGCAAGATTCGAATCAAGGACAACAAGGGGAAACTCCGGCAGGGCAGGACTGACGCTCGCGGTGCCGTTGATCATCAGGATGGGGGGGCTACCGGCACGCGTCGACGCGCAATTTTACGGCGATTGGAGCGGTGGGGGAGTAATTCAGTTCACTTTTCGAGGGGGATATCAATGTGCGGGCACCCGCAGTGGAACCTTTCTCGCTGTCGCCCGTCTTATCAGCCGCAACCCACGCAGCGCATCGTCATTCGCCGGTGCCACCGCTTTTTTGCTCGGCAGCCCGACGGCCCCGGCGAGCCGAACGTCTCTTCGCCTCGCAGCCTCGTCGCTGCAAATTCCATGCACCAACGCCTATCGGTTTTCGATAGTGAATATCGAAACTAATGCGAATGGGAATCATTTGCGTTAATGGATGTTTTTCATTATGCTGTTCCTCTCTACGAAACTACGACTGCGGGGAATGGCCCATGAAGGCGAAGACGATCGGTAAATTGGCGCGACTGACGGTGCTCGGCACGACGATGGCGGCGGCATTCGGCGCACAAGCGGATACCAATGGCGTGCTGAATTTGTACTCGGCACGTCACTATCAAACCGACGAGCAACTTTTCGGCACATTCACCAAGCAAACCGGTATCAAGATCAATCGCATTGAGGCAGATGACGCAGCATTGCTGGAGCGTCTGAAGAGCGAGGGTGCAAAGAGTCCGGCGGACGTCATCCTGATGGTCGACGCGGCTCGTCTGGCGAAAGCCGACGAAGCCGGGCTGTTCCAGCCGACCAAGTCGGCCACACTCGACACCCGCATTCCGTCCAAGCTGCACGCTGCCAGCACCAAGGCAGGTACGGACTGGTACGGCTTTTCGACACGCGCTCGCGTGATCGTCTACAACAAGGACAAGGTCGACCCGAAGACGGTGCAAACGTATGCATCGCTCGCGGAACCGTCGCACAAGGGGCAGGTCTGCACGCGCTCGGGCTCGCACCCGTACATGCTCTCGCTGGTCGGTGCACTGATCGCCCGCGAAGGCGCTCAAGCGACGCAGAAGTGGGCCGAAGGCATGGTGGCGAACTTCGCCCGCGCGCCGCGCGGCGGCGACACCGACCAGATCAAGGCCGTTGCGACCGGCGAGTGCGGTGTGGCGCTGGCGAACTCTTACTACTACGTGCGCATGGCACGCTCCGACAAGCCGGAAGACAAGGCCCTCATGTCGAAGGTCGGCTTCATCTGGCCGGATCAGGCAGGTAAGGGGACCCACGTGAATGTGGCGGGCGCCGGTGTCGCCAAGCACGCGCCGAACCACGCCAACGCCGTGAAATTCCTCGAGTACCTGGCGAGCGATGAAGCTCAGCAATACTTCGCCAACGGTAACAACGAGTGGCCCGCAGTGACGACGACCAAGGTCGATAATCCGGCACTCGCCGCTCTGGGCGACTTCAAGGCGGAAGACGTGCCGATCGGCACGATCGCGAAGAACCTGCCGGAAGCGCAGCGCATTCTGGATCGCGCTGGCTATAAATAAGCTGGCGGGCAGGGGCGGCTGCTTTCCGTCTTCTGCTTCCCTGTCTCCCTGCCCCCTGCCTCTTCGGGGGGCGATAAACACCTCCCCTCAGACGGATCGGGGCCCCTTTCCGCCTCTCAGACATAAACCCAACTCGCTGCAGAAAGGAGCCCCGATCCGTCTCTGCCAACGCCCGGTGGGCGCAAAAATGGGCACGCGGTCGCTGATCTATCCCCCCAGCTGGATGTTTTCCAACTTTTGGGGGTGTTTCAGCTCCGGTGCCCATTTTTTGTTTGTCGTAGCTGACGGCTTTGTGATTCGCCGTCAGCCGGGGTGACTCGTCAGGCGACGTCTTCCTCTTCGCCCGGCTGGTACATGTGGTAATCGCCCGTGGCATACACACCCTTGTACGGCATGGGCGACTCGTCTTCATGATCGACAGGGTGCGTCTCTACGATGCGAAGCGATTCGCGGACTTGCGGCGGCTCGCATTCGGCGATCAGGCGCAACGCTTCAGCTTCATCGTCGGCGACAACATCGTAGGTCGTCACGAACTCCGGCGCAGGGCCGTCCGGGTCCTCATCTTCCAGCGGCTCGTACCACTGGCCCTCCACGATCAGATGCATTCCGCGTGCGGTGTCCGATTGCGCGTCGCGCGCAGCACGCAGTGCCCACAGGGCCGCGTCACTCCACTTGTACAACTGCACGGCCTCCAGCGCTGAGGCGAGCGCCTTGTCGTTCTCGCCCGACTGCTTGTAAGCCAGCGACAGCTCGGCGACGACGTCGGCCATCGAGACATTGCTGCCTTCGTCGTCGGGCTCCTGCTTGTGCAGTGCCTCATAGGTGGCAATGGCAGCTTTGGGCTCGCCTTGCGCATTGAACAGATGCATGCGCAGAGCAATGGCATTTTCGATGAAGGCGCGACCGGCCTGCGCCAGGTGCGGGCTTTCGAGCACTCGATCGAGACGCGTCTGCGCCGACGCAAAGTCGCCATGGCGGGCGAGGGCGTTGGCGTGATTGAAGTCGACGATCACGAGGTCTTCATCGGGCGCGCAGTTGCCTGCGGCCTCATAGGCCTCGATGGCGGCGGGGAAGCGTCCGAGATCGGAGCGGTAATTGCCAAGCAGTTGCCAGAGCAGCCAGACGCCCGGTGCATGGGCAACGCCGGCTTCGAGTACGGCCACCGCCTGTTCCATTTCGTCCATGTCGGCGTAGGCCATTGCCTGCACCTCATAGGCGCCCGAGTACTGCATCGACTCGAGCCGTTTGCCGATCTCCAGCGCCGACTCAGGATCGCCGGCTTCGAGGTGGGCAAAGGCTTCCGCCATCAATTCGTCTTGCTCGGACATTGCAATTTCTCCTTCGGGAACAGCTTTGGGGGGAAGGCGTGCCGGCGGCCTGCGCACGGTACCGTCCCATCATATAACAGTCATCGTGACAGCCCGCACCGCGCCGGCAGGGGCTTGCGGTGATGCTGAAACGGGCGGGAAACAGGCAGGGGCGGGGCCGCCGACGATGCGCCGTAATGAAAAAGCCGCGACATTCGTCGCGGCTTTTTCACTGGATGCGCGGGGCGAAATCAGCCGCCGCGGCGCATCAGGTCGAAGAACTCTGCGTTGTTCTTCGTCTGCTTGATCTTGCCAAGCAGGAATTCCATCGCTTCGGCCTCGTCCATATCGTAGATGAGCTTGCGCAGCACCCAGATCTTTTGCAGGATTTCCGGCTTGATGAGCAGTTCTTCGCGACGCGTGCCCGACTTGTTCAGGTTGATCGCCGGGTAGACGCGCTTTTCCGCAAGGCGGCGCTCAAGGTGCACTTCCATGTTGCCGGTGCCCTTGAATTCTTCGTAAATCACGTCATCCATGCGGCTGCCGGTTTCAATCAGCGCCGTGGCGATGATCGTGAGCGAACCGCCTTCTTCGACGTTACGTGCAGCACCGAAGAAGCGCTTCGGACGTTGCAGTGCATTGGCGTCCACACCGCCGGTGAGCACTTTGCCCGATGCCGGGATCACGGTGTTGTAGGCGCGAGCCAGACGCGTGATCGAGTCGAGCAGAATAATCACGTCCTGCTTCATTTCGATCAGGCGCTTGGCCTTCTCGATCACCATTTCGGCAACCTGCACGTGACGCGTGGCAGGTTCGTCGAACGTCGAAGCGACCACTTCGCCTTTCACCGAACGCTGCATTTCGGTCACTTCTTCCGGGCGCTCGTCGATGAGCAGCACGAAAAGCTTGGCTTCCGGATGGTTGGTGGCAATCGCGTGAGCGATGTGCTGCAGCATCACGGTCTTACCCGACTTCGGCGAGGCCACGAGCAGACCGCGCTGACCCTTGCCGATCGGGGCGATCATGTCGATGATGCGGCCCGTCACGTTCTCTTCACCGCGAATGTCGCGCTCGAGCAGCAGCGGCTTGTTCGGGTGCAGCGGCGTGAGGTTCTCGAACATGATCTTATGTTTCGAGGCCTCGGGCGGATGGTCGTTGACTTTGTCGACCTTCACCAGCGCGAAATAACGCTCGCCGTCCTTCGGCGTGCGCACTTCCCCTTCGATCGTGTCTCCGGTATGCAGGTTGAAACGACGGATCTGCGACGGGCTGATATAGATATCGTCCGTGCTGGCCAGATACGACGTCTCGGGCGAGCGCAGGAAACCGAAGCCATCCGGCAGCACCTCGAGCGTACCGTCGCCATAGATGGTTTCGCCGGTCTTTGCGCGCTTCTTCAGAATGGCGAACATCAGCTCCTGCTTGCGAAGGCGGTTGGCGTTCTCGATCTCGAGACCATTCGCCATTTCAAGCAGTTCGGAGACGTGCTGGGACTTTAGTTCGGATAAATGCATACGGAGGTGCCGTCCATTGGACGACAAGTGAATGATCAGGGAAAAAAGATGAGCGAACGCTCGAAGAACTTTGGGATGCTTTTCGCCGGATTATATAGCAAGCAGCGCGGGGCGCAAGCGCTGTGCCAATTGTTGGGCGCCGGGGTGTCGCACAGTGACGACAAAGGCCCCGGCTGCCTTCGGCTCAGAATTACAGATGCTGGTCGAGGAATGCGGTCAGTTGACCCTTGGCCAGTGCGCCGACCTTCTGGCCAGCGACGGCGCCATTCTTGAACAGGATCAGCGTCGGGATGCCGCGAATGCCGAACTTGGCCGGCGTTGACTGGTTGTCATCGACGTTCATCTTGGCGATCTGCACCTTGTCGCCGTATTCCTTGGCCACGTCTTCCAGGATCGGGGCAATCATCTTGCACGGACCACACCATTCTGCCCAGAAATCGAGAAGGACCGGCTTGTCGGAATTCAAAACGTCCGCGTCGAAGCTGGCGTCGGAAATGTGCTTGATTTGTTCGCTCATGAGTAAAGTTGCCTCGTCTGACTATTCGGAAACGTCCGGCGAAAACGACCCGCTTTCACCGACGCTAGAGATGTCACCCAGTATTTCCAGGCGTGCATTCTCCATATGGAGGCTGCAATCGCGTGCTTCAATAGCGTGCGCCAATGCAGTTTGTGCCCATCTTAGCGGAAATCGCAAACGCTTGCGCGCAGTGCCTCACGTGCCGCGACACCGCCGGCGGGCTGTCATCTATGACCCTCTCGCGGAAATTGCGCTTCTGTTGACGCGTCGACTCTGGTAGAATTCGTTCCTGACGGGCCTCCTCGCATGGTGGCGCGGCCAATCTGGTCAGGTCGGGAACGAAGCAGCCACAGCCGTTTTCTACCAGTGCCGAGGGTCAGGCTCGTCACCTACCTCCTTGTTTTATCGATGTTCTCCGCGCCTTCTGCGCAAATTCTTTCCTCGCTTGAAACTGCCATCTATCGTCGCCATTGTGAATGGGCGCGACGCGATTGCCATTGGCGGCCTATGCCGGCCGGCGAAGAAGGCAAGCACTGCTTCTCCGCGTATCGCGTGGACCGGATCGGCTTGGTAGAATCGCGCAACATTTTTTTCTATCGCCCCGATAGCCTGCCGGATTCAACGGGCTTCACACGTCTGATCGGGCGTTGACTCGGGTGCGGAAGCCCACCGCCGAACTGTTACAATTTGGCATGACCTATCAAGTACTCGCGCGCAAATGGCGCCCCAAAGGCTTCTCGACCCTGGTGGGCCAGGAGCATGTCGTGCGTGCGTTGACGCACGCGCTCGAGCAACAGCGTCTGCATCACGCCTATTTGTTTACCGGCACGCGCGGCGTTGGCAAGACCACGTTGTCGCGCATTCTGGCCAAGGCCCTCAATTGCGAGACGGGCATCACGGCGCAGCCGTGCGGCGTCTGCAAGGCATGCCGTGCGATCGATGAAGGGCGCTTCGTCGACTACCTGGAAATGGACGCGGCCTCGAATCGCGGTGTCGACGAAATGACATCGCTGCTCGAAAAGGCGGTCTATGCGCCGGCGGATGCACGCTTCAAGGTCTACATGATCGACGAAGTGCACATGCTCACGGGGCACGCGTTCAACGCGATGCTCAAGACGCTGGAAGAGCCGCCCGCACACGTCAAATTCATTCTTGCGACGACCGATCCGCAAAAGATTCCGGTCACGGTGCTGTCGCGCTGCCTGCAATTCAATCTGAAGCAGATGCCGGCAGGGCACATCGTCTCGCACCTCACGAACATCCTCGGCGAAGAAGGCATCGAGAGCGAGCCGCAGGCGTTGCGTCTGCTCGCCAAGGCGGCGGGCGGCAGCATGCGCGACGCGTTGTCGCTCACCGATCAGGCCATCGCCTACGCGGCAGGTCCGCTGAGCGAGAGCGCCGTGCGCGCCATGCTCGGCGCGATCGATCAAAGCGTGCTCGTGCGCCTGCTCGATGCCCTGAAGGACGAGTCGCGTACCGACCTGCTCGCCGTGGCCGACGAAATGGCCGAGCGTAGCTTCTCGTTTGCTGCCGGATTGCAGGATCTCGGCAGCCTGCTGCACAAAATTGCATTGGCGCAATATGCGCCGCAGGCGGTTTCCGACGACTGGCCCGAAGCGGCGGACGTGCGACGTCTGGCCGAAGCGTTGTCGCCCGAAGCCGTCCAGCTCTATTACCAGATCGCCACCCGAGCCCGCGGCGAACTTGGCCTGGCGCCCGACGAATACACCGGTTTTTCGATGGCGCTGCTGCGCATGGCGGCGTTCACGCCGCTACTCGCCGGCGGCACGCTTGCCGAGCCGCCCACGCCGCAAGCGGCTGGCGCGGCTCGCGCCGCAACACCGGCTGCCGCGCCGTCGCGTGCGCCGATGGCAGAGCCGTCGCGCGCTCCGACATCGTCGGCTCCTGTCGCTTCTGCGGTGCCAGCGGCACAACCTGAAGCACGTCGCGCCCCGGCGGCCCGCACCAGCGCGCCGACCGACGGTGCGCCGATGTCGCCCGCCCGCGCCGCGCTGGCTGCGCTCAACGCCGGGCGAAAGGGTACGGCAGGGCGCACCGGCGGTGGTGCCGCCAGTGCGAACCGCGGCAGCACGTCGCGCGCGTCGGACGATGCGCCGGCAGGGGCCGATCCCGAGCCCGAGCCTGCCGGGTCTGCAACGCCGGCGCCTGCCCCAGCGGCCCCGCCGCGTGCTTGCGTCTACCGTGAAGCCGATGGCGTCGCGCCGATTTTTACCGGCGAATGGCCGGCACTGGCTGCGGAGCTTCCCGCACGGGGTCTCGCTCAGCAACTGGCCTTCCAGAGCGAACTGACGGAAGTGGCCGGGCGAGCCCTGCATTTGCGCGTGCCACTGCGTCAATTGGCCGACGCAGCCACGACCGACAAGCTGCGTCAGGTGCTCAGCGAACACTTCGGTGCCGACGTGCAATTGCAGGTCGAACTGGGGCAGGTGGGCACGACGGCTGCATCGCTTGCGGCAGAAGCGGCGGCCGCGCGTCAGCGAGCGGCGGAACAGGCGATTGCCGACGATCCGCTCGTGCGTGAACTGATCGACGAATTCGGCGCGCAGATCCTGCCAGGCAGCATTCGCCCGGTACAATAAGCAAATTCGCTATCGCGAAACGGCACCGGGTTTTCGAATTTTTCTCCCAAACGCGCGTTACATACGCTCCACGCCCCCTCATACGATTTACTCAGGAGTCAAGATGCTGAAAGGAAACATCGCGGGTCTGATGAAACAGGCTCAGCAAATGCAGGAAAACATGAAGAAGGCGCAAGAGCAGTTGGCCCAGATCGAAGTCGAGGGTCAGTCGGGTGCCGGTCTGGTCAAGGTGGTGATGACGTGCAAGAACGACGTGCGCCGCGTGACCATCGATCCGAGCCTGCTGGCAGACGACAAGGACATGCTCGAAGACCTGGTGGCGGCGGCGTTCAACGACGCCGTGCGCAAGGCCGAAGCGACCGCGCAGGAAAAGATGGGCGGGCTGACCGCCGGTCTGCCGCTGCCGCCGGGCTTCAAGATGCCGTTCTGAGCATCGCTCGCCCGTATCAAGAGAAAGACGACGCATGCCCCAGCTCTCGAGCCTGCAAGAACTCGTCGACGCCCTGCGCGCGTTGCCGGGTGTCGGTCCGAAGTCGGCCCAACGCATTGCTTACCACCTGCTGCAACGCGACCGCAAAGGCGCGGTGCGGCTGGGCGAAGCGCTGGTGCATGCCTCCGAGCAGATTCGCCATTGCGCGCGCTGCAACACATTTTCCGAAGTCGAAATCTGCGAGACGTGTCTCGATCCCGAGCGCGATACGAGCCTGTTGTGCGTGGTGGAAACCCCCGCCGACCAGAACATGCTCGAGCAGACGATGACCTTCAAGGGACTGTATTTCGTGCTCATGGGCCACCTCTCGCCGCTCGACGGCGTGGGACCGGGCGAGATACATTTCGAGCAATTGATTCGCCGCGCCACCGACGGCGTGGTCAAGGAAGTGGTGCTTGCCACCAACTTCACCAACGAAGGCGAAGCCACCGCCCACTACCTCGGACAGATGCTCAAGGCCCGTGGTTTGCGCGTGAGCCGACTCGCACGAGGCGTGCCGGTCGGGGGTGAGCTGGAATACGTGGATGCCGGCACCATCGCCCGTGCAGTCCTCGACCGACATACGCTCTGAGCATGACGCGCACGTGACGCTGTCCGCACTTGCGCGTAGGTACTGCTACCACTCATCCAATCGGATTAGCTGTTTTTCGCTATACCTGTGCCTCCCCCGGTCTTCTAGACTGAACCTGCCGACTTGAGGACCCAACAGCAGGGGGAACTTCATAACTCTCGAGAGGCGTGGGGCCGTATACCTGTTGTGCAGAAGCGGTCGACGACCGAAAAAAACTGTACGCAGGCACTGCTTAGGCAGGGAGTTAAGGTATGGCTAACGATACCGGGCGCACCCTGATTTATGCCTCCCGAAAGCATAACGATGGTTTGCTGTCGTTTTTGGGGGAGCAAGGCTGGCAAGTCGTGCCGGCCAAGAGCGCCAGCGACGTCGGTCGCATTCTGAATCCCGGGGTCACCAGCGCAGCACTCATTGACCTGGCGAGCGGTTATAGCGACCGCGAGATGGGCGCATTCGAGTCCTGCATGCAACCTGCCACCGTCGGCTGGGTTGCGGCCACAAATCCCGAGCAACTGACGACAACCGCGATTCGCCGGTTGATTCGTGACTACTGCTTCGACTACGTCAATGTGCCGTGCACGAACGATCAGCTTGCGCATTCGATCGGTCATGCGTGGGGCATGGCGTCGCTCTCGGAGGTCCCGACCTTCACGCCGCAAGTCGGCGGCGATCAGGAAATGGTCGGAACGTGCGAGGCGATGCAGCAACTTTTCCGCACGATCCGCAAAGTCGCCAATACGGACGCGCCCGTGTTTATCTCGGGCGAGTCGGGCACGGGCAAGGAGCTGACCGCGGTGGCTATCCACGAGCGCTCGTTGCGCGCGAAGGGGCCGTTCGTGGCGATCAATTGCGGAGCCATTCCTCCGCATCTGATGCAATCCGAACTATTCGGCTATGAGCGTGGTGCATTCACCGGCGCGAATGCCCGCAAGATCGGACGCGTCGAGGCAGCCAACGGCGGTACGCTGTTGCTCGACGAAATCGGCGATCTTCCGTTCGAGAGTCAGGCCAGTCTGTTGCGTTTCCTGCAACAGGGCGCTATCGAACGTCTAGGTGGACATGAGGTGATTCCGGTCAATGTGCGCATCATCTCTGCAACGCACGTGGATCTGGAGGAGGCCGTCAAGGAAGGCCGCTTCCGCATGGATCTGTACCATCGCCTGTGTGTGCTGCGCGTCGAGGAACCGCCGCTGCGCGCACGCGGGCAAGACATCGAAATCCTCGCCCACCATGTGTTGCAGCGCTTCAAAGGCGATAACCATCGCAAAATCCGCGGCTTCACGCAATGCGCGGTGCAGGCGATGTACGAGTATCACTGGCCGGGGAATGTTCGCGAACTGATCAACCGCGTGCGCCGCGCCATTGTCATGGCCGACAGCCGCACGATCTCGGCCAAGGATCTCGACTTGCTGCCGTGGGTGCCGACGCTGGTGCGCACGTTGGAAGAAATTCGCGCGGAGGCCGAACGAACGGCCATCGAGCAGGCATTGCTGCGCCACTGTCACCGGCTGACGGACGTGGCCGCAGAGCTGGGTATTTCACGCATCACCCTCTATCGACTGATGTGCCGGTATGGGCTGCGTGGTGACGAATCGGGCGTGCCGGCCTGATATCTTCTGGCGAAGAGAGAGCGGCCGTCCTGTGATGAGCAGGGCGGTCGTTTCTTTTTGGGCTCCTGATTATCGTCATGCAGACCGTTCAAAAACTGCGGTAAATCGTCGATTTTTCCCCGTTGTCCTCGTGTTCCACGATTGCTGCCATCGCCAATAACGACGGGCGATTCGAGCGATTTCGCGCGCGTTCCCCACACACCTTTCCCATACGCATTGCGTTGTCTCGCACGGCGAGCGAACGCGTCCCGCGACGTCATGCGTGCCTGATGACGATGGGTTATCGCGCGGGCTTCACAACACCGTCACGAGCGGAGGTTTGCGCGTTTGTCTTGCCGCGAAACCGCTACCGAGGGTTGTCCCGCGAACACATCAAAGATGAAACATCCGGGGAGGCGAAGCACGCGATGCCAAGGGCGTCTTCATGTGACGTCTGCGTGTCGCTTTGCCGCCAGCCCGGCATTTCGCCGCAAATCTGTCACGCGAAACCCTTGTAAAACGGGCCTTCCGGGCACGCGTCGCTGCTCACGCCGATATCGTTCGCAGTTCGGAATGTTTGTCGCTTGTGCGATTTCGCCGTCATTGGCGATCAGACGCAGCCCACGTATCAATGCTGAAACGTTTTCGCACACATGCCCCGGAGCGCCATCCCACTGAAAAAATTAACGCCAATGTTTTCAAACACTTAAGGCGGGTGGCACGGAAGTCGCTTTATTGAGCCGGGCAAGGAGGGCACAGCGATGCGAATTCTCACCACCGAAATGCAGTACCGCGTACGACAAGGCGCCAGCGCATTGAGCGCAGCCATCGTTGTGACGCTCGGTCTGTGCGCCGTACCAGCGCAAGCCCAGGACGTCACACGCTCGCCGCTCATGCACGTGGCGATGCTGACGGGTTCGATGATGCCGGCTTCGTTTGGCGCGACCACGCTGCCGGCCATGCCGATCTCCGACGCCGATGTCAGCCTCGTGCCGCCGGTTGCGGTACAGACCCCGGCGGACGAAGCGCCGGCCGTCGCGAGCCGTGAAGACGCCGGCAACGTTGCCGATGGTATGCCGCTTGCGGCAGCCCGTATCGATGATGAACAACTCGGAACCCAGCGCGGCCGCAATTTGCAAGGCGGCGCGATGGTCAAGTCACCCGGAATGGCGCTCGCCAACGGCGTTACGTTGTGGGACGAATTGCCCGGCGCCGTGACGCCGACGCCGCGCCCGCAGCAACTGTCGAATGGCGTGAACAACGTTCAGGTGACGCGTGTGACTTACACGACGCGGTGAACAAGATGCCCCAACTCTCCATGACGCATGCCGGAAGTCTGCTCGCCACGATGCTCGTGGCGCTGGCCCCGGCGATGCAGCCCGGCCGAGCCCATGCCGAACCGGCCACGCCGGGCGACATCGTGGTCGAGCGCAACATCGGCCCGGAGATCGCGTACCGCGGTCTGCCGCGTGTCGAGAACCCCATTGGCGTCGCGGTGCCGGCCTTCCCGACGGGACCGTTCAATACCGCCATGGGCGCCGTCAATCAGGTCACTGATGGCGAATTGACCGGCCGTGCCAACGCGGGGCTCGTCACGGGCGCCGTGCAATCGGGCATCAACCCGGTCATGGGCGTGCTCGTCGGCAATGCCCGTGGCGGCAACGCGCTCAATACCTCTAACGGCGTGGGCGGCGGATTCGGCGCCGGCGCTGGCGGTGGGGGTGGCATCGGCAGCATCGGCACGCTCGTGCCGTCGGTGATCAGCTCGGCGCTGGCGCCGCTCACGAGTCTCGGCGCAGCAGGAGCGGCGAAATGAGCGCACATCGCGGGTCGCGTGGCGCGCAGCGCGCCCTCCCTCTGACGGTCGCTGCCCTGCTGGGTGCATTTGCCGGAGCGTCGTCGGCGCAGGATATCTGGATCACGAACGGTGAACTCAACGGCACGCACGCCACCATCGAGAACGGCGTCGCCGTAGGGGTGACCGGCGCGCTTGGGGTGAACCAGGCGGCGGGCGTCAACAACGCGCAGGCCAACAGCGCGCTGATCGCGAACGGCGGCGGGCTGACGGTCGGCGCATCTAGTACCAATCAGCAAGCCCTCGTCACGTCGACGACCGGCGCTGCCAGCGCCGCAATTCAAGGCAACGCATTTTCAGGCACCTCGGGGCTGACGCAAGTCAACCAGGCGAGCGGTGCCGGCAATCTTCAACGCAACGCGACCGTCATTGTGACCGGCGATGCGTCTGGAGTGGCGAGCGTATCGGATACGGCACTATCCGCTGCGATCTCCAAGGGTGGCCCGGCTGGGCGCGACAACCTCAACGATCAATTCCGCACGGCGTCGATTTCCGGTGACGCCTTCCGCGGTGCGAGCGGTGTGGTCCAAGTCAACCAGTCGGCTGGGATAGGCAATGTAACCGCAAATGTTTTTGTGCTCCGTCCCCCGGCGGGCACATCTTTTTAACTGGGTAACTCTCTCGTCAAGGAGATGGTCATGAAAACGAAAGCCATTGCAGCGGCTGCACTGCTGGTAGCAACGGGTAGCGCCCTGGCGTCACCCCATCACCAGCAATATAGCTTCTCGTTCATCGGCAACGAGACCAACGTTCTGAACCTGGTCGGCATTTTCGGGCTGATCGGCATCAAGGGCTGCGTCACGGTGGATAACACCGGCAACGCGGTTGTGCAAAGCAATCAGAGCGTAGACGTACACCACGTCAATCTGAAGGGCCCGCTGCTCGGTTCTTACACGACGGGCCACGTAACGTACGGCGTTGATTCGAAGACCACCACGGTGTCGAATCAAGGCAGTGCCTACCTGATTGGCAGCAAGACGACGACGCACTACGACGATTCCACGTCGTGGGTGAACGCCAGCGCGAACGGCCACCTGAACACGAGTCAGGCGTTCCAGGCCGGTGCTGCTTATGTGGCAGGGCAATCCAGCTCGGGTTCGGGTGGTTTCATCGCCGGTGGCGGGTATCAATACTCGAACATCGCTGGCGGCGGAGGCATCATCGGTGGCGGCGTCATTCCGCTGCCGGGCGGGTTGGCACTGTATGGCGGCTACCTTGTCGGCAACTTCGGTGCGGGTCAGGGCTCGGCCTGGGGCGGTTATGCCTATGGCCAGCAATCGCAGCAGGCTGCCGGGTTCCTGGCGGCAGGCTTCCTGAACACGCAGAAGAGTTTTGATGCGGCGTTCCATGCGGTCCTGAACCACGGCAATGCATCGATCGAGAGCGATTCGATTGCGGCAGGCGCACTGTGGGGCTTCCAGGATACGTACATGAAGTCCACCACCTGGACCAAGGGTGCGCTCACGCTCCACGTCAACACTTCGACGTTGCAAACGATGGGCGCAACGCTCGGCAATGGCGCGCTGGCTAACGCCAACGGCAACATCGGCGTGAACGTGGCAGCAGGTGCCGACAACGCGCAGGCCAACAACGTCGCGATCGCTTCGCTCAACGCTCAGCCGGTGTATGCCTCGGCGCAGGTGTTCGCGAACCAGTCGTCGAAGGGCTCGGCCAGCATCTCGCAGTTCTATGTCAACGCCAGCGTGGGTGATGGTGCCCTTGCCGGTGCGACCGGGAATGTGGGTGTGAACGTGGCGTCGGGTGTGGGTAACGTGCAGCAAAACGGTCTGGCCGCAGCCGTCTCGCAAGGCGGACACGGCTGGTTCAAGGGCGGTGCAGCCAACTCGACGGCTCAAACCGACCAAACGGCAAGCATGAAGGCCTCGGGCGACTTCATCGCCAACGCTTCGCTGGGCAACGGCGCACTCGCCTGGGCTAGCGGCAACGTCGGTGTGAACGTGGCAGCGGGTATCGGCAACGTGCAGGCCAACAGCCTCGCCATCTCGGCAATCAAGTGATGTCGCTGACCGGTCCGGGAATTCCCGGACCGGTTTTTTCATGAGGTGTGTCATGAATGATGCGCGTCGTGCCGCAGTAAGGATCGCTACGGTTTGCGCTCTGGCGTGCGCAAGCGTGGCCGGGCACGCGCAGTACGCATCGGTGAATCTCGAATCTTCGACTGGTGTACCGGCGGTCAAGAAGATGCGGTCATTCAAATCGATGCACTACGTGAATCTGGTCCAGCAGGAATACGACTTCAGTTGTGGATCTGCAGCGCTCGCAACACTGCTGCGTTATGGCTACGGGATCGATATTCCCGAGCCGGAAATGATCCAGAAAATGATGGTGTTTTCCAACCCGGAAACGGTCATCAAAAATGGCTTCTCGATGCTCGACATGAAGAAATTCGTGGAGACGCTCGGACTCGAGGGGCGCGGATTCAAAGTTGACGTGAGTGCGCTGTACGACCTGAAGATCCCGGTCATCGCGCTGATCGACGTCAACGGCTATCAGCATTTTGTGGTCATCAAGGCAGCGAAGGACGGACGCGTGTTCGTGTCCGACCCGGCGCTCGGCAATCGCATCATCGAGCAAGCCGATTTTGCCAAGCAGTGGAACGGCTTGGTGCTGGCGGTCATCGGCAAGCCGTTTCTGGAGGATTCACCGCTGCTCAAAGGAAACGAATCCCTGGCGGCCAAGCTGCGCGACAGCGCGCTGGCGACCGGGACGTCACCGACCCCGATGGTGGATTTCGGCATCATCCGGGCGGACCTGTTTTGAGATCAGACCATCATGAATCGATATGTTCCGATGCTGGCTATCCCGCTGCTCGCGAGCGCCGTGCCGGCATTCGCGTCGAGTGTGGTGCCCGAGACCTGGACGCCTGTGAGCGATGAAGTGCTCTCGCACGCGACCGGCAAGTATGCACAACAAAACATGATCACGGGCTTCCAGCTCGTTATGCAATCGCAGTGGCAAATGCCGACTGGCGCGAGCCTTGCCGCCACAGGGGTGCTTGGCGTGAGTCAGGGCAGTGGCGGCGTGCAGATACAGACCGGTGCGGCGACCGGCATTATCCCCGGCCTCGTGAACGCGACTACACCGATCACGCAGGCCGTCGCGGGTGCGGCGAGCGTGCTCGTGAACGGCGTCGCACAGATTACGCAGGTTGCGGGCGACGCGAACAATGCACTGAACAAAGCCACAATCCAGTTTGGCCCTGGCATATCGATCTCCACGCTGGTACCGGTCAGCGGGCAGGGCGCAAACAATTCGCAGACAACGGTGGGCAATCTGAGTGCGAGCGTGGCCATCACGTCGGCCGGCATGCAGATAGCGCTCAATACGCCGAACGGCAATCTCGGCCAGAGCGTGGCCGGCGGCGCTGGCGGCGCGATGAATCAGATCATGCAAGTCGTGCAGGTCGCGGGTAACGCGCAGCAGGTCATGAATACGATGCAGTTGAATCTGCAAACGAATCCGCTCACGTCGAATGCACTGAGACAGGTGGGAATTCAGAACGCCATGGCGAATATGGTCGCCGTGCGCCGATGAAGTGAAGCGCAAGTGAAGTGACGGCGTCGAGCAGTGTATGCACAGTGCGACGCCGGTCCCAGTGTCTGGCACTCAAGTTGCTGACGGACACCATGAAAAATAGAAGTGGGGCATTGCCGCGATAGCAGGTGCGGCGCACAAGAAGGTGATGTCGGCAGGACCCGGACGTGCCGTATCGAAGGAGTGGGGTACGGGTTACGGGTTTCGCACGCGTCACCCCGCAGTCGAGCAGCAAGGACAACGTTGTGGGTAATACGTGTTTTGTTGGATTGCGCGCGGACGC
The DNA here is from genome assembly GCF_000807775.2 of Pandoraea fibrosis. Lineage (NCBI taxonomy): Bacteria > Pseudomonadati > Pseudomonadota > Betaproteobacteria > Burkholderiales > Burkholderiaceae > Pandoraea > Pandoraea fibrosis. The sequence goes on along the minus strand of NZ_CP047385.1, from coordinate 4,062,403 downwards.
CCGTCCGCACCTTTACCCGGGGGGGATCATGAACACTCACCGCTTTTTTCCCGTTGCCGCTATTCCGTTGGGGGTACTGCTTTTCACGCTATCGGCCCAGGCTCAGGAGCATACGAACCCATCGCCGGACGACCGTCTGCAAATGTTGATGGACATGGTCGACCGGCAGCAGCGGGAAATTTCTTCTCTGAAACAGCGCCTCACCGACATTGAGATGGCGCAACGCGGTCGTGGTCTGACCGCGTGGGACACTGCGCAGATTGCACAGGTCTCACCCGGCGATGGTTCTGCCGCCGGCTCAGCAGGAACCCCCGGCGGCGGCGCCGCCGGTGCTGCGGGCCCGACCTCGGCCACGCCGATCGGCGAAACGCAGCAGATGCAAAAGAGCGAGAGTGACTCGCAGCGCACCCCGGCGGAAGAAGCCGTGGTGCAGGCGCAGCACGCGCCCCTGTTCGATCGCAAGCTCACGATCGATGCCGGTATCAGCTACAGCTACTACGACCGGCGCCAACTTGTGTTGAGCGGCTTCCTCGCCCTCGACGCGATCTTCCTGGGACAGTTGAACCTTGGCGAGACCAAGGCCAACGTGTGGACGTTCGACGTCAACACGCGCTACGGCATCAACGACCGGTTGAGTGTGGCGTTCGACGTGCCCTACCTCTACCGCAATTCGGACTTCATTTCGGGCGGGGTTGGCGGCGCGGCGTCGTCGGTCAGCGACATCAGCAAGAACTCGGCGAACATCGGCGACGTGAATGCGTCTCTGTACTACCAGATCGTCAAGGAGAACGCGAACTGGCCCGATATCGTGGCGTCGTTCCGCGTGACGGCACCGACCGGCACCTCGCCATTCGGTATCAAGCTCGGTACGCCCGATCCGACCAACAACAACCTGACGACACCCTCGCGGCTGCCGACGGGGAACGGGATCTGGGCGTTCACGGCCGGGCTGTCGTTCCTGCGGACTTACGATCCGATCGTGTTGTTCGCCAACGTGGCGTACACGTACAACGTGGCCCGCTCGTTCGACGACATCTCGACGATCGAAGGCACGACGCAACCCGCGAAGGTCAAGCTCGGCGACATCGTTCAGGTGGGGGCCGGTATGGCATTGGCGCTCAACGACAAGACCGCATTGTCAATCTCGTACTCGACGGCGATCTCGCGGGCAACGAAGACCGCCACGCCGGGCAGCTCGTGGACCACGGTGGCAGGCAGCACGACGAACGCGGCGTCGCTCAACTTCGGTATCAACTACGCCATCAACAAGCACTGGACCGTGAACGGTTACGTCAACGCCGGCATGTCGCCGGATGCGCCGAACTATGTCATCGGTCTGCGCTTCCCGTACACGTTCTGATCATGTGAGGGGAGGGGAGTCGGGCAGGACAAGGCTGTGCAAAGGCGCATTGCGCGTCGGCCGAATTGGCGACGCGCAGTGGCGCTAAGGCAGGGAAGGTGAACGTGAAGGCAAACGGTCGCGGGAATGCGCAGCGGCAGTGCCGGCCATAGCCGCCTCCGCCGACGCTTTCGGTGCGGCGATCAGCGCGAGATGCCGACAGGGATGCGACCGGCGCTGGCGTTGACTTTCAGGCTCGCCGGCTGCAATCCCGATGCGAGGGACGACGGTGAATTGGAAGAATACGACGCTGCGGTGACGGCCGAAGGCGGCTGACCCGGCGACATCATCGTTGCCTGCGTGGGTTTGGGCGCGGGCGCTGGCGGAATCACTTCGTCCCACAAACGGACGTTGTTGGCGATCGTGGTGGTTGCGTTTGCCGTGTTGGTCGCATTGATGGGAGCGACCCCGGCGCGCGTGATGCCGGACAGATTGGCAACAACGCTTGGCTGGAGGTTCGCGGCGCGAGTACTCGCAAGCAGCGCGTCGCTCACAATGGCCGGTACGCCGGCAACGCCGGTGATATCGGCCTGAGCGGCGCTTGCAAAACACGCCGTCGCCAGGCAGAGCATGGCAGTGCGCGTCGTCTTGATGGTGATTCTGATCATGGCGTGCCCCCCGGCCTCCGCATGCTGTCCTCCCAGCACTGCTTGTATTCTATTGCGCGATTTGAGAAAGGAAAGGGGAAAAAAGTAATAGCGGAATTTCCGAAAATTGAGTAAATAATTTACGCAGATTGCGGTTTGTCGCGCAGAGGCAACAATCATGGGCGTCTGCGCGAGGCAGACGTGTTGCCATGCGGGCTTCGCGCGTAAACTGAGCCGAAAGCGAGGTGACGCCCGATGCGTAAAAGATGACGAGGGACCGAGGGTTTCTTCGGTTTTTTGTCCCGGCGATGGGGAGGATGATGATTTTCCGGCCGAGTCAACAAAACACGCGACGGGCGTGACAAAAACAGCGGGGGAACGGCGGCACGAACGTGTCGACCGGAACGACAGGGGAAACCATGCGTGTGCTGGTCGTGGGTGAGGCTGCCACCTGGCTGAGCGGCCTGCAAGTCGCGTTGCAGACCGAAGCGAACGCGACACCGCCGGTCTTGCGTCACGTCGACGATGTGACGGTGCAGGACTGGGTCTGGTTGCGCGAATTGCCGTCGCGTCGCGCGCTTGTCCTTGAGGAGTCCGTGGCTCGCACGCCTGCGATCGACACCTTGTGTGCGATGGCGGCCGAATGCGTGCCGGCGGTGCCCGTTATCGTCATCGGCGATGCGGGTTTTCCCGATGAAATCATTCGCTGGCTGCAAGCGGGTGTTGCCGCCTGCCTGCCGTGGCCGAATTCGGTCGCGAGAATTCGTTCGGTCTTCGATCTGGCGTTCTCGGGCGGGCGATTCGTCCCGGACGAGGCACTCTCGGCGTTACTCGTGCTCTGGCGGCAGGAGGCCATGGGCGAGGCGTTGCCTCTCTCGCGTCTGCCGGTGTTCCCATTGGGGGGCGACAAGGCGACACAACTGGCCGAGTCGGCGTTGCTCGGCATCTCTCAGCGGCAGTACGAAATTCTCGCACTGCTCTCGCGCGGTTTATCTATCAAAACGATCTGCCAGCAACTCGTGATTTCCGAGGGCACCGCCAAGACGCATGTGTCCGCGTTGTACCGCCGGCTCGGTGCACGCAATCGCGGAGAGGCGATCTACATTGCGGCGCAGCGCGGCGCGCGCCATCTATTCGAGACGTGAGGCATTGTGGTCGTATCCCGGTGCCGAGGTATCGGAGGGGGGACTTTGGTCGGACTTCGGCGCGATTTGACTCGGAACATTCCAGGATCTGCTGCGAGGTGATTGGCCGATAGCCGACTGTCGAATTACTATACGAACTTCATTTGCCACCCATTGGTATCGGCGCTGCCCTCAGGTGGCGTCTCGAAGTCGACGACGACCGTCGTCGACGAGGCATAGGAGTCCACGCGTTGTCCAAGTCGTCCAAGCCGTTTGAATCTGCATCGCCGCAAGGTCCTGCCCCGACGTCTACGGCATCCGCTGCCGGCTCGTCTCCCGAATCTTCCGCTTCGCCTGTCACCGGTGGCACCGGCCTGCCGGCCAAGGGGGCGCTTGCCGGTGTGAAGGTCCTCGAACTCGGCACGCTGATCGCCGGTCCGTTTGCCGCGCGCATGTTGGGGGAGTTCGGAGCCGAGGTCATCAAGATCGAAGACCCGCAGCATGGCGATCCGCTGCGAAAGTGGCGCAAGCTGCATCCGGATGCGGGAGGCACATCGCTGTGGTGGGCCGTGCAGGCTCGCAACAAAAAGTCGGTGACGATCAATCTCAAGTCCCCCGAGGGGCAGCAGATCGTGCGCAAGCTCGCCGCGCAGGCCGACATCGTGGTCGAGAATTTCCGCCCGGGGTTGCTCGAGCGGTTCGGGCTGGGATACGAGCAATTGTCGGCGGAGAATCCGGGGCTCGTGATGGTGCGACTGTCGGGCTACGGGCAGACGGGACCGTACCGTGACCGGCCCGGCTTCGGCGCGATTGCCGAGTCGATGGGCGGGTTGCGTCATATCACCGGTTATCCGGAACTGCCGCCGCCACGCATCGGTATTTCTATCGGCGATTCCATCGCCGCACTGCACGGTGTGATCGGCGCGATGATGGCGCTGCATCACCGCAACGTGAACGGCGGGCGAGGGCAGGTGGTCGATGTCGCGCTGTACGAGGCTGTCTTCAATCTGATGGAAAGCGTGGTGCCGGAGTACAGCGTGGCGGGCATGGTGCGGGAGCGCACGGGCGCATCGTTGCCTGGCATTGTGCCGTCGAATACCTATCCCTGTGCCGACGGCATGATTGTGGTGGGGGGCAACAGCGATCCGATCTTCAAGCGTCTGATGCATGCGATCGGCCGGTCCGATCTTGCCGAAGACCCGGCGCTGGCGCATAACGATGGCCGTGTGCCGCGCACGCAGGAAATCGACGAGGCGATCGGGCACTGGACGAGTGAGCGTCCCATCGACGAGGCGCTTGCGGTGCTTCAGGGCGCCGATGTGCCGGCCAGCCGCATTTACACCGTTGCCGATATGTTCAAGGATCCGCAGTTCATCGCGCGTCAGATGATCCAGCGACACACCTTCCCGGATGGCACGCCGATCGAGCTGCCGAACGTGACGCCGAAGCTCTCGGAGACGCCGGGACAGACGCAATGGCTCGGCCCGGAACTCGGTGCGCATACGGACGAAGTGCTCGGGCAACTGGGTTATGATGCCGGGCAAATCAAAGCACTGCGCGAGGGTGGCGTCATTTGAACTGACACGATTTTGCGCAGGAACACGGGGCGCGGCAATCGCCGCGATTCGTGAATAAAAAGCACGCCAAACAAAGAAAGAACGCTGCAACCACGGAGACAAACACCATGCAACGACGTCAGTTCGTCACGGCACTGGCCGCCACTGGTCTGATCGGCACGGGCATTCGGCCCGGATTCGCTCAAGCCAAGCTCGAAAAGACCAAAATCGCGATTGCCGTCGGCGGCAAAAATCTGTTCTATTACTTGCCGCTCACGATTGCCGAACGCCTGAACTACTTCAAGGACGAAGGACTCGACGTCGAGATCTCGGACTTCGCCGGCGGCTCGAAAGCGCTGCAAGCGCTCGTGGGCGGGAGCGCCGATGTGGTGTCGGGCGCTTACGAACACACGATCCTGTTGCAGGCAAAAAACCAGTACATTCGCGCGTTCGTACTGCAGGGACGTGCGCCGCAGATTGTCTTCGGGGTGTCGAACAAGACGCTGCCGAACTACAAATCGCTGGCCGACTTGCGCGGCAAGAAAATCGGTGTGACCGCGCCGGGGTCGTCGACAAACATCATGGCGAACTTCGTGCTCGCCAAGGGCGGTGTCAAACCCAACGAGGTGGCATTCGTCGGTGTCGGTGCGTCGTCCGGCGCGCTCGCCGCAATTCGGTCGGGCAACATCGACGCCATCGTCAATCTCGATCCGGTCATCACGATGCTGGAGCGCGACAAGGAGATCCGTGTGATCTCGGACACGCGCACGCTCAAGGAAACGGTGTCGGTGTTCGGCGGGAACATGCCGGCAGGTTGCCTGTACACGAACGAATCGTTCATTCAGAAAAATCCGAACACCACCCAGGCGCTCACCAATGCCATGGTTCGCGCCTTGCGTTGGCTCCAGACGGCAGGTCCGTCGGATCTCATCAAGACGGTGCCCGACGCCTACCTGCTTGGCGACCGCGCGCTTTACCTCGATGCGTGGAGTCGTGTGAAGGAAGCCATTTCGCCGGACGGCCTGATTCCTGCCGATGGCCCGGCCACCGCGTTGCGCACGTTGCAAGCGTTCGACGAGACGGTCAAGGGCAAGTCGATCGATCTGTCGAAGACGTTCACGAACGAGTTCACCAAGAAGGCCGACGCCAAGTACAAATGATGACTGCGCCGGCTCTGAGTTTCGACAGTATTTCGTGTACGTTCGTCGCGCGAGACGACCGTTCAGCGCGTTACACGGCGGTCGCCGACACGTCGCTCGACATTGCGCCGGGCGAGTTCGTCTCGGTCGTCGGTCCGACGGGGTGCGGCAAGTCGACATTGCTCAACGTCGCTGCCGGCTTGCTGGCGCCGTCGTCCGGCACGGTCAAGGTGTTTGGCGAGCCGCTAAAGGGCATCAATTCGCGCGCCGGCTATATGTTTCAGGCCGAAGCGTTAATGCCGTGGCGTAACGCGATCGACAACGTGACCGCCGGTCTGGAGTTTCGTGGCGTGGCGCCTGAGGAAGCCTCGGCACGCGGGAACGAGTGGCTCAAGCGTGTGGGACTGGGCGGGTTCGGCGATCGATACCCGCACCAACTCTCGGGCGGCATGCGCAAGCGTGTAGCCATGGCGCAGACACTGATTCTCGATCCGGACATCATCCTGATGGACGAGCCGTTCTCGGCGCTCGATATCCAGACGCGTCAACTCATGGAGAACGAGTTGCTTGAGTTATGGGCTGCGAAGCGCCGCGCAGTGCTCTTCATCACGCATGATCTGGATGAGGCAATTGCGCTGTCGGACCGTGTCGTGGTGCTTGCCGCAGGGCCGGGTACGCATCCCATCGGCGAATTCCGGATCGATCTGCCGCGTCCGAGGGATGTGGCGGAGATCCGGAATCATCCGCGCTTTACCGAACTGCATGCACAGATATGGGACGTGTTGCGCGAAGAGGTGCTCAAGGGCTATGCGCAACAGTTGAAGGCCGTCTGAATCGTCATGTGTGATATCTCAGGGCTTCTGATAGGTGTGTGCGGCTGGGTTCGCTGGCTGGACTGGATGGAATGGTTCAATTTGCCAGACGGCTTCGGCCTGTTCGATTGGCCTGTCTGATTCGCCTGGTGGCTTGTCTGATATTCCCGGAATTCGTTCGTCATGCGTAATCGTTCGATCATGCGGCACTTGCGGTTGTGGCAGTGGCTGCTGCTGGTATTGGGTTTTCTTGTCTGGTACGTGCTCACGAGCCCGACCCTGCTGCCCGCGTTCTATTTCGACAGCCCCGACAAGGCGGCTTTCTTCTTCGGTGAGCCGCAGAAAGTGCTGCTCCAGATCTGGCAATGGTTCGCCAGCGGGGAGATCTATCTTCATCTCGGTGTCACGCTGCTCGAGACGGTGCTCGCGTTTGCGATCGGTACCGTATTCGGGTTGGCCGTGGGGTTGTGGCTGGCGCTGTCGCCAAGTGCGGGTGCGCTGCTCGATCCGTACATCAAGGCGGCCAACTCGATGCCTCGCGTGATTCTCGCCCCTATCTTCGGCGTGTGGTTCGGGCTTGGCATCTGGTCGAAAGTCGCGTTGGGGGTGACGCTGGTGTTCTTCATCGTGTTCTTCAACGTCTATCAGGGCGTGAAGGAAGTGAGCCCGGTCGTGCTGGCCAATGCGCGCATGCTGGGCGCAAATCAGCGTCAGTTGTTGCGTCGGGTGTATCTGCCGAGCGCCACCAGCTGGGTGTTCTCCAGTCTGCACAACTCGGTCGGTCTGGCGTTTGTCGGGGCGGTCGTCGGGGAGTACCTTGGCTCGGCGCGCGGCGTGGGGTATCTGATCCTGCAGGCGGAAGGAACGTTCGACATTAACGCGGTCATCGCGGGGGTGCTGATCCTGACGGCGTTCGCACTGGTGCTCGACGGGCTTGTCGGTGTGGTTGAGCGGCGTTTGCTGGTCTGGCAGCCGCAAGCCGGAGAGACCGAGAAGATGTAACTGCGGATCTGGTCGTTCGCCGGTGGCTGAATCACCGTATCAGCGCCGGCGGCCGAGACGGATCGGCAGTCAATATGTGGCAGAACGGTGGCAATTTTGTCGGCGCCGTGTGTCGTGGCGAAGACGCGACCGATGCCGCCACGGCGTCATATCCGAGCACCTTTCCTCGGTTACAATTGCCGCATGCGAATCCTGCTCAGCAACGACGATGGGTATCAGGCGCCAGGCCTGGCCGCGCTTTATGAAGCGCTGGCACCGCTTGGCGACATTACCGTGGTGGCGCCCGAACAGAACTGTAGTGGTGCGTCCAATTCTCTCACCCTGCAACGACCGCTTTCGGTGTTCAAGGCCGGTAACGGTTTCACGTTCATCAACGGCACGCCGACCGACTGTGTGCACGTTGCGCTGACCGGGTTGCTCGATGAACGGCCCGATATCGTTGTCTCCGGGATCAACAACGGTCAGAACATGGGCGAAGACACGCTGTACTCCGGTACCGTGGCGGCGGCCACCGAAGGTTTCCTCTTCGGTATTCCCTCGTTCGCGTTTTCGCAAGTGAACAAAGGCTGGGACCATCTTGAGAGTGCCGCGCGTGTGGCGCGCGAGATTGTCGAGCGCTATATGGAGCGCCCGCTGGGCGCCCCCTTCCTTTTGAATGTCAATATCCCCAATTTGCCGTACGACCGCCTGAAAGGCTCACTCGCCACGCGTCTTGGGAAACGACACCAATCGCAGCCGGTGATCCGTCAGGAAAATCCGCGCGGCGAAACGATTTACTGGATCGGCCCGGCCGGCGATGCTCGCGATAGCAGCGAAGGCACCGATTTCCACGCCGTGGCGCACGATTACGTCTCGGTCACCCCCTTGCAACTGGATCTCACGCATACCGCACGACTTGGCGTCGTGCACGATTGGCTGGCCAGCGCAGGGGTGGCCCAACGATGACGACACCGCCGAAGCGTTTTCCCCTTCCTCTGGCCGAAGTGATGGCCCGCCGGCAACGCAAGGCGCCGGTGCTCGACAAGGCGTCGCGCGCGAGCCCCGCGGGTGCACCGCCTGCCGCCATGACGCGCGGCGCGGCGCCCACGAGCCAGGGGAATGGAAAAACGCCGGCAAACGGGAGTCCTTCCGCCTCGCCGCATAACGGTTTGCGAGCAGCGTCCACCCCGATGGCAGGGGCCTCGGCCCGACCCGGCGGGGCGCACACGCCGCACGCGGTCGTGCCGAAAGGACTTGCAAGGCCGGCGTCTGCACCGCATGCTCAGCCAGCGCCGCATACCGCGAAAAGCACGCCTCGGCCTGCCGCCAAGGCGACGGGGGCGGGCGTTCCTCAAAAGGGCGGTGTGGCCGGGGCAAAAAGTACGGTGCGTAGTTCGACCTCCGTGAAGGTTTTGACTGGCGGCACAGCGCGTGCGAATACCCCGATGCTTGCCAATTCGCCCGATGGCATTGGGTTGACATCGGATCGGGTTCGCGCGCGAATGGCTGAACGCGTGGCGGCCTCGGGCGTCAAACACCCGGGCGTGCTGGCGGCGCTGGCGATGGTGCCGCGTCATGGGTTCGTCGATGCAGCGCTCGCGAATCAGGCTTATGAAGACGCCGCATTGCCGATCGGGCATGGGCAGACGATTTCGAAGCCATCGGTCGTCGGACGCATGATCGAGTTGCTGCTCGCCGGCGGGCGTCCGCTGGAGAAGGTGCTGGAAATCGGCACCGGGTGTGGCTATCAGGCGGCCGTGTTGTCATGCGTAGCGCGCGACGTCTATTCAATCGAGCGCGTGCGCCCGCTACATGAGCGGGCCAAAGCCAACCTGCGGCCGCTACGGGTGCCCAATATTCGCTTGCATTATGGCGACGGGCGCCTGGGGCTGCCCGCCGTCGCGCCTTTTGACGGCATAGTGATCGCGGCCGCCGGGCTGGAAATTCCGGATGCGCTGATCGATCAGCTCGCCGTTGGCGCACGTCTCGTCGCCCCCGTGGGCGGTGAGCAACAGATTTTGACCCTCATCGAGCGCGTCGGTGCGCGCCAGTGGCGCGAGACGCAGCTTGATAGGGTGTTATTCGTCCCCTTAAAATCGGGCATCATTTAAGCCCGTCGGGCCTATTCTGCGGAGGATTTGAGTGAATTTGCGAGCGGGTTTCCAACAACGCGTCGCCAGTGTCCTGTTGCTGAGCATGCTGGCAGCGTGCGCATCGCGACAAGTCGGGGCGCCGGTCGTTGACCGTACCGTAGGCGGTACGACGACCGACAGCAGTGTGCCGGGCGGTGCGCCCGTCATCGACAACACGCCGGTGCCGGCCGGGTTTTATCGCGTCAAGCCGGGCGATCGTCTCTATCGCATTGCGCTGGAGAATGGTCAGAACTATCGCGACATTGCTCGCTGGAACAACATCCAGAACCCGGACCAGATTGAAGTGGGTCAGGTACTGCGTGTGAAGCCGCCAGCAGGCGATACCGGGACCCCGCTGCCAGCGCCGATGGGCAGCACGCCGTCGTCCGCCAGCAACAATCCGGCATCGGTGCCGCCGGCCGTCGTGCCGCCGCCAACGAGCTCGTCCGCCTCGGCGGCGCCGTCGGCCGTGTCGAGTGGCGAGCTGCAGCTCTCATGGCCGGCGAAGGGGAGCGTCGTGGGTCGTTTCGACGATTCGAAGAACAAGGGCCTGAATATCGCCGGTAATCCTGGCGATCCCGTCTACGCGGCCGGCGCGGGTAAAGTGGTGTATTCGGGTGCCGGCCTGCGTGGCTATGGCAACCTCGTCATCATCAAACACGATGCCACCTTCTTGACGGCGTATGCGCACAACCGCACACTGTTGGTCAAGGAAGGCGACTCCGTCACGCGGGGTCAGAAAATTGCCGAAATGGGTAACTCGGATGCAGATCGTGTCATGCTGCACTTCGAGGTGCGCCGCGACGGCAAGCCTGTAGATCCGATGAAGTATTTGCCGCCTCAATAAACTAGGCAGGGTCGAATGCTCAAGAGAAAGCGTCGTACTTCGCAAGAGGAAGACCTCGCTGCCCCGGAGACCGATCAGGACGTTGACGATCGGCAATCCCGGCAGGATGAGGACGTGGACGACGCTTTCGACGAGCGCGAGGCGGAGGAGGAGGACGCCTCGTCGTCCGACGCCGCCGAAGAGGGCGGTACCCCAACGGCCACCGGCCGCAAGCGAAAGTCCGCCGACGGCGACGATTTCGGCACTGTGCTGCAGGCCGAGCTTACGGCCGATACCGTCCAGCACTATCTCAATCGCATCAGTGTCAAACCGCTGCTCACGCCCGCAGAGGAACTCGATTACTCTACGCGCGCGCAAGCAGGCGAATTTGCCGCGCGTCAGGTCATGATCGAGCGCAATCTGCGCCTCGTCGTGAGCATTGCGAAAGGCTATCTCAATCGTGGTGTGCCGTTGCTCGATCTGATCGAGGAGGGCAACCTCGGTCTGATGCATGCCATCGAGAAGTTCGATCCGGGGCGCGGTTTCCGCTTTTCCACGTATGCGACGTGGTGGATTCGTCAGAGCATCGAGCGCGCCATCATGAATCAGGCGCGCACGGTACGCCTGCCGGTGCACGTCATTCGAGAACTCAATCAGGTGCTTCGCGCGAAGCGTCACCTGGAAAAGAGTGCCGCGTATGTCGACGGTGGCGAACAACGTGATGCCCGCATCGAGGACATTGCCGATTTAACCGGCAAGACACCCGAAGAGATCACCGACATCCTCGCGCTCAACGAGCATGTGGCATCGCTCGACGCGCCGCTCGAAATCGATCCCGGCAGCAGTCTGCTCGACCTGCTCTCCGACGATCATAGTCAGGCGCCGGAGCAGGAGGTGCAGCATCGGGAACTGGAAGACCTCATGCGATTGTGGCTCTCGCGACTGTCCACCAAACATCGTTATGTCATCGAGCGCCGGTTCGGTCTCAATCGCGTGGAGCCCGCCACGCTTGAGGAGCTGGCCGACGAAATGGGATTGACCCGCGAGCGCGTGCGTCAGATCCAGCAAGAGGCGCTCGTCAAACTCAAGCGCTATTTCGCGTCGAATGGCGTGCGTAAGGACGCCGTGCTCTGATGGATGTCGGCGTCTGACGGCGCGTCTTGTGTTGAGCGCGCGTCGGCACTGCACCGATACCGTGTTGCGACGCCCGCCGATTCTTTTTTCAGATTTTCATCATGCCATCTCCCGTACTCGTCTTCGACATTGAAACGATTCCCGACGTTGACGGCTTGCGCAAGCTGGAACCCGCGTATGCCGGCCTCTCCGACGACGCCGTTGCCGAAGCGGCCTTCGCTGCCCGCCGCGAAAAGGTAGGGCACGATTTCCTGCCGTTGCACTTGCATCGCGTTGCCGCCATTTCCTGTGTATTTCGCGATCGCGACGGGTTTCGCGTGAAATCGCTCGGCACACTCGAAGACGGTGAGGGGCCGCTGGTTTCCGGTTTCTATCGCACCATCGAAAAGTACGCGCCGCAGATCGTGTCGTGGAACGGCGGCGGATTCGATTTGCCGGTATTGCATTACCGCGCGATGATTCACGGCATTGCGGCGCCCCGATATTGGGATATGGGCGAAGACGATCGCGAGTTCAAGTGGAATAACTACATCAGCCGCTATCACCAGCGCCATCTGGATTTGATGGATTTGCTGGCGATGTATCAGGCGCGCGCAAATGCACCGCTCGATGATCTCGCGAAGCTGTGCGGTTTTCCCGGCAAGCTGGGTATGGACGGCAGTAAGGTCTGGGAAGCCTATCGCGACGGCAAACTCGAAGAGATTCGCAATTACTGCGAAACGGATGTTGTGAATACGTACCTTGTCTATTGCCGTTATCAATTGATGCGAGGGGGATTGCGTCAGGCGGAATACGACCAGGAAATCGAGTTTGTGAGGCGCTCGCTCGAGCAGGAAGCGGCGCCGCACTGGAAAGAGTATCTCGCCGCCTGGGTGTGATTTTGCTCATTGGCGACGCATGAGGCGACGGTGCCCACACCCTCGCTGCATCGGTGGCGAGCGAATCGATTAAAATGCCGGGTTTGCTGTCGCATATGAGAATAAAGACGTGACCCGCTCCTCCCGAAACTCCTCGCGCAATCGGCCCAGCGCCGAGCCCGGCATCATCGATATCGAATCGCTCGACATGGAGGCGCGCGGCGTTGGCCGTACCGCACCCGAGGGCGAACCAGGGACTCCAGAGTACAAACCCGGCAAGGTGATTTTCGTCGAAGGCGCGCTGCCGGACGAACGCGTTACGTATCTCAGCTACCGACGCAAACCCAAATTCGAACAGGCCGAGGCTATCGACATCCTGCGTGCGAGCCCGATGCGCGCCAAGCCGCAATGTCCGCATTTCGGCAAATGCGGCGGGTGTTCGATGCAGCATCTCGAGCCGCGTGCGCAAATTGCGATCAAGCAGCGCGTGCTCGAAGACAATCTGGCCCGTCTTGGCAAGGTAAAAGCCGAGGCCATGCTTCGGCCGATTCAGGGGCCCGACTGGGGTTATCGATTCCGTGCGCGCCTGACGGTGCGTGACGTGCCGAAGAAGGGCGGCGTTCTCATCGGTTTCCACGAGCGCAAGAGCAGCTACGTCGCAGACATGGACTCATGCGAGGTGTTGCCGCGTCACGTGTCGGACATGCTGGTACCGCTGCGGCGCCTGGTCGAGTCGCTGTCGATTCGCGAGCGTCTGCCGCAAATCGAGTTGGCGATCGGCGCGGACGTGACCGCGCTGGTACTGCGTATCCTTGAACCGCTCACGCCGGCGGATGAAGACATCCTGCGCGCATTCGCTGACGCGAACGGCGTGCAATTCTGGTTGCAGACGAAAGGGCCGGACACCGCCGTGCCGTTCTATCCGCTTGAGCCGGAGTTGCACTACACGCTGCCCGAGTACCAGATTCGGATGCCGTTCAAGCCGACCGACTTCACGCAGGTCAATCATCAGATCAATCGCGTGCTCGTGCATCGCGCGTTGCGATTGCTCGCGCCGCAGCCGCATGAGCGCGTGCTCGATCTGTTCTGCGGTCTGGGCAATTTCACGTTACCGCTGGCGCGTCGCGCCGGAACGGTCGTGGGCATCGAAGGCAGCACGACGCTGACCGAACGCGCACTCGCCAACGCGCAGCGCAATGGCGTGGCGGAGCGCACCGAATTCGCTTGCCGGAATCTGTTCGATATCACGCCGGACGACATCCGTGCCCTGGGCGCCTTTGATCGTTACCTGATCGATCCGCCACGAGAAGGGGCGCTCGCCGTATCGAAGGCGCTGGCCGAACTCGCTCAGCAGGGGTATGAGGGCCTGCCCAAGCGCATCGTCTACGTGTCCTGCAGCCCCGCAACGCTGGCTCGGGATGCCGGATTGCTCGTGCACGAAGCGGGGTATCGCCTGACGCTTGCAGGAGTGGTGAACATGTTCCCGCACACTTCACACGTCGAGTCGATGGCCGTGTTCGAGCATGAGAGTATCGGTCAGCCGTGGGTGCCGCGCATGCGGGTGTCGGAGTCCGACGCCGATGCGGACCCGGCGGACGAAGGCGTTGAGGCCGTGGCTGGCGCCGTCGGGGGCGATGGCGTCATCCACGACGAGGCCTGATCGCTCGTTCGATGGGTGGCTTGCCCGGTAACTGCCCGATTCACGCGAGGAGGGGAGTCACTCGCAGGCCGCGCGGCTAGGCTGTCCGAGCCAATGCTGTCGCGCAAAGAAAAAGCCAGTCCCGAGGGACTGGCTTTTTTGCATCCAGGGCATCTGGGCGATGCGGGCGAGGCCCGCTTCGCCGTCTCTGCCGTTCGCCGCGTCAGTTGCGGTTGCCGCCCAGCACGCCAAGGATGGCGAGCAGGTTGGTGAAGATGTTGTACAGGTCGAGGTAAATCGCGAGCGTCGCCGTCACATAATTCGTCTCGCCGCCGTTCACGACACGCTGCACGTCGAACAGGATGTACGCCGAGAAGATGGCGATCGCGAGCACCGAGACCGTCAGCATCAGCGCCGGCAATTGCAGCCAGATATTGGCAACCGAGGCCAGCAGGATCACGAGCACGCCCATGAACAACCACTTGCCCAGACCGCTGAAGTCACGCTTGCTGACCGTAGCGACCGTTGCCATCACCCCGAAAATCACGGCAGTTCCGCCGAACGCCATCATGATGAGCGACGCGCCGTTGGAGAAACCCAGCACAAAGCTCAGCAGGCGCGTGAGCATCAGGCCCATGAAGAACGTGAAGCCCAGCAACAGCGCCACACCCACACCGCTATTCTTGAAGCGCTCGATGGCGAACATGAAGCCGAAGGCGATGGCGAGGAAAGCGATCACGCTGACCATCGGGCTGCCCGCGAACAGCGAGAAGCCATAATTGACGCCCAGCCAGGCGCCCGCAATCGTCGGCAGCATCGACAGTGCGAGCAGCCAGTACGTATTGCGCAGTACCTTGTTGCGCACTTGTACGGTCGTGACGCCTTGCGTCCCACCGTAGCCGAAACGTTGGAAATCCTGGTTCATATCTTGTGTTCTCCGTGGTCATTGTGCCCGCCGGCGGGGCCGGCAAGCGCCTCTTGACGCTTACGATGACCGGCCTTGTTGCCGGTAAATCCCCCGCAGCCGTAGGTCTGGCTTGTCGTCGAAGTCAAAGGATACCGAAAGACTCCCGGGGAGGCGTTCAGACGATTCTCGAAATTTCAGGGCAAATGCCCGAATTTCAATTCGCCGATACACCTTCCAACCTTCCCATTAGGGTAAGGTGCCGGATTCGCACCCTTACGTCAACTTCCCGAAAAGCCGGATCGTCCCGGCCGTCCTGCGTTTGAGCGGTACGCGCACTGTAGGTTCCATCCCCATCATAACAGCCTTCGTGCTACAATTACGGGTTCATGTTGGTTATATAACTGCTTAATTTTTTGGAGTTTTTCATGGCAGTCGAACGCACTTTGTCGATTATCAAGCCCGATGCCGTTGCCAAGAACGTGATCGGCCAGATTTACAGCCGTTTCGAAGGCGCAGGCCTGAAGATCGCCGCTGCCAAGCTGGTGCACCTCTCGCGTGCTGAAGCCGAGCAATTCTACGGCGTGCACAAGGAACGTCCGTTCTTCAAGGATCTGGTCGATTTCATGATCTCGGGTCCGGTCATGATTCAAGTGCTGGAAGGTGAAAACGCCATCGCGAAGAACCGCGAACTGATGGGCGCCACCGACCCGAAGAAGGCTGAAAAGGGCACGATCCGCGCCGATTTCGCCGACAGCATCGACGCGAATGCTGTTCACGGTTCGGACGCCGCCGAAACGGCTGCTGCCGAAGTGTCGTTCTTCTTCGCCGGCTTGAACGTCTACGCGCGTTAATACGCGTTTAGCCGCTCAATCGCAGGAAGATACCGAAGGGATGTTGACGGACCAGGGCCATGACCAACCTTACGAATCTGCTTGATTACGATCCGGACGGTCTGGCCGCCTATTGCGGCACGCTCGGCGAGAAGCCGTTCCGTGCGCGCCAGCTCCAGCGTTGGATCCACCAGATGGGTGCCGCCGATTTCGACGGCATGACCGATCTCGCCAAGTCGCTGCGCGAGAAGTTGCACACCCGTGCGATCATCGCCGCGCCGACGGCCATCACCGACCACGTGTCGACCGATGGCACGCGCAAATGGCTGCTTGACGTGGGTAACGGCAATGCCGTTGAGACCGTCTACATCCCCGAGGAGACGCGCGGCACGCTTTGCGTTTCATCGCAGGCAGGCTGCGCCGTCAACTGCCGGTTCTGTTCGACCGGCAAGCAGGGTTTCTCGCGCAATCTGTCGCTGGGTGAAATCATCGGCCAATTGTGGATGGCCGAATTCGCATTGCGCCGCGACCTCGGGCGCGAGGGCAAGAACGAGCGTGTCATCACCAATGTGGTGATGATGGGCATGGGCGAACCGCTGCTCAATTTCGAAAATGTCGTGGGCGCCATGCGCCTGATGCTCGACGATAACGCCTACGGGCTGTCTCGTCGCCGCGTCACGCTGTCGACCTCGGGTGTCGTGCCGATGATGGACCGCCTGGGGCAGGAGTTGCCTGTGGCGCTGGCCGTGTCGTTGCATGCGCCGAACGACGCCTTGCGCGATGTACTCGTGCCGCTCAACAAGAAATATCCGTTACGCGAGCTGATGGGCGCGTGCGAGCGTTACCTGGAAGTAGCGCCGCGCGATTTCATCACGTTCGAGTACTGCATGCTCGACGGTGTGAACGACACCGAGGCGCATGCGCGCGAGCTTGTCGCCCTGACGCGCGACGTGCCGTGCAAATTCAATCTGATTCCGTTCAACCCGTTTCCCGAGTCCGGCCTGCTGCGCTCGAAAGACCCGCAGATCAAGCGTTTTGCGCAAATTCTGCTCGACGCAGGGCTCGTGACGACCGTGCGCAAGACCCGCGGCGACGACATCGATGCCGCCTGCGGTCAGCTTGCCGGTGAGGTGCAGGATCGCACGCGACTTGCACAGCGCGGCAAATTCGGGAAAATCGCGGTCGAGGTGCGCACCGTATGAGGTTGCGCATGGGCGGGCGTGGACCGTGGCGAGGGCCGTCGGCCCCGCACGCGCCATGCCGCCCGTCGGATCAGTCTCGCACGACAGCATTCTTTGCGCGGGGCGCGTTTCGTGCCTTGCGCGATTCCGTCAGTTCCTCGCTGAACCGTTCGATGCGTTGCGCAGATTTTCACGTCGCGCGCACGAGAGGTGAGGTGGTGGAACTGTCGCCAGCATATCCTCAGCCGCTGCGGGCGGCTGCTTACGAACGGGGGCGTATCGATGGATAACCAGAATCAGGCGGATGCAGGCGGGCAAGCCGGGGCCGACAGCCAGGGATTGCCGCAGAGCGCGACCGCCGGATGGGCTGAGCTTGGGGCGCAGGTGGGTGCGCAACTGGCTGCATTGCGCGAGAAGCGCGGCATGTCGATCGAAGACGTGTCGGCGCGCCTGAAAGTCTCGGTGCAAAAGCTCAAACGTCTTGAAGCCGGCGAGTGGAATGCCTTGCCGGAAATGCCGTTTATTCAGGGCGTCGTGCGTAGCTACGCACGTATGCTCGGTGCCGATCCGGAACCGATGATCGAGCCGCTGCGCCGTTTTGGCCGCGCCGCTCCCATCGATATTCCGCAGCCCCAGACGGGGCAGCCGAGTATTCCGAAGAGCCCGGTGCGTTTTCGTTCGCCGGTTGCCGCCTCGCAAGCCAAATGGCCTTGGGCCCTGGCAGCGCTCGTGGTGATCGCCGGCGCCGCTTGGTATTTCGGCAATGCGCATAAGCCGGGTCGTGGTTCGACCGAGCCGGCAGAGCTGGCCAGCGCGACGTCGGCCCAGGGGGCGGCGGACGCTGCCGAGCCGGCGAGTCAGCCGGTGGTGGCCGATGCCAATGGAACGCCCCCGGGTGCAGACGGCACCAATGCGGCGAACAACGGAAATACGGAAGGTACGGTCAATAGCGCGTCGGCCAGTGCAGCGACCGCAGGCGCAGGCCTGATCGCTGCGACCGATCCGACGCATGTGGTCGCAGGATTGGCGGGCGCCAGCGCCGCAGCGGCACCGGTCGTCGCGACCGCGGTGACGCCGGTCGATGCCAAGGCGTCCAGCGCGGGCGTGCCGGGCAATGGCAAGATTGCGTTGCACCTGAAGGCGGATAGCTGGGTGGAAGTGCGTTCGAAGGACGGCAAGGTGCTGTTCTCCCAGTTGATGCGCGCAGGTGCCGAACAGGAAATTACGGGCGACGCGCCGCTCAAGATCGTTGTGGGTAACGTCGCGGGCGTCGAGTCGCTGGAATTCAACGGTCAACCGGTCGAGATCAAGTCCCGCAACGCGGGCAACGTGGCGCGTCTGACGCTCCAGTAAGACCGAAAGAGGGTAATCATGGCTTCTGTAGAATGCATGCCGATCATCGGCGGTCCGGCACCTCGTCGTCAGTCGCGCAAGGTCGCGATTCGCTGGGGCGGGCAACTCGTGACAGTCGGTGGCGACTCGCCGATTCGCGTGCAATCGATGACCAATACCGATACGGAAGATGTCATCGGTACGGCCATTCAGGTCAAGGAACTGGCGCAAGCCGGCTCCGAGCTGGTTCGCATCACCGTGAATACGCCGGAAGCGGCCGCTGCTGTACCGGCCATTCGCGAGCAACTCGATCGCATGGGGGTGATGGTGCCGCTCGTCGGCGACTTTCACTACAACGGTCACAAGCTGCTTGCTGACTATCCGGCGTGTGCCGAAACGCTGTCGAAATACCGTATCAATCCGGGGAACGTCGGGCAGGGCGCCAAGCGCGACACGCAGTTCGCGCAAATGATCGAAATGGCGGCCAAGTACGACAAGCCGGTGCGCATCGGTGTGAACTGGGGCAGCCTGGACCAGTCGCTGCTCGCGCGCATCATGGACGAGAATGCGGCCCGTGCGACGCCTTGGGACGCGCAAAGCGTGATGTACGAAGCGCTCATCACGTCGGCGCTGGAATCGGCTGAGCTGGCGCAGCGCGTGGGCCTTCCTGCCGACAAGATTCTGCTCTCCTGCAAGGTGAGCGCGGTGCAGGACCTGATCGCCGTATATCGCGAGTTGGCCAAGCGTTGCGATTACGCGTTGCATCTCGGGCTGACCGAAGCCGGTATGGGATCGAAGGGCATCGTGGCGTCGACGGCCGCACTGTCGGTGCTGCTACAGGAAGGTATTGGCGACACGATCCGTATTTCGCTGACGCCCGAGCCGGGCGGCGCGCGTACGGGCGAGGTCGTGGTGGCGCAGGAAATTCTGCAGACGATGGGCCTGCGCGCATTTGCGCCGATGGTCATTGCCTGTCCGGGGTGCGGCCGCACGACGAGTACCGTGTTCCAGGAATTGGCGTCGAGCATTCAGACATATCTGCGTGAACAAATGCCGGTCTGGAAGGCTCAATATCCGGGCGTCGAGAACATGAACGTCGCAGTCATGGGTTGCATCGTGAACGGCCCGGGAGAATCGAAACACGCGAACATCGGCATCAGCTTGCCGGGTTCGGGCGAATCGCCGGCAGCGCCGGTTTTCGTCGATGGAGAAAAGGTGCGCACGCTGCGCGGCGATCATATCGCCGAAGAGTTCCAGCAGATCGTCGACGAGTACGTGAAGACCCGTTACGGTCAGGCCGAAGGGGCAGTCGCCGCGTAAGCAGGCAGGACACACAAGAGAATATGACTGACGCAAAGAAGAAGCGCCCCGCCAAACTGGCCGGGGTCAAAGGCATGAACGACATTCTTCCGCAGGACGAAGCCCTGTGGGAGTTCTTTGAAGAATCGGTGCGCGCCATGTTGCGTGCGTACGGCTATCAGCAGATTCGTACCCCGATTCTCGAGCACACGCAGTTGTTCACGCGCGGTATTGGCGAAGTGACCGATATCGTCGAGAAGGAGATGTACAGCTTCACCGATTCGCTGAATGGCGAGCAGTTGACGATGCGCCCCGAGGGGACGGCGGCTGCCGTTCGCGCGACGCTCGAGCACAACCTGCTGTACAGCGGCCCGAAGCGTCTGTGGTACTTCGGCCCGATGTTCCGTCACGAGAAGCCGCAGCGTGGTCGCTATCGCCAGTTCCATCAGGTGGGCGTCGAAGCGCTGGGCCTCGCCGGTCCCGATGCGGACGTCGAAATCATTCTGATGTGCCAACGGCTGTGGGACGATCTCGGACTGACGGGCATTCATCTCCAACTCAATTCGCTGGGGCAGGGTGAAGAGCGCGCACGTCATCGCGCCGATCTGATCGCCTACCTCGAGAAGCACGTCGACCTGCTCGATGAAGACGGCAAGCGTCGTCTTTACACGAACCCGCTGCGCGTGCTCGATACGAAGAACCCGGCGATGCAGGAGATGGTCGAAGGGGCGCCGAAGCTCATCGACTACCTCGGTGAGGATTCGATCAAGCACTTCGAAGGCGTGCAGTCGTTGCTCAAGGCGAACAACATCCCGTTCACGATCAATCCGCGTCTGGTGCGCGGGCTGGATTACTACAATCTGACCGTGTTCGAATGGGTGACCGACAAGCTGGGCGCACAGGGCACGGTGGCTGGCGGCGGTCGCTACGATCCGCTCGTCGAGCAACTGGGTGGCGATGCTACGCCAGCCTGCGGCTGGGCCATGGGCGTCGAGCGCATTCTTGAATTGCTGCGCGAAGATGACCTCGTGCCGCAGGCCGAAGGCGCCGACGTCTATGTCGTGCATCAGGGCGAAGCGGCCGTCGCGCCCGCGCTGATCGCAGCGGAACGCATGCGTGACGCCGGGTTGAACGTCGTCTTCCATTGCAGCCCGGATGGCAAAGGCAGCAGCTTCAAGTCCCAAATGAAGCGTGCGGACGCGAGCGGCGCGAACTTCGCGGTGATCATTGGCGAGAACGAGGTCGCCTCGGGCACTGCCGTGGTCAAGCATCTGCGGGCTGCCGATCAGGCGAACAACCAGACGAGCGTGGTGTTCGAGGGTCTCGCCGAGTACCTGATCGACGCGATCGTGGCGAGTGCGGACGAAAGCGTGAACGAAAGCCTGGCCGATGTCGGCGCGGGTAACGAAACCCTTCATTAATCGAAGACGCCAGACACGGAGAGCACCGGCGAATGAGCAGCTATCACGAGGAACAGGAACAGATCGAGAACGTAAAGGCCTGGTGGAAGCAGTACGGCAATTACGTTATCTGGACGCTGGTCGTCATCATGCTGGCCTATGGTGGCTGGAATCTTTGGCGCTATTACGACCGTAAGCAGACGGTCGAAGCGGGCGTCCTGTACGGCGAGCTGGAAAATGCCATCGACGCGAAGGATAAGGCGAAGGTCGCCCGTATCGCATCGGACATGGAAAGCAAGTTCAGCGGCACGCCCTACGCGCAGATGACGGCGCTGCTCGCGGCCAAGTCGCTGGCAGATGCGGGCGATGCGGCGGGTTCGAAGGCGCAACTCCAGTGGGCGGTGTCGAACGCGAAGGACGACGAGTACAAGCAACTGGCCAAGCTGCGTCTGGCAGGTGTGTTGCTTGACGAGAAGGCATACGACGAAGCACTCAAGCTGCTCGACAATCCGCCTGCGTCGTATGCGGGCGTGTTCGCCGATCGCCGTGGCGACGTGCTGGTGGCGCAGAGCAAGGTCGCCGATGCGCGTGCCGCATACAAGCTGGCACTCGACAAGCTCGACAAGCAGGATTCGGGCATGCGCCAGTTTGTTCAGTTCAAGCTTGACGCGCTCGGGGCCTGACGCGCGTCGGCATTCCGTTGGCAAGTATTACCCTCTCATAACGCATAACCGGGTACATGATGATCCTTAACGACTTCCGTCGATCGATGCCGCAAACGATGGCCACGTCACAGTCCGAGCAGGCAGCGTCGACGCGCCGTGGCATTTTCAAGCGCGCGGGCACTGCCGTGCTGACGCTGGCGGTGCTGGGTACGCTGGGTGGTTGCGGACTCTTCGGCAGCAAGCCGGCGCACGAGCCGACGCCGCTCACGGAGATCAAGCAGGCGTTGACCGTCAAGCAGATCTGGACGGCAAGCGTTGGCAAGGCTGGTGCTTATAGCTTCGCACCGGTCGCGGTCGGGAACGCCGTGTTCGCGGCAGGCGCGAACGGCAGCATCGTGCGCGTGGATGCGGATACGGGAGCATCGACGTGGTCGGCCAAGGCGGACACGAACATTACTGCTGGCCCGGGTAGCGATGGCGAGACGACCGTCGTTGCCACGCACAAGGGCGACGTGATTGCGTTCGATCACGATGGCAAGCCGTCCTGGACGGCCAACGCCGGTAGCGAAGTGCTCACGGCGCCGCTGGTCGGCCGGGGCATCGTTGTCGTGCGCGCGATCAACAACCGTGTGACGGCGTTCGATTCGGGCACGGGCTCGGTGCGTTGGTCGTATTCGCAACCGTCGTCGACGCTTACGCTGCGTACCGGCACGGGGATGACTTTCGTCGGCGACCGTGCGGTCGTCACGGGCTTCCCGGGCGGCAAGCTCGTGGCGCTCGACGCCAATACCGGCAATCCGCTGTGGATCACGCCGCTGTCGTTCCCGAAAGGCGTGACGGAAGTGGAGCGTGTGAACGACGTGACCGGTTCGCCGGTCGTGTTCGGTCGTCAGGTGTGCGGTGCGACGTTCCAGGGCCGCGTGGGCTGTGCCGATATTCAGACCGGCAATGGCCTGTGGGCCCGCGATTTCTCGTCGCCCAACGGTGTGACGCAGGATGAACGTGTGGTCGCGGCGGTGAACACCGATGGCGCTGTGTACGCATTCAGCGCGTCCGATGGCAGTACACTGTGGCAAAACGACAAGCTCAAATACCGCGACCTGTCGGCGCCGTTGGCGCTCGGCCGTGTGGTGGTAGTGGGCGACAAGCAGGGCTATCTGCATTTCCTGTCGCGTGAGAACGGCGAGTTTCTGGCTCGCGTCAAGCTGAGCGGTGCGATCAGTGCGCAACCGATCCTTGCCGGTCAGACACTGGTCGTGCAAACGCGCGACGGCAACATCTACGGCTTCCGTCCGGAGTAACCGGTTACCGGCAGCACCCGGGCATTTTCCGGGAACGGCCGGCAGCGCGCCGGCCGTCTTCGTTTTTAGGGCTTATTCATGAAACCCGTGATCGCGCTCGTAGGGCGCCCCAACGTCGGTAAATCGACGCTATTCAACCGTTTGACCCGCTCGCGCGACGCGCTCGTCGCCGACATGCCCGGGCTCACGCGCGACCGTCACTATGGCGAGGGGCGCGTTGGCGAGCATCCGTACCTGTTGATCGACACCGGCGGCTTCGAACCTGTGGCCAAGGAAGGCATCTTCCACGAAATGGCCAAGCAGACGCGTCAGGCCGTGGTCGAGGCCGACGTGGTGATCTACATCGTGGACGGGCGTCAGGGTCTTACGCCTCACGACCAGATCATTGCCGACTATCTGCGCAAGACGGGGCGCAAGATCATGCTCGTGGTCAATAAGGCCGAGGGCATGAAGTATTCGTCGGTCGCGAACGAGTTCTACGAACTCGGTCTGGGCGACCCGCTCGCGATCTCGGCTGCGCACGGCGACGGCGTGAAGGAAGTCATCGACGAAGCCATCGCACCGTTCTACGCGAATGAAGACGAGAACGACGAGGACAAGCAGAACGACGGGCGGGTCAAGATCGCGATCGTTGGCCGTCCGAACGTCGGTAAGTCGACGTTGGTCAACACGCTTCTCGGTGAAGAGCGCGTGATCGCGTTCGACATGCCGGGCACCACGCGCGACTCGATTCATATCGAGTTTGAACGTCAGGGGCGTAATTACACGCTGATCGATACGGCCGGTCTGCGCCGTCGCGGCAAGGTGTTCGAGGCCGTCGAGAAGTTTTCGGTGGTGAAAACACTGCAATCGATCGCTGACGCGAACGTCGTGATCCTCATGCTCGACGCCCGTCAGGACATCTCGGATCAGGACGCGCATATCGCCGGCTTCATCGTCGAATCGGGACGCGCGCTGGTCGTTGGCGTGAACAAGTGGGATGGGCTGGACGAGTACACCCGTGATCAGACGAAGCAGGAATTGGAGCGAAAGCTCAAGTTCCTCTCTTTTGCGAACTTTCACTTCGTTTCGGCGGCAAAGGCCACGGGCATTGGCCCCTTGATGCGTTCGGTGGATGAGGCGTATGCGGCAGCGATGAGCAAGCTCCCGACGCCGAAGCTCACGAAGGCGCTCATCGAAGCGGTGGAGCACCAGCAACCGCGACGTTCCGGGTTCTCCCGTCCGAAGCTGCGCTACGCACACCAAGGGGGCTCGAATCCGCCGATCATCGTCATCCACGGGAATAGTCTCGATGGCGTGACGGATACGTATCGCCGCTACCTTGAGAACCGTTTCCGCGAAACTTTTAAGTTGAAGGGCACTCCATTACGCATAGAGTTCCGCAACAGCGCGAACCCTTACGCCAAGGGCGAGTGAAAGCCAGTCCGGGGCGGGGTTTTGCTGGCGACGCTAGCAAAATCAGCTATAGTGTGGAAGTCAGGGTGGGAAGCGCGCACATGCCCTGGCTTACGGTCATTTGCTAAAAATACAATGGAGTAACTTATGAGCAACAAAGGGCAACTTTTACAAGACCCGTTTCTGAACGCCTTGCGTAAGGAGCATGTTCCCGTCTCGATCTATCTGGTCAACGGTATCAAGCTGCAGGGAAACATCGAGTCGTTTGACCAGTATGTCGTCCTGCTGCGCAACACGGTTACCCAAATGGTCTATAAGCACGCCATTTCGACGGTCGTACCTGCGCGTCCGGTGAATTTCCATCCGGAAGCCGAGCAGTCCTGATTCAGGCTCGCCCGACCGGGAGTCTCTCCGGCCGGGCGAATTTCTCTTCCCCATCGCCCGCACTTGTCCAACAGCCCCAATACCCATCCCCAGCGTAGCTTGACCATCAACGCCGCGCTCGTCGGCATCGATTTCGGTAAGCTCGATTTCGAAGCCAGCCTCCAGGAACTCGACCTTCTGACGCAATCCGCAGGCGCCAAGCCTGTCGTGACCATTTCCGGTCGCCGTCACAGCCCTGATGCAAAGCTCTTTATCGGCAGCGGCAAAGCCGAGGAATTGCGTCTCGCCATTGAAGCGTACGACGTCGAACTGGTGATTTTCAATCACGCGCTGACGCCCGGTCAGCAGCGTAACCTCGAACATCTGCTGCAGCGTCGCGTCGTCGATCGCACCAGCCTGATCCTCGATATCTTTGCCCAACGTGCGAAGAGTCATGAGGGCAAGCTGCAGGTCGAACTCGCGCAGTTGCGGTACGTGTCCACGCGCCTGGTGCGTGCCTGGACTCACCTGGAACGTCAGAAGGGCGGCATCGGCTTGCGCGGACCGGGTGAGACGCAGTTGGAAACCGACCGCCGTCTGCTGGGCGATCGCGTGAAGTCGCTCGAGGGGCGCCTAGAGAAGCTCCGGCGTCAGCATGACACACAGCGTCGCGCGCGCCAGCGCAGCGGCACGGTGTCGATCTCGCTGGTGGGCTATACGAACGCGGGCAAATCCACGCTGTTCAACGCGATGACGAAGGCCAACGCCTACGCCGCGGATCAGTTGTTTGCCACGCTCGATACCACCTCCCGTCGCGTTTATCTTGGCGATGTCGGGAACATCGTGCTGTCTGATACTGTCGGATTCATCCGCGAGCTGCCGCACCAGTTGGTTGCGGCATTCCGGGCAACGCTTGAGGAGACGGTACACGCCGACATGCTGCTGCATGTGGTGGATGCCTCGAGTCAGGTGCGTCAGGAGCAGATGGCCGAGGTCAACGCGGTTTTGGCGGAGATCGATGCGGCCGATATCCCGCAGATTCTCGTCTGGAACAAGATCGACGCGGTGCCGGAACTGGCCGCTCAAGGGCCGAGAATCGAACGGGATGAAGCCGGGCGCATTACGCGCGTCTTTTTGAGCGCGCGTACCGGCCAGGGCCTCGACCTGCTGCGTGAGGCCATTAGCGAGGCGGTTGTGTCCGGCACTGCTGGGTTACAATCGCAGATCGAAGCGCCCGATGTCCGGCTCATCGACCGTTTGGGCGATGTGCCGCGCGCAGAAGACAGATAACACGAGACGTCACGCCGCGAAGGGTGGCTGCCACGGGGAATACCGGCAGCATAGCTCAACGCGTGTGACGAACTGGCAAGAGACCAGACGGAGGCCGGACAAGGCCGCCGATCGGCACACCAGAGATTCGGGAACCACGCGCGATCCGGCAGCATGCGCGCTCCGAAGTGAGGCGCGCCGGTCGCAACGCCAAGACCGCTTCAGTCACCACGCTTCTACCTATGCTTCCAAGAGCTTTGATGCGACGAGTTGGCTTGATTTTCTCCCTGAACGACCCGCGCTGGGGGCGGGACGGCGGCGGCGATACGCCGTCCGGCAATCAGGAACCGAACCGCCCCGATCGCGCGAACACTCCGAATCCGCAAGATCAGAAGGAGCCCCCGCGCGGACCGCAAGGTCCCCAGCAGGATGGCCCGCCCGATCTCGACGAACTGTGGCGCGATTTCAATCGGCGTCTTAACCGTATCTTCGGCCGCAAGGGCGGCGGAGGCGGCAATAACGGCGGCTCGAGCAATTTCTCCGGTGGCTCGCGTGGATCGAGCATCGGCGTGGGCGTCGTCATTGCACTTGCCTTCCTGATCTGGCTGGCCACGGGCGTCTTCATTGTCCAGGAAGGTCAGGTCGGCGTCGTCACGCAATTCGGCAAATACAAGTACACGACGACTTCGGGGATTCAATGGCGTCTGCCGTACCCGTTCCAGTCCGTTGAGATCGTCAATATGTCGCAGATCCGTTCGGTCGAAATCGGCCGTTCGAACACGATTCGCGATACCGATCTGAAGGACTCGTCGATGCTCACGGGCGATGAGAACATCATCGACGTGCGCTTTGCCGTGCAGTACCGAATCAAGGATGCGACGGAGTTCCTGTTCAATAACGTGGATGCCGAATCGTCGGTGAATCTGGCTGCGCAAACGGCCGTTCGTGAAATCGTCGGCAAGAGCAAGATGGACTTTGTGCTCTACGCCGGCCGCGAGGAAATCGCCAACGAACTGGTCACCTCGATCCAGCGCATTCTCGACGACTACAAGACCGGCATTCTGGTCACGAGCGTGACGATGCAAAGCGTGCAGCCGCCTGAGCAGGTGCAGGCCGCGTTCGATGACGCCGTGAAGGCGGGGCAAGATTTGGAGCGCGCAAAGAATGAAGCGCAGGCCTACGCCAATAACGTGATTCCGCGTGCCAAGGGGACGGCGTCGCGTCTGGCGGAAGAGGCGGCGGGTTACAAGGCGCGTGTCGTGTCGCAAGCGCAGGGCGATGCCGATCGCTTCAAGTCGGTGCAGGAAGCCTATGCCAAGGCGCCGGGCATCATTCGCGAGCGGATGTATCTCGACACGATGCAGCAGATCTACTCGCGTACCACGAAGATCATGGTGGATTCGAAGAACAACAGTCTGTTGTACTTGCCGTTGGACAAGATCATGGAGCGTACGCGCAGTAGCGACGCGTCGCCACCCGCGCCGGCCTCCGGTGTTGCCGGGAATGCGGCCACAGGATCGTCTGCTGCTGACGACAGCACGGACGCCGACCATGATCGATCGCGCGCGGCATTGCGCAACCGCGACCGCGATTCACGCTAAGGGGATAAGCGCATGAACCGTATTGGAACCGTAATTGTTGCGCTGATCGTTTTGTTGATCGTGCTTGCCTCGACCATGTTCGTGGTGGATCAGCGCCGTTTTGCCGTGGTGTTCTCGCTGGGCGAGATCCGCGATGTGTATAGCCAGCCGGGCTTGAAGTTCAAGTTGCCGCCGCCGCTCCAGACCGTGCTGTATCTGGACAAGCGCATCATGACCATCGATAACCCCGAGCCGGAACGCTTCATCACGGCCGAGAAGAAGAACCTGATCGTCGACTCGTATGTGAAGTGGCGTATCGTCGACCCGCGTAAGTTCTACGTGAGCTTCAAGGGCGACAGCCGCCTCGCTCAGGATCGTCTGACGCAGCAAATTCGCTCGGCGCTGCAGGAAGCGTTCACCAAGCGCACGGTGACGGAAGTGGTGTCGTCGCAGCGCGAGCAGGTGATGCAATGGGTCAAGCAGAAGGTTGGCGAAGACGCTGCGCAAGTGGGCATCGAAATTGTCGACGTGCGCATGCGCCGTGTGGATCTGGCGGCAGGCATCAGCGATTCGGTCTATAGCCGGATGGCCGCCGAGCGCAAGCGTGTGGCGAACGAATTGCGTTCGACCGGTGCTGCCGAGGCCGAGCAGATTCGTGCCGATGCTGACCGTCAGCGTGACGTCGTCGTGGCGGAAGCCTATGCCAAGGCCCAGCAGGTCAAGGGTGAGGGCGACGCCGCTGCGGCGGGGATCTACGCGCAGGCATTTGGCCGTGATCCGCAGTTCGCGCAGTTCTATCAGAGCCTCGAAGCGTACAAGGCAACGTTCCGTGACAAGGCGGATGTGATCATTGCCGACCCGAACAGCGATTTCTTCCGATTTATGCGCAGTTCCGGTGGTGCTGGCGCGTCGAGCGGAAAAGCGGGAAAATAACGCCTTTGACACCCGAGTAGCTGCCACCGCCCGCGTCAAACGCGGGCGGTGGCGTTTTGGCCGAGCCCCCCTGTGACCAGCAGCACGATAATTCTCGCTTTCGCCCTCATGCTGATCGTCGAGGGATTGTTTCCGTTCGTCGCCCCGGACCGGTGGCGGCAGAGTTTTCGTAAAATAACGGAAATGCCGTCCGGCCAGATTCGCTTTTTCGGCCTGGCCGCCGTCTCGCTGGGGCTGATTCTGATGCTGCTGGCCGACCACTAAACGGCGCTTATCCGCGCCGCCTGAATACCGAAATACCCATGCCGAACTGGCTACTTCCCGAAAATATCGCCGACGTGCTGCCGTCCGAGGCGCGCAAGATCGAAGATCTGCGCCGACTCATGCTCGATCGCTTCCGCACCTACGGGTACGAACTCGTGATGCCGCCGATGCTCGAGTACGTCGAGTCGCTGCTGACTGGTACCGGCCACGACCTCGATCTGCGTACGTTCAAGCTCGTCGACCAGCTCTCGGGTCGCACGATGGGCCTGCGTGCCGACATCACTCCCCAGATCGCCCGGATCGATGCCCACTTGCTCAATCGCAAGGGCGTGACGCGTCTGTGCTACGCGGGGAGCGTGCTGTTCACCCGTCCGCGTAACCTGCTGGCGACGCGTGAGCCGTTCCAGATCGGCGCCGAAATCTTTGGGCATAGCGGGTTGGAAGCCGATCTCGAGATTCAGGAGCTGCTGCTTTACTGCCTGCAGCTCGCGGGGCTGAAGCAGATTCGTATCGATTTGTGCCACGCAGGCGTTCTGGAAGCGTTGATCGAGCGTGTGCCGGAGGCTGAAGCTATTGAGAGCCAGTTGTTCGGGGCTCTCGCAACCAAGGACGTACCGCAGATCGAAGCGCTGACGCGTGACCTGCCGGCGCACGTGCGCGACGCGTTGCTGGCCTTGACCACGTTGTATGGTGAGCCGTCCGAGACGCTCGCGCGGGCGCGTAAGGTGTTGCCCGATCTGCCTGGCGTGACGGCGGCACTGGACGATCTGGCCTATCTGGCGGCGTCGCAGAGCAAGGACGGTCCGGCGGTCTTGTCCATCGACCTGGCCGATCTGCGTGGCTATCAGTACCACAGCGGGGTGATGTTCGCGGCGTACGTCGACGGGATTCCCAATGCCATTGCCCGTGGCGGACGCTACGACAAGGTGGGGCAGGCATTCGGTCGCGATCGTCCTGCAACCGGTTTTTCGCTCGATTTGCGTGAATTGGCAGCCATTTCGCCGGTGGAAGCGCGTAGTAACGCGATTTTGGCGCCGGCGGACGATGTCCCGGGACTGCGCGCCAAGATTGACGAGCTGCGCAATGCGGGCGAAGTCGTCATCCGCATGTTGCCGGGCCACGACCAGGATTTCGAGGAGTTCACGGGCGACCGTGTGCTTGTCGAGAAAGCGGGTCAGTGGGTTGTGACACCCCGTTGAGCTTCGCTGAAAAAAGCGGCACTAGCGTCCGTCAACACGGGTAGAATACGTTTTTAACCAAACCAACTATTGTTATGTCCGGCAATGCATTGAATCAGGGACGCAACGTCGTCGTTATCGGAACCCAGTGGGGTGACGAAGGCAAGGGTAAGGTCGTCGACTGGCTGACCGATCATGCGCAAGGCGTGGTGCGTTTCCAAGGGGGCCACAATGCCGGACATACGCTCATCATCGGTGGCAAGAAGACGATTCTGCGTCTGATCCCGTCGGGCATCATGCACAAGGACGTCACCTGCTACATCGGCAACGGCGTGGTGCTCTCGCCGGAAGCGCTGTT
Organism: Pandoraea fibrosis; assembly: GCF_000807775.2. NCBI lineage: Bacteria > Pseudomonadati > Pseudomonadota > Betaproteobacteria > Burkholderiales > Burkholderiaceae > Pandoraea > Pandoraea fibrosis. The sequence goes on along the minus strand of NZ_CP047385.1, from coordinate 4,031,962 downwards.
CAAGGAAATCGAAGAGCTGGAAAGCGCGGGTCTGAACGTCTGCGGCCGTCTGCGTATTTCCGAAGCGTGTACCCTGATCCTCCCGTACCACATTGCCATCGACCAGGCTCGCGAAGTCCGTCGCGGCGCCGGCAAGATCGGCACGACCGGTCGTGGCATTGGCCCGGCTTATGAAGACAAGGTCGGCCGCCGTGCATTGCGCGTGCAGGATCTGTTCGATCCGGAAACGTTCGCCGCACGTCTGCGTGAAAATCTCGATTATCACAACTTCGTCCTGACCCAATATCTGGGCGCGAAGGCCGTCGACTTCCAGGAAACGCTGGATACGATGCTGAGCTACGCGGCGCGTCTGAAGCCGATGATTGCCGACGTGTCGCAGATGCTTTACGCAGCCAACCGAGAAGGTCAGAAGCTGCTGTTCGAAGGCGCGCAAGGCACGTTGCTCGATATCGACCACGGAACGTATCCGTTCGTGACCAGCAGCAACTGCGTGGCGGGTGCTGCTTCGGCTGGCGCCGGTGTCGGTCCGCAGCAGTTGCACTATGTGTTGGGCATCACCAAGGCCTATTGCACGCGCGTGGGTGCCGGCCCGTTCCCGAGCGAGTTGTACGATGCGGATAACCCCGCACGTCAGGAAGCCATTGGTCTGAAACTGGCAACGGTCGGCAAGGAGTTCGGCTCGGTGACGGGGCGTCCGCGCCGCACGGGCTGGCTGGATGCCGCTGCACTGAAGCGTTCGATCCAGATCAACGGTGTGACGGGCTTGTGCATGACGAAGCTCGACGTGCTCGACGGTCTCGAGACCGTTCGTCTTTGCGTGGGCTACAAGATCGACGGCGAGACGATCGACATTCTGCCGCGCGGCGCCGTGGATGTGGCGCGCTGCGAACCGGTGTACGAAGACTTCCCCGGCTGGACGCAGAGCACGTTTGGCGTGACGTCGTGGGATCAATTGCCGGTTCAGGCGCAGAACTACCTGAAGCGTATTGAAGAGGTGAGCGGTATCCCGATCGATATGGTGTCGACGGGGCCTGACCGTGACGAAACCATTCTGTTGCGTCATCCCTTCAAGAACTGAAATACCGTAGGACTGGCAAGGCAAACCATGAATCTGCCCCAAAACGACGATAAGAACCTCTGGGTCTCGTGGGATGAGTACCACCGACTGATCGAGCGCCTGGCGCTCAAGGTCTACGAGTCCAACTGGAAGTTCGACAAGATCCTGTGCCTGGCCCGTGGTGGCTTGCGTGTGGGCGATCAGCTCGCACGCATCTACGACGTGCCCCTCGCGATTCTGGCGACCAGTTCGTATCGTGAGGCCGAAGGCACTGTTCGTGGCGATCTCGACATCGCCCAGTACATCACCATCACGCGCGGCGAGCTGGAAGGCCGCGTGCTGCTGGTCGACGATCTGGTCGATTCCGGCGTGACACTCGAACGTGTTGGCAAGCACCTCAAGGAGCGTTTCCCGAAGGTGACCGATGTCCGCTCGGCAGTGCTGTGGCACAAGGCCTGTTCGAAGGTGGCGCCGGATTATGCGGTCGATTTTCTGGCAACCAACCCTTGGATCCATCAGCCTTTCGAAGAGTACGACACGCTGCGTCCGCACAATTTGTCGGCGTGGATCAAGCGCGGTACCTGAGCGAAACTGACAGGATCGCGCACCGAGAGGCGTGATTCGAGTGGGGAAACCCAGCAAACAGGCGGTGACATCGGAAGATGGCCCGCCTGTTTTGTTTTATGCGTGCTTCGTCGGTTTCAGGCCGCTGGTTGACATGACAGTCGCGATGCAGCCATTTGACGGGCAATATCCCCTCTACTCGCGGCTTCATGCGGCCGTATGACGTGATTTCATACGATCTCAGTCACGACTTTCGCAGAATTCCTGGCTGCGACTCCGTCACGATGAAGTTGGAGTGGTTCCGCCTCTATCCCTTGATTCTCTCCGTTTGGCTTGGCGGCGCGATGGCGTTCGCCAGTTCGCCAGGTTTTGCCGCATCGGCGGTGGCTGGCGTGCGCACGGCGAATGGGCTTCGATACGTCTACGTGACCAACCAGACATCGATGGCCAAGGCCAAACTGGCCGCACTGGACCGATGCAGAACCCAACTGGCGCCGGGCAGCCGGGGAGGGCGGTGCGAGGTGTTGATGGCCGGGAATGGGCCTGCCTACTGGGCGGTCGTGCGCGCAAACAATGGCGAAATCGGGGTGGCGTTGGGTGACACCCAAGCTTCCGCCGTTCAGGATGCCTTTGTCGTTTGTCAGCGGGGTGGGGAATGTTCTGCCGATGGCGAACACGTCTGGCTCGACAATGGTCAGCGCCCGGGGAAGCGACTGCCGCGGCCTCAGGCCGCTCAGGCACAGCCTATGCAGTGCAAGATACCGACAGGGCAGGTCATCCGGATGCAGACCCGATGCATCAATGGTGAGTGCGTTCGGACGTATGAGAACGGGTGCACGGTTCGCTTCCAGGCGGCGCGCTGTCTGGATCGCGAGACGCACGCCTACGTCTGGAAACCGAATGGTTGCGACGACGAGGGCTGACGGAGTGATATTTCGTTGGCCGATCGTCCACTGAATCCCGCGTTGCTCTGTGTGTCGCAGCAAAAAAATGGGCGCCTGACGGCGCCCATTCTTCATTGCAGAACTCGGTTCGGACGTTAGCTTGCCGACATGCCGCTGTGACGCAGCAAGGCATCAACTTGCGGCGCACGGCCACGGAAGGCGATAAACGATTCCATCGCCTCGCGGCTGCCGCCCACGGCGAGAATCTCGTCGCGATAGCGAGCACCCGTAGCCGTGTCGAGTACCGATCCGCTCACTTTTGCGGCTTCTTCAAATGCCGCATACGCGTCGGCCGACAATACTTCCGCCCACTTGTAGCTGTAGTAGCCAGCCGCATACCCCCCCGCAAAAATGTGGCTGAACGTATTCGGCCAACGGGAGAACTCGGCCTGCGGCGTCACATGAAGCCGATCGTTGATGCGCTTCGAGAGCTCCAGCACCGACTCGCTGCCGCGTGGATCGTAGTCGTAATGCAGATGCATATCGAAGTCGGAGAAGACCAACTGGCGCAGCATCATCAGGCCGCTCTGGAAATTGCGCGCAGCGATCATCTTGTCAAATAGCGTGCGTGGCAGCGGGGCACCCGTATCCACCTGGGCCGTCATATGCTCCAGTACGTCCCACTCCCAGCAGAAGTTTTCCATGAACTGAGACGGCAGCTCGACGGCATCCCACTCAACGCCGCTGATGCCCGCAACGCCGGCATCTTCCACTTGCGTGAGCATGTGGTGCAGCCCGTGGCCGAATTCATGGAACAGCGTGATGACGTCGTCGTGCGGCAGCAGCGCAGGCTTGTCGCCGACAGGCGCAGGGAAGTTGCAAACGAGATAGGCCACCGGCGTTTGCAGTTTGCCATCGTGCAGGCGCTTGCGGGTGCGGGCGCTGTCCATCCATGCGCCACCACGTTTGCCTTCGCGGGCGAACAGGTCCATGTAGAACTGCGCAACCAGTTCGCCGTCGCGCTCGATGCGGAAGAAGCGCACGTCGGGATGCCAGGTCTCGGCGTCTTGCGGACGAATCGTGACACCGAACAACGTGCCGGCGACGCGGAACAAGCCGTCAAGTACCTTGGGCAGCGGGAAATACTGGCGGACTTCCGTTTCCGAGAATGCGTAGCGTTGTTGGCGCAGCTTTTCCGACGCGTAAGCCGTGTCCCACGGCTCCAATTTGTCGATGCCAAGTGACGCGGCGGCGAACGCCTGCAGCTCTGCCCAATCCTTCTCGGCGTACGGACGCGCCCGGCGCGCGAGGTCCTCCAGGAATTCGAGGACCTGCGCGGGCGATTCGGCCATCTTGGGTTCGAGCGATACCTCCGCGTAGTTCTTGAAGCCGAGCATATGGGCTTCCTCGCGACGCAGAGCAAGTTGCTCGACAATGATTCCCGTGTTGTCCCAACCGGCTTCGCCATCGCCAAATTTCGGGCCGAGCTCCGATGCGCGGGTGACGTTCGCGCGGTAGAGCTTCTCACGCAGCGCGCGGTTGTCGGCATATTGCAGCACCGGGAAATAAGACGGGAAGTGCAGGGTGAACTTCCAGCCTTCGCGCCCATCGCGCTCTGCCGCGGCGCGCGCAGCCGCTTTATCATCGTCAGGTATGCCGGCAAGCGTCTGTTCGTCGGTGATGACAAGCGAAAACTTGTTGGTGGCGTCGAGAACGTGGTCCGAAAAATTCTTGGCCAGATGCGCCTGCTCTTCCTGAATTTCAGCGAAACGCGGTTTCTGATCCTCGGGGAGTTCCGCGCCCCCCAGACGGAAGCCGCGCATCTCGTTGTCGAGAATCTTCTTGCGCGCCGGCGAAAGCCCAGCAAATTCGGGACCAGCCGCAATGGCCTTGTACTTGTCGAACAACGCCAGGTTTTGACCAACGCTTGCCGAGAACTCAGTCACGCGCGGCAGGTTTTCGCTGTATGCCGCACGCAGTTCCGGGGTATCGGCAACGGCGTTTAGGTGCCCAACGATTTCCCAGGCACGGCCCAGACCCTCGGTGCCGTCTTCCACAGCATCGAGAATGTTGGCCCAGGTCGCTGGCGTAGACGGATCTGCCGCCCGGTCGACTGCGTTACGCGCTTGCTCGAGCAACACGTCGACGGCGGGCGTGACGTGTTCAGGGCGAATTTCGGCGAAACGGGGGAGTCCTTCGATATCGAGCAGAGGATTGGTTTGCGGCGTATTCATGCGTTCGTTGTCCACGTGAAGGGGCTTACGAAGAGTGTGGGGGCATCCCGTCGAATTTTCCAGTCGTTTTTTTCAACCGGCACGATTGGGATGGCAGATGAGAGACGTCCCGAAAAGCCATATCGGGCATGCGTTTGCCGCGTTTCGTGGAGAAACGGGCGAAGGCGATAGATAGCGATTCTGTTACGCGATACAGGCAAGAGTTTCGGGACATTCCGATTCGGGCGCCGGCCTTTTCCCGAGGGAGGCTGTCGCTCAACGCGCATAAGCAACAAGGGCGCAGCCGGCCTATTGGTCGGCTGCGCCCTGCGAGCAGCGCGGTGCTACGTGGTGCGTCAAGCCCCGAGTGCGCGCTCGGCGGCTTCGATGGTGTTCACGAGAAGCATCGTGATCGTCATTGGACCGACGCCCCCCGGCACCGGCGTAATGAAGCCTGCCACATCTTTGACGCCGTTGAAATCGACGTCGCCACAAAGCTTGCCGGCATCGTCACGGTTCATGCCAACGTCAATCACTGCCGCGCCCGGCTTGACCATATCGGCAGTGACGATGTTGCGCTTCCCCACCGCGGCCACGATCACATCGGCGTTGCGGGTATGGGCAGCCAGGTCACGCGTTTTGCTGTTACAGATCGTGACGGTCGCGCCTGCCTGAAGCAGCATCATGGCCATCGGCTTGCCAACGATGTTCGAAGCACCAATCACCACGGCCACCGCGCCACGAAGCGGGAAATCCACCGACTCCAGCATTTTCATGCAGCCGTAGGGCGTGCAGGGACGGAAAAGGGGGGCTCCGGTCATCAGGGCGCCGGCATTCGAAACATGGAAGCCATCGACATCCTTCTCCGGAGCGATGGCTTCGAGCACTTTGTGGCTGTCGATGTGCTTCGGCAGCGGCAGTTGCACAAGAATCCCGTTGATCTTGGGATCGCGATTGAGCTCATCGATGCGGGCGAGCAGGGCGGTTTCCGTCAGATCGGCCGGGTAGCGATCGAGCGACGAATACAGGCCGTTGTCTTCGCACGCCTTGACCTTATTGCGCACGTAGACTTGGCTGGCAGGGTCCTCGCCGACCAGAACCACGGCAAGACCGGGCTGATGGCCACGGGCGGTGAGGGCAGCAGCGCGAGTGGCAACTTCAGCGCGAATGCGTTTGGCGAGGGCGTTGCCGTCGATGAGGGTGGCGGTCATGATGCGTGGGTGTCTATGAAGGAAGGGGGCTGGCCCGAAAGGCCGGATACGGCTGCGACGGTCGGGCGGTGACCGAGGCAAAGACCGTATTATAACGGCGCGCCGGAATGGGCGGGAGGGGGCGGATTGCCCGCGGCAGGCAACGTTAGGCTGCCTTCGGCCATGCTTCGATAGCCTTGTTAGCCAAGGGCTGTGTCGAACTGGCGTCGCTCAATGATGAGGGAGAGCAACGCCATGCAGAGACGACCGGAGGACGATCCGCCGGCCGAAGATCCGGCACCCCGTCGGTGAATCAACGCGGTGCTTCATGTGCGGCAGCCGATACCCCGGTTAAGGGCGAGGCGACCCGCTCGAACGTTTCGAAAGTGCCAGGCGGAGCAGGTCGGCGACGGTATTGACGTTGAGCTTCTCCATGATGTTGGCACGGTGTGCCTCGACCGTTTTGATGCTGATGCCGAGATCGTCGGCGATCTGCTTGTTCAGACGACCGGCAATGATGCGCTCCAGTACCTGATGTTCGCGACTCGTGAGCTTCGAGAGCAAATCTTCGGCGGCTTGCTGCTCGCGTTGGCTGCTCGCGTCCTGCCGGGCCTTCGACAGCATTCGTTCGACTTGCGCACGCAGTTCCGCTTCATCAAAAGGCTTTTCGATGAAGTCCATCGCGCCTTTTTTCATCGTATCCACTGCCATCGGCACGTCGCCGTGACCCGTCACGAAGATGATGGGAATGTTGAACCGGTTTTCGACCAGTTTTTCCTGCAATTCCAGCCCGCTCATACCGGGCATGCGAACGTCAAGTATCAGGCAGCCAACCTGATGTCCGTTGTAGTGCGAAAGAAATTCCTCTGCGCTAGCAAAGCCTCGCACATGGTAGCCATTGGCCTCGAGAAGCCAGCGAAGCGAGTCACGGACCGCCTCGTCGTCATCGACAACGAAGACGGTTTCTTGGTCAATAGTGGTGTTGGGTGTCGTCATAGTCCTCCCCCGGATCCGGATGTCGTATCGCCTTCTAACGGTAACAGAATACAAAATGTACAACCATTCCGCACGCCGTCGATTTCATTGTTTTCTACCCAAAGACGGCCGTGGTGCGATTCAATGATCGAACGGCAGATATTCAGGCCCATGCCCATGCCGTCCGATTTCGTGCTGAAAAACGGTTCAAACAATCGTTCGATGGTCGCTTCGTCGACACCGGGCCCGTGATCCGAGACCTGGAATTCGATCGATTTGTCGCGACGTTCCACGTGCAGACGCACCGTGGAATCACGCCTCTGGCCCGGCGGCGGCGTGTAGCCGTGCATCGCCTCGGCGGCGTTCTTGAGCAGGTTCACGATCACCTGTTCGATAAGCACCGGGTCGACGTTGATCTGCGGCAGGCCTGCCGGCAACTCGGTCACGATGCGAATGCGGCGTTTGCGCGCCTCGATCTCGGCAAGCCCCACGGCGTCTGCCACGATCTCATAAATCGATGACGGCTGGCGTTTCGGTTCGCTGCGTTTCACGAATGCGCGAATCCGCTTGATGATCATGCCTGCACGAACCGCCTGCTGAGATGTTTTCTCCAGCGCAGGCAGCAAGGTCTCGGGCGAGGTGCGTCCCGCGCGGACGAGCGCCGCAGTGCCCATACAGTAGTTATTGATCGCGGCGAGCGGCTGATTCAGTTCGTGGGCGAGCGACGATGCCATCTCTCCCATTGTCGTCAGACGTCCCGTGAATTGCAGGCGTTCTTCTTCCTGGCGAGCCAGCTCTTCGGCGTGACGCCGTGCGGTGATGTCCGTCGCCACCTGCAACTGCGCCAGATGGCCATCGACCCACTGAATATACTGGCGTCGGACTTCGAACCATTTCTGGTGCGTTGGCAAATAGATTTCTTGCGTCTCGGCCGCCGTATCGGTCAATGAGGCGGCGGGCAGCCCGGCAAAGGCATCGACCATGTCGATATGGTCGAGCGAAGCCGGCGAGAGTTCGCCGCCGCCCGACAGTTCCAGATGGCCTTCGGGGCGTGTGCCGAACAGTTGGCGGTAGTAGCGGTTGGCAAACAGCAACTCTGCCTTGTCGACGGCGAGCACGGACACCGAGGCGTCAAGGCTTTCAAGCACGGTCGTAAACCGTTCGTGGGCTGCGGCAAGTTCCTCTCGCGCCCGTTTCGGTTCGCTGATGTCGGTCAGCGACGACATCCAGCCGGTCTGACGACCATGCGCATCCACCAGTGGCGAGACGAACATGCGTGCGTAGAAGATCGTCCCGTCCTTGCGTTGCACACGGATTTCGAAGCCATGAGACGGCGCCTTGCCACGTAGCGTCATGTCGATGCGACGCTGCATCTCGTGGATATCGTCCTTGGGCCAGTACGGATAGGGCGGGGCGCGGTTCATGAGGTCCGGCTCATCCCAGCCCGTCATCCGACAGAACGCCGGGTTCACATAAGTGATGTGGCCCTGAAGATCGAGCACGCGCATACCGATCACGATGGAGTTTTCCATCGCCCGCCGGAACGATGTCTCGTTGAATAGCGCCTGCTGCGCCTCGAATCGCTGTCGCGTATGCCGCCAAAGACTCCACAGACTCCAGAGGACGAAGCAGGACAGTCCAGCGATTAGCCAGACCAGTGTGTTGTTGACGAAATTGCCGACCGCCGGATACGAGTAGATCCGCACGGCGAGACTATGGCCTGGCGGGTCGAGCAACAGCTCGTACGAGACGTCGCGAGGTAGCGGCGGCCGGGTCGAGGTTGTGGCCAACTCGTTGTTATGCGTGTCGATGAACGACACCTTGAATTTGTCGCCAAGCTCCTGCGGCAGCTCGTGAATCAGCAGACCTTCCACGGAATACACGGCGCTGATCGTGCCGAGGAATTCTCGCTCACGCAGCACGGGGACTTGAACGACGATGTAGCTCGCCCCGGAGGCGTCGTAGATCAGTGTGGAATAGGCCGAGCGGCGAGAATCGCGGGCTGCGCGAAACGCGACGAGGAGTTCGTCCTCCATCGGATGCTGCGCCGATCCCTGCAAGCGCGAAGCGAACGGTGAGTCGGCCGGCACCGCCCACTTCGGACGTTGCGATGCGTCGAGCCAGTTCATGAAGACGATGTCCGCATGATTCTGCATCAGTTCGCTCGCCGTATTCTGGAAATGCGCGATGTCCTGGGGCTTTGCCGCGGTATCGCGGGCGAGGGAACTGATCTGGTCCTGAATGGCCAGCATATTGAGGCGAATCTGCTGCTGCGCCCACGCCACGTTCCGATACAGCGTGTCCTGCTGCTGCTCTGTCTCCCGCCGATTCAGACTCCACAGGATCAAACTCATCACCACGAGGAAGATCACAATGGAGACGAGTGGGACCAGCAAGTAGTAATGCGACTCCGCGAACCCCTGCAACCAGCGGTTGGAGCGGGCAGGCGTGGCGGCGGACCGGGACGGCGGAGCGGAGTTGGCAAGGCGTGGCGAAAGCATGGCGAGATTGTAGCGCAGGCCGGCCAGTTTCCCTCTGCCGGAACCGGATACAGATGGCTTTTCGGAAGCGTCCGACCTTTTCGGTAAGACGACAGCGCAAAGTGATGCTGAGACCGATCGGTACGCTTTGAAATCGTGATGTGATAGTGCCGGCAACCCCTTGATTTTATGTGCACTGCAACAGAATTCCGTATTATGAAATTTGCTATCGTAATCTGAAATTTAGCTTGCGAAGGCAGGAATATCCTTCGTACAATGCCCCGGTAAAAAAGCCGGTGGGCCCGTCCATGAAGCGGGTATCGACCGTTACGCCAACCCGCTAACGACAGACAAGGAGACACCATGTCCGCCGTACCTGAAGAAGCCCTGAAGATCGTATCCCCTGCGGACGCCGATCCCCAAGAAACGCAAGAATGGCTGGCCTCGCTCGAAGGCGTGCTGGCAGCCGAGGGCCCGGAACGTGCCCACTACCTGCTCGAGAAGCTGATCGAGTTCGCGCGTATCAATGGCGAACATCACCCGTTCTCGGCTAACACCCCCTATATCAACACCATCCCCGTCGACCAGCAGGCCCGTATTCCGGGCGATCAGGATGTCGAGCACAAGATTCGCTCGTACACGCGCTGGAATGCGATCGCGATGGTGCTGCGTGCCGGCAAGGACACGAACGTTGGCGGTCACATCGCGTCGTTCGCCTCGGCAGCAACGCTTTACGACGTCGGTTTCAATCACTTCTGGCATGCACCGTCCGACAAGCACGGTGGCGATCTGGTCTTCGTGCAGGGGCACTCGTCGCCGGGCGTCTATAGCCGCGCGTTCCTGCTGGGTCGTCTGGAGATGAGCCAGCTCGATAACTTCCGTCAGGAAGTGGATGGCGGCGGCCTGTCGTCGTATCCGCACCCGTGGCTGATGCCGGACTTCTGGCAATTCCCGACGGTGTCGATGGGGCTGGGCCCGATCATGGCGATCTACCAGGCTCGCTTCATGAAGTATCTCGAGTCGCGCGCCATCGTGAAAACCGAAGGCCGCAAGGTCTGGGCATTCCTCGGCGACGGCGAGACCGACGAGCCGGAATCGCTGGGCGCCATCGGCATGGCCGGCCGTGAGCAACTCGACAACCTCGTGTTCGTGATCAACTGTAACCTGCAGCGCCTGGATGGACCGGTGCGCGGTAACGGCAAGATCATCCAGGAGCTCGAATCGGAATTCCGCGGTGCCGGCTGGAACGTCATCAAGGTCATCTGGGGCAGCCGCTGGGATTCGCTGCTGGCGCGCGACAAGAAGGGCCTGCTGATGAAGCGCATGATGGAGTGCGTGGACGGCGAATACCAGACGTACAAGTCGAAGGACGGCGCCTACGTGCGCGAGAACTTCTTCAACACGCCGGAACTGAAGGCGATGGTTGCCGATTGGTCCGATGAGGACATCTGGGCGCTGAACCGTGGCGGCCACGATCCCCATAAGATCTACGCAGCTTATCAGTCGGCCACGCAACATAAGGGTCAGCCGACCGTCATCCTGGCCAAGACCATCAAGGGCTACGGCATGGGCGAAGCTGGTCAGGCGATGAACATCACCCACCAGCAGAAGAAGATGCCGGTGGAATCGCTCAAGAAATTCCGCGACCAGTTCAAGCTGCCGATTTCGGACGATCAGATTGCCGACGTGCCGTACCTGAAGTTTGAGGAAGGCTCGAAGGAACTTGAGTACATGCGTGCTCGCCGTATGGAGCTGGGTGGTTACCTGCCGCAGCGCCGTACCAAGGCGGCTTCGCTGCCGGTGCCTGCACTGAACGCATTCGACGCCTTGCTCAAGGCGACGGCAGAAGGCCGCGAGATTTCGACGACGATGGCGTTCGTGCGCATTCTCAACGTGCTGCTCAAGGACAAGGCGCTGGGTCAGCGCATCGTGCCGATCGTGCCGGATGAGTCGCGCACGTTCGGTATGGAAGGTCTGTTCCGCCAGATCGGTATCTGGAGCCAGGTCGGTCAGCGCTACATTCCGCAGGATCAGGACCAACTGATGTTCTACCGCGAATCCGAGAGCGGTCAGATTCTGCAGGAAGGCATCAACGAAGCCGGTGGCATGTGTGACTGGATCGCCGCCGCGACGTCGTACTCGACGCACGGCGAGACGATGATCCCGTTCTACATCTTCTATTCGATGTTCGGCTTCCAGCGCATTGGCGATCTGGCCTGGGCGGCGGGCGACATGCGCGCTCGTGGTTTCCTCGTGGGTGGCACCGCCGGTCGCACGACGCTCAACGGTGAAGGTCTCCAACACGAAGACGGCCACTCGCTGCTGTGGGCATCGTCGATTCCGAACTGCCTGCCGTACGATCCGACGTTCGCATACGAACTCGCCGTGATCGTCCAGGACGGTCTGCGTCGCATGGTGCAAGATCAGGAAGACGTGTACTACTACCTGACGGTGATGAACGAAAACTACGCGCATCCGGCGATGCCGGAAGGCGTGGAGCAGGACATTCTGAAGGGGATGTACGCGTTCCGTCGCGGTGCGGACAACAGCAAGGCACCCCGCGTGCAACTGCTGGGTTCGGGCACGATCTTCAACGAAGTGATCGCCGCCGCCGAAATGCTCAAGAACGATTGGGGCGTCGAATCGGATCTGTGGAGCTGCCCGAGCTTCACCGAACTGGCTCGCGAAGGCAACGATGTCGCGCGCTACAATCTGCTGCACCCGACCGAGACGGCGCGTCTGACGCATGTCGAGAAGTGCCTCAACGACACCCGTGGTCCGGTCATCGCATCGACCGACTACATCCGTACCTACGCCGACCAGATTCGTCCGTTCGTGCGGGGTCGTTACGTGGTGCTCGGTACCGACGGCTATGGCCGTTCGGATACGCGTGAGAAGCTGCGTCACTTCTTCGAGGTGGATCGTAACTGGGTCACGGTCGCTGCCCTCAAGGCACTGGCCGACGAAGGCACGCTGCCGGCAAGCAAGGTTGCCGAAGCGATTGCCAAGTACAACCTGGATCCGAACAAACCCAACCCGATGACCGTCTAAAGGCCGCTTCGCGCGGTGTGCGCCCGTCAGCCGCTCAGGGCGGCAGGCGGGCGCACGCTGCACGTTAAGCGCAGCCTCGAGGAGACTGTGGAAAATGAGTCAAGTGATCGAAGTGAAAGTCCCGGATATCGGTGACTTCAAGGACTTGCCCGTCATCGACGTGCTGGTCAAGGCGGGCGACAAGATCGATGCCGAGCAGGCCCTGATCACGCTGGAGTCGGACAAGGCCACCATGGATGTGCCGAGCCCGGCCGCCGGTACCATCAAGGCGCTGAGCCTGAAGGTCGGCGATGAAGTGTCCGAGGGATCTCTCATTCTGACGCTCGAGACCGCGAATGGCTCGGGCTCGGGTGCGCAGGCCAACGGTGCCGCAGCCCCTGCACCGGCACCTGCGGCTGCCCCGCAAGCCGCTGCACCTGCTCCCGCAGCAGCGCCGGCCACACCGGCCGCCAGCGGCGGTACGAGCAAGATCGACGTGAAGGTACCGGATATCGGCGGTTACGACGATGTGCCCGTGATCGACGTGCTGGTCAAGGTGGGCGACACCGTGACTGCCGAGCAATCGCTCGTCACGCTGGAATCGGACAAGGCGTCGATGGACGTGCCGAGTCCGGCAGCAGGGGTGGTCAAGGAACTGAAGGTCAAGGTGGGCGACAAGGTGTCGGAAGGCACGTTGATCGTCGTGCTCGAAGGCGCGGCCGCTCCGGCAAAGGCCGCAGCACCGGCAGCCGCACCGGCGCCGGCTGCGCAAAGCGCTTCTCCGGCAGCACCGGCACCCGTCGCGGCTCCTGCGCCCGTTGCGGCTCCGGCGGCGGCACCTGCCGCAGCCAGCAATGCTGGCGTTCAGCCGATCAGCCACGCCAGCCCGTCGGTGCGTAAGTTCGCCCGCGAACTGGGCGTCGACGTTACGCAAGTGAAGGGCACGGGGCCGAAGGGACGCGTGGTGGTCGACGACGTGCGCAACTTCATCAAGAGTGCGCTCGCCGGCAACCGTCCGGCGGCTGGCGGTGCAGCTCCGGCAGGTGGCGGCGAGCTGAATCTGCTGCCGTGGCCGAAGGTCGACTTCTCGAAGTTCGGCCCGGTCGAGCCGAAGGCACTGTCGCGCATCAAGAAGATTTCGGGCGCGAACCTGCATCGCAATTGGGTCATGATCCCGCACGTCACGAACAACGACGAAGCGGATATCGGTGAGCTCGAAGCCTTCCGCGTGCAATTGAACAAGGAAAACGAAAAAGCCGGCGTCAAGGTAACGATGCTCGCTTTCGTTATCAAGGCCTGTGTTCTGGCGCTGAAGAAATTCCCGACGTTCAACGCCAGCCTCGACGGCGACAACCTCGTCTTCAAGCAGTACTTCCATATCGGCTTTGCGGCGGATACACCCAATGGCCTCGTCGTGCCGGTCGTTCGCGATGCGGACAAGAAGGGCGTGTTCGAGATTGCACGTGAGACGTCCGAACTGGCCAAGCTCGCTCGCGAGGGCAAGCTCAAGCCGGATCAGATGCAAGGCGGTTGCTTCTCGATTTCGTCACTCGGCGGCATCGGCGGCACGACCTTCACGCCGATCATCAACGCACCGGAAGTGGCCATTCTGGGTCTGTCGCGTTCGTATCAGAAGCCGGTGTGGGACGAGCGCAAGCAACAGTTCCTGCCGCAACTGACGCTGCCGCTGTCGTTGTCCTACGATCACCGCGTGATCGACGGCGCCGAAGCCGCACGCTTCAACGCCTACCTGGGCCAACTGTTGCAGGACTTCCGTCGCGCAATGCTGTAATAGGTGACGCCGCCGGCCGCGCGTAAGCGCAGACCGGCGGCGCTCGCGCGACAGCTTCAGGATCTGGACGGGAAGGGGGCATCATGACCACCGTGGTAGTCGTCAAGAAGGCAGGAGAGATCGCCATTGCCGCCGATTCGCTAGTGACGTTCGGCGACACAAGACTCTCGCAATCGTACGAGGAAAATCGCAAGGTTTTTCTCGTGGGCGATTCCTATGTCGGCCTTGCAGGCACGACTGCGCACTTTCCGGTCATGCGCGCCATTCTTTCCGGCATGGCAGATGAATGCCGTCTGCACTCGCGTGACGAAGTGTTTCGCACGTTCTGCCGCGTCCATCAGAAGCTAAAAGAAGAGTATTTCCTCAACACGAAGGAAGAGGAGGACGATCCGTACGAGTCGTCGCAGATCACCAGCGTGATCGCGAATCCGACGGGTATTTACGGGGTCTATTCCTACCGGGAAGTGTTTGTTTTCGATCGGTTCTGGGGGATCGGCTCGGGGCGCAACTTCGCGCTCGGTGCCATGTATGCCCTCTACGACCAGGATCTGAGCGCTAGCGCCATCGCCGAAGCGGGCGTGAAGGCGGGGGCAGAGTTCGACAAGAGTTCTGCCGGCCCGTTTCAGGTGCATGCGTTTCCGATCGATCCCACCATCAAGTCATAAATGCGACAGGGAGACCCCGCATGAGTCTCATCGAAGTCAAAGTGCCGGACATCGGCGCAGAGGGCGTGGATGTCATCGAAGTGATGATCAAGCCCGGCGACAAGATCGCCAAGGAAGCGTCGCTCATCACGCTGGAGTCCGACAAGGCTTCCATGGAAGTGCCGTCCGAAGTGTCGGGCACGGTCAAGGAAGTGAAAATCAAGGTGGGCGACAAGGCCAGCCAAGGCACACTGATCGCGCTTATCGAAGCCGATGACGCGGGTGCCGGCAAGTCGGCAACCCCCGCGGCTGCGCCCGCGCCGGCCGCCCCTTCAGCACCTGCGGCCGCTCCCGCAGCGCAACCGAGCGCCCCGGCGCCGGCCGTTGCCAAGCACAGTGGTGGCGCAGACACCGAGTGCGATGTGCTCGTGCTGGGTGCCGGTCCGGGCGGATACTCCGCGGCTTTCCGCAGTGCCGACATGGGTCGCAAGACGGTCCTCGTCGAGCGCTACGCAACGCTTGGCGGCGTTTGCCTGAACGTGGGTTGCATCCCCTCGAAGGCATTGCTCCACACGGCGGCAGTCCTCGAAGAGGCGCAATCGCTGGGCCATCACGGTATCTCGTTCGGCAAGCCGGAAGTCGATCTCGACAAGCTGCGTGCCTACAAGGAAAGCGTCGTTGGCAAGCTCACGGGCGGTCTGGCCGGCATGGCCAAGATGCGCAAAGTGGAAGTCGTGCGCGGCGTGGGCACGTTCCTCGATCCGAATCACATCGAAGTCGTGGCCGAAGACGGCAGCAAGCGCACGGTGAAGTTTGCACAAGCGATCATCGCTGCGGGTTCACAAGCAGTGAAGCTGCCGTTCCTGCCGGAAGATCCGCGCATCGTCGACTCGACCGGCGCACTCGAACTGCGTCAACTGCCGAAGAAGATGCTGGTCATCGGTGGCGGCATCATCGGCCTCGAAATGGCGACGGTCTATAGTGCCCTGGGGACCGAGATCGACGTCGTGGAAATGCTCGATGGCCTGATGCAAGGTGCGGATCGCGATCTGGTCAAGGTCTGGGAAAAGATGAACGCGAAGCGTTTTGGCCGCGTCATGCTCAAGACCAAGACGGTGGGTGCCGAGGCCAAGCCAGATGGCATCTATGTGAAGTTCGAGGGCGAGGCCGCGCCGGCCGAGCCGCAACGCTACGATCTGGTGCTCGTCGCTGTGGGCCGTAGCCCGAACGGGAAGAAGATCGGTGCCGAGCGCGCCGGCGTGTCGGTGGGCGATCGCGGGTTCATCTCCGTCGACAAGCAAATGCGCACCAACGTGCCGAACATCTTCGCGATCGGCGATATCGTGGGACAGCCGATGCTTGCCCACAAGGCCGTGCACGAAGCGCACGTTGCCGCCGAAGCGGCCGCAGGCGAGAAGGCGTACTTCGATGCGATCCAGATTCCGTCGGTGGCCTACACCGATCCGGAAGTGGCCTGGGCTGGCAAGACGGAAGACCAACTGAAGGCGGAAGGCGTGAAGTACGGCAAGGCAGTGTTCCCGTGGGCCGCCTCGGGCCGTGCGATTGCCAATGGCCGTGACGAAGGCTTCACCAAGCTGCTGTTCGACGAGGAGACGCATCGCATCGTTGGCGGCGCGATCGTCGGTACCCATGCCGGGGATCTGATCGGTGAATTGTGTCTGGCCGTCGAAATGGGCGCAGACGCTGTCGACATCGGCAAGACGATTCATCCGCACCCGACGCTGGCCGAATCGATCGGCATGGCCGCGGAGATTTACGAAGGGGTTTGCACCGACGTACCGCCGGCTCGCAAGAAGTAGCACACGCCCACCTCGACGCTTGGCATCGCGTATTTTCGATGCCGGTGTCGACCACCAACGCGTGGCCGGATACGTTAGAAGTCGCTGCGTAACAGCGTAACAGCGTAACAGCGTAACAGCGTTACGGCATTGAACGAAAAGAGGCCGCCATCCTGCTAAGGGGTGGCGGTTTTTTTATGGATGCAAATTCTGCAGGAAACGTGTCGAAACGTGGGGCTGGTGTAACTGCACGTCTGCCATGAGCGTCGCGTTGGACGTTCGGCCAAGCTCATCGTGCAGGAAAGCGCGTAAGGGGCAACGCGAGAACCGATTCAGAAAAAGAAAAACCCGGCGTGAAGCCGGGTTCGAAAGGTACCTGCGGTACCGAGGAGACAACGGGTTGTCGTTACATCGATTTGCGACGCAACGCCAGAATCTCAAGCGTCCCTCGTGACAGCGCTATCAAAGCGCTATCGATTACTTCTTGGCGCTGGCAGCACGCGAAGCCTGAGCCGCAGCCTTCGAGGCGACGTTGGTCGCAGCAGCGAAGTTCGTCTCAGCGATTTCAACGGCTTGCTTGGTTGCCTTCTGCACGCTGTCAAACGCGCTGTTGGCAGCCGACAGGGCCGACTTGGCGAGTGCAACGGCCGACTCGGAACCGGCCGGGGCGTTCTTGGCCAGGTTGTCGAACAGCGCTTGCACGTTGTGCGAGCCTTCAGCCAGTTGGGCTTCAGCCACCTTGGTCACTTCGGCTTGCGTCGACGAGGCGATTTCATACAGGTGACGGCCATACGCGAGTGCCTTTTCGGCAGCCGGCTGAACGAGGTTGGCTTGCAGTGCGAGCAGCTCTTGTGCGTCCTTCACAGCGAAAGCCTTTTGCGCGGTCGAAGCCGATTCGGCCAGCGATGCCTTGACGGCTTGCAGGTTCAGCTCGACCAGCTTTTCAACGCCTTCGAAGGCTTTGTTGGTCAGGCCAAACAGGGTTTCAAGGTTGGCTTTGTGGGCAGCAGCGAGTTGCTCGGGGGTCAGAAACGACATGGCGTTCTCCTATGGTGTCAAACACAACGTATCGACCCACTCCGTGTTCGCTGGTTGGTTCTCACCTTATGGCGGTGAAAACACGGTTGGGGCCTCTCAATGGGTGCGATCTCTTTTGTGCATCGCACAATTGCAAGTGTAGAGATATTTTTGTCAGTGTCAAGTCTTTTTTGTGCATCGCACAAATTCAACAAAGGCTTACAAATCAAGTGTTTGGGATCCCGTGAAAGAGAGGTGACACCGCGTTGCGGCGAAATCCTGTTGTTACCCGGAAAGCCTTGATTGGTGCGGCTTTGCACCGCTTTGGCGCCCGGCGCACCATGTCTGGCGATGGTACTATCGACAGGTTCCGGCACTGGCGGGACGGTGACGCGTGCAAGATAACAATCCCTTTTCAGGGGTGCCGCGCGTGGCCTGTCCGCCCGTGCCGATGTCGTTCAACGCCTTTTTGCGTGCCGCACCTGCCGGCCATTCGCGTCGATGCAAGCGTTTTACAGCGACCATTTCGTTCTGCCGCTGCCGCCCGGGCACCGGTTCCCCATGGAGAAGTATTCCCGTCTTCGCGAGCGTGTTGCGAGTGAGTTGCCGGATATCTCACTCGCCGAGGCGCTGCCCGCCGACGACGTGATGCTCGGGCGTGCGCACTCGTTGGCCTACGTTGCGCGCGTGAGCGCTGGTGAGCTGAATCCGAAAGAGCAGCGAGATATCGGCTTTCCCTGGTCTGCGCAGATGGTCGAGCGCTCGCGCCGGTCTGCCGGAGCGACGGTAGCCGCCTGCCGCGCCGCGCTTCACGATGGCGTAGCGGTGAATCTTGCCGGCGGCACTCACCATGCGTATGCCGATCGCGGCGAAGGATTCTGTGTGTTCAACGACGCCGCCGTCGCTGCCCGCACGATGCAGGCCGAGCTTGGTCCGGGTACGCGCGTTGCCGTCATCGATCTCGACGTGCATCAGGGCAACGGCACGGCAGCTATTTTCGAGCATGACCCGAGCGTTTTCACGCTGTCGTTGCACGGTGAACATAATTATCCGTTTCATAAAGCGAACGGCGATCTCGATGTGGCGCTGCCGGACGGATGTGGCGACGACGAGTACCTCGTTGCACTGGGCCATGCGCTCACCGATTTGTTCGCACAGTTCACGCCCTCGATCGTGATTTATCTCGCAGGGGCCGATCCCTTGGAAAACGACCGGCTCGGCCGGCTTGCCCTCACGCACGACGGACTCCTCGCGCGCGACCGACGCGTACTGACGGCATGCGCAGAGCGCGGACTGCCGGTGGCGATTGCAATGGCCGGCGGCTATGGCCGCGACATCGCCCAGACCGTCGCCGCGCATTTCGCCACGATCCGTTTGGCCAGCCAATTCCAGCGTGTAAGCCGTCGTGCCTATCGCGCGCCAGCGGGCGGTGTTCTCGTATGAGTGAGCGTCAGACAACATCGACAACATCGCAGCATCCCTCGCATTCGGCCAGCGCGCCCGTCGTGGCAAATGCGCCGCGCCTTGGTATCTGGAGCGCGACCATGCCATGGTGGTTCGTGCTCATCTGGAGTACCGGCTTTATCGTAGCCAAGTACGGCATGCCGAATGCCGAACCGCTGACTTTTCTGGCATGGCGTTTCGGCGGCACATTGCTGGTCATGCTGCCCGTCGCGTTGCTCACGGGTACGCCCTGGCCCGTTCGAGGCGCGAGCGATGGCGTGCACGACGCCGCGCGTCGAATCGACTGGCCACTCATCGCCCACCTCGCGGTGTCGGGCATCCTGATTCAGGCGGTGTATCTCGGCGGCGTATGGGCGGCGATCAAACAGGGTGCGCCGGCGGGGCTGGCGGCGCTGATCGTCGGCATCCAGCCATTGCTGACGGCACTCTTCGCGCGTGTCGTCGGTGAGCCGGTTTCGCGTCGTCAATGGCTCGGCCTGCTGTGCGGGTTCGTTGGCGTCGGGCTGGTCGTCGCCAACAAAGTGGGAGTTCGCGGCATCGGGGCCGGGGCGGTGGCGTTGTGCGTCCTGAGTCTGTTGGCCATCACGGCGGGCACGCTCTATCAAAAACGCTTCTGCGCGCATTTCGACTTACGCGTGGGGACGCTCGTACAGTTCGGTGCCGCTTTCGCGGTAACGCTGCCCGCGGCATGGGCGCTTGAAACGATGCAAGTGCGCTGGAACGCCGAAATGTTGGGCGCACTCGCCTGGTCGGTGCTGGCGCTCTCGATCGGTGCGATTTCCTTGCTGTTCCTGCTGATTCGTCATGGGGCTGCGACCAAGGTGTCCAGCCTCATGTATCTGACGCCCCCGACCACTGCCGTCATGGCCTGGCTGCTGTTCGGCGAGACGCTGTCTCCGCTGAGTGCAGCTGGCATGGTCGTGGCGGCCCTGGGTGTTGCCCTTGTGATCGAACGGCGCGCGGCACCTGCTGCGCCGGTGTCCTGATCTCGGCACGCCTTTCCTTTCATCGATTGCCGCGAGCCAATGTCCATGAAAACCGAACATCCGCGTGCGCAAGCCGCACAACCCGCACAAAGCGACAACGCTGCGACATCCGGCGTACCCACGCCGCAACCCACCGCTGGGGAAAGTCCTTATCGACCGGCTGTCAACGATAACGCCGGGTTGCGCGTGGAATATGTTGACGAGGCGATTCGCAGCCGGCGCTCGATTCGGGCCTACCTGCCAACGCCGGTGCCGCAAGCTTGCGTGGCGGACATTCTTTCGGTGGCGTCGCGTGCGCCATCGGGCAGCAACATCCAGCCGTGGCAGACCTATGTGCTGACGGGGGAAGCGTTGAAGTCCCTCACGTCGCGACTCCTGGATGCGTTCAACGATCCGGCACAGCGCTTGATGCATCAGGAAGAGTACGCGTACTACCCGCGCGAGTGGAGCGAGCCTTATCAGGCGCGGCGTCGCAAGGTGGGTTGGGATCTGTATGGGTTGCTGGGTATCGGGCGCGCCGACAAGGAGCGCATGCACGGGCAGCACGCACGAAACTTCACGTTTTTCGATGCGCCGGTCGGTTTGATCTTTACGATCGATCGGCATCTGGAGCAGGGGAGCTGGCTGGACTACGGCATGTTCCTGCAAAGCGTGATGGTCGCGGCGCGGGCACGCGGGCTCGATACCTGTCCGCAGGCGGCGTTTGCCACGTTCCATCGGGTGATTGCTGCGGAACTTCGATTGCCCGAGACACGGATGGTCGTGTGCGGCATGGCATTGGGTTATGCCGATCCGAACGCGGTCGAAAACGGGCTCGTTACCGAGCGTGCGCCCCTGAATGAGTGGGCGCATTTTTTGAATTAACGTATATCAAGAGGTTGGCGTAATTTTGCAATTTGTGGCGATTGTGTAATTTTCCGCGTTGCGCTGCACAAAACTGCCAGATGCCGGTTTAAGTATTTCAGCTAAGTCATTCATATTGCTTATTTTTTCGGAAGTTACTAAACTTCTCCCAACCTCGTTGCCTGCCAACCTCACGCTACCCCCAATTTATGTTCGCGATCACGACTCTTGCGCGTCTGTGCCGCTCCCGCCTCTGGGGGGCTGCCGTCGTGGCGATTTCGCTCGCCGCCGGTGCCCCCGCAGTGACTTACGCCGCTGGTAAGACGAGCGAATGCTCGCCCAAGACGGCCAAGACTGCTGCCCAGAAGCGCGCATGTGCCAATCCCAAAGCGACGGCATCCGCCGTCACGGCTAAATCAACTTCCAAAGCCGGTGCCAAACGTGCCGTTGCCACGACCGCCGCTCGCGATACCAAGAGCGTGAAGGCCGGTGGTAAGGCGCGCAAGCTGGCCACCGTCGACGACGACGGACCCGCTGCCAAGCGCGTCGCTGTCAAGCGTGTCGTCTACAAGAACGGCAAGCGTCGTGTCGTCACGTCGTATCGCACTGTCAACTTTGCGCCGCAGGCACCGGAGCGTCTGTCGACGGGCCGGGCGTTCGGTCTGCATGAAACGCCTGACGCCCTCGCACTGCGTTCCTCGGTCGCTTACGTGATCGACGAGCGCACCGGCGAATCGCTGTTCGACAAGAACTCGCAAGCGGTGCTGCCGATCGCCTCGATCTCGAAGCTGATGACGGCGATGGTCTCGCTCGATGCTGGCATCCCGATGACGGACGTCATGGAAGTGACGGATGAAGATCGCGATTACGAAAAGGGAACGGGCTCGCGCCTGTCGGTGGGGTCGCGCCTGTCGCGCGAAGACATGCTGCATATTGCGCTGATGTCGTCGGAGAATCGTGCGGCGGCTGCGCTGTCGCGTTACTTCCCGGGCGGCCGTCCCGCCTTCCTGGCGGCGATGAACCGCAAGGCGAAGCAACTCGGCATGAACGACACGCATTTCAACGATCCGACCGGGCTGTCGAGCCAGAACGTGTCGAGCGCGCGCGATCTCGTGAAGATGGTCAAGGCCGCTTATCAGTATCCGATGATTCGCCGCTTCTCGACGGATTCCAACTACGACGTCAACACTGGCCGTCGTGAATTGCACTACGTCAGCACGAATCACCTGATCGGTCACCCGGGCTGGGAAATCGGCTTGCAGAAGACGGGCTACATCAACGAAGCGGGTCAGTGTCTCGTGATGCAGGCCAACGTTGAGGGGCGTCCGGTGATCATGATTCTGCTCGATTCGACCGGCAAGTATTCGCGCTTTGCCGACGCGACGCGCGTTCGCAAGTGGCTGCTCGAAGGCGGTGGTGTTACGCCGCAACGCACGGCGGGCACGACGCCGACGGCACAGGTCGCGACCAACAACGAACACGCGCTGTAAGACGCATCGACGGCCATGCAAAAGGCGCTCCCTCGGGAGCGCCTTTTTGTTTCACGGTGTCTCGATTTACTCGGCCGTAGCGATCTGCGAGGGGCTGCCCCCCGCGTCGGGGTTCGGCGAGTGAAAGCCGAGCGACGCTGAAATGAGTAACGCGGTCTCGTTCAGATTGACGAGCCATGCATCCTGCAAGCGATCGGCGGGCGCAGAAAGGGAGAGCCCTGCAACGAGCTTGCCGCTATCGTCGTAAATCCCCGCCGCAATGCATCGCACGCCCAGCTCGAGTTCTTCGTTATCGCGCGCATAGCCCGATTTGCGCACGTGATTCAACTCGCGTTCGAGTTTTTGCAGATCGGTGATGCTGTTGCGCGTATGTCCCGACAGACCCGTGCGCGTCGCGTAGGCGCGCACGCGCGCAGCTTCGTCGGCGGCGAGGAAGAGCTTGCCGACCGACGTGAGATGCAAGGGCGCATGACCGCCGATGGCGCGTACCACCTGCATGCCCGAGCGCTCGCTGTAGGCGCGTTCGATGTAGACGATCTCATCGCCCTGACGTACCGATAGATTGACCGTTTGTCCGGTGATGCGGTGCAGGCCGCGCATCGGCGAGAGAGCGGCGTCGCGCACCGACAGCCGCGCTTTGACCAGATTGCCGAGTTCGAGCAGACGCATGCCGAGGCGATACGTACCCGGGTCACAGCGATCGACAAAACGGCACGCCACCATGTCGTTCAGGATGCGGTGAGCGGTCGACGGATGAAGTTCGGTGGCGTGCGCCAATTCCTTGAGACTGACGGGGTCGGCATGGCCGGCAAGTGCATCGAGCAGACGCATCATGCGCTCGATCACCTGAATGGACGTGCGCGACTCTGCGCCTTGACTGCTTTCGTCTTTCATGGGGTAGGGCCGAGTTTCGTATAGGCTTGATTCTATATCATATTGTGAAAAATTCGCAGGCTTCGCATAGAGGAGTTATGCGAAAAGTCGGCCCGCCGATGCGCCGCCGAGATCAATGGCCTAAGCGCTTAATGGGTCCGGCGAGCCGTGACGGGCGTGCCACGGGAGTGCGTCGTTGCCGCAGTAACCGCTGACCGAAACCGAAAGTGGTCTTTCGCTCGCCCGCCTACCATTGCCTTGCCATTTAATTCGGTGTCCGGTCGGATCGGAAGATGTGGCCGGCACCATCAAGGAGGCGCTGGGAATGTATGGGTATGTTTATGCGCCGGCGGCGTCATGGCCGCAGGAGACGTGCAAACTGAAACGAAAGGCCGTCACAAGTGGCCTATCGATCGCCGACAAGCACGCGGAGATCGTCCGACAGTTTCAGCGGATCGCGAATACAAAGGCGCAGTTGGGATTGAGCAACGAGTCGATCACCAAGCTGGAGAGCGCATTTTTTTCGACGTACAGAAAGGCAACCTCAGGCTACTGGGGCGGTGGGCTTTGGGACGGGTTCTACCGTTACCCGTCCAACCCGCATCGTCATGACCTGTACGCCCTGGTTGGGGAGCAGGTGCATGACCGCGATATGGATCGTCTCACGCCGTCCGCGCGGCGGTTTTCGATGATCCTCGGGCAATTGGGGGAGGCGCTGCGCCGGGAGGAGGAGATCCTGAGCAAATGTGGCGAGATGACCGCGCGCTCGATGGCGCTCGCGAGTGCGACCTTCGAGGACATCGAGCGGGAGCGGGCCGAGTACGCGAAGATCGGCGCCGATTGCCTGGATGTTCTGGCCGACGTCGAGCAATGTCTGGACGCCGCGCGCGAGACCATCCGGCGTGGGTCCAAGGAGGTCTGGCCGGAGAGGAAGCATTTCGGCAAGCGCTTTGCCCTCTCGGGGGTCTTGTATTGCATCGCGGGTGGCATTGCGATCGCGGGACTGATTGCCTCGAGCGGCACGCTTGCCGTCGCCGCGGTGGTTTTGGCGATGGTGATTCGCATCGTCAGTTTGGGAAGCATTCGCGGGTTTGACCGAGAGCGTGGGTGGAAGTCGGTGGAGAGTCTGTTGGCGAATACCAAGCAATTTATTGAAACGGAGGGGGCAACGATGAAAACGAGTCTGTATATCAGTGACCAGCGTGCGGCGCTGGCGCGTGAAGATCGGGTGTGGGAAATGCTGACCGACCTGAGGTCTCAGTCAAGCGGTCTCACCGGTCAGGTCAGTGCGATGGCGGAACAGCTCAATGGTGTCGTCTCCCGCATGGACTCATTGCGGGACAATATGGACCAACGGTTTGTGGCAGTGGACCAGCGCATCGACACCCTGGAAAGTGGCATGAACGCGACACTGGCGGCGGGTTTCAGTAGTATGGACCGCAAGCTTGAGGATTTCAGGCGGGATCTGCAGCGTTTGTCGCGTTTGCAAGAAGCTGCGTCAACGCGTTCTACCATGGTGGCGCTCTCGCGATTTCCGACCGGTGAAGCACCGAACGACAGTCGTCCGACGCCCGAGCGCGCCAATTCCTGGAGCCCATACACACACGCTGGCGCACGCAGGGCCTGATCGGTAGCGAGCCTTTGCACGCCTCGGCGCGATATGCGGGAATCCACGCTGGGCCGGTCCGGCCCAGCGACTTATAATGGCGCATTATTCCCGAATAGAGGATTCCCACAATGCGCGTCGGACTCTTTGTCACGTGTCTGATCGACATGATGCGTCCGGAGATTGGTTTCTCGACGCTCAAGCTGCTCGAGACAGCCGGCTGCGAGGTCGTGATTCCCGATTCCCAGACCTGTTGCGGCCAGCCTGGCTACAACTCCGGCGAACGGGCCATCGCCCGTGATCTCGCCCAGAAATTCCTCGACGAATTCGAATCGTTCGACTATGTCGTTGTGCCGTCGGGATCGTGCGGCGGCATGGTCAAGGCGCATTACGGCGATCTCTTCGCCGACGACCCGGAACTGATGGGGCGTTTTGAACGGCTGCGTCCGCGCGTGTTCGAGCTGACCGATTTTCTCGTCAACGTGCTGCACGTCGATGCGGTGCCCGGCGACTACAACGGTGAAGTCACTTATCACGATGCCTGTTCGGGGCTGCGCGAGCTTGGCGTGAAGACGCAACCGCGCGCATTGCTCGCGAAAATGCCTGGCGTGAAGATGACGGAGATGAAGGACTGTCAGGCTTGCTGTGGCTTTGGCGGCACGTTCGCGCTCAAGTACGGCAATATCTCGACCGCCATCGTCGACGAGAAGTGCGCCAACATTGCGGCGAGCGGTGCGCCCGCCGTCGTGCTTGGCGACCTCGGGTGCATGCTCAACATCGAGGGGCGTCTGCGCCGCACCGGGGACACGAAGACGCGCGTATTGCACATCGCGCAGGTGCTCGCCGGCGATGCGTGAGTTCGCCGCAGTCCTCCCGACAATCACGCCCGTGCGCGCGGTAGCGCGTGTCGGCGGTCATCACCTCTCGTGAGTCGCGATGCAAGTTCAATCGATGCAATTCAAGGCGCGCGCCGGGCAAAAGCTCGCCGACCAGCGTCTGCAAGCCAATCTCAAGAAGCTCTCGACCAAGTTCGTGACGGCACGCGCGAGCGCCATCGAGGAGATCGATTTCGAGGCGACGCGCGAGGCGCTCAAAGAGCGTCGCAATCGCGGGCTCGAAACGCTCGATGTCTGGCTCGAAATCTTCGAGCGTGAAGCCACCCGGCGTGGCGCGACTGTGCTGTTCGCCGAATCGACGCAGGACGCGGCGCGTCTGATCGCGGAGATCGCCCGCAAACACGACGTGAAGAAGGTGATCAAGTCGAAGTCGATGGTCACGGAAGAGTTGCAGCTCAACAAGGTGCTCGCCGACATGGGGGTGCAGTCGGTCGAGACCGATCTGGGCGAGTACATTCTTCAGATCAACGACAACGAGCCGCCGTCGCACATCATTGCGCCAGTGGTGCACAAGGATAAGGACGAAGTCGCCGACCTGTTCGCGCGCGTTCACCACAAGCCGCGTCTGACCGAAATTCCCGCGATGACGCGTGAAGCGCGCGAGATGCTGCGTCCGCAGTTCCTGTCTGCCGACATGGGGGTGACCGGCGGAAACTTCCTGGTGGCAGAAACCGGCTCCGTCGCCGTGGTCACGAATGAAGGCAACGAAGGGATGTGCACGATCATGCCGCGCGTGCATGTGGCGGTGACGGGCATCGAGAAGGTGCTGCCGACGCTCGAGGATCTGGCGACGGCGATGCGTCTGCTGCCGCGCTCGGCAACCGGGCAGGGCACGTCGAACTATTTCTCGCTGTTGACCGGCACGCGTGCCGAGGGCGAAGTCGATGGCCCCGACCACATGTACTTCGTGCTGGTCGACGGTGGCCGCTCGGGCCTGATCGGCGGCGCGTTTCAGGAGATGCTGCGCTGCATTCGCTGTGGCGCATGCATGAACCACTGCCCGGTCTATCAGAAGATCGGCGGGCATGCCTACGGTTGGGTGTATCCGGGGCCGATGGGATCGGTGCTCACACCGAGTTACGTCGGGCTTGAGAAGACGCTCGATCTGCCGCAGGCGGCCACGCTGTGCGGTGAGTGCAATCGCGTTTGTCCGGTGGGCATTCCGATTTCCGATCTCCTGCGCAAGTTGCGCGAGCGTCAGGTCGATCGTGGTCTGCGCCCATGGCAGGAGCGGGCGGCGCTCGCCGCGTGGGCTTTTGCTGCACGTCGGCCGCGTCTCTATGCCGCGCTCTCGGGGCTGGGCTCGTGGGCGTTGCGAAGAATGGGGCGTGATCGCGGCAGCATTTCGAAGCTGCCCTTCGGCGGTGGGTGGACCGACACCCGGGAAATGCCGGCACCGAGCGGCAAGACGTTCCGTGCGATGTATCGCGAGCGTCGCGCGCCGCGATGAGCGTAGTGTGATGAGGTATCGCCGGTGTCATTGACGCAGCGTCAATGCATCGGCAACAAAAAGCCGGGCCCCGAGTGTCCTTGACAGGCAACCGTGGCGCCGGCTTTTTTTGTCTGCGCGAGACTCAGCTTCGGGCTGGCAACGCGAGCCGTTTTTCAATGCGTCTCTGTAACGCCGACAATCCGGTCGACAGCACCCAGTAGATGGCAGCGCATGCGAGATAGAGCGGCAGGGGCTGATACGTCGATGCAATCACCTCCTGCGCGGAGCGCAACAATTCCGTCACGGTGATGACCGAGACCAGCGATGTGTCCTTGATCAGGCTGATGAGGCTGTTGCCAAGGCTCGGTACGGCGATACGCAGCGCTTGCGGCGCGATGATGTAGCGCAGCGTCTGCCAGTACGACAGGCCCAGACTGTACGCCGCCAGCCATTGGCCGCGGGGCATGCCTTCAAGCGCGCCGCGCATGCTCTCCGACAGGTACGCACCCACATTCAGGCTGAGGGTGAGGACACCCGCCGGTGTCGGATCGAGCGAGATGCCGATGCCCGGCAGGCCGTAGTAGATCACGAAGATCTGCACGAGCAGCGGCGTGCCGCGCATCACGCTGACATAGGCGCGGGCAATGCCGCGCAGCACGCGGATTTTGCCGATGCCCATGATCGCCACGATGACGCCGATCGCCAGGCCGAACACCATCGACATCAATGCGAACTTGATCGTGAGCACCGTGCCTTGCAACAGCACCGGCATGGATTGGGCGGCGAGTTCGAATGGATTCATGGGGGGGATTTCTGGTGGTGAATCGTGAGCCGGAAAGACGACGGCCGGCACTCGCGTCGTTGGCGGAGTGCCGGCCGTGGGGCGACCGAAAGGTGTCGCTGCGCGGCTTGCGTATTACTTCGCCGGCTTGGACACGTCCTCACCAAACCACTTTTCCGCAAGCTTGGCGAGCGAACCATCCTGCTTCATGCTCGCGAGCGCATCGTCGATGGCCTTCGCAAACTTCGGATTGCCCTTGCGGAACGGGATGCCGACCGATTGGTTGGTGCTTTGCAGCACCGCGCCCGGACGCAGCGGCAGGTTCGACGTCTTGATCAGGTACGCCAGCATCAGACGATCGTTGAGCGCGGCGTCGACGCGACCTGCGGCCAGATCACGCAAATACTCGGGTGCGCCCGGGTAGGTACGCACGTCGATACCGGGCACTGCCTTTGCAAGCTTGTCGTAGTTGCTGCCCAGACTCACGCCGAGCTTGTGGCCCTTGAGCGCGTCGAGCGAGCTGAATTCGCGCTTGTCGTCCTTGCGCTGAATGAGCTGTGCGGCAGAGTAGGTGTACGGCTGGCTGAAGTCGAGCGACTTCTTGCGCTCGTCCGTGATGGCGACCTGATTGACGATGACGTCGAACTTGCCGGCCACGAGGCCACCGATGATGCCACTCCATTCCGTCGTCACGAACATGGGCTTCACGCCGAGACGCTCGGCCACTGCCTTGGCGACGTCGACATCGAAGCCGTCGAGTTGACCGTCGGTGCCGCGATAGTTGAACGGCGGGTAGGTGCCTTCAATACCGATTTTCAGCACGCCGGCGGACTTCACGGAGTCGAGCAGATCGGCCGCACGGGCGGGCGAGGTGCCCATGAGTGCGGCGGCGGTCAGCGGTACGAGGCACAGCGTCTTGAGCCAGGCTTTCATGATGAGGAAGTCTCCCTGAAGCAGATGAAGGGGGGCGACGTTCAGCCGGTCAGGCCGCACGCAGCGCTTGCACGCATTCTCGCACCAGCTCGGGGCCGCGGTAAATCAGCCCGCTGTAGACCTGAACGAGGCTCGCCCCGGCATCGAGCTTTGCCTGTGCGTCGGCGCCCGACAGAATGCCGCCAACGCCGATGATCGGCAACGCACCGCCCAGTTCGGTGGCGAGTGCGCGAATCACGCGATTCGACGCGTCGAACACCGGCCGTCCCGACAGGCCACCCGTCTCGTTGGCGTATGGCAGACCGGCGACCGCTTCGCGCGAGAGCGTGGTGTTGGTGGCGATCACGCCGTCGAAGCCGTGACGCGTCAGCGTGCCGGCGATGACCTTGATCTGTTCGTCGTCGAGATCCGGCGCGATCTTCAGTGCAATCGGCACGTACTTGCCATGGCGATCGGACAGTTCGCGCTGTTTGTCCTTGAGCTTGCCGAGCAGGGCGTCCAGTTCGTCGCCGCCTTGCAATTGGCGCAAATTCTTGGTGTTCGGCGACGAGATGTTGACCGTCACATACGTGGCGTACGGATAGACCTTCTCGAGGCAGATGAGGTAGTCGTCGACGGCGCGCTCGATCGGCGTGTCGGCGTTCTTGCCGATGTTCAGGCCCAGCGGACCCTTGTAGCGGGCCGACTGCACGTTCTGTAGAAACTGTTCGACGCCGCCGTTGTTGAAGCCCATACGATTGATGATCGCTTCGGCTTGCGGCAGACGGAAAATGCGCGGCTTCGGGTTGCCGGGCTGCGGGCGCGGCGTGACCGTACCCACTTCCACGAAACCGAAACCGAGCGCGGCGAGGCCGTCGATGCAACTGCCGTCCTTGTCGAGGCCAGCAGCAAGACCGACGGGATTCGGGAAGCGGATGCCCATGACCGTGCGCGGATCTTCCGGCAGCGTCTGGCCTACAAGGCCGGCCAGTCCGAGCGACGCGGCGCCACGCAGCGTGGCCAGCGTCAGATGGTGGGCTTGCTCGGCATCGAGACAGAACAGGGCGCGACGGGCCAGGGGATAGAGGGGCGCAAGCACGATGTCAGGTTCGGCAGAATCGGAAAGTCGCCATTTTACCGGTATCCCGGTCGCAGAGCGCGTCTTTTTCTACGCTCTGCGTACTCTTGTTTTGCGCGGTAATGGGGGGCGAATGAGCGCGATGCGCACTGCCGGCACGGTGTGTCAGGGTTGCTGGCCAGCAGCGTCGAGCATGGCGTCCGGCATGTCTTGCCACTGGCCGTCGAGCAAGCCCTGTAGCGGCCGGAAATTGGCCTTGTAGACCATCTTGCGGCTCGCCTGAATCCAGTAGCCGAGATAGACGTGCGGCAGTCCGAGGGCGCGTGCCTGTTCGATCTGCCACAGGATGTTGTACGTGCCATACGAGGCGCCTTCGACGTCAGGGTCGAAGAACGTGTAGACCGACGACAGGCCATCGCTCAGGATGTCCACCATGCTGATCATGCGCAGCGTACCTGCGCCCTGATGGCCGGGCGGTTCGCGAAATTCCACCAGGCGGGAGTTCACGCGGCTTTGCAGCAGGAATTGCTCGTATTGCTCGCGGCTGTCGTGGTCCATGCCGCCGCCCGCATGACGTCGCGATTGATAGCGCATGTAGAGCTGGTAGTGCTCTTCGGTGTAATGCAGGCCCGACACGTTGACGGCGAGCCCGGCATGGCGTCGCCAGATGCGTCGCTGCGTGCGGTTCGGCGTGAAGCGGGCGATGGGCACGCGCACCGGCACGCACGCGCGGCAACCGTCGCAGTACGGGCGGTAGGTGAAGACACCGCTGCGACGGAATCCGGAGCGAACGAGTTCGCTATAGACGTCCGAATTGATCAGATGGCTGGGCGTGGCGACCTGCGAACGG
This sequence comes from Pandoraea fibrosis, assembly GCF_000807775.2. Taxonomy (NCBI): domain Bacteria; kingdom Pseudomonadati; phylum Pseudomonadota; class Betaproteobacteria; order Burkholderiales; family Burkholderiaceae; genus Pandoraea; species Pandoraea fibrosis. The sequence continues at coordinate 4,001,106 of NZ_CP047385.1, read as the reverse complement.
GCCGTGTGATTGTCGAGATAGCTGCAGGGGTAGGGCGCCGTTGCGTAGAACTGAAGGGCGGACAGAGGAGAGAGCGGCAGTTCGTTCGGATGGGTCACTGCAAAACCTCGTGAGCCTTGTCTGCTGCGTTACCGTAGGCCAGGGCGCTGAGCATCTGCTTATCCAGACGCCAGACCGGCGCGGGGGCCATGACCGCCGTCTGAACGTGCGCCAGAAATGCCTGGCGGGGAATTTCGCCGCCGCCGAGCGACGCCAGATGGGCAGTACTTTGCTGGCAGTCTATCACCTCTATTGCGTGTGTGCGTGCAAACGCGACGAGGGCGGCGAGCGCGATTTTCGACGCGTCGGTACGCTTCGCGAACATCGATTCGCCGTAGAACATGCGCCCGAGCGCCACGCCGTAAAGGCCGCCGACACGCTCGCCTTCGTAGAAGGTTTCCACACTGTGGGCCAGCCCGGCGTCGTGCAGCGCGCGGTAGGCGGCAACGATGGCGGGGGTGATCCATGTGCCGTCCTGGCCGCGCCGGGGGGCTTGCGCGCACGCTTGCATGACGGCGGCAAAGTCGGCGTCCAGACGGATTTCCCAGGCGTCGTCGCGCAACACGCGGCGCAGCAATTTGCGGAAGTTATGGCTGACGACGAAGTTCTCGGGGCGCAGGACCATGCGCGGATCGGGGCTCCACCAGAGCACCGGCTGTCCCTGCGAGTACCACGGGAAGATGCCTTGCCGGTACGCGGCGAGCAGACGTTGCGGTGAGAGGTCGAGGCCGGCCGCGAGCAGCCCGGGCGCGTCGCTCGAGGCGTCGAGCGCTTCGGCCACCGCTGGGAAGGGATCGTTTGCTTCGAGCCAGACGACCATGGTGACGTTAGCGCTTCGGAGCGGCGGGCGGCTTCATGCGAGGCGCGATGCGCGTGCGCTCAGACACGCAGCATCGGCGTGAGGATGTCCTCGGTGTGCGCCGTGTTGACGGGGAGCGACGGAACCGGTACCCCCGGCACCGCGGCGTCCTGCAGGGCTTCGAGGTGAACGCCGAACGCGCCTGTGCGGCGATCTTCGAAGAAGAAGCGCAGGGTCTTCGCGACGGTCGGGAATGCGATCTCGTCCCAGGGAATTTCGTCTTCCGAGAACAGCGCGACTTCGAGGCTTTCCTCTCCGGCAGCGAACTGCGGTTCGCGCATCTGGGCCAGATAGAAGATATGCACCTGATTCACATGCGGCACGTTGAGCAGCGAGAAGAGCGCGCCGACTTCGACGATGGCACCGGCTTCTTCGAGCGTCTCGCGTGCTGCGGCCTGCGACGTCGTCTCGCCGATTTCCATGAAGCCTGCGGGTAGCGTCCAGTAGCCGAGGCGCGGCTCGATGGCGCGCTTGCACAGCAGCACCTGATCACCCCATACAGGCACCGTGCCGAGCACGTTGCGCGGGTTCTGATAGTGGATCGTGCCGCAATGGGTGCAGACATGCCGCTCGCGATTATCGCCGGGCGGAATGCGCAACTCGACCGGATGGCCGCAGGCGGAACAGAATTGGATGGGAGGACGTCGGTTCATGGTTGCTGCGAGTGTATCATCGGCGACGCACGCTGTGCGGCGACGCAAACGGCCTGCCGGGATAACCCGTGTTGCGGGGACATGCCGCGATGTTTCATCGGTCGCCAGACGTGGGCTTGAAAAATATTCGGCCAGTCATGTTGCACTGCGATGGCAATTGCCATATAATCTAATTCTTCAGACGCGGGGTGGAGCAGTCTGGCAGCTCGTCGGGCTCATAACCCGAAGGTCACAGGTTCAAATCCTGTCCCCGCAACCAAATTCGAAAGCCTGATTTCCACAAGAAATCAGGCTTTTTGCGTTTTGCCTCGTCGTCTGCGCCGTCACTCGCGATAAGCGCGCGGGCCGATGCAAGGCGCACGACATTCACGATATCCAATCACGGGTTTCCATGTCTGGCATCTTCACCACAGACGAAAACGAATTCGACGCCATCACGGCGCTTTGGGAGGCGTCTGTGCGCGCCACGCACGATTTCCTGAGCGACGACGACATTGCGTGGCTGCGTCCGCGCATCCGCAATGAATATCTGGGGGCCGTCACGTTGCGTGTGTTTCGCGATGATGCAGGCACCCTTCGTGGTTTTCTCGGCGTGGCGCAGGGTAACGTGGAGATGTTGTTCGTCGCGCCCGACGCTTGCAGACAAGGTATCGGTGCGGCATTGCTGGCGTATGCCGTGCGCGAGCTGGATTGCACGAGTGTCGACGTCAACGAGCAAAACCCGCAAGCGCTGGCATTTTATCGGCGCGAGGGGTTCGAGGTGACAGGGCGCTCGGCGCTTGACGGGCAGGGGCGCCCGTTCCCGCTGCTGCACATGCGACTGGCTAGCGCGACGCCGGCAGCAGACGCTGTTTGATCTTCGCGCCGAAGACGTTCACTGCGAGGCCGGCCATCACGAGTGCCGCGCCTGCGATTTGCGGGCCGGCGAGTTGCTCGTCGAGCAGTAGCGCGGCGGAAGCGAGGCCGATGATCGGCACGAGCAGTGAGAAAGGTGCGACCTGACTCGCGGGATAGCGTGTCATCAGGCGGCCCCACAGGGAGTAGCCGACGAGCGTTGCAATGAAGGCGAGGTAGGCGATCGCGAAGATCGAGGTCGCCGAGATATGTGCGAGCGAGTCCGCGATTTGCTGGGGACCTTCGAACCAATAAGAGAGCAGGGCGAAAGGAATCGGCGGAATCAGGCTGGCCCAGACAACGAGGCCGACGAGATCGACGTTGCCGATTTTTTTCGTGACGATGTTGCCCGTGGCCCAGCTGAGCGACGCGCAAAGCGTGAGCACGAACCCGAGCAGTGTCATTGCGCCGCCGCCGTGCATGCCGATGACGGCGAGGCCCGCTGCGGCAATGAGCAGGCCGATGACGTTCTGCGCACGAAAGCGTTCTCCGAGGCACAGCACGGCAAGTCCCAGCGTGAAGAAGGCCTGCGCCTGAAGCACGAGCGAGGCGAGGCCGGCGGGCATGCCGACGTACATCGCAGTAAACAACAGCGCGAATTGTCCGAACGAAATCGTTGCACCGTAGGCGATCAGCCAGCGCCATGGCACCTGCGGACGCTTGACGAAGAAGATCGCAGGGAAGGCGGCGAGCAGGAATCGGAGGGCGCCCAGCAACATGGGCGGCACGCCATGAAGACCGACCTTGATGACCACGAAGTTCACGCCCCAGGCGAGTACGACGATGAGTGCCTGCAACAGATCCTTCGGTGCCATGCGGGCGTCTCCTTGTGCTGCATCAATGCAATGAGAGAAAGGCGAAAGTGTACTCCTGAGGCGTCGACGTGTCGTGCGGAAAACCTGAGCGAAGGCTCACAGAGCCTGGCTGAGGCGGCTTGCCTGATCCGGAGCGAGCGTGAAGGGCATGACGTATACTTTGTGTTTTGTTGATCAAGAGACGTCGTCTTGTCAGAACAAGACGACGTTTGCCGTACCGAGGAATTTGTATGAACCTGCCTCCCCGCCGCGTCAGCGTCGCACCGATGATGGATTGGATGGCTTGAGGGCGCAAAACCCGCGTCGTTTGGTCGTTCTGGGGCATGGCGGTGTTCGGCGTAGCACGGATGTAGCACTTTTTTGCCGGGCGTACCGTGGTCGAGGTCTGTTGTGGATGAGTGGGTGCGCATCAGGCGAGGCGGTTCCGGGCTGTGAGCAGCCGCGTGCGTCGGCCGGCGAGTGGCGTGTATTCCGTGGCGAGATGGCCATAAAAAACACCCCAAAGATTGGATTTGCATCCAACTTTCGGGGTGCAGGCTGCACATCGAGCCTCTTGTTACTGCGATTGAGGCTTACGATTCAGTGACAGAGTTGGTGGCACTCTTTTACCGCCGCCGCGCGTCGTTCGTCGATGTATTTCGCAAGATCCTCCACATGTACCCCCTTCGCGCTTTTCTGAGAGCCTTCCATTCGAACTAGCGGAAGCGCGATATCGCCTGCGCCAATCTTTCGCGTCAGTTTTTCCGTGCTCAGGTGGGAGAAGTAGTCTCGGCACACGGCTTCTAAAGGGACTACTGCGACGGCACCGTACTGAGCCATAAGAAGAAAAGTGGTGTTCATCGGATAGCCCCTTTGCTTGGCTTGCCCATCCAGGGCCAGATTGCGATCGGCGGCATGTTGTCAGCATGAAAGCCGGCGAACGTGTCAGCGTGTATGCGGCTCCTGGTCCGCGCGACGACTGCTTCCGGTTCGAGAAGCATCGAGGTCAGATTTCTCATCGATACCCCCTCACGCCTTGCTGGAGGACGTTGGCCGTTCTTTGGTCGCCATCCAGAAGTAGCCCGCATCCTGATCCCAACACTGCTGATGATCCTCAAGCGTTGCTCCAGTCGCGAGGACGGCTTTGTACGCAGCGACGATGGCATCGGCGGGTGAATCTTCAAGAACGTGCTTGACCGTCTCCGCCTCCGGAACCTTGATGCCACGACTTGCCCAATACCGCTTCTCGTTGAGCTTATGCTCATCGAAATTCTTGACGATGTACTTTCCGATGTAACTGGCGATCTTGTGACGTAGGCCGGCTTCGCGATTCGGATTGCGCACGTCGACGTTCCCATTTCCCTCGCCGACCACACGAAGCCACAGCTCCCGCAAGACGCGATAGTTCTGCCGCCCTTTGACGGCGATGTGCAGATGCCAAGCTCCTCGCTTCTGCCGTTCAGCTACAGCGACATATTGGAAGTTCTGAACCTTACCCAAGAGGCGTCGCAGCGAATCGAAATCGCGCTTGATCCTCTCCTTGTCGAGCACGTTCTCGCGATACGTGAGAGTGATCATTCGATCGGCACCAATCGCCTTGCAGCGCAGCCGAACTTGCTGTTTTGCACGCTTCGCGGCAACTAGTTTGTTCGCCTCAGTGGAATCCGACTCGCCACGTTTGGCTCTCGGCATCAGATGAAGGGACTGCGTCTTCATGTACCGGTCAAAGCGAATTGCATAAGCTTCCACTTGACCATCTTCGAATGCACGGAGACGGACGATCCATTCACGGCGGAAGGGCGAGTAATTCAAAACGTTGGTGTCATTCATCGCAAACCTCTATCTCTCTGACCAGGGTGCCCCGCGCGTTGATTGCTTGGGGAGTCGGTGTTCCTGTCGTGCCTGATCGGGCCTGCGATTCCGATGACTTGTACGTTAAGTATTAGTAGTACAAGTCTATGGGCGCACTGCGAGCGCCCGCCGTCCTCGCCCCTGCGGGCGGCGGGCGCTCGCAGTGCTTCCAAACTTCTGTCCGTAACCCTTGGCGTACAAGACGAGCGATAGCGCGCCATTGACGGCCGAAAGGTTCGGCATGAGAGCCGGAATGCAAAGGAATGAGGTCTTGGCGAACGCGCGAGGTATTACCCGCTGCTCGGTCACGCGGGCCGCGCTGAGCCGCGCGATAACCGCCCGGACTCCGCAAGCACGCATACGCAACCCTCTCTTCGGGTACGGCGCTGACACTCCCGACGCTAGATGTCCTGAAAGACGACCGGCTTAAGGAAGTACAAATGTCAACGAACGAACCAACGGATGAGGTTGGGTTACGACGGTGTTACCTGCTGGGTGAGATAGGGAATTTTGGATGATGGCCGCAGTACGACGATGGACACTGCCCGCGATGGGATCTTGGCCGAGCTCTCGTTAAATTGCCCCAGCGAACGCTCTTGAGCGCGAATCGACTTCCGGCGTTTGTAGCCAGAAGTGGTGACGCTATGCACTGAATACAATCGGAAGCCACGTATGGAAGCGTGGCGCAAACGTGGGGCTATTAAAGCAGCGCGCGAACGCACCGTATATGGGGAAATTCCGATTGGAGCGGCGGGGAGGGAATTGATGGCGGGCATGGCGAAAGGCTTGGCGTGAAATTGAAACAGCGAGCGCACATGAGGGCAGCGCGATGCTGTAGAGACAGCCGAAATATGCGGGGGGCCATGCCGTTGGCAGAGTCAGATGAACTGCTGGCGGACGACTACGCGTCGAGACAATCAGCCTTCAACTTGTGACATTCACAGACGAGTTCGACGGTCATTTCGCCAAGCTCTTCGAAGATCGCGAGCAGGAACCGATGGGGCATCTCCTTGCCGGCGTCTGTGTTGGTGCACATCGTCAGCGCAAGGATACGTTCGGAGAGAGTGTTGAGCCTGTCGACGGAAGCGTGGACTAAGGAAGCTGCGGGAAGATGAAGCGTCATGCGGGGCACCTCTAACTAGCCAATTTGCGATTCCCGCCACCCGCTGCATTGCGCAGGGGTGGGCGGGCACTGGACTAGGTTGACGAACCGCTGGTCACTCGGATTAGGCGGCACACCCGAAGGTGTCCCAATCCAGGCCCACCCGTAGACATCGAGGCGTGGCACAGCGCACACGAAAGCCGCAAACTTCGCGGCCGTGTGCCCGAGATAAGACCGTTCGGGTCGTCAAACCCGGTCGCGTTTGGGGCGCGACGGGAACAAGATTATCGAGCTGACGTTGTGGGCACCACGCGTTCGGAGTCGCATTCTAGGTCACTCATTGCGATTCAGAACATTCCGATGCCTCAATAGGGATTCTCCTTGGTCGACGGGGAAGTTAATCGCGATGTGCCGCTAGAAACGAAAACGGAGCCGAAAGGCTCCGTTGCGATGTGTGGACAAACGATTCTATCCGAATCGTTTGACTAATAGCCCGCTACCGATGAGCCCTGCGATCATTGCGCCTATCGTAACGATGACGCTGGGCGTAAGAAGCGCCACAGCAAGTCCAACCGCAGTTCCACCACTGAGTGTGGACGCGAACTTAATCATCCCGCTAGCGGCTTGCGAGCGGTGCTGACTCGTGGGGATGTTGCGGCCGTGCGCAAAACGCATTTTCTTGAAAGAACGCGCCTTCGATGCACTAGCTGCAAGTCTTTTTCGCGTCGGTGTGGCAGACATCATCTACTCCGTTGGCTAATGTCACCTCCTGGACCGTGTGTGCCGTGACCACAATCACGATCATCAAGAAGCTTGTGGATACTAGCATGACTGCTGGCGGCTTCCATTCGTGATCCTCCCCGCGCGCCATCATGGCCGCGGATAAAAGGATGCCGCATGCGATCGCAGCGATAAAGCAAATCCAGACAACGACGAAATGTGGCCCGGTGGCAGCGGCCTCATAACCTCGAATACCAGCTTGAACCGCAAGAATTACGCCGCCATACAACCAGCCCATCGCGTCGAAAGCTTCGCCCCAAGCCCATTTAACTCGCTTGGTTGCTGGCGTGACTAGCCATCTTGCTACTCCAAGAAATCCATAAATCAAACTTGCTCCGAAGAGTGGGAGCAACGCCTCAACCAATACCCATTTAGTTGCGGGAGACAAGTGAGTGCTCCTCGTCGTGCATCAAAACTCCTCCTGCGGACTTGCCGGTATCTCCCGGTTGGTATGGGCGCGGATTGTACGCCGGCAATCTCATGTTGAGTCCGTAGCTGGAGGGTGTATCCAATGTAGACAATCGCTTCTACGCCTATCCGGCTTGCGGTCGCCGGGAGGCTCAGAGGAGACTAGCGAGGGGAGATATAAGAGCTTGCCCAAACAGACGGTGCAGCGACGCGATTCCGTTCTCGACCGAGAACGAAATTCCGCAAGCCGAGGAAGAAGTGAATGATCCCTCTTCGACCGCCCCTGAGGCATTTGGTCGTCCGGCACGCCATCATTTGAAACATCGTACAGTTGACGGTAGCCTAGTGCCGTAACGCCGATGGTCATCAAAGATGGTGACGACAAGGACGAGGCGCGCCAGTACGAAGGCAACGAGGGACCCTTGGTGAGCGTTAGTCGTGGTAGGCGGAGATCGCCCATCGGCACGGCGGCATATTGCTGCCCGGAGTCTATTCTTGTCGATACGCTCCGCTCCAAAAATTTATTTTAAACATAAATCGAACAGCCTTGGGGGGGAAATGCCTTACGCATTTGATTTGAAGCAGGTTTGCGGTGGCTACGCCTACTTCAGTGTTTATACGCATGGAAGCAAACCGGGAGACAGAGGGTTCGAGCGCAGGATTCCGTCAGAGGTGTACGAAGGTCAGTTTGTTACTGCGCTCGCAGAGTTAGGTCAGCAGGCATTGCAGGTAAATTCGGATGAAAGCTATCGAAATTGGCTATGCATTCATGGGTGGGCCTTGGTGGATTGTGATTATGCTGAGAGATCAATCTGTCAATGGTTGAGTGGTCGTCAATGTATAAAATCACCATTTGGTTCATTCACCGATAGAGATATTGCATCCCCGAAAATGCTAAGTCGCAGTTATCGCGGGCAGGCAAGGGAGCAGATTCTTGATAGAGACGGCAGGCGTTGTTTGCGCTGCCACGCCCCTGAGAACTTGACCCTTCAGCATGTTCTGCCTTTCTCGCTAGGAGGGGAAACCAATTCTAGGAATTTAGTCACCTTGTGTGAGCCTTGCAATCAAGAACTAAAGAACGAAATAGACTCGGAGCTATATCAATTGGCGGGTTTGACTCAAGGGATGGAACTTTCTTTGCTACGAGTATCCCCCTGTGATGATAGGGCAATGATAAGGGCAAGGCAGTTCTCCGCGAACATAATGCATACTCGTTGTGAAGTATGGTAGTCAGTAGCCTTATGCGGAATGCGAGTTGTATTCCTGCGGGGGCTGTCATTAATTTCGTGTTTGAGGCATAACATGTCGCCAAGGAGTGACGATGCCTCGCAAACCGAAAACCCCACCGGCAGAGCTGCCGACGATCCCCGCCGAACTGCTTGAGCAGTTCGGCAACGGCCCGATGACGGCCGACGCCATCAATGCCGCATCGCTGGCCTTCAAGAAAGCGTTGATCGAGCGTGCGCTGGGCGGCGAGATGAATCACCATCTCGGCTACCCGTCGGGCACGGCCAAACCGGCCAGCGTGACGAACCAGCGCAACGGCCGTGGTGCCAAGACGGTCCTGACAGAGGACGGCCCGATCCGCATCGAGGTGCCGCGTGACCGCGACGGCAGCTTCGAGCCGCTGTTGATCCCCAAACACGGACGACGCTTCACGGGCTTTGATGACAAGATCATCGCCATGTATGCCCGTGGCATGACCGTTCGTGAAATTCAGGGCTTCGTACAGGAACAGTACGGCACGGAAGTCTCGCCCGAGTTCATCAGCTCGGTCACCGACGAGGTGATGAGTGAAGTCACCGCCTGGCAGTCCCGGCCGCTCGAACCGATGTATCCGGTCGTGTTCTTCGACGCGCTGCGTGTGAAGATTCGCGAGGATGCCGTCGTACGCAACAAGGCGGTATATCTGGCGCTGGGCATCCTGCCCGACGGTACGCGCGACATCCTGGGCCTGTGGATCGAAAACACCGAAGGCGCCAAGTTCTGGATGAAGGTGTTTAACGATCTGAAAACGCGCGGCGTGAACGACATTCTGATTGCGGTGACCGATGGCCTCAAGGGCATGCCCGAGGCGCTGGCTGCCGTATTTCCGGCAACAACGCTGCAAACCTGGGTAATGCCCCCCGCAAACCGGCGCTGGGAGAAGTAGAATTTTCTCGTTAAGAGGGAGTTCTGCAGATGAAGAAGTCGAGATTCACAGACAGCCAGATATTGGAGGCGCTCAAGCGCGCGGAGGCTGGGCTTGCGGTGCCGGAGCTATGCCGGGAACTGGGCATCAGTTCGGCAACGTTCTACAAATGGCGCTCGAAGTACGGCGGGATGGACGCGTCGATGATGTCGCGCATGAAGGAGCTCGAGGCGGAGAATGCCCGGCTGCGCAAGATGTACATCGAGGAGAAGCTCAAGGCTGAGATTGCCTCGGAGGCGCTGCAAAAAAAGTTCTGAAGCCATCTCGCCGGCGCGAGATGGCAAAGCAGGTTGTGCAACAGCGCCGCGTGTCAATTCGTGTGGCGTGCACAGTGTTCGGCATCAGCGAGTCGTGCTACCGATACGAGGCGAAATTGAACACGGAGAACGAAGAGATTGCAGACTGGCTGATGCGTATCACGGGCTGTCATCGCAACTGGGGCTTTCTGCTGTGCTATTACTACTTGCGTAACGTGAAGGGATTCGGGTGGAACCACAAGCGCATCTACCGGATTTATCGGGAGCTGGAGCTGAACCTGCGCATCAAGCCGAAGAAACGCTTGGTGCGCGAAACGCCGCAGCCGCTGTCGGTGCCGCATGCCATCAACGAAGTGTGGTCAATGGACTTCATGCATGACCAGCTCGTTGACGGGCGCAGCATCCGGACGCTGAACGTGATTGATGATTTCAACCGCGAGGCGCTGGGCATTGAGGTGGATTTCTCGCTGCCGTCCGAGCGGGTGATTCGCACGCTGGAGCAGCACATGGAATGGCGTGGCAAGCCGAAGGTAATTCGTTGTGACAACGCCCCAGAATACCTGAGCATAGCCATCGTGACTTGGACGCAGAAGCTAGGTATACGGCTGGAATACATTGAGCCGGGCAAGCCGCAACAGAACGCGTACATCGAACGGTTCAATCGGACCGCGCGATACGAATGGCTCTCGCAATATCTGTGGGAAGACCTGGAGCAGGTTCGGCAGGCAGCGGCCGACTGGATGTGGACTTACAATCACGAGCGCCCAAATATGGCATTGGGCGGCTTTACCCCGAAGCAGCGGCTGGCCATGGCCGCTTAGTTTCTACTTCTCGCGGCCGTGGAAAATGGGGGCATTACCGTTCGACCGTCCGTGTAATTCTCAACCCGCCTTGAACACGGAAATTCTGACACCCCCTTCCTGCGCGATACTTTCCATTTTTTTTCGGTGACGCTCGGCCTAGGCAGTGCAACGTATGCCCCGCGTGTGGGGAGGTGTAAACCACACACCTGCTCGAAATCCGATTGAGGCGCGTGGCCGGCCCGTACCCCAATTTAGGCGTGAGTCTGTCCGTTCGCTCGGAACGCTGCCGTTGTTCTCATGTTTATCGACCCATCCGCGATGGGTCGATGGCAGACGCTCACTAACGGCTGAAGTCGGCCATAAACAGTGATTGGCCAGCGCTCTCGCGGACATATCGGGTTCGCCCCGGGCAACGGACGTCCGCTCGCCTTTACACCTGCCAACCTATTGGCCGAACCGGACTTGCGCACGGCACAAATGTACCTGTCGCGAATATCTGGCTTTGGCGCAGACTACTATCGTCTCTTTCCAGATAGCCATTAGCAGATACTCGTCCTCAAACTTCAAGATCGGAGTGACCCGATCTCAATACGTCGACAGGCCAAATGCGCAAGCATCCTATGATCGAAGCCTTCGTATCCAATTCTCTGTAGAAGAAATAAATCTCGCTCCTCTAACAGAGAACCACGAGCTTGGAAAATTTTCGCCAATCTCTTGTTATTCGTATTGGTTTCTGATTTCCTCACTCGAGCACTAAATCCTCGCCTGGCTTCGAAGGCTTTCGATGGCCAACTTGATTGCATCTTCCTGCGGCTCTTGCGTTCCCCATTCCCTCCAAAAATCCCTTGTCGCGCTGTCCGGCGTGATCTTTGGGATATCGAGCTTTATGCGCGTCGGCAGCAGCACCGCATCACCTAAGAGCAACGCTTCTCCTGTGTCGAGAAGCGGGAGAATGCTGGTCAAGCCCGCCAGTGAATCCGGCATAAGCCGTTTAATTACGCCTTGGTCCGTCTCATTCGTCAACCGTAACGCCAGGAAATTATTACACTGGCTTAGAATCGTTCGGCTGACGTCGGCAGGGCGTTGACTAACCACTAATAGCGAAAAACCGTACTTACGGCCTTCCTTGGCGATCCGTTCAAACGAGCCGAGCGCTTGCCGCTGTACCGCGTCAGCATCTTCCCGCACGGGCAGATAAAGATGGGCTTCGTCACAGAGCAGCGTAACCGGTGTCCGCTTGCCCGAGCGCATCCAGAATTGGACGTCATAGAGTAATCGCGCCAAAGTGCCGGTCACGACGGGAAGGACGTCGGCGGGCACCTCTGAAAAATCAACGACCTTGATCCCAGATCCACCGTTTGATGTCAAAAGCCGGAGGACTTGGTTGGCCAACCAATCGTATGCCATTGCCGCTAGCGGCGGTGCAAACATGAATCCATACCGACGATCGTCGAGCTTCGTCTCCAGTCGAGACAGGAAGCGGGTAAGCTTGTCCTCCCACTCGCCCTTCACGGGCCCGGTTTTTCCCACGCCCTTGGTCGTATTGTCGGTCTCCAGAAGCTTTACGAGCTTTTTTATGTCATAGGGGATCGGGGAGTCTACGGTGAATGTCTTCTTAACCACATCCCGCTTCTCGGTATCGAGTGTCTCTCCCTTGAGGGTACGGACGTGAAGTGTGAACCGCGAGGCCTGATTCGGTGCATTCTGATCGCTTCTGTCGAGGATCATCGAGAGCATCTCGTCGCGATTCAGAAGCCAATATGGCAAAAACAACACATCATCGCCAGGCTTGTCCAAGTCACCAGGTCCGGCGATGCGAAATCGTTGCGCAAAGCCACCGATTGCTTCATCGGCAAGTGGCGCGTACTCGCCGTGCATGTCAAAGACAATGATGTTCGGAAACTTCAGTTTTGCGGCTCGTTCCAAGATAAGTGCCACAGCCCAACTCTTGCCCGAACCGGTACTCCCTAGGATGGCCGCGTGCCGTTGAAAGAACTTGTCGCCGCTCGCGATCGCATTAGCCGACCGGTCAGCGACAAATGTGCCGAGTTTCAGCCGCTCCTCCTCCGCGAAGCCCGCACCCAGGATGCCCATGAAGCGCTGAAGATTTCCGCCCTCGATGACATAACACTCTCGGTCAATCTGGGGAAAACTGTCCGCGCCGCGCTTGAAGGTGTTTACCTTCTCGCCCTCGATCGTGCGAAAGGTGCCAATAAGAACGGCTTGGATCAAATCATCCGCAACCGCTTCTAGAAGCTGGCCATCTTCTCCAGAATCGTCAGAATTTGGCAACTCATCACGCATGCTTCGCGTCACACGCTCGGTCATGGCAATGAGGTACTCCCGCTCCGTCGTACCACGAATGGCGATGAGTTGACCGATTCCAATGCGGGTGAGAAGGATTGAGTTAGTTACATCTATTGCTACGCGACTGGTGTCGACCGACGCGACCCGACCGATTCTATCGTCGTCAGTAAACTGGAGAGCGGCATCTGTCACGGTTCAAGTACCTCTGAAATGAATGAGTTGAGATCCCAGAGAGCAAGCACTGGTACGAAACCCTCAATCTTGTTGACGAAAACCGACGAGCCGGACACCCCACCGATAGTCCCGTGCTGGATCGCGATGACGTTGGCGTGGTCACGAGCGAGCTTCAGAGCATTGTCCGAAAGCGAGTGTGTCAGCAAAAGAGTCGGAATCCCACTTTTGATTCGCGGCGTTAGATGCGTTTCAAGGTGATCATCGTTAAATCCATAGCCCAACACAAGAAAGCGGCTCGCCTTGTCGATCGCCCCATTTGCGCGCTCGCGGTGCCGATCAAATGGACTCTCATAACCGCTCCGAAATTTATTCAAGCCCGGTGTGATAATTAAACGCTGTAAGTGGAGATCGCCGGCGTAGCGCACAGGCTTTCCATCACGATGGTACCAGTCGAGGCTACCATGTGGCTTGAAGACATTCACCTTTTGCCGATAGCGATATTGAACACTTTTTCCCTTTAGGGTGACCTCGCGGCAGAAACTTAATTTACTTTCCTGTTCGTCCAAATGTCCGGCGAATTGACCTACAAACAGTGTGTCCGCACCGAGGCCAGCCTCCTCCGCCGCGACCTCCAGCAGTCGATCGTAGTTGGTGGTGACAACCGGCACTCCCGTAGTTGGCTTAAGAAGGTGTTTCAAAAGACGAGTGAAACGGAGGGTGCGCGCCTTAGTGAATACCTCAGCTACTATGTCACGTTCACGCTGCGCGATTAATTCGACCGTTTTCGCGACAATGGCAGTTTCAAGCGTAGGCGTCGGCGGTTTAGATAGTAGTGCGGCTTCCAGTCCGGTTGCCGTGATCAAGGGCGACAGTTGGGTCCAGTGATTCTTGTCGTCATCCGACAAATCGGCCTCGATGTTAACTTGGAGGTAATGTGCAAGCTCGCCCATGCCTGGAAGCCCCTCCGCGCATGACAAACCAGAACCGACGATGGTTACCAGTCCATCAGTAAAGTGCTGCTGAAGCAGCATTTTTAGTTGACCAAGCTCCAAGTTCGCCGTCCAAATTGGTTTTCGGTGGGAATATTTAGCGCATTATTACATCGAAATTTGAACTCGAACATTTGATATGGGCGATGGCCTTTGAGCCTGAAAAGGCAGCCACTCACTTGGTGCGGCGTGCTACTGCAGAAACGGGTCGAGAACCACCATCGAGATGCCGATCATTTCGACTCAATTTCGCACCACGCCTACTACTATCGCTCAAATTCATTCACTATAAAATCAACGACTTATCCTCGGGCTGTAATACCCCAAAATAGTCTGCTCCCCTTCGGCAACTCCTTACCCCACGAGCCTCCCCCCCCACCCAAGGTTAATAGCTTACGAGTCAAATCTTGGTGCTGCGCTTTGTCACGCTCAGGTGCTTGCTGAGTCATGCGTTCATCGCCGGGGCTAGTCTCGCAAGCCACGGCCAGTCGGCGAATCGATTGCCCGTTTGGCGGATATGCGTGTACCGCTTTAGGCTTGTCCAGCTCCGGTGCCCGGTGACGGCTGCCACGCGAGGTATCGATAGGCCTTGCTCGAACAGCCAGCTAGTACCTTCGTGGCGCAGGTCATGAAATCTCAGATCCGGAATTTGAAGAAACTGGCAGGCGCGTGTGAATGCTGCGCTGACGGCGTCGGTGGTGTGGGGGAGGATTCGGTCTTCTCCTTCGCGTCGCGGTATCACCGACAGAATGCGGATTGCTTCCGGGGGAAGGTCGCACCAGACATCGTTGCCGATCTTTTGCCCTGGATGCTTCATGTCCCGTACTAGTATCCGCGAGCCATCCCTGTCCAAGTTCGACCACTTGATCGTGACGATCTCCTCTTGGCGTCGCGTCGAGAAGATCGCGAACGGCACGATGTATTGCATCGGAACGCTATTCGGATGCCGCTTACGAATCCCTACAAAATGTTCGAGCAGCAGATCCAACTCGGAAAAGCTTACGCGTCGTTCCCTTTTGACCGACTTACCGGTGTGGCCGAGGTGAGAGAGGACTCGTCGGGCATCTTTCAACGCTTGCTCGGACAACGGATAGCCCCACGCGGGACGAGCGACGTTCACGACTGCCCCGATGTGTGACATATAGTTGCTCGCGGTCTGCGGAAGGACGTCTAGGCTCTTGGCGAAGTCAACGTAGTCGGTACTTCCGAGTTCGCTGCAACGCTTTTCCCCGATTGGTGCGCGGGCGACGGCATTTAGTACCTGAGCCTTCGTTCGCCCGATGATCTTGATGGATTCGCGGACATACTTATCAATCACCTCACTAAATAGCGGGTCCGTCTGCACTGCGGCTTCCATCGCCCCCGGACGCGCCAGTTCCTTCTCCCTCTTGACGATCCACGCCGCCGCAGCCTGCCTGCGGTCAAACGTCTTCGCCTCGGTGTAGGCCACCCGTCCGCCGCGCTTCAGGCGGATCTGTGCGGTATACCCTATACTTTTGTCCTTTCGTTCCCGAACTGTGATTGTTCCCATAGGTTTTCGTCGGTGCTACATGGCGTTTTTCGATGCTACACCGTAGCACTTGGGTGCTAAAACGAGCGAAAATCGGGGCTAAAATTGGGAAATCTGGCACTACGCTTTTTGCTGTAATCGACTGTTTTGTAAGAGATTTTTGATGAATTTACCTCCCCGCCGCGTCAGCGTGGCGCCGATGATGGATTGGACCGATTCGAACTGTCGCGTCTTTCATCGTCAGCTTTCGCGTCACACGTGGCTGTATACCGAGATGGTCACGACCGGTGCGCTGCTGCATGGGGACGTGGCGCGCCATCTCGACTTCGACGCCGTGGAGCATCCCGTGGCGTTGCAACTGGGCGGCAGCGAGCCGCAGGATCTCGCGCGCGCGGCGAAGCTCGGCGAGCAGTGGGGGTACGACGAGATCAACCTGAATTGCGGTTGTCCGTCGGAGCGCGTGCAGCGTGGTGCGTTCGGCGCCTGTCTCATGGCCGAGCCGGCGTTGGTGGCCGACTGTGTGAAAGCGATGCGCGATGTGGTGCAGGTGCCGGTCACGGTCAAGCATCGCATCGGGATCGATGATGTGGAGTCGTTCTCGTTCGTTGAGGACTTCGTCGGCCAAATCGCTGAAGCCGGTTGCACAACGTTTATCGTGCATGCGCGCAATGCCATTCTGAAAGGACTGAGCCCGAAGGAGAATCGCGAGATTCCGCCGCTCAAGTACGACTACGCCTATCGCCTGAAGCAAGTTTTCCCGCAGCTTGAGATCCTGATCAACGGCGGTGTGAAGACGCTCGATGAAGTCGAACAGCATTTGCAGTACGTCGACGGTGTGATGCTGGGCCGTGAGGCGTATCACAACCCGTATGTACTGGCCGAAGTCGACGCACGCTTCTACGGCGACACGTCACCGGTGAAATCGCGCGAGGAGGTGGAGGACGCGTTGATCGCTTACGCAGCGGGGCAAGTGGAGAAGGGCCGGTATCTTGGCGCGATTACGCGTCATGCGCTCGGCCTGTATCGCGGCGTGCCGGGCGCTCGCGGATGGCGTCGGGTGCTATCCGATCCGAAGCGCCTGAAGGCGGGCATTGGCGCGTTCGAAGAAGCGCGCGCACAGTTGCGTGCGGGCGCGTTTTCCGAGCGGGACGACGAGGCGTCGTTCGCGACGGCATGATGTTTTGCGGTGGCGAGCGACGTTGCCTTGTGAGCGTTCGCCGCGTGAGATGACGATGCTGCGCATCGATCGTGCACGAGAGCGAACAAATATTTCGAAGAAGTGAAAAAAGTGCTTGGCAGCGCAATAAAAACGTCGCTATAATCTTGTTTCTGTTCAGCAAGCAAGTCAAGTTGCTGATCACGGCGGTGGCCGTAGCTCAGTTGGTAGAGTCCTGGATTGTGATTCCAGTCGTCGTGGGTTCGAGTCCCATCGGTCACCCCAAAATTCCCTTGTTTTTCCCAGCAGTCATCACTTCGGTTGTTACCGAAATCCCCGAGTTGTCAATTTGCCCGCTTCGTCGGTGACGCATACTTCGCGCGTTTGCAGTCGTGATGACGCATCGTCGTGCCCGAGTCTGTGCGCGCGACAAAGTCGAAAACGTCGGCTTTCCGGTGTTTGCATATTTCCGTCATCGCGATGGGTTGGCCGTCATTCAGCGTGAAGCGCCAAGTGCCCGGAGACCGGATATGCCGCTCGTTTCTTCAGGTCCAAGGATTATTCGAAAGCGAAGGAGATCGGTATGTATGCAGTGGACTACGAAGGCCATGCAATCAGTGTGTTGGTTGAGCTGGCGAACAAGATCAAGCATCCCAATGGATTTGATGTCTCGATCGTCATCAAGGCAGATGGCGAAGTGGTAGACCGCTTGCGTCGCACCGTGGACTACGAGGCACCGCAGGCGTCGGCTGTGGCGCTCGATTGGGGACTGCAATTGGCCCGCCATCGCATCGATACGGGGAATTGGGACTAGCCTCACGCCCGCATTAATTTAGCGACGGGCTGGTTCCTGCGGCAGCAGAAGAAAAATCTATCGCTGTGTCAGGGATGGTTTGACGGCTACAGGTGCGTGTTGCGCGGCAATTGATACGGTTGGGTGGGGACTTCCGGGAATGTTCAAATCTTGTGCAAATGGCGCTTTACCACTTCGCCCGCTTTAGCGCGTTGCTTTGCATATTGCTCGGCCTTCGATGTCCAACTCTCGATTTCGGCGCAATAACCTTGGTGACTTTCGCGCAACGCGGCGATTTCAATGCGGGTCAGTGTTGTGTCTGAGTCAATGAGGTCGCGCACCGCACCGCGTTGCATGCTTCAAGCATTTTCGCTGTCAGATGAATACTGTGTTCGGGGGGGGGACAAACATCTTAACCACAATCGCTTGGATGCCTTCTCTAATCGTTGACCGGATGTGATTCTCTCATCCGCATTGGTGGCAACGCCAAGCAGATTTAAGCCAACTTTGACTTCGTCTTCGTACATGTAGCGTTCTGGCATGTGTTGATTATCCGGGGCGATTGGCTGCCTGCGGGTGCGACGCCTGATGCGGAGAATTCGTAGCATTGGCAGTATTGGCCGCTTGGCGAAGTTTGGGGGCGGTCACCTCGGCGCTTTTGGCCGCATCTACGAATTTCTCGGCGATTGAAAGATCTGCAGAGAATGTGAGCGATCCCCATGCAGCCCAAAAGGACATGGCACATAACACGGAGAGCGCGAATACCGATTGCCATCCACTTCTCTCAAAGTCGAGCGTTGACCATGGGAGAAACGCAGCCAGGCAAAGGAAGCAATATACGGCGAAGAAAGATGCTTTCCAAATGCGGCGTTTTGTCTGCGTTGAGTACAGATTGCGAAAGGCGAAGTGCCCCTCGGATTCATTGAAAATGACGAACGGACGAGCGGTTGGCAGAAATGTGAACGCCGTAAGTTGCCGCTTTGCGCCTAGGAGGCAGACGATCTCCAAGTAATCGATCCTGCCCGAGAAGAAAATTCGGAATTGCTGTTCGACAACGAGGCGATCGCGGTGTCTGATGTCAAACGCAAGGAATGCGCTCAATTGATCGAGCTTCTGTTGATCCCTCGTCTTGCGCTTCACCTTGGGCTCGCGACTGTACCTACGCCAAGCGATTGCGGCGGTGGAGATCACCGGGATAATTTTAGTTGCGGCGTCAAAAATCAGAGTGAGGGTGATTGACATGTCGTTGGCAACAATTTGGCACATTTATATTACGGAAAGATCGGGCGCTTCTTTAGTGTCCGCGGTGGGGCCAACCGCCCCACCACAAAGTTTGATCTACATCTAATTCCCCGCTCGACACGCGCCGCCGGCAGGGGCCGGGGCGCTCATAATGAACTCGTCATGTTTTCATGACCCTGTCTTCCCGGGACGCCATGGTGCCCCATGCGACCCGGTTTCGAGACCCACCCCTCAGGTGGGTCTTTTTTCATCCACTTTCTTCTCCGCTTATCTCCTCGTGCCCGCTATTCCGGGCGTGACGTCCCGATGTCACCGATGGAATTCGAACGTGCTACGATTTTTCAGCGCGTTGGGTATTTTTTCGACTTTCAGGACACAGCGGAGGCGGCAATGAGTTCCTTCCTGCACGGCGGCATCGGACTCGGGAATGGCGGCGAGTTCGTGCGCTTTTACGTCAACGTCGACGGAAACGTTTTCAACTGTCAGATCGGACGAGCCGCGCTCAATCGTCTCGCAAAGGCCGACGCCAGCGGCGAAGCCCTGTTCGATCAGTTCATGGATGCCGAAGACGAGATCGTCGACCTTGCCGCGAAGGCGATTGCCAGTGGGGTGCGCACCGACCCCATCGTCGTCGACGTGCCCTGACGCCGCCTGATTCGCCTGATTCGTCTGATTCGCCGATCGAACCGAACCCGTCCCATCGCGACGAGCCCACGCTAACCGCATTCGCCGCGACGTTTCCTGCATCTCGCCAACCGGAGTCTGTCATGAGCTACGCATCGCATGAGCAGGTCTACGAATACCACGCGGGTTATCAAATTCGCGTGCGCGCCTTTCAGAACGAGTACGCCGGGCCGTGGGACTATCTGGTGCAGGTCATGCGGCACGGCAAGCCGGAAGGGCCAGAGGTGCGATCTCCCGACGGACATCGCGACAATCGGGTCGACGCCGAGATGGCTGGGCGTAAGGCCGGAGAGCGAATCGTCGACGAGTTGTTCGGCGACGATTCGTAGGACTGACGAAGTCTCTGGTCGGTCGCGAGCCGACCGCCAGCGACCGTCGACGATGGGGTAGCCTCAACGCGGCGCCATCGCCACACTCGTGCGTCGCCATTGACCTTCTGCCGACACCGACGCGAGTCCGTCCTCGGCCAGTTTCTCCAGATGCGCTTGCAACGAGCGCCGCGCGACGGCATGACGCGCCGCAGGCACGTCGGCGTACACCACTGGCGTGAGCGTTTCGATCGTCGCGGGCCCTAGCCGAGCGAGCGCATCGAGCGTCCGGGATTCGCGCGCCAGCCGATGATTCACGAGCCGCGCGATTCTCCGGGCCGGCTGGTCCATCACGAACCCGTGCCCCGGGGCAAGCCATTCTGGGGCAAGCGCAGCCAGCTTCTCGAGCGACGCCAGATAGGTCGCCATATGCCCGTCAGGCGGATTGATGACGACCGTCGACCCTTGCATGACGTGATCGCCAGTGAAGACCAGCTTTGCGTCGGGCAATGCATAGCAAAAGTGATTGGCCGCATGTCCCGGTGTATGAATCGCGCGTAGTTGACGGCCGTCAGGCAACGTCACGGCGTCGCCGTCTCCGAGCGTCACATCGGGCGCAAACACCGTGTCTTGTCCTTCGTGATGACGTGCAGGCATGCCATATGTCGTTGCCCCCGTCTTCTCTTTCAGCAGGCGTGCACCGGGCGAATGATCGCGATGTGTATGCGTGACGAAAATCTGCCGGATGGGGCCGGGGGCGGCGTGCAGAATGGCGTCGATGTGCGCGGGATCGTCGGGCCCCGGATCGATCACGGCCCATGCATTCCCGGGCCCACCGCCCACGAGATAGGTGTTCGTGCCGGGCCCGGTCATCATGCCCGGATTCGGCGCGGCGAGTCGCAGCAGGCCGGGCATCAGCGTGACGACCCGTCCCGGCACGATCTCGTAGCTTCCCGTGCCTTGCTCGTTCGCATCGATCAGCGTCAGTTCGGCCCACGACGGCTCGTCAGGCGTGACCGGCCAGCGACCGCGTTTCCCATTGGCCAGACGCGGCTGAATGCGCGGTATGTCCTCCAGCGCCTGCGCGGCTGCCATGGCTCGCTGCACCGTTTCCATGCCGTCCAGCCACTGCAACAGCTTGCGGGTAGGCGGCAGCAGACGAAGTTGATCGGCATGGGCGAGCGCGTATTGCGGACGCATCCATCGGTGTGCTGCCGTCTCGATCTGATCGACTTCGACTTGCTGGCCTTCGGGCAGCATCGCCAGAAAGAACCGCGTATCGAAACGCTTGGGCAGGGCCAGCGGCGTCACCCAATGGCTCAGATAGTGGAGCCGTTGTGGCGTGAGCCGTACCTCGAACGCATTGCACAGCGCAGCCATATCGATCTGTCCGTCGTGCAACGCCTCGCGTTTGCCGCGCATGGCGTTAAGGCGATGCGTATCAACGGACGCGCCCGTGCGATCGCTCGCGAACAGAACCCCGGTTTCCTCGAAGCATTCCCGTATGGCTGCCACGTAGTAATCGAGGCCACCCGCGGGCAATTGCAAGCGCTGACTGGCCGCCGCGTCATCGAGTTCAAGGCAGACGGCATGCCCCTGCCGGTCGCCCGTATCGACCACGCCACCGGGGAACACATAAGCATCGGAACCGAAATCGGTTGCGCGTATGGCGCGCCGCAACAGCAGCACTTCCATGCCGCTCGCCCGCTCGCGCAGCATGACAAGACTGGCGGCCATACGGAGGCTGGCGGGGATTGCGGGGGCTTCAGGGCGATCGGACATTGGGCGTTCGGACGCAAGCCGTGCTGACTCGGGAAGCGCCTAGTGTGCCACTGGAATGGGTTCGCCGCAGGCGGGGCTACCCCTGATCGGATCTCATGCCCGCGTGAATGCGATGCCTTATGCGGCGTCGTTCGCCGCATGCACCGACACCGTCATGGC
The DNA here is from genome assembly GCF_000807775.2 of Pandoraea fibrosis. Lineage (NCBI taxonomy): Bacteria > Pseudomonadati > Pseudomonadota > Betaproteobacteria > Burkholderiales > Burkholderiaceae > Pandoraea > Pandoraea fibrosis. Next base: position 3,979,371 of record NZ_CP047385.1, on the reverse strand, counting down.
CGGCTGCACGGCGCCGTACTGCGGTGCCGACATCCGTGTCGCAATTTCCTGTAGCCACTGCATCGTTGCCTCGGGTTGCGTGACGGGCAGCATGTGGCCGCCGTCCACGAGCGTCAGCCGCACACGCTCGCTGGCGAGCGGCATGGTCTCGCCTTGCAGGCGGTAATCGAGAATGCGGTCGCCGCGTCCATACAAGATATCGACGGGAACCGACAGGCCGGCATAGCGCGCGGCCAGTCCGGGCATGTCGCGTTCGGCGGCAAGGAGATCGACGCTGCCCGCTTCGAAGTTTCCCGGACGGAAGCCCAGGACGCCGCCGCCGCGAATGAGGAAGTCCTTCGGAGCCTCTTCGGGACCGAAGACATAGGTGAGGGTCGAGCGGCCCGTCATCATGCCGATGGGCACGGCCAGGGTGCGCCCAACCCAGCGGCGCCACCGGACGCTGCGAATGGCCAGCGCGCGAAACGCGGCGGGGACTTCGGATACCGGCTGCGTGAGCGGTGCGATCAACGCGAGCGCACCGACGCGGTGCGGGTGATCGAGTGACAGCGCCAGCGATACCGCGCCGCCCAGCGAATGGCCCACGACAAGCGGACGGTCAAGCGCGAGGGCGTCGATCAATCGAGCAACGGCATTTGCCTGCGAAGCAATGGCGCCATCGTGCTGGGCGGCACGCGTCGAGTAGCCGGACCCGGGCCGGTCGACGAGCACGACGCGATGTGTGCGCGCGAGCGCAGCCAGAGGCAGATAGGCGAAGTTGCGCAACTGGCCGCAGAGGCCGTGAATGAACACGACGGCCGGCCCGTGACCGAAATCGACGTAGTGCAAACGTTCGCCGTCGATATCGAGATATTGGCCGTCCGGCGGTACGGCTGCCTCGGCGCGACGTGCAACGCGACGCGTGAATCGCATCAACACGAACACCACGGCGGCAAACGCAATGACGAGGCAACCGAGTAGATAGGCAATGAGCATGATGTGGTGTGTATCCGCGGGCAATGTCGGTCAGTCCGCATCGTCACAATGCGGGGCGCGAGTCGGGCGATGCGACGACATTTTGCATGTCCTCGTGCGGGCGGGCTAACGCGTCGCCGACGCCACGGCACTCGGCGTATTCGACGCTTGCGCGGGCGCGTCCGTTCCCGGTGCGGCCGATTGCGTGGCGCGCCGCTCGAAATGCATGGCGCCATCGTCGACGCTGCCCCAGCGCATCAGTCGCAAGTCACGCAAATAGCTTTGATAAAACACCCACGGTTTTCGCCCACCTTGCTTCGGCAGCGCCCCGGCGGCGCGCTGAATGTAGCCTGACGTCAGGCCGATGGCGGGCATCTTCTCGAAGTGCTCGGCGTCGCGCAGGCGTGGCACACAAGTATCGGCGCCCTGCGCATTCATATGATTGATGAGACGGCAGACGTATTGCGCGATCAACTCGGCTTTGAGCGTCCACGACGCATTGGTGTAGCCAAAGACCGACGCCAGATTGGGCACGTCGCTGTACATCATGCCTTTGTAGGAGACCGAGTCGGAGAGCACCACCGGTTTGCCATCGACCAGCAGACGCGCGCCGCCCATCAACTGCACGCGTAGCCCGGTGGCCGTCACCACGATGTCGGCGTCGAGCGTCTTGCCACTCTTGAGGGCAAGGCCATTCGCGGTAAAGGACGCAATCTCGTCGGTCACGATGGCGGCCCGCCCACCGCGCAACGCCTTGAAGATGTCGCCGCTGGGCGCCAGGCAAAGCCGTTGGTCCCACGGGTTGTAGCGAGGCGTGAGATCGCGCTCGACGTCGACATGCCCCGGCGCCTGTCGCGCCGCACGACGAATCAATACGCGACGAATGGCGTGCGGCCAGCGTCGCGCGGCATTGTAGAACCCGAGCGTGATGAGCACGTTCTTCGCGCGCACTATGCGGTGCGCCATGCCCGCCGGCAACCATCGGCGCAATCGTTCGGCCACGCCGTCACGCCCCGGCATCGACAGTATGTAGCTTGGCGAGCGTTGCAGCATGGTGACGTGAGCCGCCGTCGCGGCCAGGCTCGGCAGCAGTGTCACTGCCGTCGCGCCGCTGCCGATGACGACCACGCGCTTGTCGCGATAGTCCAGATCCTGAGGCCAATGCTGCGGATGGACGATGGTGCCGGTGAAGGTGTCCATGTCGGGCCAGGTCGGGGTATGTCCCGCGTCGTAGGCGTAGTAACCGCTGCACATGAAAAGGAACCGGCATGTGAGCGATTGCGTGTCGCGATGGCCGTCGGCGCGTGTGCGTTCGATGTCCAGCGTCCAGCGCGCGAGGCTCGAATCCCAGCGGCCTTCAGCCACTTTATGGCCGTACCGGATCAGACCGTCGAGCCCCTCGGCATGCGCGGTGTCCTTGAGGTAGTCGAGAATCTTGCCGCCGTCGGCGATGGCCTGATCGCTGGCCCACGGCCGGAAGCTGAAGCCGAGCGTGAACATGTCGGAATCGGAGCGCACGCCGGGGTAGCGGAAAAGATCCCAGGTGCCGCCAAGCGATTGACGCGCTTCGAGCATCGCGAACCGTGTGCCGGGACAACGCTCGCGCAGGTAGTGCGCGGCAGCAATGCCGGAGAGTCCGGCGCCGACGATGATGACGTCGAGATCGGTGGCGACACCGGCGATGTCGGTAGCTGGGGTGTTTGCCGTCATGGCGAGGTCTCCGGCGATCGATTATTTGGTGGCCGCGGAGCGGGCCGCAGCGTCGCGCTCGTTCCGGGACGGCTTGTGCGCCATGGCGGTGCGCCGGTAGAGCCAGACCACCATTGCCTGATAGCGCGCGCCGAGCAGGCGGGCCAGCTTGTCGATGCGACGGGCATCGGACCCGACGAGTACGCGTCGGGCATTGCGCTCGACGCCCGCGAGGATCTGCCGTGCGGCGGCGTCGGCGCTCGTGACGTCGATGAGTTTGTTGGCGCGCCGGCGGTGCGTTTGGGCGTCCAGGCCGGTGAGCGTGCCGATGCTCTCGTCGATACGCGAGGTCTGCACGATATTGGTCGCCACACCACCCGGATGCACACAGGTACACGAGACGGGCGCATGTGCCAGGTCGAGTTCCATGCGCAGCGCTTCGGTGAAGCCACGCACGGCGAACTTGCTGGCGTTATAGGCCGATTGGGTCGGCATGGCGATGATGCCGAACAGGCTCGACGTGTTGACGATATGGCCCTCGCCGGACGCCGTCAGGTAGGGCAGAAACGCCTGTGTGCCGTGCACGACACCCCAGAAGTTGATGTCCATCAGCCATCGGATATCGTCCTCGCGCATGGTCGCCACCGGCACCGACAGCGAGACCCCCGCGTTATTGAAGACGAGATTCACTTTGCCGTGGGCGGCGACCGTCTCGCGGGCCCAGGCGAAAATGGCGTCACGATCGGCGACGTCGAGTCGTTGCGCGGTGACGCGAACGCCCAACGCGCGACAGGCGGTCGCGGTGTTCGCCACGCTGCTCTCATCGATATCCGATAACGCGAGATGCGTCCCGCGGCGCGCCAGCTCGAGTGCCAGAGCCCGCCCCATGCCCGATCCTGCACCGGTGATGGCGGCCACCTTGTCCGTGAACGTCTTCATTGCGCTGTCTCCGAGATTCGCCGCGTCAATACGCCGTGGATGGCAGGAATCGCGTGGCCTATAATTTGGTGATGCGTGTCACCACTTTAGTTTTCCGCCCGGGTGTTGTCAAATAGCGAAATGGAACAAGGACTCGAATCGATGGATGCCGCGTCGACGGCATCGCCCTCGGGCGGCGCTGACGCGTCTGCGTCGTCTCTGCCGGGCGCGTTACCGACGCCGGGCGGGCGGCGCTATGGCGGGGTGGGGCAGGCTCAGCGGGAGCAGGCGCGTCGCGCCGCGCTGATCGACGCTGCGACCGAGGTCTTCGGCACGGTGGGATTCCGCCGGGCGACGGTGCGCTCGGTGTGTCGTCTGGCCAGGCTCAACGATCGGTACTTCTACGCGGCGTTCGAGAACATGGAGCATTTGCTGCGGGCGACCTATGCGCATCATGCGCAGACCTTGCTTGACCAGTTGCACGCCGCCATTGAGTCAAGCGGGCCGGCGCTCGACGCACGACTCGACGCCGGTTTGCACAGCTTCTTCGCGTTTTTGCGTCACCCGCATGCGGCGCGCGTCCTGCTGCTCGAAGTGATGGGCGTGAGCCCCGAGACCGATCAGACCTATCACCGCTACATCTCGGAATTCGCGAAGCTGATTCTGCGCATGGCCAACACGCCGCCGCCGGCCGGTGACGAGGCACAAGCGCAGGCGAGAATCGTCGGCGTGGCGCTGGTGGGCGCGATGACCAACGCGGGCACCGCCTGGGTGCTGACGGACTATCAGGACAGCGAGGCATGCATGGTGGCGAGTTGCCGCCGCGTGCTGCGAGGCGCGTTGATTTGATATGGCGCGACGGCGCGGTGACGGTCATGATCGCTACAATACGGCTTTCGCGTGCGATGCCAGGTCGCGTCGACGCTTCTGATTTCTCACTCTCCAAAGGTCGAAAATGACCACTATCGGAACACCGCTGTCGCCGAGCGCGACGAAGGTCATGTTGTTGGGCTCGGGCGAACTCGGCCGTGAAGTGCTGATTGCCTTGCAGCGTCTGGGCGTCGAAACGATTGCCGTGGATCGCTACGAGAACGCGCCGGGGCAGCAGGTAGCTCACCACGCCCGCACCATCGCGATGACCGATCCCGAGCAACTCAAGGCTCTGATCGAGGCCGAGAAGCCGGATCTCGTCGTGCCCGAAATCGAAGCCATTGCCACACCGATGCTCGAAGCGCTTGAAGCGGATGGTGTGGTGCGCGTGATCCCGACCGCGCGTGCTGCGCGTCTGACGATGGATCGCGAAGGCATACGCCGCCTGGCGGCCGAAACGCTGGGGCTGCCCACGAGTCCGTATCAGTTCTGCGACTCGCTCGAGCAGTTGCAGGCCGCGATCGACGGTGGCATTGGCTATCCGTGCATCGTCAAGCCGGTGATGAGCAGTTCGGGCAAGGGGCAGAGCAAGATCGACGGGCCGGCCGATGTGAAGGCGGCATGGGACTACGCGATGGCTGGTGGCCGCGTGAGCCACGGCCGCATCATCGTCGAAGGCTTCATCGACTTCGACTACGAAATCACGCTGCTGACCGTGCGCGCGCGTGGCACCGACGCGCAGGTCGAAACGCACTTCTGTGCGCCTATCGGTCACAAGCAGGTGAGCGGCGATTATGTCGAGAGCTGGCAGCCGCATCCGATGTCGTCGGTGGCGCTCGAGCGTGCTCGTCTGATCGCACGTGACGTGACCAACAATCTGGGCGGACAGGGCCTCTTCGGCGTCGAGTTGTTTGTGAAGGGCGACGAGGTGTGGTTCAGCGAAGTCAGCCCGCGTCCGCACGATACGGGCATGGTCACCATGATCACGCAGTGGCAGAACGAGTTCGAACTGCATGCGCGCGCGATTCTCGGTCTGCCGGTGAACACCACGCTGAAGACGCCGGGCGCGAGCGCGGTCATATACGGCGGCGTGGACGCGACGGGTATCGTGTTCGACGATGTGGACCGGGCGTTGCAAGTGCCGCAGACCGACATCCGTCTGTTCGGTAAGCCGGAGAGCTTCGTGAAGCGCCGCATGGGCGTTGCACTCGCGTATCACGACGATCTGGATGTCGCACGTAGCAATGCCGTCGAGGCCGCAAGCCGTGTGAAGCCGCGCGCGGTGTAAGTCAGCGGGACTGCGGCGGATCTTCGACGGCACATGAGGCGCTGACGAACTGACGCAGTGAGCGGGCGTGGTGGGCTTCGGTTCACGACGCCCGCTTTTTTATTTTTGTGGTTGCGAAGCGTCATCATTAAGTTGTATTGTGCAACTATATTGTCGTGCTGGATGACGCATCGCACCGAAAGCCAAAGGGAGAGTCTGCACAGTGAGTCCCGATCCGTCGTTGGTTGACGCCATTCGCGCCGTATCGCGTGAAATGGTTCGAGAGTTGGGTTTCATGGGCGGTGATTTTGCGGGCACCGATCTGTCGCCGTCGGCGGTCCATGCGCTGATCGAGATCGAGCGCGGGGGTGTCACGGCGCGTGAGCTTGGTGCGCGGCTTCGCCTCGAGAAGTCGAGCGTTAGTCGCATGCTGCGCAAGCTGGTGCTGTCTGGCGACATCGGGGAAGCGATCTCGGAGCACGACGCGCGCGTGAAGGTTCTGTTCTTGACCCCGGCCGGCAAAAAGCGCGTTACGGCGATTCACGCGTTTGCGCGTGCGCAAGTGATCGATGCGCTGGGGCGGCTGACGCGCGGTCAGGATCGCATCGTGCTGGAAGGCATGCGGCTCTATGCCGACGCATTGAAGCAACGTTGACGACGGCGTGCGCGCGGCGGGGTGTTTGGCGCAAGCGTGGAACGCGTTGCAACGACTCCCCGGGCACGTTCCCGGCGCAATGTCTTGTGAGGTCACGACCATGAACGATTCCCCGTCTCTCATCGAGCTTGCCGGCCCGGTGCCTGTCGACGCGCCTGCCCGTCGTCTCGATGACCGCGTGTGTCTCGTGATGGGCGGTACCAGCGGTATTGGCCGCGCCACGGCCTTGCGCATGGCGCAGGAGGGAGCGCGTGCGGTGATCGTTACCGGACGTCGTCAGGCGCTCGGCGACGCGCTCGCCGATGACATCCGGCAGTTGGGCGCCCAGAGCTTGTTCGTGGCGGCCGATCTGACATGCGAGGCGGATATCGTCAACACGATCGCGCAGACGATGACGCGCTTCGGCCGGCTCGATGCCGTGTTCAACAACGCCGGTTTTCAAGAGCCGCGAGCGCGTTTGGCGGATCAGACGGATGCGGTCTATTCGCAGGTGTTCGATACCAACGTTCGCGCAGTCTTTCACGCGATGCGTCATGAGATTCCGGCGCTGCTTGCCTCCGGCGGGGGCACCCTCGTGAACAACACGAGCGTGAGCGGCGTGCGCAATCCCAATGCCGGGCTCTCGCTCTACGGCGCCTCCAAGGCGGCGCTCAATTCGCTCACGCGCGCTGCGGCAATGGAGTATGCCCCTGCGGGGATTCGTATCAATGCCGTCGCGCCGGGACGCGTGGTGACCGCCATGATGCTCGCCTCCGGCATTGCGGACATGCGCAGCGTTGCGGCGGGCCTTCCTCTCAAGCGTATGGGACATCCCGAGGAGGTGGCCGCTGCCGTCGTGTGGCTGAGCTCAAGCGAGTCGAGCTACGTCGTTGGACACGTTCTGGCCACCGACGGCGGTTTTCTGGCGGGATGAATGGACATCGTGGCCGGGTGGCCGCAGCGCAAGTTCAAGGACTTTGCACGGTTATCATCTGCGCTCGGCCGTGCGGTGCCGCGAAATCCTGCAACGGGCCTTTGGGCACGATACCTGTCGGATTGATCGTGCGGTGGCTCTCGTAGTAGTGCCGTTTGATGTGCTCGAAGTTCACCGTGTCCGCGATGCCGGGCTGCTGATAGATGTCGCGCGTGTAGGCGGAAAGATTCGGATAGTCGGCAATGCGTCGCAGGTTGCACTTGAAATGGCCGACGTATACGGCATCGAAGCGAATCAGCGTGGTGAAGAGCCGGATGTCCGCTTCCGTCATGCGCTCGCCGCTCAGGAAGCGTCGCGTCGCCAGACGCGCCTCAAGCCTATCCAGCGTGTCGAAGAGCGGCGCGACGGCTTCCTCGTAAGCGGACTGCGTTGTGGCGAAGCCAGCTTTATAGACGCCGTTGTTCACGGTGTCGTAGATGCGGGCATTCAGCGCATCGATGTCTTCGCGCAGGGCGAGCGGGTAGTAATCCCCCGGCGTTGCGCCGAGCGCGTCGAAGGCGCTGTTGAGCATGCGCAGGATTTCCGAAGACTCGTTGCTGACGATGGTGCCGCGTTCCTTGTCCCACAACACGGGCACGGTAACGCGGCCGGTGAAGCGTTCGTTAGCCGCGAGATAGACGTCGCGAAGAAAGGGCGCGCCGTGCACCGGATCGCCGGTAACGCCCGGGCCGGGTTGGAACGTCCAGCCGTCGTCGAGCATCAGCCAGTTCACAACGGCCACCGGAATCATGTCCTGCAACCCTTTGAGCGCGCGCATGATGAGCGTGCGGTGCGCCCATGGGCAGGCATAGCTGACATACAGCAGGTAGCGATCACGCTGCGCGGCGAAGCCGCCTTCACCGCTGGGGCCGGGGGCGCCGTCGGGCGTGACCCAGTGGCGGAAGGTGGCGGGGCGTCGCTCGAAGCGCCCGCCAGTGGCGCGCGTGTCGTACCAATCGGTGTGCCATTCGCCGTCTACCAGTAAGCCCATTGCAACCTCCGGATCGAAACGTTCAGCATACCTGCAAAAACGAAAAAACCCCGCGTGAGCGGGGTTTTCAGTTCGGGCAGACCTTGCGGAACTGCCCGAGGCGCGTCGACCGCGTTAGCGATCAGCAGCGAAACATCTATCCCTTAGATGGGCTGGATGTTGCTGGCTTGGCGGCCCTTCGGTCCGTTCTTCACTTCGAAGCTGACCTTTTGGTTTTCTTGCAGCGACTTGAAACCCTTCGATTGGATTTCCGAGAAGTGAGCGAAGAGATCTTCACCACCTTCGTCCGGCGTAATAAAACCAAAACCCTTGGCGTCGTTAAACCACTTGACGGTACCAGTTGCCATTTCTTAAATCCTTAAAGTTTTCAAATGAGCGAGCGAGAAGCTCAGCGAGCGCATGACATTAAAGCTGATCAGGTACAACCGAGTTGACGCAGAGGGCGACATTAGATGACACAAGACTCGCCATACAACGTTCATGCACCCGTTTTTTTACGGGAAAGGTGGGAAGGTGTCAAGCAGGGAAACTTTAGATTGTTGATCCACGCCAGTTTCAAGCCACTTTTCGCTGCGTTGCGACATGCGTTCGGCTTTGCCGGGCGACCGGTCAGACCGACATCGCCATCTCACGGCCGAGGCCATCTCCTTTCGGGCTGCCAGACGTATCGCAGTGCCGGAATTTCAATGCCGGGCGATACCGCGATTGGATGAATGCCCTCCGCGCGACCGCCCAGCCGGTCATAAAACTGCCGCGCGCGCGTGTTGTGCGCGAGAACCCAGAGATAAAGCGCAGCCTGCGGATCGAGCGCGTTCGCCCAGACCTTCACCTGATAAAACAACGCGCGGCCAATGCCCTGGCCTTGCCACGCAGCGGCCACGTGAAGGTTATCGAGCAAGATGCCATCGGCGCCCGATAGCGCGCACACGAATCCGGCAAGTGGTTCGTTCCCGACCTCGGGACACGCTTTCCATATACGCAGTGCGGGATCGTCGATGCGCATCAGACGGTCTCGCCACAACGCAGCGTGTTCCTGTGCGAGATGATCGCGCACATGTTCTGTCGCCAGTCTATGTGCGTATGTCGATTGCCAACTGCGTGCATGTAGCTCGGCGATCAGCGTGGCGTCCTGCATCGTCGCGGGCAGAATGCGGATCGCCGTCATGCGCGTGTTCCCGTTATCCGGGAAGTGCTCTCGACGAAATGAGAGACGTGACGAGCCGGAGTGCCGCCGAAACAGGCGAACAAAAAAATAATGTCAGGCGGCGTGTGAGAAGGCTTGTCTTGTGGCGTGGACGCAACGCGAGCGCTGGCTTGCCGGGATGTCATGGACGTGTCACCGCGCTATGCGGTTTGAGCGAAAGGGGACGAAAGGGTGAGTCGCGTGGCTGCGCGTTGACACCCGTCGTTCACTATAGCGCGGTACACGACCTCAGGCGTGGGAATGCGAATGCCGTTGGCTGGCGACTGTCGGGCGAGCGCGGTGCGTCTTTTTGGGTGGCAACGTGTGATGCGTCTTCACGGCCTTCTTCTTGCCGTGCGCAGTCTTGTTCGCGTGCGATGGCTTGTGCGCGGACGTTTTCGAAGCCGATGTTGCCGACGTTCTGGACACGGCGGCATGGTGGCGATGCTTCGCGGACGAGGCATGCGCCTTGGCGTGATGACCGGAGGGGGTGTGGGCGGCGGAAGCGGCGAATGCCGCAGCCGGGAACATCGCGAACGTGGTCAGCGCGAGGGCGGCGCCGACGTTGCGCAGGGTGCGCGGGTAGAACATGGACAACAGGGTCTCCGTAGGTTTGAGTGCTGGCGCGTCCCTTGGGCAGGGGCGCGCGCCGCGTTGCCACCGGCCGATCGGGCCGGATCGCGCGACTGCCTTGTCACCGACAGTGCGTGCGAGCGGCCGCGATTGTAGGGCCGCCATATTGCGTTGTCGAGATGGCCGGCCGACCGTCCGCATGCCGCTCCGAGGCCCGGCTTGCCAATTTGGTGCGCTGCCACATGATCTACATATGGGCTAGGTATTTTCCCTAGCAACGCAAAAAGCTGCGCCACGACTCGATTTCGTGGCGGCAAAATTCAGTTCCGCTACCCTTCAATTTGAGAGGCAAGTGCCGTTAACGGCCTCATGACAGTCTCGTTGCAGACGTCATCATGACGGCCACCGTGGGTCTGGCGAACGCATTCGATGCATTCGTTGCGGCCCGGTACTTGTCCTTCGGCGCGCAGTGCAGGCGCGACGCCGGAGCGCCAAGGCACGATGCCGGGCAAGCACGCTAGGCGGCCGCGAAGTGCCGCGTGTCTTTCGAGACCTTACGTGGCAACCAACCAGGCACCGACGCTCGACTCCCTGCAATCGCTGCTGGCGACCGTCCAGCGCAATGAGCGTTCGCTAAAACGTTTTCAGGACATTGAGTTGGCGCTGATGGGTGCGCCCGACTTCGGTCAGTTTCTGGAAGTGATGCTCAACCGCCTGCGCCACGATTTCGATCTGTCGGGCGTGCGTCTGATGCTTGCCGAAGTCGACGACACGTTGCGCGATCTCATCGACACGGCCGAAGGGATCCGCGCGCTCGATGCCGGCCTGTGCATCGCGCAGGACAGCAATACCTTCGCGGCCGTATGTGGCGACGGCCAACTCTGGATCGGCGCCCCGCGCGAACGTCATGCGTCGCTCTTCGGACCGCGTCCCCCGGCAAGTGCCGTTGTCATGCCGCTCGCCCGCAATGGCCGCTACCTCGGGGTCATCGCATTGGGCAGTCGTGACGCGCGCCGCTTCTCGCCGGAAATGGCGACCGATTTTCTCGAGCGCTTCGGCGCGGTCGTCGCCGTGTGTCTCGAGAACATGTGGAATCGCGAACGCCTCAAACGTATCGGCCTGACCGACCCACTGACCGGGTTGTCGAATCGTCGCTATTTCGATCAGCGCCTGCGCGAAGAAGTGGTGCGAGGCGCGCGTTACGGTGCGCCGCTCGCATGTCTGCTGATCGACATCGATCATTTCAAGCGCGTCAACGACAGCCACGGTCATGCCACGGGGGACCGTGCCTTGCGTGCGGCAAGCGTATGTATGCGCGCGCAGTTGCGGGTGACGGATACGCTGGCGCGTTATGGCGGGGAAGAGTTCGCCGCGTTACTCGTGCAGACGGAACAGAACTGGGCGGGGACGGTGGCGGAGCGGGTGCGTCGGGCGGTGGCGCGGCTGGAAGTTCCCGATGACGCGGGTGTGCTCGTGCCGCTCACGATTTCCATTGGTCTGGCGAGTATCGACCCGCGCGATAGTGCCGATCCGGAAACGCTGCCGATGCGTTTGCTCGGCGCTGCCGATGCGGCGTTGTACACCGCGAAGCGTTCCGGCCGCGACCGTGTTGTCGTGGCGCCGTTGGCGGCGCTGCGCTGAGTGCGTCGCCGACGGGGATCGACCCATCACGCGGTAAGCGTCACGCGCCACCTCCCATCGCAGCGCCTCTCGCCGCATTCCACCGTATCGCTACCGCACGCTGAACCAGCCAATCAGTAGCGACACCGTCACCACCGAAAGCACCGTCGAAATCAGAATCGCGCGCGAGGCGACGGCGGCCTCACGTCCGTAGAGTTGCGCGAGCATGAACGGGCCCGTACCGATGGGCAGGGCCGAGAGCAGCAGCGCACTGTGCGCCCAGATCGCCGGGAGATCGAAAACGCGGAACGCGAGGAATGCGGTGACGGCTGGCTGAAATACGAGCTTGAGTCCTACGAGGCGTCCCACCGCGCGCGCAATTCGAGGCTCCCTGGCAGCGCCCGCACTTTGCGCGAGAAACATGCCGATCGCCACCAGCGCACACGGGCTGGCGGCGCCGCCAAGCAACGTCGTGAAATGCAGTACGGGGGCCGGCAAGGCAATGCCGACTGCCGCGAACGCCATGCCGATGAACGGTGAGACAACCAGCGGATTGCGCACCAGGGCACGCGCGACGAAGCCGGCTGTGCGTCGCCAGTTCGGGGTGGCTTGCAGATCCGTCTCGATGATGGCGATAGAGATGGCGAAGAGCACCGTCGCCGTGAGCAACATCGCCACGACGACGGCCGGTACGCTCGCCGGACCGAAGGCCACGAGGCACAGCGGCAATCCCATGAAGCCGGCGTTCGGATAGGCCGCGCCCATCCCTTCGATGCTGGCGTCGGTCAGACGTCCCCGCACCGTGCGATCGAGCATGAACGACAGCGCAAACGTCGCGGCCATGCCGCCGCCGAAGGCCCCCAGAAATCCCGGGTTGATCAACTCGGCCCAGGTGATCTGTGCCATCGACTGGAACAGCACGGCAGGCAGCGCGAGATAGACGACGAAGCGATTGAGGGCATCGAGCGCGGCGGCGCCCAGCCACGCACGACGCGCACAAAGATAGCCGACGAAAATCAGCCCGAAGACGGGCAGGGCGGCAGAGATGACGGCTTGCATGATCAGCGTGACTCCGCCAGTCGGGCGAGCCACTCACGGCGCGCGTTGCCGCCGTCGGCTTCGGTGTGCTCACGGGCGGCGGTCTCCGCACCGTTGGCGTCTCCGGCGGCGATGCGCGCGACGATTTCCCCGTGTTCGTGCCAGACGACTTCCTGCATCGGCATGGCCCCGAGCGTGGCTGCCATGGCCCGCATGATGTGTGGCCATTGGGGGGCGACCGTCTGCGCGATCAGCGGATTGCCCGATGCGTCGTGCAGAGCCGTGTGAAACGCCACCTCGATGCGTACCTGCCGTGCCACCGGTGTGCCTCGCGTCATCGCCATGCCTTCGGCGACGGCGTCCTGAAGGCGTCGCAATTCCGGCTCGCTCAACGTTCCCTGCGACATCCGTGTGGCCGCGAGCCGTGCCGCCAGACCGTCGAGCGCCGTGCGCACCTCATACAGCTGTCGCAGATGATCGGCGTCGATGGGCGCCACTTCCAGCCCCTGACGTCCGCTGTCGCAGACCAGTCCGTCGCGCTTGAGCAGTTGCAGGGCATGGCTGACAGGCTGACGCGACACCCCCAGCGAGTCGGCCAACTCGGCCTGGCGGATGCGCTCGCCCGGGGGCAGCGTGAGGTCGGCAATGGCGTCGCGCAAGCGCGAGTAAACCTGATCGATCAGCACCGGCGTGCTGGCGAGCGGCGCGAGCGGGGCAAGAGGCGAAGGGGGTGAAGAGGGTGGATATGGCAGGTCGGGCGTCGCGTTGTCGCCGGAGGCAGCGGGGTTTGACATGGAATTCCGGTGGTCGCCGGGTTTGTGATATCTGGAATTCCGAATTCTACGCCGGCAGGCGGATGCCGGGGAACCTTTTTTCAGTCGAGGGGCAATCGTGAGGCCGGATGCGTTGCGGCGGCGGCTGACGTCAGTCGCTCGGGTCCAGTTCCGGCGGGGCAATGGACGCCGCGCGGGCGGGCGTCTGAAGCAATGCCTGAACGGTCGTGCGGGTCCGCTGGAGGCGGCGGGCGAGCGCCCAGGCGTCGGCCTCGTGCTCGAACAGACCGACGATCAGATGCGGTTCCGCGGCGAAACCGTCGGAAAACAGGCCGATGTTCTTGGCAATCATCTCGCTCGCCCGCTCCACCGAGACGGTGTATTGACGTGGCGAACGGTATTGGTTGATGACGACGGCAAAGGCGCGGGAGAACGCGTCGGACATGCGGGAACCTCCTCTGACAGCATTGCGCGAGGGCACCGGCGTCGATCGTCGGGACGCCGCGCTCAGCGTGGCACTTCCGGTGATTGTAGGCGATGACAGCCCACGTGTCGGGACAAAACGATTGGGAGTGGGCCGTGTCGGTAATGTGCCGTGTGGCGGCATAAAAAAAGCCGCCGAGCGGGTCGGCGGCGCAACAGAGAGGGTGACAGCGCAACCGAAGTTGCCGAAGACCAGCTTAGATTGCGGCGATGACAGCGTTGTGACCGCAGCGTCGACAAAGCGGCGGGCATTCACCGGCGTCCACAGGCGGATCGCGAGGTGACGTGTACGGAAATTTTCGGGAAAGCCTCTCACCGCGCGCGCTGCGCGCTCAAGGCCCTCCGTGGTTCGATGCGGCTGAGTGCGTTGGCCGGCTAGACAAGCACGGGCAACGCCTCCACGACAAGGAATGCAACGAGCGCTCCGACCACCGCCCCGGCGGCACGCAAGCTGTAGCGCGTGCCTCGCGTTGCAGCGGGGATGCCGCCAACGAGCAGTGCACCGGCCACCGCCATCGGCAGGAACAACGTCAGGTCGTAAAGGTTGAAGTGGAATGTGGGCATCTTTCTTGTCTCCTCACCTGAATCGCCTTTCCACTATAGGACGGCGGCGGAGGATGCCCAAGTTTGGTGCGATGCAGCATGTTGCTGCGGGGAGACTGCCGTGTTGGCGGGGGTTAGTCTTCCTGACGCACCGCGTGCATTTTACGGCGGGCGTTCCACATCGCCATGTCCTTGCGGGTGCGCATGCGATCGCTGACGTTGATGCCCGAGGGCTGTGCGCTCGGCGCGGTAACGGCAATGTCGTTGGCTTCGCTGCGCGCCTGCACCATCATGACGAGCGTAAACAGCGAGGCGGCAAGCGCCAGCAAGATCAGCTTCATATGGCCCCCGGGTGAATCTGTGGTCAATCTGGTCGGTATATCCATCGTCGTCATCGTCCTGACCGATCCTCCAAAGGGACCGTGCCGGCGAAGGTGGCGCGATGCTTCTGTATTGCCCTGCTGACGAACTACGTTGCCGCAACTGCCTGACGGGAGGGGAGCTTCGGTGCGTCTGACACGCGCTGGGATCGCGTCTTGTCGTGCGCGACGCATGATAGCCAGCGATTATGACAACTCGCCGGGGTTGCCAAAAAAACCGGCGTATGCGGCGCAGGCTGTTCCCCATGTCCTTTAACGTATAGCGACGGCTGTGGGGAAAAGTTTAGATTTCGTGACACTTTTTTTCGAGGCGGGCCAAAACGCGATGCCACCGGGTTTTGGCCCGTTTCTTTCCAACAAACGATTTATGGCTGATGCGAGACGTCGTCGTGCGGGCCGCTGGCCTGAGCGGCCCGGCGTGCGTTGCGCTCAGGCAATGCCATGGCCGCAAGCGACGCCAGCGCGGCGCCGGCCTGGGCGACCTCGTGCATCACGTCCGGCGACGTACCGAACGCTATCGCGAGCCCGGTCAGGCCGGCCCATGTCGACGGCTCGAGCAGCCGGGACAGGAGAAAGCTCATGCGCCACCTCCCGGTGCGGTGTCGTCGAGCGACGTCTTGCCGCTGAAGTAGAACGGCGTCATGTCGATGTTCGAGACCGTCGCCGTCTGCCCCAGACCCTCATGCGCCGCGTTGGCGAGCACGCCGTTATCCTGATCGATCGTCCAGGTGAAGAGGCCTCCCAGACCGTTGCGGCGCACATAGTCGCCTTTGGCGCGCACCGTGCGCGGCGTGTCGAGTGACATGAACATGCCGCTCGACGGCTGATACAGGAAGTCGGCATCCGCCACCGGATCGGTGTAAAGGACGAAGCCGTGACGTGCCGCGCCGCCCTCCAGATCGAGGTAGTTGCGCAGCACATCGTAGTACTCCGTAGTGCCCGACTCGAACGTGCCGGTGGTGATGTCGTCGCCCGGCGAGTAAGTGCCGGCGAGCGCCGACACTTGCGCGATCTCCGCCTGAAGGGCGTTACGTGAGTACGCGGCGTAACCGATGTGCACCTTGGAGAGCGGCACGCCTGCCTGGCGCAGCCAGTTCACCGCCCGATCGATGGAAAAGCCGCTGGCGGCGGTCGGGTCGGTGTCGTGCAGGTTGGTGTGGTGAGCGAGCGTCGGCGCCCACGGCGTACCGAAGAAGTCATACGTCATCAGGTTGAGACGCGACACCCCCGCTGCGATGAGGCCGGGCAGGTTGGCCTTGCTCATGTCGGCGACGTTGGCCGAGGCGGCAATCGAGATCTCGACGTCCTTGCGTCCGGCGGCAATCAGGGCTTTCTTCAGATCGCCGACGAGTGCGGCATAGTTGGCGCCGTCCGTATCGTCGTACACATTGCCGGTGTCGCCGGGCGAGCCGGGATATTCCCAGTCGATGTTGATCTCGACGAACATCGGAAAGCGCTTGAGCAGATCGACTACACTCGTGCAGAACGTCTTGCGCCGCGCGGCGCTGGCGGCCATGCCGTGAAACGCCTGACTCATGGTCCAGCCGCCGATGGCGAGCGCCATTTTCAGTGCGGGATTCCTGGCGTGCAGCAGACGCAGGCCGCCGAGCACCCCCTGAGCACGCGACTGTTGGAACATCGGCATGACGTCGTTGCTGACCCAGCCGTCGAATCCGCAGTTGCGATAGGCCAGCACGTCGCCCCAACTGTCGACGAACGTGGCCTGATCCGGATGGCGCACGAAGTCGGTGGCCGCGCGCGCAATCGTTTGCGCCTTCTCGCCCTGATCGCCGACGATGCCCGCAAAGCCGATGATCAGACGGTCATAGGCGAACGGATCGAGCAACATGAGATCGACACCACATCCGGCGGCATCGTTGCTGAAGTCGCCGTCGAGCCGCCCGTCGTACTGCGACCAGTCGGTGTAATAGCCCGAGACCTCGAAGGTGTTTTTGGCGTAGCGGTTGTAGACACGGCGTGCCACGCGTGCCGACGTGTACGACAGTTGTGTGGTGCTGGTGGCCGGATCGAAGCCGTTCTGTGCGTAGGTCGTTTCGGTGGCACCGTTCTGCGGATCGCTCGGATAGACGAGTTCGCTTTGCGCGCCGGGCGTGGCGGACTGTGCCGAATCGATCGACCCGGACGAAGGCGGCAAGGGTTGCGGGGGCGAAGCATTGGGCGAAACGGGAACGGCGGTGGACGCACGTTGCGAAGGGGTATCGGACATGATGTAGCTCCTGAAGTTGAGTGGACCTATGCCGTCGCCGGGCAGCGTTGGCCGCAGCGGCATCGGCGTTGCCAGCGTCGTCTGCGCTCAACGTTCGCGCCAGCGCAAACGGCGTGTCAGGGTGAACAGGGCGCGTGGCAGCGTCGCCGAGAGCCACGCCAGCGCGCGCGGCAGGCGTGGCCCGTGCGCAGGTGACGTAACCGGCGTGGGCGAGGTGGGCGCGTCGCAAGGTGCGAAGCGATAGCCCACTCGCGGCACCGTCACGATGTGTCGATGCAGATCGAGCGGAATCAACTTGCGGCGAAGGCGCGAGACGACTTGCATCAGATTGGTGTCGTCCTGCTCGGGCCGCTCCGGCCACAGCAGCGCGATCAACGTACGTTTGTCATGGACGACATTGGCAGGCGAGCGCAGGGCACACAGCAAGCGATACTCGATCTGCGGAATCCGCACGACTACGCCATGGCGACGCACCTCGCCATGCCCGTCGCGCGCCACGCCTTGATGGAGCAGGGCGACGTGCGAGGACGTGTCGGCGGCGTCGCAGACGGTCAGGTCTTCGCTCGACGACGCCTCACGCGACTCGCTCGGGGCGTCGCCGTGAAGCACGCCGGAATGCGCGTCGGCTGGCGGCCAATCGAAGCGATATCCCACGCGCGCCACGGTCACGACGGCGCGTTGCAGTCCGAGCGGGGCAAGCGAGCGTCGCAGCCGCGAGACAAGTTGCACGAGGGCGGCGTCTTCCATCCATTGCGCCCGCGTGCCCCACAGCGCTTCCATCAACGCGCGTTTGCCGAACGCCGTGCCCGCGCGGGCCGCAAGCAACACCAACAAACGCTTTTCCTGTTCCGATAGCCGCGCGGAAATGCCATCGCGTTGCACGAGATTGGTGACCTCGTCGAGGTCGAACGGTGACATCGGCATGGGGCGCTCCTTGTAACGAGTCAGGGACGCCAACCCTAGCGATGCGCGTTCGCCTGTCACAAGGCGACAAGCGCGACATAGATGCCGTCATCGGCGCCATGTCGAGATGCGTTGTGCGCACCGAGTGCCTTGGCGATGTCACGCGTCGCCCCGCGAGGTAAGATAGCTGCCATATCTCGCAATGGTGGCCAGATCGCTGGCCGCGCGGCGCCATTGCCGGCTTCCCGACTCTTCCCGGATTTCGTCATGCTCGAACTCATTTCCGAACACCGTTGTTTCGGCGGCGCGCAGCGCTTCTACCGTCATGCCTCGACCACCATCGGCCTGCCGATGCGTTTTTCGGTGTTCTTGCCGCCGCAAGCACGCGACGGACGTGCCGTGCCGGCGCTGTTCTATCTCGCGGGACTGACGTGTACTGAAGAGACGTTCATGATCAAGGGCGGCGCGCAGTGGCTCGCCGCAGAGCACGGCGTGGCGCTGATCGCGCCCGACACCAGCCCGCGAGGTGCGGGCGTGCCCGGTGAGACCGATGCGTGGGATTTCGGTGTCGGCGCGGGCTTCTATCTCGATGCCACGCAGGCACCGTGGTCGGCGAACTATCGGATGTACAGCTATCTCGTCGACGAACTGTACGGACTGGTGACGCAGTCACTGCCCATCGATGCGGGGCGCATCGGCATCTTCGGTCACTCGATGGGTGGGCATGGCGCATTGACGCTCGCGCTGCGCAATCCTGACAAATTCCGCTCGGTGTCGGCATTCGCGCCGATAGCGGCGCCGATGCGTTGCCCGTGGGGCGAGAAGGCGTTCACGGGGTATCTGGGCACGGATCGCGAGACGTGGCGGCAGTACGACGCCAGCGAACTGATGGCGAGTGCCGGACAAATGGTGTTCCCGGGCGGCATTCTGATCGATCAGGGGTTGAACGATCAGTTCCTGGCAGCGCAACTGCATCCGGACATCTTCGAGCACGCCTGCCGCGACGCCGGCCAGCCGCTCACGTTGCGGCGTCACAACGGCTACGACCACGGCTACTACTTCATCCAGACCTTCATGGCGGACCATCTGTCACATCACGCCGAGCATTTGCGCGCGTACTGATCCGCCGTCCACCGGGTATTGTTGCTCTCAGACCGCCTGTGCCTCATACCGGCGCGGCGGCGACACGATCTCGTCTTGTGCCCGAACGATTTCCAGCTCGTAACGGCCGGCGAGATGGGTGGCCCTGAGCACGGCATCGACGGCTGCCAGCGTGTGCTCGAACGCCGCACGCACGGTATCGCCTTTGAGCCATTGTGCGAGAAAGACCCCCGAGGTCAGGTCGCCCACGCCCACCGGCTGACGCGAGAACGGATACAGCGGCCGGTGGCCGTGCCATGCCTCGTCGTTCGTCACGACCAACATGTCGAACCGGTCGGCGGGCTTGCCGGCGTACTCCAGATGTTTGACGAGCACCATCTTCGGACCGCGCTCGAGCAGCGCGCGACAGGCGGCCACGGCATCTTCGAACGTATCGATCGGATGCTGCGAGAGCTTCTCCAGCTCAAGATGATTGGGCGTCATGATGTCGGTGGCCGCCGGCATGTGTTCGACGAGGAACTGCTCGATGCCCGGTTTGACCTGACACCCTTTCTCGGGATGACCCATTACCGGGTCGCACAGATAAATCGCGGCAGGATTGGCCTGCTTGACGCGTTGCACGGCCGCGAGCACATAGCCGGCCTGCTCGGCGGCGCCGAGGTAACCGGAGAGTACGGCGTCGCAATGGCCCAGCTCTCCAATGTCGGCGATGCCCTCGACCAACCGCAGGATCTCCTCGCTGGGCAGTGCCTGACCGGTCCATTTGCCGTACTGCGTGTGATTCGAGAACTGCACCGTGTTGATCGGCCAGACGTTGACCCCCAGGCGCCGCATCGGAAACTCGGCGGCGCTGTTGCCGGCATGGCCGAACACGACATGGGACTGGATGCTGAGAATGTTTTTCATGTGGGTGTAGTGCGCGAGGGCGAGCAGGCGAGAAGGACAACGCCCGCCAACGGAACGATCCCGTCGGAAGACGAAAGCGTCGCCGTCGCGGGCGTTGAGCGTCGGTGTGGCGGGCAGGGAGGCTGCGCCGCCACACTGACGTCTACTGCGTTACTTCTTCGATGAAATGATGGCGTCGGCCACGTTCTTCGGCGCTTCGGCGTAGTGCTTGAATTCCATCGTATAAGTGGCGCGCCCCTGCGTGAGGGAGCGTAACGAGGTGGAGTAGCCGAACATTTCCGACAGAGGCACTTCGGCGCGCACGATTTTGCCGCCGCCCACAATGTCGTCCATGCCCTGCATGATGCCGCGGCGTCCCGAGAGGTCGCCCATCACGTTACCCATGAACTCTTCGGGCGTTTCGACTTCCACGGCCATCATCGGCTCGAGCAACACCGGCTCGGCTCGGCGCATCGCCTCTTTGAACGCCATCGAACCGGCCATGCGGAAGGCGTTTTCGTTCGAGTCCACGTCGTGGTACGAGCCGAAGGTGAGCGTGACTTTCACGTTGACGACCGGGTAGCCGGCCACCACGCCACTGTTGAGCGTCTCGCGAATGCCTTTGTCCACGGCCGGAATGTACTCGCGCGGCACGACACCGCCCTTGATCGCGTCGACGAATTCGTAAGGTTTTTCCTTGTCCGGCTCGAGCGAGATGACCACGTCGCCATACTGGCCGCGCCCGCCCGATTGCTTGACGAATTTGCCCTGCACGTCCTCGACTTTCTTGCGAACCGTTTCGCGATAGGCGACCTGCGGTTTGCCGACGGTCGCCTCCACGCCGAACTCGCGACGCATGCGATCGACCAGAATTTCGAGGTGCAACTCGCCCATGCCGGAGATGATCGTCTGCCCCGACTCTTCGTCGGTCTGCACGCGGAATGACGGATCTTCCTGCGCGAGACGATTGAGCGCGAGGCCCATCTTTTCCTGATCGGCCTTCGTCTTCGGCTCGACAGCCTGCGAAATCACCGGCTCCGGGAAGTCCATCTTCTCCAGAATGATGACGGCGTTCGGATCGCACAGCGTGTCGCCGGTCGTTGCTTCCTTCAGGCCCACCGCGGCGGCAATGTCGCCCGCGCGCACTTCCTTGAGTTCCTGACGCGTGTTCGCGTGCATCTGCAGAATGCGCCCCAGACGCTCCTTCTTGCTCTTGAGCGGATTGAGCACGGTGCCGCCCGACTCGATCACGCCGGAGTACACGCGGAAGAAGATCAACTGACCGACGAACGGGTCGGTCATGATCTTGAAGGCGAGGGCGGCGAACGGTTCGTCATCCGACGGATGGCGCTCGATTTCCTTGTCGTCCTCGTCGTGACCGGCGATAGCGGGCACGTCGACAGGCGAGGGCAGGTAATCGATCACGGCGTCGAGCATGGCTTGCACGCCCTTGTTCTTGAAGGCGGTGCCGCACAGCATCGGCACGATCTCGCCGGCCACAGTGCGTTTGCGCAAGCCGGCCTGGATTTCCGCTTCGGTCAGCGTCTCGCCGCCGAGATACTTCTCGAGCAGCGCCTCATCGGCTTCGGCGGCGGCTTCGATCATTTTCTCGTGCCATTCCTGCGCCGCGTCCTTGAGGTTGGCGGGAATGTCGATGTACTCGAACTTCACGCCCTTCGATTCTTCGTCCCAGACGATGCCTTTCATCTTCACGAGATCGACCACGCCCTGGAAATTGTCCTCGGCGCCAATGGGGATCTGAATCGGCACGGCATTGCCGCGCAGACGTTCGTGAATCTGTTTGTAGACACGGAAGAAGTCGGCGCCCACGCGGTCCATCTTGTTGACGAACGCGATGCGCGGCACCTTGTATTTGTTGGCCTGACGCCAGACCGTCTCGGATTGCGGCTGCACGCCGCCGACCGAATCGTAGACCATGCACGCGCCGTCGAGCACGCGCATCGACCGCTCGACTTCAATGGTGAAGTCGACGTGGCCAGGGGTGTCGATGATGTTGATGCGATGCTCGGGATAGTTGCCGGCCATGCCGCGCCAGAAGCAGGTCGTCGCGGCGGACGTGATCGTGATGCCGCGTTCTTGTTCCTGCTCCATCCAGTCCATCGTGGCAGCGCCTTCGTGGACTTCGCCCAGCTTGTGATTGACGCCCGTGTAAAACAGGATGCGTTCGGTCGTCGTTGTTTTGCCAGCGTCGATATGAGCACTGATGCCGATGTTTCGGTAGCGCTCGATGGGGGTCTTTCGGGCCACGGTACACCTCTTTTCCAGACGGTGGGAAAAAGCATAGCAGCAGCCATCATACTCCAATGTTGCATTGCCGCGCTGAGCATGACAACGGACGAAAAACCAGCAAGCATGGGGATTTGCGACGGCCTGCGGCCGCGTGTCACGGGCGGCCGAAACCCTTGGCAACGCTTCGCAACCCCATGCATTTTGCGGCCGTCGGACGACGTGCCGCCATGCCCCGGCAACATCGCCGGGGCGGTGGTCAGTCAGGCGCCCATGGGCTCGGGCACCGAGGCACCGATGGGGTACGGGGTTTCGGGGTTACGCCACCTGACGTTGACGGGCAAACGCGAGCACTGCCCCGCGCGGGCCGTTGGCGGCGACGTCGGCGTCGTCGTGACCTGACACATCGGCGTCGCCGCCGGCGAGTCGGAATACCGCGACGGCTTCGCGCAGTTGACGGGCCTGATCCTCCAGCGACCCGGCAGCGGCAGTGGCCTCTTCGACAAGCGCCGCATTTTGCTGCGTGACCTGATCCATCTGCATGACGGCGGTGTTGACCTGCTCGATGCCCCCCGATTGCTCGCTCGATGCCGCCGAGATCTCACCCATGATGTCGGTCACGCGCTGCACGGCCTGCACGATCTCGGTCATCGTGCGACCGGCATCGAGCACCTGGGATGAACCGTCCTGAACCTTGCCGACCGACGTTTCGATGAGCGCCTTGATCTCCTTGGCGGCGGCCGCACTGCGCTGGGCGAGCGTGCGGACTTCCCCGGCGACCACGGCGAAGCCACGGCCTTGTTCACCGGCACGCGCGGCTTCGACGGCGGCGTTCAGGGCGAGGATGTTCGTCTGGAAGGCGATGCCGTCGATCACCCCGATGATGTCGTTGATCTTCGCCGAGCTTGCTGCGATGTCTTGCATCGACGTCACGGCGCGTTCGACAACGCGCCCACCTTCGCCCGCGATCTCCGAAGCGTTCGCCGCCAGTTGACTTGCCTGACGCGCGTTGTCCGCATTCTGGCGCACCGTCGCGGTCAGTTGCTCCATCGACGAGGCGGTCTCTTCAAGCGATGCGGCCTGCTCTTCGGTGCGTGCCGACAAGTCGGTGTTGCCCGCGAGCAATTGCCCCGATGCGGACGCGATGGCGGCCGTGCCGCTGCGCACGCGCCGCACGATCTGATCGAGACTTTCATTCATGTGTTTGAGGGCCGCCATCAGTTGGCCGGTTTCGTCGCGGCTCGTCACCTCGATGCGGCTCGAAAGATCGCCTTTCGCCACACGCTCGGCGACTTCGACCGCACGCGCAAGCGGACGCGTGATGCTGCGCGTGACCGACAAGGCGGCAACGATGCCGATAACGGCTGCCGCGGCGCCAATGGCGGCGAGCAGCCATTTGGCGAAGACGATGTCGGCGCTCGTGGCGGCACCGGTGTCGTCGACGATCTTTTGCTGGAGCGTGACCAGGTCGATGGCTTCCGCCTGCATGGCGTCGAGGGCGGGCAGGGCGTCCTGCTGTGCAATGCGCAGGGCGCTATCGCGCTGATCGGCACCCAACTCGGCGATCACGCTGCCACGCGCTTTCAGAAACGCCTCATTGTGTTGCCGCAGGGCGCCGAGCAACTGCTTGCCCTTTGCCGACGTCACGTACTTGTCGAGCACTTCCTGCGCCTTGGCGATGTGTGTGAGGTTGGCATCGATGCGCTGGTTCAGCGCGTTGCGTTGGGCGGCGTCGGTGGTGATGACGATCTCCATCAGGCGGCGCGCATTGCCTCGCACCATGGCGTCGATGCTGTGCGCGGCATCGGCCTTGGCCCACGCGCGGGTGAGCAGTTCTTCGTTGGCACGCTCGATGGCGACGAAACGTACCAGCGCGATGATCAGCATGGTCAGCAGCAGGACTAGCAACGTGCCGAAGCCGATGGCAAGCCGGGTTCGGATCTTCAGGTCGGCGATTCGCATAGAAGTGACTCCTTATAGGGATTTGATGCCGGGACGACACGGGTGACGTGTGGCTCACGGCGTGTCGAGGAGTGGTCGCCGGTCTGCCGTAGAACGCGTCGATACGATGGATGAAGCACTGACGCGACGTTGGCTCACGCGTCGGGTTCGACACGTGTGACATGTCCGGCGACGCGTGACGGGGGGATTCGATGAAGCCTGTCCGTCTACCTTCGTATACGACGCAAAATACGACAACTGAAGGTTTTCCTACATACAGGCGGGGTAAACGACGGGATGCGTCGTGAGGCGAACGCCGACAGAAAAACTAGACGAAGCGCACGGCATAGACGGGCGGCAAGTGCGCCGAGACGCATTCCCATTGCTCGCCGGCGTTGTTGCTGATCCATAGCGCGCCGGTCGTCGAGCCCATGGCGAGCGTGCGGCCGGTGGCGTCGATGTCGAGGCCGTGGCGATAGATCAGATCGTAGGAGGGAGTTTCCGGCAGCCCGTGGGACAGTGCGGTGAACGACTCGCCGCCGTCACGCGTGCGGGTGACGACAAGCCGCGCGTCGACCGGGATGCGGCAGGCATCGCGTTGCGCCGGCACGAACCACGCCACGTCCGGGTCGTGCGGATCGACCGCAACGGCAAAACCGAAACTCGACGGGGCCGCCTGAATCCGTCGCCAGGACGCACCGTAATCGAGAGTGCGAAAGATGCCGTTGTGATGCTGCGCCCACAAGGCGTTGGGTGCATCGCGGCATTGCACGAGCCGGTGAACGTCCTGCGCGTTAGGATCGAGACGTCGCTCGGGCGGCATGTAATCGGCTTCCATGCCGCTCGCCGCCAGCGCCCAAGTTTGACCGTCGTCGCGCGTGCGCCAGACGCCACCGGTCGACACGGCGACCATCACCTGCCGGCTGTCGTGGGGATCGATGCAGATCGAATGGATGCCCGCGTGATCGTAGCCGCCGCCCATCCACTCGGCGCGCTCCGGGCGATCCCACAGACTCTGCACCAACGCCCAGTGCTGCCCGTGGTCGGCCGAGCGGAACAGGCCGCCGGGAATCGTGCCGGCCCAGAGGACACCGGGGGCGTCCGGGCCCGCCGCTTCCAGCGACCAAAGCAGATCGACCGATGGCGCCTCGCCGGAGGGTGGTTCGGACTGCTGTGTTTGCGGGGCAAACGCCGGTGGCGGGAGTTCGGTCCATGCGTCTGCATTGCGCGTGCGGCACCAGAGTTTCACGCCGAAGTGTCCGAGATTGAGCGCGGCGTAATCCGTTCCATCGCGCGCGTCGTGCAGCACCATGCTGACGGGCTCGCCGGGAAAGTCGGGCGTGTTCGACATCAATCGCCAGACGGTGCCCTCACGCTGCCATGTGAACAAACCCTTGCGGGTGGCGACCAGTAGCGTGGCTCCGGTGACATGTTCCACAGTCTTCCTCCTTGATGCATGCGGGTCTTGTGCGTTGCCCGCCGGTTCATCCGCCCGAGAGTGCTTGCGCCACGTACACGCGACTGGCGTTCTGTAGCGGGTCGCTCAGCGAGCGACGGTCGCGGATCAGCCATCCGTCGACAAAGACGGCGACGTGTGCGCGTAACCGGCCCTGATCGTTGAACAGATAACCGCGCAGATCTGGCGCATGCGCAACGCATTGCGCGAGCGCGTCGTGAACGGTCTGGCCATCGACGGATTGGGCGTCCACGCTGACGTGGCGCTGAATTGCGGGTGCAAAGGTGACGGTCGCCATACCCGATCATGCGGATGTCGTGGCGACGCACGAACCCGCATGCGATGAGAACGAGACTTTCAGTGTAGACAATGAGAACGCCTCGCGCAGTGTGCATTTCGATATCGTCGCGTGGACGCTGCGCTATGTTCCTCAGGAAATAACGCGTGCTGCGGCCATACGCGACGCGGCAGGGCGCTATCTGGTGTCCTTTGGATGACGATCTGTGAGTGTCGACGCCGGGGAAGCGTCGTCACAGGGTGTGGCCTCGCATATCGGACACTCCCCATCCCCCATTCACCTCTTTATTGTTCACCATTATTGGCGTGCCCACGAGCGCAGTGCCGCGGGTAAATTCCAGGAGGGAGCAATGGCAAAAGGGAAAGGAAAAGACATTGGCATGGGACGTTGGTCCGATGCGGCGATCAAGCGTCAGTGGCGGTTGCACCGGGCGGGAGAAGCCTCGCAGAAGGAGGATGCGACGGTCCGGCGTCCGCCGGAGATCGCGAAGTGCGAAGGTTATTTTCTCTGGAGTGTGCGTCAGGCGGCGTTCGTCGGCCGTCACGACGGCACGCTAAAGGGGGGCGGGCGACATTACGTGTCGTGCACGGCACAGGCGAAACGCTATGCGAGCGAGGTGCAGGCGAGGGCGGCCGGAGACGCGATCGCAGGCGAAGTGCTGATCCTGTATGGCTACGCCGTCAACACCCCGCTCTATGCCGTGGGGCGTTGACGGCAAGCCACGCGTCCGCGACGGGGATTACTTACCCAGTTCGTGACCGATGACGCCGCCGACGACGGCGCCGCCAATGGTACCGGCGGTGCTGCCGCCGGTGGCCTCGTGACCGATGACACCCCCTGCCGCGGCACCGCCGAGTGTGCAGCCGAGGATCGACGAGCCCATAGCGAGCGCGGTGATGACAACGAGAATCGACTTCGCCGTTTTCATGATGAGTCTCCTGTGGCATGTGTGCGCCGCGCGCGGCGCAGCGACATGAATCCAGCTTAGATGGCTTGTACTGTGCACACTATCGGTTACGACTGAATCGACTGTAGGAATAGGACGACAGGCGCAACGGCAAGTGGCGCAGTGAGGGTAGCGGGTGTCGATGGCGGAAGCGGCGGCGCAGAGCGCAAGGGCGGGGCAGAAACGACAAGGGCCGCACGATGTGCGGCCCTTGCGGGTATCTGGTGGGGCGTGAGTGACTCGAACACTCGACCTACGGATTAAGAGTCCGCTGCTCTACCAACTGAGCTAACGCCCCGGTGCAGCCGGGAACAAAAAAGACCGCATGCGATGCTGCCTTTTCTGTATGACTTTGGTGGGGCGTGAGTGACTCGAACACTCGACCTACGGATTAAGAGTCCGCTGCTCTACCAACTGAGCTAACGCCCCGATGCAACCGGGAATAAAAAAGGCTGCACGGCAACGCAGCCTTTTTCAGAATTCGTTTGGTGGGGCGTGAGTGACTCGAACACTCGACCTACGGATTAAGAGTCCGCTGCTCTACCAACTGAGCTAACGCCCCAACGAGACCGAGATAATATCGGCTCTTCCGCAGGGGGTCAACCCTAAATGGTGAAAATCCGCAAAAAAGGTCTCAGGCGAGCAGCGGAACCAGCTCAAACGCCAATACCGCGAGGACCGCGCCGACAACCACGAGCAGCGAGCGCCAGCACATTCGAATAGCGCCCTTGCAGGGCATGGCACCCACGACGATCGCGCCGAAGACGGCGATCGCAAACATGCTGACGAGTTGGGCGTTGGAAAGGTGGGGCATGATCATGATCGATCTCCCTGCCGCTATCGCATGAGTGAAAACGCGATTCCAGTATAGAAAGCGGACCGTTCCAAGCAAAGCGGCGCGACAACCGGGATTTCCCCAGTGGCTGCGCCGTGCGTTGTTGTATTGCGATCTGTCCGATTCAGTCGAGTCGAACGTCGCGAATGGACATCAACGTTATTCGGGCAGGTCGAGAATCAGGACGATCGTCCACGCGTCTTCGCCTTCGTGATGATACTGACGCTCCACCACGATAAACGGTTGCTTCTTGTCGCCCTGACCGAGGAACAGCACGTCGCCTTCGGCCGGCATGCATTCGATCGGCGGCAACGCGAGAGGAGTGCCCTTGGGGACGAGCTTTTCGGCCTTCTTTGCCGCGCGCTCGGTCCATTCGATATCGAATTCGATCTGACTCACCGGATGATCCTGTCTATGCAAATTGAAACGGCTGCATGGTAGCACGCACCTTGCGCCGCACACGAAAAAAGCCCGCTCCCTGGGCGGGGGGCGGGCGAAGGTCCCATGCGATAACGGGGAACGCATGGCGACAGGAGATGCGCCCGTGGGGAGCCGTCGGTGCTTGCCGGACCAGAGGGGAAGAGAACTGGTCGGGGGCATGACGGTTCGCCCGGTAAGGCGTGGGCGCGCGCCTGCCGGCGGGACAATACGAGGTGACGCAACACAGGCAGGCGATGCCGTCCCGCCTGTGTGCGTCACGTCGTGCTGCCGGGGTACGGCAACACGACGAGGGACGGTCAGTCCGGCGTCATCTGCAACCACTCGGTGCGGGCGACGGCCGGTGTCCGGATGAGAGCGTGTGCGATGTGACGTCTTACGGGTTCGAGTACTTCATCTCGCCGTTCTGGCGCGCGCGCACGAGTTCTTCGTACACCTGAGCGCGCGTCTTGCCTGGCGCGTTGCTCTGCGACAGCGAATTGAGGACCGGATACTCGTAATCGTTCTGCGGGATCAGACCCTGAGCGCGTGCGTCGGCCAGTTCCTGGCGAACTTGCTCGCGCGTGACTTGCGACGTTTGCGTGACCTAGGCGAATTGGGAGCCTTCCGGATACGCGTCGCTGGTGCGGGCGCTTTGTGCGAAGGCGGTGCCGGCTGCGGTGGCCATGACGGCTGACATTAGGGCAGAGGCGATGAGCTTGCGATTCATGACGATAACTCCTGTTCTTCTGTGCTGCGGGGGCGCGCAATGCATCGGTACCGGCGTGGCGTTTGTGACGACGCGGTATGCGTTGTGTGCGACCGTGAACAGAGTCTAAGCGTCTGGCTATCGCAGAAAAACGGCAATAAAGGGAATAAATACTTACGGGATTCGCAACAATGCGCGAGGGGCTCGCGAAGCAAAAACGCCACCCGAGGGGTGGCGTTTGCGATGTTGCGGGAAAGACGGGGATGACGCTCAGCGTGTGGCGATGGCGACTGCCGCGCCGGCCATGACGGTGCCGGTCGCACGATTCAGGCGCTTCACGGCGCGTGCCGAACTGAGCAGTCGACGTGCGCGAGCGGCGAGCACGATGTAGCTGCCGAACACGATCGAGAGCACAGTCAGCGTGACACCCACGACTTCGATATAGCCGAGCGCCGTGACTTTCTGAAGGTCGAGCAGGTTGGGCAGCAGGGCGAAGTAGAACACCACGACCTTCGGGTTGCCCATCGTGACGGACAGGCCGCCGAGAAACAGTCGCCACGATTTTTCGCGGGGCGCGTCCGTCATCGGCTCCGTCGGGGCGATGGCCGGCGCATGCCACATCTTCCATGCGAGATAGAGCAGGTATGCGGCGCCCAAGTATTTGATCGCCAGGAAGATGCCCGAGAACGTATGCGCCAGTGCGGCCACGCCGAGCACGGCCAGCGTGAGCCAGACCACGTCGCCGATTGCCACGCCCGCCGAGAAGGCAATCGCCCCCTGCATGCCGCGCCCGAGAACGCGTGCAACGATGGCCGCGATACCGGGTCCCGGGGTGCCTGCGCCCACGAACAGGGCGAGGGCGAAAGTCAGCAAGTGAGTCCAATCCATCTCGGCGTCTCCTCGCGTTGATGACGATCAGCGTTGTCTGAAAAGCGGCTCAGGCACCGAGCCAGGGAAGGCCGCGGAAGCACCAGCCGCTCACATGTTTGCGGTGGCCTTCGCTGTCCTTGTCACCTTCGAAGCCTTCCAGGATGTCGAACGACTGCGTATAACCTGCCTCGAAGGCGACTTTCGCCGCCGCTTTCGAGCGGGCCGCGCTGCGGCACAGGAACAGTAGCGGCGTGGTCTTGTCAGGCGTTTGCGAGGCGAGTTGCTCGAGAAAGTGCTCGTTGGGCACGCCCCCGGGGTAACGCACCCATTCGACATTGGCGTATTGGCCATCGGGCACTTGCGGGCGGCCGACCCAATCGAGTTCGGCGCGTGTGCGCACGTCGATCAGGCGAACGTTGGCATCGGCGTTAAGGAGCGCCAGGGCTTCTTCCGGCGTGACGGCGCCAGCGTAGGCGAGCTGGCCGGTGGCGCGACGTTGGATGGCTTGATCGAGAATGGCTTTGGCGCTTGTCATATTGCTGTGATCTCGTTAGTCGATGGTTGTCCTTCATTCTAGCGTGCACTTCGTGCGAGATGCGCTTTAGGTGACATGGGACATCGGCGAGGCGGGCCGGATGCAGCGTTGATTGATTGAAGGCGGGCCCGTGCATGACATGACATGGTGCTTTAGGACGGTGCATCGGGGTGCACAACTTCGGTTCGCGGCATTCGTCCGTGAGCACCGAAAAGGTGCATAATCGCCAAATGCACCAACAGCGGTCATTTTTGGGGTTTGTTGCACCGGAATGGAGAATTTGGGCCCATGAGCGGGAATTCGAGGCTGGACGCACCAGAATCGATTATTTCCTTAGAAATCAGAGGGCGAGAGCGAGGAGAGGGGCGTTGGCAGGGCGTTGGCACGCTTCCTGCTTTACTCAGGCGAATCCGAACACGGAGTTCGTTAAGAGGGTGCGGCGACGCGGGCGATAAGCGCCGGCAGCGCCAGATTGAATCTTTCGGGAGATAGCATGAGCAAATCTGTGGCAGATGTGATTAACCTGGTCAAGGAAGAAGACGTCAAGTTCGTTGACTTCCGCTTTACCGACACGCGCGGCAAGGAACAACACGTCTCGGTGCCGGTGTCGCACTTCGACGCCGACAAGTTCGAAAGCGGTCACGCTTTCGACGGTTCGTCGATCGCCGGCTGGAAGGGCATCGAAGCCTCGGACATGCTGCTGGTGCCGGACCCCAACACTGCCTATATCGACCCGTTCTACGAAGAAAGCACGCTGGTGCTGACCTGCGACGTGATCGAGCCGGCCGACGGCAAGGGTTACGACCGCGATCCGCGCTCCATCGCCAAGCGCGCTGAAGCCTATCTGAAGAGCACGGGCCTGGGCGACACCGCCTTCTTCGGTCCGGAGCCGGAATTCTTCATCTTCGACTCGGTCCAGTGGAGCACGGACATGTCGGGCACGTTCGTTCGCGTGAACTCGGAAGAAGCGCCGTGGTCGTCGTCGAAGGACTTCGAAGGCGGCAACACCGGCCACCGTCCGGGCACGAAGGGCGGCTACTTCCCGGTCGCACCGGTCGACACGTTCCAGGACATGCGCTCGGAAATGTGCCTGTTGCTCGAACAACTGGGCGTGCCGGTCGAAGTGCACCACCACGAAGTCGCAGGTCAGGGCCAGAACGAAATCGGCACGAAGTTCTCGACGCTGGTCGAGCGCGCCGACTGGACGCAAATCCTGAAGTACGTCGTGCACAACGTGGCACACAGCTACGGCAAGACGGCCACGTTCATGCCGAAGCCGATCGTGGGCGACAACGGCTCGGGCATGCACATCCACCAGTCGGTCTGGAAGGATGGTCAGAACCTGTTCGCCGGTAACGGCTACGGCGGTCTGTCGGAATTCGCTCTGTACTACATCGGCGGCATCATCAAGCACGCTCGCGCGCTGAACGCCATCACGAACCCGTCGACGAACTCGTACAAGCGTCTCGTGCCGCACTTCGAAGCCCCGGTGAAGCTGGCCTACTCGGCCCGTAACCGTTCGGCCTCGATCCGTATCCCGTACGTCGCCAACCCGAAGGGCCGCCGCATCGAAGCGCGCTTCCCGGACCCGATGGCCAACCCGTACCTGGCTTTCTCGGCGATGCTGATGGCTGGTCTGGATGGCGTGCAGAACAAGATCCACCCGGGCGAAGCTGCCGACAAGAACCTGTACGACCTGCCGCCGGAAGAGGATGCAAAGATCCCGACCGTGTGCTCGAGCCTCGAACAGGCGCTGGAGTACCTGAACGAAGACCGCGAGTTCCTGACCCGTGGTGGCGTGTTCACGGACGGCATGCTCGATTCGTACATCGCACTCAAGACGGAAGAAGCACGTCGCGTGGCAATGACCACGCACCCGCTCGAGTTCGAACTGTACTACTCGCTGTAATCGAATCGCTGCGCAGGGAATGCGCCGGCATGACGGAACGCCAGCGGCCGACCGTCATGCTCGACAAGCAAGGGGGATGGCCGCGGCCGTCCCCCTTTTTTATCCGCAGCGCGCCTTCACCTCGTAGCCAGTCATGAATCTATCGCCTCGATCCTTGATGAAAAGTGTCCGCGCTGGTGCGAAAGGGCAGACGAAGCGTGCCTCGCACGCCGTCGCCGATGACGACAACCATGCTACCGAAATGACCACTGACGCAGCCGCATTGTCCGGTCATATGTCGGCGCTGCACACGAGCATTGAGCCCTGGGAGGCGAAGCTCGCCGTGACCGGTATCCTGCCGGGTCTCGAAGCGCTGCCGACCGTGCTGCTGGTGCTCGAGAAGCACACGCTGCGCGTGGTGTTCGCCAATCCGGCGGCGGAGGCGCTGCTTGCACTCTCGCGTCGTTCGCTGTCGCAGATGACGTGGAACGATGTCTTCACCAATGGTGAAGTGCTGGCCTCGACGCTGGCCGATCTCATCGCCAACCACTTTCAGACAACACGCCTCGATCTGGTGCTTGAACGCACCGCACAGGAGCCATTGCATACGCACGCGATCGTGGCTGCGCCGGAAGCGGCGCCCGACTTCGTGATCGTCGAACTGATCGAGAACGAGCAGAAGATCAAGAACGAGCGGGAAGAACGCATCATCGATCAGGCGTTGATGAACAAGCAGCTCATCCGCAATCTGGCGCACGAGATCAAGAACCCGCTGGGCGGGATTCGCGGCGCGGCGCAGTTGCTGGAGTTCGAGCTGGATCAGCGTGAGCTGCGCGAGTACACGCAGGTCATTATCAAGGAGTCCGACAGGCTGCAAACGCTGGTTGACCGCTTGCTCGAACCTCATCGCCACCCCTATATCGCCACGGACGTGAACATCCACGAGGTGTGTGAGCGCGTGCGTTCCGTGGTGCTCGCCGAGTTTCCGCAAGGCTTGTCGATCGAGCGTGACTACGACGTGAGCCTGCCGGATTTTCGCGGCGACAAGGAGCAACTCATTCAGGCGCTGCTCAACATTGTGCGCAATGGTGCCGAAGCGCTGCGCGAGCAGATCGCGCGCGGCGATGCACGCATCGAATTGCGCACGCGAGTGGCGCGAAAGATCACGATTGCCAAGCGATTGCACAAGCTGGCATTGGAATTGCATGTGATCGATAACGGGCCTGGCATTCCTGCCGACATTCGTGACCGAATCTTCTATCCGCTCGTCTCCGGGCGCGATGGCGGAAGTGGTCTTGGACTCACCCTGGCGCAATCGTTCGTGCAGCGCCACGATGGTCTGATCGAATGCGAAAGCCGGCCCGGACGGACGGATTTCCGAATCCTGCTGCCCCTGGGCTGATGCGGCCCTCACGCCGTCGGCCGTAGCACCTGCGGCCGGGCATAGACGTTACACGGTGAACAATGAAGCCGATCTGGATAGTAGACGACGACCAATCGATTCGATGGGTCCTGGAAAAGGCGCTCTCGCGTGCCAACCTGCCGGTGCGCAGCTTTACCGGCCCGCGCGAAGCCAGCGCGGCGCTCGAACACGACTCGCCGCAGGTGCTGGTCTCGGACATCCGCATGGCGGGCGGCTCCGGGCTCGAACTGCTGCAAATGGCCAAGCAGCGGCATCCCGGATTGCCGGTCATCATCATGACCGCCTTCTCGGATCTCGATAGCGCAGTCGCAGCCTTTCAGGGCGGCGCGTTCGAATATCTGGCCAAGCCGTTCGACGTGGATCGCGCGGTCGAACTGATTCTGCGTGCCGTTGAGGAGAGCTTGCGCGAGGCGACGGACGACGAGCGCATCACCGAGGAACCCGAGATTCTTGGGCAGGCCAGTGCGATGCAGGACGTGTTCCGTGCCATCGGCCGTCTGTCGCATTCGAGCGCGACCGTGCTTATCACCGGCGAGTCGGGGTCGGGCAAGGAACTGGTTGCGCGTGCGCTGCATCGGCATTCGCCGCGGGCTTCCGGGCCGTTCATCGCGCTCAATACGGCAGCGATTCCGAAGGATCTGCTGGAATCCGAATTGTTCGGTCACGAGCGCGGTGCGTTCACCGGCGCGCAATCCACGCGGCGCGGACGCTTTGAACAGGCCGAGAGCGGTACGCTGTTCCTCGATGAAATCGGCGACATGCCGTTGGACTTGCAGACGCGTTTGCTGCGCGTGCTTTCGGACGGCAATTACTACCGGGTAGGGGGGCATAGCCCGATCAAGGCGAATGTCCGCGTGATCGCGGCGACCCACCAGAACCTGGAAGACCGTGTGCGCCAGGGGCTGTTCCGCGAGGACCTGTATCACCGTCTGAACGTGATTCGGCTGCGTTTGCCGTCGTTGCGCGAGCGTAACGAGGACATTCCGCTGCTGGTACGTCACTTCCTGCAGAAGAGCGCGCGCGAACTGGGTGTCGAGACGAAGCGCATCAGCGAAGCGGCACTGGTGCATCTGACGCGCTTCCCGTTTCCGGGCAATGTGCGACAACTGGAAAATCTGAGTAATTGGCTGACGGTCATGGCGCCGGCGCAAACGGTCGAAATCAAGGATCTGCCGCCGGAGTTCCAGACGCTGACACCCACGTCGATGACGGGCACCGGGGCACCTGCAACTGCGCCTGCGTATGCGGCGGCATCGGCTTCCGCTGCCGCAGCATCGGTGCCTGCGGGCGCTACGGGGTACGGTGGCGTGGGCACAGGGCCTGCGGCCGCAGGCGCAGCGCCGGGCATCAATGGTGCGCCGGCGGTGGCCGGTATGCCTGGCGCGTCGGACGCGGCGGGGGCCGAGAGCTGGGAGCCGATTCTGCGTCGTGAAGTGGCACGTTTGCTGCGCTCGGCGTCGCCCGACGTCATGGACCAGTTGACGCGCCGTTTCGAGACGGCCCTGATCAACGAGGCGCTCGATTTCACTCGCGGACGCAAAGTCGAAGCGGCGAGCCGTCTTGGCATCGGCCGCAATACCATTACGCGCAAGATTCAGGAACTGGGGCTGGAAAGCTGACGCCAATCGCGGTAGGCTCCCTGGTTCACTATCAAGCGACAAGGGAGTCGAACCATGGCAAGACGCATCCTGTTGACGGGCGCTACCGGGCAGGTGGGCTGGGAGTTGGCACGTAGTCTGCAAGGGATGGGCGACGTGCACGCCCCCACGCGTAATGAGATGGACCTGCTCGACACCGACAGCGTGGTGCGTACATTGCGTGACTTCGCGCCTGACGTGATCGTCAATCCCGCCGCCTATACGGCAGTCGATCGTGCGGAGACCGATGAGGCTGCGGCGTATCAGGTCAACGCCGTTGTGCCGGGGGTCATGGCGGAAGAGGCGAAGCGAATCGGCGCGCTTGTCGTTCATTACTCCACAGATTACGTATTTGACGGAACGTCCTCCACGCCTTATCGCGAGGACGAACCCACCAATCCGCAGAATGCCTACGGGCGTACCAAGCTGGCCGGGGAAACGGCTATCGCAGCGAGTGGTGCGAATCATCTGGTGCTGCGCACGAGCTGGGTGTACGGTGCTCGCGGCGCGAATTTTCTGCTGACCGTCCAACGCCTCGCGCGCGAGCGTGACGAGTTGCGGATCGTGTCCGATCAGCATGGCGCGCCGACGTGGTGCCGCACCATCGCCGAACTGACCTCGCAGGTTCTGGTGCAAGGGTTCGGCGAGCGCGGTGTCGATGCCGACTTCTGGCGCGAGCATGGGGGCCTCTATCACCTGACGGCCGCCGGGCAGACGACCTGGCATGGGTTCACCGAGGCGATTCTCGATCTGAGTGCGCCGGAGAAGCGTCCGAACGTTGTGGCGATTCCGACTTCTGCCTATCCGCTGCCGGCCAAGCGCCCGGCTTACTCGATCCTCGACAACGACAAGCTCGCGCGTACCTTTGGCGTCCGGGCGCCCGACTGGCGTGACGCGCTCACGCTCTGTCTCGCCTGAGACAACGCCACTCCCTGACGGCGCTACGCACCAATTCGGAAATTCCTTAGCGCGTGGCGCCGCATTCCTTCGGCAACATGGTGGCTTTTTTGCGCGCACGTACAAGCGTGCGCCAAGGAGCGACGCATGTTGTCTGTTCAGAACCGGACTGCCGGCTGGGAACAAACCTCGACGCCTGTCCGCGATATCGAGGGCAGTGCCGTCGGTCGCCCCCCATCGTCACCCTCCGATATCGCTGCACGCAGCGCGGCGCCGCCTGAGGCGCTGCGCCGCGCGATCTTGCGGGCCAGTGAAGACGAACGGCACACGATCGCGCACCAGGTCGCATGGTTGACGCATCGTCTCCCGCCGTCATCTGGCGTACTGGGGCGATATGTAAGCGTTGAGCCCTTGAGGGCAATGGCGGATGAATCGCCGGGGCAGCTACGGTTCGATAAGGGAGCACTCAAGCAGGCGTGGGTCACGCGTTTCTCACACTTGCTCGATGGCGAGCGCGCCGCCAACGTGGTGCGCGATCTCGTGACGTGGTGCAGAGCGGAGTCTTGCCGGGTGGCGACAGCGGCGCTGTGGCACTGGCTGCCATCGACCGACGAAGCCTCCGGCGACGTACTGGCATGCGAGCGGCTACCCATGCGCGAGTGGCCGGTTCCCGTGCTGAGTGCGGCGCTGACCTTGTCCGACCTGCGCAATACCACGCTGCCTGACTTGTGGATGCCCAATGCCGATTTGCGCGGCGTGATCGCACCGGGCGCGCAGTTTTGCGGTGGGCATTTCAATAACGCGTGGTGGTGTGGCGCATCGCTACCCAGGGCGGGCTTCGCGTGTTCGAAGCACATTGGTGCCGATTTCGAGGGCGCAAATCTGCGGTTCGGGAATTTCCGGGCGACGGATCTGAGTGAGGCACGGCTCGTGAAGGTCGACCTTCGTGATGCCGTCATCTTACATACGGTCATGTGCGGTGCTGACCTGAGCGAAGCCAGGTGTGGAGGGGTGACGTTTGCCAAGGCCCGTCTCGACGCCGCGTCTTTCCAGCAGGCCAAATTGCACGGCGCGGGCTTCGCCGACGGCAGTGCGCACGGCGTGAAACTGATTGGCGCCAAGGCGAAGCGAACGCGATGGACATCGATGGCGATGCGCAAAGCGCAAGCGTTGGGTGCGGATCTTCGTGGGGCGGAATTCCGTCAATGTGTGCTCACCGAATGGGATGCTCGTGGGGCGAAGCTCAATGGCGCCTTCTTTACCTCCTGCGATCTGCGCAATGCCCGGTTTTGCGGTGCAAGCCTGAAGCAATTGCGCATGGGGCCCGACTGCAATCTGGCAGGTACGCAGTGGCAGGACG
This sequence comes from Pandoraea fibrosis, assembly GCF_000807775.2. Classification (NCBI taxonomy): domain Bacteria; kingdom Pseudomonadati; phylum Pseudomonadota; class Betaproteobacteria; order Burkholderiales; family Burkholderiaceae; genus Pandoraea; species Pandoraea fibrosis. The sequence continues at coordinate 3,941,907 of NZ_CP047385.1, read as the reverse complement.
CTCGCATTCGTCTCGACGTGACATGGCTTCGCGGCCTGACGCCGCCCGAACTCGAACAGGTGGTGCACTCGTGGATGACATTGCCGGCGGATCAACCGACGGTACGCGCAAATGTGTTCATGCAACTGCTGGTGGCGTTGAGTCGCAAGCCGGGCATGCTGGACATGAGGCGCGACGCGGTGCCGCCACTGCACCGCCTGCCGGACTCGGTGCGGCGGAGTGACTGGTTTGGATGCTTGCTGGCGGCGTTGAGCGAGACTGGTGGCCTTGGTGAGCATGATGGCGTTTCCGAGCTGCGTGCCGAATGGTTGGTCCATACCCTGAATGAACTGACTGACGTGCCGTTACTGCGCGCTCAGGCGCAATGGGTCACGCCGACGCTGATGAGGGCGTTGCACAGAGACTGTGGGCCTGTGTCGCAAAAGGCGCCTTGGGCAATCGCGGGCGCTATGTGTCAGACCCTCTATTGGGCGGGAGAAGGTACGGGCGGCGTCGGCCCGCTGCGCACGCAGGCGTTGCGCGGGGCGTGGTTCGATGCGCTGCCGGCGCAGGTGCCGGTCGCGTTGTCGGCGGACGGCATCAGCGCAGTCGATACCAGTAGCGTCGTGTTGATTCGGGCGGACGGTAACGTTGCTGCGCGCCTGCCGATTCAACTGATGGCAAGACTTCTTGGCACGAATACTGGCGGCGAGCCGAAGCCGGGCGACATGGCTTTTGCCCACGATACGCTGCCGGGTTGGCATTGGCTTGGCACGCGGGTGGTGGTGCGAGACGCTGAGTCGTCCGATGATTATCTGCCCGGCACCATGGCACAGCTCTCGGGACTGCTCCGAGAGTTCGGATTTCTCTCGGCGCTGTGGCCTGTCGAACGCCGGCTGGATGGCTTCGTGAGGCTGGTCGGGCGTTGGTGTGGCAAGGACGGTGAGCATCGTGCCAATGTCGCATGTCATGGGACCTGGGGGCCCTCGCATGCTGACGATCGCGCAACCATCGCCACTGTCGGCAACCTGGCACCCGAGGACGTCACACGGGCATCGTTGAGTCCGGCCGACCGGCTGGACGCACTCGTGAGTACTGCTCGCGCGCCGGGCCGTGTGCAGTTGCGGCGTGCCGGCCATATCGACATCGAAGACGTTTTTCGCGACGCCCCACTGGCGATGCCGGACGGCCAGGCGCCACTGAGCGCATCGATGTCGCGGCGGGTTCGTCTGATCTCCCTCGTGGCGGGAATGAGCTGGTTGGCGACTCAGCCGCCATGGCAGCGTCCGTGGTCAACCGCGCGAGATGAATCGAGTGCGCTGCGCGGGGCGACATCCTCCCCGGATTCCCACCGCATCTATCGACACTACGCGTTGGCACTGCTCAACGAAACAATGAATGGCGAGGCGGCATGGCGCCATTTGCCCGAAGCGATCGCGTTGCGCATGTGCCTGTCGAGCGAATCGAGTTCGACGCAAGCGCTGGCGGAACGGCTGGTCAATTGGCTGAGATGTCCCGAAATTCGCTATCAGCCGGGGTTGGCGCAGGCATGTCGTCATACGCTCCCCTGGTTTTGGGCGATCCGCCTGCCGCTTCGCGCCGAGACGATCCGCCAAACCATGAGAGCCCGGGGAGGGCCCGCTGGACTGTCGTCGGATGGGGTGAGTGGAGATTGACGGGCCTTTTGCCCGATATTTCGACGTCAGAACTGGCTTGCTTTCGTGGTAAAAATACGTACGCGCCATGCATCGCCCATTAGGGTGAGCATTTCCGGCCGGCCGGACGCGTGGCATTTCTGTAGTTGGTGACATTTGTGGGGTGTTGGCCACGGATGCCGGCACGAAGAGGGTCGTCCAAGACGCGACCCCACGTGCCGGAATGCGGGGAAGGCCAGCGCTTCGTTCCCAGGCTCTCAAGGGTTTCGTACCCTCCCAGGCACCATGCATTCGACTTGTATTGCGTCAGGCTATCCGGGGTTCGTGGCGGTCAACCGCCGCGAGCTTGACGCACATGCTCCACTCTCCTGGCCGCTGTTCGACGCCGATGGCACGCCATTGCTGGCGGCGGGCGAACGTTTGCCGTCCGAGGCCGATCTCGATTGGCTCTTCACCATGTTCGCCCCGCACCGGCCGTTACCCGAAGGGGCGACCACGGGCGAGGCGGCCGGCCGCTCGGAAGCGGCGAACTCAGCCTCGCCGCTGGAGACGGGAGGCGGTGGCTCGACGGTCTATCTGCACGGTTTGCCCGTGCCTCTGCCTATCGGTGCCTGGATGCAAGTGCGTGTTGCGCCGGACGCCGAGACGACGCGTGTGCGTGCACGGCTGATCGGCCGTGCGCCCAACGGCATGTTGATCATCACGCCTCCCACGGCGGGCGAGACACGTCTGCCAGTGAGCGCAGGTGACAGGCTCGCGCTCTGGACGTTTCCGGGCGACAACCTGTACGAATTCACGTGCGAGGTGCACAGCGTTCATCACGGTCCGTTCGATTACGTGGTGATTTCGCGTCCTTCGCAGGTGCGCGAGACACCGGTGCGCCGCACGCCGCGTGTCGATACGCGGCTCGTCGCGCGACTGTCGCCGTTGGACGAGACGACGCGCGCGTCATTCACCCGCATGCTGGCCGATCCGCAAGACACGCCCGAATGGCTGGTGCTGGTGCGGGACATCAGTGCCGACGGGGCAGGCATCGTAGCCAAAGCGCCGCTCCCCGAGGGCTGCCATCACGTCGCGCTGCAGTTCCGCGTGCCGATCGGCGCCGACGTCGTGCCGATTCTCGGCATGGCTGCCGTGCGCGGCGTGGAGGGACCCAGAGTCGACGGCACCTGGGCTTACGGTCTGGAGTTCATGCAGATGGATACGCGTAACAAGGCGGCAATTCGCTGCTTCGTCTACGAGTCGCGGCTGACGGATCCACGCGCAGGGCAGTGAACTGGCGACGCTTCGCGCAAAGAAAAAACGGCACCTGATACAGGTGCCGTTTTGCATTGCAGTGGGGAAACACGGCAGCATGAAAAGCCGCGCGAACGTTAATCCTTGAACGTGGCGACGACCGGCGCGTGATCCGATGGCTGTTCCCACGTGCGCGGCACGCGATCGATTTCGCACGCTGTGCAGCGCTCTGCCAGCGCGGACGACACGAGAATGTGGTCGATGCGCAGGCCGGCATTGCGTCGGAAGGCGCCCATGCGGTAGTCCCACCAACTGAACGTCTTCTCCGGCTGATCGAACATCCGGAAAGTGTCGCGCAAGCCGAGTCCCTGCAGACGCGCGAATGCCTGACGTTCCTGCGGCGACACCAGGTTTTCGCCCTCCCATTTCGCCGGGTCATGCACATCGCGGTCTTCAGGGGCGATGTTGTAGTCGCCGAGAAGCGCGAGTTGCGTATGGCGCTCCATTTCATCCGAGAGCCAATGGGTGAGGGCGTCGAGCCAGTTCAGCTTGTAGGCGAACTTGTCCGAACCCACCGCCTGACCGTTTGGAAAGTAGCCGCAGACCACGCGCACGCCGCCGATGGTCGCCGTGATAAGGCGCTGCTGCTCGTCGGCAAAGTTCGGCAGATTCTTGACGAGATCCTTGGCTTCACCCACTTTCGCGTGATTGACCAGCAGCGCGACGCCGTTATATGTCTTTTGTCCGGTGAAGTGCGACGTGTAGCCGAGCGCAGCGATTTCCGTGATCGGAAAGTTCTCGTCGGTAAGTTTCAGTTCCTGAAGGCAAAGAACGTCGACCGGATTGCTGCGCAGCCAATCCTGCACGTGGCCGAGACGAACCTTGAGCGAGTTGACGTTCCAGGTAGCAAGTTGCATGAATGTCCTTCGGTGTTGGGCGGCAGGCTCAGGCCTTGGCGGCGGGTTTGTCGTCTGCATTGCCCGAGGGCAATTGCGGCACGCCGACGAAATCGTCGAGCGAAAGGCCCTTTTCCTTGAGCAGGGCTTCGAGCACCGGTTGCAGGCGGCCAAGACTTTCCTGCACCGCTTCGCGTACCGTGTCGACGACCACTTGCGTGCTGCGTTCGATCTCGATGTTCAGGCGTGCGCCGGCGAGCTTGTCTTCGAACGTCGTCATGCGACGTGTTTCCGGGATCAGCCACACTTCGAACCAGCCTTCCTGCCGATTCACCTCCGAGACCGTCAGGCTCGCGCCATTGATCGCGATATAGCCCTTGGCGAAGACGTACTTACGGAAGGCTTCGGGAATGGCAATGCGCAGCACGCGATTGGTATCTGACGTGCGCACGCTAAGAATTTCCGTCGAAAAGTCGATATGCCCCGACAGCGGATGGCCGCCGATCTCGGCGCCATCTTTCGCGGCGCGCTCGACATTGACCTGTGCGCCGATGCCGAAGCTGCCGAGCGTGGTGACGTTCAGACTTTGAAGGATCACGTCGAACGAGGCCGCCGTGGGTGAGAGCAGTTGCGTGACCGTCAGGCAGACGCCATCGACCGAGACGCTGGCCCCGAGCGTCAGGTCTTCGCAGAAACCTTCGGGAAACGCCAGCTCGAGGGTGCGCATGCCGTCGCGATCTTCGATGGACGACAGCGTGGCCGTGCCTTGAACAATTCCGGTGAACATCGTGATGTCTAGAGTCCTGGGTTGCTATGCCGCAGTATTCTACTGCCTTGCGCGGGTATGCCGCTCGTCATGCGACGTGCTACGATGCCGCCTTTTCGTAGGATCGACAGGATCGATATGGGTTTCGAAGGCTGCCTGCTGGCGGATGACTTCTACTATTGGGCGGAGACTTCGCCCGCGCCGGACGGGCAGTTTTACGGGGTGGTGCATTTTACGGGCTGGCGCGACGTGGACGACGTGATCGAAACGCTGGACCCGCCGCTCTCCCATACGACGCCGCAGAGCTACCGCTGGGCCGGCGATGCGCTCGAAGCCGCTCACGCACTGGCAAAAACGCTGGCGGCCGACGGCAGCCTCGGTATCGACCTCTGATCTTCTGAAACCCTGAATTTGATTCGGCCTGCCCGACACGTAACGCGTCGCCGGGCGAGCCCACAACGGACTGCATCATGACCCAGACAAAATTTGAGATTCAAAAGCGCAAGGGCCTGAAGATCGACGCCGGTGTGCGTCGTGGCCCGCAGGGCGGCAAGCAGGTTGGCGCGCAGGGCAAGCGCAATGCCGCCGGTAGCAAGCTGCTGGGGGCGTTGCTCGGCGTCCCGTCGGACGAGAAGACCCCTGCCGACACCGCAGGCACGAGCCCGAACGACACGAAAAAGCAGGACACGCAGTCCTGAGCGGGCGACGACGCGCCGATGACTGTTACTGCACTTAGCCCGCGTGGCGCGGTGGCGTAATCCAGCGCGCCGACAGGCAGACAGGCGATCAGCGACGCCCCCGCCCGACGGGCAGGGCCGCCAGTTACGGCACGATCGCCAGAAACAGAAACGTGGCAAACAACACCAGGTGGACGGCCCCTTGCAGCACCGTCGTGCGTCCGGTGCCGAGCGTGATCACGCCAACGAGCAGCGTGACGGCGAGCAACACCATATCCTTCGGCGCCAGGCCGAGTTCGATGCGCTGATCGAGCAGCAGCGAGACGGCTGCCACGGTCGGAATGGTCAGCCCGATACTCGCCAGCGCCGAGCCAAGCGCCAGATTCAGGCTCGTCTGAAGTTTATTGGCACGCGCGGCGCGCAGCGCTGCCAGGCCTTCCGGCAACAACACCAGCGCGGCAATCACGATACCGACGACGGCTTTCGGTGCACCGGCCACCGCGACCGCATTCTCCACGGCAGGCGAGAGCTTTTTCGCCAGTCCGACCACGGCCAGCAGCGCTACCACCAACAGTCCCAGACTCAGGACAGCCGTGCGGCGCGACGGCGGCGGCACGTGAACCTCTTCGCTCGGCGCTTTCGCGAGGAAGTAGTCACGATGGCTCACCGTCTGCACGAACACGAACACCATGTACAGCACGAGCGAAATCATGCCCTCGAAGGCCAGTTGCGACGCCGTGAGCCCCGGCCCAAGAACGGAGCTGGTGTAGTTCGGCAGAACCAGCGTGAGTACCGACAGGGCACACAGCACCGCGAGAGCCGCACTTGCTCCCTCGACATGAAAGCCTTGCGTGTGATGCCGCACGCCGCCAAAGAGCAGGCACATCCCCACGATCCCGGTCGATACGATCATGATGGCCGCGAACACGGTGTCACGCGCCAGCCCTGCCTTGTCGGGGCCTCCTGAGAGCATCACCGAGACGATCAGCGCCACTTCGATGATGGTCACGGCAACCGCGAGTACCAGCGTGCCGAACGGTTCGCCGACCTTGTGGGCGACGGTTTCTGCGTGATGCACGGCCGAGAACACGGCGCCTGCGAGCGCAATGCCACATAGCGTCAGCTCTGCCCCATAAGGCAGAAACCCGGCGATGCCGAGCGCGATAAGGGCCACGATCGGCATGTACATGGTCCAGTGGCCAAGCTTGGCGGTCTTTGAGGAGGACATCGTCGGAGACTCCAGAATTCGGGGAACGGATACGGCTTGAGATGCGGCAGATCCAGCAACGGCGGGAACATTGCCCCGGTGAGAACGTCGGGGCGGCGACTCATGGTCGCAGAAAAGTGACACCCCGACAACAGAAAGGCGTTGCCTTGCCGTGCGATGGGGGTGGCCGTGCCGGTCCACCAAGAAGCGCATGAACAAACGATCTTGCGTGATAACGCTTTTGACTCCGAGTCGAATGCCGTTGAGAAATTCCATAGGACGAATGACGAATTCTGAAGCCCCCGGACTGGCGTTGACATAGGTGGGGCGTCGGGCGTAATGTCTCGTTCATTGGTCTTACCACTGAACGAAAGAGTGGGTGACGACCGTTCGCCTTTGCCTTCGACGCTATGTCCTTCGATCCCATCGTGCAGGTTTCCGTCTCTGAGCAGGTCGCACAGCGTTTGCTCACGATGATTCGCACCGGGCTGCTCAAGCCCGGTCAGCAACTCCCACCGGAGCGTGATCTCGCGAGCATGCTGGGTGTCGGACGCCCGGCGGTACGCGAAGCGATCCGGGGCCTTGCATTGCTGGGCCTGCTGCGTATCCGGCAAGGCGAGGGGACATTCGTCGGCTCGCTCGAGATGCGCGAATTGCTCGAACCGCTCGAGATGGTCATCGAGCTCAATGCGGGCACGCTCGAAGCGCTGTTCGATGCGCGGCTGGTCATCGAACCGGGGGTCGCGGCGCTTGCCGCCACGCACATCGGCGACGCGGACATCGCCCGCTTGCACTCACTCGTTGATGACGAACAGGCGCTCCTTGGTAATCCCGAGACGTTCTCAGCGGCGGATATGGCGTTTCACGAGACGATCATCGATGCCTGTGAGAACCCGTTTCTGCAAAGCATCGCCAATAGTCTCTATCTGCTCGGCAAGAAGAGCCGGCGCGTGACGTCGCAGGCCGACGGCGTGCTGGAGCGCAGCCTTCAGGACCACCGCCATATTCTCGACGCCCTGAAGGCCCGCTCCCCCGAGCAGGCGGCGCAAGCGATGCGACGTCACCTGTGCCGTGTGCGCGACGCTTATGCGGCGTCGGGCAGCCCGTCAGAGGCGACGGCGGGGACCCTCGACATCTCATAGACGCACGGCCGTCAACGCATGTTGATCGCTCATCAATATCCATCGCAAATCGGTTTGCATCGCATCCACAGACCCACGAGGAGACACCCATGACTGGCCGGTTGGCGGGTAAGACCGCTGTCATTACTGCCGCTGCGCAGGGCATCGGCCGCGCAAGCGTCGAAGCTTATCTGCGCGAAGGCGCACGCGTGATTGCTGCCGATCTGAATGCCGAGGCGCTCGCGCAACTCGTCGATCACGACCATCTGCTGCGCCGTCCGCTCGACGTCACCGATGGCGCTGCCGTCGCAGCGCTTGCCGACGAACTTGGCGCGATCGACGTGTTGTTCAACTGCGCGGGCTTCGTGCATCACGGCTCGATTCTTGAGTGCGACGAAGCGGCATGGGACTTCTCGTTCGATCTGAACGTGAAGAGCATGTACCGGACCACCCGGGCCTTCCTGCCCGGCATGCTGGCCGCAGGCGGTGGAGCGATCATCAATATGTCGTCGGCGGCGTCGAGTGTGAAGGGCGTGGCCAATCGTTGCGTCTACGGGACGAGCAAGGCCGCCGTGATCGGGCTGACGAAATCGATTGCCGCCGACTTTGTGGCGCGCGGGATTCGTTGCAATGCCATTTGCCCGGGCACGGTCGAGTCGCCGTCGCTGCGCCAGCGCATTGCCACACAAGCCGACGCGGCGGGTACCAGCCTCGAGTCGGTGCGCGAGCAGTTTGTGGCGCGCCAGCCGATGGGGCGCGTCGGCACGCCTGACGAGATCGCGGCATTGGCGATCTATCTGGGTTCGGACGAATCCGCTTTCACCACCGGCGCGATCCATCTGATCGACGGCGGCTGGTCCAATTGATTTCGCAAGGAGAATTGCTTTGAAACTGCTGCGTTTCGGCCCGAAGGGCCAGGAAAAACCGGGCTTGCTCGATGCGGATGGCCAGGTGCGTGATCTCTCCAATGCGCTCGCCGACATCACGCCGGAGACGCTGAGCCCGCAGGGGCTGGCCGCGTTGCGCGCACTCGACGTGAAGACGCTGCCGGTCGTGGCTTCGCCGGGGCGTCTGGGCGTGCCGTTCTCGGGGATGGGGAAGTTTCTCGCTGTCGGGCTCAATTACAGCGATCACGCGGCCGAGTCGGGGCTGGCGGTGCCGTCCGAGCCGGTGCTTTTCACCAAGTGGGAGAACTGCCTGAACGGGCCGAACGATCCCGTTGTGTTGCCCAAGCATTCGGTCAAGGGCGACTGGGAGGTCGAGCTGGGTTTCGTCATCGGCACGACGGCACGTTATGTGCCGCTTGAGCGCGCGCTCGATTACGTTGCCGGTTATTGCGTGGTGAACGATGTGTCCGAGCGCGAGTATCAGATCGAGCGGGGCGGTACATGGGACAAGGGCAAGGGCTTCGATACCTTCGGGCCGGTTGGTCCGTGGCTCGTGACGACAGACGAAGTCCGCGATCCGCAACAACTCGGTCTTTGGCTCGACCTGAACGGCGTGCGCCGTCAGACGGGCAACACGTCGACGATGATCTTCAGCGTGGCGTATCTCGTGCATTACATCAGCCAGTTCACCACGCTCAAGCCGGGCGATCTGGTGACGACCGGCACGCCGCCGGGAGTCGGTCTTGGCCAGAAGCCGCCGGTCTTTCTCAAACCGGGCGACGTAATGCGGCTGGGCATCGACGGTCTCGGCGAGCAAACGCAGGAAGTCCATGCCTATGACACGCGCTGGCTCGACTGAGCGCGTGCCAGATTCCCTTCACATCCATCCTGTACGGTGACGGGGGTTGGGCGGCGCTGGCAGTCGCCATCGCCGTCTTGTCCGTCATCGACAGTCTCGGGAGCGATTCATCATGCAAGACCTGAAAGGTAAATTCGTTCTGATTACCGGCGCGAGCACCGGTATCGGCGCAGCGGCGGCCAAGGCGTTCGCCGCGCAGGGCGCAAACGTGGCCGTGCACTACAACCGTTCGGCGGACAAGGCGGAAGCGGTGGCTGAGTCGGTTCGGGCATACGGCGTGAAAGCGATGACGGTGGCCGCCGACGTGGCGCACACCGGGGCGATCGACGCGGCGGTAGCGCATGTGCTCGACGGTTTCGGGCGCATCGACGTGCTCATCAACAATGCCGGCAGCCTCGTCAAGCGCACGCCTTTCACCGAAGTCACCGATGCCTATTTCGAAGACGTGCTCAATGTCAACGCGCGTTCGGTCGTGGCGTTCTCGCGGGCCGTGGTGCCTGCGATGCGCAAGCAGGGCGGCGGTGCGATCGTGAACGTGACGTCGATCGCCGCGCGTCATGGCGGTGGCCCGGGAGCGTTGATCTATGCGGCCGCCAAGGGCTTCGTGAGCACGCTCACGCGGGGCATGGCGAAGGAGTTGATGCCGGACCGCATCCGCGTGAATGCCGTGTCACCGGGGGTCATCATGACGCCGTTCCACGAGCAATTCAGCACTGAAGCGCAGATCGAGGCCTTCCGCCAGAGCATTCCGATGGGGCGTCTGGGCGATCCCGATGAGTGCTCGGGCGCGTTTCTTTATCTCGCGTCGGAGACGCTGGCGAGCTATGTCACTGGCCAGATCATCGAGGTCAACGGCGGACAGTTGATGCTCTGATGCGTTCTGCCGTCGGTCCGTGAAGGGGGCGAGGGGAGGGGCGGCTTAGGGGGGCTGTGCCGCGGCTCCCGTCGTGGCTGCCCGCTTGTCTGCGGGTTGCCCGACGAGGCAAATTCCCTGTTTCCCTCGGAAAATTCTGCATCCGTATTGCCGTGCGACACAAAGTCGTGCACGGTGCGGGCTTGGCGGTTCGCTTCGCCGGCAATTGCTGGCACACTTGCTCCATTGGTCTGTCTATGTCCGCAGCGCTGGCGCGCGGGCGCAACTGTCGAGGGGCAAATGGAACGCTGTCCATGGAGCGAAGGCTTCGAGCAGTACCGTCGGTATCACGACGAAGAGTGGGGCGTCCCCCTGCGAGATTCGCGCGCATTGTTCGAGCTATTGATGCTTGAAGGCGCGCAGGCTGGCCTGTCCTGGTCCACCATTCTCAAAAAGCGCGATAACTACCGTAAGGCATTCGATAACTTCGATCCCGAGCGCATCGCGGCCTACGGGCCGGAGGACGAGGCGCGATTGATGGCGGATGTGGGAATCGTGCGCAATCGTCTCAAGGTCAGCGGTGTCATCAAGGGTGCCCGGGCTTTTCTGGCGATGGAGGCGGCGGGCACGCGATTCAGTGATTTTGTCTGGCAGTTCGTTGGCGGCGAACCGTTGCAGAACCGTTGGACGGCGCTTGGCGAGGTGCCCGCGAGCACCGCGGTCTCCGACGCGATGAGCAAGGCGCTGAAGAAGGCCGGATTCACGTTCGTCGGCTCGACCATTTGCTATTCGTTCATGCAGGCGGCAGGTATGGTGAACGATCATCTTGTGGCGTGCCCACGTCATAAGGCGGTGAAGGCACACGCGTTGGCGAGCGGCAAAATCAGCAAAAGCGTCGCCGCGCAGGGCCGGAAACGCCGTGCGGGGGCGTCGTCGGCTACAATCGCGCCTGACGAATCAGGATCTGCCTAATGTTCAGCTACCGCCACGCCTTTCACGCCGGCAACCACGCCGACGTGCTGAAACACTTTATCGCCGTTGAATGCATCGATTACATGCGCCAGAAGGACACGGCGTTCTGGTACATCGACACGCATGCGGGCGCAGGCGGCTACGCGCTCGACGGCAAATGGGCCGACAAGACGGGCGAGTTCGAGACCGGCATCGGCCGGCTGTGGACACGCGACGATCTGCCACCGGCGCTCGCGGACTACGTCGCGCTGGTGCGCGAATTCAATCCGGACGGCAAACTGCGCTATTACCCGGGTTCGCCGTACTTTGCCCTGCAACTGCTGGGCGATCGCGATCGTCTGCGTTTGTTCGAGGCACACCCGACCGAACAGGACGTGCTGCGTGAGAACTTCGAAGCGCAGGGGCGCGCTGTGGCGCGTCGCACGATGATTTTCGGTGCCGACGGCTTCGCGGGGCTCAAGACGATTTTGCCGCCGGCGCCGCGCCGGGCATTCACGCTGATCGACCCGTCGTATGAAGACAAGCGCGATTACACGCGCACGACCCAGACCGTGCAGGAAGGCCTCGACCGTTTCCCGACGGGAATGTATGCCGTGTGGTATCCGCTGGTGCAGCGTCGCGAGGCATCGCAACTGCCGGAGCGCATGAAGCGTCTCACGATCAACGGACAGCCGATCAAGAGCTGGGTGCACGCGTCGCTGACCGTGTGCAATCCGGTGCCGGGCGGTATGGGATTGCACGGTAGCGGCATGTTTATCGTCAACCCGCCGTACATGTTGCAAGACACCCTCAAGACGACGCTGCCGTATCTGGTCAAGACGCTCGGTCAGGATAAGGGGGCGCAATTCCTGCTCGACGGGCGCCAGAACTGAGGCGTCGCGTCGCGAGCGCTCAGTTCGCGACGCTCATTTGCCTGCGGCAGTTATGGCAGGCGCTTCGTATGGCAGCGACAGCAGTTCTTCCGGCGATAGATAGCGCCATTCACCCAGCGCGAGATTTCCCATCGGCAGGCCGCCGATGGCGATTCTGACCAGCCCCTCCACCCGATTGCCAGCCGCCGCCACCATTCGTTTGACCTGATGGTATTTGCCTTGCGTGATCGTCAAGGCGATTTCGTGCGACGAAGGACTCATGACGTCCATTGCGGCGAGCGGTTCGGTTTCATCGCGCAGCAGAACGCCATCGCGCAACGCCTGCAACATGGCTTCGGTGACCGGATGCTTGGTCGTTGCCACGTAGCGCTTGGGGACGTGGCGGCGCGGCGACATCATGGCGTGCAGAAACGGCCCGTCGTCGGAGAGCAGCAACATGCCGGTCGTGTCCTGATCGAGGCGACCGGCCGGCTGCACGCCGCGCACAGCCAGCGGCAGGGGCAGCAACGAATGCACGCCTTCGTGGTGCGTCGGACTGGTGGAGCACTCAAAGCCCTCAGGCTTATTGAGCAGCACGTAGACATGCTCGCGGTATTCCCACGGTTCACCGTCAAGCGTGAATTGCAGACCCAGCGGATCCACCGATTCGCGCGGATCGTCATGGACCACGCCGTCAATGGCGAAAGCGCCGGTCTGGATAAGCTTGCGGCACATCTTGCGACTGCCGAAGCCCTGCGATTGCAGTAAGCGATCTAACTCGATGATGCGTTCTCCGTCAGGCCTCGTGAATTCAGGCCGCTATTGTAGCGGCCCGGGCTCGGGTGCCATAGCCTCGTGCCTGACGCATGCACTTGCTCACCCGACACTCGGCGGCACATTCGATCACCTGGATTACGCGTTTGCCTGAGCCGGTCCGCTCACTCGTCCTGCACGGCGCCGCTAAATCGGCGGTAGATGAATCGGGCGGCCCAATCTAACAGGAAGCCGAGCACCCCGATGACGAGGATGACGGCCGTCAGTTCCGAGTACGCGAGGCGATCACGCGTGTCGAGGATGAGATAGCCCAGACCCGCATTGACCCCCAGCATCTCCGCCGGTACCAGCACAATCCAGAGAATACCGATGGCCAGCCGCACACCGGTCAATACGTGTGCGGCGATACCGGGTACATAGACGTGCCAGAGCATTTCCCAACGTGTTGCGGCAAGACTCTCGCCGAGTTGCACCCATCGGCGGTCGATATGGGTGACGCCTGCCGCTGTGCTCATCACCAGCGGCCACAGTGCCGCAAACGCGAGCAGGAAGTACACCGCCGGATCGCCGACACCGAGCGACATCACGGCGATCGGCATCCATGACAGCGGCGAGACCATCCGCAGGAACTGAAGCGACGGGGTAAGCGCCTGGTCGAGCCAGCGAACGCGGCCGATCAGAAAGCCGAGCGGAACGCCGAGGATGACCGCCCACGCCAGTCCGACAGCGATCCGTCGCAGGCTGGCCACAATGTGCAGCCCCAACTGTTCGTCGCGGATCAGGTCGGGCAGGGCGCTCAGGGCAGCAGCCGGGGAGAATTGCGCGGCGAGCGAACCGGGTGTCGTGAGCATCGAGATCCCGAGCCACCAGATCGCAACGATGCCGGCCAGTCCCGCGAGTCCAAGCCATGCCTTCCTGCCCGATCTTCCGGCAGGCAGGTTCGCCGGCGTGTCGCGGCTCGCTGCGGACGCCGTGTTCATATTGTCGGCAACATGATCGGACGCGAGATCAGACAACGATCACCTCCTGACGCGTGAACCCATCCGGCAGACCGAACGCCTTCATGCCGCCCACCGCCGCGATGCTCTTTTTGACGAACCGATCGTCGACAAGATCACGCGCGACAAATGCCGGATCGAGCTTCGCGAGGAATTGCGCATTGCCTTCGACCTGGGTCTTCTGCATATGACGAACGAGCGCCTCGGTATAGCTCGGATACGGGTAGGGCTGGAAGTCGATGCGTTTCTCGTGCCAATCGGCGTGAACGATCGCCTTGTCCGCGAGATAACGGCCTTGCTCCGAAGCGGCCGGCGCCAGCACGCGCTGCAAGACCTGAAACGGATGCGGCGTATAGCGATTCTCGCCTTCCTTCGACAGCAGGCGCGCCGCGTCTTCCGGGTGGGCCCGCGTCCACGCTTGTGCTTTGACGATGGCGTCGACGACCTTTTGCGACCATTCCGGACGCGAGGTCAGATCGCGCTCATGCATCGTCACCACGCAGCACGCATGGTTCTTCCACACGTCGCCGGTGAAGCGAAGCACCTTGCCGACCTTCAGGTTCTCGGCAGCAGCGTTGAACGGCTCGGCCACGATGTAGCCGGCGATCTGCTTCGCAGCGAGTGCCGGCGGCATGTCCGACGGTGCCATGACGATCAGGTTGACCTCGTTGGCCGCAGGCGCGCCGGATTTCTTGAGGACCGGCGTGAGGCCGTTGGCGGCAAGCAAGCCTTGCAGCACCACGTTGTGAATCGAATACCAGAACGGCACCGCCACCGTCTTGCCACCGAGGTCGGCGACCTTGTTGATGTCGTTCGTCACGGTGATCGCGCTGCCGTTGACGTGATTCCACGCCACCACCTTGGCCTGCGCCTGACTGCCGTAACGCGCCCACACCGTCATCGGCGAGAGCAGGTGAACGACGTTGACCTGGCCCGAGAGGAAGGCTTCGATCAACTGCGCCCAACTGCGCAGCAGAGTCGGCTTTTCCGCCTTGATGCCTGCCTGCTCGAAATATCCGTTGTTGTGAGCGACCAGCAGCGGCGTGGCGTCAGTGATCGGCAGATAGCCGATGCGCAACGGCGCGTCCGGCTCGGCGGCGGCGCGTGCGGCGGCCGATGCCAGCAACGGTGCGGCGCCGGCGACGGTCATCATCGAAGCGAGTTTGAGCCATTCACGGCGGGAAATTTGGCACATGGTCTGGGAGTCCCCGAGGTTTGGGCGGTGTGGTCTATGGTGTTTGGCGCGTCGCCGCATCGCGCGACATCGCGTGCTGCAACGCTTGCAGTATGTCGATGCGCAGCGTGCCCAGCGCCTGCACCTGCACTTCGCGCGGCGAGGGCAGCTCGACACGCCATTGCGCCAGCGTTCTGCCCTGGTTGCCAAGCAGCACGATGCGGTCGGACACCAGCAGGGCTTCGTCGATATCGTGGGTGACGAGAACGGTGGCGGCGCCTGTGTCGCGAACGACGGTGACAAGCAGACGCTGCATGTCGGCGCGTGTGACTTCGTCAAGCGCCCCGAAGGGTTCGTCGAGCAGCAGGGCTCTGGGCTGTCGTGCGAGGCAGCGGGCAAGCGCAACGCGCTGCGCCATGCCGCCGGAGAGCTGGCGGGGATGCAATGCATGGGCATGCGAAAGGCCCACTTCAGCCAGCGCGGCGTCGATTCGTGCGCACCGTGTTTCGCGCGAGAGCACGGGTTGTCTTGCGAACGTCAGCCCGAAGGCAACGTTGCGTTCCACCGACAGCCAGGGCAGCAGGCATGGGTCCTGAAACGCCAGCGCCACGTCAGGGCGAGGGCCGGAAAGCGGCTTGCCATCGACCTCGACGGTGCCGTCGCTTGGCGGAAGAAGACCTGCCGCAATGCGTAGCAGGGTCGACTTGCCCGAACCGCTGGGGCCGAGGACGGACACGAGCTCACCCGGCGCGATGCAAAGATCAACGCCGCGCAAGATCGCCCGGTCGCCGTATGTCAGACCGATGTTGCGCAACGTGAGAAACGACGAAGCGCGCGAGTCACCCTCGCGCACGGTGGCGATGAACGTATCGGGGTGCGAGCGTTGCGTCGCCGTGGATAGGGTCATGAAGCCGTTCCGGTCCTAAGTTGTTGCGCGCGTTGTGCTGCGAGCTGGTTTTTCAGTTGCACGAGGCTGGGGGTGACGATGGGAACGAAGGCAGCTTCGCGTTGACGTCTTGCTACGCCCGACAAGCCGCGCAGATAACCACGCCCGCCGCCGGTCTGGACTTCCAGCGTTGCGGCGTTGTGAACGACATCTGCCAGCGCAATGCGTAGTTCGAACAAGCGTGCGGGGGTCTCGATGAACTCGCCTTGCGCGACACCCGCTTTCAGGCGCGCCCTGAGTGTATCAAGCTGTGTTGACAGCGAAGCGACCTCGTCGGCAACGGCGGCACGAGCGCCTGGCCCGCCCTCGTGAGTGCCCGCGAGACTGCGTCGGGCAAGGCCTAACGACATGCCGCATTGCAGTCCGAGGAACGCCGGACGCACGCGTACCAGCCATGCCGGCGCGTTGTCGGTAATGCGGTCGTCGTCGGTCAGCGGCGTCTCTGTCATCTGCAGTGCCGCCGTGTTCGTGCCGCGCAAACCGATCAGGTCGAGGTCGTCGCTGCGAGTGACGCCCGGGGCGTCGTGCGCAATAGCGAATATCGATGGCGGGCCACCGGCTTCGTGATCGACCGCCGCCGCGGCAACGAATCCCTGTTTGCGCAGGTTGGTGATCCACGGCAACCCGCCCGTGATTCGCCATGCTCGTGTGCCATTCGCGCCAGTCGCAGTGGGGACGTCTGCGGCGCGAATTTGCAGCGGCTCGATGGCCGAGAGGTATTTCATGGCGTTCGACAGTCCGGTCGCCCCCGCGAGTTCGCCCGACAACAGGGTGGGCAGAAGACGCTCGCGAAGCCCCCGATTCGGACTTTGCAGCAGGTACTCGATGAACGTGCGTTGTCCCCACAGTACGAAGGCCGCGGCGAAAGAATGTTCGGCAACGTCGGCAACGCTGTCGATCGCGTCGCCAATCGTGCCGCCAGCCCCGCCCAGCTCGGCCGGTACGCCAATGCGCAGCAAGCCGGCAGCGGCCAGTTGCGGTACGACTTCACCGCAAAGGGTAGCGTCGGTGTCGAGCGTCTCGGCGTTGGCGTCGAGCCAGGCCGCGAGCGCCGGGGCGCGTGCGGCGAGTCCGGCCAGACTGGCGTGCGTGCTCATGCGGCTTGTTCCTTGGGCACCCAGCGATACGCTGCCAGTTGCGGATTCAGTTCGTTTTGCGAAAGATTGTTCGCGAAGTTGCACAGCGTGGCCAGCGACACGCCAAGTACCACTTCGAGCGCCGCAGCGTCATCGAAACCGGCGGACTTGAACGCGGTAAGCTCGGCATCCGATACGGCGCCGCGCGTGGCGATCACGGCGCGTGTGAAGACGGCCACGGCGTCGAGCCTGGCATCGGACAGTGGGCGTTGGTCGCGAATTTCATTCACAAGGGCCTCCGGCAACTGTGCCTTCTTCAGGGCAACGGCGGTATGGCCCGCGACGCAGAATCCACAGCCGTGAATGCCTGCCGCAGTAATCTGCACCACTTCGCGCTCGGCGAGCGTCAGGCTGGCACGGCCGTTGATCGCCCCCACGGTCAGGTACGTTTCGAGTGCGGTCGGGGCGTTGGCGAGCGATGCCACCAGATTCGGCAGGAAACCGTTTGCGGCAAGCGATTTTTCCAGAAATGGACGGCTCGCCTCCGGGGCGGTCTCAAGGGTATGCAATGGCAGTCGGCTCATATCGGGCTCCTCACAGTCGAGCTTCCATTGTGCGTAAGCCCGACCGAATGCTCAATGCGCGCGCGTCTGGAAATTCTGCGGATTTGTCTCAGCGTGACTCGGAGGTGTCTTAGCGCACGCCGCGCCGTCGCCGCGAACGTGCGACAGCGCAACTCGTGCAGGATCAATGTAGCGGGTAGGGCGAATACGGGGCGGCCGGTGTGAGGGCTGCATGGGGGGCGACGGTCTCTGGCGCGGCGTGGCTGGCGGCCTGACGTCGCCAGGCGCCGGGCTGGATGCCGGTCACCCGTTTGAAGGCTTGTGCAAAGGCCGATTCCGATTGATAGCCGACTTGCTCCGCTGCGTCAGGCAACGAGACGCCTGCGCGCAACAATGCCGCCGCCGTCTTCATTCGAACCAGCGTGACGAACTGCGCAGGCGGTTGCCCGCCAATCTCGGCGAATTGTTTGCAGAAACGGGCTCGAGACATGTGGACGAACTCGGCCATCGCATCCGTCGTCCAGCGCTCTCCCGGTGATTCTATGATTGCCGCCGCCAGGCGCCCGAAAGCATCCCGGCGCATCAAACGCCACATGCCCGGTGCAACGTCTTGCGCATGGACCGCTTCACGCAACGCATAGTAGAAGAGGAGGTCGGTCAGACGGGCCAGCAGTGGCGAGGGGGTTTCGCCGGGGCGACGCGCCTCCGCCTGGATCAGCGAAAAGATCTGCGTCATGCCTTCGATGCGGCCGCTGGCGCGGCGCGCCACGATCGGGTTCGGCAACATGCCCAGTACCAACGCGTCGAGGTCGGTGCGGAACTCGAAGAACCCGCAGGCCAGTGAGACGGACGTGGGGTCGGTGACGTGAGCGCGAGGCTGCGCGGGGAGCGGGGTCATCTTGCCAGCGCGCGCCGACAGGTCGGCTGGGGGAGCGGGGTTTGGCGTCAGGCAGTGCGGCACGTCGGAGAGTAAAAAGACGGCATCGCCCGCGCTCAGGGAAATCGTTCGTGCAGCGTTGCCGCTGTCGGCACCCACATGCAGATAGCACCCTCCGTCGAGTACGACGTGAAAACTCGCCCGCTGATGGCCTGCCGTCGACGCCTGATAGACGCCGCAATACTCGCCGACGTGAAAGAGCGTGCTCTTGAGTTCGAGTCCGGCCAACAACCAGTCGGCTACCCGATCCGGGTGGCCAGTATGGCTCGAAGGGTCCGGATTCTCCTCGGAAAATCCGTGTTGAACCGTTGGCCGATCCCCTATGTTTCGCCTAGCTCGTGTCTCGTCCTGCATCACCGCCCACCCGTATATGCCATGTCCTCAGCAAAACAACCATCCTCCCCACGCACATAGGCGTGGGCAACTATTTTTTCGTTGGATGCTTATTACGACGGTGGGATTTGGGGGCGGGGGAAGGGAAGAGACGTTGAAACCGAACCCTTGTTAGGCCAGCATCGGTGATGGCGCCAGCCCCCGGCATCGCTTGCAAGCGATGCCTTTCAAGTCCCTACGCAATGGGCTCAAGCACATTGCTTTCCGGGCACATATGAAAAAAGCCGATGATCTAAGATCATCGGCTTTTTTGTATTTGGTTGGTGCCCAGAAGAGGACTCGAACCTCCACGGTGTTACCCGCTAGTACCTGAAACTAGTGCGTCTACCAATTCCGCCATCTGGGCCCCGTCAGCTCGCTTACTGCTTGCTCGCTGCGAAGAAAAAAGATTATGCCGAAAGGGAAATTGGCTGTCAACAGGTTTGCGTGCGAAATTCAAAAAACTTTCACGCCCGCCGAACTCACCTCGCCTCCTTCCCAAATCACTCAGATCGCTTCTGTTGCTACGCCGCGCGTCCCATGTGCTCCGATCGAATCATATCGATCAAATGACGCAATCCCGGTAACGTCTGACGCCGGCTCGGGTAATACATCGACAACGGCGGACCATTCACGGCCCAGTCCATCAACACCGCCTCCAACGTGCCATTGGACAACTCCTTCGACACGTTGCGCTCGAGTACATAGCCCAATCCCAAGCCGCCGACCGCCGCAGCAATCACGCCATCGCTCTCGTTGATGCTCAGCGCGCCCGGCACATCCAGCTCTAGTGCCGTCGACCCATTCCCCAACTCCCACTTGTACAACGTGTTGTCCCCCAATCGCATCCGTATGCAATTGTGCGACATCAGATCCTGGGGCACCTTCGGGCGGCCATGCTGCGCAAAGTATGCCGGTGCGCCCACGACAATCCACTTCAGCGCCGGCGTCAACGGCGTCGCGATCATGTCGCCCGGCACCGTGTCGCCATATCGCATCCCCGCGTCAAACCCCTCCGCCACAATATCGAGCATCCGGTCATCCACGGTGATATCCAGCTCGATGTCCGGATACGACGCCACAAAGCGCGGCAAGATGGGGTCCAGCAACAGGCGCGCCGCATCGCGGGGCACGTTCAGGCGCAATCGGCCCGCAGGCGACGCGCGATATCGATCCAGCGCACCAATCGCCGATGCAATCTGCTCAAGGCCCTGTTCCAATTCCTTCGCCAAGGCGGCCCCCGCCGCCGTCGGCGATACCGAGCGACTCGTGCGGTTCAGCAATTTCACGCCCAGACGCGCTTCGAGATTGCGCATCGCATGACTCAGGGCCGAGGTCGTCACACCTAACTCAGTGGCGGCCTCCCGGAAACTCTGCCGGCGGCAGATGGTGACAAAAACGTTCAAATCGGCAAGCTCGCCGCGAGTGAAGGCAGGCATGTAGTTCTCAACAAGTATCAAGCAACAAAAACCAAAAGCACCCGACAAGCCCAACGTATTAAGTGTCCGTTGAACAATATTCAATTTTTTATGAGCTAAATTTTACATATTTCCTTTTGATTCTGGAGAAGCGGCATGAGCGACGTGACGGAAACGCTACACATTCTCACTATCGATAAGCCTGTGAGTCGCATCGGGCTCGGCACCTGGGCCATCGGCGGCGCGATGTGGGGTGGCTCGGACGATGCCGAATCCATCGCCACGATTCGCAGCGCCGTCGAGCGCGGCATCAATCTGATCGACACCGCGCCGGTGTATGGATTTGGCCACTCGGAAGAGGTGGTGGGTCGCGCTCTGGAGGGGCTGCGCGATCGAGCCGTGATCGCGACTAAAGTCGCGCTGGAGTGGGGGGAGAACGGTATCCGGCGCAATTCGACGCCCGCGCGTATACAGAAAGAGCTGGAAGACTCGCTGCGACGCCTGCGTACCGACTACATCGATATCTACCAGATCCACTGGCCGGACACGCTTGTGCCGTTCGACGAAACGGCCGCCGTGCTGGAGAAATTGCGCGAGGCAGGGAAGATTCGTGCCATCGGTGTGAGCAACTTTTCACCCGAACAGATGGACACGTTCCGGCGCGCCGCACCGCTTGCGACCGTGCAGCCTCCGTACAACATCTTCGAGCGCGCGATCGATCGCGACGTGCTGCCATACGCCAAGCGTGAAAAGCTGGTTGTGCTCGCCTACGGCGCGCTTTGCCGGGGACTGCTCTCGGGGCGGATGACCGTGAATACGACATTCGATGGCGACGATCTGCGCAGGTCCGATCCGAAGTTCCAGTCGCCTCGCTTTGCGCAGTACCTCGCGGCTGTCGACGCGCTCAAGGAACTCGCGCGGGATCGTCACGGCAAATCGGTGCTTGCACTGGCCATTCGCTGGGTGCTGGATCAAGGGCCGACGGTAGCGCTTTGGGGTGCCCGGCGCCCGGCTCAGCTGGAGGGCGTTCACGAGGCCTTTGGCTGGCAACTCGCCGATATCGACGCCATCCTGGCGAAACACGTGACGTCGCCTGTCGGCCCGGAATTCATGGCGCCGCCGTTGCGTGATGTGAAGGGGTAAGGGGGGGGGCGTCGGCGGTTCGGACTCCGGCGGGTTGTTTGCCGAATGACGATTAAGAACGTTCAAACCGTCCAAACCGTCCAAACCGTCCAAACCGTCCAAACCGTCCAAACCGTCAATAAGGCCAGCATCGGTGATCGTGCCAGCCCCCCTACGACGCCTGCGGCGCCGAGAGGACTCGGTCACGTTCCGCGACCCCGGCATCGCTTGCAAGCGATGCCTTTCGAGTCCCCACGCAATGTGCTCAAGCACATTGCTTTCTGGGCACATATGAAAAAAGCCGATGATCTAAGATCATCGGCTTTTTTTGTATTTGGTTGGTGCCCAGAAGAGGACTCGAACCTCCACGGTGTTACCCGCTAGTACCTGAAACTAGTGCGTCTACCAATTCCGCCATCTGGGCCCCGTCAGCTCGCTTACTGCTTGCTTGCTGCGAAGAAGTGAGATTATGCGGATAACGTGCGGGAGTGTCAACACTTGTGCGGAAAAAATTTTCTTTTCCTTCACTCTCCCTCAGCCCCACGCTCAAATTCCGCACAGGTGGAAGTTTTCGCGAGGTTTGCCGTATGATTGTCCCTGACTGTGCGACGCCGCTATCCGCGCTACGCACAACCACCACGGACCGTCGGGCGCATGGTGCGCCACTCGGCCGGACTCAACCGGCACAGTAACGCTACCGACCTTTGAGCAAATATCCCTATCCGATCCCGAGCCGCGAAGAAATCCTCGGTGTCCTGCGCACCGCCGACTCCGCGCTGTCCGCCAACGATATCGCCGAAGCCCTGGCCATCAAAAAGCAGGAGCGCGAAGGCTTCTTCAAGCGCCTCGCCGCGATGGAACGCGATGACCAGATTCGCCTCGACCGCCGCGGCTACTATCAACTGACCCATCCCTCGAACTTCATCGCCGGCCGTGTCATCGGCCATCGCGACGGCTATGGCTTCGCCGTGCGCGACGATGATGGCGACGACCTCTTCCTCCCCAACGAGGAGATGAAGAAGGTCATGCACAACGATCGTGTTCTCCTGCGTATCGCCGGCTATGATCGCCGCGGCCGCCCGGAAGGTCATATCGTCGAGGTGGTCAGCCGCGCCAACACCCATGTCATCGGCCGCCTTCTCAATGAGAACGGCGTGATGGTCGTTGCCCCCGAAGACAAACGCATCGGCCACGACATCCTCATTCCGCCCCGCGCGCAAGGCAAGGCCAAGGTCGGACAAGTCGTCTCCGTCGAACTCACCGATTACCCCAGCCGTTATAGCCAACCCATCGGCCGCGTCTCGGAAGTGCTCGGCGACATCGACGACCCTGGCATGGAAATCGAAATCGCCGTGCGCAAGTATGGCGTTCCTCACCAGTTCTCCGCCGAAGCGCTCGCCGCTGCCGGTGCACTCCCCGACGACGTTCGCGCCCCCGATCTGCGTCATCGCATCGATCTGCGCGACGTCCCGCTCGTCACGATCGATGGGGAAGATGCGCGCGACTTCGACGATGCGGTCTACTGCGAGCCTGTCAAAATCGGCCGGACGAACGGCTACCGCCTCATCGTCGCCATCGCCGACGTCTCGCACTACGTCACCGCCGGCGGTCCCCTCGACGCCGACGCCCTGACACGCAGCACCTCGGTCTATTTCCCGCGACGCGTCATCCCGATGCTCCCGGAAAAGCTCTCGAACGGTCTGTGCTCGCTCAATCCCGACGTCGATCGCTGTGTCCTCGTGTGCGACGCACTCGTCGCACCGAACGGCGAGGTGAAGGCCTACCAGTTCTATCAGGCCGTCATTCACTCGGCCGCGCGTCTGACCTACACGGAAGTCGCGGCCGTGCTCGGGAATACCAAGGGCGCCGAAGCGCAACGCCGTGCCGCATTGCTGCCGCATCTGCAGAATCTGTACGACCTGTACAAGGTGCTGGCCAAGGCCCGTAAATCGCGCGGCGCCATCGAGTTCGATTCGACGGAGACCTACATCGTTTGTAACGCGCAAGGCAAGATCGAACAGATCCTGCCCCGCACGCGTAACGATGCTCATCGTCTTATCGAAGAGTGCATGCTCACGGCCAACGTGTGCGCTGCCGATTTTCTCAAGCGTCACAAGCAACCGGGCCTGTACCGTATTCACGCAGGCCCTTCGGGCGAACGTCTTCAGGTGCTGCGCACGTTCCTCAAAACCCTCGGGCTCTCGCTCGGCGGGGGAGACGAGCCCGCGACCTCCGATTACTCGGAACTGATGACGCAGATCGAATCGCGTCCCGATGCGCCCATGCTTCAGACCATGCTGCTGCGCTCCATGCAGCAAGCGGTCTATAGTCCGGACAACATCGGTCACTTCGGTCTCGCCTATCCGGCCTACACGCACTTCACCAGCCCGATTCGCCGCTATCCGGACTTGCTCACGCACCGTGCGATCAAGGCGATTCTTGCCGGCAAGAAGTACGAGCCGGAAATTCCGGTCGGGGTCGAACTGACGACAGGGCTGTCGCCGCATGCGCGCAAGCTGCAAAAGGACGACGACGCCGCGAAGCAGAAGAAGACCCCGAGCGCGAAGAAGCGCGATGCGATCTGGGAAGAACTCGGCCTGCATTGCTCGGCGAACGAACGTCGTGCGGACGAAGCCTCGCGCGACGTCGAAGCCTGGCTCAAGTGCTACTTCATGCGCGACAAGCTCGGCGAAGAGTACGGTGGCACGGTCAGCGCCGTCACGTCGTTCGGCATCTTCGTGCAGCTCGACGATCTCTTCATCGAAGGCCTCGTGCATGTCACGGAACTGGGCAGCGATTACTTCCAGTTCGACGAGGTGCGTCATGAACTGCGCGGCGAACGAACCGGCATTCGCTACCGCCTCACCGACCGCGTTCGCGTGCAAGTGAGCCGCGTGGATCTGGACGCCCGCAAGATCGACTTCCGCCTCGTGCGTGAGCCGAACGCCCGCACACTCGCCAAGACGTCTGGACGCGTGGAACGGGGCGGCGCACCGGTGCCGGCACCGGCTGCCGGTACGCCCGGCATGGCCGGTTCGGCGAGCGCTGGCCCGACCATTCGCCAATTGCCCAAGGGCGGGGCGCTGCTCAACGGTGTGCAACTGGCGCCGGCGGGCAAGCATCCCGCCAAGCCGAAATCGGCGAAGGTGAAAGATGCGCGTGCCGAACGTGGCGCGGCGCCGCCGACCAAGCGCACGGGCGGTGGCGGGAAAGCGCCTGCGAAGCGTCCGGGAGGTCCGGCGAAGAAGCAGCGTCGTTGATGCGCGCATCGCGTTGCGGTCGATGCGTCGGGTTTCGATGCGCGGTGCGATGTGCGGTTTGCAGTAAGATGGGCGCCTTGTGCCGGTAGCGACCGGCATCTGATGCCCGCGATGGATTGCGGCGGCGGTGGCCTATACGGGCTCCGCCGCCGTCGTGCTTTGTGCGGCGGCAGTTGCGAACGGCCGTGCGGGCGCACGCTATTTTGAGGATGTGAAATGAGTCAATTGAAAATGCTGTTCGGCTTTCACGCCGTGACCGCGCGTCTGCGCCACGACGCGGGCAGCGTCGAAGAAATCTACTACGACCCGAGCCGTCGCGATCGCCGCATGACGGACTTCCTGAAGCACGTCGAGTCGGTCAAAGGGGCGCCTGGCGTCAAGATCAAGGTCATTCAGGCCGACGGCAAGCGTCTCGACGGCATGGCCGGTTCGTCGCGCCACCAAGGGGTTGTCGCGCGGGCTCAGGAAGTCTCGCTGGCGCTCAATCTCGACGAACTGCTCGATGGCATTTCCGGGCCGCCGCTGCTGCTGGTGCTCGACGGTGTGACCGATCCGCACAATCTCGGCGCGTGTCTGCGCGTTGCAGACGGGGCGGGCGCGCATGCCGTGATCGCGCCGAAAGATCGCGCTGTCGGCCTGAACGCGACTGCGGCCAAAGTCGCGAGTGGCGCTGCCGAGACCGTGCCGTACATCATGGTGACGAACCTCTCGCGCACCCTGCGCGAATTGCAGGAGCGCGGCATCTGGGTCGTGGGCACCTCCGACGATGCGCCCGCAGACATCTACGGCACCAAGCTGACCGGGCCGATGGCAATCGTCATGGGAGCAGAAGGCGAGGGCATGCGCCGCCTCGTGCGCGAGACCTGCGACGAATTGATGAGCATTCCGATGGCCGGCGGCTGCGAAAGCCTGAACGTCTCGGTGGCGAGCGCCGTTTGCCTGTATGAAGCGGTGCGCCAGCGCGCCGTGGCTGCCAAGAGCGCCAAGTAACGCGCCCAGTCGAGGCCTACGTCGCGCGAACTTCCGCGTGGGCAGGACAGCCAGCGTTGCCCGGCGAGTGTTCGCCGGGCAACGTTGACGGGTAATGCGTTGCGCGTGGTTCGCTTAGCGTGCGGCGTCGATCAGGCCTTCGAGCTTGATGGCGTCGGCGGCAAAGGCGCGAATGCCTTCTGCGAGTTTTTCCGTGGCCATCGCGTCGTCGTTGAGGGCGAAGCGGAACGACGGCTCGTCGGTTTTCACGCGATCGATGTTCTCGGCGCGAGCGTCTTTCGGGGAGAGTTGACGGGGCACTTCACCTTCCGTCGTGCGGAGTTGTTCGAGCAGCGCGGGGCTGATCGTCAGCAGATCGCAGCCAGCAAGCGCCAGAATCTGCCCGGTCGAGCGGAAGCTCGCCCCCATGACTTCCGTGTCGTAGCCAAAGTGCTTGTAATAGCGATAGATGGCGGCGACCGAGCGCACGCCGGGGTCGTTGGCGCCGGCGTTGTCCGCCTCCACCCAGTTGGCGCCTGCCGACTTCTTGTACCAGTCGTAGATCCGGCCGACGAACGGCGAAATCAGCCGTGCGCCCGCTTCGGCACACGCAGCGGCTTGCACCAGTGAGAAGAGCAGCGTCATATTGCAGCGAATATTGTCGCGCTCGAGAATCTCGGCGGCGCGAATCCCTTCCCACGTGGACGCAATCTTGATGAGCACGCGATCGCGCTCGATGCCATGCGCCTCGTACATCGCGATGAGCTTGCGGGCGCGGGCCACGGTGCCGGCGGTGTCGAACGACAGGCGCGCGTCGACTTCCGTCGACACGCGACCGGGCACGATGTCGAGAATTTCACGACCGAAAGCAATCAGCAGGCGGTCGATGATTTCGTCGCTGGATTCGGTGCGATGTTCGCTGACCACGCGCGTGAGGATCGGACGATAGGCGTCTTTCTGAACGGCGCCGAGAATCAGTGAGGGATTCGTGGTCGCGTCTTGCGGCTTATAGGCATCCATCGCCTGAAAGTCGCCGGTGTCGGCGACGACGATGGTATGACGTTTGAGCTGATCGAGCTGATTCATGAGAGCGCCCCTGCGAAAAATGCCCTGCGTGACATGAAGTCCGGGATGCGTCCCGGCGATGAAAAACGGCGCGGCACGCCCGACTCCGGTAAACTTCCGACTTTACCAAACTTTGCCGGAAATCCCCATGACCCAAGACGAACTCAAGCGCCTGGTCGGCCAGGCAGCCGCCGACTATGTGAACCAACACGTGCCTGAGGGCAGCGTGATCGGCGTGGGCACCGGGTCCACGGCAAACTGCTTTATCGATGCGCTCGCCGCCCACAAAGGCCGTTATCGCGGTGCTGTCTCCAGCTCCGAAGCCAGCACCGAGCGCCTGCGTAAGCACGGCATCGAAGTGTTCGACCTCAATCAGATCGAAAGCCTGCCTGTCTACGTGGACGGCGCCGACGAGATCAATGCCCTGGGCCATATGATCAAGGGCGGAGGAGGTGCGCTCACGCGTGAAAAGATCGTCGCCTCCGTGGCAAAGGAATTCGTCTGCGTTGTCGACGCATCGAAAGAAGTCGCTGTGCTCGGCGTGTTCCCGCTGCCGGTGGAAGTCATTCCGATGGCACAGGCGAGCGTGGCTCGCGCGTTGACGGCACTCGGCGGCAAGCCGCAGGCGCGCGTGCGTGCCGACGGCAGCCCGTACATGACCGACAACGGCTGCGCGATCCTCGACGTTCACGGCTTGCAGATTCTCGACCCGGTGGCGTTCGAAGCTCAGATCAACCAGATTCCGGGTGTAGTGACCGTGGGGCTTTTTGCGCAACGCGGTGCGGATATCACGCTGATGGGCACGCCGGCAGGGGTGCGCACCATCGACTACAAAAACTGATCGTCGGAGGGCTGGATGGCTGGATCGCGTCGTCTTCCCGAAACCTGGTTCCGTCGTGGCCTGTGGTTGATCGCCGTATTGTTCGCGGCGTTTCTGATTGGGCTTGGCGGGCTTGTCGTTGACAAATTGCCGGGCGTTGCCCCGGCGCCCACACTCGATTCGTTCGTTGACCGGGGGCAGGCCGAGCGTGCCGACGCGTCTATCCGGCAGGCGCAGACGCAGTTGGAAGATGTCGAGAGCCAGTTGGAGACGGCGCGTTTGCAGCTCAAGGCGCGCAGCACGGCGTATCGCAATGCGCGGGAGTCGTTCAACGATTGGGTGGCGACGCGCACGGCGACGGCGCAGGCCAGTCAGGATGTGGAGCTCGTATCGCGCACCCGGGCGCTCGACACGCTCAAAGCGGCCGAGCGCGACGCACAGACGCAAGTCGACACGCTTGAAGCGAAGCAATTGGAAGCGCAGCGAGCGGTCCAGACGGCGCGCACGGCGCGTTACGCGCTGAATACGGCGGCGGGCGAACAGTTGGCGGCCGTCCAGCGCTCGCAGGACCTTAAAGTCTTCGGTATCCGTCTGGCGTTGACATTGCCGTTGCTGGCTGTTGCGGGCTGGCTCTTCGTGCGGCAGCGAAAGAGCACGTGGTGGCCGTTCGTATGGGGTTTCGTCTTCTTCGCGTTGTTTGCGTTCTTCGTGGAGTTGGTGCCGTACCTACCGGACTACGGTGGCTATGTGCGGTACGTGGTCGGCATCGTGCTAACGGTGTTGATAGGTCGTTACGCGATCGTATCGTTGCAGAGTTATCTGGCGAGGCAGAAGGCGGAAGAGCAGTTGCCGGACGAAGAGCGGCGCAAGACATTGTCGTACGATCTGGCGCAGGCGAGGTTGGCGAAATCGGTGTGTCCGGGGTGTGAGCGGCCGGTAAAACTGGACGATCCGAATCGAGACTTCTGCGTACATTGCGGCATTTGCTTGTTCGACCGATGCGGCACATGTAAGACACGCAAGAATGCGTTTGCGCATTTTTGCCATCACTGCGGGGCCCGTTCGACGGAAAGTGCGACAGAGGCCACACAAATCAAGACAACCTGAAGCCCCAAAGGGGGAGAGACGTCGAAAAAAGAAAAAGGCCACACGAAAGCGATGCGTGTGGCCTTTTTTGCGTTCGTATCCGTGACTTGCCGAAGGCGTATGCGGGGACGGATCGGGGCCCCTTTCTGCAGCGAGTTGGGTTTATGTCTGAGAGGCGGAAAGGGGCCCCGATCCGTCTGGGGGGAGGTGTTCCGCGAGCCAAGCCTTTAAAAATAAAAAAAGAACTTATTCCGAAGGCGGCGGCACATACCCTTGAGCGACGTCGGCGCCATCGCCAAAGAAGTACTTCTCGGTTTGCTTGACGAGGTATTGGCGGGCGCGGGGATCGGCCATATTGAGGCGATTCTCGTTGATCAGCATGGTTTGTTGCTTGAGCCAGCCGGCCCATGCTTCCTTAGAGACGCTTTCCCAGAGGCGTTTGCCGAGTTCACCGGGCATGGGGGGGAAATCGAGACCTTCGGCTTCTTTACCGAGCTTGATGCATTGAACCATGCGGGCCATGGGTGAACTCCTTCGTAATCGTAGTGTGGCGTGAGGGTGGGCTGTGCGCTGGCGCTCGTCTACCGAGGGGGCATGACGGGGCGTGTTGCGTTGAAGCGCGGCGGCCGAAAACCGGATATGGGGGCAGGGGCGCGAGACACAAGGGACAAGGGAATGAAGACCTTGGGAGATGCGCACCGCCTGCCGATGTGTCGTTACAGTTTCTTGATGAGTACCAGCGAGCGGCGTTGCCAGTTGTAGAGGCGTCGGCGGTCGGCGGGAAGATCGTCGACACCCGCCTTGACGAAGCCGCGTTTGAGGAACCAGTGTTCGGTGCGGGTGGTGAGCACGAACAGGCGTTCCAGGCCGCGGGCGCGGGCGCGTTGCTCGATGTGTTTGAGCAGGCGTTCGCCGTCCCCCGAGCCCTGGGCTTCCGGATCGACTGTCAGGCAGGCCATCTCGCCGATGCGTTCCGACGGATACGGGTAGAGAGCGGCGCAACCGAAGAGGCGTCCATCGTGCTCGATCACCGAGAAGTGGTCGATGTCGCGTTCCAGTTGGTGACGGCCGCGGCGTACCAGTGTGCCATCGGACTCGAGCGGTTCGATGAGTTGCAGAATACCGCCGACGTCGTCGATGGTGGCTTCGCGCAGGCTTTCCAGGTTCTCGTACGAGATCATGGTGCCCACGCCATCGTGCGAGAACAGTTCGAGCAGCATGCTGCCATCGAGAGCGAAGGGCACGATGTGCGCGCGGCCGACGCCGGCGCGGCAGGCGCGCGTGGCGTATTTCAGATAGAAGGCCGAGTCGCGGTCGAGTGTGCCTTGCGACTGAAGGCGCTGGGCGTCTTCGAGCGTCAGTTCGTGCTGTAACTCGTTGTATTCGTTCAGAACGCCGGGTGTCTCGGTGATGAAGATCAGCTTGTCGGCCCGCAGCGCAATGGCGGCAGACGACGCCACGTCTTCCATCGTCAGGTTGAACGACTGTCCCGTGGGCGAAAAGCCCAGTGGCGAGAGCAGTACGATCTTGCCGTTGGCGAGCGACAGGCGGATCGATTCGGCGTCCACCTTGCGCACCACGCCGGTGTGCTGGAAGTCCACGCCGTCGACGATGCCGACCGGGCGGCCCGTCACGAAGTTGCCCGACACCACGCTGATGCGCGCATTGCCCATCGGCGTGTTCGGCAGCCCCTGGCTGATCGAGGCTTCGATGTCCAGACGCAGCTCACCTGCCGCTTCCTTCACCGCTTCGAGTGCGGCCGCGTCGGTAATGCGCAACTGCTGGGCAAAGTGCGATTCGATATGTCGCAGGCGCATCTGCTCCTCGACCTGAGGGCGTGAGCCGTGCACCAGCACGATGTGCATGCCCATGGCGCACAGCAGCGCAACGTCCTGAATCAGCGAGTCGAGTCCGCCGGCGGCGACAAGCTCGCCACCGAAGGCGACCACGAAGGTCTTGTCGCGAAACGCATGGATATAGGGGGCGACCGATCGCAGCCAGTCCACGAACTGGGCTTGGCGGGCGGTCTCTTCGTCTTGTAGGGCGGGGTCAGGTTCGGTCAGCATGGGTGTACGTGCGCAAACATGCGCTGATTATATAATGCGCGCCCATGGCAAGTGATGAACGAAATCGACAATCTCCGCCCCCGAAGCCGAAAGTGACGGCGTCGGGGCACACGCGTGTCCAATCCACGGCCACGGCGTCAACCCGGAAGGCCGCCAAGGGCGCCTCCAAACCCGCTGACGCAGGGGGTGCCGCGCGTGGGCAGAGCCCTGCGGGCGGACGTCGCCTGACGCCTGCCGAGCGCGATGCGCGCGACGCCGAACGCCTGGCCGCCCGGCAGGCTGCGGCCAACCGCGTTCCCGAGATCCAGTTCCCCGAAGCGTTGCCAGTGTCCGGCCGCCGCGAGGAGATCGCTCGCGCGATCGCCGGCCACCAGGTCGTGATCGTGAGCGGCGAGACCGGGTCGGGGAAAACCACCCAGCTTCCCAAGATATGTCTGGCGCTCGGGCGCGGGCTCGGTGCCGGCGGCACCGGCCTCATCGGCCATACCCAGCCGCGCCGGATCGCGGCGTCTGCCACGGCGCGCCGCATCGCCGACGAACTGAATACGCCGCTGGGCGAGATCGTCGGCTTCAAAGTGCGGTTCAACGACACGTTGTCGAACGGCGCGTCTGTCAAATTGATGACAGACGGGATTCTGCTCGCCGAGACGCAGACCGATCCGCTGTTGCGCGCCTACGACACCATCATCATCGACGAGGCGCACGAGCGCAGTCTGAACATCGACTTCCTGCTCGGCTATCTCAAGCAACTGCTGCCGCGTCGCCCGGACCTGAAGGTCATCATCACGTCGGCCACCATCGACGCGGATCGCTTTGCCCGCCATTTCGGCACCGGCGAGGGCGACGATCTGCGCCCGGCGCCCGTGATCGAGGTGAGCGGCCGTCTGTACCCCGTGGAAGTGCGCTACCGGCCGATTCAGGACGACGTGCGCATCGCCAACGCCGAAGGGCGCGAGGGCAGCCGCGCCAGTGCCCGGGACCGCGAGCGCGATCTGATGGACGGCATCGTCGATGCCGTCGACGAACTCTGCCGCGAAGGCTCGGGCGACGTGCTCGTGTTCCTGCCCGGCGAGCGCGAAATCCGCGAGGCGGCCGAGGCGCTGCGCAAACACCACCCGCCGCACACCGAAATTCTGCCGCTCTTCGCCCGACTCTCGGCAACCGATCAGGAGCGCGTGTTCAAGCCGTCCAACGCGCGCCGCATCGTGCTGGCGACGAACGTGGCGGAAACGTCGCTCACGGTACCCGGCATCCGCTACGTGGTCGATGCGGGCACCGCACGCGTCAAACGCTATTCGTACCGCAACAAAGTCGAACAACTCCAGATCGAGTCGATCTCGCAGGCGGCTGCCAACCAACGGGCGGGGCGCTGCGGTCGTGTGGCCGACGGTGTGTGTATCCGTCTGTATGACGAAACCGACTTTCAGTCGCGGGCGCGTTTCACCGACCCGGAAATCCTGCGCTCGTCGCTCGCCGCCGTCATTCTGCGAATGCAGTCGCTGCGACTCGCGAAAGTCGAGGAATTCCCGTTCATCGAACCGCCGCCGGGCCGCGCCATCGCCGACGGCTATCAACTTCTGAACGAACTCGGCGCCGTCGACGACACCAACCAGCTCACGCCCCTCGGGCGCGAACTGGCGCGCCTGCCGCTCGATCCGCGCGTGGGCCGCATGATCCTCGCCGCGCGCGACCACCAGTCGTTGCGCGAAGTCCTCATCATCGCGAGCGCGCTCGCCGTGCAGGACCCGCGCGATCGGCCCATCGATGCACAGGACGCCGCCGATAACGCGCATCGCAAGTTTGCCGACGAGAAGTCCGAATTCCTCTCGTGGCTCAAGATCTGGCAGTGGTTCGAAGAGGCGATTGCGCACAAGAAATCGAACCGTCTGCTGGCACAGGCGTGCCGCGATAACTTCCTGTCGCAGTTGCGCCTGCGCGAATGGCGCGACGTCCACAGTCAATTGCTCACCGTCGTGAGAGAGCAGGGCTGGCGTCTGAACGAATCGGAGGCGACCTACGAGCAGTTGCATCTGGCGCTCCTCGCGGGGCTGTTGGGCAACATCGGCTGCAAGGCCGATGACGATCCGCACTTCCTCGGCGCGCACGGCATCAAGTTCCATATCTGGCCGGGGTCGTCGCTCGTGAAGAAGGCCGGGCGATGGGTGATGGCTGGGGAACTCGTCGAGACGAGCCGCCTTTATGCGCGGTGCATCGCGCGCATCGAGCCCGAATGGATCGAGCGCGTAGGCAAACACCTCGTGAAGACGTCGCTCTCCGACGCGCATTGGGAGAAAAAGGCGGCGCAAGTCACTGCCTACGAACGAGGCACGCTCTACGGTCTGACGATCTACTCGCGCCGGCGCATGAACTTCGGCCCGCGCGATCCGCGTCGCGCCCGGGAAATCTTCCTGCGCAGCGCGCTCGTGGAAGGCGAGTGGGAGACCAAGCTGCCGTTCTTCGCGCACAACCGCAAGTTGATCGCCGACATCGAACAACTCGAGCACAAGTCGCGGCGTCAGGACGTGCTCGTCGACGACGAACTGATCTACGCGTTTTACGACGCCAACGTGCCCGAAGACCTCTACGACGGCACGAGCTTCGAGCATTGGTATCGCGAAACGGCCAAGGGCACGCCGAAGTTGCTATATCTCGTGCGCGACGATTTGATGCGTCACGAGGCGGCCGGCGTCACCACCGATCTGTTCCCGAAAAAGACGACCATCGCCGGCATCGAAATGGCGCTCACGTACCACTTCGAACCGGGATCGCCGCGCGACGGCGTGACCCTTGCCGTGCCGCTTTATGCGCTCAATCAAGTCGACGCGCGCCGCTGCGAATGGCTGGTGCCGGGCATGCTCAAGGAGAAGGCGCACCTGTTGATGAAGTCGCTGCCGCAGAAGTTGCGGCGTCACTTCGTGCCGCTCCCGGAATATGCGGCAGGCTTTCTGGAGCGTGCGACGTTCGGGCAGGGCGCGCTGCTCGATGCCCTGATGGCCGATGCGCGAGAGTTGACCGGTGTGATGCTCAAGTCGAGCGACTTCAAGCTCGAAATGCTCCCGGCGCACCTGTCGATGAACTTCAAGGTGATCGACGAGCACGGGCGGCAGCTCGGGATGGGACGCAACCTTGCGCAACTGCGCGCCGAACTCGGCCAGCAGGCGCAGCGCACATTCCAGCAGATCGCAGCGAAGAGCGGCGCGACGCCGACCGGTGGCACGGCGGCCGATGGGCAGGCGAGGGCGCCGGTGCCGGCCGCTTCGACGTCGGTGCCGGGGCGCGGGGACGGCAAAGGCGCAGGCAAGCCGGCGACGCAAACCGCTGCGGCCGCTGCTGTCGAGCCCGGCCGTTACGACAACCTGACGACGTGGAGTTTCGGCGAACTGCCCGAAATGCTCGAAATCCGTCGTGGCGGTCAGACACTGTTCGGCTACCCGGCGCTGGTCGACCGGGGCGATCACTGCGATCTCGAGGTGTTCGACGATCCGGACGAGGCGCAACGCCAGCACCGCGCCGGTCTGCGGCGGCTCTTCGCGATTCAGTTGCGTGAGCAGGTGAAGTATCTGGAAAAGAACATCCCCGGCTTGCAACAGATGGCGATGCAGTACATGAATCTGGGCACGCAGGAGGAATTACGCGAGCAGATTGTCGATCTGGCGCTGGAGCGCGCTTGCCTTCAGTTGCCGTGGCCGAGCGACAACGCGTCGTTCGTCGCGCGTAAGGACGAGGGGCGAGGGCGCCTTACCTTGCTCGCGCAGGAGATCGCGCGTCTGGCCGGGCAGATTCTCGCCGAGTACGCCGCGTTGCAGAAGAAGCTGGCGCAAGCCAAGCCGTTTGCGCAGGCGTATGCCGATCTGACGGCGCAATTGCAGCGACTGGTCGGCAAGCGCTTCCTGATCGATACGCCATACGCGCAGTTGGCACACTTCCCGCGTTATCTGAAGGCGATGACGGGACGCATCGACAAGCTCAAGGCCGACCCCGCGCGTGACGCGCGTGCCATGAGCGAACTTGGGCCGCTGCTGCAAAACTGGCAGCGGGCGACGTCGCAACGCCGCGATCACGGCGACGCGCGACTCGAAGAGTTCCGGTGGTTGCTCGAGGAACTGCGTGTCTCGCTGTTTGCCCAGGAATTGCGCACGCCCATGCCAGTGTCGGTCAAGCGGTTGCACAAGGTCTGGGAAGCGTTGCAGCGCTGACGGGGGGGGCGAGACAAGCGTCTCGCTCTGCGCTCGAAGCGTCCTTCGGAAATGGCGTCCGGAACTTCCTCCGGACGCCATTTTTGCTGGCCGTCCGGTCGCCGGTTTGCGCTACATCAGGAAGTGCCGGAATAGTGTTTCGCCAGATCAAAAAAGGTGTGCCGGAGGCGCGCTGACGGGGCGTTCCCAGCCTACAATAGCGAGACTTTTTCGAAGCAGCGTCTGCGCATGCTTCACGACGGTTTTAGCCACCCAGTCACCCTTTCTGCCCATTTTTCTCCCGAGAGACTCTGTAATGCGCAAACTTCTGATCGCTGCCAGTCTGGCGGCTTCCTTGGGTCTGGCGGCGCTCGCCGGGCTGGCCAGAGCGGCCGCGCCGGTACCCGAGAATGTCGTGGTCGTGCTCAATTCGGCCGATGCCAGCGTCAGCCTGATCGATAAGGCGACGCAGAAGGTCATCCAGACGTTCCCGGTCGGCAAGGAGCCGCACCACCTGATGGCGACGCCCGACAATCAGTCGCTCATCGTGGCGAATTCGGTGGGCAACAACCTTGTCTTCCTCGACCCGAAGACCGGACAGATCCAGCGCAAGATCGAGAACATCGAAGATCCGTATCAGATCGGCTTCTCCCCCGACAAGAAGTGGTTCGTGGCCAACGCGTTGCGTCTGGACCGGGTGGATGTGTACCGCTTCGACGGCAAGAACCTGAGCGTGGCGCAGCGCATCCCGCTCAAGAAGATGCCGAGCCATCTGGTGTTCACGCAGGATAGCAAGCTGGTGTTTATCTCGTTGCAGGAATCGAACGAGATCGCCGCTATCGACCTCGCGACGCAGAAGGTGCTTTGGAAGCTCAAGGTGGGCGATAGCCCCGCCGGGGTGTGGCTCACGCCGGGCGACAAGTATCTGCTCGTGGGCATGACGGGGGCCGACTACGCCGCCGTGGTCGACTGGCGCAATCAGAAGGTCGTCAAGACGATTCCGACCGGTAAGGGGGCGCACAACTTCCGCTCGCTCGCCGACGGCAAGCATGTGCTGATTTCGAACCGCGTGTCGAGCACCATCAGCATCATCGATCAGGATGCCCTCACGAATGTGGGCAACATCACCGGATTGCTGCCGGGGCCGGACGACATGGAGCTTTCGGCCGACCGGAAGACCCTGTGGGTGACGTTCCGGTGGGCACGTAAAGTGGGCATTATCGATCTGGCGCAGCGCAAGCTGATCAATACCATTCCGGTCGGGCGCTCGCCGCACGGGATCTATTTCTACGACCGCGCGCCGGTGCTGTAACATCGAAGCATTGCCGTCAAGGCCCTATTGATCGGGCGTCCTCCGGACGCCCGGCCCCGTTACATGTTCGATTCGCTGGTCGACGGTTTCTCCACCGCCTTCTCGGCGGTGCAGACCGAGATCTACACCCGCATCGTGCAGCCGGTGCTGTTTGCCACCGGACTGATGTCGTTTGCCGACGACGCCTTCGATGGCGTCCAGTTTTTCCTGATCGGCGTGCTCCAGATCGTGCTCATGCTGGTGCTGCTGCGTCCGCTCGAGGCGTTGGCGCCTGCCGAACGATGGCGCGAGCGGCGCGCCGTGCGGGTGGACGTGATCTACACGCTCGTGCACCGGCTCGGGCTCTTCAATCTGGTGTTCTTCTTCGCGTTTCGCCCGGTCTTCGACAATCTCCAGTCGTGGCTGCGGCTGGCGGGTTTCGTGAATCTGAACGTCGAGGATCTGTGGCCCCCGGTGACCGGCAACGCACTCGTGAGCTTCCTGATCTATCTGCTGGTGCTGGATTTCGCGGGGTACTGGTATCACCGTTGGGGGCACATGTTCCGTTGGTGGTGGGCGCTGCACGCCGTGCATCACAGTCAGCGGCAAATGTCGCTCTGGACGGATAACCGAAACCATTTGCTCGACGATCTCATCAAGTCGGCGTTCTTTGCCATCATCGCGATTCTGATTGGCGTGAGCCCGGTGCAATTCGTGCTGCTGATCGCGGTCTCGGAATGGCTGCAAAGCCTTCAGCATGCCAATACGCGATTGCGCTTCGGATGGCTTGGCGAACGACTGCTCGTGAGCCCGGCGTTTCACCGGCGCCATCACGCCATCGGGGTCGGCCATGAGGGCCGCCACGGTGGCTGTAACTTCGGTGTGCTGTTTCCCTGGTGGGACATGCTTTTGCGCACCGCCGACTTTTCGCATGCGGGTGTCGCCACCGGCATTCGCGACCAACTCCCGCCACCGGCAGGCCGTCTGGCCGACTATGGCGAGGGCTTCTGGGCCCAGCAATGGCTCGGCCTGCGGCGTCTGTGGGCGAGCGTGTTGCCGCGCCACCCCGGCGTTTCTGACGCCGCTTCTCGTACCGACGGCACCGACCGTACCGAATCTGCATGAACGATATTCTTCGCGCGCTTGGCCGCGCGCTCGTGAGCCTGTTGCATCCGCGCATGTTGTGGCTCACCGCAATGCCCTTCGTCGTCTCCGGCCTCATCTGGGGCGCTGTGATCTGGTTTGGGTGGGAGCCGTTTACCGACTTCCTGCGCCTCTGGCTCGAGCAGTGGCAGTTCACCCAGTGGATCTATCGCTTCTTCGGTTACTTCGGTGTGGACAGCGTGCGCATGGCGCTCGCGCCGTTCATTCTGGTCGCGCTGCTCGTGCCGTTGATCGTCGTCACGGCCCTGCTGCTGATTGCGGGATGGTCGATGCCGGCGGTATTGCGTCACCTCTCGCGCCGCCACTTCATTCATCTGGAAGCGCGGCAGGGCGGTTCGTTCTGGGGCAGTCTCGGGCAATCGCTCGGGGCCACTGTGGTCTTTCTCGTTGCGGCACTCGTGACGCTGCCGCTGTGGCTCGTGCCGCCGTTCTTCGCCATCGTGCCGCCGCTGCTGTGGGGCTGGCTGACGTACCGCGTGATGACCTATGACGCGCTCGCATTTCACGCCAGTCCCGAGGAGCGGCGCCGGATCATACGAGAGCGTCGCTTGCCGTTGCTCGTGATCGGAGTGGCAACGGGGCTGCTCGGCTCGTTGCCGACGCTGCTGTGGGTTTCCTCCGTCATCATGATCGTGCTGTTCCCGGTGATCGCGCTGCTGGCGATCTGGCTCTACGTCGTGATCTTCGTGTTCTCGGCGCTGTGGTTCGCACATTACTGTCTGCGGGCGTTGTCGCGTCTGCGCACGGAAGAGGCCAACCGCCACGAGCCGACGCTCGGTGCGACGGTGCTGCCGAACGTGGGGACGTTCTCGTCCGAGAGCGAAGATCTGCCACCGGCGCCGCCCGCGCTGCCAGGGCCGGGACCGTCAAACGGTTCGCCGTGAAAGTGGCACAATCGCTTCACTGCGCGTGGCCGCCGGGCGGTGCCGCGCGTTTCCCCCCAGGCTCTGACGATAAAACAAAGGACGCATCATGGCGGTAGGCATCATCATCATTGGCGACGAGATCCTCTCGGGACGTCGTCAGGATAAGCATCTGCCCAAGATTATCGAGTTGCTGACCGAGCGCGGCATGCAACTGGACTGGGCCGAGTACGTGGGCGACGATCCGGCGCGCATCACGGTAACGCTGCGCCGCACGTTCGCCAGCGACGACATCGTTTTCGTGACCGGCGGCATTGGCGCCACCCCCGACGATCACACGCGTCAGTGCGCGGCGGCGGCGCTGGGTGTCCCGCTCGCACTCACACCGGAAGCCGAGGCGCTCATCATGGAACGCATTGCGGACACGAGCCCCGACGGCCGTGCCGACATGAGCCAGCCCGACAATCGGCATCGTCTCAAGATGGGCGAGTTTCCGGTCGGCGCGCGCGTGTTGCCGAACCCGTACAACAAGATCCCGGGCTTCTCGATCGAGCAGCATCACTTCATGCCCGGTTTCCCGGTCATGGCGTGGCCGATGATGGCGTGGGTGCTCGACACGCACTACGCGGCGCTGCATCACCTGACGAAGCACGCCGAGCGGTCGGTGTTGGTCTTCGGGCTGGC
The DNA here is from genome assembly GCF_000807775.2 of Pandoraea fibrosis. Classification (NCBI taxonomy): domain Bacteria; kingdom Pseudomonadati; phylum Pseudomonadota; class Betaproteobacteria; order Burkholderiales; family Burkholderiaceae; genus Pandoraea; species Pandoraea fibrosis. The sequence continues at coordinate 3,903,125 of NZ_CP047385.1, read as the reverse complement.
CGAATCGACGCTGACCCCGCTCATGGAAGCCATCGAGGCCGAGTACAACGGCGTGAAGGTGTTCAGCCTGCCAAGTGTGGGGGACCCGCAGCGCGGCGAAGTCTACGCGCGCCGTCACATCGATCTGGGGGTGAAGGGCGACCCGTCGCTGGTCGGCGCCGCGTTTGAGCGTCTGATCGCCGGGGTGAACACGCTCGGGGGCGAGATCATTCATCCGGCCGACGCGGCGGCGAAGTCGGACGGAGGGAGCTCCCAGTGAAGTAGGCTCGCACGGGCGCTCTCCCGCACAAAAAAACGGCGCTTGCCCTGTCATGGGGCAAGCGCCGTTTTGATTGTGGCGGCGGGCGAGGCGAGTGCGTTGCGCGTCGGTCAGAACCCTGCGAGCACGAGCTTGCCGATGGTGCGTCCGCCTTCGAGCTGTGCGTGAGCGCGGCGCAGGTTCGCCGCGTTGATGGGCCCGATGACTTCGCCGACCGTCGTGCGCAGCGTGCCCGCGTCGACGAGTCGTGCCACTTCGGTGAGCAGCTTGTGCTGGGCAATCATGTCCGGCGTCTCGTACATCGCGCGCGTGAACATGAACTCCCAGACGAAGGTGGCGCTCTTGCTCTTGAGCAGGCCGATGTCGAGCACCCCTGCGTTCTCCACAATCGAGCAGATCTTGCCCTGGGGGGCAACCGCTTCGGCCATGGCCGGGAAGTGGGCGTCGGTGTCGTTGAGACACAACACGAAATCGACCTGCGGCACGCCGGCTGCCTTCAATTGCGCGGGGATGTCCTGATAGTGGTCGATGACGTGCTGCGCGCCGAGCTGACGGCACCAGTCGGCCGATTCCGGACGCGATGCGGTTGCCACGATGGTCAGCCGTGCCAGACGACGCGCGAGCTGAATGGCGATAGACCCCACGCCACCCGCGCCGCCGATCACCAGGATCGACTTGCCTTCGTCGCTGCCGTCGGGGGCGATGCCGAGACGGTCGAAAAGGGCTTCCCACGCGGTGATCGTCGTGAGTGGCAGGGCGGCGGCGTTTGCGAAGTCGAGCGACGCGGGCATGTGGCCGACGATGCGCTCGTCCACCAAGTGGAACTCGCTGTTCGCGCCTGCACGCGTGATGCTGCCCGCGTAGTAGACCGGATCACCGACCTTGAACAACGTGACGTCCGGGCCGACGGCAGCGACGGTGCCTGCCGCATCCCAGCCAAGCACCCGCGGTGTGGCTTCGACCTTGTCTTTCGGCGCGCGGACCTTGGTGTCGACGGGGTTCACGGAAATGGCTTCGACCTTGACCAGCACGTCGCGCCCGGACGGGGTTGGCGTTGGCAGCGTGATGTCTTCGAGCGACTTCGGGTCGTCGATGGGCAGGTAACGGGTCAATCCGATGGCTTTCATCTGCGTTCTCCTTGAGTTGCGGTGCGGCGTCTGGGGGGGATTCGACGGCGCACCCAGTGCGATAGCGAGAGATTACGGCTAGTCGATTGCTTTGATAATTCGCATAATGCGGAAAAGATTTTTTGGAAAATCCATCAAATGGCATTGGACCTCGATACGGTGGCGTTGTTCGTGCGGGTGGCGGCGCTCGAAAATGTCTCGGCGGCAGGGCGCGAGCGCGGACTGTCGCCGGCCACCGCGAGTACGCGACTGGTGCAATTGGAAGCGGCGCTGGGCACCCGGTTGTTGCACCGGACGACCCGGCGCGTTGCCTTGACGCAGGAGGGGGAAGTCTTTCTGGTTCAGGCACAGGTGTTGCTCGCCGCCGAGGCGCAGGCGCTGGCGAGCGTCGGACAGGGGCAGGCGGCGCCACAGGGGCGTCTGCGCGTGTCGTGTTCATCGTCGTTCGGACGTCAGCATGTCTCGCCCGCGTTGCCTGCGTTCCTTGAACGTTACCCGGGCATTTCGCTCGACTTCCGGCTGACGGATCGCGTGGTCGACTTGATCGAGGAAGGCGTGGATCTGGCGATTCGCGTGGGGGCGTTGCGCGATTCGACACTCGTGGCCCGCAAGCTCGCGACGAATCGGCGCACGTTGTGTGCGTCGCCGGCCTATCTTGCGGCGCGTGGGGCCCCGAAACATCCCGGCGACCTCGCCCAGCACGACTGTCTGATTCTCGGTGAACAGCGCGATTGGCGGTTCGTGACGCCGGGCGGCACGCTGAACGTGCGCGTGGGCGGGCGTCTTGCGTCGGATAACGGCGAGGTGCTGCGCGACGCCGTGCTGGCCGGGCTGGGCATTGCGCTCAAGTCGACATGGGACATCGGCACACATCTGCGGCGCGGGGAGTTGGTGCCGGTGCTGCCGGCGTATCCGCTGGCGGAGGAGGTGGCGATCTGGGCCGTCTACCCGAGCCGGGTGTTCGTGCCGCCGAAGACGCACGCGCTGATCGAATTCCTGCAAGCGCGCTTCGGGCCGACGCCCTATTGGGACGAGGCTGAGGCCCCCGACGCGAGCGATGTGCCGTTGCGTCCCACCGCGCAGACGTGACCCGATGTTGCGTCAGTGCAGGCGATGGCTGCGGGGCTGTTGGGTGGTGGGTTCTTCGTGCCCGATGGCCGGGCTGGCGTGATGCAGCACCAGCCGCCAGCCATCCGCTTCCTTCAGGTAGACATTGGTGGCGAGCACGAAAGCGTAACGCGCCTCGGGGTGCGCTTCGACCCGAATCTGCTCCAGCACGTTATGAACGGCGCATAGCGGGTTGTGTGCGACCTGAAGATGGCTGACCGACAATTGCAGGCCGCCGTTCGCCAGGATCTGGCGCCAACTGGTGCGAACGGCCGCCGGGCCGACATGCCTCGGCCCCGAGGGGTGAATGCAGACGATCTCCTCGTCTTCCGACCAGACATCCATCAGCGTATCGGTGTCGCCGGCGCGCAGCGCTTCGTAGTACGCGTGCTCGGCGTCTTCCGGACTCAGGAAAATGGCAGCGGGCATAACGGCAGCCTCCGTCGGGTGGATGCACTGCACAGCGGGTGTGCTGCGCGGCGAACGCGCCGATTATGGAGGGTTTGCCCGGGCTTGTCGAACGTGGGGCAGGGTGTCAGCCGGGCGTCACGGCGCCACCGATGGACGCGAGGGTGTGTGACTCTTGATCTGGCGCAAGGCGATCCCGACGTGGCGCCGGTAGTTTATGGGTAAGGCGGGGAAGCGCAAGCCAGCGAACGGCGCGCGCAAAGGTGGGCATGGGGCGTTGCGCTCGCACGGAGGCGCTCAGGCGCCCCCGGTGACCGGTAACGGGCTCAGCAGGGGGCGCCCGCCAGTTCGCGCAGGGCGGCGGCGTCGACGATCTTGACGTGACGTTGACGGATTTCGATCATGCCGCTCTGGGCGAAGCGCGAGAACAGCCGGCTGACGGTTTCGAGCTTGAGGCCGAGGAAACTGCCGATTTCTTCGCGGCTCATGCGAAGCACGAACTCGTTGGCAGCGTAACCGCGTGCGGCCAGTCGCTCGGAAAGGTTGATCAGGAAAACCGCCAGACGCTCCTCGGCACGCATCGTACCGAGTGCGAGCAGTTGCTGATGCTCGTTGCGGATTTCCTGGCTCATCAGGCGGTGAAGCTGGCGTTGCAGCGACGGGACCTGACGCGAAAGCGTCTCCAGTTCGCCGAAGCGGGCGATGCACAACTCGCTGTCTTCGAGCGCGATGGCGGTGCTCGGGTGATGGTTGTCGGCCACGGCGTCCAGGCCGATCAACTCGCCCTGAAGGTGGAAGCCGACAACCTGCTCGCGGCCGTCCGGCGCGGTGACACAGCTTTTCAGCGAGCCGAAGCGGATGCCGTAGACGGCGTTCAGATCATCGTTGGCGTGATAAAGCACCTCGCCCTTCTTGAGGCGACGACGCTCGCTCACGAGTGCGTCCAGTCGTTCCAGATCCGGTTCCGGAATGCCGACGGGCAGACAGAACTGCCCCAGCGAACACGTGGAACAACGGGGCTGAGCGATGGGAATGCGACCGATCTCGATGGTCATGGAAGCCCCTGAAGTTATTAGGGGAGTTTATCATGGGGCGTCGACCTATCGTTTTCCCTGCAGTGACGTCAGGGTTGAGACGGCGCTTTACGGGCGTCGGTGTTTCAGTAATAATTGCGCACATACCGGACGTCCGTCTTGCCGTACCATCGGCTTGGGCGTTTCCCGGCAGGTCGTTCGAAGCATCCAGGTTGCGCCGCCGTCACTACGACCGAACACAAACGGGCGCGCGCTTATGTGAAGCGGTTGTTTTTGGTTCGATGACCGTTTCTCTTGCTCCAAGCATCCATTTATTCCTGATACCGGGTCGCCAAGCCCCCGGTTTGCTTAGTCGCACATGAATACCCAAGAGGCGAAACTCGTCCTCGAGACCGCGTTGATTTGCGCGCAGGAGCCGCTCAAGGTCGGCGATCTGCGCAAGCTCTTCAATGACGCCGTGTCCGGTGACACGGTGCGCGCGCTGCTCGAGGAAATCCGCGTGCAATGGGATGGCCGAGGTGTGGAATTGGTGGCGTTGGCCACCGGCTGGCGTTTCCAGAGCCGTCCGCGCATGCGTGAATACCTTGATCGCCTCAATCCGGAGAAGCCGCCGAAGTATTCGCGGGCCGTGATGGAGACGCTGGCGATCATTGCATACCGTCAACCTGTCACACGAGGCGACATCGAAGAGATTCGCGGCGTGACGGTCAACACGCAGATCATCAAGCAACTCGAAGATCGTGGCTGGATTGAGGTGATTGGTCATCGCGACGTGCCGGGACGCCCTGGTCTGTACGCCACGACCAAGGATTTCCTCGACGATCTCGGATTGCGAGCGCTCGACGCACTGCCTCCGCTGGAAGATCCGGCGGCGCAGGCGCAGATCGACCTGCTCGCGCAACAGAACATCGAATTCGGCGAGCGTGCCGAAGGCGAGGCCGGTGACGACGCGACGTCCGACGACGCGCCGGTGGCCGATGCCGACGCGCTGGCACGTCTGGCGCAGGCGCGTGCGGACGATTTGCCGTTGGCGCAAGGGTTGCCGGAAGATCAGCGCGCGCTGGCGTCGTCCGAAGCGGCGCTGACGGAAGACGCATTGCTCGACGCGGTGATTGCAGAAGGCGAGGGCGCGGCAGAGGTGCCGCACGACTCGGTGGCGCAAACGTCGAGCGAAATTGCGTCCGACGTCGCGGAACTCGCGGACATCGCACACGTCAGTGAGCAGGGCGGTGCGCCGCATGGTGAGGCCGTCGACAGCGAAGCACCCGATGACGCGAAAGCGGCACTCGAAGCCGAACTGCCGGAAGACGAGGTTTCCCGTCTGTCGGAAGCGGCCATGTCGGAAGAGGAATATTCCGAAGAATCAGAGTCTGTGGCATGGGGCGGCGACGATCCGCCGCAAGATACGCAGGACGTAGCGACGCAGGCGGCAGATCCCGCTGCGTCGGTCACGCAAGAGGTTTCCCCGCACGCTGTCGACTCGGCAGCGAACGAAGCCGCTGCCGGGCAGCCCATGCCCGGTGCGATGGATGACGACGAGAACGACGGGGACGACAAGAATCTCGTCACCGGTACCTGAAGGCACCGGCGCCTGGCGCCGGGAACACCCGCGGGACCGTAAGCGATAAGAACGAAGTCGCGGCAAACCTTTGCCGCGCATTCATGGTGCGAACACGGATCAGGACAGCCACTTATGCCTGCCCACGACGATCCCGTTTTCCAATGAGGTTGTGTTGAAACAAAACGAAGAATCCCAGGACCTGCACGCACGCGATGCCGGTGCCGAAGCACGCGCGCCGGAAGGCGAGGGCGGCGATGACAAGGCCTCGCGCCGCGGTTTGCGCCGTGGTCCGCGCAGTCTGATTGCCCGCCGTCGTGCGGCGCAGCAAGCCAAACGCGAAGGCGAGGATGGCGTGGCCGGTGAGTCCGCGACGCCGGACGCTGCGCATGGCGCCCCGTCCGACGATGCGCCGCGCGGCGCAGCATCGGGGGCTGACGGTGCGCCGTCGGCCGCTCAGGGGCGCGCGCGCAATGGTGCACGCAAACCGCGTGGCGGCAAGCGTGAGGGCACCTCGCAGGCATCGCAGCCGGCACAGGCCGGCGGTGGTGCCAACGGCGCTGCACCGGGCGGCAGGGCGCCGCAGGGGACCAAGGGGCGTGGCCGTAAGGGCGCGCCTGGCGCACCCGGTGCGGGTGGTTCCCGAGGCAATGCCGCCGGCAAGGGCGACGACGATCTGTTTTCGTTCGTGACGTCGGGGGGCTTCGACAGTGAAGAGTCCGATGGCGATGCCAAGGCCGCAGCCAAGCGTGGTCGCCGTCCGGCAGATCGCCGCGTGCTCTCCCCGGACGACGAGGCACCGAAGCTACATAAGGTGCTGGCCGAGGCTGGCATGGGTTCGCGTCGCGAGATGGAAGAGCTGATTCTTGCCGGGCGTGTGTCCGTCAATGCAGAGCCGGCCCACATTGGCCAGCGCATTCTGCCGACCGATCAGGTCCGTATCAACGGCAAGCTCGTCAAGCGTCGTATCACGAGCAAGCCGCCTCGCGTGCTGCTGTATCACAAGCCGTCGGGCGAAATCGTCAGTCACGCCGATCCGGAAGGCCGTGCATCGGTGTTTGACCGTCTGCCGCCGATGAAGACCGCCAAGTGGCTCGCCGTCGGGCGTCTGGACTTCAACACGGAAGGTCTGCTGATTCTCACGACCTCCGGCGATCTGGCGAACCGATTCATGCATCCGCGTTACGAAATCGAGCGTGAATACGCCGTGCGTACCGTGGGGCAACTGAGCGAAGCCTCGCGCCAGCAACTGCTGCATGGCATCAAGCTGGACGATGGCGAAGCCAACTTCCTGCGCCTGAAAGATGGCGGCGGCGAGGGCTCGAATCACTGGTATCACGTGGCGCTGGCCGAAGGCCGTAACCGCGAAGTGCGTCGTATGTTCGATGCGGCTGGCCTGATGGTGAGTCGTCTGATCCGCACGCGTTACGGCCCGCTGACGCTTCCGCGCGGCCTCAAGCGCGGTCGTTACGAAGAGCTCGACGACGCGCAGGTCCGTTCGTTGTTCGCGGCCGTCGGCATGAAGATGCCGGGTGCCAACTCGGACGAGAAGGTCAAGGGGGCGCGTGGCGGCAAGGCTGGCGCACCGAAAGAGCCGCGTCGCCAACCGGATCCGATGCAGACCGCCTTGGGCGTGTTCAGTCGTGAGCCGGGACAATCGCGCCGTCCCCGTGCCAATCCGCTGACGACATTTGTCGGTCCGAGCGGCGGTTATCCGGGGCAGACGCCTTCGCCGCGTGGCGAGGGTCGACGCTTTGGCGGCGGTAACGCCGCGGGCGGTGGCGGCTTCGGCGGCCAGTCGCGCGGTGGCAATGGTAACGGTAACGCCAACGGCAATCGTAGCCGTGGCGGCAATCGGACCGGTGGCGGTGGCGGTGGCAATAGCAGTGGCGGCGGCGGTGGCGGTAATTACGGCAACCGTGGCAATCGCGGCGGTAACCGTTCGCGCTGAAGGTGGTTGAGTGCCCCGAAATGGGCGGCTGAGACGAATGGGGGCTGGCGAGCGATGTCGCCTCCCCATTTTTGCGGTGCAGCAACGTTGCATTGATGCCTGTCAGACGGGCTTTGGGGGCGCCAAGCGTTGCAAATCGGCCCAAAACCATATAAAATCAATGAATAAGCTGGTTTGCGTGCCACGCGATCTGTTGCGGCGCGCACCTCATGCGCAATGAGGCTGTAAGAAATGGGCGTTTCGCCCATTTTTTTTTGCCGCGAGCGTTTTACGCGCGGCCGATGCCGCCGCGTCGGGGAGTGGGTGTGCCGACTCAGGTACGCCGGCCCGGACGGTCGAGGCAGGTATCGTGCGACGCTCCATGCGGGGCGCGCAGACATGTCGGGCGCTGCTAATGCGCGCGAGTTTTTCTAGGGTGAGCAAAGTTGCAATTGCCAGAACTGATCGAGACCACGGTCGAAGGCCTGGGTTACGAGCTGGTCGATCTTGAACGCGCCGGCGGCGGTTTGCTGCGTGTCTACATCGACAAGCCGGAAGGCATCACGATCGATGACTGCGAGACGGTGAGCCGTCAGCTCTCGCATGTCCTGATGGTCGAGAACGTCAATTACGACCGACTCGAAATATCGTCGCCGGGGCTGGATCGTCCGCTGCGCAAGCTGCGTGACTTCGAGCGTTTTGCCGGTGCGGAAGTGAGTCTTACGTTGCGTGTGCCGCTTGAAGGCCGCAAGCAGTTTCGCGGCATCCTGCAGGCACCGCAAGGCGAAAATTTGAGCCTGGAGTTCGAAGGCAAGGGCGGCCCGGCGCTGCTCGATTTCACCCTCGCGGATATTGACCGTGCGCGCCTAGTGCCGCAGATTGATTTTAGGAGTCGCAAACGATGAGTCGCGAAGTATTGCTGTTGGTCGATGCGCTCGCGCGCGAAAAGAACGTCGACAAGGATGTCGTGTTCGGCGCGCTGGAAGCAGCATTGGCTTCGGCCACCAAGAAGCGCTACACCGAAGACGTCGACATTCGCGTGCACATCGACCGTGAGTCGGGCGAGCACGAGAGCTTCCGTCGCTGGCTGGTAGTGCCGGACGAAGCGGGTCTGCAGGAGCCGGACAAGCAGATTCTGTTGTTCGAAGCCAAAGAAGAAAACCCGTCGATCGAAGTCGACGAATTCATCGAAGAGCCGGTGGAATCGCTGGAATTCGGTCGTATCGGTGCGCAAGCGGCCAAGCAGGTCATTCTGCAACGCATTCGCGATGCCGAGCGCGAGCAGATTCTGTCGGACTTCCTCGAGCGTGGCGAAAAGATCATGACCGGTACGGTCAAGCGTCTCGACAAGGGCAACCTGATCGTCGAGTCGGGCCGTGTCGAAGCGTTGCTGCGTCGCGATCAACTGATTCCGAAAGAAAACCTCCGTATCGGTGACCGCGTTCGCGCTTACATCGTGAAGGTCGACCGTACGGCACGTGGTCCGCAAATCGAACTCTCGCGCACGGCGCCTGAATTCCTGATCGAGCTGTTCGGCATGGAAGTGCCGGAAATCGAGCAGGGACTGCTGGAGATCAAGTCGGCTGCCCGCGATCCGGGCGTGCGCGCCAAGATCGCTGTCGTGGCATACGACAAGCGTATCGATCCGATCGGCACTTGCGTGGGCATTCGCGGCACGCGTGTGCAGGCGGTGCGCAATGAACTGGGCGGTGAGAACGTCGATATCGTGCTGTGGTCGGAAGACCCCGCACAGTTCGTGATCGGCGCGCTTGCGCCGGCGGCGGTGCAGTCGATCGTCGTGGACGAAGAAAAGCACAGCATGGATGTCGTCGTCGACGAGAACGAACTGGCCGTGGCGATTGGTCGCAGTGGTCAGAACGTGCGCCTCGCGTCGGAGCTGACCGGCTGGCAAATCAACATCATGACGCCGGATGAATCGGCCGAGAAGCAGAACGAAGAACGCGGCACGCTGCGTACGTTGTTCATGCAGCGTCTGGATGTGGATGAAGAAGTGGCGGACATCCTGATCGAGGAAGGCTTCTCGAGCCTGGAAGAGATCGCCTACGTGCCCCTGAACGAAATGCTCGAGATTGAAGCATTCGACGAGGATACGGTGCATGAGCTGCGCAATCGTTCACGCGACGCACTGCTGACGCAGGCGATTGCCACCGAGGAAAAGGTCGAAGGTGTTGCCCTCGATCTCAAGAGTCTCGATGGCATGACGCCCGAGTTGCTGGCCAAGTTGGCCGAGCATGAAATTCAGACGCGCGATGATCTGGCCGAGCTGGCTGTCGACGAACTGACCGAGATGACCGGCGTCGACGAAGAAGCTGCGAAGGCACTGATCATGAAAGCGCGAGAGCACTGGTTCCAATGATGACCTGCCCCGGCATGCATATGGAACAGTGAACTTTGAAGTTAACCGCAAGGCGCCTGGCCTTGCTTGAAGAGGTTTGAATGGCGAGCATCAACGTAGCCCAATTTGCTGCAGAACTGAAAATGCCGGCCGGCGTGTTGCTGGAGCAACTCAAAGCCGCCGGTGTAGACAAACTCAGCGCCGACGATTCGCTGACGGAAGCCGACAAGGCCCGTCTGTTGGAGCACCTGCGCCGGTCCCACGGCGCTGGTGACGGCGACAAAAAGAAGATCACTCTGACGCGTCGCCAGACCTCGGAAATCAAGCAAGCCGACGCGACCGGCAAGGCGCGCACGATTCAAGTCGAAGTGCGCAAGAAGCGCACCTTCGTCAAGCGTGACGACGTGGCGGAAGGCGCGGACAACGCGGCAACTGCCGCCGCCGAAGACGAAGCCCTTCGTCAGCGTGAGGAAGACGCACGCCGCGAAGCGGAGCGTCTGGCGGCGGAAGCGGCCGAGCTCAAGCGTCGCCAGGAACAACTGGAACGCGAAGAAGCCGAACGCCGCGAGCGCGAAGAAAAGGAAGCGGCCGAGCGCCGCGCCCGTGAGGAAGCGGAGCGCGTTGCCGCAGCGGCCAAGGCGGCCGAAGAGCAGAAGGCGAAGGCCGAAGCCAAGGCTGACGTTCAGGCCGAGGCCGTGTCGAGCGTTGACGCCGAAGCGGCTTCCAGGGCCGACGCAGAGAAGGCTGAAAAGGCCGAGCAGGCTGAAAAGGCGGCAGCGGCCAAGGCCGACGCCGAGCGCGAGCAGGCCCGCAAGGCCAGCGAAGACGCGCGTGCGGCTGCCGAAAAGGCGAGCGCGGCTGCCGACAAGGCGCGTGCCGAAGAAGAAGCCATTCGCAAGCGTCGTGCTGCGGCGGAAGCCGAAGCGCGTGCGATTCGCGAAATGATGAATGCACCGCGTCGCGTGCTGAAGGCACCGGAGCCGGCACCCGCTGCCGCCGCCGCGCCCAAGGCTGAAGCGAAGGGCACGCTGCACAAGCCGGCCAAGCCGGAAGGTGCCACCAGCGCCAAGCCGGCAGACAAGAAGCCGGCAGCCGCAGCGCCGGCATCGACGACGGCCGGTGCAGCCGACAAGAAGGACAAGAAGGGCGGCGCGTGGCAGAAGGATGCCGATAACCGCAACAAGCGTGGCGGCATGAAGACGCGCGGCGACGCGAGCGGTGGTTCGGATGGTTGGCGCGGCGGTGGTCGTGGTGGCCGTCGTGGCGACCGTCACTCGCAGGATGGTCAGGCATTCCAGGCACCGACCGAGCCGGTGGTGCGTGATGTGCACGTGCCGGAAACCATCAGCGTTGCCGATCTCGCACACAAGATGTCGGTCAAGGCCGCAGAAGTCATCAAGTTGATGATGAAGATGGGCCAGATGGTGACCATCAATCAGGTGCTGGATCAGGAAACGGCAATGATCGTGGTGGAGGAACTTGGCCACCGCGCGATCGCTGCAAAGCTGGACGATCCGGAAACGCTGCTGGACCTGGGCAACGAAGCGAAGGAAGTCGAATCGCTGCCGCGTCCTCCGGTGGTCACCGTGATGGGTCACGTCGACCACGGCAAGACCTCGCTGCTGGACTACATCCGTCGCGCCAAGGTGGCGTCGGGCGAAGCCGGTGGCATTACGCAGCACATTGGCGCATATCACGTGGAAACGCCGCGCGGTACGGTGACGTTCCTCGATACGCCGGGTCACGAGGCCTTTACGGCCATGCGGGCTCGCGGTGCGCAGGCGACCGACATCGTGATTCTGGTGGTGGCGGCAGACGACGGTGTGATGCCGCAGACGAAGGAAGCGATCGCTCACGCGAAGTCGGCCGGCGTGCCGATCGTGGTGGCGATCAACAAGATCGACAAGCCGGAAGCCAACCCGGACCGCGTGAAGCAGGAACTCGTGGCCGAGGGTGTGGTGCCGGAAGAGTACGGTGGCGATTCGCCGTTCGTGCCGGTGTCGGCCAAGACAGGTACGGGTATCGACGATCTGCTCGAGAACGTGCTGCTGCAAGCCGAAGTGCTGGAGCTGAAGGCACCGGTCGACGCCCCGGCCAAGGGTATCGTGATCGAAGCCAAGTTGGACAAGGGTAAGGGTCCGGTGGCAACGATTCTGGTGCAGTCGGGTACGCTCAATCGTGGCGACATGGTGCTGGCCGGTCAGGCTTACGGCCGAGTGCGTGCCATGCTGGATGAAACCGGCAAGAGCGCGAAGGAAGCGGGTCCGTCGATCCCTGTGGAAATTCAGGGCCTGTCGGAAGTCCCGGGCGCCGGTGAAGAAGTGCTGGTGGTGCAGGACGAGCGCAAGGCGCGTGAAATCGCGCTGTTCCGTCAAGGCAAGTTCCGCGACGTGAAGCTGGCCAAGCAACAGGCCGCGAAGCTCGAGAACCTGCTCGAACAGATGACCGAAGGCGAAGTCAAGACGCTGCCGTTGATCATCAAGGCCGACGTGCAGGGTTCGCAGGAAGCGCTGGCGCAATCGCTCAACAAGCTCTCGACGCCGGAAGTGCGCGTGCAGATCGTGCACGCTGCGGTCGGTGGCATCAGCGAAAGCGACGTCAACCTGGCAACGGCTTCGAAGGCGGTCATCATCGGCTTCAACACGCGTGCGGATGCACTGGCACGCAAGCTGGCCGAGTCGAACGGTATCGACATTCGTTACTACAACATCATCTACGACGCCGTGGATGAGGTGAAGGCGGCGATGTCGGGCATGCTGGCGCCGGAGAAGAAGGAAGTGATCACCGGTCTCATCGACGTGCGCCAGACGTTCAGCGTGCCGAAGATCGGGAAGGTCGCCGGCTGTATGGTCCTCGACGGCTTCGTCAAGCGTTCGTCGCACGTGCGCGTGTTGCGCGACAACGTGGTCATCTATACGGGCGAGCTGGATTCGCTCAAGCGCTTCAAGGATGACGTGAAGGAAGTCAAGTCCGGCTTCGAGTGCGGTCTGTCGGTGAAGAACTTCAACGACATCACGGAAGGCGACCAACTGGAAGCGTTCGAAATCACGGAAGTTGCGCGCTCGCTGTAACGCGATTTGCACAACGGATGTGGAATGGCCCACCAAGCCGGGAAACCGGTGGCGTGGGCCATTGCATTATTAGCGAGTAAGTTATGGCAAAGAAACGTGGTGTTCCGGGCCGCAATCTTCGTATCAACGACCAGATCCAGCGCGATCTGTCGGAGTTGATTCAACGCGAAGTGAAGGACCCGCGCATTGGTCTGGTCACGCTGCAAAGCGTGGAAGTGACGCCGGACTATGCGCATGCAAAAGTGTTTTATACGACGCTGACCGGCGATCCGAAGGCAACGGGCGAGGCGCTCAACGAGGCGGCCGGCTATCTGCGCAATCTGCTGTTCAAGCGGTTGCATATCCACACCGTGCCGACGTTGCACTTCCACTTCGACCAGTCGATCGAGCGTGCCATCGAGATGTCGCGACTGATCGATACGGCCAACGCGACGCGCGCGAAAGAAGAGGCCGGCGAAGGCGACGCACCGGACAGCGACAAGGAAGACGACGGCAAGTAAGCTGTCGATTGACGACGGACGACGCAGCCTGCCGGGTTCGCCGATGGCGAGCCCGGTGGTGCTGCGATGCCTGAGCACGTATCACGCGTGCGAGGGTTCGACACCCACAAGAATCTCTCAAGCCATCCCCGCATCATGACGGACCCGCGTTCGCAGGCACCCCGCCAAAAACTCCCTCGTTTCGCCCTTGATGGCGTGTTGCTGCTGGACAAGCCGCTGGGCTTGTCGTCCAACGACGCACTGATCAAAGCCAAGCGCCTGTTGCAGGCATTGAAGGCCGGGCATACGGGCACGCTCGACCCGTTGGCGACCGGTTTGTTGCCGTTGTGCTTCGGCGAGGCGACGAAGTTCTCGCAGGATTTGCTGGAAGCCGACAAGACTTACGAAGCGCGTGTGCGTCTGGGCGAAACCACGACGACGGGCGATGCGGAAGGGGAGGTGTTGCTCACGCGTCCCGTAACGGTGGACGAAGCGGCGATTCGCGCCGTGCTGCCGCGCTTTACGGGACCGATCTCTCAGGTGCCGCCGATGTACTCGGCGCTCAAGCGCGACGGCAAGCCGTTGTACGAATATGCGCGCGCAGGACAGACGCTTGAGCGTGAAGCCCGCGAGGTCACCATCCATCTGCTGGAAGTGACGGCATGCGCCTTGCCCGATGCCGCCGAGTTCACCTTGCGCGTGACATGCAGCAAGGGCACGTATGTGCGCACGCTGGCGGAAGACATCGGCGAAGCGCTGGGCTGCGGCGCGCATTTGCGCGCGCTGCGGCGCACGGCGGTTGGCCCGCTCACGTTGGATGGCGCGCTCACGCTCGAGGCGCTTGCCGCGCTCGATCACGCGCAGCGGGTGGCCGCGCTGGCCCCGGTCGATGCCCTTCTGAAGACGCTACCGACCATCTGGCTCGATGAAACGCTCGCCAGGCGCTTCGCACACGGGCAGCGTCTGCGTCTGGATGAAACACGTTGTCCTCAGCCGCTGCGCGAATGCGCCGCGGGACATGACGACATCGAGGTGAAGGTCTATGCCGAAGCCGTCGGCGACGCCCCGGTGCGCTTGCTCGGCGTCGCGCGGCTCGATGCGCAAGCGTTGCTCACACCGCAGCGCCTGCTCAAGACGCAGTGAGCGGCGGTGCGGTGTCGCCGCACCTCGCCGCCTCATGACCGACGCCCTTAGTTGGCGACGTTCTCCGGCTTGAGTTCAACGATGGCGTCCAGCGCTGCCTTGACGTCCATGGCGTACTTCGCCAATGCCTTTTGTTCTTCTGTCTTCGGCTCGAAGGACGGCACGCTGACCGGGTGGTTGCTCTCGTCGACGGCGACGAACACCATCAGGCAGTCGGTCGTCTGACGCAGCTCGCCCCACTTGGGATCGCCGGCGTGCACCGAGACATGGATGTGCATGCTGGTGCGGCCCGTCGCCACGATACGTGCGCGCAGCTCCACGAGATTGCCCACCAGAATCGGACGGCGGAAGCGGATGTTGCCGACGCTGACCGTTACACAATAGCGGCCCGACCAGGTGGCGGCGCAGGCATAGGCCACTTCGTCGATCCACTTCATGAGCGAGCCCCCGTGCACCTTGCCACCGAAATTGACGGCGGCCGGCTCGGCCAGAAAGCGGAAAGTGACTTCGGAGCGTTCGCTTTGATTCTGCGGGGTATTCATGATGTCTGTTTTGCGGGCTGATGGTTCTTTCCCGGCCGCAGTCCGTTCGCGGAGCCACGGGTCGGGGAATGCGCAATGATACTGCGATTGCGTAAGGCGTGCCGGCGCGTCACGCAGCGCCTTCGTCCTTGTCATTTCCCGCGGTTTCCCTCGGATTGGCAGCGCTTGAGTCGGTGTAACGGCCCCGGTCGATACGCGAAGCGCAAGAATATACAAGCGTCAAACGGTCGTTTTTCGATATCCTGCCAACCCGGTGGATTCACCGGAAATAACGTGGTTCAAGCAGGAGTGTTTGTGTCTGGAATGTCTTCTTCGGCTGCATCGTCACAGCAGTCGGATGTCAAACTCGAAGTGGCGCGCGGTATGCGCGCTTCATTGCCGGTGATGTTGGGTTTCGTGCCGTTTGCGATGGTGCTGGGTGCACAAGCCGCGCAAAAGGGCATGCCGGCGTTTCTCGTCCCGCTCATGACCGGGCTCAATTTTGCAGGGGGCTCCGAGTTCACGGCAGTGCGCTTGTGGACATCGCCGCCGCATCTTGCGCTGATCGTCGCGATGTCGTGCCTGGTCAATGCGCGTCATATTCTGATGGGTGCTGCGCTCGCGCCGCTCATGCGGCATGTGCAATTGCGTCGCGCGCTCGCTTCGTTGTTTTTGATGTGCGACGAAAGTTGGGCGATGGCGCTCACCGACGTGAAGGCGCGGGGTGCCGACCGGGTCAGTCTGCCGTACTACCTCGGCGTTGCCGTGAATCTCTGGCTGACGTGGATAGCCTTTACGGCGCTTGGCGCCGTGCTCGGGCCCGTGCTTGGCGACATCGAACAATACGGCTTCGACATGGCGTTCACCGCCGTCTTCCTTGTGTTGCTCAAAGGGATGTGGCGCGGTTGGCGCAAGAGCCTGCCGTGGCTGGTCAGTCTCGTTGCCGCAGCGTTGACTTACCTTTATGTGCCGGGGGCGTGGTACGTCGCGGCGGGGGCGTGCGCCGGGTTGGTGGCAGCGATTCTGATGGAGCCGCGCGATGCCTGACCTCACGCTGCTTCTGCCGCTGGCGACCGTCGCCCTGATGGCAGTCACGACCTACGCCACGCGTATCGTCGGCTTTCTCGTGCTGCGCGATCGTACCCTGAGCCCACGTGTGCGCGCCGTGATGGAGAGCTTGCCCGGCTGTGTGCTCATTTCGGTGATCGCGCCGTCGTTCGTCGCCGACCGGCCTGCCGATTTGATGGCGCTGGCGCTGACGTTGCTCGCCGCCATGCGATTCTCGCTGCTGCCGACGGTGATCCTCAGTATCGTTGTGACCGGCGCATTGCGTTATCTCGTCGGTTGACACGCACCGACCGGCGACGTCTCTTCTTCAATAAAAAAACCCCGCTAACATCAGCGGGGTTCAAGAAGTGCCCGGTAGTACAGAGCAGGGCCGGGCACTCGGGGGGAAGACTTGGCTTCAGTGGGCGCCGGCCGCGGCGTCTGCGCCACCGCCGCCCTTCATCGGGCGCGTAATCCACACCATCGCGATCATCAGCACGAACAGCAGCGCCGAGATCCAGAAAATGTCGTTGGCACCGAGCATGGCCGACTGCTGCGTGACCAGGCGGTCGATGTAACCGTGGGCCTGCGGCGTCGTCATGCCGAGCTGATTGAGGCTCTCTACCGAGGCGTTGAACGTCGGATCGTAGGGTGTCAGATGCTCCGTCAACTGCGCGTGGTGCAGGGTGATCCGGTTGTCCCACATGGTGGTCGCGATCGATGTGCCTACAGCACCGCACGTAATGCGCACGAAGTTCGACAGACCTGCCGCGGCCGGAATGCGATGTGCCGGCAACCCCGACAGAATGATGGCCGTGAGCGGGATGAAGAACATCGACATCGGCACGCCCTGCAGGAACGTCGGAATCATCAGCGTGCGCGTATCGACGAGCGTGTTGAAGTGCGAGCGCATCACGAATACCAGCGCGAACAACAGGAACGAGACAGTCACGACCCAGCGGGCATCGAGCTTTGGCAGTGTCTTGCCGATGATCGGCGACAGAATGATGGCGAACAGACCCACCGGCGCCATCACCAGACCGGCCTCGGTCGCCGTGTAGCCAAGGTAGATCTGCAACCACTGAGGCAAGATCACCAGATTGCCGAAGAACAGACCGTAGCCTACCGAGATGGCCACCACGCCGCCGGTGAAGTTGACCCGCTTGAAGAGCGTCAGGTCGACCACCGGATGCTTCTCCGTGATCTCCCAGATAACAAAGAAGCAGAACGACACCAGGGCCACGAGCGCGAGCGCGACAATGGTCGACGAATTGAACCAGTCGAGTTCCTTGCCCTTGTCGAGCATCACCTGGAGCGAGCCGACCCACAACACCAGCAAGGCCAGCCCGACCTTATCGATCGGTTTGCGTTGCGTTGGCGTTTCGCGCTTGGCGTAGATCAGCCACGTGACATACGCGGCGGCAATGCCGACCGGAATGTTGATGTAGAAGATCCATGGCCAGCGGTAGTTGTCCGAGATCCAGCCGCCGAGAATCGGGCCCATCACCGGGGCGACCAGCGTTGTCATGCCCCATAGCGCCAGGGCCATCGAACTCTTCGCGGGCGGATAGCTCGAGAGCAGCAGCGATTGCGAGAGCGGGATCATCGGCCCGGCGACGGCACCTTGCAATACGCGCGCTGCGAGCAGGATTTCGAGCGTGGGCGCCATACCGCACAACCACGAGGCCAGCACGAACAGCAGGATCGACGTGATGAACAATCGCACCGCGCCGAAGCGCTCGGTGAGCCAGCCCGTGAGCGGCACCGAAATGGCGTTGGCGACGGCAAACGACGTAATCACCCACGTGCCCTGGCTCGACGAGACACCGAGGTCGCCGGAGATGGCGGGAATCGATACGTTGGCAATCGATGTGTCGAGCACGTTCATGAACGTGGCGAGCGACAACGCGATGGTGCCGAGTACCAACTGGCCCCCCGACAGGGGGCCAGGAGCGTTTTGAGTTGCCATGAGATGTCAAAGGGGGTGGGGGGCACCCCCCTCCGCTTTACAGGGGACGTGCGCGAGCCGGCTGATTGCGCGTGTCGCTGGCGCCGCCGTTGCCAGAGGCAGCCGCAGCACCCGCGTTTTCGGTGATGATCTTGGCGACGATGTCGTCGGCGTCGTGGCCGACCTTGTCGTACACGTCGGTCGAGTACACCGGCAGCGTCGGGGCTTCACCCAGCTCCTTGCCGTCCGTGTTGCGTACATTGACCTTGACCTGCATCGACAGACCGACACGCAGCGGGTGCTGTTGCAACTGCTTTGCGTCGAGCGCAATACGCACCGGCAGACGTTGCACGACCTTGATCCAGTTACCCGTGGCGTTTTGCGCCGGCAGCAGCGAGAAGGCGCTGCCCGTGCCTGCGGAGAAGCCGGCGACGGTGCCCTTGTACTCGACCGACGAACCGTACACGTCGGCCGTGAGCGTCACGGGCTGACCCACGCGCATGTGCGCGATCTGCACTTCCTTGAAGTTGGCGTCCACCCAGACTTCGTTGAGCGGCACCAGCGCCATGAGCGGGGCGCCCGTCGCTACGCGCTGGCCGACCTGCACCGAGCGTTTGGCCACGTAACCATCCACAGGCGCCGGGATCGACGTGCGGGCATAGTCCAGATAGGCCGCGCGAACCTGGGCGGCGGCCTGCTGCACATTCGGATGCGTGGTCACCGAGGTCTTGTCGGTGAGCGCCTTGTTCGACACCAATTGCGCACGCGCCTGTTCGAGCGAGGCTTGCGCCGCCTTCACGGCGTCCTGAGCGTGGGCCAGCTCTTCACGCGAGACGGCGCCCGTGGCAATGGCCATTTCGCGACGCTTGACGTCGGCCTGCGCCTTGGCCAGTTCCGATTCGCGCATGGCTACCGTGGCGGCGTAAGCGTCGTTGTTCACGAAATACGTGCGCACCTGACGCACGGTCTGCGCCAGATTGGCTTCGGACTTCAGCAACGCCACGCGGGCGTCGGTCTGGTCCAGCGTGACCAGCGGTTGGCCGGCTTTGACCATCTGCGTATCGTCGACCTTCACGCCGGTGACCGTGCCCGCCACCTGCGGTGTGATCTGCACCACGTTGCCCGCGACATATGCGTCGTCGGTGTCTTCGTAGTAACGCGCGTACAGCGCGTAATAGGCACCGTAGCCGATCGCCGCAATGGCAATCACGGCCGTCAGCGTCAGCATCATGCGGCGGCGTTTGCCATTGCTCTGGGCCGGCTGGGCAGGCGCTTGTTGTTGGTTATCGCTCATCATTTGCTCCGTACTAATCTCTCAATGTGCCGTGACGTTGTCTTGTCTGTTTTGTGTGGCGTGTATCGGGTGTCTGGCGCTCAGTGCGTTTGTGCGGCGTCGCCGTCAGTCGTTGCCGAGCGCTCCTGCCCCACGACGAGGCCCGATGCCTGTGCATCGAATCCACCGCCCAGTGCCTTGATCAGGCCGATCTGCTGGTCGCGTCGCGCACTGTCGATATTCACGCGCGCCTGTTCCTGCGCGAGCAATGACGATTCGGCGGTGAGCACGGTCAACTGCGGGGTGAGGCCAGCCTTGTAGCGATCGATGGCCAGGTCGTAGGCGCGTTGTGCGGCGTCCTGTGCCACGCGCTGCGACACCATCTGCTTATCGGCAGAACGGATCGACGACATGCGATCGGCGATGTCACCAAGCGCTTTGTTGAGTGTCGAGTCGTAGTTCGCCACCGCACTTTCATAGGCGGCGTATTGGCCCTTCAGATTGGCGCGCAGACGGCCGCCGTCGAAGATCGGCAGCGAAATCACGGGGCCGGCCTGCATATTCTGGCTGCTCGGATCGATCAGCTTGCCCAGCCCGAAGGTGGAGAAGCCGAAGGCGGCGTTGAGGTTCACATCGGGATAGAAGCGTGCCTTGGCGACGTCCACGCCCTTGAGCTGCGCTTCCACGCCCCAGCGCGCCGAGACGATGTCCGGGCGGCGGCCGAGCAGGGCGAGCGGCAGATTGTCAGGCAGGGCCGGGGTCGGCAATTGGGCAAGTTTCGGCGGTGCAATTTCCAGTCCGCGGTCCGGACCTTTGCCGAGCAACACGCCGAGTTGATGGCGCGTGAGCAGAATCTGACCGTCGAGCTGTGCGATTTGCGTCTGAATGTCGGCGCTGTTGCTGTCGGCCTGTTTCTGCTCGACTTGCGTGTCGAGACCGGCGCGCACACGGTCCGCCGTGAGCTTGCCCAGATTCTGGCGTTGCTTGCTGATGCGATCGAGTACGTCATGCAGCGCGTACTGCTGCGCGAGCTGGTTGTACGAGCGCGCCACCGCCGTCGCCAGCGCGAGTCGCACTTCCTGATCTTCGGCTTCTTCGGCACGCTCGGCCGACGTGGCCTGCGCGCGCGCCGACCGGTTCTTACCCCACAGGTCGAGTTCCCACGACAGCGAGGCCGTCAGATCGCCCTGCGTGAACCACGTACCGCCGTAGCCCGGCGGATAGATGGTGTTTTCCGTGAACTGGGTGCGGTAGACGTCGCCCGAGAAGTTGACCGACGGCAGCAACGCTGCGGCTGCCCCTTCGGTCTGCGCCTGCGCTGCCTTCAAGCGGGCGGCGGCCATGGCCAGATCGGGGTTGCCGGCAAGGGCTTCGTCGATCAGCGAGACGAGTTGCGGATCGCCAAAGCGCTGCGCCCAATCGGTGCCCGGCCATTGGCCGCCCTCGGAGGGCAGGCTGCGCTGGGTCTGATACTGATCGGGAGTGCTGATCTGCTTGTCGCTGTGGATGCCGGCGAAGTTCGCGCAACCGGCAAAGCCCAGCGTCGCAGCCGCCAGACAGAGGGCGGAAATCGCTGAGCGGGCCCGCAAACGCGGGAGTAACGGTGAGGCCGCTTTCATCGCAAAACCTTTACGAGTGAAGTCTTGTACTGACAATAATCGGGAATCGGGCAGTGACGAGGTATGAAATAGTGGACTCGTCATGCTTTTCTGGGGCGGATCGGAACGGTTTTCGCCGTCACCCCGATTCGCCGTTGGCGATCACTCGCCGTAACAGACTCTTCAGAAAGCCCACTTCCTCCACGGAAAAACCGCGCATCAGATGGTCGGCGGCACGCACGAAAATGTCGGGCATCCGGTCGGCCATGGCGTATCCGGCTTCGGTCGCACTCAGATTCACCGTGCGGCGGTCCATCTTGCTGCGCTCGCGGACCAGCAAACCGTGGGCTTCCAACCGGTCGAGCAAGCGCGTGACCGCGCTCGCGTCGATGCAGTAATCACGGGCCAGATCGGCTGCCGTCTTGCTCTTGCCCGTCGCCACCTTATAGAGCATGGTCGCCTGCGTGCTCGTCAGGCCGTACTGCGAGGTTTCCTTCGTCAACTCGGCCATGATCAGCTGACGCACCCGGGCAACGAGATACCCGAGGGAATCGTCAATGTCGTATGCGTTGCGGGGAGGGTCGCTCTGGGGGGGCGTCCGGCTGCGACGTGGGCGTCGTAGCGGAGAGGGTGACGGGCGGTTCGCTCATTTTCGTGCTGCTGCAATGGTTGACTAGTCACGATTATAGCGTCCACTTAATAAATTTCAAGGCCATGCAATAGTTGACTAGGCAAATATTTCGTCAAAAATTAGATTGTTTGCTCTATCTTGGTGCGCGACGGTAGGAAATGGACGGGGAAGGGTGACGAGGAATTCGTGACGAAGGTGAGTCAAAGCGGCACACCGTTGTTGCATTGCAGAAATGCCATGACGTGAGACATGCGCAAGTGGTAGAATCGCTGATTCTCCAAAGGCTTTTTCGAGCACCTCTTTCATGACCCGCGCTCTCCGTAATATCGCCATCATCGCGCACGTCGACCACGGCAAAACCACGCTCGTCGACCAGTTGCTGCGCCAATCGGGCACTTTCCGCGAAAACCAGCAAGTTGCTGAACGCGTGATGGACTCGAACGACATTGAAAAAGAGCGCGGCATCACGATCCTCGCCAAAAACTGCGCCGTCGAGTACGAAGGCACGCACATCAACATCGTCGATACCCCGGGACACGCGGACTTCGGCGGTGAAGTGGAACGTGTGCTTTCGATGGTCGATAGCGTGTTGTTGCTCGTCGACGCCGTCGAAGGCCCGATGCCGCAAACGCGCTTCGTGACCCGCAAGGCCCTGGGCCTCGGTCTGAAGCCGATCGTCGTGGTCAACAAGATCGACCGTCCGGGTGCACGTCCGGATTGGGTGATCAACCAGACGTTCGATCTGATGGACAAGCTCGGCGCAACCGACGAGCAGCTCGACTTCCCGATCGTCTACGCGTCGGCCCTGAACGGGTTCGCGAGCCTCGACTCGGAAGTGCGCGGAGGCACGATGAAGCCGTTGTTCGACGCGATTCTCGAACACGTGCCGGTTCGCGAAGCCGACCCGGAAGCGCCGCTGCAATTGCAGATCAGCTCGCTCGACTATTCGACGTTCGTTGGTCGTATCGGTGTGGGCCGTATCACGCGTGGCCGTATCAAGCCGGGTCAGCAAGTCGTGATGCGCTTCGGCCCGGACGGCGAAGTGCTCAAGCGCAAGATCAATCAGGTGCTGACGTTCCGTGGCCTCGAGCGCGTGATGTCGCCGGAAGGCGCGGAAGCGGGCGACATCGTGCTGATCAACGGGATTGAAGACGTGGGTATCGGCGCAACGATTTGCGACGTCGACACGCCGGAAGCCCTGCCGCTGCTGACGGTGGATGAGCCGACGCTGACCATGAACTTCTGCGTGAACACGTCGCCGCTGGCGGGCCGTGAAGGCAAGTTCGTGACGAGCCGTCAGATCCGCGATCGTCTGCACAAGGAACTGAATCACAACGTGGCGCTGCGTGTGAAAGATACGGCTGAAGACTCCGTCTTCGAAGTGTCTGGCCGTGGCGAACTGCACCTGACGATTCTCATCGAGAACATGCGTCGCGAAGGCTATGAACTGGCCGTGTCGCGTCCGCGCGTGGTGCTCAAGGAAATCGACGGTGTGAAGCACGAGCCGTATGAAATGCTGACCATCGACCTGGAAGACGAACACCAGGGCGCGGTCATGGAAGAAATTGGCCGCCGCAAGGGCGAAATGCTGGACATGGTGTCGGACGGCCGTGGCCGTACCCGCCTCGAGTACCGCATTCCGGCTCGCGGCCTGATCGGCTTCCAGGGCGAGTTTCTGTCGATGACCCGTGGCACGGGCTTGATGAGCCACATTTTCGACGCCTACGCCCCGCTCAAGGATGGTACGTTGGGTGAGCGCCGCAACGGCGTGTTGATCTCGCAGGACGACGGCGCTGCCGTGGCCTACGCACTGTGGAAGCTGCAAGATCGCGGCCGCATGTTCGTGTCGCCGGGCGACGCGCTGTACGAAGGCATGATCATCGGTATCCACAGCCGTGACAACGACCTCGTGGTCAACCCGATCAAGGGCAAGCAGCTGACGAACGTGCGTGCGTCGGGTACCGACGAAGCCGTGCGTCTGGTGCCGCCGATCGCGATGAGCCTCGAATACGCCGTCGAATTCATCGACGACGACGAACTCGTCGAAGTCACGCCGCAGACGATTCGCCTGCGCAAGCGCTACCTCGTGGAACACGAGCGCAAGCGCGCATCGCGTGAGCAGAAGTAAAACCGGCGATGGTGTCGCGGCGTAGCGGATAACGATCCGCTGCGTCGACGCTAATCTGTTGGAAAGAAAGCCGGTGCCTCTCGCACCGGCTTTTTTTGTTTCCGTTGTGGTTTCTGAGATGCGGTGCATGCGTGCCCGCATGCTGTCGATAGCCCCCGAGAGGACGACGTCGCACGCGCGTCCGTTCCGTTGACATTTCTGAAGCACTCGCCAGACATGACCGAATTTGTTCGAACCGAAATCCGCGGCCGTATCGGCTTTATCACCCTGACTCGCCCGAAGGCGCTCAATGCGCTCTCGCATGACATGATTCGTGCGATGGCATCAGCACTGGGCGATTGGCGTGACGATCCCAAGGTGCTGGGCGTTGTGTTGCAAGGCGAAGGCGAGAAGGGGTTGTGTGCGGGTGGCGACATTCGTTATTTCCATGAGGCCGTGAGCGCGGGGCGCACCGACATCATGGATTTCTTCACTGACGAATACACACTGAATTACACGATTGCCACGTATCCGAAGCCCTATATCGCGCTGATGGATGGCGTGGTCATGGGCGGCGGCATGGGTATCTCGCAAGGCGCCGCATTGCGTATCGTCACCGAAGCGACGCGAATGGCAATGCCGGAGACGGCGATCGGCTTGTTCCCCGACGTTGGCGGTGGGTTCTTCCTCGCGAATCTCGCGGGACATCTCGGCGAGTATCTCGGCACGACCGGCATTGTGTTCGGCGCGATCGATGCATGCGAGATCGGCCTCGCCGACGTTGTCGTGCCGCGTGCCTCACTGCCCGCGCTGTGCGAGTTGCTGGCAAATGGCGAATGGCAGGACAGCGAGGCGGTGCTCAACGCTGCGCGCACGTTCGCCCGAGACTGTCTTGCTCCCGCCGGTCTGGCGCCAGGCAAGCTCGCACCGTTGCGCGATGTGATCGACAGTCACTTCGGCCTGTCGGACATGCCGGCCATCCTGAAGTCGCTCAAGCACGAAGCGCGTTGCGAATACTCAGGATGGGCACAGGAGACGGAACACTTGCTGCGCAGCAAACGCTCGCCGTTGATGGTGTGTGTCACGCTGGAGCAGGTGCGTCGTGCACGCAAACTCTCGTTGGCCGATGATCTGCGTGAAGAGTGGCTGATGATGCGCAGCGTCTTCAACCTCGATGGCCGTACCGGCGCGGAGAGCGTCGAGGGCATTCGTGCGTTGGTTGTCGACAAAGACCATGCGCCGCGTTGGCAGCATGCCGATATCGAGTCGGTGAAACCCGCCGACGTCACGCGATTCTTCGAGGGCGATCGCTCGGGCGCGGACAACCCGCTGCGTCAACTCGGTCAGTAAGTCCTGCTGCGGCGTGTGGCGGCGGGTCTATCCGAAGCCTATACCGCTGCCAGGCAGAATTGCTCGCCGACGGCCTGATCGAGCTTGCGGCAGATGTCGGCAATGCTGCCGACCATCACGATATGCGACACGTCGCGATACACGCGCACGTCATGACGCTCGTGAGCCGTATCCGTCTCGTGTGCATCGCGACGCTGAAGTTCGCGCACGTTGCGCGATGCCTTGATCGCTTTCCCCGAGGGGCATACGCGACGCGTTGCCGACGCCACGGCAGCCGTGAGCGCGCGGGGCAGCGCGGTGGTACGCGAGCGTGCCGGCACCGTATAGGAGCGAGCGACAACGGGTGCTGAAGCGAACGGGCCAGACAGCGCCGAGAGTCCATATACGGCCGACATCCGGGCCTGTGACGACACGCGCACATGCGGTTGACTAAAAGACGTACGCAGCAAACCAAAGAGTCGAGCCATGATGCGATCCTTGTTCCAATGTGGGTCTGAGGGGCGCGTCCTGCCGCGTATTTCGCGAATCGCGGGCGCAGCAGGGCACGGGCGCCGGACCCAGCCCGGCGCAGTCGGAAATACAAATCTTCAGGGAGTGAGGCGCTGCGCGATGGCGCGCAGTCCCCGGATTCGCGCTTAGAGGTCGTTGTTGCGGATCAGGCCGACCGCAATCCCTTCCAGCGCGAAGTCGCCGCTACCTTCGTCGACGTTGATGTTCTCGAAGTCGGGATTCTCGGCGATCAATTCGACGCCACCCGGCACGCGATGAAAACGTTTGACGGTGACATCGTCGCCAAGACGTGCCACGACGATCTGACCTTCGCGAGCGTCGGCGGCCTTTTGCACGGCCAGCAGATCGCCATCGAGAATGCCTGCGTCGCGCATCGACATCCCGCGCACCTTCAACAGGTAGTCGGGCTGACGCGCGAACATGTTCGGGTCGCACTGGAAGTTGCGCTCAATGTGTTCCTGCGCGAGGATCGGGCTGCCGGCAGCCACGCGCCCGACGAGCGGCAGCGACAACTGCATCAGGCCCATGTGCGGCAAGGTGTACTGGTGCACACCGCCGGCTTCATCCAGACGCTTGAGGCGAATGCCACGCGACTGACCCGCTGCCAGTTCGATCACCCCTTTGCGCGCCAGCGCCCGCAGGTGCTCCTCCGCGGCATTGGCGGAAGAGAAGCCGAGTTCGGCTGCGATTTCAGCGCGCGTTGGCGGAAAGCCGGTGCGCTCAATCGCTTGTCGGACCAGTTCGTAGACCTGCTGTTGACGTGCGGTAAGTTTGATCATGGCATCACTGTATGGAAGCACAGGTGGCTGTATTTTTGTACAGTGTTTGCAAAAAGGCAAGGGAAAACTTCAAGTAGTGCGTGAAGTTCTTGCCGTTCGGCATCAGTCTGATGCTGCAATGTCCAGCCATGAAGGCTTCTGGCGCACCGGACCTGCCGTCAAACGCAGGACACGGCAAGCGCGCGGACGGTCTTTCTCGCATTAATTGACAAGGGGACGAGGGCGCTGACGGCCGTCGGAGAGGGCGCCGAGCCCATTTGAGCCGCCAAAATCGACGGCTCAGCACGATTTCTCTAATCCTTATTCCGGCATAAACAAAAGAAAAAATATTATTTTTAATTATTTAGCCGCCCTCATAGACTGGCCTCCTACACACGAGAAGCAAACAAGGAGTGCAAGTCATGAGCAAAGCAGCACGGGGATGGAAAGCTAAAAAGCTGGTGGTCGCTCTGGGCGGCCTGGCACTGGCCGCCGGCATGACGATTCAGGCGCAGGCGGCAAGCCTGTCGTTGCTCAACGTGTCGTATGACCCGACGCGTGAGCTGTACGCGGACTACAACAAGGCTTTCGAAGCCCATTACAAGCAGACCAGCGGCGACACGGTGACGGTGAAGGCCTCGCACGGCGGCTCGGGCAAGCAAGCCCGTACCGTGCTCGATGGCGCGCCCGCCGACGTTGTCACGCTCGGTATCTCAGCCGATATCGACGAACTGGCACAGGCCGGTCTCGTGAACAAGGACTGGCAGAAGCGTCTGCCGGACAACGCCACGCCGTACACCTCCACGATCGTGCTGCTGGTGCGCAAGGGCAACCCGAAGGGCATCAAGGACTGGGGCGACCTCGTCAAGCCCGGCATCAGTGTGGTGACGCCGAACCCGAAGACGTCGGCCGGTGCCCGCTGGAACTATCTCGCCGCATGGCTCTACGCGCTCAAGCAACCGGGCGGCAACGAGCAAAAGGCGCAGGACTTCGTCAAGGCGCTCTACAAGAATGTCGGCGTGCTCGACTCGGGCGCCCGCGGCGCGACCACGACCTTCGTGGAACGCGGCATCGGCGACGTGCTGATCGCCTGGGAAAACGAAGCGCTGTTGTCGGTCAAGGATCTCGGTCCGGACAAGTTCGACATTGTGGTGCCGTCGTCGTCGATTCTGACGGAGCCGCCGGTGGCCGTGGTCGACAAGAACGTCGACAAGCACGGAACCCGCAAGGCTGCCGAGGCCTACCTGCAATGGCTGTATTCGCCGCAAGGTCAGGAAATCGCTGCGAAGCACTTCTATCGTCCGCGCTCGCCGGAAATCGCGAAGAAGTATGAGTCGCAATATCCGAAGCTCAAGCTCTACACCGTCGACGCCGATCTTGGCGGCTGGACGAAGACGCAGGCCAAGCACTTTGCCGACGGCGGCATCTTCGACCAGATCTACACCAAGAAATAACGTCAAGACGACAGGGACCTCCGCATGAGTACCGCACTGTTTCCCCTCTGGCGCAAGCCGAGTGCCTTGCCGGGCTTTGGCCTGACGATGGGCTACACCGTCGCCTACCTGAGTCTCGTGGTGCTGGTGCCGTTGCTGATGGTCTTCATCAAGGCAAGCTCGCTCGACTGGGCGAGCTTCGTCGCCGCAGTGGGTTCGCCGCGCGTGTTGGCGTCGTATCGCCTCACGTTCGGCATCTCGCTGGCGGCCGCCATCCTCAACGCCATCTTCGGTTTCATTCTGGCGTGGGTGCTGGTGCGCTACACGTTCCCGGGCAAGCGTTTCGTCGACGCGCTGATCGACCTGCCGTTCGCGTTGCCCACGTCGGTGGCCGGCATCGTGCTCGCGGCGATCTATGCGCCGAACGGCTGGATCGGTCGCTGGTTCGAGCCGCTCGGCATCAAGATCGCCTTCACGCCGCTGGGCATTTTCGTGGCGCTCACGTTCATCGGATTGCCGTTCGTGGTGCGCACGCTTCAGCCGGTACTCGAAGAGTTCGAGCGCGAGCAGGAAGAGGCCGCCGCGTGCCTGGGTGCGACACGCTGGCAGACGCTGCGTCACGTGATTCTTCCGGCCGTGCTGCCTGCGCTGCTGACCGGTTTCGCGCTGGCCTTTGCGCGTGCCGTGGGCGAATACGGTTCGGTCATCTTCATCGCCGGCAACATTCCGATGGTCTCGGAGATCACCTCGTTGCTGATCGTGACCAAGCTCGAACAGTTCGACTACGCAGGCGCGGCGGCACTGGCCGTGGTGATGCTGGTGATCTCGTTCGTGTTGCTGCTGTTGATCAATACCCTGCAATGGTGGCTGCAACGCCGTCATTCGGGCCGGCGCGCCAGTGGCGTGTGATGTCGGAAAACGAAAGAGAACGTTTCGATCATGTCAGATTCACTCGCACTGTCGCGCAACCTGCCGCAAGCCACCAAGGCTCGTAACGCCGATCCGACCGACGAGCCCGCGCTCGTCAAGGCCGTGCTCATTGGCGTGGCGCTGCTGTTCTTCGCATTGTTTCTGGTGTTGCCGCTCGCGTCGGTCTTCGTCACCGCGTTGGGCAAGGGCTTCGCCGCTTACTGGGATGGCCTGACGAACGACGACGCCCTCTCCGCCGTTCGCCTCACGCTGCTGATCGCGCTCATTGCCGTGCCGCTGAATCTGGTGTTCGGTGTGGCGGCGTCGTGGGCGATCGCGCGCTTTGATTTCAAGGGCAAGAGCGTGTTGACCACGCTCATCGATTTGCCGTTCTCGGTCTCGCCGGTGATCGCGGGGATGACGTTCCTGCTGATCTTCGGCCGTCAGGGACCGATCTGGGACTTTCTCGACGCGCACAACCTGAAGGTCGTGTTCGCGCTGCCGGGGCTGGTGCTCGCGACGGTGTTCGTCACGTTCCCGTTCGTCGCGCGTGAATTGATTCCGCTCATGCAGGCGCAGGGGAGTGAGGAAGAAGAGGCCGCGCGCGTGTTGGGCGCCAGCGGCTGGCAAGTGTTCACGCGCGTGACACTGCCGAAAATCAAATGGGGCCTGCTGTACGGCGTGATTCTTTGTAACGCCCGCGCAATGGGCGAGTTCGGTGCCGTGTCGGTCGTCTCCGGCCACATTCGCGGTGAGACGAACACGTTACCGCTGCATGTGGAAATTGAATACAACGACTACCACACGGTGGGCGCGTTCGCGGCGGCATCGATTCTCGCGCTGCTGGCACTCGCCACGCTGGCCCTGAAGCTCTGGGCCGAACGCAAGCTGGCGCAGGACAAGGCCGCGCGTCGTGAAGACGCCGTGGTGGCCTGAGCGGACATCGCATCGAGGAGCAAGACAATGAGTATTCAGGTACAGCAGGTTTCGAAGCGTTTCGGCGATTTTGCGGCGCTCGACGACGTCAGTCTCGAATTTCCCACGGGCGAACTCGTCGCGCTGCTCGGGCCGTCCGGCTGCGGCAAGACCACGCTTCTGCGCATCGTCGCGGGCCTTGAGTTTGCCGACGCCGGTCGCGTCGTGCTCAATGGCGAGGACGTGGCGTCGGTCGGCACACGCGAGCGTCAGGTCGGTTTCGTGTTCCAGCATTACGCGCTGTTCCGTCACATGACGGTGTTCGAGAACGTGGCGTTCGGCCTGCGCGTGAAGTCGCGCCGCGACCGTCTGTCGGACGCGCAGATTCGCAACAAGGTGCATGAATTGCTCGGCCTCGTGCAACTCGACTGGCTGGCCGATCACTACCCGGCGGAACTGTCGGGCGGGCAGCGTCAGCGCATTGCACTGGCGCGTGCGCTGGCCGTCGAGCCGAAGGTGCTGTTGCTCGACGAACCGTTCGGCGCGCTCGACGCCAAGGTGCGAAAGGAGCTGCGTAGCTGGCTGCGCCGTCTGCACGATGAACTGCACATCACGACGATCTTCGTGACGCACGATCAGGAAGAGGCGCTCGAAGTGGCCGACCGTATCGTGCTGATGAATCGCGGCAAGGTCGAGCAGATCGGCGCGCCGCAGGACGTCTACGACACGCCGGAAAGCGCATTCGTCTATGAGTTTCTCGGCGCCGCAAACCGGTTGTCCGGGGAGCTGCGCACGCACGATTTCATTGCAGACGCCGGCGCCTACCGCGTCACCGTGCACAAGGACGATCTGCCGGCGGTGCCGCAGGATGGGCGTGCAATTGCCTACGTCCGCCCGCACGATCTCGCGCTGCTGCCGGCCCACGATAGTGGTCCGGGGATCAATGTGGCCGTGCGCCGCGCGATCCCGCTGGGCGGTACGGTGCGCGTGGAACTCGCCGCGCCCGGCGACGCCGTGTGGGAGGCAGAACTCACGCGCTCGGGATGGAAGGCGCTCGGCGCCGAGGCCGGCGCCACACTGCGCGCGGTGCCGCGTCAGCTGCGGGTGTTTTCCGCGCAGGCGTGAGTCGCACGGTGCATCGAACGACACAACAACAAGCTGAAGCCATTTGGCACACGTAAATTGACGTCTCAAGACGTCACGGACAGACAAAGCAACAGGGCGGAGTCACATCATGAATTTTCAGCAATTGCGCTATGTGCGCGAAGCCGTTCGGCAGAACCTCAACCTGACGGAAGCGGCCAGTGCGCTGTACACGTCCCAGTCGGGCGTGAGCAAGCAGATCAAGGATCTCGAAGACGAACTCGGGGTGGATGTGTTCGTGCGTCGCGGCAAGCGTCTCACGGGACTGACCGAGCCCGGCAAGGCTGTGCTGCAACTGATCGAGCGCATGTTGCTCGACGCCGAGAATCTGCGTCGTGTGGCGCGTCAGTTTGCCGATCAGGACAGTGGCCATCTCGTGGTGGCAACGACCCACACGCAGGCACGCTATGCGCTGCCGCAGGTCATCAAGCAGTTCACGAGCGTGTACCCGAAGGTGCATCTGGCGCTGCGTCAGGGCAGTCCGCGCCAGATCGCGCAGATGGTCATCGATGGTGAAGCCGACATTGGCATCACGACCGAGGCGCTCGATCGGTTTCCCGATATCGTCACGTTCCCGTGCTATTCCTGGCATCACGTTGCCGTCGTGCCGAAGGATCACCCGCTGGTCGGGCGTGAAAGCGTGACGCTCGCGGACATTGCCGAATATCCGATCATCACTTATGACGGCGACTTCACGGGCCGCTCGCATGTCGACAAGGCGTTTTCCGATCAGGGGCTGGTGCCGGACATCGTGCTGACGGCGCTGGATACGGACGTGATCAAGACATACGTCGAACTGGGGCTGGGCGTGGGAATCGTGGCCGCCATGGCGGTCGATCCGCGCAAGGATCAGGATCTGGCCGTGCTGGAACTCGACAACGCGTTCGAGCCGAGCACCACGCGGATCGGCTTGCGTCGCGGCGCGTTCCTGCGCTCGTATGCTTACCGCTTCATCGAAATGCTTGCCCCGGCGCTCAAGGAGCAGGAGATCTCGACGCAACTGCGCGAAGCGCTCGAGTTCGCCGCCTGACGCGGCCAAAGCCACACCGCCCGGGGCTGGCCGGTACACGTTTTCAGGCGTTGTCCGGCGTGTCCCTGTCGTTCGGCCGTGTGCCGGGCATCGATCCCGCCCTCTGAGGCGGGATCGATATTTTCAGCGATTGGGAAGCCGGGCAGTATTGGATACAATCGTTGACATGACTTTGACCTCATTCAACCCGATTCCTCATTACACCGTGTCCTCGGGCGACCTGCCGCGCATTGCGCTGCTCGCCACGGGCGGCACGATCGCGGGCAGCGCGGCCGATGCAACGCGCACCGCCGGTTATCAGGCCGGGGCGCTTGGTGTCCAGGACTTGCTGGCGGCTGTGCCGGCGTTGGGCACCGTTGCGCATATCCACGCGGAGCAAGTTGCGCAGATCGATAGCAAGGACATGAGTGTGGCGCTCTGGCAGAAACTCGCCGCCCGCGTGAACGCCTTGCTCTCGCAGCCCGATGTGGCCGGGGCCGTGATTACCCACGGTACCGATACGCTCGAAGAGACCGCGTACTACCTGCATCTGACCGTCAATAGCCGCAAACCGGTGGTGCTGACCGCCGCGATGCGGCCCGCCACGGCACTCTCGGCTGACGGGCCGCTCAACCTGCTCAACGCCGTGCGAGTCGCCACCGATCCGATTTCGGCGGGACGGGGGGTGATGGTCGCGATCAACAATCAGATTCACTGTGCCCGCGACGTCATCAAGACGAGCACCTACAAGGTCGACGCCTTCCATTCGCCGGAAATTGGCGTGCTGGGCTGGGTGCAGGACGAGCGCGTGGCGTACCAACGTGCGGCGTTGCAGTACCACACCGTCGAGAGCGAGTTCGTCGGACTCTCGGGCGAGTTGCCTGCGGTGGAGGTGGTGTCGAGCTATGCCGGGGTGTCGCGGATCGCTGTCGATGCGCTCGTGGAAGCCGGCGTGCAGGGTATCGTGGTGGCGGGCACGGGCAACGGTTCGCTGCACTCGCTGCTGCAACAGGCGCTGGCCGAGGCGGTACAGCGAGGTGTGACGGTCGTGCGCGCCGCCCGCGTGGGCAGCGGGCATGTGATGCACAACGGCGCCGCCCCCGACGATCAGTATGGGTTCGTGAGCGCGGGCAATTTGCACCCGTTCAAGGCGCGTGTCCTTCTGATGCTGGCATTGCAGGCTGGCGTGCCGCGCGAGCGCATGCAAAGCGTATTCGTCGAGTATTGACCTCGGGTTGCGCTGCCACGGCGCTTCGGCACGGACAAAAAAATACGGCGCCCGCCGTTCTTTCGAACGACTTGCGCCGTGACGCTCGGCGAGGCGTCATAGACGCCTCTGCCTGTCCTGCCGGTATGCTGCGCTACCTCTCTTCTCCCTGCTGACGGCTTTGACAGCCGCTTCCTTCGTCTTCTCGCGAACTACCCCGTAAGCCGGTCGCGCCGTCATGCGACGGTGTGACCCGGCCGTGTGTTCGGATGTGACGTCGGCTGGCGAGCACCGGATGTTGCTGCCCGGTGCTCGCCAACTTCCGTCGAATCTCCCTGATTGCCTGACGTTACAAGGCGGCCGAGGCCGCCGAGACCCTCTGCAGGATCGGTGGGTTACGCCACGGTGTGGTTCGCCAGCATTTCCAGCGCGCGCACCATGCCCGAGTGATCCCACGCGGCGCCACCGTTGGCGGCGCAAGCGTTGAACAACTCCTGGCACGTTGCCGTGTTCGGCAGCGAGACGCCGAGGGCCTTGGCGCTCTGGAGCGCCAGATTCAGATCCTTCTGGTGCAGGGCGATGCGGAAGCCCGGCTCGAAGTTGCGCTTGACCATGCGCTCGCCATGCACTTCCAGAATGCGCGACGAGGCGAAGCCACCCATCAGAGCCTCACGCACCTTGGCGGGATCGGCGCCGGCCTTCGACGCGAACAGCAGGGCTTCGCCCACTGCCTCGATGGTCAGTGCCACCACGATCTGGTTGGCGACCTTGCAGGTCTGGCCGGCACCGCTTTCGCCCACGAGGGTGATGTTCTTGCCCATCAGTTCGAAGAACGGCTTCACGTCGTCGAACGCGGCTTGCGAGCCACCGACCATGATCGAGAGCGAGGCGGCCTTCGCGCCGACTTCGCCGCCCGAGACCGGGGCGTCAAGGTATTCCGCGCCCAGCGCCTTGACCTTCTTGGCGTATTCCTTCGTTTCAATCGGCGAGATGGAGCTCATGTCGACAACGATCTTGCCCGCCGAGAGACCTTCGGCGAGACCGTCCTGACCGAACAGCACGGCACCGACGTCCGGGGTGTCCGGCACCATCACGAAAATGATGTCGGCGCGCTTGGCGACTTCTTTTGCCGACGTGCAAACGGTGGCCTGACCGTCGATCAGGTCCTGCGGGGGCGTGCGGCGCTCGTACAGGAACAGCTTGTGACCGGCGTTTTGCAGATGCTTCGCCATCGGCGCGCCCATGATGCCCAGACCAATAAAACCGAGTTGTGCCATTTCGAGACTCCTTGTTGCCAAAGTTTGATGTGGGGTTCGCTGACGCCCGGACGAGCAGGGCGGTGGCGCGCAAGCGCGTCCCCCGTGCTCCGGCCGCATGCCCCCTGCATGCGGCCGGCGGGGCCCTTCCTCGTCGAAACCCGGTCAGCTGGCGTATTGCGCGCGTCGCTTCTGTCGCGATTTGCCGCTACGCCGTCGTATCGTGTGCACGTCGCCGGGGGAGGCGTCGTGCGGGAAGTGGGGGCGAATGACCGATCAGGCCGCTTCGCGCAAGCCCGCTGCCTTGAACCAGCCAAGGCCGTCGGTCGTGGTAGTCGCGGGCTTGTACTCGCAGCCGATCCAGCCGTTGTAGCCAATGCGATCAAGGAACGCGAACAGGTAGGCGTAGTTGATCTCGCCCGTGCCCGGCTCATTGCGGCCCGGGTTATCGGCCAGTTGCACGTGAGCGATGCGCGCCAGATTCGTCTCGATGGTCTTGGCGAGTTCGCCTTCCATGCGCTGCATGTGATAGATGTCGTACTGCAGGAACAGGTTGTCCGAGCCGACCGCGTCGAAGATCTCCAGCGCCTGCTTCGTGCGGTTCACGAAAAAGCCGGGAATGTCGTAGGTGTTGATCGGTTCGACCAGCAGACGGATCCCCTCTGCCTTGAGCGCATCGGCCGCGAAGCGCAGGTTGTCCACCAGCGTTTTTTGCGCGACGTCCGTTGACAGATCGGCGCCTTGCTTGCCCACGAGGCAGTTCAGTTGCTTCACGCCCAGCGCCTTGGCGTAGGTGATCGCTTCGCCCACGCCGTCGCGGAATTCGCTCACGCGATCCGGGAAGATGGCGATGCCGCGCTCGCCGGCTTCCCAGTTGCCGGCGGGCAGGTTGTGCAGCACGAGGTCGAGCTGGTACTGATTCAGCTTGTCGGCGATCTGGTCGCGGTGAAACGAATAGGGGAACAGAAACTCCACGCCGCGAAAGCCCGCTGCGGCGGCCGCCTTGAAGCGGTCGAGGAACGGCAC
This sequence comes from Pandoraea fibrosis, assembly GCF_000807775.2. Taxonomy (NCBI): domain Bacteria; kingdom Pseudomonadati; phylum Pseudomonadota; class Betaproteobacteria; order Burkholderiales; family Burkholderiaceae; genus Pandoraea; species Pandoraea fibrosis. The sequence goes on along the minus strand of NZ_CP047385.1, from coordinate 3,868,012 downwards.
CTCGTTGAACAGCATGGTCAGGTTGGCGGCAAATTTCGGCATTGCGCTGACTCCTCTCTCTCTTTTTCAGGGGGTGGTTTCGACGATTTCGATGCAAGGGTGTTGCCGGGTTGCGGGGCGCGCACTTTGGCCGTTCACGGGGTCTAGCCGAAAGCGGAGGGGACGCACGCGCCCCGCAATCCTGTTGCAGTGCTGACGAGGTAAGGCTTACGCCGTCACTGCCTTGTCTTCTTCCACGATGTCGATGATTTCTTCGAACTCGTTGACGTTGTTGATCTCGGTGCCCATCGCGATGTTGGTCACACGCTCGAGAATCACTTCCACGATCACCGGCACGGAGAATTCGGCCATCAACTTGCGAGCCTGCGCAAACGCGGGCTGGATGTCGTTCGGCTGGAACACGCGGATGGCCTTCACGCCGAGGCCTTCAGCGACCTTCACGTGATCGACGCCATAACCGTTCAATTCCGGCGAGTTGACGTTCTCGAACGCGAGTTGCACGCAGTAATCCATGTCGAAGTTGCGCTGTGCCTGACGGATCAGACCCAGGTACGAGTTGTTCACGACCAGATGGATGTACGGCACCTTGAACTGTGCGGCCACGGCCAGTTCTTCGATCATGAACTGGAAATCGTAATCGCCCGAGATCGCCACCACGTCCGACGACGGCGAGGCCACCTTGGCACCGATCGCTGCGGGCACCGTCCAGCCCAGCGGGCCTGCCTGGCCGCAGTTGATCCAGTGACGCGGCTTGTTCACGTGCAGGAACTGCGCGGCGGCGATCTGCGACAGACCGATGGTCGAGACGTAGCGCACGTCGCGGCCGAAGAACGCGTTCATTTCCTGATACACGCGCTGCGGCTTGATCGGCACCTGATCGAAATCCGTGCGGCGCAGCATGGTGCGCTTGCGCTTCTGGCAGTCGGCCACCCACTGCGAGCGATCCGGCAGACGGCCGGCGGCCTTCAGTTCTTTGGCGACTTCCACGAACAGCTTCAGGGCGGCCTTGGCGTCGGAGACGATGCCGTAGTCCGGGCCGAACACGCGACCGATTTGCGTCGGCTCGATGTCGACGTGGACAAACTTGCGCCCCTTGGTGAAGACTTCCACGCTACCGGTATGACGGTTGGCCCAGCGATTGCCGATGCCCATCACGAAGTCCGAGGCCAGCATCGTCGCGTTGCCGAAGCGATGCGACGTCTGCAAGCCAACCATGCCGGCCATGAGCGGGTGGTCGTCGGCGATGGTGCCCCAGCCCATCAGCGTGGGCACGACCGGCACGTTCACCGTCTCGGCGAATTCGACGAGCAGGTCGGCCGCGTCGGCGTTGATCACGCCACCGCCCGAGACGATCAGCGGGCGTTCGGAGGCGACCAGCATCTGAATCGCCTTTTCGATCTGCGCACGCGACGCCGCAGGCTTGTACACCGGCAGCGGTTCATACGTCTCCGGATCGAAGTCGATCTCGGCGACCTGCACGTCGAACGGCAGGTCGATGAGCACCGGACCCGGACGGCCCGAGCGCATCAGATGGAAAGCCTGCTGGAACACGCGCGGCACGAGCGCGGGCTCGCGTACGGTCACGGCCCATTTGGTGACCGGCTTGGCGATCGACTCGATGTCGACGGCCTGGAAGTCTTCCTTGTACAGACGGGCGCGCGGTGCCTGACCCGTGATGCACAGGATAGGGATCGAATCGGCCCAAGCGGAGTACAGACCGGTAATCATGTCGGTGCCTGCGGGGCCCGACGTGCCGATACACACACCGATGTTGCCGGCTTCGGCGCGCGTGTAGCCTTCGGCCATGTGCGACGCGCCTTCCACGTGGCGAGCGAGCACATGCTCGACGCTGCCAGCCTTGCGCAGTGCCGAATAGAACGGGTTGATGGCGGCGCCGGGCACGCCGAATGCGGTGGTGATGCCTTCCTTCTCCAGCACTCGGACGGCGGCCTCTACGGCGGTCATCTTGGCCATGTGACTCCTCCAATGGGTAATGAGTAATGATCTTGGAGGTCACTTTAAGCCGGTACGATTTGTTTGATAAGATCACAAAAGATCGTTTTTTTAAGAACAAAAAGTATCGAATGGAGACGTGATGGACCGTTACAAACAGATTGAGACCTTCGTGCAGGTGGCTGAAGCGGGCAGTCTGGCTGCCGCAGCGCTCAAGGAGGGCGTCTCGCCGGTAATTCTGGGGCGACGTATCGATGCGCTCGAAAAGCGGCTCGGCATCAAGCTGATGTATCGCTCGACCCGCCGGCTGGCGCTCTCGGAAGAGGGCGGCGCTTTTCTCGAGCGTTGCAAACAGTTGCTCGGCGACTGGGAGATGGCGGAGAACGAGATCAGTGCAGGGCGTCATGCCGTCTCGGGGCACTTGATCGTGTCGGCGCCTGCGGCGTTCGGCCGCAAGCACGTCGCCCCGCATGCGCCGGCGTTCCTGCGATTGCACCCCGAAGTCCAGATTTCGTTCAATCTGACCGATCGCGTGGTCGACATCGTGCGCGAGGGCTACGACATGGGGATTCGCATCGGCGGCTCGGTCGATCCGAATTTCGTGGCCGTCAAGCTCGCCCAGAACCGGCGCGTGGTGTGCGGCACGCCGGCGTATTTCGCCCGACACGGCCGCCCCAAGACGCTGGAAGACCTGGCCAAGCACAATTGTCTGGCGTTCAACCTGCAAGGCGGGCAGCAGCGAGGCTGGTACTTCAAGCGGCAGGGCAAGCTCGTGACGACACGTGTGGCAGGCAATCTGGACTGTAACGACGGCGAACTGCTGCACCGCTGGGCGTTGGAAGGTCTGGGGCTCGGCTGGCGCTCGACGTGGGAAATTCAGCGCGAACTGCTCTCGGGAGAGCTGGAAACCGTGCTCGACGAATATGCGCTGCCCGACTACGACATTCTCGCCGTGTACCCGCAGCAGCGCTTCCAGCCGGCCCGCGTGCGGCTGTTCATCGAGCAGTTGCGACAGATTTATGCGCGTCCGAACTATTGGCTGGAAAACGCCTGAACGAAGGGTGGGCGGTGTGCGAGGGGCGGGCGTTGGGAGGCAGGGGGAAGAGGGGCTGCCCGGCACCGATAGGGCGGGAGTTGATGATCGACATGAATTCCGCTAGAATCGCGGGTTCTGCAACCTTGCTGCACTGGTTCTGACGCCCAGGCGGCTTTGTCCATAAGGAGCTCTATATGCGTCATTATGAAATCGTATTTATCGTTCACCCCGATCAGAGCGAGCAAGTGCCTGCGATGATCGAGCGCTACAAGGGCATGGTGACGGCCAAGGCTGGTCAGATCCATCGCGTCGAAGACTGGGGCCGCCGTCAACTGGCCTACATGATCGAGAAGCTGGCGAAGGCCCACTACGTCTGCATGAACATCGAGTGCGACCAGGAAACCCTGGACGAGCTGGAACACGCATTCAAGTTCAATGACGCCGTTCTGCGCCACCTCGTGGTTCGCATGAAGAAGGCTGAGACGGCGCCGTCGCCGATGATGAAGGAAGTGGCCCGCGAAGAAGCCAAGAAGGCTGCCGCCGTGCCCACGACCGAAGCCGCCGCTTCGTAATAGCGCACCGGAACGCATCAGGGTGCTCACGGAAACATCGAACGCGTGAATCGTCTACGGCTCGAGGCCAGCATTGTCGAAATCGGCACGCTGCGCTATACCCCAGCCGGACTTCCTGTGATCGATGTCACGCTGGCCCATGCGGGAACTGTCGAAGAATCGGGCGTTGCCCGGCAGGTCGAGTTTTCGATGCCAGCCGTTGCGATAGGTCCCATCAGCGCCAAAGTCATGGCGTTGGGACTCGAGAAGCCAGCCCAGTGGGCAGGTTTCCTGGCCAAGAAGCATCGCAATAGCCGAACCCTGGTGTTTCACATCACAGCATTGCAAGAATTTGAAAAGGATTGTTGAACATGCCGCGTCCTAACGGTAAAAACAAGAAGTTTGATCGCCGCCGCCAACAGCAAAACCCGCTGTTCAAGCGCAAGAAGTTCTGCCGCTTCACCGTCGCTGGTGTCGAGCAGATCGATTACAAGGATGTCGAAACGCTGAAGGACTTCATCGGCGACAACGGCAAGATCACCCCGGCTCGCCTGACGGGCACCAAGGCGCACTACCAGCGCCAGCTCGATACGGCCATCAAGCGCGCGCGTTTCCTCGCGCTGATGCCGTACACCGATCTGCACGGTGCTTAATCGCCAGTCGACGAAGGAGAATAGATAATGCAAGTGATTCTGCTGGAAAAGGTCGTCAACCTGGGTAACCTGGGCGACATCGTGAAGGTCAAGGATGGTTTCGCACGTAACTTCCTGATCCCGACCAAGAAGGCCCGTCGCGCCACCAAGGACGCGATCGCCGAATTCGAAGTTCGCCGCGCCGAACTGGAAAAGGCTGCCGCCGAGAAGCTGGCTGCTGCACAAGCCGAAGGCGAAAAGCTGAGCGGTCTGACCGTGCAAATCTCGCAGAAGGCGGGTGTTGACGGTCGTCTGTTTGGCTCGGTCACCAACTTCGATATCGCTGAAGCCCTGGGCACCCAAGGTTTCAAGGTCGAGAAGATGCAAGTGCGTATGCCGAATGGCCCGCTCAAGACCGTTGGCGATTTCCCGGTCCAAGTGGCGCTGCACACGGACGTCGTTATCGACGTGAACGTGTCGGTGCTGGGCGAGCACGCCTAAGCCGTATCCGCGTCAGCTTCCCGACGCGAATAAAAGACGGAAGCCGGTCCGCCGGCTTCCGTTTTTTTATGTCTGTTCGTTCTGATCTGACGGTTGCGGGAACCCCCGCTGCCGGTCATGCGCTGATCCAAGCCGACCGCCTTCCGGTTGCGCTCCCTTCCACGTTCGTTACGTTCGATAGCTCCACCTTATGCTGCCTCCAGGGAAACTGCTGAACAAACCGCGTTCGGAAAAATCGTCGCGCAAGCGGGATTTTGCCGGAGGAGACCGTGATCGCGGGGACGGTATAATGCCCGGCATGAACGCGCCCGATCCCCAGCTCGATTCACTCAAAGTGCCGCCGCACTCTATCGAGGCGGAGCAATCCGTGCTCGGTGGGTTGCTGCTCGATAACAGCGCATGGGATCGTATCGGCGACTTTCTGGCCGACTCGGATTTCTACCGCTACGACCACCGGATCATCTACCAGCATATCGGCCGCCTGATCGCTGGCGACCGTCCTGCCGACGTCATCACCGTTTTCGAATCGCTCACCTCCGCCGGCAAAGCCGAGGACGTGGGCGGGCTTGCCTATCTGAACGCGCTGGCGCAAAACACCCCGAGTGCGGCGAATATTCGCCGTTACGCGGAAATCGTGCGCGACCGCGCGGTGCTGCGCAAACTGGTGACGGTGGCCGACGAGATTGCGTCGGATGCCTTCAACCCGCAAGGCAAGGAAGTGCGTCAGATGCTCGACGAGGCGGAGGCGAAGGTCTTCGCCATCGCGGAAGAGGGTTCGCGCAGCACGAGCGGCTTCCTTGAGTTGCAGCCGCTGCTCACGCAGGTGGTCGAGCGCATCGACGAGCTGTATCACCGTGAGGGTGGCAGCGACATCACCGGGATTCCGACCGGGTTTGTCGATCTGGATCGCATGACGTCAGGGTTCAACGGCGGCGATCTGATTATCGTGGCCGGCCGTCCGTCGATGGGTAAAACGACCTTCTCGATGAACATTGGCGAACATATCGCCGTGGAAGAAGGGCTGCCCGTCGCCGTGTTCTCGATGGAAATGCCGGGCACGCAGTTGGCCATGCGTATGCTCGGTTCGGTGGGGCGCCTGGATCAACATCGTCTGCGCACCGGCAAGCTGGTCGACGAAGACTGGCCGAAGCTCACGCATGCCATGCAGAAGATGAACGAGACGCAGCTTTTCGTCGACGAGACGCCTGCGCTCAACCCGATGGAGTTGCGTGCACGGGCGCGTCGTCTTGCGCGTCAGTGCGGCAAGCTCGGTCTGATCATCATCGATTACTTGCAGCTCATGAGCGGTTCGGGCGGCGGTGAAAACCGTGCGACCGAGATTTCCGAAATTTCGCGTTCGCTCAAGGGGCTCGCCAAAGAGCTGAACGTGCCGGTGATTGCGCTCTCGCAGCTCAACCGTAGTCTCGAACAACGCCCGAACAAGCGCCCGGTCATGTCGGATTTGCGCGAATCGGGCGCTATCGAACAGGATGCCGACATCATTCTGTTCATCTATCGCGACGAGGTGTACAACCCCGATACGCCCGACAAGGGCACCGCCGAGATCATCATCGCGAAGCAGCGTAATGGTCCTATCGGCCACGTGCGTCTGGCGTTTATCGGCGCTTACACCAAGTTCGACAATCTGGCAGGTCCCCAATACTGATGCATTGATTTCCGCCTATTAGTAAGGGCGTGCGGTGACGCGCGCCCCTAACGAGGTAGAATGTGACGTTTTTGTGTCGACCCGTCCCCTTTCAATACCCGGAGTTTTCCAATAATGTTCGGTCGCTTCATGCCCACCGAGGGCAAGTTCTTTGAGCTGTTCAACCAGCACGCGGCGTGCATGGTTGCCGGCAGTCGCGAACTGTCTGCCATGCTCAACGATCTGCCCAATGCCGAGGCACGTACCGTTGCAGTGCAGAACAACGAGAAGAAAGCGGATCGCATCACGCACGAGACCATCGATCTGATGCACAAGACGTTCATCACGCCTTTCGATCGCGATGAGATCCATAAGTTGATCAGCACGATGGACGACATCCTGGATCTGATGGAAGACGTGGCGACGGCCGTGTGGATGTACGACGTCAAGAGCGTACCCAGCGAAGCGCGTACGCTCGGCGAGATCTGCGTGAAGTGCTGCGAGCGCGTGCAAAGCACCGTGGCGCTGCTCAACGATATGGATCGTGCCCGCGACATTCTGAAGCTCTGCGAAGAGATCGACGGTCTCGAGTCGGAGGCCGATCGCCTGCTGCGCGCATCGCTGTCGAAGCTGTTCCGCGAAGAATCCGACGTGAAAGAGCTGATCAAGCAGAAGGCTGTGTCCGAGTTGCTCGAATCGGTGACCGATAAGTGCGAGGACGTTGCCAACATCATCGAAGGCATTGTGCTGGAAAACGCCTGAGCGGAGACTTTCGATGGCAACGTTGCACATCAGCCTTTGGCTGATCGGACTATTGATCGCTCTGGCGCTCTTGTTCGACTTCATGAACGGCTTTCACGACGCCGCCAACTCGATCGCTACGGTGGTCTCGACGGGCGTGCTCAAGCCGCACCAGGCGGTGGCTTTCGCCGCCATGTTCAACGTCATCGCGTTGTTCGTCTTTCACCTGAAAGTCGCGGCGACGGTGGGCAAGGGCACGGTGCACCCCGAGATCGTCGATCACTACGTGATCTTTGGCGCGCTCGTGGGCGCTATCGCGTGGAACATCATCACCTGGTACTACGGCATTCCCTCGAGTTCGTCGCATGCGCTGATCGGTGGCCTGGTCGGCGCCGCAGTGGCCAAGGCGGGCACGGGGTCGCTCGTTGCGAGCGGTCTGCTGCAAACCGTGGCGTTCATTTTCATCTCGCCACTGCTCGGGTTCGTGCTCGGCTCGTTCTTCATGCTGCTGGTGTCATGGCTGTTCTTCCGAACGCCACCCGCCCGTGTGGATCGCTGGTTCCGTCGCCTGCAACTGGTGTCGGCCGGTATGTACAGCCTGGGGCATGGCGGTAACGACGCCCAAAAGACCATCGGCATCATCTGGATGCTGTTGATCGCTGCGGGTATGTGGCCGCAGGAAGCGGCTGAGCCGCCGCTGTGGGTGATCGTGGGCTGCTATCTGGCGATCGGTCTGGGCACCATGTTCGGTGGCTGGCGTATCGTGCGCACGATGGGGCAGAAGATCACCAAGCTCAAACCGGTGGGGGGATTCTGTGCCGAAACGGGTGGGGCGTTCACGCTGTTCTTCGCCTCGTGGCTTGGCGTGCCGGTCTCGACCACGCACACGATTACCGGGGCCATCGTGGGCGTGGGCGCCACACGCAAGCTCTCTGCCGTGCGCTGGGGCGTGGCAGGCAATATCGTCTGGGCATGGGTGTTGACGATCCCGGCCTCGGCGTTCATCGCCGCGATCGCCTGGTGGGTGGGCAAGCAGATCCTGTGATGCCTTTGCTGTGCCGTCGTCACGACGGCATATGTGCCCGGCAACATGAAAAAAGCGGCTTCGGCCGCTTTTTTTGTCCTCGCCTCGGGATGCCGGCATTGCTATGGCATATCGCCATCATGGGGAAAATCAATTTCAATAGTTAATTGCGATTGATTATCATTTTGTCATAGTGTTTTATCGAACCCCGTTGGAGGCTAATATGAGCACACTGATCCATCATTCCCTGCGTAGCCGTCCACTCGCCGCGCTCATGGGCGTGGCAATCAACATTGGCGGCGCCGCGACACTGCTTGCACATCTGCGCTGACTCACGGCGACACTCTGCCCATACGGAGGGCGTATGCAACGCGACGCATTCGAGCGAGAACTGGCTCTGGAGGGCTTTACGGAGCTGGTGAAGGTAACGAGGGAGTCGGGCGATCTCGACGTACACGCGCACCCCTTTGAGGCGAAGGCGCTGATTCTTTTCGGCGAGATCGCCATTCGCGTGGGCGACAGCGAGCGCGTGTACTACGAGGGCGACGTCTTCCATCTGAAGGCCAACGAAGCGCATGCCGAGCGTTATGGCCCGGCTGGTGTGCAGTATCTCGTTGGCCGAAAGACCTTACATTGAGCTATTGGCGAAGCGGGCGATGGGATCGTCGTCCTGCGAGGGCGACGTGGCGAGGTTCGCCGTGCTGCTCGGCGGCGAGACCTGAGGCATGTCCATCGGCGAGGGCGTGGCGGCCGTGAGCGGCCGGTTCGGTGCTGTGTTCCTCGGCGTTGCCGATGCTGCTGGGGTCATCGGCACGTTCGCTAGCGGTGCTGCTGCCGGCGTCTGCGCGACCGTGTCGGGCGCAGAGCGATTCACATAGGTCGTATTGCCTGCGGGCGCCTTGTTGGCGGCTACGCGCCGAACGCCATCGATCCGGCGTGCCCAATACGGGACATACAGACTCTCCAAACGTACCGTGCCGCCCGTGTTCGGTGCGTGCACGAACTTCCCCTGACCGACATAGATACCCACATGCGAGTGGGCGCGTCCGGTCGTATTGAAAAAGATGAGGTCGCCCGAGGCGAGATCGTCACGCTCGAGCGGTGTGCCGACGCCACTCATGTCGGCCGTCGTGCGCGGCAGATTCACGCCGGCGGCGCGCGCCACGACATAGCGGACGAGGCCGCTGCAATCGAAACCGGAATCGGGGGTGTTGCCGCCGTAGCGATAGGGAATGCCGACGAGGCTCATCGCTTCGAGCGTGATTTCCTCCTGACCGGCACTGCGCTCTGGCCCGAGCGTGCGGTTGCCATAGTTTGCAGTGCTGCCTTGTTTGACAGACGGGCCGGACGAACAGGCTGCGACCAGCAGCGTGAGCGTCAACGCGCCGGCGCACCGCCACAGCGCGTTCGGCAGGACTGCCGGGGGCGTCACGTAGCGAGCCAGAAAGCGAGGCGTGCGGAGAGGTCGCTGAATTCGCATGCGCCGAGTTTACGACGCTTGCCGGACGAATGCATGGCAAAAGTGCCGAAATACGGATGTTCTGTGGCATCGATGTCACAAATACGCGGATTCCCGGGCGATTTTGTCATCGACGGGCCATGTTGCCTGCGTCGACGGGAATAAAAAACGGCGCCCGAAGGCGCCGTCGTGATGAGCATTGAAGGCTCGGTCTGGCCGGAGAGCGTCAGAGAATTTCCCCGGCGTAGTCGGCCAAACGTGAGCGTTCGCCGCGCGCGAGCGTGACGTGTCCGCTGTGCCCCCAGCCCTTGAAACGATCCACCACGTAGGTGAGGCCTGAGCTGCCTTCGGTCAGGTACGGCGTATCGATCTGCGCAATGTTGCCCAGACAGATCAGCTTGGTCCCCGGACCTGCGCGTGTGACGAGCGTCTTCATCTGTTTCGGCGTCAGGTTCTGCGCCTCGTCGATGATGACGAACTTGTTCACGAACGTGCGCCCGCGCATGAAGTTCATGCTCTTGACCTTGAGTCGCGAGCGAATCAGTTCCTGCGTGGCGGCACGGCCCCATTCACCGGCCGAATCGTCCGTCTTCTGCAGCACTTCGAGGTTGTCGTCGAATGCGCCCATCCACGGTTGCATCTTCTCTTCCTCGGTGCCCGGCAGGAAGCCGATATCTTCACCGACGGGCACGGTCGCGCGCGTGATGATGATTTCGTTGTAGCGCTTCTCGTCGAGCGTTTGCGCCAGACCTGCGGCAAGGGCGAGCAGTGTCTTGCCGGTACCGGCCTGGCCAAGCAACGTGATGAAGTCGACTTCGGGATTCATCAGCAGGTTGAGCGCGAAGTTCTGCTCGCGGTTGCGCGCCGTGATGCCCCACACATTGTTCTTGTGGTGCCCATAGTCGCGCAGCGTCTGCAGCAGCGCCGTCTTGCCGTTGATCTCGCGAACCTGCGCGTAGAACGGCGCCTCACCGTTGTTCGTCTCGAGATAGACGAACTGATTGATGAGGAAATTCATGCACAGCGGGCCGGTGATGCGATAGAACGTGGTGCCGGTACGGTTGTCCTGCCAGCTCTCCATGCCCTTGCCGTGCTTCGTCCAGAAGTCCGGCGGCAGTGCCATCACACCCGAGTACAGCAGATCGCTGTCCTCGAGCACCTTGTCGTTGAAATAATCTTCCGCAGGCAGGCCGAGCGCATGCGCTTTGACGCGCATATTGATGTCCTTCGACACCAGCACGACCTGACGATCGCGGAACTTGTCCTGCAACGCCCGCACGACGCCCAGAATCTGGTTGTCGGCCTTGCCTTGCGGCAATCCTTCGAGCGGGGGTACGTCGGTGAGGTCCGTCTGGAAGTACAGGCTGCCCGTGGCGTCCTTGTTGCCGAGCCGCGAGAGCGGAATTCCCTCGGCCATCGACTTCGTGCCGCTTTCCGCGACCAGCCCGTCGAGGGTACGGCTCACCTGACGCGCGTTGCGCGCCACTTCCGACATACCCTTCTTGTGGTTGTCGAGTTCCTCCAACGTCATCATCGGGAGATAGACGTCGTGCTCTTCGAAGCGGAACAGGCTACTCGGGTCGTGCATGAGCACGTTCGTGTCGAGCACGAAGAGCTTGGCGGGTTCCTGGTCCTTGTTGCGGGCACGCTTCGAACCACCGCTCGTCGCCGTCGATTTCACGGCTTTGAGAGACGGGGTTGCGCCGGTCGAGTCGGCGGACGGGGGCGATTGGGGCGAGCGTGCTGCGGGCGACGGCTGTGGTGCAGTCTGCGTCGCGGGACCTGTTTTGGGGACGACCTTCAACTCGGCCGTGCCAGCCGCACCGGACGTCTCGCCCAGGGCGTGTTGTTCAGATGAGGGGATCGGTTTCTTGGCCTCCGTGCGCGAAGGTTTGAGGCGAGTGGGGAATTGTTCCGGGGCAAGCAGCGTGCCCGGTTTGGTCGGCGCCGATGGCAATGGCATAGATTTCCCGTTCAAGAAAACACAACACTACTCGGCCAGGACAGACAGCGATACCACACGTCCCGGCAACAAAAAAGCCGCCTGCCCGGACGCACCGGAGAGGCGGCTTGGCTGAAGGCGCCGCCGTGGCGACGCCTGCAATAGTCTCGTTCAATGCGCTTGATCATTACGGCCGACTATAACGTCTCTTGCCGTACTTGTATAGCGTCGAATGTCCTCACCGGCGGTGGCGATCGGCCTGTTCGCAACACCGGTGCGCATAGCGCTCGCACCGGTTCGCCGGCGATGTCCAGCACTCGATTCCTGCGCGGCATTACGCATGCCGGCCGGTGGTCAGAGCGCCTGTACGGCAGCCAGGACTTCAGCCACGTGATCGGGCACGCGCACGCCGCGCCATTCCTTGCGCAACACGCCCTTTTCGTCGATCAGGAAGGTGCTTCGCTCGATACCCATATGTTCCTTGCCATACAGTTTTTTCAACTTGATGACACCGAACAACTTGCAGACGGCTTCGTCGCCGTCCGAGATCAGCGGGAAGGGCAGTTCGAGCTTTCGCTGAAAGTTTTCATGCGAGCGCAGACTGTCGCGCGATACGCCGATGATCTGCGCGCCGGCAGCCTGGAACTGATCGTAGCTGTCGCGGAAATTCATGCCTTCCGTGGTGCAGCCAGGGGTGTTGTCCTTCGGGTAGAAGTAGATCACTACCTTCTGGCCGCGATGCGCCTTGAGCGAAAAATCGCCGCCAGTGGCCGGTGCGGTGAAATCGGGCACGGGAGTGTCGATGGCTACCGTCACTTTGGTCTCCTTGGGTGGCCTTGCGAGGCCGGAACGGGGAAGTGGATCGAAGCGGGCAAACAGGCTGACGGACAAACCGATTCAGCCCGCCGCCTCGCCCTCGAGAATCAGATCGCCTGAGCGGCCCGGAATTTCGCCCCACACGACGGGATGCGCCGGCAGCGAGGCGAGATCGAGCGTCTCGTAGTACTGGCCCATCGTCACCAGATCGTGCCCTTGACGACGCCATCCGGCCAGCAATTGACGGAACAACGGGGCCAGCTTCTGGCCTTCAAGTTCTGCGTGAAGCGTGAACACGTGATGTTGCGCCGGATCGCGGGTCAGGGCAAGCAGGTGCTCGGCCACGCCGTGGATGTCGCGGCCGTCGATGCCGAGCAACTCGTCTACCGTGGGCAGCGTCGTCGGCATCTGGACATGCTTGAGTCGAACACCGTCGACGATCGGGTAGTGCGGCGCCGTGCCGCGCCCATCCGAGGCGTACTTCATGCCCCAGGCGTCGATCTGTCGGAAGGCGTCGTTGTTCATTTGCCAGCCGGCGGCGCCGTGAGTGAGCGGTGGCGCGCCGAAGATCTGCGTGAAGCGCGCATGGGCCTGCGACATCTGGCGCTGCGTCCACGCGGCGTCGCGCGTGCGCACGTTGTCCTGCCAGTAGGTGTGGTCCCAGGTGTGGATACCGGTCTCGTGGCCGGCCGCCTGCACGGTGCGCATCACGTCGGCGGCGCGCCGCCCGATGTCCGGGCCGGGGAGCAGGGTGCCGTACATGAGCGTCTTGAAGCCGTAGTGTTCAACGACCGAGGTACGTGAAACTTTCTTCAGAAAACCGGGGCGGAAGACGCGTTTGAGCGCCCAGCCGGTGTGATCCGGCCCGAGGCTGAACAGGAACGTCGCTTGCGCCTCGTGCTCGGCTAGCGCGTCGAGCAGGTTGGGCACGCCTTCGCGCGTACCGCGCAGGGTGTCGACGTCGATCTTCAGGACAATCTTGGCCATAGCCGCCCTTGAGTGGAGGACCGCACACGCTTCGTGCAATACCTCGAATGTCGAATGAAAAATGTCGAGTCAAAAACGCCCGATGCGCCGAGGGCGCACCGGGCGTTCAGTGCTGCGGGCAGCTCGCCATCCGAAAACGCGGGCCGGCGCCTTGCACCGTGACTCGTAATTCGCTGACGCGCTTACTCGCCTTCGACCAGACGGCGGGCTTCCGCGACATGGCCGCGATACGCTTCGAAAATCTTGCGCAGTGCGTCGTCCATCGAGGTTGTCGGCGCCCAGCCGAGTTCCTGCATGGTGTTCTCGATCTTCGGCACGCGGTTCTGCACGTCCTGATAGCCGTTGCCGTAGTAGGCGCCCGACGACGTTTCGACGAGTTGAACCTTCTTGGCCGTGTCGGCGTACTCGGGGTACTCGGCAGCCAGCTTGAGCATCATGTTGGCCAGCTCGCGCACCGAGAAGTTGTTCGTCGGGTTGCCGATGTTGTAAATCTTGCCGCTGGCAACGTTGTCCTTGTTGTCGATGATGCGCACCAGGGCGTCGATACCATCGTCAATGTCGGTGAAGGCGCGCTTCTGGTTGCCGCCGTCGACCAGGCTGATGTTCTCGCCGCGAGCAATGTGGCCGAGGAACTGCGTGACCACGCGCGACGAGCCTTCCTTCGGCGTATAGATCGAGTCGAGACCGGCGCCGATCCAGTTGAACGGGCGGAACAGCGAGAAATTCAGGCCTTCCTGCATGCCGTAGCCCCAGATCACACGATCCATGAGCTGCTTCGAGCAGGCGTAGATCCAGCGCGGCTTGTTGATCGGGCCGTAGATCAGCGGCGAGTTTTCCGGGTCGAATTCGCCGTCGGTGCACATGCCGTAGACCTCGGAGGTCGACGGGAACACCAGATGCTTGCCGTACTTCACGGCCGAGCGCACGATCGGCAGGTTCGCCTCGAAGTCGAGTTCGAACACGCGCAGCGGCGCCTTCACGTAGGTGGCCGGGGTGGCGATGGCGACCAGCGGCAGGATCACGTCGCACTTGCGAATGTGGTACTCGACCCATTCCTTGTTGATCGTGATGTCGCCTTCGAAGAAGTGCATGCGCTCGTGGTTGATCAGATCGCCCAGGCGATCCGTGAGCATGTCCATGCCATAAACTTCCCAGTCGGTCGTCTCCAGGATGCGCTTCGACAGATGGTGGCCGATGAACCCGTTGACACCGAGAATCAGGACTTTTTTCATATTACGGTCAGTGATTGAGCTGGGAAAACTGTTCCGGCGTGACAGGCTTGCCGTCCAGCAATAGTTCATGAATGACGACGGCATTTGCGTCGCCGCAAACGCCAAGGAGCGCATTATCCACTACTTGCAGTCCGCAGGGCAAACCGGCGGGAACCGGGGAGCGTGACAGGCGGGCGCGCGTGACGACCCAGCGGCGGTCTGCGGCGTCGGTAAATGCGCCGGGATAGGGCGGTGCGACGGCGCGAATCAGGTTGTAGACGTCCTGCGCAGACTTCGACCAGTCGATCCGGCCGTCTTCCGGCTTGCGTCCACCGAAATAGCTGCCTGCGCCCAGATCGTTGATGTGACGCGGTGCCGTGCCGGCGATAAGGCCGGGCAGGCAGCGCCAGAGCGTCTGCTCGGCGGCGACCGTCACCTTCTCGAAAACCTCGCCTGCCGTGTCGTCCGGCAGAATCGGTACGGCCGTCTGGTCGATGATGGCACCGGCGTCGGGCTTGGCGGCCATTTCATGCAGCGTGGCGCCCGTTTCCGTTTCGCCCTTCAAAACCGCCCAATTGACCGGCACACGGCCACGATACTTCGGCAGCAGCGACCCGTGCATGTTGAACGCCCCTTGCGGGGCGATGTCGAGCACTGCCACGGGAATCATATGGCGGTAGTAGAACGAGAAGATGAAGTCTGGCGCGATGGCACGGATTTGCTCGGTCAGCGCGGGATCGGCCGGATCGTCGGGGGTGACGACCGGGATGCCGTGCTCGGCAGCGACACTCGCGACGCTGCCGAACCAGATGTTCTCGTTCGGGTTGTCCTGATGGGTGACGACGAGCGCAACGTCGACACCGCGCGCGAGCAGCACCTGCAGGCAGCGCACGCCAACGTTGTGATAGGCGAAAACGACGGCTTTGGCACTCATGACGCGTGCGACCCCAGTTCGGTTGCGCCGGTGGCCTGGCTGGTGTCCGAAGTGCTGCCGCCGGCATTCTCCGGGCGGCCCGACGATCGGTCTTCCAGTACGGCTTGCACCAGATAGCGCGGGCGCTGGCGAACTTGCTGGTAAATGCGGCCGATGTACTCGCCGAGCAGGCCCATGCCGAACAGAATCACGCCCAGCAGGCAGAACGTGACGGCGAACAGCGTGAAGACGCCCTGGACTTCCGAGCCGAACAGGAAGCGGCGGGCGATCAGCACGATGAACAGCAAGCCGGAGGCGGCAGACAGCGAAATGCCGACGCCCGAGAGCCATTGCAGCGGCACCACCGAGAAACCGGTAACGAGGTCGAAATTCAGGCGAATCAGGCTATAGAGCGAATATTTCGATTCGCCCGCAAAGCGCTCTTCGTGAGCGACGTCCACTTCCGTCGGGTTTTGCGCGAACGTGTAGGCCAGGGCCGGAATGAACGTGTTGATTTCACGGCATTGATTGACCGTATCGACGATGTGGCGACTATAGCCGCGCAGCATGCAACCCTGATCGGTCATGCGGATGCGGGTGATGCGCTCGCGCAGGCGGTTCATGGCGCGCGAGGCATGGCGGCGGAACCACGTGTCCTGACGGTTCATGCGCACCGTGCCCACGTAGTCGTGGCCCGCGGCCAGTTGTGCAACGAGCTTGCCGATTTCTTCGGGCGGATTCTGCAGATCGGCGTCGAGCGTGACGACCCACTCGCCACGCGTGTGTTCGAAGCCGGCCAGAATGGCCATGTGCTGTCCATAGTTGCCATTGAACAGCACGACGCGCGTCACGTCCGGACGCGCGCGGTACTGCTCGGCGAGCAGCGCAGCCGAACGGTCGCGGCTGCCGTCGTTGACGAACACCACTTCGTAAGTCACGCCCAGCTGGTCGAGCGCCGGATATAACCGGGCGAAGAGGGCGGCGAGTCCGGCCTCCTCGTTATAAACCGGGATGACGACGGAGAGTTGTGGACAATTCATTTTTGATGGTCAGCGCAAATAGCGTTAACGGCGTCACAGACGCGGGCAACATCGGCGTCGCTCATCGCGGGGAAGAGCGGCAGCGTCAGCAGCCTGCGGCTGAGGCGTTCCGTATGCGGGAACTGCCCCTCGTGGAAGCCTAGCGAACGGTACATTGTAAACAGGTGGATGGCCGGGTAGTGCACGCCGCTGCCGATGCCGCGCGCCTTGAGCTGTTCCATGACGCCGGCGCGGTCGATCGTGAGGTGCTCCAGCGGCAACTCGACCTGGAACATGTGCCAGTTCGAGTTCGTGAAGTCGGCGTGCGGCAGACCGAGGCCGAGCGCCACGGCAGGGCCGCTCGCGAACGTGTCGAAGTACAGGCGGGCCAGTTCCGTGCGGCGACGGTTGAAGGCTTCGAGATGCGGCATCTGGCCAAGACCGACGCGTGCGGCGACGTCGGTGAGGTTGTACTTGCCGCCAAGCACGTCGACGTCCATGCCGTCGAAGCCGGTGCGGGTCACGCCCTGAAGGCGGTACTTCTCGGCCAGACGTGCTTCGTCCTCATTGTTGAAGACGAGTGCGCCACCTTCGATGGAGGTCAGGTTCTTGTTGGCGTGGAAGCTGAACGAGACGAGATCGCCGAGGGCGCCGATACGCTTGCCGCCCCAGGTCGAGCCCATGGCTTGCGCGGCGTCTTCGATCACACGCAGGTTGTGACGGCGCGCGATGTCGTACAGGCGGTCCATGTCGACCGGCAGTCCGGCGAGATAGACGGGAATGATGGCGCGCGTCTTCGGCGTGATGGCTTTTTCGAGCAGGTCGAGATCGATGTTGCGCGTGGCCGGATCGACGTCGACGAATACGG
Source organism: Pandoraea fibrosis (assembly GCF_000807775.2). Taxonomy (NCBI): domain Bacteria; kingdom Pseudomonadati; phylum Pseudomonadota; class Betaproteobacteria; order Burkholderiales; family Burkholderiaceae; genus Pandoraea; species Pandoraea fibrosis. The sequence goes on along the minus strand of NZ_CP047385.1, from coordinate 3,850,714 downwards.
GCGTCGCGCCGACTTCCAGAATCACATTGGCCGTCGCGACCCACGACAGCGGCGTGGTGATGACTTCGTCGCCGCTTTGTACGCCTGCAATGCGCAGGCCGATCTCAAGCGTCGCGGTGCCCGAATTGAACACGCGCACAGGGCGTCCGCCAAAAAATTCGGACAGCGCCTTCTCGAAGGCCTGGACTTGCGGGCCCGAGGTGATCCAGCCGGAGCGCAGGACTTCGGTGACGCCGGCAAGGGTGGCGTCGTCGATGCTCGGCCGCGTGAACGGCAGGAACGGTTGATTCGAAGGGGAAGTTGCCGAGTCGCTCATGATGTAAGACTAAGCCTCAGGTAAGCATTGGGGGAGTGCGTCTGCGCGTGATGCGGCGCTTGCGTCGATGCCATCGGGCAGCAGCGCTAGCCAATCAGCTACGCGCAAGAATATAAACACCAACCAGAATGATGCCGATCGCGACGAGGCGCTGCATCGACAGCGTTTCGCCAAACAGGTACCAGGCAGCGAACGCGTTCACGACATAACCGAGCGAGAGCATCGGATACGCGATCGAGACTTCGACACGCGAGAGCGCCAGAATCCAGACCACCACACTGATGGCATAGCAAACCAGCCCGCCCATGATCGGCAGTTGCGTGGCGAGCTTGATGCCGATCGGCACGATATTGGCGCGCGTGAATTCGAGCGCGCCGATGGAGCCGGCGCCGGCCTTGAGCAACAATTGGGCGCAAGCATTGAGCAGCACGCCCGTGAGAATAAGGGAAAACGTAGCGAGATTCATGGAACGTTTGTGAACGTTTGTGAATAATGATGAACGTTGCAAATTGGCTGGCGCTTAGCGCTTGGCGATGCCAGGCTGCCAGCCTCGTATGACTGCCCGTATTGCAGCCGCTTCCGACGCGAATGATCGGGGAAACGGGCCGATCGACCGGCCAAACGCGCTATTTTACGTTGTCTTCTGGCTGCGGTTTCGAGATTACGACCCGGCGACTGTCACGCGCGATGATCCGCATCGGCAGATGCTGGGCTTCGAGCTGACCGAACGTGCCTGGGTCGACCAGCGCGAGGGCTTTGGGGTCGGCCCGCCAGCGGGCGTAGAAGTCGTCGAGCGTTGGCACCCATTTCTGGGGCTCCTGCTTTACGCCGAAGTCGAGTTCGTCCGGGTGCTGCACCATGATCATCGTGTGACCGAGGTAGTACGGCATGGTGTGGTCGAGCACGTTCACGGAATAGAACGGCACATTCGGCCCGAGACGTTGCATTTCCGCCTTGATGGCCGGCACGAGCAGCACGCCCGAGCTTTGGCGACCGAACACTTCGTGCCCCAGACCGCCGACGGTCACGAACAGCAGCATGGCGCCGGCGAACGTGAGCAGGGCGCGGCGCGCGCTGTGACGCGCCAGCCGCCACGCCACCAGTGTTCCCACAAGGCCGATGCCAAGCGCGAAGTACAGCCAGATCTGGAAGGCCTTGTACAACTCGTTCGGGTTGCGCACGCTGCCTGCGCGTCCCACGAAAATGGCCACCATGACAAGCGCGGCGATCAGGAAAATTGCATAACCCGCCATGTGCAGGCGCACCGTTTCACGTCGCAACTGCGCCAGATACAGGCCAAAGAGCAGGGCCATGGCCGGCGCAATGGGCAGCAGATACGAAATCAGCTTCGAGTGCGACGCGCTGAAGAACGCAAAGATGAACAGCGACCACACCCATAGCATGAGCGCAGGGGCAAAGCCGTTGGGCTGACGCGGCATGCGCAGCGTGGCGCGCACGGTTCCGGGCAGCACCGACAACCAGGGCAGGAAGCCGACGATGAACACGGGCACGAAATACCATGGTGCGCCATCGCGGTTGTGGCCCTCCATCGCGAAGCGGCGGAAGTGCTCGTTAATGAAGAAGAAGTCGAAGAATTCCGGGTTGTGGATCTGAACGAGCACGAACCAGGGCGCGGCGATCGCGAAGAAGACGATCAGGCCGCTGCCGAGATACAGGCGGCGCCATAGTGCCCAGTCACGCGCGACGAACGTGTAGATCACGAGCACGCCGCCCGGCAGCACGATGCCGACCAGCCCCTTGCTCAGGACGGCGAGCGCCATGGCGGCCCAGCACAGCCACATCCAGCCACGCACGGCAGGGCGCGCGAGGCCCGGTCGCTGGGCGAGCAGCAGCGCGCACAACGAGAGTCCCATGAAGAACGACAGGCCCATGTCGAGCACGTTGAAGTGCCCGAGCAGCGACCACAGCGGTGCGCTGGCCAGCGCTGCGGCGGCGAACAGGCCGACACGGGCGTTGAACACCCTGCGGCCGGTGTAGCCGACCATCAACACGCCTGCGAAGCCGGTCAGTGCCGTCCACAGTCGCGCTTGCCATTCGCCGAGCCCGAAGGCGGCGAATGTGAGCGCATTCATCCAGGTTTGTAGCGGCGGTTTCTCGAAATACTTGTAACCGTTGTAGCGCGGCGTGATCCAGTCGCCCGTGACCCACATTTCGCGCGCCATTTCCGCATAGCGACCTTCGTCGCTCGCAATCAGATGGCGGTAGTCGAGAAAGCCGAACCACACGAGCGCGAACGCCACGAGGAGCAGCCAGAAAGCGGTGGGGGACAGCGGATAAGACGAAGACGGTGCGTCGGACGCGTTGGGCGTGGACAGCGGCGGCGGAGCAAGCGGTTCGGCGGCCGGCAGGCCGGAGGCGAGCGGGCGGCGGCTCACTCAGCCGCCTCGGACTCGATGAGTACGGCGAGCACGACGCGGCGCCCTTCGCTCATCAGAATGTTGTAAGTGCGGCAGGCTGCTTGCGTGTCCATCGAGTCCACGCCGATGCGGGTGCCGGTGAGCGTGCTGGTCAGCCGTGGGTGGGCGAAGCGCAGGCGGGCGCCACTGCCGAAGATGACGACCTCGGGGTCGAGGGCGCGCAGCATTTCGAAATGGGACGGCTCGATCGCGTCGAAACGCGACACCGGCCAGGCCTGAATCTCGCCCTCCGGCGCAATGATCACGCTTTGTTCGTGACGAACCTTGTTCACCTCGACGTAGCCGGGGCCATAGCCGGTGACAGTGTTCAATGCTTGCGACGGGTCTTGATGCAGTTTCACTTTCGAAAGATTCCCTACCCAGGGGTTACCGAATGGTCAGGCAGTGGTCAGCGAGCGTTGGCGGGCCACGCAACGGCCGGGCATCTTGCCTCGCGTGGCGCAAACCGTCAATGATGCATTGCCGAACTCTGTCATAATTGGCTAAATTATAGCTTTTTGCCGTATGCAGCACGGCAAAACCGTTGCAGTGCGGCATTTGCCACGCCGAAACCGGGGGAAAGCGGTGTCATGTGCGCTTCGCGCACACCGCCGGACCGCCAGTTCGCCGTGCGTCCCGCCTGCTGCCGGTCCTTCCGGACCCTGCGCCGCCCGCCAAGACCACAACCGCCGTGAAACCGATCCTCAAATCGCAGAAATTGCAGAATGTCTGTTACGACATTCGTGGGCCCGTGCTCGAACATGCCAAGCGCATGGAAGACGAAGGTCATCGCATCATCAAGCTGAACATCGGCAATCTGGCGCCGTTCGGCTTCGAGCCGCCCGACGAGATCGTGCAGGACATGATCCGCAATCTGCCGAACTCGGCCGGTTATTCGGATTCGCGGGGCGTGTTTGCGGCGCGCAAGGCGATCATGCACTACTGCCAGCAAAAGCGCATCAACGACGTGCAGCTCGACGACATCTACCTCGGCAATGGGGCGTCGGAGCTGATCGTGATGGCCATGCAGGCGTTGCTCAACGATGGCGACGAAGTGCTTGTGCCGGCCCCCGACTATCCGCTCTGGACTGCGGCGGTCAGCCTGTCGGGCGGCACGCCGGTGCATTACGTTTGTGACGAACAGGCCGACTGGCAACCCGATCTGGCGGACATTCGCAAGAAGATCACGCCGAACACGCGCGCCATCGTCATCATCAACCCGAACAACCCGACCGGCGCGCTGTATTCGGACGAACTCCTGAAGGACATCGTCGCGCTGGCCCGCGAACACAAGCTCATCATTTACGCCGACGAGATCTACGACAAGATCATCTATGACGGCGAAGAGCACACCTCGATCGGCTCGCTCTCCGAAGACGTGCTGACCATTACGTTCAACGGCCTGTCCAAGAGCTACCGCGCGTGCGGCTACCGCGCGGGCTGGATGGTCGTGTCGGGCGACAAGAAGCCGGCGCGCGACTACATCGAAGGGCTGAACATTCTCGCCTCGATGCGTCTGTGCCCGAACGTGCCGGGCCAGTACGCCATTCAGACGGCGCTGGGCGGCTACCAGAGCATCAAGGACCTGATCGTGCCGGGCGGACGCCTGTACGAGCAGCGCGAGATCGCCCACCGCATGCTCACCGACATTCCCGGGGTGACCTGTGTGAAGCCGAAGGCGGCGCTGTATCTGTTCCCGCGTCTCGATCCTGCGGTGTATCCCATCGCCAACGATCAGGAGTTCATCCTCCAGTTGCTGCTCGAAGAGAAGGTCCTGCTGGTGCAGGGCAGCGGCTTCAACTGGATGCATCCCGACCATTTCCGCGTAGTGTTCCTGCCTCACGAGGGCGACCTGGAAGACGCCATCAGTCGCATTGCCCGCTTCCTGGACGGTTATCGCCGTCGCCACGGCAAGTGATGCGCGCCAACCGATTTCGACTTTTGAGTAAAACTGCATGAAACCGATCAAATTGGGCCTGCTCGGCCTTGGCACGGTAGGCTTCGGTGCCTTCCAGGTACTGGCTCGCAACCAGGAAGAAATTCAACGTCGTGCTGGCCGGGGGATCGAGATTACGAAGGTCGCGGTGCGCAATGTCGAACGCGCCCGCGGTCTCGTCGGCCACGCCGCCATCGTGACGGGCGATCCGTTTGAAGTGGTCAACGACCCGGACATCGACGTCGTGGTCGAGACCATCGGCGGTTACGACCTCACCAAGGAACTGGTGCTCAAGGCGATCGAGAACGGCAAGCACGTGGTCACGGCCAACAAGGCGCTGCTGGCCGTCTACGGCAACGAGATCTTCGCTGCGGCACGCAAGGCCAACGTCATGGTTGCCTTCGAAGCGGCCGTCGCCGGCGGTATTCCGATCATCAAGGCGCTGCGCGAAGGTCTGACCGCCAACCGCATTCAATGGATCGCCGGCATCATCAACGGCACCACGAACTTCATTCTCTCGGAGATGCGCGACAAGGGCATCGACTTCGACGTGGCGCTCGCCGATGCACAGCGCCTGGGCTATGCCGAGGCCGATCCGACGTTCGACATCGAAGGGGTGGACGCCGCGCACAAGCTCACGCTCATGAGTGCGATTGCGTTCGGCGTGCCGGTGCAATTCGATCGCGCGTACATCGAAGGCATCACCAAGCTGTCGGCCCTCGATATCAAGTATGCGGAAGAGCTGGGCTACCGCATCAAGCTGCTGGGCATCACGCGTCACGTAGAAGCCGGCATCGAACTGCGCGTGCATCCGACGCTGATCCCGGCCAAGCGCCTCATCGCCAACGTGGAAGGCGCCATGAACGCCGTGCTGGTGCAGGGCGACGCCGTCGGGGCCACGCTGTATTACGGCAAGGGCGCGGGCGCCGAGCCGACCGCGTCGGCCGTGGTGGCCGATATCGTCGACGTGACGCGTCTGCAAACCGCCGATCCGGAACATCGCGTGCCGCATCTGGCCTTCCAGCACGACGCGCTGTCGAATACGCCGGTATTGCCGATCGACGAAGTCACCACGAGCTACTACCTGCGTCTGCGCGTGGTCGACCGTGCGGGCGTCATGGCGGCGCTCACGCGCATCCTCGCCGATCTGGACATCTCCATCGACGCCTTGCTGCAAAAGGAATCGCGCGAAGGCGAGCACCAGACCGACATCATCATCCTGACGCACCAGACCCAGGAGAAGCACATCAATTCGGCCATCGCCAAGATCGAGGCGATGGAGACGGTGCTCTCGAAGGTCACGCGCATCCGTATGGAGGCGTTGAGCTGAGCGCCCCGGCGTCAGCTTCCGGCCACACGAACCGATACGACAGGACACGATCCCCATGAAATACATCTCCACGCGCGGCGCAGGCCTGAACTCGGGCGAACCGCAATCGTTCTCCAGCATCCTGCTTGGCGGTCTGGCGCCGGACGGCGGTTTGTATCTGCCGACGGAGTACCCGCAGGTAACGGCTGAAGAACTGCGCGCCTGGCGCCAATTGTCTTACGCCGAGCTGGCCGCCAAGGTGCTGGCCAAGTTTGCGGGCGATATTCCGGCCGAAATTCTGGCCGATCTGACCAAGCGCACGTACACCGCCGAGGTGTACCGCAACGTGCGCCCGGGCGAGGACGCCGCCGACATTACGCCGCTGCTGCCGTTGGGCGTCGAGAAGGACACGCAGCTCTCGCTGCTGGCACTCTCGAACGGTCCGACGCTCGCGTTCAAGGACATGGCCATGCAGTTGCTGGGCAACCTGTTCGAATACGCACTGGCGCAACACGGCGACGCGCTCAATATTCTGGGGGCGACGTCGGGCGACACGGGCAGTGCGGCCGAGTACGCCATGCGCGGCAAAGCAGGCATTCGCGTGTTCATGCTCTCGCCGGCAGGCAAGATGAGCGCGTTCCAGACGGCGCAGATGTACAGCCTGCAAGACCCGAACATCTTCAATCTCGCGGTCGAAGGCGTGTTCGACGACGCGCAGGACATCGTCAAGGCGGTCTCGAACGATCACGCCTACAAGGCGCGCTACAAGATCGGCACGGTGAACTCGATCAACTGGGCGCGTGTCGTGGCGCAGGTCGTGTACTACTTCAAAGGTTATTTCGCGGCCACGGGCGGCAAGTCCGGTCAGGACGGCGAGGTATCGTTCACGGTGCCGTCGGGTAACTTCGGCAACGTTTGCGCAGGCCATATCGCCCGCATGATGGGGCTGCCGATCCGCAAGCTGGTTGTGGCAACGAACGAGAACGACGTGCTCGACGAGTTCTTCCGCACCGGCCGTTACCGTGTGCGCAAGTCGGCCGAAACGTTCCATACGAGCAGCCCGAGCATGGACATCTCGAAGGCGTCGAATTTCGAGCGTTTCCTGTTCGATTTGCTCGGACGCGACGCCACGGCGACGGCCGATCTGCTCTCGAAGGTCGAGCGCGAAGGCGGTTTCGATCTGTCGGGGACCGAGGCGTTCGCCCGGGTCGCGCAGTTCGGTTTCGTCTCGGGCCGCAGCACGCACGCGGATCGTGTGACGACGATTCAGGACGTGGCCAAGCGCTACGACGTGGTCATCGACACGCACACTGCCGATGGCGTGAAAGTGGCTCGCGAGGCGCTCGAACCCGGTGTGCCGATGGTGGTGCTCGAGACCGCGCAGCCGGCGAAGTTCGCCGAAACGATTCGCGAGGCATTGCATCGCGAGCCGCCGCGTCCTGCTGGCTTCGAGCAGCTCGAATCGCTGCCGCAACGCTTCGAGACCGTGCCGAACGATGTGGCACGTGTGAAAGCCTACATCGCAGAGCACACCGGTCTGTAAGCCGGCGTTAGCGCTGCCCCTGACTTTCGGGCCATTCGACATGCTGAGTACACAAGAAGCCCTCGACGCCGTGCTGGCGGCTGCCCGCCCGCTCGGCCAGAGGGAGACGGTCGACACACTCGCGGCCAACGGCCGCGTGCTGGCGGCCGACGTGATCGCCACGCTCGACGTGCCGCCCATGGACACCAGCGCCATGGATGGTTACGCCGTGCGGATCGCGGACCTGCAGGGCGAGCAGACGGTGTTGCCGGTCTCGCAACGCATCCCGGCGGGCCACGCGCCCGCGCCGCTTGCCAGTGGCACGGTGGCGCGCATCTTCACGGGCGCGCCGGTGCCGCAAGGCACCGACGCCGTCGTCATGCAGGAGCAATGCGAGGTGCGTGACGACGGTTCGGTCGTCATCCGCCATACGCCGGCCGAAGGCGAATTCGTCAATCGCCAGGGCGCGGATATCCGCCGCGACAGTGTGGTGCTCGCCGCAGGCACGCGTCTGAGTGCGCCGGCGCTGGGCTTGGCGGCGTCGGTCGGTATTGCGAAGCTGCAAGTCGCGCGTCGCCTTCGGGTGGCCGTGTTCTTTACCGGCGACGAGTTGACGATGCCCGGCGAGACATTGCGCGCGGGCAGCATCTACAACTCGAACCGTTTTGTGTTGCGTGGCCTGCTGGAGAATCTCGGCTGCGAGATGACCGATTACGGCATTGTCCCGGACAATCTGGCCGCCACGCGTGCGATCCTGCGCGACGCCGCGCGTGCCAACGACCTGATCATCACGTCCGGCGGCGTGTCGGTGGGCGAGGAGGATCATGTCAAGCCTGCGGTAGACGCCGAGGGGCGCCTGAATCTGTGGCAGATCGCGCTCAAGCCGGGCAAGCCGCTGGCCTATGGCGAAGTCAATCGCGCGAACGGCGAGACGGCGCACTTTATCGGCTTGCCGGGCAATCCGGTGTCGAGTTTCGTGACGTTCCTGCTGTTCGTGCGTCCGTTCATCCTTCGTTTGCAGGGGGGCGAGAACGTGACGCCGCGCCGCATCGCCATGCGTGCCGATTTCACGCAGACGAAGGCGGATCGTCGGAACGAGTTCCTGCGGGCGCGGATCAACGCGCAAGGCGGCCTCGACGCTTTTCCGAACCAGAGTTCGGCGGTGCTGACCTCGACCGTCTGGGGCGATGGCCTCATCGACAACCCGCCGGGCCATCGCATCGAAGCCGGGCAGACGGTGGCGTTCCTGCCGTTCTCCGACCTCCTATATTGAGAGAATGGCCCAACGCGCGTGCGACGGGCCAGCCAGACTATGCAGATCGATCTTCGCTTTTTCGCCAGCGTCCGCGAGGCGCTCAATGTCGCCGAGGAGCGCGTGGAGGTTCCGGCCGGGATTGCTACGGTGGGAGACGTGCGTCAGTGGCTGTGCGGCCGTGGCCCGGTCTGGGCCGAGACGCTCGGCGAGCAGCGCTTGCTGCGCATGGCGCTGAACCATACGATGGTGCCGGCGACCACGCGCCTGACCGAGGGCTGCGAAGTCGCGTTCTTCCCGCCCGTCACCGGCGGCTGACCCGCATTTTTTCGCCAGCGTAGCGAAACCCGATACAGGAGATCTAGTCGCCATGCCGATTCGTGTTCAGACCGAGGATTTCGACCTGTCGGAGGAGGTTCGGCAACTGCGTGCGGGCGACCTGCGCGTGGGGGCGGTGGCGAGCTTTGTCGGCACCGTGCGCGATCTGAACGACGGCAAGGACGTCTCGCGCATGACGCTCGAGCACTATCCGGGCATGACGGAGAAAGCGCTGGAGGCGATCGTCGCGCAAGCCCGTGAACGCTGGCGCCTCTTCGACGCACTGGTGATCCACCGTTACGGGGATCTGGGGCCGGGCGATCAGATCGTGCTGGTCGCCGTCACGTCCGCCCATCGAGGGGATGCCTTCGCCGCGTGCGAGTTCATCATGGACTATCTGAAGACCGAGGCGCCGTTCTGGAAGAAGGAATCGACCCCGCAGGGCGAGCGTTGGGTCGATGCACGCGAGACCGACACCGCCGCGAGAGAGCGCTGGGTGACGAACGGTTAGCCCGATTCCGCAAAAAATCCCTGATAATCCCTGATTTACCGGTTATTTTCAGTGAATGTCGGCGAATATCTTGGATGATCGTCGATTTTTCTGGTCGGCTAGTCGTGCTGCCGCGCCGGTCTTGCCTGTTTCACGCTGTCGAGTAGCGCTTTCTGCGCGGGCGGCAACGTGTACTCCCATCCGAACAGGTTCAACTGAAGGCTTTCTGCGATGCGGATGGCTGGCTCCGCAAAGGCGAACGCTGCCTGCGGTTCGAACAGCTTGTCCAGCGTATCGAAGAAGAGGGCGAGCCAGCGGCTGAAATGCTCGCCACTCAGGTGGCCGAAGGGCTGATGGGCCTGCGTCACATTGCCGCGGTATCGTTTGGCACCGAGCACGATGCTGGACCAGAACCCGACCATTTTTTCCAGATGCATGTCCCAGCGGCCTTCGAGTGCCTGCCGGAATACCGGCCCCAGCATGTCGTCGTCGCGAATCCGTCCATAGAACGTGTGCACGAGCAGACGCACGGCGTCTTCGTCGATCTCGGCGAGGCGCTTTTCGGGCCATTCGCTTGGCGTTTGGCGGGAGGTTTCAGCAGACATTGGGACGCAGGGCCAGGACGCGCGCGCTGTGCGTTTGCGAGGTTCCGGCGGAGGGATGACGCATGGTACGGCGCACTGAAAATGGCTATTATGACCTTCAAACCCGGGCGTGTCCTGCGGTTGTTTCACGCCCCCGAAGTCTTCCGCCGCGAGTCCTGAACCGGACTTCGCCCGGCCTCGCGCGAAATGTCGATCGTCGCGCTGTAATGCCCCTTGAAACCACAGGGGATTGTCCGCACATCCGATCCAGAAAGATTTCTTACCGGAGCACTCGATGCGACAAGACAAATTCACCACGCAGTTCCTGGAAGCGCTGGCTGATGCCCAAAGCATGGCAGTCGGTCGCGACCAGCAATACATCGAACCGCTGCACCTGCTCGCCGCGCTGATCGCACAACCCGAAGGCGCTGCGCGCTCGTTGCTGCAACGCGCAGGCGTGCAGGTTCAGCCACTGGCGCACGACATTGAGACGGCGATTGCGAAGCTGCCGCAGGTGCAGGGCACCGACGGCAACGTGCAGGTCAGCCGCGAACTGGCGGGCCTGCTCAATCAGGCCGACAAGGAAGCGCAGAAGCATGGCGACAGCTATATCGCCAGCGAAATGTTCCTGCTGGCGCTCGCCGACGACAAGGGCGACACGGGCAAGCTCGCCCGCGCCCGTGGCCTGACGCGTAAATCGCTGGAAGCCGCCATCGAAGGCGTGCGCGGCGGTCAACCCGTCAACAGTCAGGATGCCGAGGGACAACGCGAAGCCCTCAAGAAATACACGCTCGATCTGACCGAACGTGCCGCCCTTGGCAAGCTCGATCCGGTGATCGGCCGCGATGACGAAATTCGCCGCACGATCCAGATCCTGCAACGCCGTACCAAGAACAACCCGGTGCTCATCGGCGAGCCGGGCGTGGGCAAGACCGCCATCGTGGAAGGTCTCGCGCAGCGCATCGTCAATGGCGAAGTGCCGGAGTCGCTCAAGAACAAGCGCGTGCTCGCGCTCGACATGGCGGGTCTGCTCGCGGGCGCGAAATTCCGTGGTGAGTTCGAAGAGCGTCTGAAGAGCGTGCTTAACGACATCGCCAAGGACGAAGGCCGCACGATCCTGTTCATCGACGAGATTCACACGATGGTCGGCGCGGGGAAGGCCGAAGGCGCGATGGATGCCGGCAACATGCTCAAGCCTGCGCTCGCACGCGGCGAACTGCATTGCATCGGCGCCACGACGCTCGACGAATATCGCAAATACATCGAGAAGGATGCCGCGCTGGAGCGCCGCTTCCAGAAGGTGCTCGTCGAAGAGCCGAGCGTCGAGGCGACCATCGCGATTCTGCGCGGCCTGCAGGAGAAGTACGAACTGCACCATGGCGTGGAGATCACCGACCCGGCGATCGTGGCGGCGGCCGAACTCAGCCAGCGCTATATCACCGACCGGTTCCTGCCGGACAAGGCCATCGATCTGATCGATGAGGCGGCGTCGAAGATCAAGATGGAAATCGATTCGAAGCCGGAAGTGATGGACAAGCTCGATCGTCGTCTGATCCAGTTGAAGATCGAGCGCGAGGCCGTCAAGAAGGAAACCGACGAAGCGTCGCAGAAGCGTCTGGCGCTGATCGAGGAAGAGATCTCGCGTCTGGAGCGCGAGTACGCCGACCTCGAAGAAGTCTGGACGGCCGAGAAGGCTGCCGTGCAGGGCAGCGCTCAGGTCAAGGAAGAGATCGACCGTGTGCGTGCCGAGATCACGAAGCTGCAACGCGAGGGCAAGCTCGACAAGGTTGCCGAGTTGCAATACGGCAAACTGCCGCAACTCGAAGCGCAGTTGAAGGACGCCGACGCGGCAGAAGCGGCGGGCCAGCAGGCACACCCGCGCCTGTTGCGCACGCAGGTCGGCACGGAAGAAATTGCCGAAGTCATCTCGCGCGCCACGGGCATTCCGGTCTCGAAGATGATGCAGGGCGAGCGCGAAAAGTTGCTCAACATGGAAGCCAAACTGCACGAACGCGTGGTGGGGCAGGACGAGGCGATCACCGCCGTAGCCGACGCCATCCGCCGTTCGCGTGCCGGCCTCTCGGACCCGAACCGTCCGTATGGATCGTTCCTGTTCCTTGGGCCGACCGGTGTGGGCAAGACGGAGCTTTGCAAGGCGCTGGCGATGTTCTTGTTCGATTCGGAGGATCACCTCATCCGTATCGACATGAGCGAGTTCATGGAGAAGCACAGCGTGGCGCGTCTGATTGGTGCGCCTCCGGGGTATGTCGGCTACGAAGAGGGCGGCTATCTGACGGAAGCCGTGCGTCGCAAGCCGTACAGCGTGATCCTGCTCGACGAAGTCGAAAAGGCGCATCCGGATGTGTTCAACGTGCTGCTGCAAGTGCTTGACGACGGGCGGATGACCGACGGTCAGGGCCGTACCGTGGACTTCAAGAACACGGTGATCGTGATGACGTCGAACCTTGGGTCGTCGATGATTCAGTCGATGGTCGGCGAGCCGCAGGAGCGGATCAAGGATGCCGTATGGACGGAAATCAAGGATCACTTCCGTCCGGAGTTCCTGAACCGGATCGACGAAGTCGTGGTGTTCCACGGGCTTGATCAGAAGCACATCGAGTCGATTGCCACGATCCAGATCGAGATCCTGCGTCAACGTCTGGCGAAACTCGACATGACGCTCGAGGTCAGCAAGGCGGCGCTCATGCACGTGGCGCGCGAGGGCTTCGACCCGGTGTTTGGCGCGCGACCACTCAAGCGAGCGATCCAGCAGGAGATCGAGAACCCGGTCGCCAAGCTGGTGTTGGCAGGCAAGTTCGGACCGAAGGACACCATTCCGGTCGACTGGCGCAACGGGCGCTTCACCTTCGAGGGCGAGAGCGCTCAGCAGGTGAGCAGCGAGACCGAAGCCGCGGCCGGGTAAGCCTGAGCAGGACGAGCCCGATAGATCCCCGCGTTCCGAGAGGAGCGCGGGGATTTTTTTGTCTATTTTTTTGCGCGTGACACGTCGCATCGTCGTGTCACAATCGTCGGCGAAAATGCGCGACCGTAGCGCGTCGCCGTGCACTGCGCCGGTTGGTCGCCCGATGCGTCTCGACAGCCATTCACGCTACAAGGCTGCCGTTAGCGGCGTGTCGACGCCATTCGTCGCAAGTTGGCTGCGAGGATCGGGACAGGTTTTTATCGTAGCGCCATGATCCATTGTCAACGAGGATGTCATGGCGACGATTGTGGGAATGCATCTGGCGGCGGCGGTCGCGGCCGTGCTGCTGGGCGCCGGAATTTTGTTCATGCGACGCGGTACATCACGGCATCGGTGGTTCGGCCGGTTGTGGGTGACGGCAATGGCCGCGACGGCGGCAACGAGCTTTGGCATTCGCGAACTCGACGCGGGCCATCTGTCGTGGCTGCATGCGCTTTCGGCCTACGTGCTGGTCAGTCTGGTGCTGGCGGTGGTGGCGATCCGCCGCGGGCACGTGAGCGCACATCGCCGGCAGATGCTGGGCCTTTATACCGGACTGGTGATTGCCGGAGCAGCGGCGGTCTGGCTGCCCGGACGAGTGCTCAACAGCACGTTGGCGCAGATGTGGCACCATGAGGCCGTCGTGGCGCCGGGGGATACGAGTGCCGGGCTTGCCGCGCAAGGCCGGGTAGTGCCGGTCTCGCGGGAGGACGGGCGTCGCCACGATCGCGACAGACAAGTCGGGGCACCAAAATCAATGCAAAGCGCGCCGCCAGCCGAGTCGGGCTCGCTCGCCATGACAGGCGGTGCAGGCGCATGAAACGCACGTCGATAATGAGACAACCGCAATCCGTCGAGACCGTACACGCGAGCCCCGTCAAAGTGACACGCGGCCTGTGGCAGACGTTTTTTCGCGAACTCGTGGGCATCGTGCTTTTCAACACTGCCATCGCCCTGATGCTCTTTTTCATCGGCTTTGGCGGGACCTTCTTCCAGAACCTCGTTTTCAGTCAGTGCATTGGCATCTCCATCGCCCTGTTTGTCGACGGTGGACGGCGCGCGATCTGGCGCGACGGTGCACCCGCGATGGTGCCGTTCCTGCTGCTCGTGGCGTTGGGCTGCGCGGCCGGGCTCGTGCTGGGCATCGCCATCGGTACCGCGCTGCTGGGGTTGCCGATTTCGATGTGGCGGCCGTTGAACGGCCACTCGCTGCCCATTGCGCTGCTCATCGCGTTGCTGGCCACCGGCATTGGCACGTATCACGGCTGGTCGCGTGCGCGGCTGTCGCAACTGCGTGAGGCCACGGCACAGCAGGCGTTGCGTGAGGCGGCGGCGGAAAAGGAACTCGTGCACGCGCAACTACAAACGTTGCAGGCACAACTGGAACCCCACTTTCTGTTCAACGTGCTCGCCAATCTCGACTCGCTCATTGCAAGCGATCCGGCGCGTGCGCGCACGTTGCTCGGGCATCTCAACCGGTTCTTGCGCGCATCGCTCGCGGCCACGCGCGCAGATGTCACGACGTTGGCCGACGAATTCGCCTTGCTCGAAGCCTTGATGTCGATCCAGCAGGTGCGCTTTGCCGAACGGCTGCGTTATTCGTTCGACCTGCCAGAGGATTGCCGCGCCTTGCAGGTGCCGCCCATGCTTGTGCAACCGCTCGTCGAGAATGCCGTGAAGCATGGCGTCGAGCCGCTCGCCCTCGGGGCCGCCGTGGAGGTCAGCGCGCGGCGCGAGCGCTCGGCCGACGGTGCGTGGCAACTCGTGCTGCGCGTGACGGACGACGGCGCTGGGTTTTGCGCTGTGATGGAGCGCGACGCACAAGCGCCCGCAGGTGGCGTCGGCCTGACGAATATTCGGGAGCGCCTGCGGGTGCTCTATGGCGACACCGCACGGCTCACGCTCACCGAGGGCGTGCCGCGAGGTGTCGTCGCGACATTGCGCTTGCCCCTGGCGTCGACCGGGTCCAGGCCGCATACGTCGACAACGGCATCGGTTTCTAGTCCCAGAGAGTGGAGTGCATGACATCCCCCGTCGCCCTAATTGCCGAAGACGAACCGTTGCTCGCCGATGCGCTGCGCACCCTGCTCGCGCAGGCGTGGCCCGCGTTGACGATCCTCCCCGTGGCGCCGGACGGGATGTCGGCGATTGCCGCCATCGCACAGGCGCAGCCCGATGTCGTGTTTCTCGACATCTCGATGCCCGGTGCGACTGGACTCGACGTCGCGCGCGCCTGTGCGCGATTGGCCCGGCCGCCGCAGATCGTATTCGTCACGGCGTTCGACCGCTTCGCGCTCGATGCCTTCGACGCGGCCGCCGTCGACTATCTGCTCAAGCCGGTGGAGCCCGATCGTCTGGCACGAACGGTGGCGCGTGTGCGTGAACGGCTGGCCGCACCCGATGGCAGCACGCTCTCGCAATTGCTCGCGACGTTGCAGTCACATCTGGAGTCGGGGGCAGTGTCGAATCGGCAAGATGCAGCGCAGGCACCAGGCACGCCATCCGGCGCATCCACCTCATCCGCTTCAGTGGCCACGGATCCCCGTGAGTACCTGCGTTTCGTCCGGGCATCGGTGCGTGACGAGATTCGTATCGTTCCTGTCGAGGATGTGTGCTTTTTCGAGGCTGCCGACAAGTATGTCGTGGTAGCGACGACCGACGGCGATCTGCTCATCCGCACGAGTCTGCGCGAACTGATGCCGCAACTCGATCCGTCGCGCTTCTGGCAGGTGCACCGCAGTACGGTGGTCAACGTGGCCGAAGTCGTGAGCGCGCAGCACACCCCGTTAGGCCGTCTTACGCTCAAGCTCAAACGTCGCAAGGATCGGGTGGCGGTCAGCCGTCAGTACGCTCACCTGTTCCGGCAGATGTAGTGCCGGGCGCGGTGGCGAAGAACTCGCTGGGCGTGCGGCCGAAGGTGCGTTTGAACATCGCGGAAAACGCACTCTGGCTTCGATAGCCCAATTCCCGGGCAATGCGGGCCAGCGGATAGCCCTTCGACGCGAGCGGAATCGCCTGCACCAGCACGACCTGTTGACGCCACTGCACGAAGCTCATGTTGAGCTCTTGCCGGAACAGCCGTCCGATGGTGCGCGGGCTGGCGCCTGCATAGCGAGCCCATTGATCGAGTGTCCAGGCGCGTGCCGGGTCGGCGAGCATCGCATTGCAGAGGGTCAGCAGCCGTTTGTCGTGCGGTAGCGGTACCTCCAGCGGCAGTGGCGACGCTCGGCGCAATTCGTCGAGGATCAGGCCACCGAGGAGTTGTTCGCGAGGCGTGTCCAGCGCTTCCTTGGGCACGTCGATGGCCGCGATCAACTCGCGCAGCAACGGCGACACCTCCACGACCCGACAATGATCCAGCCCGGCCGGAATGACCTCGGGATGGACGTAGAGGGTGCGAAGGTACGAGGGTTCGTTGACTTGCAGGCTGTGCACGACATTCGGCGGAATCCAGATCGCACGTGACGGCGGAACGATCCATGCCGCATCGGCAACCGCAATCTGAATCACGCCTCGAGGGGTGTACGCGACCTGTGCCCAGGCATGCTGATGGTCCGGCACGCGGGTGCCGTCGCCCAACGGCCGGGCGCGCAGCCGCACCGGACGCTCCCGAGTCGGCATGTACCCCGCCGGCAGGACATAAGGGTCGGGTTCGGCCTGTGGCACCGTCCCCAATGAATCGGGCAGCACGGGCGGGAGGTTGGGCATGGCGTAGTTGCGACAATTTGAGATGCATGAGTGTAAATCAGCCGCGTCGCCTCGGCAGCCGCGTCGGTGGGCCGCAGGCGAAGGAAGAGGGCGCGTGTGTTGGGGCGCGTCACAGCTTTCCGTCCGGCAAAGGCGCTATGATCGCTGGCAGTACGTGAAGGCATGTCGCCGTGCAGAGCGTTGCAGGCGAGCGGCATTTCCCCCAATTCTCCGGCGTTGGCATGGCCCCAATGTCCGCGATTTCCGATCGGAATGTTTGTGATGACAACGGCTACGCGCGATTTGCAAGACGCCCATGACACGCCCGACGAGGCGATCCACGTTTTTGTCTACGGCACGCTGCGTGCCGGCGAGATCAACGACCTGATGCATGCCGCCGCGCGTCACGGCATTGCGCCGCCGGCTTATGTGGGCTCGGCGTCGCTCGGCGGACGACTCTATGATTTCGGACACTATCCGGGCATGGTGCTCGACGCGGCAGGCAGCGGCGTGACGGGGGACATCTACCGGATCCCGGCCGCACTGATTCCCGTGCTCGACGAGATCGAAGCGGTTTATCCGGGGGAGGCGGGGTTGTTCGTGCGAGAGATGCACGACGTCGCCTGCAATGGCGCGACTTACACGTGCATCGTGTATCCGGTGAGCGAGTCGGCCGTCGCCCAGTTGCCGCAGATCCCTGCTGGCGACTGGGTCGCTTATCGCCGCGAGCGCGACACCAGCGAGGCGTGAGCCGGGGTGCGGCAAATCGCGTGGGCAATCGCGTTGGTTATCGGCCCAGTCGGCTGAAACGGGCGATTCGACCCAGCGTAAGCCGCCGGCATATCGACCAGTGAAAGCCGAAGGGATTCAGTGACGTCCCGATGTCGTAATGATCGATGCCGTCGGTCCGCTTGAGTAGACGTGCGAGACCGATCGTGAGCGGCAGCACGAGCCATTGCAGTGCACACTTGAATACGAACTCGAGTCCGGCCATGCGGGCCATCGCGTCGATGTCGAGCACATAGGCGAACGCCACCCCCACAAACACGACCGAGTCGAGCATGGCGGCAAGCGCGCTGCCCGCCATGAGGCGAAGGCTGGCCAGCCTGCCATGCATTGCCACTTTCATGCGGGCAAGCGTGGCCGCATTCGCGAACTCACCCACGAGGCACGCGCTGACCGACGCGACGAACATGTGGGCAATCGCCTCGAACCAGTGACGTTGTACCTCATCGGTAAAGCCCGTTTGCGCCGCCCAGGCCGCTTCGGTTGGCAGCCACGACATTAGCCAGAGAAACCCGATCATCACCAGATTGGTCGCAAGGCCGCTCCAGATCACAATGCGGCTGAGGCGATAGCCATAGACCTCCGTCAGTACCGAAGAGAACAGATACGCGAAGGGAAAACTGATCAGCGCGGCGGAAAACGTCAACCGGAAGGGCTCCTCTGTCTCCATCCACGGCAGCGTGACTTCGCACACGCGCGCGCCGAGCGCGTTCGAGATCAGCAAGAAGCTCACGAACGCGATGGCAAGCACGATCACCGACGGCGTGATGCGTGTGGCCTGACGTGACGGGCTGGCGGCAGGGGATAGCGGGGAAGCAGCGGTATCGATCATTGGCGGACGGTGCGAATGTTGGTGATGGCAATGGCATGCGTCGAGCGCACGGGGTTGATATCGATGCCGTGACGTCGTGTGAATCGCGCGCCTACGGCCAGCCGGGACGGGGCACACTGCGCGAGCACGTCGGCGAAGAGCGTCTCCACACATTGCTCGATGAACATCGCGCTGTCGCGATACGACAGCACGTAGGCCAGCAGTGCCTGACGGCAGATCGGTGCGCCTGTGTAGTCGAACCAGACAGTGCCGTAGTCGACGCCATTCGTCAGCGGACATCGCACACTCAACAGATCGGAGGTCAGGCATTCGCGGATGGGCGACACGAGAGCAGTATCGGCATTGGCATCGCTGGCATGACGCAGCAGGTTCGCCTGCACGCCGCCGCGCACCACGCTGACCGGCTCGAGATCGAGACTCTCCGCCCCCGGATCGCGCGCGGCGGTTGCGCGCACGGCTTGCCTGACGGGTGTCGTGCGCACGAGAACGTAGGCGTGCAGACCGCGCGAAAGCTCGCCTGCCACATGCGCCTCAAGGGCATCGGTCGACTCGAAGCACCGGTCGCGCAACGTGAGGAAATAGCGATGCGCGTCCGACATCTCCAACGTATAAGGCGAGTCGCAGGGAATCACGAGTTCCACGACGGCGATCTGGGGCCGCTCGTGCATGTCGAGCCACGCGACTTCGTAGTGATTCCATAAGTCATAGCCGCGCGGCGTGACAATGGGTGTGCCCGTTGGCGGGGGTGTTCGATGCGCGAAGCGCGTGCGAGGCATCGGATGGAGGCCGTTGTCCAGACTAGCCGGCGACGTGCAGGAGAGGGGATGCGCATCCGGAGGCGAGGTCGGGGAATCGGCGGGCGCATCGGTGAATGCATCGGCGATCGAACTGGCACGGGAATCGTGTGGCGTCATGGGATGTGAAATCTCTGATGAGTCGATCGATCACCATATCCCGTGACGTCTCGCCTGCTCAATGCGTGGATTCTGAAAACGTGTAAGGAGGTCATCCGGTATACCGGGTGATGCGGTTTGACGAGCGCCCGGCGCGTGCGTATGCCGCCATGTCCGATTATGACCAGCGTGCCTGCGGCCATTGTGGGACGATTCACGCATTCCTACGCTATCGACGGTCACCCGTGCCGTTTCTCCGACCATGCGCTCGTCTGACATTGCCCGTTTGCTGACGCTCTCCGCCATCTGGGGCGCGAGCTTTCTTTTCATGCGCATCATCGTTCCCGCGCTCGGACCGCTTCCGACCGCTTTCCTGCGCGTCACGCTCGGTGCTGTCGGCCTGGCGGTCATCCTGCTCGCCTTGCGCGTGCGCTGGGAGTTCAAGGGGCTGCTTGGCGCGTCGATGGTGCTTGGGGTGATCAACTCGGGCATTCCATTCGTGATGTACTGCCTGGCCGCGCGCGTGCTGCCCGCCGGTTACTCCGCCATCTTCAATGCCACCACACCGATGATGGGCGTCATCATCGGCGCGCTGTTCTTCCATGACCGTCTGACAGGTGCCAAGGCGCTGGGCGTGCTGCTGGGGCTGGCGGGTGTCGCCGTGCTGACGCAGGCCGGGCCGGTCACGATGTCGGGCCCGGTGCTCATGGGCGCGCTGGCGTGTCTGGTTGCCACGTCGTGCTACGGCCTGGCGGGTTACCTCACGCGACGCTGGATCACCGAGCGCGGCGGCCTCGACGCCAAGCTCGTCGCCTTCGGCAGTCAACTGGGGGCCGCGATCGTGCTGCTGCCGTTCTTTGGGTATGTGTCGATGACGTCCGGCGTTCCCGGCCCTGCGACCGGCGGTGTCTGGGCGGCGATGGCGGCGCTCGGCTTCCTTTGCAGCGCGGTGGCCTATATGTTGTTCTTCCGCCTGATTGCCGATCTCGGCCCGCTGCGCTCGCTGACCGTGACCTTCCTCATTCCGCCGTTCGGCGTGCTGTGGGGCGCCTTGTTCCTGAACGAAGCCGTCACGATGGCTCACTTCTTCGGCGGCTGTTGCATCGCCCTTGCCGTGTGGCTCGTGTGCAAGCCGCCGAAAGCCATTCCGGCCGCGAGCGGGGCAGCGTCATGAGGTCTTGAGCGCGTCAGGGGGAAGATCGCCCCGCTTGCGACGTTCCTCGATCAAAGCCGGTCACTGCGGTTACCGGCTTTTTTCATGATGTGGAATGGCTTTGCGGTGCGTAAAAATTTGCGCTGCTTGGCACAACACGATGATTTCAGGAAGGGAAATATCGTTTCACATCAAGAAATTATTTTGTTATCTGGTTGATTTATATAAATAAAAAATATGCATTAAGCCAGTAATTCGTTCTGTTGCATTGCATGGGAAATCCCTAAACTCTTATACAAGACCTGCCGATTTGGAGACGCCGAAAGCGGTCAACCGCAGTCCCGGCGATGACAAGGCAGCAAGAGATACCCCTCTTTTATTTGTATCGAGAAACCAGGAGAGATCACCATGACGACGCGTCAAGAACAAGTGAAGCAACTCGAGCAGGACTGGGCGAACAATCCGCGTTGGGCAGGCGTCAAGCGTGGCTATTCGGCAGAAGACGTGGTCCGTCTGCGTGGCTCGATCCAACCGGAACAGACGCTGGCTCGCCGTGGTGCCGAGCGTTTGTGGACCCAGATCAATGAGCAACCGTTCGTCAACGCGCTGGGCGCCTTGACGGGCAACCAGGCCATGCAACAGGTCAAGGCCGGTCTTCAGGCCATTTACCTGTCGGGCTGGCAAGTTGCAGGCGACGCCAACCTTGCCGGCGAAATGTACCCCGACCAGTCGCTGTACCCGGCCAATTCGGTGCCGCAGGTCGTGCGTCGTATCAACAATACGTTCACGCGTGCCGACCAGATTCAATGGCAAGAAGGCAAGAACCCGGGCGATGAAGGCTATATCGACTACTTCGCGCCGATCGTGGCCGATGCCGAAGCCGGTTTCGGCGGCGTGCTCAACGCGTTCGAACTGATGAAGGCGATGATCGAGGCCGGCGCCGCAGGCGTTCACTTCGAAGATCAGCTCGCTTCGGTCAAGAAGTGCGGCCACATGGGCGGCAAGGTGCTCGTGCCGACGCGCGAAGCGGTCGCCAAGCTGGTGGCGGCTCGTCTGGCTGCCGACGTGCTCGGCGTGCCCACGGTGCTCATCGCCCGTACCGACGCCGAAGCGGCAGACCTGATCACCGCTGACGTCGACCCGATCGATCAGCCGTTCTGCACGGGCGAGCGCACTGTCGAGGGCTTCTATCGCACGCGCAATGGCCTGGATCAGGCGATCGCACGCGGTCTGGCCTACGCGCCGTTCGTCGATCTGGTGTGGTGCGAGACCGGCAAGCCGGATCTCGAATTCGCCAAGCAGTTTGCCGAAGGCATTCACAAGCACTTCCCGGGCAAGATGCTCTCGTATAACTGCTCGCCGTCGTTCAACTGGAAGAAGAACCTCGACGACGCCACCATCGCCAAGTTCCAGAAGGAACTCGGTGCGATGGGCTACAAGTTCCAGTTCATCACGCTGGCCGGTTTCCACAGCCTGAACTACTCGATGTTCAACCTGGCGCACGGCTATGCCCGCCGTCAGATGAGCGCCTTCGTGGAGTTGCAGGAAGCGGAATTCGCCGCTGCCGACAAGGGCTTTACGGCAGTCAAGCACCAGCGCGAGGTGGGTACGGGCTACTTCGATGCCGTCACGCAAACGATTGAGCGCGACGCATCGACCACGGCCCTGAAGGGTTCGACGGAGGACGAACAGTTCTTCGACGAAAAGAAGGCGCAGGTCAAGGTCGCCTGACAGGGCGAAGGGAGGGCGCGGCGCGCCCGCCAGCGACGATGCGCGTGGGGGCACATCGTCGTGGGTGGAACGTTGCCGTGTCATGACTGCGCGTCCGGCCTATCCGGTCGGGGGTTGCGCTAACGGCGGTCCCGTCGCCGTTAGCGCAGCAATGCACGCCTGAACGAGAAAAGGCCCGTGAGCTTATCCCGCTCACGGGCCTTTTTTCATGCGGTGTCGGGCGGGGACCGTCTCGGCGATCGCTCACCGATAGACAAGTACCGGAATCTTCGAGTGAACCAGCACGCGCTGTGTCTCACTGCCGAGCAACAGGCTCGTGAGACCGCGTCGTCCGTGCGAGGCCATCAGAATAACGTCGCACCCGTGCCGCTCCGCTGCGTCGATGATGCCCAGATAGGGCGCGGGGAAGGTGGAACTGTCACGGTCGAACGGCACGCCGGCGGCGGCGGCGGCTTCGGCCAGTCTGTCGAGGTGGGCGCAGGCCTCTTCGGCAATGCGCTCGCTGAAGGTGGCTGGCGCTTCGAGTACATATTCGCTGAAAGGCGAGTAGGGATATTCGGCGAGGCAACAATAGCCGGTCACTCTCGCCCCCAACGCGCGCGCCAATTCCAGCCCGCCATTGACGGCCTTTTGCGATAGCTCCGAGCCGTCGGTCGGAATGAGGATGTGGGTAAACAACATATGACCTCCCGCAGTTGGCGTTGCTGAACACGCGTTCACAGGCTCGCGCAGGTAGTACACGGTCTTGCACCCAGTCTGCTGTCCGATGATCCCGACACTCGGTTACGCATCGACATCGACATTGCCAGCAAACCCTTCGTTTCGATTCTATGGCTTTGGCGCGACGCAACAACGGGGGCAAACCCGGTAATGCCCATTCGCCAGACGCCGCGCGTCTTTCCAGTCAAGCCCAATCGTGGTGCCTCGGCATGCCGCATGCCCAATGCGCGTGCGAATGCGGCAATTTCGGTACCCCAACTGTGCGGCAAATGACCGTTTCGTCGTCCTCATCTCTAGCTGAGAGAGGGTGTACGCAATAAACGTTCCTCTATCCTCCTGCGTCGCCTTGCGGCAGATCGACGCGGTCTCAGGTGGACATTTGTGGAGTGTCGTCCTGCCAATAGGCGGCACTGCTGTAGTGATGCTTGAGATGGTCGATGAACAGGCGCACCCGCAACGGCAGATGGCGGCGTTGCGGGAACACGGCGTGAATGCCGATAGGAGGCGCGGCAAAGTCGTCAAGTACCGTCACGAGTCTGCCGGCACGAATATCGTCGCCGACCTCCCACCACGAACGCCAGGCGAGGCCATAGCCGTCCAGACACCAGTCGTGCAGCACGGCGCCGTCGGTACATTCCATATTGCCGTTCACGCGGATGGTGACGACCTTGCCGTCCTGCGCGAAAGTCCATCCGCGTTGTTGATTGGCGGTCGACCCGAAGGCGAGGCAGTTGTGAGCGGCGAGGGCGTCGAGAGAGTCGGGGCGTCCGCGCTTGGCGAGATAGGCGGGCGACGCCACGCAGACACGCCGGTTCTCGCCCAATCGCAGCGACACGAGACTTGAATCGGGCAGTTCACCCAGGCGGATAGCGCAGTCGAAGCCTTCGTTGACCAGATCGACGAGCCGGTCCGAGAGGTCGAGTGTCACCGTGACGTCGGGGTGCGATTCGATGAATACCGGCAGCAGCGGGGCGACGTGACGCCGTCCGAACCCCGCCGGTCCCGACAGCCGCAAGTGGCCGCTCGCCTTGACGCCACCCGCCGACACGGTCGCCTCGGCGTTATGCATTTCGTTGAGAATGCGTTGGCAGTCCTCGAGAAATGCCGAGCCCTCGAAGGTCAGGGTGACGCGTCGGGTCGTGCGCACGAGCAGCTTCACGCCCAGTCGGGATTCGAGAGCGTCGATGCGGCGTCCGATCACGGCTGGCGCCACCCCTTCGAGCGTCGCGGCGGCCGACAGACTTCCCTTGCCGGCAACGGCGACGAAAGTTTCGATTTGTTTAAAGCGATCCACGTCGCAGATTATGTACTAAAAAGTCAAAGATAAAGTGATCTATGCGCACTTTTATGGTGCTGGTTATCAATAATACAATCGAGATGCCATGACAAGCGATACAAGTGAGACCCGAGCGATGACCTCCCGCATTCAGGCCGTGATCTTCGATGCCTACGGCACGCTGTTCGACGTGTATGCCGTTGCGGCGGCAGCCGAACAGCAGTTTCCGGGGCGCGGGACGGCGCTCGCAGAGCTGTGGCGGGTGAAGCAGATCGAGTACACGCAACTGCGCACCCTCTCCGGTCCCGGGGGCGAACGCTATCGCCCGTTCTGGGACATCACCGTCGATGCGCTGCGTTATGCCGCCGCCAGGCTGAATCTGACGCTTACGCCGGTCGCCGAGAAGCGTTTGATGGACGAGTACACCTGCCTGTCCGTCTTCCCCGAGAACCCGCCCGTCCTTCGCGCATTGCGTGCGATGGGTCTCGGCCTCGGCGTGCTGTCGAACGGCGATCCCCGAATGTTGGATGTCGGCCTGAAGAGTGCGGGCATCAAGGACCTGTTCGACCACGTGTTGTCGGTCGACGTCGTGCGCAAATACAAAACGGCCCCCGAGGCCTATCAACTTGGACCGGATGCGTTCGGCTTGCCGGTCGACGCCATCGTTTTCGTCTCCAGCAATGGCTGGGACGCGGCCGGTGCTACCTGGTTCGGTTACCCGACGTTCTGGGTCAACCGCGCCGGGCTGCCGGTCGAACAACTCGGCGTAACGCCGCAAGGGATGGGGCGCGACATGCGCGACTTGCAGCGATTTGTCGAGGCAGTGACGGGAGCGCGCGCCTGACCCCCACCGCGGTGTGAGGCCCTGTGCAAAGCCCCTGAAGTTCTTCCTTGCGGCGCACTCCCTTATATAAATCAAGATAGCTGGAGATCCCTGATGTCCCTGACGTTGCCCCCCGGCATGCAACTGCATGTCGATGCCGCCGATATTTATCCCGAATACGAAGCGATCCTGACCCCCGACGCGCTCGCTTTCATCGCCAAACTGCACCGTGCGTTCGAGCCACGCCGTCAGGCGTTGCTGGCCGAGCGCGTCGCACGCGCGGCGCGACTCGACGCCGGCGAAGTGCCGGATTTCCTGCCGGAAACCCAGGCGATCCGCGACGCCGACTGGCGTATCGCGCCGCTGCCGGCGGCGCTGCAATGCCGTCGCGTGGAGATCACCGGCCCGGTCGAGCGCAAGATGATCATCAACGCACTGAACTCGGGCGCGGACAGCTACATGACCGATTTCGAGGACTCGAATGCCCCGAGCTGGCACAACCAGTTACAAGGTCATATCAATGTGCGCGATGCGGTGCGCGGCACCATCAGCCTCGAGCAGAACGGTAAGCAGTACAAACTGAATGACAAGGTCGCCACGCTGATCGTGCGTCCGCGGGGCTGGCATCTCGACGAGAAGCATGTGAGTGTGGACGGTGCACGCATGTCGGGCAGTCTGTTCGACTTCGGTCTGCACTTCTTCCATAACGCCAAGGCGTCGCTCGAGCGAGGCTTTGGGCCGTACTACTATCTGCCGAAGCTCGAAAGTCACCTCGAAGCACGGCTGTGGAACGACGTGTTTGTGCTCGCACAGAACGAACTGGGCGTGGCGCAAGGCACGATCAAGGCGACGGTGCTCGTCGAGACGATTCTGGCCGCGTTCGAGATGGACGAGATCCTGTACGAGTTGCGCGAGCACAGCGCCGGCCTGAATGCGGGCCGCTGGGACTACATCTTCTCTTGCATCAAGAAGTTCAAGGTTGACGCCGACTTCTGTCTAGCCGATCGCAGCCGCATCACCATGACGGTGCCGTTCATGCGTGCCTACGCGCTCTTGCTGCTCAAGACATGCCACCACCGCAACGCGCCTGCCATCGGCGGCATGAGTGCGCTGATTCCGATCAAGAACGATCCGGAAGCGAACGAGAAGGCAATGGCCGGGATTCGCGGCGACAAGGCGCGCGACGCAACCGACGGTTACGACGGCGGTTGGGTGGCGCATCCGGGTCTGGTGCCCGTAGCGATGGACGAGTTTGTGAAGGTGCTGGGCGATCGCCCGAATCAGATCGACAAGCAACGTGACGATGTGAGCGTCAAGGGCCGCGATCTGCTGGAGTTCAAGCCGGAAGCGCCGATCACGGAGGCCGGGCTGCGTAACAACATCAACGTCGGTATCCACTATCTGGGGGCGTGGCTTGCTGGCAATGGTTGCGTACCGATTCACAACCTGATGGAAGACGCTGCAACGGCCGAGATCTCGCGCTCGCAGGTGTGGCAATGGATTCGCTCGCCGAAGGGCAAGCTCGAGGACGGCCGCAAAGTGACTGCCGAGCTGGTGCGCGAGCTGATCCCGCAGGAACTTGCCAACGTCAAGGAAGGGGTGGGGCAGGTGGCGCCGACCTACGATCGCGCCGCCGTCATCTTCGAGCAAATGAGCACGAGCGAGGACTTCGTCGACTTCCTCACGTTGCCGCTGTACGAAGAGGTCTGATGCGCGACGTGCGGCGCGTGTCAGGCGTCGCGTGATTGGTGGCACCAATCGGGCCGCAAGAAGGGGACGATGGCAACATCGTCCCCTTTTCTTTGGCGCGCGCGCTTTGTCTTGTTTCAGGCACCGCGCTACACTGAACTTCGATGGAGGTGTTCCCGTCCTACTCGTCCGTGTTGTCCCGCCTGGGTGGCGTTTGCCTGTGACGTTGACGACGCAGTGCCCCTTTGCTCACATGAGGATGCCGATGCCCGCCGACTTTCCCGATGATGCTGCCCGGAACGATCCGTCCGCTCAGAAGCCCGCCTCGCCGCGCCGGTTGGGCAAGGTCATAGAATCGCGCCCGGACGCGTTGCGCGGTCTGTATCCACCGGTCGAGCCTTTCGAGAGTGGCATGCTCGAAGTCGGAAATGGGCACGCTATTTATTGGGAGCGATGCGGTAATCCGCTCGGCAAACCCGCGGTGTTTCTCCACGGTGGTCCGGGCGGCGGCTGTTCGCCGGAGCATCGACGGCTGTTCGATCCCGCGAAGTATTGTGTGACGTTGTTCGATCAGCGTGGATGCGGACGGTCTACCCCGCACGCGAGTCTCGATCACAACACGACATGGGATCTGGTCGAGGACATTGAGCGGCTGCGCGCGAAGTTCGGATATGCGCAGTGGCAGGTGTTCGGCGGTTCGTGGGGCAGCACGCTGGCGTTGGCCTACGCGCAGGCGCATGTGGATCGGGTGAGCGAAATCGTCGTGCGGGGTATTTTCACTGTGCGCCGCGAAGAATTGCAGTGGTACTACCAGAGTGGCGCCTCATGGCTGTTTCCCGATCGCTGGGAGGCGTTTCTGGCGCCGATCCCGCTCGAAGAGCGCGGCGATCTGATGCGGGCTTATCGGAAGCGGCTGACCCATCCCGACGAGGCAGTCAGAATCGAGGCGGCGCGCGCGTGGAGCATGTGGGAGGGGAGCACCATCACGCTGCTGCCGGACGATCAGCTTACCGAAGCCTTCGGCGATCCTCACTACGCGATAGCGTTCGCCCGCATCGAGAATCACTACTTCGTGCACGATGGTTTTCTCGCGCCGAATCAATTGATCGACGGCGCGTCCTGTTTGCGCGACGTTCCGGGGGTGATCGTGCAGGGGCGCTATGACATGGCGACGCCTGCGCGCACGGCGTGGGCGCTGCATAAGGCCTGGCCGGAAGCGGATTTCTACTGGGCGCCGGACGCCGGGCATGCGTTCAGCGAGCCGACCATCCTGCATTGGCTGATCGAGGCGACGGATCGGTTTGCTGCTTCGCGATGACGTGAAGGCCATCCGTAATTGGGTGCGGGAAAGCTAAAACCCCGATACCGACCATGGGTCGATATCGGGGTTTTTTACGATTCGGGCAGGGCAGGTCGATAACCTGTCCTGCCGAGATCAGGCGATTCAGCCGCTGCGACGCTTGTTGAAGCCGCCGCCGTTGCGATTGCCGAAGCCACGGTCCTGACGCGGGGCGTCGAAGCTACGGGCGCCACGATCCTGACGGTTGCCGTCGGCCGGACGCGGCGAGCGACGCTCGAAGCGATCGGTTGCGCTGCCGTTCGAGAAGCCATTGCCGCCGTTGCCGCCTTCGCCCTGCTGGTAGCCGCCTTGATAGCCGCTGCTTTCGCGACGCTCGAACGGTGCACCGGCCGGCTTGGCGCCGCCGAAGCGTTGGCCACCTTGATAGCCACCGCCGCTGCCACCGTTACCACTGCTGTTGCCGTAACGCGGGGCGCTGTTGCTGTTGCTCCAGCGGCCACCACCGTTGCCTTGACCGTGACGCGGACCGCCACGGCCCTGACCCGGACGCTTGCCGCCACCGCCCGCGCCACCCTTCGGCGGCGAGCGACGCGGTTCGAAACCGGCGACCACGTTTACCGGCAGCGGCTCACGCGTGTAACGTTCGATGCGGCGCACGGCACCGATTTCGCCGTGGGCAGCGAGGCTCACCGCCACGCCACGACGACCGGCACGGCCGGTGCGGCCAATGCGGTGGACGTAGTCTTCCGCGAACTTCGGCAGATCGTAGTTGAATACGTGCGTGATGCCCGGCACGTCGATACCGCGTGCCGCCACGTCGGTGGCCACGAGCACGCGAACACGACGCTCGCGCAGTGCGCGCAGCGTGCGGTTACGCACACCTTGGGGCATGTCGCCGTGCAGCGCAGCGCTGTCGAAACCGGCTTGTTCGAGCTGGTCGGCGATCAGGTCGGCGTCGCGCTTGGTCGACGTGAACACGATGGCTTGATCGAGTGCGTCGTTGCCGAGCAGGTGCGTGAGCAGGCGATCCTTGTGGGCGCGGTCGTCCACATAGTGGAGCGTTTGCTCGATGTTTGCGTTGGTGCGTTGTTCGCTGCCACGCGTGATCTCGATGGTTTCCGGATCGCGCAGCAGACGACGCGTGATTTCACCCATGCGGCCGTCGATCGTTGCCGAGAACAGCAGCGTTTGACGCGACTCGGGCGTGGCGTCGACGATCGTCTGGATGTCGTCGATGAAGCCCATGTCGAGCATGCGGTCGGCTTCGTCGAGCACCAGCATCATCAGTTGCGACAGGTCGATCTTGCCGCTCGAGATGTGATCGAGCAGACGGCCCGGCGTTGCCACGATGATTTCGGGCTGCTTGGCCAGCATTTCGAGCTGACGCGGGTAGGGCATGCCGCCCAGAATGCTGACGGTGCGCAGGCGGCGCAGTTGCTTGCCATACGTATCGGCAGCGGTCGAGACCTGTTGTGCCAGTTCGCGCGTCGGCGTGAGCACGAGCAGCAGCGGTTGAGCGGCCACACGGCGCACGCGCTGGCCCTTGCGGGGCTTTTCGCCCGGGGCGGCCGGCTGATTGCGCGGATGGGCGGCCGGTGCACGGCTACCCAGTTCGCCACTCGCTTGCATTTCTGCGAAGCGATGGATGGCCGGCAGCATGAAGGCGGCCGTCTTGCCCGAACCCGTCGGGCTCGATACGAGCAGATCGCGCCCGGCAAGCGCTGCGGGAATCGCGCGCTGCTGGACCGGCGTCGGGCTGGTGTAGCCAGCGGTGGTGAGGGCCGTCAGAATGGCAGGGTTCAGGCCGAGTTCGGCGAACGTGGGCTGACCGTCGGTGCTGGGCGCCGGCGCGGCGTCGACAACAATAGCGTCGGTGTTTTCTTCAGACGTGGGGAAGTACGTCTGCGCGAGCGCAGACATTTTGGAATGCTGTTCCATGAATCCTCTTGCGGATTGATAAGGTTATGTCGGGGCGTTGGCGCCAATCGGCAAACCCAATTCGTCGCAAGCAGGAAGCAAATCGCGGATGGGGCAGAAAGCGGATCGAAATCCGTATCGTAAGCCAGGGACGGCGGCGGGTCGTTCCATCAGGAACGCCAGTACCGGCAAGAACTACAGCGGCTTATCACAGGATTGGGGCAAAACGCGGTTTTTCGTCGCCTGACGGGGTATTTCATAGAACCCCGCGAAGCGAAGCGCGGATTATACCGCTATTTTGAGAAAAGTGCACGTTCGGATTTTCACGGGGGCGTGGGGGGTCTCCCGGGCACATATTCCGGAGGCGTCGCGCGGCAGGTGGCGTCAGCTTTGACGCGGGTTGCCGTCGATCCCACTAGGTCGCTCGTCGCGCGCCCGATTACAATAGCGCCATGTCTTCGATTACGCTTCTCGCTCTCGATACCTCGACCGAGTTCTGTTCGGTCGCCTTGTATCGCCATGACCCCGCCAGTGGGGCGCCGGCCCTTGTGCTCGAGCGCCATCTCGATACCGGTCCCGTTTCCAGTACCCATATTCTTCCCGCCGTGCGCGAGGTGCTGCGCGACGCCGATGTGGCGCTCGCCGAGTGCAATGCGATCGCCTTTGGCGCGGGCCCCGGCTCGTTTACCGGGCTGCGCACGGCCTGCGGCGTCGCGCAGGGGCTCGCTTTTGGCGCCAAACTGCCCGTGGTGCCCGTCGGTACGCTGCTCGCCTGTGCCGAAGCCGCGCGCGCGTTGCGTGTCGATACGCAACGGGTGCTTGTCGCGCTGGATGCGCGCATGAACGAGGCCTACTGGGCCGATTACGCCTGGGATGCCACAGCAGGCGACTGGCGCGAAGTCCAGCCACCGTCGCTTGACGCTGCCGAACAGGTGCGTGCCCCCGACGCCGCATTCGTCGTTGCCGGGAATGCCGTGCTGGCGTTTGGCGACCGGTTGCAGGCCAGTGTGCAGGCGCAAGCCGTCCTGACCGATGCCATGCCGCGTGCCCGCTACGTCGCCGCGCTGGCGGCACGCGCCTTCCTGCGGGGTGAAGCGATTCCTGCCGATCAGGCTATGCCGGTCTACATCCGCAACAAGGTGGCGCAGACGACGGCCGAGCGCGAAGCCATCAAGCAGGCGGCTGCGCAGAGCGGTGGCAAGGAGGCGTCCTGATGCGCCAGACCGGCCCGAACCATTTTTCACCGATGACGCTGGCCGATCTCGACGAGGTGGTCGCGGTCGAGGTGCGCGCGTACCCGTTCCCGTGGACGCGTCAGAATTTTGCCGATTCGCTGGACGCCGGACATCAAGGCGTTTGCCTGCGCGCAATTGACGGCTCGTTGCTGGGCTATTTCCTGATGATGCCGGTGGTCGACGAGTCGCATTTGCTCAACGTTTGCGTGGTGCCGGAAATGCAGGGCAACGGCCTGGGCGTGAAGTTGCTGGAAGAAGTGGTGCGCGTGTCGCGCTCGCACGGGATGGGCGGCGTGCTCCTGGAGGTGCGGCCGTCGAACATGCGGGCGTTGCGCATCTATGAGCGTTTCGGTTTCGAGCAGATCGGCCGACGCAAGGGATATTACCCGGCGGGCGGGCGTCGCGAAGACGCCATTGTGATGCGCCTTTCCTGGGAGACCGATCGTGCCGTGGCCTAAAGCAATTCTGGAGGAGTTCGGGCTGTGGCCGGTGTGGATGTCGCACGATGCCGTGGCAAAGGCCACAGCGGTGGCTGCGCAAGACAGCGATGTGGCAACGCTCGATGCGCCGGCCACCGTGCGCGGCGGCAGTCAGGCCGACGATTTACCGCCGTGGGATGTGACGCCGTCGGCCGTCCCGGCGGCAGTGCGTCCAGCGACACGCGTTGCAGATGTGAGCGATGTGTCCGCCGCGCCGCTCGAGGCTGTTACGTCCGGCATGCCCGCCGCACCCGCCGCATCCGTGCGTCGCGACGCCGCGCCGGGCGCTGGTGGCAATCGTCGTGGGCCGGATCTGCCGCCCGACGACATTCCGATGTGGCTCGACAGCGATGGCAACGGTGACGGCGATGCCGCTGCGGACGCTGCGTTGTGGTCGATTGTGCGAGATGCCGGCGAAGCCGAGGCGCCGACGCGTCCGGCACTGCCGGGTGTCGAGACGCTGGACTGGGAGGCGCTGGCCGAGCGCGTCGCCAATTGCCGCTTGTGCGGCCTGTGCGAGAAGCGCACGCAGACGGTTTTCGGTGTCGGCGATCGCGAGGCCGACTGGCTGCTCGTGGGCGAAGCGCCGGGACAGCAAGAGGACTTGCAGGGTGAGCCGTTCGTCGGTCAGGCGGGCAAGTTGCTCGACAATATGCTGCGAGCCTCGGCGTTGCAGCGAGGCGAGAACGTCTATATCGCAAACGTGCTCAAGTGCCGCCCACCGAACAACCGCGACCCGGAGGCAGGCGAAGTCGCGAGTTGCGAACCGTATCTGAAGCGGCAGGTCGCGTTGCTCAAGCCGCGGGTGATCGTGGTGATGGGGCGCTTCGCGGCGCAAAGTATCCTGCGCACGCAAGCGAGCATTGCCAGCCTGCGCGGACGTGTGCATGAGTATGAAGGTGTGCCGGTGATCGTGACGTACCATCCGGCCTATCTGTTACGCAGTCTGCCCGACAAGGCCAAAGCCTGGACGGATTGGTGCCTGGCGCGGGCCACCTACGAGGCAGTGTGCGAATCGACTCCGGCCAACAAGCCTACGGCGAACTGATCGAAACGCTGCGCGAGGCGCCGGTGCGCGACCTCGCGTGGCTATTGCTGTCCGCCGACCTCCTTAGTGCTGCCCGCTTTCCGGCGGCACTCGCGCATTTCGATAGCGTGCAGGCGGCCGCCGATGCGGCTCCCGGCAGCCCCATCCCGATATCCGGGGGCGCGGACCCGGTCTTCCATTCGCGGCTTCTGCACGACTGGCTGCTGGCCTGCGACGCCAATCCCGAACCATTGCGCGAATTTCTCTCGCGCGGCGAAACCAACCGGCTGGGGCGTTACGCGGAGCAGTTGCTGCATTTCGCGCTGCTGCATAGTCCCCGGTTCGATCTGCTCGCGGCGGGTCTGCAAGTGCGCGATCCCCGGCGGGGCAATATGACGCTCGGCGAGTGCGACTTCCTGCTGAGGCGTCGCGCAGACCAACAATGGTTGCATTGGGAACTGGCGGTGAAGCTGTATTTGTTCGTCCCGCCGGCGTCGCCTGCATCGATGTTGGACGAACGTGCCATTCAGTTCCACTGGCTCGGACCGAATCTGGCGGACAGTCTGGCCGACAAAGTGGCGCGCTTGTTAGGGCATCAATTGCGACTGACGACGCTCGAAGCGGCGCGAAGCGCATTGCCCGCTGCCGGACCG
Organism: Pandoraea fibrosis; assembly: GCF_000807775.2. Taxonomy (NCBI): domain Bacteria; kingdom Pseudomonadati; phylum Pseudomonadota; class Betaproteobacteria; order Burkholderiales; family Burkholderiaceae; genus Pandoraea; species Pandoraea fibrosis. The sequence continues at coordinate 3,817,407 of NZ_CP047385.1, read as the reverse complement.
TGGTTGCCGCAGGTCTATCTCAAGGGCTGGTTGTTCCATCCGCTCGCGCAGTCCGGGCAGTTGCCGCAGGTGGCATCCGAATCGCATGGCCGGGGCTGGTGGGCGACGCTAGACGAGTGGTGGGCGCACGCGCAGTCGGCGCCTCACGACGCCGCGGCATCGGGCGCGCGGCGCTGGGCCATGCTGCCGAGGGCGCGTTGGCTTGCACCCGCCCGTGTGGAGGAGGCGAGCGCGCTATCGCTTGCCGGGATGCATGCACGTATCGAGACGCACTGGCGTGAGCGCGGTGTTGCCGAGCCTTTGCTGGTGGTCTCGTTGACGCGCCGCGCCGGTAAGGGGGATTGGTTCGAGTGCGGGCGCGGATTTATCGTGCCGGACTTCTGGGCGCCGCGGGCTCGCCATCGTATCGAGGAGTTGAGCGAGCGGGCCGACGCGGCGGCCCGTCGTGCCTTGGCGCGCAGTATCGACGATGGCGCGCCATCGATCTGATTCGACGCGTCAGTCGGCCAACCTGCGCCTCACCCCTTGGGCCAGACCGCATGGAAGTGGTGCACGGGTCCGATGCCGTGTCCGATATGGAGTTCGTCGCTGGCAGCGAGAGCCCCGTTGAGATACGCCTTGGCGTCGCGCACCGTGTCGGACCAGTTGTCGCGACGCGGGCGCAGCGCGGCCAATGCGGCCGAGAGTGTGCAGCCAGTGCCATGCGTGTTGTGGGCGGCAATGCGCGGAGCGTTGAAGCGCTCGACGCCGGTGGCGCTCACCAGCCAGTCCGGACTCAGGTCGCCGGCCAAATGGCCTCCCTTGACCAGCACATGGCGAGCTCCCAGCGCGCGCAGCGCCTGCGCTTGCCGTTCCATTTCGCCCTCGTCGGTGGCGGCTTCCACCCCAAGGAGGGCAGCGGCTTCCGGCAGGTTCGGGGTAATCAGGTCAGCCAGCGGCAGTAACTCGTCGCGCAAGGCGGCCACCGCATCCGGCTGCAATAGCGCGTGGCCGCTCTTCGAAATCATGACGGTATCGAGCACGACGAAGCGGGGTTGGTATCGCCGCAATCCGGCAGCGACGGCGCGCACGACCTCGGCGTTGGCCAGCATGCCGAGCTTGACGGCGTCGACGTCAAGGTCCTGAAACACGGCGTCCATTTGCGCGGTGACAAAGCTCGCTGGCGGCGTGTGGATGCCGCTCACCCCTTGCGTGTTCTGCGCGGTGAGCGCGGTAATCACGCTCGCGCCGTAGGCACCCAGCGCGGAAAACGCTTTGAGGTCGGCCTGGATACCTGCACCACCGCTGGAATCGGAACCGGCGATGGTGAGGGCAATAGGAACAGACGACTGACGCAAATTCATATCAATGCTTGACTTCGCCAATGAGCGAGACCGAATCGAATTCGCGCTGATTGGCCTGGTGACGCTTCATGACGAGCCACATCGTGCCCGACACAAATACACCAAACAGAATAATGACGAGCCCGACCGGCACATTGAACCAGATCAGCAGTGCGTAGAGGCACAGCATGATGAGCACGGACAGGTTTTCGTTGAAGTTCTGCACGGCGATGGAGTGGCCGGCGGAGAGCAGCACGTGGCCGCGATGCTGGAGCAGTGCGTTCATCGGCACCACGAAGAAGCCCGCGAGCGCGCCGACGATGATCAGGAAAATGTACGCGATGATCAGATACAGCGGCACTTTCCATTGCGTGCCGTAGGGCAACAGGTCCTTCGAGAAGAAGGCCATCGCCATGACGGCGATACCCATGGCAATGCCCACCGGCAGCACCGAGAGCGAACGTTTGAGCGGAATCCGCGAGGCAGCCACGATGGCGCCGATCGCAACGCCCACGGCCGATACGGCCTGCAGAATCGCGCCTTCCGACAGCGTCATGCCGAGCGCCTTTTCGGCCCAGCGCAGCACGATGAACTGCAAGGTCGCGCCTGCGCCCCAGAAGAGCGTGGTGACCGCGAGCGAGATCTGACCCAGCTTGTCGCGCCACAGCGTGACGAAGCAGTCGGCGAAGTCGGACACGAGTTTGATCGGATTGCGTTCCTGACGCGCATACCGCGCGCCGGTATCGGGAATGCGCAGATTGAACAGTGCGGCGATCACATAAATGCCCATGATGACGACCATCGCGGCCATCGCCGGCGAGCTGATCACTTCAGGGGTGCGCTGGAGTACCCATTCCGATATGTGCGGACTGATGAGTGCGCCGCCCAGAACGGTGCCAAGAATGATCGAACTGACGGTGAGGCCTTCGATCCAGCCATTGGCCGCGACCAATCGCTCGGCGGGGAGCAGTTCCGTGAGAATGCCGTACTTCGCGGGCGAGTAGGCCGCCGCGCCGAAGCCCACTACGCCATACGCTATGAGAGGGTGCGAGCCGAACAGCATCATCAAGCAGCCTGCGACCTTGATCGAGTTGCTGATGAACATGACCTTGCCCTTGGGCATCGAGTCGGCGAAGGCGCCCACGTAAGCGGCAAGAATGACGTACGAGAGAACGAAGAAGAGTTTAAGCAGCGGTGTCATCCACTGGGGGGAATGCAGATCTTTCAGGAGTGCGATTGCGGCGATGAGCAATGCATTGTCGGCCAGCGACGAAAAAAACTGCGCGGCCATGATGGTATAAAAGCCTTTCTTCATCGGTACTTGAGTCGATCCCGTGCGGCGTAAAACTTGCGTGTCTCGGTTGTCGGAATCCGCGGTGCCCGCAGGGGGCTCCCACACGGGAAGAAACCGGGCTTAAACACAGGGGTATCTGCGCTCATCAAACGCTCAAATGTCGCTAATCGACCGTATATTCGGTCTTGATGCCCCCGTGTCGGGCGCCCGTTCGCCCTCGGTCTGAGACCGATATTGTTATCGGGAAAAAGATTTCGGCAAAACAAGTTGTGCGCACGGCTTTATAACACGAAAATATGCCGATGCGTTATGCCGCCGGCCTGTCCCGGCGAGCTTCTCCTCCGATTCTGTTTCTGCCCATGCCTCGTCCAATCAAAGTCTCGATTCATACCGCAGCCCTTGCCCACAATCTCGATGTCGCTCGCCGCAGCGCGCCCAATGCGAAGGTGTGGGCGGTGGTCAAGGCCAATGCCTACGGGCACGGCATCGATAACGCGTTTCCCGGTTTGCGCGACACCGACGGCTTCGGCCTGCTCGATCTCGACGAAGCTGTGCGTTTGCGCGAACTCGGCTGGGCCGGTCCCATCCTGTTGCTCGAAGGTTTTTTCAAGCCGGAGGATCTGGCGATTATCGACGAGTACGGTTTGACGACCACCGTCCACAGCGACGAACAGTTGCGCATGCTGGAGACGACGCGTCTGAAAAAACCGCTCAACATTCAGCTCAAGATGAATTCCGGTATGAATCGCCTTGGCTTCTCCCCCGAGCGCTACCGCGCGGCGTGGGAGCGCGCCCGCGCGATTCCTGGCGTGAGTCAGATCGTATTGATGACTCACTTTTCCGATGCGGACGGCCCGCGCGGGATCCAGTATCAGATGGAAGCGTTCGAGCGCGGCGCCTGCGACGTGCCGGGAGAGCGCAGCCTTGCGAACTCCGCCGCCACGCTGTGCTTTCCCGAGACACATGGCGCGTGGGTCCGTCCGGGCATCATGCTCTACGGCTCGTCGCCTAAGGGACTCGACGTCCCGGCGTCGACATTCGATCTGCAACCGACGATGACGCTTGAATCCGAATTGATCGGCATTCAGGACGTCCCGGCGGGCGGCACGGTCGGCTACGGCAGCATCTTTACCGCCGACGCCCCGATGCGCGTGGGGACGGTGGCGTGTGGCTATGCTGACGGTTATCCGCGCGTTGCCCCCACCGGCACGCCGGTGCTCGTCGACGGCGTGCGCACGCGCACGATTGGCCGCGTGTCGATGGACATGCTGTCTGTCGATCTCACGCCGGTGCCGCAGGCACGCGTGGGGTCGTCCGTCACGCTGTGGGGCCGTGGGGTGAGCATTGACGAGGTGGCTGCTTCGGCCGGCACGTTGGGCTACGAATTGATGTGCGCCGTGGCGCGGCGTGTGCCCGTGCACGCGAACTAAGCGTCACCACCGGAATTCCACGCATGGCCAAAGCCAAGACTGTCTACATCTGTACCGAATGCGGCGGGCAAACCCCCAAGTGGGCGGGGCAGTGCCCCAACTGCAACGGTTGGAACACGCTGGTCGAATCGGTGGCGGAGACGACGACCGGTCATCGCTATCAATCGCTCGCCAAGAGCACGCCGGTGCTCAAGCTGGCGCATATCGAAGCGGCCGACGTGCCGCGCTTTTCCAGCGGCGTGAGCGAATTCGACCGCGTGCTGGGGGGCGGTCTGGTGGCGGGCGGCGTGGTGCTGATCGGCGGCGATCCCGGCATCGGCAAGTCGACGCTGCTGCTTCAGTCGCTTGCCCATCTCGCGCGTGAGCGTCGTGCGCTGTATGTCAGCGGCGAAGAGTCGGGGGCTCAGATTGCTTTGCGCGCGCAACGCCTGGGCCTTGGCGCGGCGGGCGAGGGCGGGGGCGAACTGGATCTGCTCGCGGAAATCCAGTTGGAGAAGATTCTCGGCGCCATCGAGTCGGAAAAGCCCGATGTCGTGGTGATCGATTCGATTCAGACGGTCTATTCCGAAGCGCTCAGCTCCGCGCCCGGTTCCGTGGCGCAGGTGCGTGAATGTGCGGCGCAACTTACCCGTACCGCGAAGCAAAGTGGGGTGACCGTCATCATGGTCGGCCACGTCACGAAGGAAGGCAGCCTTGCCGGGCCGCGCGTGCTCGAGCACATTGTCGACACGGTGTTGTATTTCGAAGGGGATACGCACTCGTCATACCGGTTGGTCCGGGCGTTCAAGAATCGCTTCGGTGCCGTCAACGAGTTGGGCGTGTTTGCGATGACGGAGAAGGGGTTGCGCGGTGTGGCGAATCCGTCCGCGCTGTTCCTCTCGCAGCATGAACAGAGTGTGCCCGGCTCCTGCGTGCTCGTGACTCAGGAGGGAACGCGACCGCTGCTCGTTGAGGTGCAGGCACTGGTCGATACGGCACAGGTGCCCAATCCGCGGCGTCTGGCGGTGGGGTTGGAGCAGAACCGGCTGGCGATGTTGCTGGCGGTGATGCATCGCCATGCCGGCATCGCGTGTTTCGATCAGGACGTGTTCCTGAATGCCGTTGGCGGTGTGAAGATCACGGAACCGGCGGCGGATCTGGCGGTGTTGCTGGCGATTCACTCGTCGCTGCGCAACAAGGCGCTGCCACGCGGCATTGTCGCGTTCGGCGAAGTGGGACTGGCCGGAGAAATTCGCCCGAGCCCCCGGGGGCAGGATCGTCTCAAGGAGGCCGCCAAGCTCGGCTTTTCCATCGCGATCATTCCGAAGGCGAACGCGCCAAAGCAACCCATCGACGGACTGGAAGTCCACGCCGTCGATCGGTTGGAGCATGCAATTTCGGTGGTCGCAGGGTTGTAAGCGCGCGTCTTCCGCCTGCGGTGGCCAGTATGAAAAAAGCCCGGTCAGTTCTCAGCTTGACCGGGCTTTTCTTTGGGCGGAGCGGGGCGGCATGCGCCGTTTGGCGAAGCCGCAGCCGCCGGCGCGTCAGGCGATTTGCTCCAGCGCCTCTTGCGCTTCGAGCCACTCGGCTTCCACGTCCGACAGCTTCGCCGTAACCTCGGCCTGTTGCTTGAGGCTATCGGTCAGAAGTACCTTCTTCGCCTCTTCATAAGTGCTGCTGTCTGCGAGGATGGCGTCGAGCCGTGCCTTTTCGTCCGAGAGCTTTGCCATCGACTGCTCCAGCTTCTCGATCTTTCGTTGCAGCGGTTTGCGCAGTTGCGACAGGCGCTGACGCTCCTGCGCCTCGGCACGCTTCTGATCCTTGCGATTGACGCCATCGCCACTGTCGGCACCTTCACCATTGCCGTTGCTGGCGTCTCGTGCCGCCGCACGTTGGTCGGCCGCGTGTTGCAGCAGCCAGTCGCGGTAGTCATCGAGATCGCCGTCGAACGGCTGCACTTCGCCGCCGGCCACCAGCAGAAACTGGTCCGTCGTTGCGCGCAACAAATGCCGGTCGTGCGAGACGAGAATCAACGTGCCGTCGAACTGGGCGAGGGCCATCGTGAGGGCATGGCGCGTCTCGAGGTCCAGGTGGTTGGTCGGTTCGTCGAGCAGCAACAGATTCGGCTTGCGCCAGATGATGAGCGCCAGCGCCAGGCGCGCCTTCTCGCCACCGGAGAACGGCGCGATCGATGACGTCGCCATGTCGCCACGGAAATTGAAGCCACCGAGAAAGTCGCGCAGCTCCTGTTCGCGTGTGTCGGGAGCGAGGCGTTGCAGATGCTGCAATGGCGAATCGTCATGCCGCAGGGTTTCGACCTGATGCTGAGCAAAGTAGCCGATCTGCAAGCCCTTGCCGGTCTTGACCTCGCCCGCCAGCGCCGCCAGCGTGCCCGCGAGCGTTTTGATCAGCGTCGACTTGCCCTGTCCGTTGGCGCCGAGCAGGCCGATGCGTTGCTCGTTCTGCACCGACATCGTGACGTGCGGGAGGATGACCTTCTCGGTGCCGTTCTCGAGCGGATACCCGCAACGCACGGCGTCGAGGACGAGCATCGGGTTCGGCGCGCTGTCGGACGGCCGGAATTCAAACGTGAACGGCGACGCGATATGCGCGGGGGCAATGCGCTCCATCTTCTCGAGCGCCTTCATGCGGCTCTGTGCCTGACGGGCTTTCGTCGCCTTGGCCTTGAAGCGCGTAATGAACGATTCCAGATGGGCAATCGTCTTCTGCTGCTTGTCGAACGCGCTTTGCTGCAGCACGAGTTGCTGAGCGCGCAGGATCTCGAACTGACTGTAGTTGCCGCCGTACCGCTTGATCTGCTGATTGTCGATATGCAGCGTGACGTTGCAGACCTCGTCGAGAAATTCGCGGTCATGCGAAATCACGATCAACGTACCCGGGTAGCGCTTGAGCCAGTCTTCAAGCCAGACGATGGCGTCGAGATCCAGGTGGTTCGTCGGTTCGTCGAGCAACAACAGGTCGGACGGGCACATGAGTGCCTGCGCCAGATTCAGACGCATGCGCCAGCCGCCCGAGAAGCTGGCGACCGGCATTTGCGTTTGTGGGAGCGTGAAGCCAAGACCGAGCAGCAGGGCTTCGCCACGCGCCGGCGCGGTGTAGCCGTCGGCATCGGCGAAAGCGGCGTGCGCTTCGGCTTGGGCGTGACCGTCATGGGCCGCTTCGGCAGCGGCAATCGTCGCCTCGATTTCCCGAAGCCGCGTGTCGCCGTCGAGCACGTAGTCAAGCGCGGTGCGCTCGACCGCAGGCGTTTCCTGCATCACATGAGCGACGCGCCAGCTACTGGGCACGAAGACATCGCCGCCATCGGCGTGCAACTGCCCGCGTAGCAGGGCGAAGAGCGTGGACTTACCCGCGCCGTTGGCGCCGACGAGGCCGACGCGCTCGCCCGGATTGAGCGTTACGGAGGTGTCCTCGAAGAGCGGCTTGGTGCCGCGTGCGAGGGTGAGGTGTTCGAATCGGATCACGAAAAAGGCCGAGGGGAAAGCGGGTCAGTTCGTCCCGAGTCTGCGCGGCGAGCCGGTGTCGCCGATCCCAATGGGGACCGCACGAACCGTGCATCGAATCGATGGCGCAGGGGACGGCAAAACCGGCATTTTACCGGTCCGAACGCGCGAAAGCGATGTGCGCCTTGCCGCGTCTACAGAATTGGGGCAAAAAGTCGTGCCAAACGCATGACAATCTGTCGCCATCTCGGAATTGTCCGAAACTCGTCCTTATTCAGCAGGGAGGCCTGTTCGAAGTCGTGCGCGAGCATGTAGGCGACGTCATCGGCAAATGCCCGGTCGACGGTGAGCAGCATGATTTCGAAATTCAGCCGGAACGATCGATTGTCGAGATTGGCGCTGCCCACGGCGGCGGCGCTGTCGTCGATGAGCACGACCTTCTGGTGAATGAAGCCGTGATGGTAGCGATAGACGTTGATGCCGCTACGTGCCGCCTCGAACGCATACGAGGTGGTGGCTTCGAACACCACGTAGTGATCGGCGCGATCGGGGATCAGGATACGCACGTCCACGCCACGCAGTACCGCCAGCCGCAACGCGGAGAACACGGCTTCGTCGGGCACGAAATAGGGTGTGGTGAGCCACACCCGTTTCTGAGCCGCATTGATGGCGGTGACAAAGAAGAGGGACGACGTTTCCAGCCGGTCGGCCGGGCCGCTGGGCACCACCTGGCAGTGCATATCCTCGCCGGACGCGGCCGGTAGACGGTTCAGTTCCGGGACTGCCCCCGTGCTCCAGTGCCAGTCCTCGGCGAACGCCCGCTGAATGCCGACCACGGCCGGGCCTCGCACGGAGATATGCGTATCGCGCCAGGGGGCCAGCGGCGGTTTCTCGCCGAGATATTCGACGCCGACATTGTGTCCGCCGATGAACGCTTCGTTGCCGTCGATCACCACGATCTTGCGGTGATTGCGGAAGTTGAGCTGAAAGCGGTTGACGAAAATGCCGCGTTTGGCCGCCGCGAACTCGTGCACCATCACGCCCCCCTGGCGCAGCTTTTCGCAGTAGCTGCGCGGCAGATCGTGGCTGCCGATGCGGTCGTAGAGGAAGTAGACCTTGACGCCCGTTGCGGCGCGCGCGAGCAGGCGGGTGGACAGGGCGCGTCCGAGGGCATCGTCCTTGACGATGAAGAACTGAACGATGACGTAGTCGCGTGCGCGATCGATGGCGGCAAAGATAGCGTCGAACGTGGCCCGGCCGTTCACCAGCAGGCGTACCCGATTGCCCGCCACGAACGACATGCCCGTCATGGCAGTGAGCGCCGCGTATTCCGGGTGCGCGTCCATGGCGACGGGCGGCTCCCCGGCCCACTGCGTCTCGCCGATACGCGATTGCAGCGCCTCATTGCGTGCGCGACGCGCCTCGACATAGCCGATGAACTTCGAGCGGCCGAGGAACAGATAGGGGACGAGGGTGAGGTAGGGCATCGTCACAAGCGACACTGCCCATGCCACCGCGCCTTGCGATGTCCGTACCGTGAGTACGGCATGGATCGCTGCGATGACTCCCATCACATGCAGACAGGCGACGGCAAAGCCGACGTCGAGCCAATTAAGCGCCATGACGGACTACCTTCCTCCATGCCGTGAGTCGCGCGGACCCGGGAACCCGAGTGTAACCGGGGTGCGTGAACTTAGGCGAGAGCTCGCGGCAAAGTGCGAGCCCCGAGGGGGTGCCGCATGACCACGTCACCGCATTACCGCATTACCGTGTTAAGGCAGATCGGCGGCCTGCACCAGAAAGACCATGTCGTCGCCGGCGCTTGTCGCCAGCCACGTCATCGGCAGATCGGGGAACGCAGCTTCGACGAAGTGCCGCTCGTTGCCGATCTCCACGATCAGTACGCCGCTCTCGGTCAGATGCTCGCGGGCACCGGCGATGATGCGGCGAACCACATCCATGCCGTCGTCACCTCCGGCCAACGCCAGACGTGGCTCGTGAAGATACTCGGGCGGCAACACCTGCATCGAGCCTTCGTTGACATACGGCGGATTGGTGAGAATGACGTCGTAGCGCTTGCCTTGCGGCAGCGGCGCGTACAGATCGCCCAGATGCAGTGCGATGCGATCTTCGAGGCCATAGTCGGCCACGTTGATCTTCGCCACGGCCAGTGCGTCCGGGGAGATGTCGACAGCATCGATCTGCGCCGCCGGGAAGGTCTCGGCGGCGAGGATTGCCAGGCAGCCGGAGCCCGTGCACAACTCGAGCACGTCGGTGATGTTCTCGGCGTGATCGACCCACGGTTGCAAGGCGTCTTCGAGCAGCTCGCCGACAAACGAACGCGGCACGATGACGCGCTCGTCCACGTAGAACCGATGGCCGTGCATCCAGGCTTCATTCGTGATGTACGACGCCGGTACACGTTCGCCCGCGCGGCGGTTGATGACCGACAGCACACGCTCGATTTCCTCGGGCAGCAAGCGAGCGTCGAGGAAAGGATCCAGCGTATCGATGGGCAGATGCAACGTATGGAGCAGCAGGTACGCGGCCTCGTCGTAGGCCGTCGCTGTGCCATGCCCGAAAGCCAACTCGGCTTCGGTGAAGCGCGACACGGCATAGCGCAGCAGATCGCGCAACGTCTGGAAGGGGTGGGTCGCCTGAGTTGTCATGGGGATACCTCGCTTAAGCCACCAGACGCTTCAACACGCCACGGTAGATGTTCTTGAGCGGCTCGATATCGGCCACAGCAATGTGCTCGTCGATCTTGTGAATGCTGGCGTTGCACGGACCGAACTCGATGACCTGCGGGCAGACGCGCGCGATGAAGCGGCCATCCGACGTGCCACCTGTCGTCGAGAGTTCGGTTTGCAGCCCCGTTTCCTCGTGGATGGCACTCGAGAGCGCCTCCGACAGATCGCCGCGTGGCGTCAGGAAGGGCTGACCGCTGATTGACCAATCCAGCGTATACGTCAGGCCATGGCGGTCGAGCAGTTCGTGCACGCGCTGCTGGAGGCCGTCCGACGTGCTGGCCGTCGAGAAGCGGAAGTTGAACATCACGGTCAGTTCGCCCGGAATGACGTTGGTCGCGCCGGTGCCTGCGTGAATGTTCGAGATCTGCCACGTGGTGGGCGGGAAATACTCGTTGCCGTTGTCCCAGACCGTTTGCGTCAGCTCGGCCAGTGCCGGGGCGAACAAATGTGTCGGGTTCTTTGCGAGATGCGGGTAGGCGATGTGACCCTGCACGCCCTTGATGACGAGCTTGCCCGACATCGATCCACGGCGGCCGTTCTTGACCATGTCGCCCAACTGCTGGCTCGATGTCGGCTCGCCGACCACACAGTAGTCCAGACGCTCGCCCCGCGCCGTCAGTGCTTCGACGACCTTGATCGTGCCGTCGGTGGCCGGACCTTCTTCGTCGCTCGTGAGCAGAAAGCCGATGGCGCCGGTGTGATCCGGATGCTGGGCGACGAATTCCTCCGAGGCAACCACAAATGCCGCGAGCGACGTCTTCATGTCGGCGGCACCGCGACCGTAGAGCATGCCGTCGCGATGCGTTGGCGCAAACGGATCGGAATGCCATTGGTCGAGCGGGCCCGTCGGTACCACGTCCGTATGGCCTGCGAAGACGAGCAGCTTGCCGTCGGTGCCGCGCGTGCCGCGCTTGACCGCCCACAGGTTGGTCACGCCGTTCGACGCGATGGTCTCGCACGCGAAGCCGATCGCTTCGAGGCGGCGCGCGAGAATGGCCTGGCAATCGCGGTCTTCGGGCGTCACCGAGTGACGGGCGATCAGTTGCTCGGTAAGCGCCAGCGTGGCGCCTTGGGAGGAAGTCATGAAATCAGAGTCGTGAGGCGTAACTATCGGGCGTGAAGCCCACGGAAACCTTGCCGTTCGCCACCAGCACAGGGCGCTTGATGAGCGACGGATTTTCGATCATCAGGGTGCGCGCTACCGACTCGTCGGCGGCCGCAGCCTGTTGCTCCGGCGAGAGCTTGCGCCACGTAGTGCCCTTGCGGTTGAGCAACGTGGTGAGCGGCACCTGGGCGAGCCAGGTGCTCAGCAGTGCGTCGTTCACGCCCGCCTTTTTGAAGTCGTGGAAGTCGTAAGCCACGCCGTGCTCGTCGAGCCAGGTGCGTGCCTTCTTCACGGTATCGCAGTTGGGAATGCCGTACAGCACTGCCGTCATTGCCAGAACTCCTGAGATCGCAGATACAAAAAACGAGGCGCCAACATCGCAGTCGGGACTGCGGCCGCGCCTCGCAGGTGCCACGTGAACTTATTCGCCGCGCAGCAGGTCGTTGATCGCTGTCTTGGCGCGCGTTTGCGCGTCGACCTTCTTCACGATCACGGCGCAGTACAGGCTGTACTTGCCATCCTTGGACGGCAGGTTGCCCGGCACGACGACCGAGCCGGCCGGCACGCGGCCGTAGTGCACTTCACCTGTTTCACGGTCGTAGATCTTGGTCGACTGACCCAGATACACACCCATCGAGATCACCGAGTTTTCTTCGACGATCACGCCTTCCACGACTTCCGAGCGGGCGCCGATGAAGCAGTTGTCTTCGATGATGACCGGGTTGGCTTGCAGCGGCTCGAGCACGCCACCGATACCGACGCCGCCCGAGAGGTGGACGTTCTTGCCGATCTGGGCGCACGAACCGACCGTGGCCCACGTGTCGACCATGGTGCCTTCATCGACGTAGGCGCCGATGTTGGTGTACGACGGCATCAGCACGACGTTCTTGCCAATGAACGAGCCACGGCGCGCCACGGCCGGCGGCACCACGCGGAAGCCGCCACGTGCGAAGTCTTCGGCCGTGTAGTTGGCGAACTTGCTCGGCACCTTGTCGTAGAACTGGCTGAAGCCACCGGCAGGCATCACAGCATTGTCTTCGAGGCGGAACGACAGCAGCACGGCCTTCTTGATCCACTGGTTCACGATCCACTGGCCGTCTTGCTTCTGGGCCACGCGCAGGGCGCCCTTGTCGAGCTCGGCGATGACGTGGGCGACAGCCTCACGCACATCGGCAGGTGCCGACTTGGCCGAAATCTCGGCACGGTTTTCCCAGGCTTGGTCGATGATGGTTTGCAGTTGTTGCGACATGGCGAGAATCAGTTGCAGTAAGGATTAAAGGGATTGGCAGAACTGCACGATGCGCTGGGCGCCTTCGGTGCATTCGTCCACATCGGCCACGAGGGCGATGCGCACATAGTGCTCGCCCGGGTTGGTGCCGTGCGCCGCGCGGCCCAGGTACGATCCGGGCAGTACGGCCACATTGTATTGCGCCAGCAATTGGCGCGTGAATTCCGTGTCGGACAGGCCGGTTTTCGTGTCGACTCTGGCCCACAGGTAGAAGCCCGCGTCGGGCAGGCGCACGTCGAGCACTTCGGCGAGCATCGGTGTGACGGTCTGGAACTTCTTCAGGTACTTGCTGCGGTTCAGACGCACGTGAGCTTCGTCGTTCCACGCGGCGACGCTCGCCGCTTGCACGGCCGGGCTCATCGCGCAGCCGTGATAGGTGCGATACAGCAGGAATTTCTTCAGGATGGCAGCGTCGCCCGCCACAAAGCCCGAGCGCATGCCCGGTACGTTCGAGCGCTTCGACAGGCTGGAGAACACCACCAGACGCTCGAAGCCGCGACCCAATTGGTGAGCTGCGGCGAGGCCGCCCAGCGGCGCGCTCTCTTCGTCGAAATAGATCTCGGAGTAGCACTCGTCGGAGGCGATCACGAAACCGTACTCGTCCGAGAGTTCGAACAGGCGCTTCCAGTCGGCAAGGCCGAGCACGGCGCCGGTCGGATTGCCGGGCGAGCAAAGATAGACGAGCTGGACGTTGCGCCAGACATCGGCGGGCACGCTGTCGTAATTCGGGGCGAAATTGCGCGCCGGATCGCTATCGACGTAATAGGGCGTGGCGCCAGCGAGCAGCGTCGCGCCTTCATAAATCTGATAGAACGGGTTCGGGCACAGCACGCGTGCACCGGGCTTGCTGGCGTCGACGACCGCCTGTGCGAACGAGAAAAGCGCCTCGCGCGAGCCCGTGACCGGCAGCACTTCGGTGGCCGGGTTCACGTTGGGCAGCGCGTAGCGGCGCTCCAGCCACCCGGCGATGGCCACACGCAGCGGCTCGCCGCCAGCAGTGGCGGGGTAGTTCGAGAGGCCGCCCAGTCCTTCGATCAAGGCTTCCTTGATGAATTGCGGCGTCGGGTGCTTGGGCTCACCGATGCCGAAGCTGATGGCCTTGAACGCGCTGGCGGGCGTAATGTCCGCCACCAGCGACTTCAGGCGTTCGAAGGGGTAGGGCTGGAGCTTGTCGAGTAATGGGTTCACGAGAATTCAAACAGACTCAGGGCTAGGGGTCGCGGTGCCACTCGGGGCAACGTTCGAGGCAATTCGGGCCGCGCGAGGCGGCTGGGCCAGATCTCCCGGGCGCCGACGCGCTGTGACGCGCTTTTCGGTGCCGGACCTGCGCAAGGCAGGCCACTTATGGAGCCGCACTTATCCGGTACATCACGTGAAGGGGTTCCCGGACGCGCTCAAGAATGGCAAGATCGGCAAAGCGAAAATTATACCGTCACGGCGCTCACAAAGCGCGACCACAGCGTAATTCAGCACATTCCGAGGCGCCAATGAGGCAAGTCTGCGGAGTATCTCAGGTTTTTCAGGAGTTAACAGTATGACCGTAGCCGGCAACGGCGCGCACGGCCCGGCGTCGACCTCCGGCGCTTCGCTGCGCTCCCGGGCGGCGCCCGCCTTGGCCATTCTTATCGGATCTTCCGTCTGGGGGCTGGCCTGGTTCCCTTACCGCGTGCTGGCCCAGTGGGGCGTCGCGGCGGTGCCTGCACAGATTTGCACCGCGAGCGTCGCGTTGGTGCTCCTTTCCCTGGTCTATCGCCGCTCGCTCGGTACGCTGCGCTGGTCGTGGCTGCTGGTGGGGGTGGCGTTTGCCGGCGGCACGACCAACGTGGCGTTTGTCTGGGGCACGACGCACGGCCACGTGATGCGTGTGCTGCTGCTTTTCTATCTGACCCCCGTGTGGACGGCGCTGTTCGCCCACGGGTTCCTCGGTGAGCGCGTGGGCATGCGGGGCGCCGGTCTGATCGCGCTGGCGTTGGGCGGGGCGGGGCTGATGCTGTGGTCGCCCGAGCTGGGCTGGCCCGTGCCGAACAACCCCGGCGAATGGGCTGGAGCGATTGCCGGGGCGGCGTTTGCGCTGAATAACGTGTTGCTGCGGCGCGTCAGCCAGTCGTTGCCCGATGTGCGGGCCGAAATGCGCAGTTGGACGCTCTATCTCGGTTGCCTGGTCGGCGGGTTGCTGGTGCTGCCGTTCGATGGCGGGGCTGAAGCCGGCCGCGCCACGGTTTCGGCCCTGACCTCGAGCACCGCCACGGTGGCGGTCGTGCTGGCGCTGGGCGGCACCATCGCGCTCACCAACGTCATCGTGCAGTTCGGTCTGGCGCGGGTGCCGGCCAATCAGGCCGCGCTCATCATGCTGTTCGAGATCGTGGTGGCGGCCATTTCGTCCTGGTGGCTTGCCAGCGAGGGGTTGGGCGTGCGGGAAGTCGCCGGCGGGCTATGCATCGTGGCGGCCGGTGTCCTGTCCGGAATTTTGCCGGATTCACGTCGTTGTAAATCCGCGACGGCGGGGGATGCGATGGTATGATGCGTACCGATGTTATATCGATGTAAGCGGCCTGCGCACGCCAGCGTGCGCGAGGCCCGACAGGACCAGCTAGCGCGTCTGCGTCTTTCCCATCATTCAATGACCGATAAAGCGAACCTGCCGTGCGTCTGACCTCCATCAAACTCGCTGGCTTCAAGTCTTTCGTCGATCCGACGAACTTCGCGGTACCCGGCCAACTGGTCGGGATTGTCGGCCCGAACGGGTGCGGCAAATCCAACATCATCGACGCCGTGCGCTGGGTGCTCGGCGAGTCGCGCGCTTCCGAGCTGCGTGGCGAATCGATGCAGGACGTGATTTTCAATGGGTCGACAGCCCGCAAACAGGCGAGCCGCGCCAGCGTCGAACTCGTGTTCGACAACAGCGCCGGGCGCGCCGCCGGGCAGTGGAGCCAGTACGCCGAAATCGCCGTCAAGCGCGTGCTCACGCGCGATGGCACCTCCAGCTACTACATCAACAATCTGCCGGCCCGCCGCCGCGATATCCAGGACATCTTTCTCGGTACCGGCCTCGGGCCGCGCGCCTACGCCATCATTGGGCAGGGGATGATCTCGCGCATCATCGAGGCCAAGCCGGAAGAGTTGCGCGTGTTCCTCGAAGAAGCGGCAGGCGTCTCCAAGTACAAGGAGCGCCGTCGCGAGACCGAAAACCGTCTGCAGGACACGCGGGAAAACCTCACGCGCGTTGAAGACATTCTGCGTGAACTCGGTACCAACCTCGAGAAGCTCGAATCGCAGGCCGTCGTGGCCAACCGGTTCAAGGACTTGCAGCGCGACGGCGAGGAAAAGCAGCAGTTGCTGTGGTTGCTGCGCAAGAACGAAGCGCAGAACGAACAAGAACGCCAGCAACGTGCGATCGAATCGGCGCAGGTCGATCTCGAAGCGCAGATGGCACGTCTGCGTGGTTCGGAGTCCGATCTCGAAACGCTGCGCGCCGCGCACTACACGGCCACCGACGCCGTGCAGGCCGCGCAGAGCGCCATGTACGAGGCGAATTCGGAAGTCAGCCGACTGGAAGCCGAGATTCGCTATGTGGTCGAGTCGCGCAACCGTGTGCAGGCGCAACTGGCGGCACTGACCTCGCAGCGCGAGCAGTGGCAGGCCCGTTCGGCGCAATCGGAAGAAGAACTCGCGCTCGCCGAAGAAGAACTCATCATCGCCGAGGAGCGCGCAGCGACTGCGCAAGATCAGGCTGCCGAGCAGAACGACGCACTGCCTGCGCTCGAAGCCGGCTGGCGCGATGCGCAGAATCTGCTCAACGAGCAGCGCAGCGAGATCGCACAGGTCGAGCAGAGTCTGAAGCTCGAAGCGGCGCACCAGCGCAATGCCGATCAGGCCTTGCAGCAGTTGCAGCAACGACAGGAGCGTTTGCAGGGGGAGGCGCGCGGGCTCGACAAGCCTGATGAGGTCGAACTCGAAACGCAGCGCGCCGAGCTTGCCGAGCATCAGGCGATGCTCGAAGACGCACAAGCCGAACTCGCCGACGCGCAGGAGCGTCTGCCCCGACTGGAAGCCGAGCGTGCCGAGGCACAGGCGCGGGTGCAGTCCGAGGCGGCGACCATCGCACAGCTCGAGGCGCGTCTCACGGCGCTCAAGCAACTGCAGGAAAGTGTTCAGACGGAAGGCAAGGTGCAGCCGTGGCTCGATAAGCACGAGCTGGCGCAATTGCCGCGTCTCTGGAAGAAACTCCATATCGAGCCGGGCTGGGAAAACGCGCTCGAATCGGTGCTGCGCGAGCGACTCGCGGCACTGGAGATCAGCAATCTCGACTGGGTGAAAGCCTTTGCGAGCGATGCGCCGCCGGCCAAGCTGGCGTTCTATTCGCCGCCGCCGGCCGCCCGCCCGATCGAAACGCCGGCCTCTCTGCGCCCGCTGCTCTCGTTGCTCCGAATCGACGATCCGGGCCTGCGCGCGGTGTTGCAGGAATGGCTCGGCCAAGTCTTTGTCGCAGACGATCTGACGCAAGCCATGGTCGTTCGCGCACAACTGCCTGAAGGGACGTCGATTGTCGTCAAGGCGGGCCATCAGGTCACACGCGTGGGCGTGCAGCTATACGCTGCCGACTCCGAGCAGGCCGGTTTGCTCGCCCGCCAGCAGGAAATCGAGAATCTGGGCAAGCAACTGCGTGCGCAGGCTTTGCTGTCGGACGAAGCCAAGTCAGCCGCCGTGCGTGCCGAGGCGGCCTACAGCCAGGCGGCGCAGTCGCTCACCGACGTGCGCGGCCGTGCGGAGCGTGCCACGCAGCGTGTGCATGCGTTGCAGATGGAGGTGCTCAAGCTCACGCAAGCCTATGAGCGCTACAACGCTCGCAGCACGCAGATCGACGAAGAGCTGAACGAGATCGCCGCGCAGATCGAAGAACAAATGGCGTTGCGCGCCGAATCGGAAGCGAATTTCGAGCAAAGCGATTCGCGTCTGGCCGAATTGCAGGCAACGTTCGAAGACGGTCAGCTCGAGTTCGAATCGCTCGACAGCCAACTCTCGGACGCCCGCAACCGTGCGCGTGAGCTGGAGCGCCTGGCGCAAGAGGCGTCTTACGGTCAGAAGGGAATTTCGAGCAAGATCGACGAGCATCGCCGCAATATTCAGACGGCGCTCGAACAGGCCGAACGTCTTGTGGTGTCGATCGAGCAGGCACAGGCCGAACTCGCGCAGATTACCGAGCAGACCGTCGAGAACGGCCTGCAGGATGCGCTTGAATTGCGCGCCGAGAAGGAAGAGATTCTTGGCGCGGCCCGTATCGAACTCGATGCGCTGACGCAAAAGCTGCGTCAGAGCGACGAAGAGCGCCTGGCCGCCGAGCGCGGCTTGCAACCGTTGCGCGATCGCATTACGGAATTGCAGTTGAAGGAACAGGCCGCCCGCCTGAACCGCGAGCAGTTCGTCGAGCAACTCACAACGGCCGAGGTCGATGAGGAGGCGCTCGCCACCAAGCTGACGCCGGATCTCAAGCCGTCGTACCTGCAAGGCGAAGTCACCCGAATCAACAACGCCATCAACGCGCTGGGCCCGGTCAACATGGCCGCGCTCGAAGAATTGGAAACGGCGCGTGACCGCAAGGTATTCCTCGACGCACAATCGGCCGACCTGAATGACGCCATCGAAACGCTCGAAGGCGCCATTCGCAAGATCGACGAAGAAACACGTGTGCTGTTGCAAGGCACGTTCGACGAAGTGAACAAACATTTCGGCGAACTGTTCCCGATGCTGTTCGGCGGCGGGCAAGCCAAGCTCATCATGACGGGCGACGAAATTCTCGACGCAGGCGTTCAGGTGATGGCGCAACCGCCGGGCAAGAAGAACTCTACGATCCATTTGCTGTCTGGGGGTGAGAAGGCCCTGACGGCGATTGCGCTGGTGTTCGGGATGTTCCAGCTCAACCCGGCGCCGTTCTGCTTGCTCGATGAGGTGGACGCACCGCTGGACGATGCCAACACCGAGCGCTACGCCAAGATGGTGGCGCGCATGTCGGACCGTACCCAATTCGTATTTATTTCGCATAACAAAATCGCGATGGAAATGGCCAATCAGCTCATCGGCGTCACCATGCAGGAACAAGGGGTGTCGCGGATCGTGGCAGTGGACATGGAGTCTGCGATCAATCTGGCCGAGATCGCCTGACCCCGCGCCTACGATGGAGAAGAGAGAGGAACGCCGCGCATGAATGAACTGCAGCTGAGCTTGATTGCGGCAGGGGTAGTGGTACTGCTGGGGGTCGTCAGTTATAACGCCTGGCAAGGCAGCAAGGCGCGCGCGCGCATCCCGCGTCGCATGCCGGTCGACGGTGCCGGTATCGATGCCACTGCCGGCACGCCCGACGCCGACGACGACCGTCCGTTCATCGAACCGACGCTTTCTCCCCCGCGCGTGCCCGCGCAGTCGGGCGAGCGTCGCGAACCGACGCTGGGCGGCTCGGCCGCCGCATCGGGGACATCCAGTGGGGCCGGTACGTCGGTGCAGGATGCCTTCGCCATTAACGAAGACGCCTGGGACGCGCCGCCTGCCTCGCGTAAGCGTGCCGCGCAGGAAGCGGCTGCGCTGGCCGCCCAAGCGGGTACTTCCGGCGCGGCCACGGCGGAATCCGCTGCGGAATCCGTCCAACACACCGATGCCGACGAGCTGGCACGCGACGCGGAACAAGCCGCAGCGGCGAGCACGGTGGCACGCGTCGACGCGGAACTGGCGGCCGACGACACCGTGGATGCCGCCGCTGCTGGCGCGGTGGCTGCGGCGGCCGGCGCACCCGATGACGAATCGCTAGCCCACCCGCAAGGCACCGTGGCGTCCGCAGCCGAGACCGTGACGGCGCCCGTCGCAGCGGCGCGCCCGGCGGTGCCGAGCGGTCCGCCGCCGGTCATCGACGAGCGCATCGACTGCATCGTCGAATTGCCGTTGGCGAACGTGGTAGCTGCGGAGCGTCTGATGCCGTTGACGGTGCGCATGCGCCGCGCGGGCGGCAAGCCCGTGAACGTCGAGGGCCGCGCCGACGAACATTCGCCATGGGAACTGATTCGCACAGGCGGCCGCTACCATCAGTTGCGCATGGCCGTGCAGTTGGCCAACCGAGCCGGGGCGTTGAACGAAGTCGAATTCTCGGAGTTCTCGAATCTCGTTCAGACCCTCGCCGACGCCGTCGATGCGCTGCCCGAACTGCCCGACATGATGGAGACGGTGGCCCGTGGCCGCGAGCTCGACAGTTTCGCCGCGCAATGCGACGCGCAACTGTCGGTCAACGTGCTCTCGGACGGCGCCCCCTGGTCGGCGAACTATGTCCAGGCAGTGGCGACGCAGGACGGTCTGCTGCTCTCGCGCGACGGTATGCGTTTCGTCAAGCTCGACGCACGCCAGAATCCGGTGTTCATGCTGCAGTTCGGCGATACCAACTTCCTGCGCGACGATCTGACGTACAAGGGCGGCGATCTGATTACGATGTTGCTCGATGTGCCGGTGGCCGATGAAGATCTGCTGCCGTTCCGTCTGATGTGCGATTACGCTCGCTCGATCGGGCAACGCATTGGTGGGCGAGTCGTGGACGACCAGCGTCGGCCGCTTTCGGATGCTGCGCTGCAAAATGTCGACAAGCAGTTGCTCAAGCTCTACGAACGCCTCGAGGCACGCGGTTTGCCGGCCGGTTCGCCGGTGACACGCCGCTTGTTCAGCCAGTAACAACGAGGCGGTGCGCGGCAGGCGACGATCTGTCGGATCTGTCCGCGGCCGCGTTCGATGCACGCCGTTCACCGTCGGGTGAGCGGCGTTTTTGTTCCGATGAATGGATGCTGTCGGCAACGCGCAGGCGCGTGCGTCGAGGGCATAATATTCTGACTTCTCGTACTCCGAGTTTCCAAGCATGTCCCAAACTTCCGTTCCGGGTCAGGACGCGAATGCGCCAACGGCGGCCGATGCAACGGCTGCTGCGCAACGTGCCGCCGCATTGCGCATTGAGCTGGCGCGTCATAACCGCGCCTATTACGAAGACGATGCGCCGCTGATTCCCGATGCCGAGTACGACCGCCTGTTTGGCGAGTTGGTCGCGCTCGAGACCGAATTTCCCGAGTTGCAGCGCCCCGATTCGCCCACGCAACGTGTCGGTGGCAAGCCGGTGGAGGGCTTCGCGCCGGTCGTGCACCGGGTACCGATGCTTTCGCTCAATAACGGCTTTGCCGACGAGGATGTCGAAGCGTTCGACCGTCGTGTGTCCGATGGGCTGCGCGACGGCAATGCGCCGTCGGGCGACCTGTTTGGTACCCCCGTCGAATATGCCGCCGAGCTGAAGTTCGACGGTCTGGCGATTGCCCTGCGCTATGAGCATGGCGTGCTCGTGCAGGCGGCAACGCGCGGCGACGGCACCACCGGTGAGGATGTCACCGCGAACATCCGGACCATCAAGAAAATCCCGCTGACCCTCAACACCGATCACCCGCCTGAAGTGCTTGAAGTGCGCGGCGAGGTGCTGATGTTCCGGGCCGACTTCGACAAGCTCAATCGGGCGCAGGAAGCGGCGGGCGAGAAGGTCTTCGTCAATCCGCGCAATGCGGCGGCGGGCAGTCTGCGGCAGCTTGATTCGAAGATTACGGCCAAGCGCCCGTTGTCTTTCTTTGCTTACGGGGTGGGTGAGTTGGTGGGGGTCCCCATGCCGGAGACTCACTCGGCATTGCTCGACTGGTACGTCACGTTAGGTATTCCGGTGAACGACCGCCGTGATGTTGTGCAGGGGGCGGCCGGGTTGCTGGCGTTCTACCGAGCGGTGGGCGAGGCGCGTGAATCGCTGCCGTATGACATCGACGGTGTGGTTTATAAGGTCAATCGCCGCGACGAGCAGGACCGCCTCGGCTTTGTCTCGCGCGCGCCGCGTTTTGCGCTGGCACACAAGTTTCCGGCGCAGGAAGCGCTGACGACATTGCTGGATATCGAGGTGCAAGTGGGGCGAACCGGGGCGATTACCCCGGTGGCACGGCTCGCGCCGGTCTTCGTCGGCGGGGCGACGGTGACCAATGCTACGCTGCACAACGAAGACGAGATTCGCCGCAAGGATGTGATGATCGGCGATACGGTGATCGTGCGCCGCGCAGGCGATGTGATTCCCGAAGTCGTCGGGTCGGTGCTCGAGCGCCGGCCGGCCGACGCACGGGCGTTCGTCATGCCGACGGCGTGCCCGGTGTGCGGATCGGCCATCGAGAAGCTGCCCGACGAGGTGATTGCACGTTGCACCGG
The DNA here is from genome assembly GCF_000807775.2 of Pandoraea fibrosis. Taxonomy (NCBI): domain Bacteria; kingdom Pseudomonadati; phylum Pseudomonadota; class Betaproteobacteria; order Burkholderiales; family Burkholderiaceae; genus Pandoraea; species Pandoraea fibrosis. The sequence continues at coordinate 3,795,526 of NZ_CP047385.1, read as the reverse complement.
CGGGTTGATCTGCGCGGCGCAGCGCAAGCAGGCCTTGTTGCACTTTGCACAGCGCCGGGCGCTCGATATCGAAGGGCTGGGCGACAAGCTTGTCGAACAACTGGTTGATCAGCAGATTATTCGGACCCCGGCGGACCTCTTCAAACTCGGCGTTGCGAAACTCGCAGCGCTTGATCGGATGGCCGACAAGTCGGCGTCGAATCTGGTCGCGGCATTGGAGACGGCGCGTCACACGACGCTGGCACGGTTCATCTTCGCGCTGGGCATCCGTCACGTGGGCGAGGCGACGGCGAAAGATCTGGCACGCTATTTCGGCAAGCTCGACAACGTGATGGCGGCCAGCGCCGAGGAACTGCTGGCGGTGCCGGACGTCGGACCCATTGTGGCGCAGTCCATCGCCAATTTTTTTGCCGAGCCGCATAATGTCGAGGTGATCGAACAACTGCGCGCGGCGGGCGTCACCTGGCCGGAGTCCGAACCGGCGGCTGTGGCGCCGCTGCCGCTGGCGGGCAAGACGTTCGTGCTGACGGGCACGTTGCCGACACTCTCGCGCGACGAGGCGAAAGCGATGCTCGAAGCGCTGGGTGCGAAAGTGGCAGGTTCGGTCTCGGCGAAGACCGACTACGTGGTGGCGGGGGCCGAGGCGGGCAGTAAATTGGCCAAGGCCGAGGCACTTGGCGTGCCTGTACTTGACGAAGATGCTATGCGGGCAATGTTGGCCGCGCTTTGATGTGAGGACCCAACCGATGATTTGCGACATTCTGAAGATGGGCGATCCGCGCCTGCTGCGCATCGCCAAACCTGTGGAGCAGTTCAATACGCCCGAGCTGGACGAACTCGTCGCAAACATGTTCGACACCATGAAACATGCTAACGGCGCCGGACTCGCGGCGCCGCAAATCGGTGTCGATCTGCAGGTGGTGATCTTCGGTTTCGAGCACAACGAGCGCTATCCGGATGCGCCCGAGGTCCCCCAAACCGTGCTCATCAATCCTGTCATCACGCCGCTGACGCAGGACATGGAGGAGGGCTGGGAGGGCTGTCTGTCAGTGCCGGGGCTGCGCGGCATGGTCAATCGCTACTCGATGCTGCGCTACGAGGGGCTGGATCAGAAAGGCAACCCGATCGACCGTATCGCCGAAGGTTTTCATGCCCGGGTGGTGCAGCATGAATGCGACCACTTGATCGGCAAGCTCTATCCGATGCGGATTACCGACTTCAGCAAGTTCGGCTTTACCGAGATTCTCTTCCCGGGACTCGACCCGAAAACCGACGACTGACGTTGCAACAGGCATAAAAAAAGCCCGCCTCGATGGCGGGCTTTTTCATGCGCGATGCTGACTCAGAAGCCTTCGCCAGCGCGCAGATAACGCCACTCACCCACGGGCAGGTTGCCCAGCGTGATGCGTCCCATGCGCACGCGCTTGAGGCCAGTCACATGCAGACCGACGAGTTCGCACATCCGGCGAATCTGACGCTTCTTGCCTTCCTTGAGAACGAAGCGCAGTTGCTCCGGATTTTGCCATTCGACCTGCGCAGGCTTGAGCGGTTGATCGTCGAGTCCCAGGCCGTGACGCAGCAGAGCCAGACGTTCGGCGGGGAAGTGCGCCTCGACATTCTGCTCGTGTTCGTTATACGACACACGGACGAGATATTCCTTCTCGATATCCGAGTCTTCGCCGATCAGTTGCTTCGCGATACGGCCGTCCTGCGTGAGGACGAGCAGGCCGGTGGAATCGATATCGAGGCGACCGGCCGGTGCCAGGCTGCGCAGATGCGTCGGCGAGAAGCGCACGCCGGCATCGTCTTCGGACCAGTGGTTTTCGCGCGTGACCAAGACGACGGCCGGCTCGTAACCGTCTTCCGCCTGGCCGGAGACATAGCCTACGGGCTTATGCAGCAGGATGGTGACGCGATTGGCCTGTTCCTTTCGTGCGGCTTGCACGACGGTGATTTCCTGCGTTGGCAGAATTTTCGTGCCGAGCTCCGTCATGACCTTGCCGTCAACGCGGACCCATCCCTTGGCGATCCACTCATCGGCTTCGCGACGCGAACACAGACCGAGTTCCGACATCCGCTTCGATAGACGCAACGATCCGGCGGCGTCGTGGTGGACCTTGATGTCATCGTCGTCGTCACGCGTAGCGCGTGCGGGGCGCGTCGAGCGCGGCGCCTGGGCGTTGCGATCGTCACGGGCGAAGCGGCCACGCGGCGCGCCTTCACCATCGCGACGGGGACGATCTTCGTCAAAGCGACGCGGTGCGCGATCATTCGTGCCGCGTTGGGGCGGACGGGAATAGTCGCCACGTGCACCGCCTTCGGTAGTGCGGCGCGGACGATCTTCGTCGAAGCGACGGGGTGCGCGATCATTCGTGCCACGTTGGGGCGGACGGGAATAGTCGCCACGTGCGCCGCCTTCGGTAGTACGGCGCGGACGATCTTCGTCAAAGCGACGCGGAGCGCGATCATTCGTGCCACGTTGGGGCGGACGGGAATAGTCGCCACGTGCACCGCCTTCGGTAGTACGGCGCGGACGATCTTCGTCGAAGCGACGCGGAGCGCGATCATTCGTGCCACGTTGGGGCGGGCGGGAAAAGTCGCCACGTGCACCACCTTCGGTAATGCGACGCGGGCGGTCTTCGTCGAAGCGACGCGAGCGGGACTCATCGTCAAATCGCGCGGGGCGTGCGCCTGCAACGCGCTCGCGCTGGCCGCGCGCCGGCGGACGTTCACCCGTCGGGCGTTTCTCGTAGGGTTTTGCTGCGCCAGTCGCGGGTTTGCGCGGTGCGGTGCCGCCATCTGCCGAGCGACGTGCGCCGGCCGGCGACGTGGCATCGTTTGCCGGACGCGGGCGGGGCGGTTTCGCCGCAGGCTTCTTCTTCGCGCCGCTGGCGTCGAGCATCGACGCCGGCACCGCCTTGGTCGGACGGCGCAGCGCGCCGGACGACCGCACGGGCGCGCGGGTCTTGTCGAGAGTGCGGGGATGTTTGGCGCCGAGTTTGGCGCGCGGGGTATCGCTCATGGTTCCAATGCTTCTAGTAATTCGGTCTCAACGGCAATTTGCAGGCGGTTGTCCTGCAAACGGCTGCCATCAAGCAGGAACGTGTCTTCGACACGTTCGCCGAGGGTATTGATGCGGGCGGTCCGCACGCTCACACCATGACGGGCGAGTACGCGAGCAACCGCATAAAGCAAGCCGGTGCGGTCGTTGGCCGACACCGACAGCAGGTAATACTGGCCGCGCTCGTCAGGCCGCAAATCGACGCGCGGCGTGACCGGAAAGCTGCGCGAACGTCGTGGCAACCGTCCCTTGCTCGGCTCTGCCAGCGGTTCTACACGGGTGAGCAACGACACCAGCTCGCTCTCTACCAGGTTGATGATGTCCCGGTAGCTGGTGTCGAGGCCGGGGTCCGTCAACAGGAAGCTATCCAGGGCGAAGCCGTGGCTGGTCGTGTGCACCTTCGCATCGAGAATCGACAGGCCCTTGCGCTCGAAGTAGCCGCAAATGCGCGCAAACAGATCGACCTGATCGCGGACATAGACCATGACCTGCAACCCTTCGCCAATCGGTGAGGGGCGGGCCTTGACGATCGGCACCGCACTGTCGACGTGCCGCCACAAATGACGCGTCTGCCAGGCGACGTCGGCCGGATCGTTGCGCAGGAAGTACGCAACGTCGAGTGTGTTCCAGAGCGCTTCCTGCGCGCGCTCCGGCACGGTGTACAGACGCAGCAGTCCGAGCGCTTCTTCCTTGCGCGTTTTCAACTGCGAGTGCGGATCCGGGTTCGCTCCGCCCAGCACCTGCAATGTCAGCCGGTAGAGATCTTCCAGCAGCTTGCCCTTCCAGGCGTTCCACACCTTCGGGCTGGTGCCGCGAATATCGGCGACCGTCAGCAGGTACAGTGCGGTCAGGCGCCGTTCATTTCCCACTTTCTCGGCAAAGCGCCGGATGACCTCGGGATCTGTCGTGTCCTGCTTCTGCGCGACAGTGCTCATCGTGAGGTGCTCGCCGACGAGCCAGACGATCAGTTCCGTATCGTCCTTATCGATACCGTGACGTGTACAGAAGCGTCGCGCATCGACCATGCCGAGCGTCGAGTGGTCGCCGCCACGTCCCTTCGCAATGTCGTGGAAAAGGGCGGCGATCGTCAGCACCCAGGGTCTGTCGAAGTTTGCGATCAACTGACTGCAGAACGGATATTCGTGCGTGTGTTCCGCCACGGCAAACCGGCGGATGTTGCGCACAACCATCAGGATGTGCTGATCGACCGTGTACACGTGGTACAGATCGTGTTGCATCTGTCCGACCACGCGGCGGAAGTTGATCAGATACCGGCCAAGCACGCTCGTCTGATTCATCAGGCGCAAGGCGTGGGTGATGCCCTGCGGTTGCTGAAGAATCGCGAGAAATGTACGGCGATTCTCGGGGTCGGCGCGCCACTGCGCATTCATCAGTTCGCGCGCATTGTACAGCGCGCGTAACGTGCGCGCCGACAGACCTTTCACGCCCACCACCTGTTCGTACAACAGGAAGGTCTCGAGAATCGCGTTCGGATGACGCTGATACAACTCGTCATCCACGATCTCGATCATCCCCTGCTTTTCGACGAAGCGCTCGTTGATCACGCGCGTGACGCCACTGGTTTGCGGGAACAGGCGAGCCTCGACGTTGAGCAGCAAGACAGTATTGAGTTGCGAGACGGCCTTCGCGGCCCAGTAGTAGCGGCGCATTAACTGCTCACTGGCGCGCTTCGTCGTGGTGGCGTCGAAGCCGAGGCTCTGCGCGAGCGCCGTTTGCATGTCGAACACCAGCACGTCCTGGCGGCGCCGTGCGAGCAAATGAAGCCGTGCCCGTAGCCCTTTCAGGAATTGTTCGTTACGGCGCAGTTCCTTGAGTTCGCGATCCGTCAGCAAGTCCCGCGCGAACAGTTCCGACCAGCTATTGCCCAGCCCCGCGGCCTTCGTCATCCAGAGAATGACCTGCAGATCGCGCAGTCCCCCGGGGCTTTCCTTGCAGTTGGGCTCGAGGCTATACGGGGTGTCCTGATACTTCGCGTGACGTTGGCGAATTTCCAGTTGTTTGCTGCGGAAAAACGCGCGCGGATCGAGGTCTGCCGAAAAGCGTTGCTCGAATTCGTCGAAGAGGGCGCGATTTCCCGTCAGAAGCCGTGCTTCGAGCAGGCTGGTTTGCACCGTGACGTCGGCGTGCGCTTCGATGATGCATTCATCGACCGTGCGCACCGATGACCCGATTTCGAGCCCGATGTCCCAAAGAAAACCGATGAACGGCTCCACATGCGACGTGAGCGCTGGGCCATCGGCATGCCGATGCAGCAACAGAATGTCGACGTCCGAGTGGGGATACAGCTCGCCGCGTCCGTAGCCACCGACCGCAACAAGGGCGAAATCGTCAGGCATGTGACATTCGGCCCAGGCGTCGCGCATGGCCTGATCGACGGCCTGGCTCAAGCCATGCAGCAGCGTGTCGACCTTGCCGTGTGCAGAAAAGCGTTCGACAAGTTCGGCCTTGCGTTCCTTGAGGGCCTGACGTAGCGGAGAAGGGGCGTGCGCGCGCGCGTGCATGACGGCTTCCTGGGTGGATAAATAACGGTCAGGCCGGGTGGCCGCCGAATCTTCCGGCGACCGGACGATAAATGCTCAGGCTGCTGTCGCGAACGATGTCACGTACGACGAACCGGGCGGCGGCGGCGGTGTCAGGGCCGAGTGCGTGAGCACTTCGTGACCCGTCTCCGTCACCAGCACGGTGTGCTCCCATTGCGCCGACAGGCTGCGATCGCGTGTCTTGACCGTCCACTGGTCGGGCATTGTCCGAATCTCGCGCTTGCCTGCGTTGATCATCGGCTCGATGGTGAAAATCATACCGGCTTGCAGCACGAGCCCGGTGCCTTGTCGACCGTAGTGCAGGATTTGCGGATCTTCGTGGAACACCTGTCCGATACCGTGGCCGCAATACTCGCGCACCACGCTGTAGCCCTGGGCTTCGGCGTGCGTCTGAATGGCCTGGCCGATATCGCCGAGATGGGCGCCCGGGCGCACCTGGTTAATGCCGAGCCACATGCACTCGTACGTGACCTGTGCCAGACGCTTGGCAAGGATGGTGCCGTCGCCGACGATGAACATCCGGCTGGTGTCGCCAAAGTAACCGTCCTTGATGACGGTAATGTCGATATTGAGCGCGTCGCCGTTCTTGAGCACCTTGTCGCCGGGAATGCCGTGGCAGATCACGTCGTTCACGGAGATGCAGGTCGCCTTGGGGTAGGGCGGGTAGCCCGGCGGCTGATAGTTCAGCGGCGCCGGTACGGTGCCCTGTTCCTTGACCATGAACTCGTGGCAAAGGCGGTCGAGTTCCCCGGTGGTGACGCCGGCGCGCACGTAGGGCGTGATGAAATCGAGCACTTCGCTGGCCAGTCGGCAGGCGACGCGCATCATTTCAATGTCGTGGGCATTCTTGAGGGTGATGGCCATTGATGAATCGGACAAATTGCGTAAACAGTGCCGCATTATCGCATCAATGGCCGGTTTTCGCCCCGTCTGGCGTGGATTTCGGAGGGTTCCGACCATGAATTTCCGATGCGCCGGGCGGGATGCCGGATGGCGGAGCAAATTGGGCGGAGCGCCGCGCAAACCGGGCATTTCCCGCTTGTCATCACAAGTTCACGCGTCGCTTGAGTGATGGCGTGGTGCGATGCTATAATCTCGGGCTAAGTCGAGGACGAGTTGCTAATAAAGCCAAGGGTTTTCCCTTGGCTTTCAACGGTCTTCGCCGGGTTTTGTGGGTGTTTTCGCCCCAATGTGGTGCCAGATGGTGCTGCGCCCGGCGAGTTGCCGAATGGCATCGTCGTCATCGGCTTGGAAATTTTGAAATCGCGGGCCGGCGCACCCAGGGTGCCCGATCTTCGCAGACGGGTCATGCAAAGCTGTATGGCAGTCTGACGAAACGGGTACGGCAGCCGGTCTAAGACCTAACCCTCACGGAGAATCACATGTCTGTCACGATGCGTCAGATGCTGGAAGCGGGCGTCCACTTTGGTCACCAAACCCGTTTCTGGAACCCCAAGATGGCCCCCTATATCTTCGGCCATCGCAACAAGATTCACATCATCAACCTCGAAAAGACGTTGCCGATGTACCAGGATGCACTGAAGTATGTGCGTCAACTGGCAGCAAACCGCGGCACGATCCTGTTCGTGGGCACGAAGCGTCAAGCGCGTGAAATCGTGGCGGAAGCCGCGGGCCGCGCCGGTATGCCTTTTGTCAACAACCGTTGGCTGGGCGGCATGCTGACGAACTTCAAGACCCTGAAGTCGTCGATCAAGAAGCTCAAGGACATGGAGCAGGCTCTGGAAGCCGGCGAGCAAGAGCGCATGAGCAAGAAGGAAGCGCTGCTGTTCGATCGCGAAATGGCCAAGCTGCAGAAGTCGATCGGCGGCGTGAAGGAAATGGGCGGCATGCCCGACGCCATTTTCGTGGTCGACGTCGGCTACCACAAGATCGCCATCACCGAAGCCAACAAGCTCGGTATTCCGGTGATCGCCGTGGTCGATACGAACCACTCGCCGGAAGGTGTTGACTACGTCATCCCGGGTAACGACGATTCGAGCAAGGCCGTTGAGCTGTACGTGCAAGGCGTTGCCGACGCGATCCTCGAAGGCCGTGCAAACGCCGTCAAGGAAGTTGTCGAAGCCGTGCGCGGCGACGGCGACGAGTTCGTCGAAGTGAACGAAGAGGCGTAAGCGGCCACCGCTGCGTAACAAAAGGGGCTGCTTGTGGCGCCCCTTTTTTTTAGTCCGATTTCCCCGCGTCGGGTGCGCGGGGCGCCGAGGGCGGGCAGTGCGGCCGTTCGGGCGCCATCCTCTCCCGACTGATTCGATATACAGGAGTAACGATATGCCGGCAATTACTGCAGCAATGGTGGGCGAACTGCGCGCCAAGACCGATGCGCCGATGATGGAATGCAAGAAGGCGCTGACCGAAGCCGACGGCGACATGGTCCGTGCTGAAGAAATCCTGCGTGTCAAGCTGGGTAGCAAGGCCAGCAAGGCCGCCAGCCGTATCACGGCCGAAGGCGTGATCGCTGCTTACATCGACGGCGGCAAGGGTGCCGTGGTCGAAATCAACTGCGAAACCGACTTCGTTTCGAAGAACGACGACTTCCTCAAGTTCGCCAACGACGTGGCCAAGCTGGTCGCCGAGAACAACCCGGCCGACGTGGCTGCCCTGTCGGCACTGCCGCTCGAAGGCAAGACCGTTGACCAGGTGCGTGCCGACCTGATCGGCAAGATCGGTGAAAACATGACGATCCGCCGCTTCCAGCGTTACGAGACGTCGGGCAAGCTGGCTGCTTACCTGCACGGCACGCGCATCGGCGTGGTTGTCGAGTACGAAGGTGCCGACGCCGAAGTGGGCAAGAACGTCGCCATGCACATCGCCGCCATGAAGCCGGTGGCCGTGTCGGGTGAGCAGGTCTCGCCGGAACTGATCGAGAAGGAACGCAAGGTCGCTGCCGAGAAGGCTGCGGAATCGGGCAAGCCGGCAGAGATCGTCGCGAAGATGGTGGAAGGCAGCGTGCAGAAGTTCCTGAAGGAAGTCTCGCTGTTCAACCAGGCTTACGTGAAGGACGACAAGTCGACCGTCGAGCAGATGCTCAAGGCCAACAACACGTCGGTCAAGGGCTTCACGATGTTCGTGGTTGGCGAAGGCATCGAGAAGAAGCAGGACGACTTCGCTGCTGAAGTGGCTGCGCAAGTGGCCGCTGCCAAGCAGTCGTAATTCGCGCAGTATCGCAGTAACCGGGGGCGGCGGTGCCGTCCCCGTTGTTTCATCCAGAATACCCCAACAGTGCCCGACCAGACTTCTTAAGGACCGCCATGTCTACTCCTTACAAACGCGTACTTCTCAAGCTCTCTGGTGAAGCCCTCATGGGTGACGATGCATTCGGCATCAATCGTGCGACGATTGAGCGCATGGTTGGCGACATTGCCGAAGTCGTTCGCCTTGGCACGCAATTGGCCGTCGTGATCGGCGGTGGCAATATTTTCCGGGGTGTGGCTGGCGGTGCCGCCGGTATGGACCGTGCGACGGCCGACTATATGGGCATGCTGGCCACCATGATGAATGCCCTGGCGCTGCAAGATGCGATGCGCCACGCCGGTATCGAGGCGCGCGTGCAGTCTGCGCTGCGCATGGACCAGGTCGTTGAGCCGTACATTCGTCCGCGCGCGATCCGTCAGCTCGAAGAGGGTAAAGTCGTGATTTTTGCCGCCGGCACGGGTAACCCGTTCTTCACGACCGACACGGCCGCAGCGCTGCGTGGCTCGGAAGTCGGCGCCGAAGTGGTGCTCAAGGCGACCAAGGTCGACGGCGTGTACTCGGCTGACCCCAAGAAGGACCCCGACGCAGTCAAGTATTCGACCATCAGCTTCGACGAAGCCATTTCGAAGAACCTGCAGGTCATGGACGCGACCGCTTTCGCGCTGTGCCGCGATCAGAAGATGCCGGTGCGCGTTTTCTCGATTGTGAAGCCGGGCGCGCTCAAGCACGTTATCCTCGGCGAAGACGAGGGAACGCTCGTCCACGTTTGAGTTCAAATTGCGGCGTCGGTGTGCAATGGCGCACCGACGCCGTATCATTTACGTTTTGCGTAACAATTCAAGGTTTGGAGGTTGTCATGAGCGTTGCTGACATCAAGAAGAATGTCGAGCAAAAGATGAAAAGCTCGATCGAGTCGTTCAAGAACAACCTGGCGAAGATTCGTACCGGTCGCGCGCATGCCGGCCTGCTCGATCACGTGCAGGTGGACTATTACGGCTCGATGGTGCCCATCTCCCAGGTCGCTAACGTGAACCTCGTGGACAGTCGCACGATCGGCGTGCAGCCGTGGGAAAAGAAGATGGTTCCGGTGGTCGAAAAAGCCATCCGTGAATCGGATCTGGGTCTGAACCCGGCCACGCAAGGCGATCTGATTCGCGTGCCGATGCCCATGCTGACCGAAGAGCGCCGTCGCGAACTGACCAAGCTGGTCAAGTCGGAAGGCGAAGCCGCCAAGGTCGCCGTGCGCAACCTGCGTCGCGATGCCAACGAGCAACTCAAGAAGCTGGTCAAGGACAAGGAAGCCTCGGAAGACGACGAGCGCCGTGGCAGCGACGAAGTCCAGAAGCTGACCGACAAGTTTGTCGCCGAGATCGACGAGTTGGTCAAGCAAAAGGACGCAGAGATCATGACGGTCTGAGTGCCCCGGCACTCACCGTAAGATCTCCGCCGACTTTCGCGCTCGACTCCCGCGCCGTATCTCAATGGGTTTTCTCAGCTCTTCGCTCTCCGTTCCCGAAACAGTGAGCATTCCGCGCCACGTTGCCATCGTTATGGATGGCAACGGGCGTTGGGCTACCAGTCGTAAATTGCCTCGCGTAGCGGGACACAAGCGCGGCGTCGATGCCGTGCGTGAAGCGGTAACGGCATGTGCCGAACTCGGTGTCGAGTACCTGACGCTGTTCGCGTTCAGTTCCGAGAACTGGCGTCGTCCGCAGGACGAGGTCTCGACGCTGATGCAGCTTTTCATTCTCGCGCTCGAACGTGAGGTGGGAAAACTGCACAGTAATGGAATCCGTCTGCGTGTCATCGGTGCGCTTGAAGCGTTCGAGCCGCGCATTCAGGAACTGGTCAAGCGTGCGGAAGAACGGACGCGAGACAACAAGGGCCTCACACTGACGATCGCCGCGAACTACGGCGGACGTTGGGACATTCTGCAAGCGGCGCAGAAGCTTGCGGCCGCGCGTCTTGCGCAGGGTGGGGCAGCGGCGCTCGAGGCCTCGTTCACTGAGGACGACCTCGCGCCTTATCTGAGCATGGCGTACGCGCCGGAGCCGGATCTTTTCATCCGCACCGGTGGTGACCAGCGCGTCAGTAATTTTCTGCTCTGGCAACTGGCGTACACTGAACTGTATTTCACCGAAGAATTCTGGCCGGACTTCAACGCCAATACGCTCAAACGGGCTGTCGCCGAGTTTCAACAGCGCGAACGCCGTTTCGGCCGTACCAGTGCGCAAGTTCAGAACCCCTCGGGACAATCCGCCTGATGCTCAAGACACGCGTCATTACCGCTGTCGTACTTCTTGCCATTCTCTTGCCTGTGATCTTCGTCGGTACGCCGGCGCAGTTCGCGTTGCTTGCCGCCGTGATCGTGGCCGCCGCCGGCTGGGAGTGGGGGCGGCTCGTCGGCCTGAACGGCACGGGCGCCATCTTCTACGGCGCACTTGCGTTACTCGGCGTGGGCCTCACCTGGGCAGGCGGCTGGACCCTTTCATCGATCTGGCTCAAGCCCGCCGCCGTGTTCTGGCTGTTGGCCGGACCCTATACGCTGGCGCGCAAGCCTGCAACCCAGGGGGCGTGGCGCGGCTTGCTGCTCGTCGCCGGTCCCGTGTTGCTGATTGCGGCATGGCAGGCGCTGTGTCTGGCGCGTGAGCGAGGTGTGGCATTCCTGCTGTCGGTGCTCGTCATCGTATGGCTCGCGGATACCGGCGCCTATTTTGCCGGTCGTGCATTGGGTCGTCGCAAGCTCGCGCCCTCGATCAGTCCTGGAAAGTCCTGGGAAGGCGCCATCGGCGGATGGGTGCTGGTGCTCTTGGTCGCAGCGGCAGTTCTGGCGAGCGGCTTGCAGGCGCCGACCATCGTTTCCCACCTCGCTGGCACGCTCGGCCTGGCACTCGGCGCACTGGCGCTGACGGTGCTGGTAGCTTTTTCGGTCGTGGGCGATCTGTTCGAATCTCAACTCAAGCGGCAGGCCGGCGTGAAAGACTCCAGCGCGCTGTTGCCCGGCCATGGGGGCGTGCTCGACAGAATCGACGCGTTGCTCCCTGTGCTCCCGCTGGCTATGCTCTTCGTCTGATCATGTCGCAACATCTCTCTATTCTTGGCTCTACCGGCTCCATCGGCGTTAGCACGCTCGATGTGGTGGGGCGTCATCCCGACCGCTTCTCCGTCTATGCGCTCTCGGCGCACCGCAATCTGGATCGCCTGTTCGAGCAATGCGTCGCGCATCGCCCGAAGGTGGCCGTGGTGGCCGATGCGGACGGCGCTCGTTCGCTTGCGGCGCGTCTGGCCGATGCCGGCCTGAAGATCGAAGTGACCTATGGTCCGCAGGCGCTGGTCGAGATCGCGCAAGCGTCCGAAGTCACTATGGTTGTGGCGGCCATTGTCGGCGCCGCAGGCCTTCAGTCGACGCTCGCTGCCGCTCGTGCCGGTAAGCGCATCTTGCTGGCGAACAAAGAGTCGCTGGTGCTTTCCGGTGCACTGTTCATGGCAACCGCCGAGCGGGCAGGGGCGACGTTGTTGCCGCTCGACAGCGAGCACAACGCCATCTTCCAATGCCTGCCGCAAGTGGCTGGGGAGAACCGGATTTCGACACGTGGCGTGGAAAAGCTGGTGTTGACGGCCTCCGGCGGCCCGTTCCGCGAGCGCGAATTGGCTTCGCTCGAGAACGTCACGCCTGACGAGGCTTGTGCGCATCCGAACTGGGTCATGGGCCGCAAGATTTCGGTGGATTCCGCGAGCATGATGAACAAGGGGCTCGAGGTCATCGAGGCCCGCTGGCTGTTCAATATGCCTGCGGAGAAGATCGAGGTACTGATTCACCCGCAAAGCGTGATCCATTCGATGGTGACCTATGCCGATGGCTCCACGCTCGCGCAGTTGGGGAACCCCGACATGCGCACGCCGATTGCTCACGCGCTGGCATTCCCGGATCGCGTGACGTCCGGGGTGGCGGGGCTGAATCTCGCCGATATCGGCAAGCTGACTTTCGAAGCGCCGGATCTGCGCCGTTTCCCGTGTCTGCGCCTGGCGTTTGACACGCTACGCAGCGGCGGCACGGCTGGCGCATTGCTCAACGCGGCAAACGAGGTCGCTGTAGAGGCGTTCCTGGGTAAGCGCATTCGCTTCACCGCCATCGCGCAAGTCGTCGAGCAAGTGCTTGATGCGGTCGTGGTGGGCGAGGCGACCTCGCTCGACGTCGTGCTCGAAGCCGATCGTCGTGCTCGCGAATTGGCGGCGAGTATTGTCGCCAAGCTGCCGGCGCCCGCGTCGTCCTGACGCTCGCGTCCATGTCGTAACGTCCCCGGGGCTCGAATTCGCTCATGACTCTGCTGACCACGCTGCTCGCATTTGCCGTCGCCATTGGCGTGCTGGTGGTATTCCATGAGTTGGGCCATTACACCGTTGCGCGACTGTGCGGCGTGAAGGTGCTGCGGTTTTCGGTCGGGTTTGGCCTGCCATTGATCAAGTGGACGATGGGCCGTGACCGGACCGAATGGACCGTTTGCGCGTTGCCGCTGGGCGGCTACGTCAAAATGCTCGACGAGCGTGACGAGACGCAGATCGTGGCCCCCGAAGATCGCACGCGGGCGTTTAACCATCAATCGGTCTACAAGCGCTTTGCCATTGTCGCGGCGGGGCCGGTTGCGAACTTCCTGCTTGCCATTGCCCTTTATGCCGGCCTGAATCTGGCCGGTGTGACCGAGCCCGTCGCGCGTATTGCGCCACCGGCGGCCGGCACCCTGGCGGCGCGTGCAGGCCTGTCCGGCGGTGAGTTGATTACCGGCGTGCGCGAGAACGGGAGCCGTTCCGACGAGGCCGTTGGCGACGAGGTCCCCGTGCGTTCCTGGGAGGATCTTCGCTGGCGTCTGGTGGATCCGGTGATCGACGGCCAGCGCGTCACCCTCGTGGCGCGGACTCGCGATGGCCGCGCGGAATACATGCTGGATGCCGCCGGTCAGCAGTTCGATGCCGACAGCGAGCAGGATTTCATGCAGCGCATCGGGCTGGTGCCGACGGCGCGCGTCAAGGTCGGGCAACTGATGGCGGGTGGGGCCGCAGGTCTTGCCGGGCTGCGCGTCGGTGACGAGGTCACGGCCATCGATGGCAGTCCCGTCGGATCGGCCAAGGTACTCGTGGATGCGGTGCGTGCGCATCCGGGCAAACCGATGACGCTCACCGTGCGACGTGACGGCGCTTTGCGCAACGTCACGCTGACACCCAGTGCTGAGGTCGACCCGGCCGAAGCGGGCGGCGCGCGCGTCGGCAAGATCGGCGCGGCACTGGCCAGCCAGGTCGACACGGTCACGGTGCGCTACGGGTTGTTCGAGGCGATCGGGCGTGGGGCGCAACGCACGTGGGATGTCACGGCGTTCAGCGTGCGCATGTTTGGAAAGATGATCACCGGCCAGGCATCGCTGAAGAATTTGAGCGGGCCGGTGACGATTGCGGACTATGCGGGGCGATCGGCCAGACTCGGGCTGGATTATTTCGTCGCCTTTCTCGCGCTTGTCAGCATTAGCCTGGGCGTATTGAATCTGTTACCAATTCCCGTTTTGGACGGTGGCTATCTGTTATATTATGCGGTCGAAGCGATTACCGGTCGGGCAGTTTCCGAGCGGTGGCAGGGCGCGCTGCAACGAGTGGGCATCGTTTGCATCCTTGCGCTCTCTGCCGTAGCACTTTTCAATGACCTGTCGAAGTTGCTGCACTAGACAGCGTCACGAGCCTGCCGTCGCAGGCAAATCCGAGTTTTTACGATTCAATTGTTTCTTGGGGAAGCAAGTTGTCGAATAAATACCACCTTGTTCCGAAGACCCTGGTGATTGCGGTTCTGGCGGCACACAGTTTCCTGGCACGCGCCGTCGAGCCGTTCGTGGTCAAGGATATCCGAGTGGAGGGCTTGCAGCGCATCGAACCCGGTACCGTGTTCTCGTACTTGCCGGTCAAGCCGGGTGACAAGTTCAACGACGATAAGGGCACCGAAGCAATTCGTGCCCTTTATGCAACGGGCCTGTTCTCGGACGTGAGCGTTGAAGCGCAAGGCAGCGTGCTGGTGGTGCACGTCAACGAGCGTCCCGCGATTGCTTCCATCGACTTCCTCGGTATCAAGGAATTCGACAAAGACGGTTTGAAGAAGGCATTGCGCTCGGTCGGCCTGACCGAAGGCCGCACCTTCGACCGCAACCTGCTCGACAAGTCGGAACAGGAACTCAAGCGTCAATACCTTACGCGCGGTTACTACGCTGCCGAGGTGAAGACGACGGTCACGCCGCTCGAGCGTAACCGCGTGGGTATCCAGTTCGCCGTGACCGAAGGCCCGAAGGCAACGATCCAGCAGATCAACTTCGTGGGCAACAAGGCGTTCTCGTCGTCGGATCTGATGGCGGAAATGGAGCTCGGCACGCCGAACTGGCTGTCGTGGTATTCGAAGAACGACCTGTACTCCAAGGACAAACTCACGGGCGATCTGGAAAAGCTGCGTTCGTTCTATCTGAACCGCGGCTATCTGGAATTCAACATCGACTCCACCGACGTGTCGATCACGCCGGACAAGGACGAAATGTTCCTGACGATCAACGTCCACGAAGGCGAGCCGTACAAGGTGTCGGACGTGAAGCTTGGCGGCGAGATGCTGGGCAAGCAGGACGACATCCAGAAGCTCGTGCAATTGAAGGCGGGCGACACGTTCTCCGCAGCCAAGCTGCAAGCCAGCACGAAAGCCATTTCCGATTTGCTCGGTAACTACGGCTTCGCGTTTGCCAATGTGAATGCGCAGCCGACGATCGATCGCAACAACCACACGGTGGCGTTGGCGCTGACGATCGATCCGGGCCGTCGCGTGTACGTTCGCAAGATCAACATCGTGGGCAACTCGCGCACGCGCGACGAAGTGATTCGCCGCGAACTGCGCCAACTCGAAAGCTCGTGGTACGACGCCGACCGCCTCAAGCTGTCGCAGGACCGTATCAACCGCCTGGGCTACTTCACCGATGTGAACGTCACGACCGAGCCGGTCGCCGGGTCCAACGATCAGGTGGATCTGCAGGTCAAGGTGGAAGAAAAGCCGACCGGCACGATCAACGTGGGGGCAGGCTTCTCGTCGACCGACAAGGTGGTGCTGCAGGCCGGTGTCAGCCAGGACAACGTGTTCGGTTCGGGTACGTCGCTGTCGGTGAACGTGAATACCGGTAAGACCTACCGCACGTTGGCTGTCACGCAAGTCGATCCGTACTTCACGGTCGACGGCGTGAGCCGCATCACCGATATCTACTACCGCACGTATCAGCCGCTGCTGCTCACGAGCGATTCGGATTTCCGTATCAACACGCTGGGCGGTAACCTGAAGTTCGGTGTGCCGTTCTCGGAAGTCGACACGGTGTTCTTCGGCATTGGCTTCGAACAGACGCGTCTGCACCTGACGAGCGACGGCACGACGCCGCAGCGTTATATCGATTACGCCAACCAGTTCGGTTACGTCAGCAACAACTATCCGCTGACGGTGGGCTGGTCGCGCGATTCGCGTGACAGCGCGCTGATCCCGAACCGCGGTCACTATCAGCAGGCGAACCTTGAAATTGGTACGCCGATCGGCACGACCAAGTACTTCCGTGCGTACTACCAGCACCAGTACTACTACCCGGTGAGCCGTGGCTTCACGCTGGCATTGAACGGCGAAGTCGGTTATGGCCACGGTTTGGGCGGTCAGCCGTTCCCGATCTTCAAGAACTACTTCGCGGGTGGTATCGGTTCGGTGCGGGGTTATGAACCGAGCTCGCTGGGTCCGAAGGACACCAACGGCGAACCGCTGGGGGGGGCGTCGAAGCTGATCGGTAACATCGAATTGACGTTCCCGCTGCCGGGCACGGGTTATGACCGCACGCTGCGTATCTTCACGTTCCTCGATGGCGGTAACGTATTCGATAACGGCCAGGCGATTACCTTCAATAACCTGCGCTATTCTTACGGTTTCGGCCTGTCGTGGATTTCACCGATTGGCCCGCTCAAGCTCTCGATGGGCTTCCCGCTCGTCAAGAAGACGGGCGACCAGTATCAGAAATTCCAGTTCCAGGTGGGTACGTCGTTCTAACGACGGCGCATCGACCGGTTCCGAACGTTTCATCGTTGTAAGGGGTATTACATTGAACGGTATCCGTAAGCATTGCCTTCGCGGCGTCGCCGCGGCGTTGCTGGCTGGTGCGGCTTTTGCCGCCATGGCCCAGGATGCGCGCATCGCCGCTGTCAATTCGGATCGCATTCTTCGCGATTCGGCACCGGCCAAGGCCGCACAAGCCAAACTCGAAGCCGAGTTCTCCAAGCGGGACGGGGATCTGCAGTCGATGGCGCAACGTCTCAAGGCGATGTCGGACAAGCTCGACAAGGACAATCCGACGTTGTCCGATGCCGAGCGCGCCAAGCGTCAGCGCGATCTGGCTGCCGCCGACACTGAATTCCAGCGCAAGCAGCGCGAGTTTCGTGAAGACCTGAATCAGCGTCGTAACGAAGAGCTCGCGGCCGTGCTCGATCGTGCCAATCGAGTCATCAAGCAGATCGCAGAGACCGAGAAGTACGATCTGATCGTGCAGGAAGCGGTTTACGTGAGTCCGCGTATCGACATTACCGACAAGGTGCTCAAGACTCTGAACGCAAGTTCGGGGGGCGGCACCGGCGGCAAGTGACGGGCGCGTCGTCGATGCCGGCATTGCCGTCGGTTTCGCTGGCTCAACTGGTCGCGCGTTTCGGCGGCGACCTGGTGGGGGACGGCGAAGTCACGGTCGATGGTCTGGCGCCGCTCGATCGCGCGGGCGCGAATCAGCTCGCGTTTCTGTCCAATCCACTGTATCTCGCCGAAGTGCCCAATTCGGGCGCGGCGGCCGTGATTCTCTCCAAAGCCGACTACGACAAGCTGCCGTCGCATGAGGGCCGCGCGTGGATCATCGCGCCGAACCCCTATGCGTACTTCGCGCGCGTGTCGCAAATGTTCGCGCAAGCGGCGACACCTGTGTCGCCGGCGGGCGTTCATCCGAGCGCTGTCGTCGATCCGACGGCCGTTGTGCCGGCCTCGTGTGTCATCGGCCCGAATGTGGTGATCGAGGCGGGTGCGCGTCTGGGCGAGCGAGTGCGTCTGGTGGCGAACGTGTTCGTCGGTCGTGGCACCACGCTGGGCGACGACGTGCTCGTTTATCCGAACGCCACGCTGTATCACACGAGTGTGATCGGTGCGCGTTGCGTGATTCACGCGGGCGCCGTGATCGGCTCCGACGGTTTCGGATTCGCGCCGGATTTTTCCGCCACGGGCGGCGAATGGGTGAAGATTCCCCAGGTGGGGCGTGCGGTGATCGAGGACGACGTCGAAATCGGCGCGTCGACCTCCATCGATCGCGGCGCGATGGCCGATACGGTGATCGAACGCGGCTGCAAGATCGACAATCAGGTGCAGATCGCGCATAACGTGCGCGTTGGCGCCTACACGGTGATTGCCGCATGTACGGGCATCGCCGGCAGCAGTACTATCGGGAAATTCTGCATGCTGGGCGGTGCCGTGGGCGTGGCCGGGCATGTGACGATTGGCGACCGGGTCATCGTGACCGCCAAATCGGGGGTGTCGAAATCGATTCCTGGCCCCGGTACCTATACCAGCGCGTTTCCGGCAATTCCGAATGCCGAATGGAACAAAAACGCGGCCATCATGCGCAATCTGGACAAGATGCGTGATCGCGTGCGTCAACTTGAAGCGAAGGTCAAAGACCTGCAAGACAAATGAGCGAGACCACTATTACTATCGACATCCACAAGATCATGAAGCTGCTGCCGCATCGGTATCCGATGCTGATGGTGGACCGCGTGATTGGCCTGGAGCCGCACAAGAACATCAAGGTCATCAAGAACGTCACGATCAATGAGCCGTACTTCACGGGCCATTATCCGCAACGTCCGGTGATGCCGGGCGTCCTGATCGTTGAAGCACTGGCGCAAGCCGCCGCGCTGCTCACGTTCTCGGAAGAGGCGGTGCACGACGAGAACACGCTCTATTACTTCGTGGGCATCGACAGCGTTCGCTTCAAGCGTCCGGTCGAACCGGGTGATCAACTCGTGCTCGACGTCGATTTCCTGAGCGAGCGCCGCGGCTTCTACAAGTTCAAGGGCAAGGCGTTGGTAGACGGCAAGCTCGCCGCGGAAGCCGAGTTCATGTGCATGGTCAAGAAGAACGGCGAATAACCGGAACTGAGACGCTCATGACCAACATTCATCCCACCGCAGTCGTCGATCCGAAAGCGCAACTCGCCGACGATGTCACTGTTGGCCCCTATGCGATCGTCGGCGCGAACGTGACGGTTGGCGCCGGTACGCAGATTCTGGCGCATACGGTTGTCGACGGTCATACGACGCTGGGCGAGGGCAACAAGATTGGCCCGTTCGCGTCGATTGGCGGCAGTCCCCAGGACATGAAGTACGCCGGCGAGCCGACAAGGCTTGTCATTGGCGATCGCAATACCATCCGCGAATTCACGACCATCCACACCGGTACCGTGCAGGACGGCGGCCTGACCAGCGTCGGCGACGACAACTGGATCATGGCTTATGTCCACATTGCCCACGATTGCCATGTGGGTAACCACACGGTGTTCTCGAGCAATGCGCAAATGGCCGGCCACGTCCGTGTCGACGACTGGGCGATCATTGGCGGCATGACTGGCGTGCATCAGTTTGTGCGCATCGGCGCGCATTCGATGGTGGGCGGGGCGTCGGTGCTCGTGCAGGACGTGCCGCCGTTCGTGATTGCGTCGGGCGACCGCGCTGTGCCTTACGGCATCAACGTGGAAGGTCTGCGTCGTCGCAACTTCTCGGCTGACGCCATCACCGCGCTGCGTCACGCTTACAAGTTGCTCTACAAGAGCGGCCTGACGCTGGACGAGGCAAAGGTGCAGATCGAGGCTTTTGGCAACGCGGGAGCGCCGGATGTCTTCGACGCCGTGCGTTCGCTGCTCGATTTCCTTAACAGCAGCACGCGCGGTATCGTGCGCTGACCTATGCAGCCGACCCTTCCCGGCGCCGGCCAGCGAACCCTGGCGATGGTGGCCGGGGAGCTGTCCGGCGATCTCATTGCCGGCAATGTCCTTGCCGGCCTCAAGCAGAGTCTTCCTGCCGACATCACCTACGCTGGTGTCGGTGGTCCGCACATGGCGGAAGAGGGCTTCGACGCCTATTGGCCGATCGACAAGCTCTCTGTCATGGGCTATGTCGAAGTCATCAAGCATCTGCGCGAGATTCTTTCGATTCGCAAGCAACTTCGCGAGCGCTGGCTGGCAGACAAGCCGCTGGCATTCGTTGGGTTCGATGCGCCCGACTTCAACTTCGACCTCGAAATCCAGCTGCGTGAAGCGGGCGTTCCCACGATTCATTTCGTGAGCCCGTCGATCTGGGCCTGGCGCGGCGGACGCATTAAGAAGATCAAACGCGCGGTCGATCACATGCTGTGCCTGTTCCCGTTCGAGCCGGAGATTTATCACCGGGCGGGTATCGACGCGACCTTCGTTGGCCATCCGATGGCGGACAAGATTCCGATGGTGCCCGATGTCGCCGGCGCGCGAGCCAAGCTCGCCCTCCAGGGGCACGGCCCGGTCGTCGCGATTTTGCCGGGGAGCCGCACGTCGGAGGTGCAACGTCTCACGCCGGTGTTTTTCGCGGCCATGCGGTTGCTGGCGAAGCGCGACCCGTCGATTCGCTTCGTGCTCCCGGCAGCAACGCCCCGGTTGCGCACGCTGATGCAGCCGATCTTCGATGCGCACAGCGATCTCAATCTGACGGTGACCGATGGCCGGGCGCCCCTGGCGCTTGAAGCCGCAGACAGCGTGCTGCTCGCCAGTGGTACCGCTACGCTCGAAGCGGCGCTGTATAAGAAGCCGATGGTCATCTCGTACAAGGTGCCCTGGTTGACGGCGCAGATCATGAAGCGTCAGGGGTACTTGCCCTACGTTGGCTTGCCAAACATTTTGTCGGGTGAATTCGTCGTGCCGGAATTGCTGCAACACTTCGCCACACCGGAAGCGCTCGCCGACGCCGTCTGGAAGCAATTGACCGATCCTGCGTTGCGCGAATCGCTGCAGGCACGCTTCACGAAGATTCACGAGCAACTGCGTCAAAACACGGCGGCACGCTCGGCGGAAGTGATCGAGCGCGTCTTGCGCGAGAAAGGGTGCATATGAGTACGGAAGTCAAAGGGCGTCGCGGGGGGCGAAAAGTGGCTGCGGTCGACGGCGTCAGTCCCGTCACGCCCGTCGCTGCCAAGTCGCGCACACGCGCCGCCAAGGCATCGTTGCCGCAAATGGCGCTTGATCTGTTTGCAGACGTCGCCGCCGACCTGACCTGTGGTGTCGACGAGGTAGGGCGCGGCCCGCTCGCCGGACCGGTGGTGACGGCGGCCGTCATTCTCGATCCGTCGCGTCCCATCAAGGGGCTGGCGGACTCGAAGAAGCTCACGGCGCAGCGACGTGAAGCGCTCTATGAGGAAATCGTGGAACGCTCACTTGCGTATTGCATCGCCGAGGCGAGCGTCGCGGAAATCGATTCCCTGAACATTCTCCACGCCACGATGCTCGCGATGCAGCGTGCCGTCACCGGTTTGTCGCGTGTCCCCACGTTGGCGCTCATCGATGGCAATCGTTGCCCCGCCTTGCCGATGCGCGCTGAGGCCATCGTCAAGGGTGACGATAAGGTGCCCGCGATCTCGGCGGCGTCGATTCTTGCCAAGGTCACGCGCGACCGTCAATTGGTGGCCCTGCACGAAGAATTTCCGCAATACGGTTTCGACGAGCATGTCGGTTACGGCACGCCGCGTCATCTCGAGGCACTGCGTGTGCATGGCCCCAGTCCGCATCATCGCCAGTCGTTTGCGCCGGTGCGAGAGGCGTTCGAAGTCTTCGGCGTGCTCACCGTCTCCCGCGTGGTCCGCACGTCATGAAGCTCATCAGTTCCAAAGACAATCCGTTCTACAAGCGTCTGAAGCAATTGGCGCAGTCGAACCCGCAGCGCCGCAAGCTCGGTCAGACATTGCTCGAAGGCGTGCATTTGGCCGACGCCTATCTCGGTGCGTTGGGGCAACCGCTCGTTTGCGTGGCGGCGGAATCTGCGCTTGAGAACGACGAAGTCGCGCAAATCTGGGCGAGGGTAGCGGCGGAGCGTCGTGTGTGCTTGCCGCACGCGCTGTTCGAGCCGTTGTCGACGCTGGTCAATGGCGTGCCGCTGCTGTTCGTTGTAGAGATGCCGTCCGGGCATCTGCCGACGTCGCAAACGACGGACTGCGTCATCCTCGACGCCGTACAGGACGCCGGTAACGTGGGTTCGATTCTGCGCAGCGCGGCGGCCGCTGGCGTGCACGACGTGTATTGCATGTCGGGCACGGCACTCGCCTGGTCGAGCAAGGTGTTGCGTGCGGGCATGGGCGCGCATTTCTCGCTGAATATCGTGGAGCATTGCACGCCGGATTCGCTCGCGCCTCGTCTGTCGGTGCCCTTGCTGGCAACGAGTCTGCAGGCCAGCACGACGCTATACGCGCAGGATCTGCACGCACCTGTCGCGTGGATCTTCGGCAACGAAGGCGCTGGCGTGTCGCCGCATTGGCTGGAACGCGTGCAGACGCCGATCCGCATTCCGCAGCCGGGGGGCATGGAGTCGCTCAACGTGGCGGCGTGTGCCGCGATCTGCCTGTTCGAGGCGGTGCGTCAACGACTGGACTGAGCGGGGTCGCGCTAGGGGACGATGCAAACAAAAGGGACGCGATAGCGTCCCTTTTGCGTTGGCGCGGCCGGCAGACGTCAGTAGACGTCGCGCTCCAATTTGATTTCCTGCAGGATGGTCGTGGCGATTTCCTCGATCGACTTGTGCGTCGACGACAGCCACTTGATACCCTCGCGGCGCATCATGGCCTCGGCCTCGTTGACCTCGTACCGGCAATTTTCCAGCGACGCATACTTGCTGCCCGGACGTCGCTCGTTGCGGATCTCGGAGAGCCGTTGCGGATCGATGGACAACCCGAAGATCTTTTCCTTGTACTGGTCGAGCGTGGAGGGTAACCGCTCGCGCTCGAAGTCTTCCGGAATCAACGGGTAGTTCGCGGCTTTCACGCCGTATTGCATGGCGAGGTAGAGCGTCGTCGGCGTCTTGCCGCTGCGCGACACGCCGACGAGAATCACGTCGGCACTTTGCAGGTTCTTGTTGGACTGCCCGTCGTCGTGCGCGAGCGAGAAGTTCACGGCCTCGATCCGGTTCTTGTACGCCTCGCTATCGGCGTTCTGGTGAACACGGCCGATGGCGTGCATCGACTTGAGCCCGAGTTCCAGTTCCAGCGGTTCGATGAACGTCTGGAACATGTCCAGAATCACGCCGTGGCAATTGCGCAGGATCTCGTTGGCGCGCGCGTCGACGAGCGTGCTGAAAATGATCGGGCGCACATTTTCGGTCCGATACATTTCATTGATCCGTTGCGCCGTCTCATAGGCTTTATCGACGGAATCCACGAACGGAACGCGAATCTGACGAAAACGCATCTCGAATTGCGCGAGGATCGAATGCGCGAACGTTTCGGCGGTAATTCCCGTGCCGTCCGACACGATGAAGACTGGACGTGCCGTGACCGGTTTGGCCGCTGCAGCGGGGGGCGTGGGGGAATTTCCGGTAGTCGAGGAGTCGCTCATGCGCAGAATCGCAAAATGGTGCATTGCACGGTAGAATAGCGGCAACTTGTTGGATAAGCAATTGCGCAACCATAGCGCGCCGCCCGGCCGGAGGCCCGTCTGGCGGGGCACGGCGGGAAATTCCGATGGTTCGCTGCAAGTCGTCGGGTGCTAGCCCCTGGTTCCCGACGTTGCCAAGGCGCGATTTCTTATCCAACAGGTCGATCGGTCCATGTCAGTCCCCACCGATCCGCCGAGAATTTTTTTTCTTACCTTAGGGGCTTTTATGACTAACGCAGCACACGACGGCGCCTACGTGGTGCCGTTTGAGCATCTGCGCATGACCGACGTCGAGTCGGTCGGCGGCAAGAATGCATCGCTTGGCGAAATGATCAGCCAACTGGCGGGCGCCGGCGTGCGCGTGCCGGGTGGCTTCGCCACGACGTCTTTCGCATTCCGCGAGTTCCTCCAGCACAACAATCTGACCGAGCGCGTTGCCCAACGCCTCGAGGGTCTCGACGTGGACAACGTCAAGGCGCTCGCGCAAGCCGGTGCCGAGATCCGTCAATGGATCGTCGACGCACCGCTGCAACCGCAGCTCGAGAAGGACATCCGCGAGCAGTTCGCGCGTCTCACGGCCGACCAGCCGGACGCCTCGTTCGCCGTGCGTTCGTCGGCAACTGCCGAAGATCTGCCCGATGCCTCGTTTGCCGGTCAGCAGGAAAGCTATCTGAACGTCGTCGGCATCGAAGATGTGCTGGACCGTATGAAGCACGTGTTCGCCTCGCTGTATAACGATCGCGCCATCTCGTATCGTGTCCACAAGGGCTTCACGCACGCGGAAGTGGCGTTGTCGGCCGGTGTGCAACGCATGGTCCGCTCGGACTGCGGCGCGTCGGGCGTGATGTTCACGATCGACACGGAGTCGGGTTTCCAGGACGTCGTCTTCATCACCGCCAGCTATGGCCTGGGTGAGACGGTCGTGCAGGGGGCCGTGAATCCGGACGAGTTCTACGTCTTCAAGCCGACGCTCGAGGCCGGCAAGTACCCGGTGATTCGCCGTACGCTCGGCTCGAAGCTCCTCAAGATGGAATTCACGCAACCGGGCGAGCCGGGCCGCGTGAAGACGATCGATGTGCCGATGGAGCTGCGCAACCGTTACTCGATCACCGATGACGATTGCGTCGAGCTGGCCAAGTTTGCGCTGATCATCGAAAAGCACTACGGTCGTCCGATGGACATCGAGTGGGGCAAGGACGGCAAGGATGGCAAGATCTACATCCTGCAGGCACGCCCGGAAACGGTGAAGAGCCAGGCGGCCGGCAAGGTCGAACAACGCTTCAAGCTCAAGGGCGATGCCCCGGTGCTGGCGACGGGTCGTGCCATCGGTCAGAAGATCGGTGCAGGTCCGGTGCGCGTGATCATGGACCCGAGCGAGATGGAGCGTGTGCAGCCGGGCGACGTGCTGGTGGCCGACATGACCGACCCGAACTGGGAGCCGGTGATGAAGCGTGCTTCGGCCATCGTGACCAACCGTGGCGGCCGTACCTGCCACGCGGCGATCATCGCGCGTGAGCTGGGTGTCCCGGCCGTGGTGGGTTGCGGTGATGCCACCGACGTGCTCAAGGACGGCGCACTCGTGACCGTTTCCTGTGCCGAAGGCGACGAAGGCAAGATTTACGACGGTCTGCTCGAGACCGAAATCACCGAGATCCAGCGCGGCGAAATGCCGAAGATCCCGGTGAAGATCATGATGAACGTGGGCAACCCGCAACTCGCTTTCGATTTCGCGCAACTGCCGAACGAAGGGGTGGGTCTGGCGCGTCTGGAATTCATCATCAACAACAACATCGGTGTGCATCCGCGCGCGATTCTCGAGTACCCGAACATCGACGCGGACCTGAAGAAGGCGGTCGAATCGGTGGCGCGGGGTCACGCATCGCCGCGCGCGTTCTACGTCGACAAGCTGGCCGAAGGCATCGCCACGATCGCCGCTGCCTTCTATCCGAAGAGCGTGATCGTGCGTCTGTCGGACTTCAAGTCCAACGAGTACAAGAAGCTCATCGGCGGTTCGCGTTACGAGCCGGACGAAGAAAACCCGATGCTGGGTTTCCGTGGCGCTTCGCGCTACATCTCGGAAGACTTCGCCGAAGCGTTCGAGATGGAATGCCGTGCACTCAAGCGCGTGCGTGACGAAATGGGGCTGACCAACGTCGAGATCATGGTGCCGTTCGTGCGCACGCTGGGTCAGGCCGAACGAGTGGTCAACATGCTGGCGGGCTACGGTCTGAAGCGTGGTGAGAACGGTCTGAAGCTGGTGATGATGTGCGAAGTGCCGTCGAACGCGATTCTGGCCGACGAGTTCCTCGAGTTCTTCGACGGTTTCTCGATCGGTTCGAACGACCTGACGCAGCTGACGCTGGGTCTGGACCGCGATTCCGGTATGGAATTGCTGGCCAAGGACTTCGACGAACGCGACCCGGCAGTGAAGTTCATGCTGAGCCGCGCGATTCAGGCGTGCCTGTCCAAGGGCAAGTACGTTGGCATCTGCGGTCAGGGCCCGTCGGATCATCCGGATCTGGCCGAGTGGCTGGCGAAGGAAGGCATTGCGTCGATGTCGCTCAACCCGGACACGGTCATCGAAACGTGGCAACAACTCGCCAAGCTGGCGAAGTAATCGTCACGATCAGAACCTGAATTGGGATGCGTCCGAGCGGCATCTCGGACGCCACCGAAAGGCAGGCAAGTCCCTCGGGACGCGCGCGCCGATAGGTGGGTTTCGTGCTATAAACCCCGGTATATACCGGGGTTTTTTTGTGTCTGGGAGTTGCGATGGAACAGGCTTGGCTTTGGTTCGGCGTAGCCGGATTGACCGTGGTGCTGGAGCTGGCGAGCGGAACGTTCTATCTCTTGATGGTGGCGCTCGGCATGACGGCCGGCGGCATCGCGGCAGTCTTGCGTATCGACTGGCCGTTGCAGTTGGTGATCGCCGCGGTGGTGGCGGGCGTGGCTGTCTGGCTGCTGCGCCGCAGCCGATTTGGTCAGCGGCGTATCAAGGTCGACGCGACAGCGGACCCCAACACCAATCTGGATATTGGGCAGCAGCTTCACGTCGACACATGGCAGGCCGACGGCCGCACGCGAGCGATGTATCGCGGTGCTGAGTGGGATGTCGAGCTAATGCCCGGTGAACCTGCCGACGCAGGCTGGTTCGTCATTCGAGAGGTGCGTGGCAGCCGATTGTTCGTGGCACACGTGGCAACGTGACGGGGCGATGATCAAATGGCAGCACGACGGGTGTCCGTGAGTCGGTCCGGTCGTAGGAATTACCTCATTACCTGCTAAGGGATCGCTCGTTTTCGGGATGGTAAGCCGGTTCTGGCTCGAGTTCCGTTACGATGCATTGCCCGCCATTGCGGGACGGGGAACCAGCCCGCCGGCACGGCGGGCGCTTCAGGGGGAAACATGTTCGATCTATCCAACGTCGCGTTTATTATTTTCATCATCGCCGTGATCATTGCGGCGCGCTCGATCAAGATTGTGCCGCAGCAGCACGCCTGGGTCATCGAGCGTCTCGGCAAGTACCATGCGACCCTCACGCCGGGGCTTTCGATCGTCGTGCCGTTCGTCGATCGCGTGGCCTACAAGCATTTGCTCAAGGAAGTGCCGCTCGACGTGCCGAGCCAGGTGTGTATCACCAAGGACAACACGCAACTGCAAGTTGACGGGATTCTGTATTTCCAGGTGACCGATGCGATGAAGGCATCGTATGGCTCGAGCAACTACATTGTGGCCATCACGCAGTTGGCGCAAACGACGTTGCGTAGCGTGGTCGGCAAGCTCGAACTCGATAAGACGTTCGAAGAGCGGGCTTTCATCAACCATAGCGTGGTGAATGCACTCGACGAAGCGGCGGCGAACTGGGGAGTGAAGGTGCTGCGTTATGAGATCAAAGATCTCACTCCGCCGAAAGAGATTCTGCATGCCATGCAGGCACAGATCACGGCCGAGCGTGAGAAGCGCGCGCTGATCGCAGCATCGGAAGGCAAGCGGCAGGAGCAGATCAACCTGGCGTCTGGTGCACGTGAGGCAGCCATCCAGAAGTCGGAAGGGGAGCGTCAGGCGGCGATCAATCAGGCGCAGGGGGAAGCATCGGCCATTCTGGCGGTGGCGGAGGCAAACGCTGAGGCCATCCACAAGATTGCGACGGCGATTCAGACGCAGGGCGGCATGGAAGCCGTCAATCTCAAGGTGGCAGAACAATACGTCGATGCATTCAGCAAGCTCGCCAAAACGAACAATACGTTGATTGTGCCGGGCAATCTCACGGACTTGAGTGGCATGATTGCTTCGGCGCTCAAGATCGTTCGCGGCACCGAGGGGGGATCGACCACCGGTAGCGATGGCGGTGGTGTTGGCGGATTCGGCAATTCGAATCCCCGGCGCTAAACGGGCGTAGCAGTGCCAGCGCAGCAATGAAAAACGGCCCTTGATGGGCCGTTTTCTTTTCGTGGCGGGGAAGCGTGTGAATTGCGTTGGTCGTATCGCGTGCGCCATTCCGTTCGAGTGACTCAGGTGGGCGTGCGCATCAAACGTGCTTTTTCGCGGTCCCAGTCGCGCTTCTTTTCGGTTTCGCGCTTGTCGTGAAGCTTCTTGCCCTTGGCTAGTCCGATCTCGCATTTCACCAGACCTTTGCTGTAGTGCAGGTTAAGTGGGACGAGCGTATAGCCACGTTGCTCCACTTTGCCGATGAGTTTCTTGATTTCGTCGGCTTTGAGCAGGAGCTTGCGTGTGCGAACAGGGTCAGGCTTGATGTGTGTCGATGCCGTCTGCAATGGGCTGATATGCGTGCCGATCAGAAAGATCTCGCCGTTCTTGATGACGACATAGCCTTCCTTGATCTGCGCCCGCCCGGCGCGAATTGCCTTGACTTCCCACCCCTCGAGTGCGATCCCGGCTTCGTATCGCTCCTCGATGAAGTAATCGAAGAAGGCTTTCTTGTTGTCAATGATGCTCATGGATCCTTGGCGGGTAACTTGGTCGGACCCGGTGAGTCGGGCTCGGGTAAAATAGCGATTTTAACAAAGAGTCTCGGCAAGAGGCGGCTTGCGACACGCGTAGATCGAAGCAGTACCGATTGCGCATGTGTTGCAAGAGCACCTCGCCCGACAGACGATGGCCGAAGTCAGTAAAACCGTTCTCGTGCATTTCTCCGATGAGCAGATGTACGACCTGGTGACCAATGTCGCCGATTACCCCAAATTCCTGCCTTGGTGCGGCGGTGTCGAAATTCGGCATCAGGACGAGCACAGCATGGAGGCGTCGCTGCTCATCGACTTCAAGGGCCTCAAGCATTCATTCGCGACGCGCAATATTCAGGAGCGTCCGCACTCCATTCAGATGACCTTCGTCGAAGGCCCTTTCAAGCGTTTTCACGGCACATGGAAGTTCACCGCGCTGCGTGAGAATGCCTGCAAGATCGAGTTCGGCCTTCACTACGAGTTTGCGAATTTCCTGCTTGAGAAGGTCATCGGGCCGGTGTTCAGCCACATCGCCAATACGTTCGTGGACGCCTTCGTCAAGCGTGCGGAGGCTGTGTATGTCAAATGAGCTGAGCGTCGAAGTCTGCTACGCGCTGCCTGCACAGCAGACGATTATCCCATTGACGTTGCCGGCCGGTGCGACGATGCGCGATGCGATTGAGCGCAGTGGCGTGCTGCAACGTTTCCCGGAGCTCGATCTTGCACGCATGAAAGCGGGTGTCTTCGGCAAAGTGCGAACGCTCGATGCCGCAGTGGAGCCGGGTGATCGCATCGAAATCTATCGCGGGCTCAATGCCGATCCCAAGCTGGCACGTCAGCGACGCGTAGAAAAGGTCCGCAACGAAGGAAGCCGGGAAGGGCAGAAATGGCTGGGGAGCCGTCGCGGTAGCTAAGCGCCTGTGGGGGGCAGCGCGTCGGGCTTGCGCCGCCAGGACGTGGGCAAAGCGAGGACGTCTCCCTGCGGTTCGCAGGCGCGCGTCAGTGCGTCGATCCCCGAGAATGCAACCGTACCGATGCGCTGACGCCGGCGAGCAGCAACACAATGGCGGCGAGTTCCAGCAGGCGCGGCACGCGCTGTTCGTACAGGAAGCCGTAGACCAGCGCGAACAGCGTTTCAAACACGATCATCTGGCCCGACAGGGTCAGCGGCAGCCGCCGGCTCGCCGCATTCCAGAAGGCATTGCCGATCGTCGATGCGCCAATCGCCACGGCGATATTTACGATCAGGAACATCTGCCAGTCGCGAGGCACGTCGGCCGCTACCGGGTGTGGCAGCCATACGGCAGGAATCGCCAACGCAAGCGCCAGAACGCCCGTGGCGACGCCCGTCAGCAACGACCACTCCTGACTCGTGAAATGCCCGAATCGCGCCAGATAACGGGCATTGGCCACCGCATACCACGTCCAGCTAACGAGCGCGCCGACCGCGCAGGCAATGCCCGCGAGCGTCAACCGCCAGTCGCCGCCGCTTGCCGAGGCATGGGCAAAGACGTCGACGTTGATGCAGACGATACCCGCCGCAACCAGCGCCAACGGGCCTGCCAGCCGGGACAGGGGGATAGCCCCGTGATCGCGACTGCCGACCAGCGTGACCGTGACGGGCAGCACGCCCACGATCAGCGACGCCGGGGCGATACCAGCCATCTGCACTGCGCCGGCAAGAAACAGGTAATAAATCAGATTGCCGACCAGGCTGAGGCGAAACAGCGCCCGCCAGTCATGCCCCGTGACGGTATGCCGCAGGCGTGCCCAGAGCGGCGCGAGCAGCATCGCGGACACCAGGCCGTAAAGCACGTAACGGGCGGCCGACAGTTCCAGTGGCGAGAAGCCGGGCAACAGGCGGGGGGCCAGAAAGACCAGTCCCCACAGCGCGCCCGCTGCCAATCCGAAAGAAATGCCTTGCCCCATGAAATTCGTGCCCGTGGTTCGTGATGTCGAGATGTCGGTGTTCCGTGCCGTCCAGTGCGCCGATTGTGCCGGTCAGGGCGGTGCAGGAAGGGCGCAAGAATAGCATGGGCCCGATGCCTGCCTATTGTGAAATCCGGCATTCGGCAGGGCGGGCGGCCGACGCAAATAGAGCGGGTGTGAAACCGAGTCGTCTCTCGGGGAAAAAGCCCCTTGACATGTGGGGCGGACGTTCCATGCAACTCGCGATTTCTGTATAATTCGATTTTGCGCCTATAGGATTTGCCATGCGTCTGATCCAAAAAGCACTCACTTTCGATGACGTGCTCCTCGTCCCGGCGTACTCCGCCGTTCTCCCGCGCGACGCCAAGCTGAAAACCAAGCTCACGCGCAACATCACTCTGCAAATGCCTTTGCTGTCGGCCGCCATGGATACGGTGACCGAAGCGCGTCTGGCCATTGCCATGGCGCAGCAGGGGGGTATCGGCATCATTCACAAGAATTTGAAGCCGGCCGAGCAGGCGCGGGAAGTCTCGAAGGTCAAGCGATTTGAGTCAGGCGTTCTGCGTGACCCGATCACGATTCCGCCGCACATGAAGGTTCGCGATGTGATCGCGCTGTCGCGTCAGCACGGCATTTCCGGCTTCCCGGTCGTCGAAGGCGCTCAGCTTATCGGTATCGTGACCAACCGCGACCTGCGTTTTGAGAGCCGCCTGGACGAACCGGTGCGCGCGATCATGACGCCGAAGGACAAGCTCATCACCGTGCGTGAAGGCGCCTCGCCGGCCGACGCCGAGCATCTGATGCACAGCCACCGCCTGGAGCGCGTGCTGGTCGTCAACGACGCCTTCGAACTGCGCGGTCTGATGACGGTCAAGGACATCATGAAGGCGACCGAGCACCCGCTCGCAAGCAAGGACGAACACGGCAAGCTGCGCGTTGGCGCGGCGGTCGGCGTAGGCCCGGACAATGAAGAGCGCGTTGAGTTGCTGGTGGCTGCCGGCGTCGACGTGATCGTGGTGGACACGGCGCATGGCCATAGCCAGGGCGTGCTCGACCGCGTGCAGTGGGTCAAGAAGCATTTCCCGCAGATCGAAGTGGTGGGCGGCAACATCGCCACCGCGGGTGCGGCACGCGCGCTGATGGAGCACGGTGCAGATGCGGTCAAGGTCGGTATCGGCCCGGGCTCGATCTGCACGACGCGTATCGTCGCAGGTGTCGGCGTGCCGCAGATCACGGCAATCGCCAACGTGGCCGAAGCCCTCGAGGGCACCGGCATTCCGCTGATCGCCGACGGCGGTATCCGCTACTCGGGCGACATCGCCAAGGCGCTGGCGGCAGGCGCGCATACGGTGATGATGGGCAGCATGTTCTCCGGCACGGAAGAAGCGCCGGGCGAAGTGTTCCTGTATCAGGGCCGTTCGTACAAGAGCTATCGCGGCATGGGTTCGGTGGGCGCGATGAAGGACGGCGCCGCTGACCGTTACTTCCAGGACCCGGCGAACAATGCCGACAAGCTGGTGCCGGAAGGGATTGAAGGTCGTGTGGCCTACAAGGGCAGCGTGAACGCCATTCTCCATCAACTGACCGGCGGTATTCGTTCGTCGATGGGGTATCTGGGTTGCCAGTCGATCGAAGAACTGCACAAGAACGCTGAGTTTGTCGAAATCACCTCTGCGGGCATGCGCGAATCGCACGTGCACGATGTTCAGATCATGAAGGAAGCCCCCAACTACCACGTGGAGTAATTGCCCATGAAGGCCATGTTGCGTACGGTACTGTTCCTCGATGCGGCGCTGAATCTGGCACTTGGTGTGCTGCTGATCGCGTCGTTCTGGTCATCGCTGTATGCGGCCATTGAGGTGCCCGCGCCATCGCCTGTGCTCTACGCGCAAGCGCTTGGTGTGGCCTTCATCGGCGTGGCCTGGTTGCAATGGCACGCCACCGTGAATGGCCAGTTGACGGCGACCGTCGCGAAAGTGACGGGGCATATCAACTGGGTCATCGGTGCGTTTGTGCTGGGCTGGCTGATCTCCGGCCAACTGGCGGTCACGGGCGGCGGCAAGTTGTTGATGCCGGCGTTGGGTGCCGTCCTGTTGGTGGTGGGCGCCATTCTCGTCAAGCTGGCGTCGAGCGTGCGCACGAAAGAGCGCGTGCAGGCGGCCCAGCAGACGGGCGGACGTGTGCGTGGTGGTGTCGTGAGCGACACCCGGCGCGACGCACCGTCTGATGATTCCGATGCCCGGGCTATCGACGAAGCCCGTGGCACGCGCGCAGAGCCGCGCATGGCGACGCCTGGCGGCGGCGCCACTTCCGTCAACACTACGCCGGTCGCGCCTGTGGGCGCCACCGGCATTGTCACGCCCGTGCCTTCCGCCACGGCGCCGACGTCCAACGAATCCACCTCTTCCGTACCTCACGATGCACGACAAAATCCTCATTCTTGACTTCGGCTCGCAAGTCACCCAGCTCATCGGACGCCGCGTTCGCGAAGCGCACGTCTACTGCGAGATCCACCCGAATGACGTTTCGGACGAATTCATTCGCGAATTCAATCCGAAGGCCATCATTCTCTCGGGTAGCCACGCGAGCACCTATGAGGATCAGGATCTGCGTGCGCCGCAGGCGGTCTGGGATCTGGGCGTGCCGGTGCTGGGCATTTGCTACGGCATGTTCGCGATGACGGTGCAGTTGGGCGGTCAGGTCGAGGCGAGCAACCACCGCGAGTTCGGTTATGCCGAAGTGCGTGCGCATGCGCATACGCCATTGCTCGAGGGGCTTGAGGACTTCCGCACGCCGGAAGGCCACGGCATGCTCAAGGTGTGGATGAGCCACGGCGACAAGGTCACGCAATTGCCGCCGGGCTTCGTGCTGATGGCGTCGACGCCGAGCTGCCCGATTGCCGGGATGGCCGATGTGAAGCGTAACTACTACGCGGTGCAGTTCCACCCGGAAGTCACGCACACGGTGAAGGGCCGCGAGTTGCTTGAGCGTTTCGTGCTGCAGATTGCCGGTGCCAAGCCGGACTGGATCATGCGCGATCACATCGAGGAAGCCGTCAAGGCGATCCGCGAGCAGGTGGGTGACGAGGAAGTGATTCTGGGCCTGTCGGGCGGGGTAGATTCGAGCGTCGCCGCGGCGCTGATTCATCGCGCGATCGGCGACCAACTGACGTGTGTGTTCGTCGATCACGGTCTGCTGCGTCTGAACGAAGGTCAGATGGTGATGGAGATGTTCCAGGGGCGTCTGCATGCGAAAGTCGTGCATGTCGATGCTGCGGATCAGTTCATGGGCCATCTGAAGGGCGTGACCGATCCGGAACAGAAGCGCAAGATCATCGGCCGCGAGTTCGTCGAAGTCTTCCAGGCCGAAGCGAAGAAGCTGAAGAATGCGAAATGGCTGGCACAGGGCACGATCTATCCGGACGTGATCGAGTCGGGCGGTGCGAAGACGAAGAAGGCGACGACGATCAAGAGCCACCACAATGTGGGCGGTCTGCCGGAGACGTTGGGTCTGAAGCTGCTTGAGCCGCTGCGTGATCTGTTCAAGGATGAAGTGCGCGAGCTGGGTGTGGCGCTGGGTCTGCCGCATGACATGGTCTATCGCCATCCGTTCCCGGGCCCGGGGCTGGGTGTGCGGATTCTGGGTGAAGTGAAGCGCGATTACGCCGATCTGCTGCGTCGCGCCGATGCCATCTTCATCGAAGAGCTGCGCAACACCGTCGAGCCGAACAGCGGCAAGACGTGGTACGAACTGACGAGCCAGGCTTTTGCGGTGTTCCTGCCGGTCAAGAGCGTGGGCGTCATGGGCGATGGCCGCACGTATGAGTGGGTCGTGGCACTGCGTGCCGTGCAGACGCAAGACTTCATGACCGCGCATTGGGCACATCTGCCGCATGACCTGCTCGGCAAGGTCTCGAACCGCATCATCAACGAGGTTCGCGGTCTGAACCGGGTGGTTTACGACATCTCGGGTAAGCCGCCGGCGACGATCGAGTGGGAGTGAAATCGGATCTTTCCGACGCGCGCCCTTCGGCCTTGGTAATTGACTGACAAGGCCTCCGGTCGTGACGTGATGTACGTAACGGTGCCGCCTACCGGTGCCGTTACCTTCACCTTCCGCCATGAGGCGTCAGGCGATTCCTTAAAGCGAGTCCAACGCTTAGTCGCGCTCAGTGGCTAGATGCGTCAACGGTTCGACAGCTATCGCGATTTTCCTTGTCCCGAGATGCCAGTGTCAGTCCCGACCGTTGGCATCCCGCATCAGTCCGTTGCCCCTTCGTCAAATCGTTCAGAGGTAGTGCTCGCTGATCTTGACGCGCGCTGCGAGGAAATCCAGAAAGGCCCGCACGCGCAAAGGCAGGTAGCCGCCTTGTCCCACGAAGACCGCGTGGACCTCTTCCACCTCTCCCGGATCGAAGGCCTCGAGCACCGGCAGCAGACGTCCCGCCGCAACATCCTCACGAACCTGAAACGCAGCCAGGCGTGCGAGGCCTAGCCCGGCAAGCGCCAGACGATGCAGGGCTTCGCCATCGCTCGCCTGTGTGTTGCCAACGACCGGAAACACGAATTCCGTGTCGCCGCGCTCGCCAAGCCGCAGCGGCCAGCCAGACTGAGCGCGCACGTAATTCGCTCCGATGAGGTTGTGCCGCATCAGGTCGTCTGGTGTCGATGGTGTGCCGTGACGGCTCAGATACCCGGGGGCGCCAACGATGACCATGCGTGTCTGGCCCAGCTTTCGTGCTACGAGACTGGAGCTTTTGAGCGGACCCGCTCGCACAGCGACGTCGGTACGCTGTTCCAGAATGTCGATGACCTCGTCGGTCAGCACGATATCCAGCGTCACGTCGGGATAGCGCTCCAGAAACTCAGGTACGAGCGGCAACAGGAAGTGGTGCCCGAATGGCACATTGGCGTTCACCCGCAGCCTGCCGCGAGGCGTGACATTGGCACTGGCGCAGCGCTCCGCCTCGTCCAGATCGGCCAGCACGCGCATGCCACGCTCGTAGAACGCAGCGCCTTCCGGCGTGAGTTGAAGCTGCCGGGTGGATCGGTTGATCAGCCGCGTCCCCAGACGCTGTTCGAGGCGTCCGACCAGCTTGCTGACGGCCGAAGGCGTCATGCCGAACGTGCGCGCCGCGGCAGCAAAGCCGCCCAGCTTGATCACACGCACGAACACCTCCAGTTCCCCAGATCGATTGACCTCGAGACGAGCCATGCCGGCCTCCTTGGTGAATTCAAGTCACGAATATTTTGACTGGTGACAGTCTATTCCATATGTGATGTTGAATTCATTATTAAGACCACTTAAGTCATTGAATTCACCAAAATGAATAACGTTTCCAAATCGTCGACCTGCGCAGTGTTGGCGTTAGCGCTCACGGCCGCTACAGCGGCCCCTGCCGGGGATGCTGCCGCTATGGACCCCGCCTGGGTCTCCACCTGGACGGCGAGTCCGCAGCCGGTATGGCACAAGGATTTTCTGTTTCCCACCAATATTCCAGCGAGTTTGCACGACCAGACTGTGCGTCAGACGGCGCGCATCAGTCTGGGTGGTGCGCGGGTGCGCATCGTGCTGTCCAATGCTTATGGCACGCAGCCGGTCACCGTGGGCAAGGCCACGGTTGCGCTACCGGCAGCGAATGGGGCACTCGTCGCAGGCAGCCTGCATGCCGTCACGTTTGGCGGGCAGGCCAGTGGCACGATTCTTCCCGGCGCTTCGCTGGTGAGTGACCCCGTTGCGCTAGCCGTGCCGCCGCTTGGGCAGGTGGCCGTAAGTCTGTATTTGCCGGACGCAACGCCGATGACGACCTTTCACTGGGATGGCCGGCAGACAGGATGGATCGTTGCCGGTGACCAGACGGCTAAGACGAAGCTG
The DNA here is from genome assembly GCF_000807775.2 of Pandoraea fibrosis. Lineage (NCBI taxonomy): Bacteria > Pseudomonadati > Pseudomonadota > Betaproteobacteria > Burkholderiales > Burkholderiaceae > Pandoraea > Pandoraea fibrosis. The sequence continues at coordinate 3,759,201 of NZ_CP047385.1, read as the reverse complement.
AACGCATCGGAAGTGCAAGAGGAGGGGCAAGGGGAGGGAGAAGGGCAGACACAAGCGCAAAGCACCACGGCGCGTCTGTTGCTATCCGGCATTCTTGTCGAAGCCACCGCAGCCGCACGCACGGTTGCGGTCATCGGCGACTCCATTACGGATGGCGCGACGGCAAGCCTGGACAAGGACAGTCGATGGCCCGATTTTCTCGCGGCTCGACTGGCGTCGCACGGCGTCGGCGTCATCAATGCAGGCATCTCCGGCGCTCGCCTGGTATCGGACGGCATGGGCGTGAATGCGGTGGCACGGCTCGACCGCGATGTGCTCTCGCAACCCGGCGTGCACAGCGTCATCGTGATGCTGGGAATCAACGACATCGCCTGGCCCGGGACGGCCTTCGAGCCAACCCGACCACGGCCGATGCTGGCATCGCTGGTGGCAGGCTATCGTCAACTGATCGAGCAGGCGCACAGTCACGGCCTCCGGGTGATCGGTGCAACGCTAACACCGTTTGAAGGGGCGTTGCCCGACACGCCGCTTGATAACTATTACCAACCCGACCGGGACGCATTGCGTCGGGAAGTGAACGAGTGGATCCGGCACAGCGGCGCATTCGATGCCGTCATCGATTTCGACGCCGCGCTGCGCGATCCCTCATATCCGGCCCGCTTCAGCGCGCTGTTCGATTCGGGGGATCATTTGCACCCGGGCGACGAAGGCAACCGTGCGATGGCCGAAACCGTCGACCTCGATGTCTTGCTTCCGGGCATTGGCCACACGCCATCACAGAAGCGCTGAATCAAGCCCCCTCCCATCGCGGCACCGAACGGACTAGATTGACGATGCAGAACCATCCGTTCTGTTGTCGTGGCGACGACACAGAATTTGATGGCGGGCATCGGGATTTTCGTTCTCGATACGCGGCATCTAGGGGGATTTCATGCGCATCTGCGCGCTATTGTTCCCAAAGGCTTTGACTCGGCACGTTATCAATTTACCGATAGCAGGTCGGCCTCTATCATCAAATCCACCGCGAGGAAGCTCCGCGATTTTCAACATCGCGCGAGCGGACGCCGCCACGCGTCATCGACTTAACGACAATCGTTTGGACTCAAAACCATGTCGTCTCCGAATTTCGGCGATGGCGTGAACGCATGTGAACGACGTGCCATTCCGATGTTCGGGAAGTGCGGTGATTCAGTGGCGTCCGCTTATGAGCCACAGCACCTTCAGGTGTTTTGATTATTGGAAATTGTTGAGGAAAGCCATGAAGAAAGTCCGCACATTGATTGCCGCCGCGCTTGCTACGGTCGCCGTTTCGGCAATCGCTGCCGAGCCGCAGTATCTGGATTCGGGCAAGGTCATGAAAGGCTCGTTCCCTTTCACCGAAGCCGTTAAGGTCGGCGACACGCTCTATCTGTCGGGGCAGCTCGGCATTGTGCCGGCCACGCAAAAGCTCGCCCCGGGAGGCATCGAGGCCGAGTCGCATCAGATGATGAACAACATCAAGACGGTGCTTGAAGCGAACGGTTACGCGATGAACAACGTCGTCAAGTGCACCGTATTTCTGGCCGACATGAAGGAGTGGCCGGCCTTCAACGATATTTACAAGACGTACTTCACGGCGGGCAAGTATCCGGCCAGAAGTGCGTTCGGTGTGAACGGCATGGCCTTCGATGCGCGCGTCGAAGTCGAGTGCATGGCGTCCAAGTCAGCGCAAATGTGAGGCGAGCCCTGGCGCGGCAGCAACGCGCCAGGGTGTGCAACCTGTCTCAGACCGAGCGTGTCAGCCCACCATCGACGCGAATGTTCTGGCCGGTGATGTATCCACCGCCTTCCGACGCGAGGAACGCCACGGTCGCCGCGATTTCTTCCGCTTTGCCATAGCGTTGCATCGGCACGCTTTCGCGTCGCGTTTCCTGCTGAGGCAGGCTATCGATCCACCCAGGCAAGACGTTGTTCATCCGCACGTTGTCCTTCGCATACTTGTCGGCAAACAACTTGGTGAACGACGCCAGCCCGGCGCGAAACACGGCAGACGTCGGAAACATGTCGCTCGGCTCGAACGCCCACGCCGTCGAAATATTGATGATCGCGCCAGACCCTTGCTTCTGCATGATCGGCGTCACCAATCGGGTAGGGCGGATCACGTTCATCAGATACGTGTCCATACCGCGATGCCAGTCCTCGTCGCTAATGTCCAGAATTGGGGCGCGCGGGCCGTGACCGGCGCTGTTCACGAGCACATCGACGCGACCCCAGCGCTCGACCGCCAATTCGACCAGCGTGCTCAGGGCGTTGTTCGACTGGTTCGATCCCGTCACCCCCACGCCACCCAACTCGGTGGCCAAGGCTTCGCCCTTGCCCGACGACGAGAGGATGCCGACCTTGAAGCCGTCCGCCGCGAGACGCCGCGCCGCCGCCGCCCCCATGCCGCTACCGCCAGCCGTAATCAACGCCACTTTTTCTACTGTCATGCTGATATCCTCCGATTACGCCGACATACGCCCCGGTGGCGGTCAGCCCTCATGATTCACATACGACAGCGTAACATTGCCGCGAACGCTCGACGAACCAGATTTCGGCACATCATCCAGTAGAAAAACTACACCATGACTGACGCCATCGGCCGCTTGCCGTCGCTTAACGCCCTGCGTGCCTTCGAGGCCGCGAGCCGGCATCTCAACTTCCGCCTGGCGGCTGAAGAACTCGGGGTGACGCAGGGGGCGGTCGCGCAGCAGATTCGCGGACTGGAGGCGGCGTTGGACATGAAGCTCTTCGAGCGACACCCGCGCGCGCTGACGCTGACCGAGAACGGGCGGCGATACGCCGGCGGTGTGAGGCGTGCCTTCGAAATGCTAGCCGAGGCCACGCAAGCGCTGCGCCCGGCGCCGCTGCGCCTGACGATCAGCGTTACACCGACGTTGGCTTCGAAGTGGTTGATTCCACGACTCCCCGCATTTCTCGAGACCCATCCGGATATCGATCTGCGCATTCTTGCGACCGACCGGCTTTCGCATTTCCAGGCAGACGCCGTCGATCTCGCGGTGCGCTACGGCAAGCCGCCTTTCGGCAGCGGCCTTGCCGTCGACCTGCTCTTTGAGGAAGTGCAGGTGGCGGTAGCGTCGCCGCAAACGATTGCGGCGTTGGGGCATCCCGGCGAGACGGGCAGTCTGCGGGGCCATGCGTTGCTGCACGATGCGCATAACGCATGGCCGCAGTTCCTCGAACTTGCGATGCCGCAAGCGCCGATGTCCGTGGCGAAGAACGTTCGCTTCAATCAGACGGCGCTCGCGATCGACGCCGCCGTCGCGGGGCAAGGGCTCGCGCTCGCGCACACGGACTTCATTGTGGCAGACGTCGCGGCAGGTCGCCTTATCCGGCTGTTCGATACGGAACTTCGCACCGGGGCGGGCTTTTACATCGTGTCCCCGCGCCGCACGCGACACGCGGGGCCAATTGCCGATGTGCGCGAATGGCTGCTGCGTGAGGCACCCGCGAGGCGGCAACGGCTCTCAGTCAGTGATTGACGCAAGGGGGTGGGGCACTGAGCGGGGCGATCGCGGTGGTATGTCTTGCCGGCAACGGTGTCGCGTATCGTAACCCCGCAATCATCGAACGAAGCCGTGCCGGCTGGCGGTATAGGCCACTCCCAACGCGGCCAGTGAGAGGATCACCAACACATGCGGCAGCGCAGCGGCCCCCCATGCGGACAACACCGCGCCACCGAGGACGCCGCTGCCCGCGAACGACAGATTGAACACCGTCACAAGCATCGATTGCGCAACGTTTTCGTGCTTGCCTGCCGCATTGCCCAGCGCCGTTTGCAAGATCGTCGGTGCACCGCTGAAGCTCAGGCCCCAGAGTATCGAACCAGCGACGAGTACCGGCCACGATGTCGGCCATGCGCCGAAGGCGACGATCACAGCGGTGAACCCGGCAAGGGCCAGTAGAACGAGCCTGCGCAGCCAGCGATCCACCCACAACCCGATGCCCCAGAGTCCCACGAGCGTGCAGATGCCGAACGTCGACAGGATGGCGGCAAGCCGATCCCCCATGCCCGCCGACGCGAGAAAGGGCGCGATGTAGGTGTAGAGCGTGTAGTGCGCGATGACCCACAACATCACAACGGCGAGCACCGGTCGAACACCCGGCAGACGCAGGACGTCGATCACCGAAGCGCGCGTGCCGGGCGTGTTGCCGGCATCGTTGGTGGCCGAGACATCGGGCACGATCAGCAGCATCCACCCGACGAGAATCAACGCGAACGCTGCCAGCCCGCCAAAAACCCAGCGCCAGCCGATGAGATGCCCGAGCGCCGTCGCGGCAGGTACGCCGATGGCCAGCGCGAGCGGCACGCCGAGCATCGCGACGGCCAACGCGCGTCCTTGCTGCGAAGGGCTGACGAGGCGACGCGCATACGTGGCAATCTCGCTCCATGCCAGCCCCGTTGCCAGACCGACGACGAATCGTGCGGCCAACGTCAGCGTGAAATCCGCCGAGACGGCGGTGACGGCATTGCACACCGCGAAGCCGAGCAGGGCCGCGACCAATACCGTGCGGCGCGACCAGCGATGCAATAGCACCGTGAGCGGCACCGCGCCGAGGCCAGCCCCGAGGGCACATAACGTCACCATTTGGCCCGCCCACGATTCGGAGATGTGAAAACCGTCGGCCAACTGAGGCAGCAGCCCGGCAGGCACCGTTTCGTTTGCTGCGGCCACGAAGGTGGCAAGCATCAGCGCCATCATCGACGCCCAGGGCGTGGCGTCTGCCAATGAGAGGGAGGAGGCGGCCTGACCGGGCGGGGTTGGCCGGGGTGGCGTCGACGACGAATTCGCAGCAGGGGTTGGCGAGACTGACATGAGGCGTCCAATCGAGGAGTGTCCCGGGCGGGACGATGTGACGAAGTCTGCCAATGCGCGCTATATTTGATAATTCGCGGGAAATTTGAATGACTTTCAAATCTGGATGAAAGATGGCGACGGATAAACTCGGCGACATGCGTCTCTTTACGAGTGCGGCAACGCTGGGCAGCCTCTCGGCGGCCGGGCGCAAGCTAGGGCTGTCGCCGGCGGCGGCCAGTGCGCGTCTGGCCAAGCTTGAGGCGTCGTTGCAGACGCGGCTGTTCGTGCGCACAACGCGTCAGTTGCGTCTCACCGACGAGGGGCGTGTCTACCTCTCGCACTGTCTCGTTGCCTTGCAGGCGATTGACGATGGCGAGGCTGCGCTGCAAGCGGGATGTGCCGCGATTCGGGGCAAGATCCGGGTGTCGGCATCGACCGATTTCGGGCTGCACAAACTCTCGCCGTGGCTCGATGAATTTACGTCGCGGTACCCGGACGTGCGGCTCTCGTTGACGTTGACCGACTCGCTCTCCAACCTCGTGCAGGACGACGTCGATCTGGCGATTCGTTTCAGCGAGCCGGACGACGGCACGCTCGTGGCGCGGCGACTGGCGCCCATGTGCCGGGTGTTGTGCGCATCGCCGGAGTATCTCGCTCAGCATGGGGAGCCGTCGAACCCGGAAGCCCTCTCGGCGCATCAGTTCATCGTGCTGGTGACGGCGTCGGGACCGCTCAACGAGTTTCACTTCCGCAAAGGCGAAGCGGCGTGGCAATTCACCGTGCCGATGGCGCAGGCGTGGGAGACGAACGACGGGACGCTGGCGCGCCGATGGGCGCTGGACGGCCGGGGGATCGTTCGCAAGACGTTGTGGGACGCGGCCGACGATGTGCGGGCAGGGCGTCTGAAGATTCTGCTGTCGGATTACATCGCCAAAGAGCCGGGGGTCTACGCAGTGCGGCACCGCACGCGATACATGGTGCCGCGCGTGCGCGCGCTGCTCGATTTTCTGATCGACCGGTTCGCTCAGGAGGCGACCGCGTGGCCGGACATGGGGACTTGTCGCGTGTGACTTCGTGTCATCATACGGCATGGCCCAGATCCCACTCTTCCCACTCGGCAATGCCCTGTTTCCCGCCGGGGTATTGCATCTGCGCATCTTCGAGGTGCGCTATCTCGACCTGATCAAGCGAAGCCTCGCCGACGGCACAGAGTTCGGTGTCGTCGTCTTGCGACAGGGCAGCGAGGTGCGTTTGCCCGATAGTGTCGAAGAACCCGCCATGATCGGCACAATGGCACGCATCGACGACTGGCGAGCGACCATGCCGTCGCTGCTCGAAATCGTCTGTCGCGGCACGACCAAGTTCCGCCTCTCGTCCGTCGAGTTGGGGAAATACGGGGTGTGGACGGGCGAGGCGGAAATGCTGCCGGACGATGTCAATGTCGCCATTCCCGATACACTTCAGATCAGCGCCGATACGTTGGGCAAGTTGATCGCCGGGCTCCAGCGTGATCCGGCGCGTGCGGCGAAGTTACCGCTGGCGCCGCCTTACCGGCTCGACGAGTGCGGATGGGTCGCCGATCGGTGGGCCGAGTTGTTGCCACTGCCGGCGCACGAGAAGGAGACCCTGCTGGGCATCGCGGACCCGGTGGCGCGTCTGGCGCGCATTCAGGCGTTTCTGACCGATCACGGCGTGTTGTCCTGAGGGCAAGGCGTTTCGTCAATGCGGGTCGGACAGGCGATAATGCGGCCTGCAACGTTTTTCCTTGCCGACGCACTGCGGCCACGGGTGCGGCGGTATCGTGACAGAAATCCATGACAGTCCAGATTAATGAAGAACTCAAGGCGTACATCGATCCGTTGACGCCTGATGAATATGCGGCGCTCGAGCAGAGCCTGCTTGCCGAAGGTTGCCGCGACGCGCTTGTCCTGTGGGGCGATGTGCTGGTCGATGGCCACAACCGTTACGAGATCTGTCGTAAGCACAGCATCGAATTCCGAACCGTCCAGAATCCGTCTTTCAAGTCGATGGACGACGTGCGTCTGTGGATGATCGACAACCATCTCGGCCGACGCAGCGTGTCCGATTATCAGCGCGGTGTGCTGGCGTTGCGCAAGAAAACGATTCTCGAAGCGCGCAGCGGCGCACCCGTTGCCGCACCGGCGCAGGCAGCGCAAGCCGAGACGGCGAGCGATGGTGGTGAACAGGCCTCCGGCAAGACATCGATTCCGGCACACACGATGGCACTCACGCGTGCCGCGCTGGCGCGCGCAGCACGTCTGTCGAGCAATACGCTGGGGCAGATCGAGCAGATCCACAACGCGGCGGCACCGGAGCTGGTCGACGCGCTCAAGCGCGGCGAAGTCTCGATCAATGCGGCGGCGGCCGTCTCGACCTTGCCCGCGGCGGCCCAAGTGGCGGCGGTGGTCGCGGGCAAGCAGGAGTTGCGCGAACTGGCGCGTCAGGTGCGTGAGGCGCGTCCGGTCAAGCCGCGCAAGAAGAAGGACGAAGAGATCGTTGAAGACGACGATGACGGGACCCCGCCGTGGGATACCAGCGCCGATCCGTCCGACGAATTGACGCGTCTGTCGAAAGAACTCAAGGCCATGACAGCCGAGCGAGACGCGCTCAAGAAGAAGGTGGCCCATCTGACGATCGCGCTGGCGGAGGCGCGAGCGGGGAAGTAAGCCGGGCAGTCAGCCGGTAGGTGAACCCGAAGCGGGTTCGTCGCGGTCACGGCGCGCACCACTTGCGCGCCGTGAAGCCGATGGGGCGGCGATAGCCGGCTACGCCGCTCGTCCGCCCAGATACAACTCCCGAACCTGCTCATCCTTGAGCAGCGCATCGGCGGCGCCGGTCAATGCGACGGTGCCCATCGACAGGACATAGGCACGATCCGAGATGCGGAGCGCCTCCATCGCATTCTGCTCGACCATCAGAATCGTCACTTTCTCCTGATCGCGTACACGCACGATAGCGTCAAACACCTCATGCAATACCTTCGGCGACAGGCCGGCAGACGGCTCGTCGAGCAGGAGCAGGCGCGGGCGGGGCATCAATGCCCGCGCGAGCGCGAGAATTTGCCGCTCGCCGCCCGACATCGAGGCCGCAGGCGCATTTCGCTTTCGGTCGAGCACCGGATATAGCGCACAAAGTTCGTCGATACGTTGTGCACACGCCCGCTCGTTCAGATAGTGACCACCGACCTGCAGGTTCTCGCGAATCGTGAGCGTGCCGAAGACATTGTCAGTCTGCGGCACGAACCCCACGCCACACTGACGAATCTTCCGATGTACCGGAACCTGCGACACATCCGCGTCTTCGAGCAGAATGCGACCTTCACGCGGCAGGACGAACCCGGCGATGGTCTTGAGCAGCGTGGACTTGCCGCAGCCATTCGGTCCGAGGAGCGTGACGATTTCACGCGACGCAGCATGCAGTGTCATCCCCTTGAGAATGTCGACCTCGGCGGTGTATCCCGCCACGACGTTGTCGATCTGAATCATGCAGACTCCGTTTCCCTGATTCGCGCATTCGGCGTCGCGGTATTGGCTCCGCCGCCGAGATACGCCTCCAATACCCGTTCGTTGGACGAAAGCTCGTCCGGATGACAACTGGCGACGATGTGCCCCCGGTCGAGCACGATGCAGCGCGAACACAACTCCCGGATGAAGTGCATGTCGTGTTCCACCACCACAAGCGTCATGCCCTGGGCGTTCAGACGTTTTAGCGCCATCACGATGTCGCGTCGCAGATTCGGGTGTACCCCTGCGGTGGGTTCGTCGAGCATGACCATCCGGGGAGATCCCATCAGCGCGCAAACAATGCCGAGCAACTTCTTCTGTCCTCCCGACAGCGCACTGGCCGGCAAGTCCCTCACCGGCGTGAGCAGCAGTTCGTCGAGTAGCGCGGTGGCCTTGGCGTGGGCGGCGGCCTCCGCCTCACGCGCGCTTCGCGTGCCGAGCAACGTAGCGAACACACCGTGATGCGCGGTGGCGGCGGCCATTGCCACTTCCATCACCGACATCCGGGCCGGCATTGACGGGAGCTGGAACGTGCGCGCGACGCCTTGCGCCACGATTCGATCTGCTCGCAACGTGTCGATGCGATAGGCATCGAGCGAGATGCTGCCCGCGTCGAGACTTTCGAAGCCGGTGATCGTATTCAGGAGTGTGCTCTTGCCCGAACCGTTCGGCCCGAGCAGGCCGACAATCTCTCCGGGCATCACCTCGAAGGTGACGTCTTGCAGCACCTTGTTGCCACCAAACGCCTTGGCGACCGAGCGAACTTCCAACAAAGGCTTGATGGGGTGTGTCATGACATCTTCCTCAGTTTTTCCGGAACAAGGCCTTCGCTACGCCACATCAGGCATGCCAGCAGAATCAGGCCGATCACGCCCAGACGTAGCGCGCCAGCACTGTCCGAGCTGAAATGAAGATAGTCCTTGGCGAACGGCACCAGCGTGTATGCCCCTTGCACAACGGCCGTGCCGACGAGCACGCCCCACACGTTGCCGATGCCGCCGATCATCAGAATGGTCCAGAGCGCAAATGTCTCCGAGGACAGCAGATAGTCCGGTCCGGTGAAGCTCATGTAGTGCGCGTAAAGCGAACCGGCCACAGCGGTCACGGCGGCGCTGGTCATGACGGCACGCGATTTGAGCGAGCGAAGGTTGTAGCCGAAGCAGGCCGCGAGCTTCGGCTCTTCTCGCATGACGCGCAACGCGCGACCGAAGCGGCCGTCGGCCAGTCGTTTCGTCAACCAGGTAAAGGCCAGCATCACGCCAAGGACGAGTGCGAGAAACGCCAGCGTGTCGTAGGGACGGGGCAGGGTGTCGAAAAGCATCGGGATCGGGCTGATGCCGTTTGCGCCGCCGGTCAGCCATCCCTCGTTGGTGGCAATGGTGCGCAGAATTTCCGCCACGGCCAGTGTGGCAATGCCCCAGTAGTCGGCGCCGAGCTGGCGTCCCAGGCGGGCGATGCCGGCGCCGAGAGCGACCGCCAGCACCACACCGATGGCCATGCCGGTGAGCGGCGAGCCGCCTGCTTGCATGGTGATGCCGGTGGCGTAGGCGCCCAGCCCGGCGAACGCGATGTGTCCGAAATTGAGCAGTCCCGCGTAACCCGCCTGCAAATTCAGGCCGAGGGCCATGATGCCGTAGATACCCGCCACTGTGAGGGTGGCGACGATGAACTCAAACACGGCGTACCTCGCGATCAAACAGCCCATAAGGCTTGAAGAGCAATGCCAGCAGCAGGATCAGGAACGCCCCGGCGTTGATGTAGCCGACCGGCAGGAAGGCGACGGCTCGACCCAGCATCGGCCCGAAGTTCAGGTTGGTGACCAGCGTTTCCGTGAGTGCGATCAGAACCGCGCCGGACACGGCGCCGAGCGGATTGCCCAGTCCCCCCAGAATGGCGGCGGCAAACACGGGCAGCAGCATGTCGTTACCGAGTTGCACATGGGCGCCGGCCGACAGGGCGAGCAGTCCGCCGCCGAGTCCGGCGATTGCCCCCGATGCGAACGTCACACCGCGGGTGATCCACTCGGCATTGAGACCTGACGCGGCCGCCAGCGCGGGGTTGGTAGCGAGGGCGCGCATGGCGCGTCCGGCACGGGTGTAGAAGAGCACCAGGGCGAATACCACGAGCAGCGCAATCGTGGTCGCGACCGAGTAGAGCTGAATGTCCGTGATACGCGCATCGCCGAGCACCATCGGTGGTGTCAGCGGCAGATTGAACATCTTCGGAAACGAACCGGCAAAACCCTGGCAGCACGCAATGGCCAGCATGGAGACGGCGAGCGAGCCGATCATGGCGATCGCGGGTCCGCCACGCAGGAGGCGGCGAAACACGAGGAGATGCATGGTCAGCGTGAGGATGCCGGTCGCGAGCGCGGCGATGGCCAGCGCAGCGACGAGCGGGATGCGCACGGCGAACATCGCGTAAGTGACGTAAGCGCCGACCATGGCGTATTGCACATGGGCGATGTTGGGGAATTTGACGAGTCCGTAGACCATGGATAGCCCGAGGGCCACCAAAGCCAGGTCGGACGCGCGCAACAGCGTATCAACGAGAAGTTGGAGCATGGAAGTCATCCGCGGTAGAGCGTTGGCACGGTGAGGTGCCAGTGAGGGCACAGCCGCCGGTCGCGGCATCGGCAAGACCTCGCGAAGGTGTTGCCGATGCGCGCCAACGCATGACGACGATTAGCGCGGCACCACCTTGCCGTCGTACTTGAGCTTCGCGTAGGGCGGGTCGATGCGCTGACGATCCGCGTCGAACGTGATCGGGCCCGTCACGCCTGCGAAATTCTTGCCGACTTCCTTGAGCGCGGCCTGTACGGCGGCGGGTTGCGTCGACTTCGCCTTGTTGATCGCAGCGGCGGTCAGCAACACCGCGTCATACGCATAGCCGGTGTATGAGGTCTTCGGCGCCTGGCCATACTTTGCCTGGAAGGCGTCGACATAGGCCTTGCCGTTCGCGCCCTGCACCGAGCCGACTTCCATGCCCAGTTGGCCGTTGGCGATGTTCGCCGGCGTGTCCGACAGACTCATCGACAGCAGAATGGCGTACCAGGGTTTCTGACGCAGGCCGAGTTCAAACGCCTCGCGGTTGAGCACAGCCGATTCCTGGCCGTAGGCGGTGTAGATGTACGCGTCCGGATTGCTGCGCGACGCTTGCTGAAGCTCGCGACGATAGGTGGACTGACCCGCCGTATAGAGAAGTTCCGTGGCGACCTTGCCACCGAGTTTCTCGAATTCCTCGCGGAAGCCGTGGGCCACACCCTGGCCGTAAGCATTGTTCGGTGCGATCAGCGCGACATTGCGGTAACCAAGCGCCCAGGCGTCGGCGGCAGAGAACTTGTTACCCAGGTTTTCCAGACCGATGAGGTTGAACGACGTGGCACCCAGGTCCTTCACCTTCACGCTTGTGCTGGCGATGTTGATATGCGTGACGCCTTCCTTCACGAGGTACTGCGCCATCGGCAGCGTAATCCCCGATGAATACTCGCCGATCACGACGGGCACCTTGTCGACGGTGGAGAGCTTGCGCGCCGCGTTGAGCGCGGTCGTGGCGTTGCCGCCGGAGTCTTCGACGATGACGTCGAACTTCTTGCCCATGACGCCCCCTTGCGCGTTCACCTTTTCGACAGCGAGCGCGACGGCGCGGCGCACGTCTTCTCCCACCGTGGCGTTCGCACCCGTCAGAGAGAGCACCGCCCCCATCTGCACGACGTCGTCGGCAGCATGTGCCCACGCGCTGGCCATCAGGGCCATGGTGGCCGGCACAATCCACTTGCTAAGTTTGAAAGACATTGATTTCCCCCGAAAAAGTCAGTTGAGCCTGCGAGAAAGAAGTGCGCGACCCGTGACCGTGAGTGAGTCTCCGATCGCGGTGGTGCTCTGGCGAGTGAGTGCATCGGCCCCCGCCGTTGCGCCCACCGTGTCCCCTGGCGAAGCGAATCCAGAAATGACGGAAGATATCCGTTTTTGGATCCAATATAATATATTGGATCCAATGTTAGACGATTGGATCCAGAATCGCAATATGAGTCAAAAATATGCTCTAATCGCGCCATGCGAAGCTCAGGACCCCAAGCCCTACATCAGGCCATCCGCGACGCCCTTCGAGACGAGATCTTGAGTGGTGTGCTCCCGGGTGGGTATCAATTGCGTCAGGAAGCGCTGGCTGAGCGCTTCAACGCGAGCCGAGTCCCGGTGCGCGAAGCATTGCGGCAGTTAGAAGCAGAGGGATTGGTCACGCACCACTTGAATCGGGGAGCGACAGTCGCGAGCATGAATCTCGAGCAGTTGTGCGAGTTGCTCGACATTCGTGTGGCGCTCGAATGCCACGCTGCCAAACTGGCCGTGCCCAACATGGCGGAGCGCGACTTTCAGGTCATGGAGCAGATCCTCGCTGACTACTCGGCATCCGAAGTCGTGTCGGAATGGGCTGAATACAATCGTCGATTCCATTTGGCACTGTCGGCGCCCGCCAATAACCGGCGCTTGCGGATGTTGATCGAAGAGTATTGTCTGAATACCGATCGATATTCGCATCTGGCGATGTCGCAGGCCACCGGCAAGGAAAAGCCGCAGCATGATCACTACGAGATTCTGGCGGCATGCCGGCGGCGTGACGTGACGGCGGTGGTATCGATGCTCGAGGCGCACATTCTCACAACACGTAACGAAATCAAGGCGATGGCGCGGGACGACGTCAGCTTCCTTTCTCGTGCCGCCCTCTGAGTCGTTGTCCGGATTGCAGAGAGCAACCACCTAAGTCGATTTTATTTGTGAACCGCAAGCACGAATCTTGTGCACCTGCGGGGACTTCTGGCGTGAGTGGGAATCCGAGACACTGTGGTCTTCGGTCAAGCCGTTCAACCAACGTTGATTGTGATGGCATGACGTTTTCGACAGGAGTTGCATTCATGAGTCTTCCCGCTTTCGGCCTCGGTACGTTCCGCCTCAAGGGCCAAACCGTATTCGACACCGTCACCAATGCGCTGGCGCTGGGTTACCGCGCCATCGACACGGCGCAGATCTACGAGAACGAGGCCGACATTGGTCGCGCGCTCGCCGCATCGAACGTCAAGCGCGACGACCTGTATCTCACAACCAAGATCTGGGTCGACAACTTTTCCCACGACAAGCTGATTCCGAGTCTGAAAGACAGTCTGTCGAAGCTCGGCACTGATCGCGTCGATCTCACGTTGATTCACTGGCCGTCGCCCGCGAACGCGGTGTCGATGGAGGAATATCTGGGGGCGCTGCGTGAGGCGCGAGAGCAGGGGCTCACGCGTGCCATTGGCGTGTCCAACTTCACCATCGCACTGCTTCAGCAGGCCATCGGCATCGTGGGGCCGGGGGAGCTGGCGACCAACCAGATCGAGCTGAGCCCCTATCTGCAAAACCGCAAGCTGGCGGAGTTCGCCCGTTCGCAGGGCGTGCCCATTACCTCGTACATGACGCTGGCGTATGGCAAAGTGCTGAACGATCCGGTGCTGGTGAAAATTGCTGCGAAGCATGGGGCGACCACCGCGCAAGTGGCGCTCGCGTGGGCGATGCAATTGGGGTACGCCGTCATTCCGTCGTCGACCAAGCGTGAGAATCTGGCCAGCAACATGAAGGCGCGCGATTTGCGTCTGAGTGACGAGGACATGATGCAGATCGCCACGCTCGATCGCAACGAGCGTCAGGCCAATCCGGCGTCGCTCGCGCCGGCCTGGGACTGAAATATGCGGTAACACGGGCCTGGCGGAGGGGTTCCCACCAAAGGGCGAAACATGGTGTCCGGGCGTCGAATCAAGTGCTATCTTGACCGACATCATGTCCGGTGAGGTGAACATCATGGCTACCAGCCCCGTCAGCCCTGCGTCGGTTTCGCATGCCTCTCCATCGAAAGTTGCCACCGTGATTCGCGTCACGAGTGGCAATTTCATGGAGATGTTCGACTTCTTCCTGTTTGGCTTTTACGCCACTTACATCTCCGCGACGTTCTTCCCGTCGGGCGACGAATTTGCGTCGCTGATGCTCACCTTCATGACCTTTGGCGCGGGCTTCCTGATGCGCCCGTTGGGCGCCATCATTCTGGGGGCTTACGTCGACCGGATCGGGCGGCGCCGGGGATTGATCGTCACGCTGTCGATCATGGCGATGGGCACGATTCTCATCGCGTTCGTGCCGGGTTTTGCGACCATCGGGTATATGGCGCCGTTGCTCGTGCTCATCGGCCGGCTGTTGCAGGGGTTCTCGGCGGGTGTCGAGCTGGGTGGGGTGTCCGTCTATCTGTCGGAGATGGCGACCCCGGGTCGCAAAGGCTTCTACGTGAGCTGGCAGTCGGCGAGCCAGCAGGTCGCCATTATCGTGGCGGCGCTGCTGGGATACCTGCTCAATAAATGGCTCACGCCGGGGCAGGTGGCCGATTGGGGCTGGCGTGTGCCGTTCTTCATCGGTTGCCTGATCGTGCCGGTGTTGTTCGTCATTCGTCGTTCGTTGCAGGAAACCGAGGCATTTCTGGCGCGCAAGCATCGTCCGAGCACAGGGGAGATTTTTCGCTCCATCGTGCAGAACTGGGGACTGGTCGTGGCCGGCACGATGCTGGTGGCCATGACCACGGTGTCGTTCTACCTGATCACCGTCTACACGCCGACGTTCGGCAAGTCGGTACTCAAGCTGTCGACGACCGATGCGTTGGTCGTCACCTTCTGTGTCGGGGTGTCCAACTTCATCTGGTTGCCGGTGATGGGGGCGTTGTCCGATCGCATCGGGCGGCGTCCGTTGTTGATCGTGTTTACCGTGCTGACCATTCTGACGGCGTATCCCACGATGGCGTGGCTCGTTGTCGATCCGACCTTCAACAAGATGCTGATCGTCGAGTTGTGGCTATCGTTCCTATATGCGAGCTATAACGGTGCGATGGTGGTGGCACTGACCGAGATCATGCCGGTAGAGGTACGCACGGCAGGATTCTCGCTGGCCTATAGTTTGGCGACGGCGTTATTCGGCGGGTTCACCCCGGCGGTGGCGACGGCGCTTATTGGGGTGACGGGCAACAAGGCGGCGCCTGGCTGGTGGATGACCTTTGCTGCGGTGTGCGGCTTGATTGCGACACTGGTGCTGTATCGCAAGCGTAGCGCGCCGAACGCCGCGATGGCGTGAAAGAGAGTGCGTACCGGTGGCGGCGGGAGATGACGGATCTGGCGCGCGTGGCGGATAGGGCGGCAGCAAGGGGCTGTGCGAGAATAGCGCATTGCCGATAGCGGCCAATTGCGCTGTGCGTGGTGAGTCCGGAGGGACGGACGACGCGCGGCGGCTTTTCGTCAACGTTTCATGAATCGAGATTTACCCGCGACCGACGAGACCTACATGGGCCTGGCGCTCCAGCAGGCCCGCGCCGCGATGGCGCAGGGAGAGGTGCCGGTCGGTGCCGTAGTGGTTTGCGACGGACAGGTGGTGGCTGTCGGGCATAACTGTCCGGTGGGCGGCCACGATCCGTCTGCCCATGCGGAGATGCAGGCGCTGCGAGCGGCGGCGCAGGCGTTGGGCAACTATCGTCTGCCCGAGTGCGAGTTGTACGTCACGCTCGAGCCGTGTGTCATGTGCGCTGGCGCCATCATGCATGCGCGGATCAAGCGAGTGGTGTATGGCGCGATGGATCCCAAGACGGGCGCTTGCGGCAGCGTGGTCGACCTGTTTGCGGAACCGCGCCTCAACCATCATGCCGAAGTCATCGGCGGTGTCATGCGCGACGAGTGTGTCGGCATTCTCCAGACCTTCTTCAGCGAACGGCGTGCCGCAGCGAAAGCGCGGCGTTTGTCGGCGGCTGCCGAGGCGGCTGACGAGCCCCCCATCCAAACCCCGGGATCTTCCAATTGACGACCAAGCATCTCGAATTGATTGCCCCGTCCGGCTATGCACCCGATGCCGACGTTGCCACGCGTGGCATTGAAACGCTGGAGCGGCTTGGCTACCGCGTTGGCAACCGGGAAGCGCTGGCGCGCCGGCATTTGCGTTTTGCGGGCACCGACGCCGAGCGTGTAGCCGAGATCAATCAATTGGCGCAACGAGACCATCCGGTGCCTGAGGTCGTGCTCGCCGTTCGTGGCGGGTATGGCGCGGTGCATCTGCTCGATCATCTTGACTACGAGGGGCTGCATCGCCGGCTCTCGGGGGCACCGGTCGCAATGATCGGCCACAGCGACTTCACTGCGGTGCAACTCGCCCTCCTGGCGCAAGCCCATCTCACGACATTCGCCGGGCCGATGTTGCTGGCCGACTTTGGCGCCGAGACGCTGAGCGACTTCACCGTCACACAGTTTCAATCCGTGTTGCAATCGCCCAGTCATGTCGCGCAGTGGCAGGCCGATGGTGCGAGCGGCGACATCGACGTCGCCGGGACGCTCTGGGGTGGCAATCTGGCGATGGTATGCAGCCTGATCGGCACGCGGTATCTGCCCCAGATCGAAGGTGGCGTGTTGTTCGTCGAGGATGTGAACGAGCCGCCATACCGGGTCGAACGAATGCTGTACCAGTTGCATCAATCCGGCATCCTGGCGCGGCAAAAGGCGCTGGTGCTGGGCGATTTCTCGCAGTACCGGGTGACCGACTACGACAATGGGTACGACATGCCGACCATGATCGAGAGCGTGCGCAAGGTCGTCGGGATTCCGATCGTCACCGACATGCCGTTCGGCCATTGTCCCGACAAACTGACGTTGCCGGTCGGTGGGCAGGCCCGATTGCAGGCGTCTGGCGCCGAGATCACCCTGACGCTTACGGGATATCCCTATATGGGAGCGTGACGCCGGGCAGCGATGCCGGGAAACGCCAAAGCGCAGCAAACGAAAGCACGCCGGGTCGAATCGACGACCCGGCGTGCTTTTTTATTGGCCTGTCAGTTTGATGTGGATTGGACGAGGTTTCTGTTGTTTGGCGGGTGTTTCGGTGGAGTTGGTGTTGTGTGAGACGGGGGCGCGAAGGCCGGGACTGGCGACGTGACGTGGTTAACGGACGCGGCTGCGTGTGACAGGGACGAGACGACTATATGTCCAGGCGCAGCCTGAATATCTGAGTATGGCTATGTTTCCGCAGAGGGGATTTGGCTACACTTCTTCGATCGTTTCGCCATCAGAAGGATGCCAAGACATCATGGCCAGCAACATCGCAAGCCCCAAGGATTATCCCCGCGACCTGATCGGTTATGGGCGTCACGTACCGTTTGCCGACTGGCCGGGGCGGGCGCGTATCGCCGTCCAGTTCGTTCTGAACTATGAAGAAGGCGGGGAGAACTGCGTTCTGCACGGTGATCGTGCGTCAGAGCAGTTCCTGTCAGAGATCATTGGCGCGGCAGCATACGAAGCGCGTCACATGAGCATGGAATCCATTTACGAATATGGGTCGCGCGCTGGCGTGTGGCGCATCTTGCGCGAGTTTGAGCGTCGTGGGCTGCCTCTGACCGTCTTTGGTGTGGCGATGGCCATGCAGCGCCATCCGGAAGTGACGGCGGCATTTCAGGAATTGGGCCACGAGATTGCATGCCATGGCTGGCGCTGGATTCATTACCAGAACATGGACGAGGCGACCGAGCGCGAGCATATGCGTATCGCCATCGAGATCTTCAAGGAAATGACGGGGAGCGCGCCGCTGGGCTGGTACACCGGACGTGACAGCCCGAATACTCGGCGTCTGGTAGTCGAGCAAGGCGGGTTCGTGTACGACTCCGACAACTACGGTGACGACCTGCCGTTCTGGACGCAGGTGCAGACCAGCGGTGGCGAGGTCAAGCCGCATCTTGTTGTGCCGTACACGCTGGATTCCAACGACATGCGCTTTGCTGCGCCGCAGGGATTCAACACGGCGGACCACTTCTTCCACTACCTGCGCGACGCATTCGACGTGTTGTACGCCGAGGGCGACGAAGCGCCGAAGATGTTGTCGATCGGCATGCACTGCCGGTTGCTGGGTCGCCCTGGACGCTTTGCGGCGTTGCAGCGGTTCCTCGATCACATCGAAAAGCACGATCGCGTGTGGGTCTGTCGTCGCATCGACGTGGCACGTCACTGGCAGGAGCGCCATCCGTTCGTGGCGGCATGAGCCAGAGGTAATGAGTGAGGCGGTTGCGTCCGGAGGGGCGTAGCTTGCCGGTATCGAAATTGAATCCGACAGGCGTCATCGGGCTGTGCGAGAAGCGCGGCGGGGCGCCACCCATGTTCTCCAGGAGAGCGGTTAATGAACGCCCCGTTGCCTATGACCCAACGTACTGTTGCCGAGCTGTCGGCGCTGCCGCGCGCCGAATTCGTTGCCGCGCTCGACGGCATTTTCGAGCATTCCCCGTGGGTGGCCGAAGCGGCTTGGGAAGACCGGCCGTTTGCCACCGTCAATGCGTTGCACGACGCCATGTGCCAGGCCGTGATCGATGCGGGGGAAGGCCCGCAGCTTGACCTTATCCGAGCCCACCCGGAGTTGGCGGGCAAGGCGGCGGTGCGAGGCGAATTGACGGCCGAGTCCACTCGCGAGCAGGCGGGCGCGGGGCTTGATCAATGCACCGCAGAAGAGTTTGCGCGTTTGACCGAGCTCAATGATGCCTACAAGGCCAAGTTCGGTTTCCCGTACATTCTGGCGGTGCGTGGCCATACGCGCAGCAGCATCATCGAGAACTTTGCCGGGCGGCTGGAGAATAGCCGGGCGGACGAGATCGAAGAATGTCTGCGACAGATCTTCCGTATCGCGGGATTCCGTCTGGAAGATCTGGTGCGCGACTAAGGCGCAGGCCGATCGGGCGGATCGAGAGAGACATCCGCCAAAGCGTTTCAACCTGTACGTGGAATTCCCCTGTTTTAGACATCACCGAATCATCAGGAGTTGGCATGGCCCTCGTCCCGCAAGACCCGAACGCACCGGAATTCGTGCGCCGTTACGTCAATCTGGCCGATCCGCGTCTGGGAGCGCAGGCGCTCGTTGCCAGCGACGAATTCTTCGCGGCCAAAGAGCGCATGCTCAACCCCGAGCCGGCCGTGTTCATCCCCGGCAAGTACGACGACAACGGCAAGTGGATGGATGGCTGGGAGACGCGTCGCAAGCGCGTGAACGGTTACGACTGGTGCGTGGTCAAGCTCGCGCGTGCCGGCGTGTTGTTTGGCGTCGATCTGGACACCAGCCACTTCACCGGCAACTTCCCGCCGGCCGCCTCGCTCGAGGGCTGCTACAGTCCTAACGGCGCACCCGGCGAGGGCGCCGAGTGGTTCGAACTGCTCGCCTCGACCACGCTGCAAGGCAACTCGCATCACTACCATGCGATTGCCAACCAGCGCCCGGTCACCCATGTGCGCGTGAACCTGTACCCCGATGGCGGTCTGGCGCGCCTGCGTCTGTATGGCTTGCCCCAGAGCGATTGGGCGGGACGCTCGCGCGACGAGCTGATCGACCTGATTGCGATGGAAAACGGTGGCTATGTCGTTGCGGCGAACAACCAGCATTTCGGGTTGGCGTCGAACCTGCTGATGCCGGGCCGTGGCGTGAACATGGGCGATGGTTGGGAGACGCGTCGGCGACGTGAGCCGGGGAATGACTGGGCGATCATTGCGTTGGCGCAGCCGGGCGAGATTGGCAAGATCGAAGTCGACACGGCGCACTTCAAGGGCAACTTCCCGGATCGTTGCTCTATTCAGGCGGCCTATGTGACGGGCGGCACGGAGCAATCGTTGATCACCCAGTCCATGTTCTGGCCGGTGTTGTTGCCCGAACAGAAGTTGGCGATGGACAAGCAGTTCTTCTTTGAAGAGCAAGTGCAGAAGTTGGGGGCGATCACGCACATCCGCTTCAACATCATCCCGGACGGCGGCGTGTCGCGCTTGCGTCTGTGGGGTCGCCTGAGCGACAAGCAGGCATAACCGAAGTCAGCAACCTCAGCAAAAAGAAGACCTCTCGCGTCCCGGAGAAAGTGGGGGAATGCGAGAGGCGACGAAGGGCTAGGCAGGGAAAAAAAATGGAGCGTGACATGGCGGGTCTGGCGTTGAAGATAGAGCGATTGACGCGGGAGGCGTTTGCGGAGTTTGGCGACGTGATCGAGTTGACGGGGGCGAAGCATTTCGCGATCAACGGTGGGACGACTGAGCGGTTTCACGATCTGGCGACGGTGGATCTGGGCCCGGAGGGTGGGCGCACGTTGGTAAATGTATTCCGTGGTCAGCCGAGGCAGTTGCCGTATGAGGTGAAGATGCTGGAGCGTCATCCGTTGGGGAGTCAGGCGTTCATTCCGTTGAAGACAACGCCGTATCTGGTGGTGGTGGCGCCGGCGGGCGAGTTGGATGTGAGTCGGATGCGGGCGTTCGTGTCGGATGGATGGCAGGGCGTGAATTATGCGCGAGGCGTATGGCATCACCCGTTGTTGGCATTACATGAAGTGAGTGACTTCGTAGTGGTGGATCGGGGTGGTGAGGGTCACAATTGTGACGAGCAGGATTTGCCGGGCGTGTATTTGCTGACGCAGGCGGCGTTGGATGCAGCGCAAGCGGCGCAGAAGGCGGCATAGAGAAGGCAGCAGGACAAGGCAGCAGGACAAGGCAGCAAGACAGCGAAAACGCCGGGATGAGCCCGGCGTTTTGCATTGGTGGGGAGAGAAAACGAAGGGAGTGGGGTTGAGGTGAGAAGTGCTGAGGAGGTGGAGGGAGACGGACCGGGGCGCCTTTCTGCAGCGAGTTGGGTTTATGTCTGAGAGGCGGAAAGGGGCCCCGGTCCGTCTGGGGGGGAGGTGTAAAGGCGTAGAAGGTAGAGCGGTAAGCAAGAAAACAGCAAGAAAAGCAGGGTAAACATAAAAAAACCCGAAACAGCGCCAACTCCTATACTGAAAATCACCGACGTGGTGCGGGCGGAGGAGGTGCGCACCGAAAGTGTGCGGTAAGGGTGAAAAAACGCTCGGGCATGGATATTGCTCGATCTCGACACGGCAATCTGCGGAGAAGCGTATGGTCGAGAGCTATAACGAGATGGCGAGCATCACGGGTGCGACGCGGGCGCATTACCGTCGATTTGACGATTGGTTGAAGTGTCAGTCGGACGATGTCTTGCACCATAAGCGGGCTGAGGCGGATCTGGCGTTTCGGCGGGTCGGGATCACGTTTGCTGTGTATGGCAATGAGGCGGGCACAGAGCGTTTGATTCCGTTCGATCTGATTCCCAGAATCATCCCGGCGCATGAGTGGCAGACCTTGCAAACGGGGTTGCGTCAGCGAGTCGAGGCGTTGAACCGTTTTATCCACGACGTTTATCACGAGCAGGACATCTTGCGTGCGGGAGTGATACCGGCGGAGCAGGTGTTGAAGAATGCGCAGTACCGCCCGGAAATGCAGGGTGTGGATGTGCCGGGCGACATCTACGCACACATTGCGGGTGTGGACGTTGTCAGAGCGGGGACTGGGGATGACGGCGTGTTTTACGTGCTGGAGGACAACCTGAGGGTGCCGTCCGGCGTGTCGTACATGTTGGAGAACCGCAAGATGATGATGCGGTTGTTCCCCGAGTTGTTTGCGAGAAACCGCATTGCACCGGTAGAGCACTATCCCGACTTGTTGTTGGACAGTTTGCGCGCTGTGGCGCCGCTGGGGGTCGATGATCCAACGGTTGTCGTGATGACCCCGGGCATCTACAACTCGGCGTACTTCGAGCATGCCTTTCTCGCGCAACAGATGGGTATCGAACTGGTCGAGGGGCAGGACCTGTTCGTGGAAGACAACCTTGTTTTCATGCGAACCACCAACGGCCCCAAGCGCGTCGATGTCATCTATCGCAGAATCGACGACGACTTCCTTGACCCGCTGGCCTTCCGTGCCGATTCCACGTTGGGTGTGCCGGGGTTGCTGAGCGTCTACCGGGCGGGGCGTGTCACCCTCGCCAATGCCATCGGCACGGGCGTTGCGGACGACAAGTCCATCTACCCCTTCGTGCCCGACATGATCGAGTTCTACCTCGGCGAGAAGCCCATCCTGAACAACGTGCCGACCTACCAGTGCCGTCGGGCGGATGATCTTGCCTATACCCTGGATAACCTTGGCGAGCTTGTCGTCAAAGAAGTCCATGGTGCAGGTGGCTACGGCATGCTCGTCGGCCCGGCATCGACCAAAGCCGAAATCGAAGCCTTTCGCCAGCGCCTCATCGCCAAACCCGACGGGTACATCGCGCAGCCCACGCTCGCCTTGTCCGCATGTCCCACCTTCGTTGAGGCGGGGGTTGCGCCAAGACACATCGACCTGCGGCCGTTCGTTCTGTCGTCGGGCAAGGGCGTCACCATGGTGCCGGGAGGGCTCACTCGCGTGGCGTTGACCGAAGGGTCGCTCGTCGTCAACTCCTCGCAGGGCGGGGGAACGAAAGACACCTGGGTGCTCGAGAAATAACCCGCGTCAGCCGGATACGACACACCTCATAGCGAGAAGAGATCATGCTTAGCCGTACCGCCGATCACCTGTTCTGGATGGCTCGCTACATGGAGCGGGCCGAAAACACTGCCCGCCTGCTCGACGTCAACTTGCAGAACCTGCTGCTGCCGCAGGATGCCATCGACGACGAAGAAGATGCCGACACCGCCCGTGCGCATGCCGGGGGCTTCGATGACGAGGGCGGATGGCGCGCCACCTTGCGCATCTCCGAACTGGAGCCTGCCTTCAATCGCAAACATGCGCGTGCCACACGTGCCAACGTGCTCGACTTCGTCGTGCGTGACCGCGATAACCCGTCCAGTATTGCCTGCTGTCTTGCGGCCGCGAGAGAAAACGCCCGTGCCGTGCGCGGTACCCTGACCACCGAACTATGGGAAACCGTCAACAGTACCTGGCTCGAATTTCCGCGCATGATCGACCTGCTCGAACGCGATCCGGCGCACCTGTTCGAATGGGTCAAAGTGCGCTCCCACCTCTCGCGCGGTGTGAGCTTCGGCACCTTGTTTCAGGACGATGCCTTCTACTTCACGCGCCTCGGCCTCTTTCTCGAACGGGCGGATAATACCGCGCGTATCCTCGACGTGCGCTTCCACGAAGCCGTGCGTGCCGACCGGGCCGATGCCTCGCATCCCACCGATTTTTACTATTGGTCTGCCGTGTTGCGCAGCGTGTCCGGCTTCGAGATCTACCGCAAGGTCTACCGAGACGTCATCACCCCGGAGCGCGTCGTCGAACTGCTCATGCTCAATGCCCACATGCCGCGCTCGTTGCTCGCCTCGCTCACGGGCGTGTGCGAAAACCTCGCCACACTGTCCAACGCGCAGTCGGGCGACGTCGAGCGCTATGCAGGCAAACTCCAGTCCGAACTCAAATACACCGATATCCAGCAGGTCCAGCAGCAAGGGCTGCACCCCGTCCTGACCGAGTTCCTCGAGCGAGTGTCCGTGCTCGGCAACAAAATCAGCCAGACATTCCTGATTCCGCTTGCCGCCTGATGCCATGCGCCTGATCATCCGCCACGAGACGACCTACCGATACGACACGCCGGTGCGTTACACCATCCAGCAGCTTCGGCTCACGCCCGTGGGGTCCGAAGTGCAGCGCATCGTGCATTGGCGGCTGAGCGCGCCCGGCAAGCTCACCGCCGCGCGCGACGCCTTCGGTAACGACATGCATACGCTGGTGTTGCACCAGCCGCATAGCGAAATCCACCTGCTTGCCGAAGGCGAAGTCGAAACCACGCCGCTGATCGATGGCAAGCTCGGCGAGATGAGCCATGCCGTACCAGTGTTATCCTTCGCCAGCCCGACACCGCTTACCGCGCGCAACGATGCCATCGATGCCCTTGCAGGCGACGCCGGGGTGACAACGCCAGACGAACTGCTGGCGCTCGCCGCGACCATCTGTGGCAAGGTCGACTACGAATCCGGTATCACCGCCGTGACCAGTACCGCCGCACAGGCGTTGGCGCTCGGGCGGGGCGTGTGCCAGGACCATGCACACCTCATGCTCGCCGTCTGTCGGGCGCGGGGCGTGCCGGCGAGATACGTCAGCGGGTACATCGATCCGGGCGACGTGCCGCATGCGGCCAGCCACGCATGGGTCGACGTATGGGTCGACGGGGCAGGGTGGGTCAGTATCGACGTCACCCATGCCTGCTTTGCCAGTGGCAACTATTGCCGGCTGGCCGTGGGCCGCGATTACGAGTCGGCGGCACCGGTCAGAGGCATGCGCAGCGGCGGGGCGACCGAAGCGCTGCACGTATCGGTGAGCGTCGATACCGTGCCGCTCGATCAACAACAGTAGCTTTTTCGCGTGACGGGGTGGAGTACCCCGCACGGCAAGACAGGAACGACATGACGTATTGCGTGGCCATGAAGCTCGATGCCGGGCTCGTATTTCTCTCCGACACTCGTACCAATGCGGGCGTCGATCATGTGAGCACCTTTCGCAAGATGCTCGTGTTCGAACGTCCCGGCGAGCGCGTGCTCGTATTGCTCTCGGCCGGTAACCTCGCGCTCACGCAGGCAGTGCGGCAGCATCTGGTCGAGGCACGCGAAACCGATGCCGACACCCTGTGGACCGCCAAATCCATGAGCGACGTGGCTCGCGTCGTCGGACAGGCGATTCGCGATGTCTATGCCCGCGACGCCAAAGCACTCGAAGCCTTCGGCGTCGACTTCAATTGCAGCTTCCTGCTGGGCGGACAAATCGCCGGCGCACCGAGCCGTCTGTTCCAACTGTACTCGGCGGGTAATTTCATCGAAGCGTCGTCCGTCAACCCGTATTTTCAGATCGGCGAGTCCAAATACGGCAAGCCCATCATCGACCGGCTCGTCACGCCGGCCACGTCGCTGGACGATGGCGCCAAGTGCGCACTCATCTCCATGGATTCCACCCTGCGCTCCAATGTGTCGGTAGGGCTGCCGCTCGATCTGCTCGTCTATGAAGAAGACAGTCTGCGCGTGACGCGCTTTGCGTCGCTCGACGACGAGAACGTGTATTACAAGATGATTCACGACACCTGGGGCTCGCGTTTGCGTCAGGTGTTCGACGAACTGCCGGAGCCCCAGTGGGCCGCCGTCGACGTCGGCGTGTCCGCCTTGCCGCCGCCGCGTGCCACGCCCCCTGAGGGCGCACCTGGTGCCGACGATGCGTCCAGCGTGCAATCGCTTGCGCAAACCTTCTCGTTGAAGATGCCGAGCTGAGCCTGCGCGGTGCGGACATAAAAAAACGGCGTGACCCGAAGGCCACGCCGTTTTGCGTTGAACTGATACCTCAGCAAGACGATGCCGGTGCCAGTAGCAATCCTTCTCTGCGATGACTGCGCCAATACAGCCAGGCGCTGATGGCCAGCGTCAGCACTTCCGTGATCAACAACGTGTACCAGATGGCCGTGCCACCCAACCACACGTTGAGCCACCAAAGAATGCCCAGCAACAGCACCCAGCTTCGCAAGGTCGCGATGGCAGCCGACGGGCCCGGTGCTTCCACTGCCGTCAGAAAACCTGCCACGATCAGATTGCCGGCCGCCGGCAGAAAGGCCAGCGCGTACCAGAGTACCGCGTGCTCGAGAATCGACCATGCCTGCATGCCCGCCGGCAGGAACAGGAACGTGAGCGGACGAGCGAGCGTCGCCATGGCGAGCGCGACCAGCACCGAAAATCCCGTCACGGCAATCACACCCAGCCGGAACGACTCACGTAACGCGTTCAGATCGCGCGCGCCGCGATAGAAGCTGATCATCGGCTGCATGCTCTGTACGAGCGCCACCATCGTGACCGTTGCGCCCAGCGTCATGTATTCCAGAATGGCGTAGGCGGCCAGTCCCGTCTCGCCGAAGTTCGACAGAATCACACGGTTGAAAGCGAACACCGTCACCGCAGGCGCGATCGCGCCCAGAAACTCCGAAGCGCCGTTATACATCGCGCGCCAGACATGGGTTTCGCCCTTCCCGAACGCACGCCACGCGGGCACGACCTGTTTGGCGAGCACGAAGTGGTAGCCGAGCATCACGCTGCTCGAGACCAGCATCGACAAGCCCGTCGCCAGCGACGCCCCATACATGCCCATGCCTCTGACGGCGATGAACCAATAGTCCAGCGCGACGTTGGCGAGCGCCCCCATGAACATCGCATACAGACCGAAACGCGCGGCCGGTGCGCCTTCCACGCGAAGGAACAGTTCCATCGCGTACAGACCATTGGCGAACAGCACGAACCAGCCCCAGCCCGACAGATACGCCACCACGTCTTGCGCGATGGGCCCCTCGGCGCCGAGCGCGGCAGCGATCTCATGACGGAAACCCAGCACCGCAGCACTCATCGTGATACCGAAGGCGAGCATCACCCACAGCACTTGCGAGAACGCGCGACGCGCTTCGGCCTCCCGCCCCTCGCCCAGCAGACGCGCAATGAGCGTGGCGCCGCCCACGCCCGTCATCACACTGAAGGCGTAAGGCACATACAACAGCGGCACCACAAGATTCAGTGCGGCGAGCGCTTGTTCGCCGACGTATCGGCCGATAAAGATCCCGTCGATCAGCGTGTAGACCGTGTACACCCAGCCAGACAGAATGGTCGGGATCGCGAGTGAAGCGAATTGTTTGAGCAGCGACGTCCTGGCGCCCTGCGCGGATTGACAGAAATTGGAATGAGACATGGTCCCCCCCGATGACACATCGCCGCGTCGTGTCGGGACGCAGCTCACCGTGGCTTGCACATCGAAGACTTCGAGATGGGAGATCGACCGGGCGCGCGCAAGCGATGGCGCACCCGTCCCGCCCGACACATCACGCGCAGCATCGATACTTCAGTGCGCGAGAGACGTCGTCAGGCAGACAGATCGGACGGCGGGAACATCGCCTGGTGCAGATGCACCCAGACAACGCCTTGCCGGGAAGCGGAGAAAAGCAGGAAATTCATGATGGTTTGCGTGACACGCCTGCCCTGAGAGGCATCGCGCCAGTGTTGAACGTCATGGGAAGGTTGAGCGGATGCTGCCTTCGGAACAACGTTACGCCCGGACTGCCGGGCGCGTAGTACAGACCTGCCGAACGATGGCGAAGTTCCCAATCGATTGATTTTACGGTGAGTAGATAGCGCTATCCCACGATGGGAAAGGACAATGGCACCGTCATCGCGCCATAAAAAAAGGGGCGCCGAAGCGCCCCAACATGGGTCCAGCAAGAAAGTCTTTCGTCGCCGTTATTGTTGTGCGCCGCCGTTGAACCACGCGGCGATTTTCTGACGTTCGTCGTCGGTCATCTGGGTCACATTTCCCAGCGGCATCGACTTGAGCGCCACGGCTTGTTGATAAATGCGTTGCGCGTTCTGCGAGATTTCGGCGGGCGTGTCGAGCATCACGCCTGCCGGCGCGCTGCCCATCATCGTCGGCTTCGCCGAGTGGCAGGTGGCGCAGCGTTGCGTCAGGATCGGCTGGATCTCCGAGAGCTTCACGGCCGGGGCGGCAGCTTCGCCATGCGCACCTGCGGCCGGTGCCGGGGTGGGGCGCGGTGCCGCGAACACGGCCACGCCAGCGAGGAGTGCAGCGCCCGCCACAGGCAGCGCGTACAGGTTCTTGCCCGAATGACGCAGCACGAAGAACTGACGAATCATCGCACCTGCGGCCATGATGATCGTGAGGATCACCCAGTTGTACGGATTGCTGTACGTGAACGCATAGTGGTTGCTGATCATGATGAACACGACCGGCAGCGTGAAATACGTGTTGTGCACCGAACGCTGCTTGCCCAGCTTGCCCCAGATCGGGTTCGGGACTTCGCCCTTCGACAGGGCGTCGACGCTCTTGCGCTGTCCCGGGATGATCCAGAAGAACACGTTGGCCGACATCGACGTGGCCATCATGGCGCCGACGATCAGGAACGCGGCGCGACCGGCGAAGATGTGCGTCGTGGCATACGTCGCGGCGACCACGAACAGGGCAACACCGATGCCCAGCACACGCTCGTTCTTGCCGAGGATGCGGCAAAGGAAGTCATAGACGAACCAGCCGCCGATCAGGAAAGCCACCGCGAGGCCCACGGCCTGGCCCGGTTGCAGATCCATCACGTTCTTGTCGATCAGATACGTTTGCGGTTGCAGCAGATACAGCACGCAGAACAGGGCAAAGCCCGAGAGCCACGTGGTGTACGACTTCCACTTCGACCAGTGCAGGTCTTCCGGCATCTGCGGCGGCGAGTTCAGATACTTCTGGGCGTGGTAGAAACCGCCACCGTGTACCGACCACATCTCGCCGAATACGCCTTTTTGCTTATCCTCGGCCGCCTTGGGCGGCTTCAGACCGTTATCCAGCATCACGAAATAGAACGACTCGCCAATCCACGCGATCGCTGCGACCACATGCAGCCAGCGCAGCAACAGATTGACCCAGTCGGTAATAAACGCTTCCATCTTATGTTCTCCTCAACTGCCTGACGTTCACGCTCGCGTTTCAGCTGCCGCGATACGTGGAAAAGCTCCACGGCGATACCAGAAGGGGCACGTGGTAATGCTGGGAAGGCTCGGCAATGCCGAAGCGCAATACGACGCGATCGACGAAGCGCGGCGACGGGACGTCCACGCCCTGTGCGGCGAAATAATCGCCCGCGTGGAACACCAGCTCATATTCGCCCGCGACGAATTCCTCGCCTTCGAGCAGCGGTTTGTCGCAGCGCCCGTCGTTGTTGGTCTGCACGTCGCGCAGCGAGCGGCGTTCGCCGTCCACGCGCCACAGCTCGACACGGATGCCCGCGCCAGGCTTGCCGTGCGATGTATCAAGTACGTGGGTAGTCAGTCGTCCCATGGTGTCTCCTGTGATGGATGGGTGCATTGTAGGGAGATGGCGGCCGGGTAACGTGCGCAATACCAAAGATAAAAACGCGCACATACCATGTCACGTCAGACAAAAAGATGACGGCCATCCATCGCGCGTGCCAGTGTGTCGAGGGTACGCCGCACGCACCGGATTGGGGATTTTTTGGACCACTATTTGCTTCTGTTATCCGTCACATAACAAGCTGCGTATGAAGTGTTGTTGCGCCGGGAGGCGCATCGTCCGGAAAGCCCAATGCTGACGTGCATTCTCGGGGAAAACCCGAGACGCATGATAAGCATTCATGCATACGTTCTATGAAAAAAACACTATAGCCCCCGGTGGTCTTGCCGCAAAAGGCGTCGACCTGCACCATTGAGCCACCCCAAAAATATCAATCAAACAGCCCCCCTGGGATGGAGACGCAATGAGTGTGACAACGAAAGCCGTGGATCCGGTCGACGAACGACTGCCGATCGGAAAATTGTTCATGCTGGGCCTGCAACACGTGCTGGTGATGTATGCGGGTGCGGTAGCCGTGCCCCTGATCATCGGTGGTGCCCTTGGTTTGCCCAAGGATCAGATTGCCTTTCTCATTTCTGCCGACCTGATGTGCTGCGGTATCGCCACGTTGCTGCAAAGCGTGGGCGTCGGCAGGTTCGGTATTCGCATGCCGGTCATCATGGCGGTGACGTTTGCGGCCGTCGGTCCGATGCTTGCCATCGGCACGAATCCGTCGCTGGGGCTGCCCGGTATCTTCGGGGCGACGATTGCGTCGGGCATCATCGGAACGCTCATTGCCCCGGTCATCGGTAAGTTGTTGCGGTTCTTCCCGCCCATCGTCACGGGTATCGTGATCACGTCCATTGGTCTGACGATCATCGGCGTGGGCATCAACTGGGCCGCCGGTGGCGTGGGCAACCCCGACTACGGCGACCCCGTCTATCTGGGCGTGTCGTTCGCGGTGCTCATCTTCATCTTGCTGATTACCCGTTTCGTGAAGGGTTTCTTCTCGAACATCGCGGTGCTGCTGGGCATTCTGTTTGGCTTCGTGATTGCGCTGATGCTGCACAAGGTCAATTTCGACGGTCTGGATCAGGTGAAGTGGTTTGACGTGGTGCTGCCGTTCCATTTCGGCATGCCGGTGTTCGATCCGTGGGCGATCGTCACGCTGACCATTGTGATTCTGATCACGTTCATCGAATCGACGGGCATGTTCCTGGCGCTGGGCGAGATCGTCGGCAAGCCGGTGGACGAGAAGGCGCTGGTGGCCGGTCTGCGCGTCGATGGTGTGGCGACGGTGATCGGTGGCGTGTTCAACACGTTCCCGCATACCTCGTTCTCGCAGAACATCGGCCTCGTGGGGGTGACGGGCGTGAAGAGCCGTTGGGTTTGCGCGGCAGCCGGCGTCATCCTGCTGGTTTTTGGCCTGATCCCCAAGATGTCGGTGATCGTCGCCTCGATTCCGCAGTTCGTGCTGGGCGGTGCGGGGGTGGTCATGTTCGGCATGGTGCTCGCCACCGGTATCAAGATCCTGTCGAAGGTCGACTACGCCTATAACCGTTACAACCTGTACATTGTGGCCATCAGCATCGGCATGGCGATGATTCCGGTCGCGTCGAACAAGTTCTTTGCGAAGATGCCCGAGCAACTCGCGCCGCTGCTGCATAGTGGGATTCTGCTCGCTACGCTCTCGGCCGTGATTCTGAACGCCTACTTCAACGGCTTCAAAGCCCCGGCGGCCAACGCTCACGGCGAGAAGAACGGCACAGGCATGGGGCTGGAGGCGCACTGATGAAAACGTTGCTCGTCAAGAATGCCGAGGTACTGGTCACGATGGACGCCGGCCGCCGCGAGATTGCCCGCGGCGGGCTGTACGTCGAGGACAACCGGATTGTGGCCGTCGGCACCAGCGACACGTTGCCGGCCACGGCCGACGAGGTGCTCGACCTGACCGGTCACGTCGTGATTCCCGGCCTCGTCAATACGCACCACCACATGTATCAGAGCCTCACGCGCGCCATTCCGGCCGCGCAGGACGGCGAACTGTTCAACTGGCTGACGAACCTGTATCCGGTGTGGGCGAATCTCACGCCGGAGATGATTCGCGTTTCGACACAGACCGCGATGGCCGAGTTGCTGCTCTCGGGCTGCACGACGTCGAGCGACCACCTCTATATCTATCCGAACGGCTGCAAGCTCGATCACAGCATTGAAGCCGCTGCCGAGATCGGCATGCGCTTTCATGCAAGCCGCGGCAGCATGAGCGTGGGGCAGAGCCAGGGCGGGCTGCCGCCCGATCGCGTTGTCGAGCGCGAAGACGACATTCTCAAAGACACGCAACGTCTTATCGAGACGTATCACGACGAAGGCCGCTACGCGATGTTGCGCGTGGTCGTGGCGCCGTGCTCGCCGTTTTCAGTGAGCCGCGACCTGATGCGCGAATCGGCGTCGATGGCGCGCCACTACGGTGTGTCGTTGCATACCCATCTGGCCGAAAACGTCAACGACATTGCCTACAGTCGCGAGAAGTTCGGCATGACGCCGGCGGAATATGCGCAGGACCTGGGCTGGGTCGGGCATGACGTGTGGCACGCGCATTGCGTGCAACTCGACGACGCGGGCATCGCGCTCTTCGCCAAGACCGGCACCGGCGTGGCGCACTGCCCATGCTCGAACATGCGACTCGCGTCGGGCATTGCACCGATTCGCCGGATGCGCGACGCGGGCGTGCCGGTCGGACTGGGCGTGGATGGCTCGGCCTCGAACGACGCCGCCAGCATGATCAACGAAGCGCGTCAGGCGCTGCTCTTGCAGCGTGTGGGCTTCGGCCCCAGTGCGATGACTGCCCGTGAGGCGTTGGAAATCGCCACGGTGGGCGGCGCGCGCGTGCTGGGCCGCGACGACATTGGCGTGCTGGCTGCCGGAATGGCGGCCGATTTCGTGGCCTTCGACACCCGCGGTGTGGGCATGGCCGGCGGTCTGCACGACCCGGTCGCCGCGTTGGTTTTCTGTAACCCTGGACAAGCGGCGTACAGCGTGGTGAACGGACGGGTGGTGGTGCGTGAAGGGCGTCTGGCGACGCTCGACCTGCCGTCGCTCGTCACGCGCCACAACGCGCTGGCGCGGCAACTGGCCGAGGCTTCCCGGTAACCCGTTGCCACACCGGCCACATATTCATGGTGTGTGGCCGAGCGTGGCAATGGGCCATCGGGAAATCCGGGGTGGTGTTCCTGTGCATGAGGGGCGCTGCCGTTCGGTTCGGCGGAGCGGTGGGGGCCGCTCCGCCGGTAAAAAAGCCGGCGCGGGACCCCGTCACACATTGACGCTCAGGGCAGTGCGCGAGTCTCGAGCAGCGTGCGGGTTGCGTCGGAAATGACGCTTCTCAGCCAGCGTACTTCGTCTGAATAATGTGTGCGCTCGTGCCACAACTGGTAGTACTGCATCGGCGGGAAATCGATGGGCGCTTCGACGACGGTGAGCGGCAAGAACTCCGCGTAATGGTCGGCAAACAGACGCGTCGTCGTAAAGATCAGATCGGATTTCAGCAGGACATACGGCGCCAGATTGAAGTACGGAATCGTGACGACCACGTTGCGCTTGAGTCGCTCGCGTGCAAGGTGCATGTCGATGGCGCCGCGTTGCGCCACGGAGTAGGGCGTGGGCGCGAGGTGCGGGCTGGCGAGGTATTGCTCGAGCGTGAGGCCGCGTTTGGCATACGGATGCGTATTGCGCACCAGACAGACGATCTGGTCGACGAACAGGTTCGAGAGGTGAAGCTGTTCGGGCGGTTCGGGCCAGTTGCCGATCACGATATCGACCTTGCCATCTTCCAGCGCGTGCTCGTAATCGAACGCCGGTCCGAGCGAATGCAGTTCAAGTTGCGCGTTCGGGGCTTGCTGGCGAAAGCGCTCGACGACCGTGGGCACGAAGAGCGTATTCAAGTAGTCGGGAGAGCCGATGCGGAACGTGCGCACCGTCGTTGCCGGATCGAAGTTCGACTGCTGGACCGTGATGCGCTCGATTTCACGCAGCGCGTTCTGCGTCGGTTCCAACAGCGATTGACCGTATTCCGTGGGCACCATGCCCGATTTGCCGCGCACCAGCAGCGGATCGCCGGTGATATCGCGCAGGCGTCGCAACGCCGCGCTGATCGCGGGCTGAGACTGGTTCAGCTTGACGGCCGCACGCGTCACGCTACGCTCGATCAACAAGGTGTGAAGGACGCGCAGCAAGTAGGTGTCGATCGGTTCGCGGTTTTGGCTCATGAGAAATATAACAATCCGAATATGTCGGACCCTGAATTGCATAAGTAAATCATTATGACGCACAAGCCCCCGACGTCTCTATAGCGGAAAGCCCCTATCACCAAAATAGGCGCTTGTCGCCTGTCCTTGGCCACGACTTGCCATGTTATTGACACATGCTCGACATTTCGCCGCGAATTGGGTATTTTCGTCCCGCCCAAGGACCGAGACTTCGCCCGTGACATCCCCCCAGCAATCCACGCCACGTCTGGCGCTGACTGGCATTACCAAGCGCTATCCGAGCGTGGTGGCCAACGACGATATCGCGTTGAGTGTGTTACCCGGCGAGATCCACGCCGTACTCGGCGAGAACGGGGCAGGCAAGAGCACGTTGATGAAGATCATCTACGGTGCCGTGCGCCCCGACGCCGGGGAAATCCGCTGGGAAGGCCAGCCGACGCGTATCGATAGCCCGGCCGCCGCCCGCAAGCTCGGCATTGGTATGGTCTTTCAGCATTTCTCGCTGTTTGAGACGCTCACGGTTGCCGAGAACATTTCCCTCGCCCTCGACGACGCCGGACACGATCTGAAGGCACTCGCCGGCCGCATTCGCGATGTCTCGGCCCAGTACGGTCTCGAGGTCGATCCGGCGCGCCATGTGCATAGTCTGTCGGTGGGGGAGCGTCAGCGCGTGGAGATTGTGCGCTGCCTGTTGCAGAACCCCCGTCTGCTCATCATGGACGAGCCCACCTCGGTACTCACGCCGCAAGCTGTCCAAAAGCTCTTCACCACGCTGCGCCGGCTGGCGTCCGAAGGTTGCAGCATCGTTTATATCAGTCACAAACTCGACGAAATCCGCGACCTGTGCGACCGCGCGACCGTGCTGCGCGCCGGGCGCGTGTCGGGGCATGCCGTGCCGCGTGAGGAGACCGCGGAGACACTGGCGCAGATGATGATCGGCCGCGCGCTGCCGCAGATCGAGCGCCGTGCCCATCAACCGGGCGATGTGCTGCTTTCCTTGCGTGAGCTATCGATGGCGAGCGAAGACCCGTTCGGCACCTCGCTGCACGGCGTCACGCTCGACGTGCATGCGGGGGAGATCGTCGGTATCGCCGGCGTTTCGGGGAATGGGCAGGCGGAGTTGCTGGCGGCGCTGTCGGGAGAAGTTCGCGCGCCGCAGGCCGAGGCGCTGCATTTGAACGGCCGAGCCGTCGGGCGCATGGGCGCGGCCACGCGGCGGCGGCTTGGGCTGGCCTTCGTGCCGGAAGAGCGCCTGGGGCGTGGCGCGGTGCCGAGCCTGTCGCTCACGGACAACGCGTTGCTCGGGGCATCTGGCACGGCGCACCTCGGATTGCTGCGTGGCGGCTGGATTCGTCGCAGCGCGCTGCGCCGATTCGCGTCGCTGTGTATCGAGCGCTTCAATGTGAAGGCGGGCGGGCCGGATGCCGCAGCGCAGAGTCTGTCGGGCGGCAATTTGCAGAAGTTCATCGTCGGACGCGAGATCCTTCAGGAGCCAAAGGTTCTGGTGGTGGCCCAGCCGACGTGGGGCGTAGACGTTGGCGCAGCGAGCTTCATCCGGCAGCAGTTGCTCGACCTGTCGGCGCGCGGCGTCGCGGTGCTGGTGCTGTCCGAAGAGCTTGACGAACTTTTCGAAATTTGCGACCGGATCACGGTGTTGGCGCAGGGGCATCTGTCGCCTGTGCGCAAGCCCGAGCAGACTGACGCTCGCGAGATCGGCCTGTGGATGGCGGGGATGTTCCCCGGCGGGCCGGGCAGTCCGGGCGCCCGTGCCGCCTGACGTCTCGGCACCACGGCATGACCTGCCTCGCCGGGCCTTCGTTCGTGCCGTCGCCGACACCGTAACGTTTTTCATCGATTTCCAGACACCATGTTCGATTTGACGCTTGAGCCAAGGCCAAGTCCTTCCCGCACCATGCGGCTCGCCATGCCGCTGGTGGCCACGCTCATTACGCTGGCCGGCGGGGTGCTCATCTTCAGTTTCCTCGGCAAGCATCCGGCGCAGGCGATGGCCGCATTCTTCCTCGCGCCGATCAGCAGTCTGAACGGCTGGTCCGAGTTGCTGCTCAAGGCGTCGCCCCTATGCCTGATCGCGCTGGGGCTGGCTATCGGCTATCGCGCCAACGTGTGGAACATCGGCGCGGAAGGCCAGTTGCTGCTGGGGGGCATTTTCGCGTCGGGCGTCGCCATCCATTTCGACGGTCACGGCGGCCCGTGGCTGCTGCCGTTGATGATGGCCGCAGGCGCACTCGGTGGCATGTTGTGGGCCGCGATTCCCGCACTGTTGCGGGTGCGCTTCAACGCCAACGAGATTCTCGTGAGCCTGATGCTGACCTACGTTGCCACGCAACTCCTGATCTATCTGGTGAGCGGGCCGTGGCAGGACCCGCACGGCATGAACTTCCCGCAGTCGATCAACTTCAGCCGCGACGCGCTGTTCCCACGCTTCTTCGGCGACTGGCATTGGGCGCCGTGGCGTGGCACACGTCTGAATGCGTCGGTGTTCATGGCGGTGGTGGCCGTGCCCGCTGCGTGGTTCTTCATGCGCAAGAGCTTTGCCGGGTACCGGATGGAAGTCGGCGGGCTCGCGCCGCTGGCCGCCCGCTATGCGGGCTATTCCGAGCCGCGCGCCGTCTGGCTGGCGTTGCTGATCGGTGGCGCCGCCGCCGGGTTGGCGGGCACGGGCGAAGTGGCGGGGCCGGTGGGCCAATTGCAGGCGACGTGGGCGCCGGGGTACGGCTTCACGGCGATCATCGTGGCGTTCGTGGGGCGTTTGCATCCGGTTGGCATCGTGCTGGCGAGTCTGCTCATGGCGCTGCTGTATCTGGGCGGCGAAGCGGTGCAGACGTCGCTCCAACTGCCCAAGGCGATCAGCGGCGTGTTTCAGGGGCTGCTGCTGTTCAGCCTGCTGGGGTGCGACGTTTTCGTGAATTACCGTTTGCGTCGCCGTGCCCGTGCGCACGCGCAGCAAGTCTGAGGAGCGCCGCATGGATTGGATCAATCTGCTGACGCCGCTTGCGGCAAGTGCCGTGATCGCGGCCATTCCGTTGATGCTCGCTGCGCTGGGCGAACTGGTGACGGAGAAGTCGGGCGTGCTCAATCTCGGTGTGGAAGGCACGATGCTGATGGGAGCCATCGGCGCGTTCGCCGTGACGGTGCAGACCGGCAGCCTTTGGCTCGGCGTGCTCGCGGGGATTGCCGCGGGCGTGGCGATGTCGGCCATCTTCGCGTGGCTGACGCTCTCGCTCATGGCCAATCAGGTGGCCACGGGGCTGGCGCTGACAATTTTCGGTGTGGGATTGTCGGCTTACGTGGGCCGTCCGTACACCGACGCCACCATCCCGATGTTGCGCGACCTGCCGATTCCCGGTTTGTCGTCGATTCCCGTGTTGGGGCCGTCGATCTTTTCGCTTAACCCGCTGGGCTATCTCTCGGTGGTGCTGCTCGTGGCGATTGCCGGGTTCCTGTACCGCACGCGCGCCGGACTGGTGCTGCGCTCGATTGGCGAGGCACCTGCGGTCGCCCATGCCATCGGCTATCCGGTGGTGCGCATTCGTTATCTCGCGACACTGTTCGGTGGCGCAATGTCGGGGCTGGCCGGCGCGTATTACTCGGTTGGCTATCTGCGGCTGTGGCAAGAAAACCTGACGGCTGGCCGCGGCTGGATTGCGCTGGCGCTGGTGGTGTTTGCGACATGGCGCCCGGGACGCACGGCGCTTGGCGCGCTGCTCTTCGGCGTGGTCATGGCGCTGCAATTCCAGGCGCAGGCGATGGGCATCCGCATTGCGTCGCAGGCGCTGGCGAGCTTGCCGTATCTCGCGACGATCGTGGTGTTGGTGATCATCTCGCGCAACCGCCAGACGATCCGGCTGAATGCGCCGGCGTCGCTGGGAAAACCGTTCTTTGCGGGGTCTTGACGCGTTGCCTGCGGGCAGCGTGAGCGTTCAGTACGTGACCAAAGAATCAACCTGAAACAATCGATGACGAGGAGAGAATCGATGCGACGTAAAGTCCTGATCACGATGGCAAGCCTGGCGGCTGCCATGCTGGTTTCCGCCTGCGGCAAGCAGGAGAGCAACACCGCGAATGCGCCGGCGGCGGCGTCCGACGCGCAGGCATCGGCGGCGCCGGCAGGCAAGGGGCCGATGGGCGTGGCGTTTGTCTACATCGGCAACCCGGGCGACGCTGGCTGGACCTTTGCTCACGAGCAAGGCGCCAAGGCCGTCGAAGCGAAGTATGGCGACAAGGTGAGCGTGACTCGCGTGGAGAACGTGCCCGAGGGTGCCGACTCGGAGCGTGTGTTCCGCGATCTGGCGAGCAAGGGCAACAAGCTGATTTTCGGCACGTCGTTCGGTTACATGGATTCGATGGTCAAGACGGCCGCCGATTTCCCGGATGTGACTTTCGAGCACGCCACCGGTTTCAAGACGGCGCCGAATCTCGGCACGTATGACGTGCGTACCTATGAGGGCGCGCATCTGGCCGGCGTAGTCGGCGGGCATGTGACGAAGTCCAATGTGATCGGCTATGTGGCATCGGTGCCGATTCCCGAAGTGATTCGCAACATCGATGCCTTCACCATCGCGGCGCGTGAAGTCAATCCGAAGGTCAAGGTGAAGGTCGTCTGGATCAATAGCTGGTTCGATCCGGGCAAGGAGCGTCAGGCGGCGGAATCGCTCGTCGGGCAGGGCGCCGACGTGCTGATGCAGAACGTCGACTCGGCCGTGGTGATGCAAGTCGCCGAAGAGAAGAAGATCCACGCCTTTGGCTGGGATTCGGACATGAGCAAGTTTGGCCCGAACGCCCATCTGGCTTCGGCGGCCATCGACTGGAGCAAGTATTACCTGCGCACCGTCGACGAAGTCATGCAGGGCTCTTGGAAGAACACGCCGGTCTGGGGGGGCATCAAGGAAGACGAGATCAACCTCGTCGCCATCAACGACAAGGCCGTGTCGGAAGCTGCCCGCAAGGCGGTGACAGCGCGCCATGACGCCATTCGCGACGGCAAGTACGATCCGTTCACCGGTCCGATCAAGGGGCAGGACGGCAAGGAGATCGTGCCGGCCGGCAAGACGCTCAACGACGACGAGAAGCACCAGATCAACTGGTTCGTCGAAGGTGTCGAAGGCTCGCTGCCGAAGCAGTAACGACAACTGCCGCTCTTGTAGTAGGACATTGTCAGGAAAACCGCCGGTGTTTGCCGGCGGTTTTTTTTATGTCTTCACGCGTTGTGCATGCGTCAGTCGAGGGGTGTTTGCACGGCGTCGTCTTGCGCGAGCTTGTCAGCATTGGGCGAGGCGACGGCGAGCGGTTGGTGCACCGAGCGCGCGTAGAAAACCAGCAGTTCCGCGCCGGTCTCGCCTGTCCAGCCCCGATGCGGCACGTCGACGAGTTCCATTACCGTCTGCCCGGCGACGAAGGAATGGCGCGCGCCGTTATCCGCGCGCTCGACGGTAATCTGTCCAGACGCGACATAACCGATGGCCGGCATGGGGTGCGTATGCCAGTCCAGTCGGGTGTTGGGCGCGAGGGTGATGCGCACGAGGGTTGGCTCGGGCGTGCCTGAGGGATATGCCGTATAGCGGGTCTGATCCCATGCGGTCGTCGATTTCACGAGGGTTTCGGTGCTGACGTCGGCGCGGTGGGCGTTGTCGGCGATGGCAGAGGGGGAGGCGACTGCGGCGATCGAGAGCGCAACGGCGCCAAAAAGGTGACCGAGACGCCGTTGACGGTGAGGGCAGGAAGGGCGCAGCACGCGTGTGGTGGACGTTAGAAGATGCATGTTAGGAGGGTCAAGGAGGTGAGGGAGGCGTCGGAGCCTGCAAAAGGGCTTCACGCCGGCGTTGTCTGGCCGCTAAGCGGTGCCTGACATCCTCAGGCGGCGCCGCGCGGCTGCGGGCAGCCTAAGGCTGGAAGGCCACCCAATTCCTTTGTGGCCCCACATTTCGGAGCCTTCACAAGCGCTGAGGGGCGGGAGGGCGCATGACACGCATCGGTGTTAAAATGTCGGGTTTCGTGGCGCAATTTTGTGCCGCCGCACTTTATTTCCCCGGATACCGCCTGTGCTGTCTACTGCCAATATCACGATGCAATTCGGCGCCAAGCCGCTCTTCGAGAACATCTCCGTCAAATTCGGCGGGGGCAACCGTTATGGCCTGATCGGCGCCAACGGCTGCGGCAAGTCGACGTTCATGAAGATCCTCGGCAGCGACCTGGAGCCGAGCGCCGGCAACGTCATGCTCGAGCCTAACGTGCGTCTCGGTAAGCTCAAGCAGGATCAGTTCGCGTATGAAGACATGCGCGTGCTGGACGTCGTGATGATGGGCCACACCGAAATGTGGGCCGCCATGAGCGAGCGCGACGCCATCTACGCGAATCCGGAAGCGACGGACGACGACTACATGCACGCGGCCGAACTCGAAGCGAAGTTTGCCGAGTACGACGGCTATACGGCCGAAGCGCGTGCCGGCGAGCTGTTGCTGGGCGTGGGCATTCCCATCGATCAGCATCAGGGGACGATGAGCAACGTTGCGCCGGGCTGGAAGCTGCGTGTGCTGCTCGCACAGGCACTGTTCTCGAACCCGGACGTGCTGTTGCTCGACGAACCGACCAACAACCTGGACATCAACACGATCCGCTGGCTGGAAGACGTGCTCAACGAGCGCAACTCCACCATGATCATCATCTCCCACGATCGCCACTTCCTGAACGCCGTGTGCACGCACATGGCCGATATGGATTACGGCACGCTGAAGATCTATCCGGGCAACTACGACGACTACATGCTGGCCTCGGCACAGGCGCGTGAGCGTCAGATGGCGGCCAACACCAAGGCGAAGGAACGCATCACCGATCTGCAGGACTTCGTGCGCCGCTTCTCCGCAAACAAGTCGAAGGCACGTCAGGCGACGAGCCGTCTCAAGCAGATCGACAAGATCAAGGTCGAAGACATCAAGCCGTCGTCGCGCCAGAACCCGTTCATCCGCTTCGAGTTCGAGAAGAAGCTGCACAACCTCGCGTTCGAATTCGAGGGTATTGGCAAGTCGTTCGATCGCCAGATTTTCAAGAACTACTCGGGCGCGGTGCGCGCGGGCGAGCGGGTGGCGATCATCGGCGAGAACGGCGCCGGCAAGACCACGCTGCTGCGCAGCCTGATGGCGGACCTGCCGGTCGATGAGGGCCACGTGAAGTGGGCCGAGAACGCCAATATCGGTTACATGCCGCAAGATACGTCGGAAGCCTTCCCGGAAGACGTGTCGCTCACCGACTGGATGACGCAATGGGGGCAGGAGGGCGACGACGATCAGGTGATCCGTGGCTCGCTGGGCCGTCTGCTGTTTGGCGGCGACGACGTGCGCAAATCGGTGCGCGTGCTCTCCGGTGGCGAGAAAGGCCGCATGATCTGGGGCAAGCTGATGCTGGGCCGTCACAACGTGATGATGATGGACGAGCCGACCAACCACATGGACATGGAGTCGATCGAGTCGCTGCAGATCGCCCTCGACAAGTACCCGGGCACGTTGATTTTTGTGTCGCATGACCGCGAATTTGTGTCGGGTCTGGCCACGCGCATCATCGAAGTGAAGAACGATGGCACGCTGATCGATTACGCCGGCACCTACGACGAATACCTGGCCAGCCAGGGCGTGGAAGTCTGACCTCGATCGTCGAGACGTTCGCGCAACACGCGTAATACCGACAGGGCGCTTGCATGGCAGGCGCCCTGTTTGCGTTTACGGGGTGGCTGGGCGAGGCGATGCTGGTGGCTGGCATAGGTGTTGTCCGACCATGTACTGGGAATACCGGAAGGCGCGGCTCGGCGCCGCCCGATTTCGATGCGAGACCGGGAGTCGCGGAGGAGAGCGGACTACAATACCCGTTCGACGTTCATCTGCCAGCAGGAGACATTGCATGATTACGTACGACAAATTCTTCATCGACGGTCAATGGGTTGCGCCGGTTGGGCGCGGCACGCTGGATGTCTTCCACTCCGCCGATGCGAAGCTCATGGGCCGCATTCCCGAGGGGGCGGCGCAAGACACGGAAGCGGCGGTGGCCGCCGCGCTCAAAGCGCGCGATGCCTGGGCGGCGACGCCGCCGGCCGAACGTGCAGGCTACTTGCGAAAGATCGCTGCGGGCCTGAAGGCGCGCACGGACGATCTGGCAAACGTCATTACGGGTGAGACGGGGATGCCCATCAAGCTTGCTCGCGCGATTCAGGTGGGCGGCCCGGTTTATCACTGGAACAAGTACGCCGAGCTGGCCGAGACATTCGAGTTTGAGGCGCGCGTGGGCAATTCGCTGGTGGTGCGCGAGCCGGTGGGCGTGGTCGGCGCAATTACGCCGTGGAACTACCCGCTCAATCAGATCACGCTGAAGGTAGCGCCAGCGCTGGCCGCAGGATGTACGGTGGTGCTCAAACCATCGGAGGTGGCGCCATTCAACGCGTTCATTCTGGCAGAGGTCATCGCCGAGTCGGGCCTCCCGGCAGGCGTGTTCAATCTGGTCACGGGGCTGGGGCCGGTCGTCGGTGAAGTGCTCGCACGGCACCCCGATGTCGACATGGTGTCGTTCACCGGTTCGACGCGAGCCGGCAAACGTGTGTCCGAAGTGGCATCCCAAACGGTCAAGCGCGTGGCGTTGGAGCTGGGGGGGAAATCAGCCTCGGTGGTCCTTGACGATGCCGATCTTGCAGCAGCGGTCAAAGGCACGCTCAACGCCTGCTATCTGAATTCTGGCCAGACGTGTTCGGCCCACACGCGCATGCTCGTTCCCGCCTCGCGCTATGAGGAAGTCAAAGCCCTGGCCAAGGAGGCTGTGGCCCGCTTCACGCTCGGCGATCCGCGTGAGGAAACGACGCGTCTCGGACCGCTCGCATCTGCCGCACAGCGCGAGCGAGTGCAGACCTATATTCGCAAGGGACTTGCCGAAGGCGCCGAACTGATCGCTGGCGGCGATGCCGTGCCGGCAGGCTTCGAATCGGGATTCTTCGTTCAGCCGACGGTGCTGGGGCGTGTGACTCCCGAGGCGACCGTCGCGCAAGAGGAGATTTTCGGCCCTGTGCTTTCCATCATTACGTATCAGGACGAGGCGGATGCCGTGCGCATTGCGAACGACTCCATTTACGGACTGGGGGGTGGCGTGTGGTCAGGGGACGAGTCGCGCGCGGTGCGTGTAGCCCGTCAGATTCGCACCGGGCAAGTCGACATCAATGGCGGGGAATTCAATATGCAGGCACCGTTCGGCGGCTTCAAGCAGTCGGGGCACGGACGGGAAAACGGTGTGTACGGATTCGAGGAATTCCTCGAGTACAAGTCGCTGCAATTCAAGTCTGCGAAGTCGTAGATCCGTTATCGCAATAGCGCATTGCCGTGCCTTCGCGGTTGATGCGCTCCCAGATTGCAGCCTTCTCTTCGTCGGTGAAGAACACCCAGTTCGACACTTCGTAAGCGGTACGGCCGCAACCCTTGCAGACGTCGTCGAAGAGCGTCGAGCAAACGCCAATGCAGGGGCTGTCGGGGCGGTCGTGCAGTTCGGACATAGGGGAGGCGGATTTGGCCGGAAGCGGCCAGGTGTTACAAGGATTCGCCATTATCTCACCGATGGCCTGAGCGGCTGCCATTCCCCTATGGCAGGGTGCCGGCGGTGGACTTTTCGGCGAGTTTCAGGTTGGCAGTCCTCAAATCTCATCTAACGACGGTGGTGCTCTATGCTGCGTAGCTGGCAACTGTTTGCGCTGGGGTCGGCGTTCTTTGCCGCATTGACGGCCGTGTTCGGCAAGCTCGGGGTGGCGCAAGTCAACTCGAATATGGCCACGCTGATTCGCACGGTGATTATTTTTGCAGTGACGTTGGCGATCGTGGGTATGCGTGGCGAGTGGCAGCGGCCGACGAGCCTGAGCGCGAATACCTGGCTGTTC
The DNA here is from genome assembly GCF_000807775.2 of Pandoraea fibrosis. Lineage (NCBI taxonomy): Bacteria > Pseudomonadati > Pseudomonadota > Betaproteobacteria > Burkholderiales > Burkholderiaceae > Pandoraea > Pandoraea fibrosis. Next base: position 3,715,930 of record NZ_CP047385.1, on the reverse strand, counting down.
CTGGTGCTTTCCGGCATCGCGACCGGCTTGTCGTGGCTGTGCTACTTCCGTGCATTGCAGTTGGGGCCGGTGTCGGGGGTGGCGCCGTTGGACAAGCTCAGCGTCGCGATGGCGATGCTGGTTGGCTGGGTGATCCTCGGGGAGCCGTTCTCGCTCAAGGAGGCCCTGGGCGGTGCGCTGATTGTCGCAGGCGCGCTCGTGCTGGTGCTGTAATTCTACCGGGCAGCGACGGGCAACTGGCGCCTCGAGCCGCTGCACCTGCAAGTGGGTCAGCCGGCACCACGGCTTTGTTACCAGCGGAATACGCTGTACCCGATCCGCACCTGCGATGGCGAGTGACGGTTGTAGTCGAGCAGGTCTTCGCCGTAGCCCGTGAAGTAGCCGAGCCAGAGGTAGCCGCCGGTGCCAGGGATCAGCTTGCCGAGCGGATAAGTCACCTGCACATCTACGCTGCCGTAGTTGCGCTTCATGCCCTTGCGCAGCGTGGCGCCTATCTGCCAGCCATTCGGCTTACCCCAGAGCACCAGCAGATCCATATAGCCGCGATAGTTCTGGATATCGCGGTTATCGCTCTTTTCCAGATAGGCGTAGAGCTTCGGTGCGACCGTCCAGTGATATTCGGACGGGTTGCCGAACGTCAGGATCGGCTTGACGAAGACCGTATTGATGCTGCGGGAGTCGTCTCCGGCTTTGCCATTGGACTCGTGCTCGATACCTGCTGCGACGCCCAGCGACGTGAACCAGTTGGCTCGTGCACCGGTATCCGGGAGGTAATAGAACAGGCTTGGACGGTAGTTCGAGTCGCGGAATGGCGCCGATTCGGCCTGCAAGTCCCAGATCGACAACTGCGTGTAGCCGAAATACAGGTTGTCGAGAAAAGACTTCGATGCCGGGTTGTCGGGCTTGAGAATGTGGAACTTGAAGCTGAGCTGGAATCGCGCATTCGCGTCGCCGTTCTTGCCGAAGGCAATGTACATCGGCTCGTTTGACGAAATGCGGGCGAATTCGGTATCGGTGGTCGGCGCAATCGCGTCGGCGGGGGCGCTGGCCATTGCGCCGGATGCTGGAACCGCAGCCGCTGCTGTGGCGCTTTCTCCGGAGGCTTGCGCTGCTGCGCCCCATGCTGCGGCAGAGGCCGGTGCGGCCGCCACCATCGGTTCGGCCGGGGCGGCGCGATCGAGCACGATGGTAGTTGTCGAGGCATCCCAGTCGACTGGCTCGAGACGCACGGTGCCGCGCAATTCCTTCGGGAGCGTGGCGGAATACGGGATACGCCGGAACTGGCCGTTCGACAGCGTAACTTCCGCGGGGGCCACGGCGGCACGCTTCAGATGAAGCAGAGTGGGCTTGAAGTCGTCATTCGAGACACGCACGACGATTTCGTCCGGCAGCTTGATCGTCTCGCGGCCCGGGCTGTCCTGAGTGGCCAGCAGCGTGAGTTGCAACGGTGCGCCGCCCGTGAGGGCGCGTGGTGGCTGCAAGAGCGAGAGTTCGGCATTGGCGGTACTGCTCAGGGCCACGCAAAGGGCAACTGTGCCGATCTGGATGGCGCGCAACGGCGACGGGGCGAATGTGGCGAGATTCGTCTTGGGCATCGGTCCGGTCTGGGTTGGCGACCCCGGGCCGGTGAGCCCGAAGTCTGTTACGACCCGCCTCGGGTGAGTACCCGGAGGTCGGATTCGCGGGCGCAGCAATCGCGTCCGCGAGATTTGGCAAGGTACAGCGCTGCGTCGGCACGTTGCAGCCACGCGTTGTCGTCGTCACCAACGTGCCACTGCGCTACGCCGGCACTTATCGTGAACTGAAGCGCTCGGCTATCGACAGAGATGCGGGCCGTGCGTACCGATTCACACAATCGCTCTGCGGCTTCGAGGGCACGGGCTTCCGTGGCGCCACTCAGGATGATAGCGAATTCTTCGCCTCCCAAACGACCGCAGATGTCATCTTCGCGTAACGATTCGTGACAAAGACGGACAAAGGTGGCCAGCACGGTATCGCCGAGCGCATGACCCCAAGTGTCGTTGATCTGTTTGAAATGGTCCAGATCGACCAGGATCACGCAGGTGGGCGCCCCGGTCGAATCCGCTTTCGAAACCTCGGCCCGCAGGCGTTTGAGGAAGTGCCCGCGTGACAGCGCTCCCGTGAGCGCATCGTATTTGACCTCGTGTTCGAGTGCCGCATTCTTGGCCAATGTGTCGGTCAACTGAAGTTTTTCGCGGCGCAGGTAGCGAACGAGCAGCCAGAGCGCGCCCGCCGAGCTGAGTAGCAGTGCGAAGACCAATGTCGCATAGCGCCGTCGCTCAATGGACAGGCTGCCCAGCGTCGGCGCTTCGTTCATGGTGTAGATGACCAGTTCGCTGTCTGCCGATGGTTCGGCTTCCAGAAGATAGGGCTGGTTGTCGGGGCGCACACGGACCAGACGGGCATGGTGCTCGCCTTCCTCCTCCTCGTGGGCGCGCTGCATGAGTTCCGGTGTGCCGGGCGAGAGGTCGTAGTCTTCGATGGGTGCGACGGTGAAGTCTTCCTGCTGATAGAGATGACGCCGCTCAGGTCGCGTCAGTTTGAAGACCTCGGCGCCGGGGACCGCCAGGCCGGTGAACGTCGGATCGTTGGCGAGCACGATCACGCCGTTGGTGTCCGTAACGAAGGAGGCGCCGGAGTCGACCCAGTGGGCCAGCCGGCGCAGGCCGAGTTTCACGACCATCACACCGACCAGCAGGCCGTCTCGATAGACGGGCGCGGTGAAGTAGATGCCGGGCAGGCCGGTCTTGCGGCCGATGACATATTGCTGCCCGGCGCCGCCGAGCACGGCAGCGTTGAAGTAGCCGCGGTCGCCGTAGTTGTCGCCGACCAGTGAGCTGGTCGTGTACGCATCGCTCGAAGCGATCGTCACGCCATCCGGTGTGCCCAGCCAGACGAGATCCGCACCGAAGTAGAGCTGTGCCGCACGCAGCAGGTCATTGACGGGTTTGAGCACGGCGTTGGCCAACAACGTCTGACGCGCTTTGTCCGGCGGCACCCCCTTGAGGGGATGGGTGGCGATGCTGGCCGCGGCGTCTTGAAGCTGTTCGATCTGGGCAAGCACCTGCGGGATGCCGCGAATCAGGATCAGGTCCTGGTTGACCGTGTGGACGGTGCCGTGCGCGAGGCGGGTCGCAACGCTACGCTCTTCAAAGAGCAGCCGCGCCGAACGGTTCGCCACCAACTGATCGGCGGCGAAGCGGGCCAGCCCCCAGGCGACGAGGATGCACACGAGAACGGCCAGGCCGCTGCGAAAGACAGAAGCGGTGCGGCGAGGATTGAACAGAGCGTTGGTCAACGGCAAAGGCAGTTGCAGACGCGTTTACAGGCGCCCGTGCCAGTCGCGAATGAAGGTCTCGATGTGCCCGGGCGGCAAGGGACGCGTGCAATGATACCCCTGCCAGGCGTGACAGCCCAGCGATGCGAGTGCGTCGCGTTGGGCGCTGGTCTCGACACCTTCCGCAACGGTCTCGATTTCGAGCTTGCGGGCGATGGCGATGATGGCGCGAATCAGTTCCGTATCGTAGCCGCCAAGCAATACACCCGCCACGAACTGGTAGTCGATCTTGACGGTGCCGAACGGCCAGCGTTTGAGGCGCACGAAACTGGAGTAGCCGGTGCCGAAGTCGTCGAGCGACAGGCGCACACCCATCGCGACGAGTTCGTTCATCAGCGTGGCCGCTTCGTCGAGGTGCGAGATCAGCGACGATTCGGTAATCTCGATCTCAAGCTTGTCGGGCGGCACGCGGTGATGCTTAAGCGCGTAACGGACGGTCTCCAGCGTCTGCACGCGCATCTGCTGTGCAGACAGATTCACGGCCACACGCGGATACTCTTCGCCGTCCGTATGCCATTGATCGAGTTGACGGCAAGCTTCGTGCAGGGTCCAGTCGCCGATGGGGCCGATGACGTCGCAGCGTTCGGCGGCCGGGATGAATTCTCCCGGCATGATCAACTCGTCGTCGCGCTGCCAGCGAATCAGGGCTTCGAGTCCGGTCAGGCGGTGCGTGCGCATGTCGATCTGCGGCTGGTAATGCAGACGGAATTCCGATCCCGACAGAGCGCGTCCGATGGCGTTACGCCAGTAGTGCTCGTTGCCGGCTTCGTCCGGCGGCGTGATGCCCTCGGTGGGGGCTGACGGCGCTTCCGTCACCAGAAACCGCGACGCACTTTCCCGAATCGCCTGATCGGCGACGTCGGACGTATGTTCGAGCAAGGTGGCGGGCCAGACCGGCACCTGCGGTAGATGCGTGACCCCTGCCGAGAGAATCGGATAGAGCAAACCATTCCCGCAAGGCACGGGCGATTCGCCGGCACGGATGAAGCGGCGGGTGATCTGCGAGGCGGCTTCGCGGCTGCCGAGGTCACGCAGCAAGATGCCGATCTGCTGATCGGAGACGCGCCCGATCAGGTCGCGACGGCGAATGCGCGAACCGATGCGAAACGCAACGGTGGCTAGCAGGTCGGCGTCCGAGATGGCGGCCTGACTGCTTGCCTTGCGCTGACCGCGCCCCACGTGCAGGACCACCAGCGCACTGTGGCTGCCGGGCGGACTCGGGGTGCGCAACTCCAGGCTGAGGGCGCGCAACAGCCGCTGGCGATCCAGCAGCAGATCGGCAAGGACAACTTGTCGTCGAAGCGCGTTGGTATCGTTCATCTCGGCAGACGGGCAGTCGTCACGCGGACGGTTGAACGTTTGTCATTGCCGCGTGTCATGCCTGCAGACAGAGGAAGCCCACGCGTCGAACAGGTCGTGCCGCCAGAAAACCCTTGAATCATGTTCAGCATAAGACGCGTAAATGTGTCGGCCGTCACGCGAGGGGCGGGCAGGGTGCGCCGGCCGGGGCACCGCATCCCTCGCTATCAGGCAGACCGCGCGCAAGGCGTGGCCCGACTAGAAGCTCGTGCCCGGTCGCGAAACCGGGTCCTTTGACCGTTAACGGCACCCGTCATTGAAAATTGAGTCCGGGTTTCACCTATGGCTGGCACGCTTGGGTTGCGCCAGCCATTCTCGTCCGCGAAGCATGAAATCCCAATAGACCTTTGGCAGCACGTACTTTTTCAATACCCATGCAAAACGGTTCGCATGGGTGCCGTCGATGGGGAAGGTGGGCAGCAGCTTGCCGCCGTAACCAAATTCGGCAAGCACGATCTTGCCGTGTTCCACCGTGAGTGGGCAAGCGCCATAGCCGTCGTAGTGCAACGCGAGCGGGCGGCCGTCCATGGCGGCCAGCAGGTTTTCCGCGACAACGACCGCCTGTTTGCGGGCAGCGGCAGCGGTCTTGGCGTTTGGCGCAGAGATGGCATCGCCCAAGCCGAACACATTGGCATAGCGTGCGTGGCGCAGCGTCGCCGGATCCACGTCGCACCAGCCGGCGGCATCGGCGAGCGGGCTGGCGCGCAACACGTCCGGGGCGCTTTGGGGCGGTACGACATGCAGGAAGTCGAACGGCTTGTCGACGAATTGCGACTGACCGTCGGCGTCGAAAATTTCGAAACGGGCAACGCGCCGTTCGCCATCGACCGCGCGCAAATGCGAGAGGTGATTGAGCGAGATGCGATAGCGCTTCACGTACTCCATGAGTGCCGGGATGTAATCCTTCACGCCGAACAGCGCTGGCGCTACGAGATGAAACTCGATTGTCGTTTTGTCCAGCACACCATGCTGACGCCACGTGTCGGCCGACAGATACATCGCCTTTTGCGGTGCCCCCGCACATTTGATCGGCATCGGCGGCTGCGTGAATAGCGCATTGCCGCCCTTGAATTCACGCACCAGCGACCAGGTATAGGGAGCGAGGTCGAAGCGATAGTTGGACGTGACACCGTTGCGGCCGAGCGTTTCGGTCAGGCCGTCGATGGCTTCCCAATTCAGTTGAAGGCCCGGCGCCACGATGAGGTAACGGTAGCCGAGACGGCGGCCGTCCGAGAGCAGGATTTGCTGATGGTCCGGGGCAAATGCCGTCACTGCCGCCTGGATCCAGTTCACCCCGTCGGGGATGACGCTCGCCATCGGGCGCGCGGTGCGCGCGGCATCGAACTCGCCCGCGCCAACGAGCGTCCATGCCGGCTGATAGTAGTGCGTGTCCGCCGGGTCCACGATTGTGATCGAGAGCGAGGGACGGCGGCGGCGCAAGCTGGCGGCGACGGAAATTCCTGCCGCGCCAGCCCCCATGATCACAATGTCGGCGTTGCGCTCCGTCGCGGGTGTTGGCGTAGCGGATACATCGCTGGACATAAGGTCTCCGACAAATGAACAAAAATTGGAACGGATTGCGACATATCGATGCGCACTTCCTGCGCGGCACGCCATGGCGGTTCATGCGAACGATTGGCTACTGGTGCGCCGCGTGCGGGACATTGTATAGAAACTATGCTGATTTGCCCCTGCTTTTGCGGGGAATACGGCATTCATCACAATCATTGCGGCGTTCAGCGCAATACCATGGCGAAAGCGTTTGAAAGGCACGCGACGGTCGTGCGCCGCTCGGTGCGGGCGATGTGCGCTGTCTGACGAAGGGGGAGGCTGGCGCGCGCCGCATGAAGCGACGAGCTGCGACCAGTGCGACGAGAGCGCCGACAAGACCGGCGGGGAACGCGTCACCGATGGGGTGACGCTCTTTCGGTCTATGTATGCAGATGTTCGTGATCGCAGGCGACTTCGATGGGATCGGTATCGGTATGGCAAGCGCAGGCTTCGCCGTGCGCGCCCTGCATGAGGGCTCGCAGAATGCCGCAATCACTGGTTTCGTGACGGCTCCGGCATTGCGCCTGAAGGTGCAGCAGTTGCTGTTCGAGCGCCTGCAACTCATGAATTCGCGAGTGCACACGGGCGAGATGCGCTTCGATCAGTTGGTTGGCGTCTTCACACGTCACGCTCGTGTCGTGGGCGAGTTCGCTCAGTCGCTTTGCATCCGCGAGGGGCATATCGAGCGAGCGGCAATGGCGGATGAAGCGCAGTGCTTCCAGATGGTCGTGGCCGTAGGTGCGATAGCCGGCGTCGGTCCGCGGCGGCGCCGACAGCAGGCCCGCGCGCTCGTAATAGCGGATGGTTTCGACATCGGTGCCCGCTGCTCGGGCCAATTCGCCGATTTTCATGCTTGACTCCGTAGTCACTACAGGGTTTTGAATGCAGGGTAACACGGATCAGACAATCAGGAGTTCACATGTCCAACCCCTCGGAGTCGGCACGTCTGGCGGGCTCGGCAGCGGCCGATCGCAAGGCGCATGACCACGGGGAAGCCCCGGTTCATGCGCATCGTCACGATCAGGGGCATCAGCACGATCATTCACATGACCATCGCCACGGGCGCGACCACGAACATGGGCACTCGCACGATCATGCGGCATCCCGGGCGTCCGGCGCGGTGCATCGGCATGAGGGATCGTCCTGTTGCGCAGGTGACACCATTTTGACGCCCGCGGCGCCGATCCCATCGACGGGCGCGCCGCAAGCCCGATTCCGCATCGATCAGATGGACTGTCCGACGGAGGAGCGCCTCATCCGCGATCAACTCGAGCGCCGACCCGGCGTCGACGCGCTGTATTTCAATCTTCTCAAGCGCGAACTGACGGTCGTCTTCGACGAAAACGCCTCGACCTCCGATGTCACGCAGCATGGGGCGATGGTCGCCGACACACTGCGCAAGCTGGGCATGACGCCGGTGCCGCTCGTCGCCGACAGCGCGAACTCGGCGCCACCGCCCGCGAACCACGGACGCGACGTCCTGCGTCTGGCCGCGGGCGGTGTACTGGCAGCGGCAAGCGAGGTCGCGGTGTGGTCGGGGGTGCCCGAGCACAGCCCGTGGGTCGGTGCCATGGTTGTCGTCGCCATTCTGGCGTGCGGTCTGCCGACCCTCAAGAAGGGCTGGATCGCGTTACGGCACTTCACGCTGAACATCCATTTCCTGATGTCGCTGGCCGTGATCGGTGCGATGTGCATCGGTCAGTGGCCGGAAGCCGCCATGGTGATCGTTCTCTTTGCGCTTTCGGAAAAGCTGGAAGCGGCGTCGCTTACGCGGGCGCGGCGCGCCGTAGAAGCGTTGATGCGTCTGGCACCGGATCAGGCATCGGTCGAACAGGCGGATGGCTCGTGGGCGGATGTGCCTGCGGCGTCGCTGTCGATCGGGGCGCGCGTGCGTGCGCGTCCGGGCGAGCGCATTGCCATCGACGGCGTGATCGAGCAAGGCAGTTCTGCACTGAATCAAGCCTCGATTACGGGGGAGAGCGTACCCGTCGACAAGACGGTGGGCGACGACGTCTATGCGGGCAGCATCAACGAGAGCGGTCTCATCGTGTATCGCACGAGCGTTGTGCCGGGCGATACGACGCTCGCGCGGATCGTGCGCATCGTCGAGACGGCGCAGCAGCAACGTTCGCCGACGCAGCGCTTCGTCGATAAATTTTCGCGTATCTACACGCCGGTCGTCGTGCTCTGCGCACTGCTCGTCGCGCTTGTACCGCCGCTGGCTTTCGGTCTGGCCTGGTCGCCATGGATCTACAAGGCGCTTGTGATGCTGGTGATCGCTTGTCCGTGTGCGCTGGTGATATCGACGCCGGTGACGGTCGTGAGCGGTCTGACGGCAGCGGCGCGTGCCGGCATCCTGATCAAGGGGGGCGCATTTCTGGAGAGTGGCCGTCTGATCAGGACGGTGGCCGTCGACAAGACAGGCACGCTCACCCGCGGCGAGCCGCGCTTGACCGATGTGGTGCCGCTGGGCGAAACGTCGCATGACGAAGCATTGACGCTCGCCGCCGCACTCGATGCGCAGACAACACATCCGATTGCGCGCGCGGTTGTCGACGGCTATACCCAGGCAGGTCTGGGTGCCCTCCCGCCGGTGACGGACTTCGAGGCGCTCGTTGGCATCGGCGTGAAGGGGCGCGTGGGCCAAACGTTGTACTACCTCGGCAATCACCGTCTGATCGAATCGCTTGGCGTGTGTAACGCCCGCGTGGAAGCAGAATTGGCGCGTCTCGAAGCGCAGGCTCGCACGGCCATCGTGCTGGCCAGTGAAACGCAGGCGCTTGCGGTGCTTGCCGTAGCGGATACGTTGCGAGAGGAAAGCCGCGAAGCGGTCGCGCGCTTGACGCAAATGGGCGTTCGCACCGTCATGCTGACGGGCGACAACCGCGCCACTGCGCAGGTGATCGGCGAGCAGGCGGGGGTGACCGAAGTGCGTGCAGAAATGCTGCCGGAAGACAAATGGCAGGCGGTCTGCGCGTTGCGCGAGACATTCGGGCACGTCGGCATGGTTGGCGACGGGATCAACGACGCGCCGGCACTGGCGGCGGCAGACGTCGGTTTCGCGATGGGGGTGACCGGTACCGATAGCGCGCTCGAGACGGCCGACGTCACGTTGATGGACGACGATCTTCGCAAGCTGCCGGCGTTTCTCGCGTTGTCCAGGCGCTCGGCGACCGTGCTCAAGCAGAACATCGCCGTGGCGCTCGCTATCAAGGCGGTGTTCTTTGCGCTGGCCATTGCAGGGCTGGCGTCGCTGTGGATGGCAGTGTTCGCCGACGTGGGCGCCAGCCTGCTGGTGATTGCCAACGGTATGCGCCTGCTGAGGGCAAAGGTCGCATGAGGGGGAACGATCTGATGCCCGCCGTGTGCGGCTCAGCCCTTGCGCATGCCGCGCTCGAGGGTATGCGCGTCGGGTAACTGGCAAACCACGTGGGCGGCGCGACTGGTGGCGTTCACGATAATCGTGTCGAGGCGTCCGATCAGAACGTCGCGCTGCGCGGCCGAGATCGGCGCGTCCTCGAAGACGCGCTGGGCCACAACGGCATCGTTAAGGTGCCCCAGCAGGGACTGTGCTGCGTGCAGGGTGTCCTGGTAGGGCAGGCGGACCGATTTGCGCAGCCATGGCGTCAATGCTTCGGCGCTGTAGCGGGCCTTCTTGATCTTCACGCGCAACGCGTGCAACTGCTCGGTGTCGAGCATCGCCAACTGGCGGCAATCCGGAAATAGCGAAATGTAGCGAGCCCGGAGCACGTTACGAGCGTGCTTTGCCAACGCGCGCGGCCGCTTCCCCGGTGTGCGCGAGGGGCGTCGCAATGCCTTGGCGGCCTGTCGTTCGGCGCGGCCGTTCTCTCCGATACCAAACGCCTTCAACAGCAACGCATGCAAGGCCCGTTGACGTTCGCTGGCCAGCGCCTCGGCGGCATGCGCGCGGGCGTCGCTGCGCAGTGTCGCCACGTGGGCGTCAATGGCGGGCCAGTCGATATCGGGATGTTCCGTGCGTAGTGCCGGCAGGGTCGTTGTCGCTAACACGTCGGCATCGCGCGCGGGGCCCATCGTATGGCCGAGCCAGCGCAATTCCGCCTTGAGTCGACGATGCCAGCGGGGCTTGAGCCAGGGTGAAAAGACGTTGATCAGCGCGCGCAATCGTCGCGTTGCAATGCGCAACTGATGAATGGCTTCCGGATCGAAGGCCGCGCCGCGCGCGTCGCTCGCTGGCTCGTGCGGCAATGACGGCCACTGTCTCAGCGGGAGTGAAGCCAGCGTGACCAGCAAATGCGCTGCGGACATGCGCCGCATATCGGCGGCGTCGAGCGGCACGATAGCGTCCGCGTCGGCTGAAGCGGTCGCGGGCGAAACCTCTCCGGAGGCGGCGATGGCCGCTGTCGTCGCGCGTGTCATGTCACGCAACATAGCATAGATGCTTTGGGAAATGAGCCGGGAAAAAATGGGGGGCGACCCGATGACGCGGGGCACGATGCAACGCGATTTACGAAAGCCTGTCGGTTGTATGAGCCGAAACGGTGGGGGCGTAACGAGGGGTACGGCGGGGTATGGGAGGGGGATTGCCGAAATGCATTGGCAGGCAGCGTCGACGCGAAGGCCGGGCAGGGTGCTGCTGTCGCGGGCGCCTGTCTCCGAAGTTCGGTGTGCAGGACACCCGCGAGGCGCGCAACATCACATCAGTCGTGGTCCTCGCGAGAGGATGATGTGACGCTTATCCAATGCCACATGCCGCAAGGCAGCCATGCAGGCAAAAAGATAGGCCGGCACGGAGGCCGGCCTGCGCGCAACTGGTGTTACCGCTTGTTCACGGCGTCCTTGAACGCCTTGCCAGCCGTGAACTTCACGGTCTTGGCAGCTGCGATCTTGATCGCTTCGCCCGTCTTCGGGTTGCGGCCGGTACGCTCAGCGCGCTTACCCGAGCCGAATGAGCCGAAGCCGATCAACTGAACCGTGTCACCCTTGGCGACGGCTTTCTTGACCGCCTCAAGCACGGCGTCGAGAGTTTCGCTGGTTTGAGCCTTGCTTGCACCCGTTTCGCCAGCGACGGCGTCGATCAGTTCCTGTTTGTTCATGTGTGTTTCCCTTGAGAGGTGGTGAATACCGGCGACAACTCTAACACTTCCGCCATTTGGCGAGTGTCGGTGTTGTATCCGCGCCATAAGGCACGCGGCGCACGCCAGAGTATCGCCTTCTCGGCACGTTATGCAAACGCAATCCGAAGATTCGCCTCGTCACGTATCGAGAGGGCGCCGGCACTGGCCGGGCAGCCGCATTATAGAGCCATCGGCGGGCTGAGGGCCAGTCCTGACAACGGTTTGCGGCGATTTTGTTGTGCTATGTCGCGTACTTTCTTGTTCTTGATGGTAAAAGCCCGGTAACTGCGGGCATCTCCGGTCACCGTCGCTCGCAATCCCTTGCTGGGCGGGCTTTGGAGGTTTCCCTAACGTTTTAGGGGTTGCGTAGCGGGCCGACTTTTGGTTGGCATGGCGGTTGCCGTATCTGGATTGCCTGGAATTCATTGGCGTGTCATCTGACTTAACTAGCGTAGCGCCGCACGATAGATCACGCGCCGCTGCGTGCGTCCTACACTCGAATAGCGGTGAACGGGCCGCACCGCCGGACGCTTTTGAGGAATCGCTTTCATGCTGCTTTGTCAGATTACGGACCTTCACATTACGCGCCCCGGCTGGCTTGCCTGCGGTCGCGTCGATACCGCGCAAGCCTTGCGCCGTGCGATTGCGACCATCAATCGCTGGACACCGAGGCCTGATGCGGTCATCGCGACCGGCGACCTCGTCGATACGCCACATTTTTCGGAATACGAAGTACTTCGCGAGTGCCTGACGGCGCTCGCAATTCCGGTGTATCTGGTCGTGGGAAATCACGATCACCGAGAGGGGGTGCGTGCTGCATTTCCGGAGCATGCCTATCTCCATACGGCCAGCGAGTTTGTGCAGTACCGCGTCGATCTGGGGCCGCTTACCGTGCTCGCGCTCGACACGCAGGACCCACCGAACGCCGGCGGTCATTTGTGCGAGACGCGACTCGCATGGCTCGATGAACAACTGCATGCGTGCGAGGGACGTCCAACGATCATCGCCATGCATCATCCGCCGTTCGACACCGGCATCGAATTCATGGATGGGTACGGCCTGACGGCGCAGGGTCGGGCAGGTTTCGCGCGTGTGACGTCACGCTATCGTCACGTTGAGCGAGTGATCTGTGGTCATCTGCATCGCAGCATCCAGGCGAGCGTGCAAGGGGCGCCGGGCATCATGGCAAGCACCTGTGTGTCGACGGCGCATCAGATCACGCTTGGACTCGCGCCCGGTGCACCGGGATCGATCACGCTGGAGCCGCCGGGCTTCGCGTTGCACCTGTGGGAACCGGGGGCGGGCGTGCGCACGCATTTGGCGTATGTCGGCCCACACGACGGCCCGTATTCGTTCGACGGTGAATCGGTCTCCTGAAGGATTCATGCGGATGTGCGGCGCGAAAAAATGGGGACGAAAGTAGGACTGAGCGTGTGTAAAGTGCAATCCCATCAAACATAAGAGATCAGTTCGGATCTGCAGTCACAGGCCGTCCCGACGGGGAAGTATCGCGGGACGGGAGCGACGGGTATTGCCACGAGAACTGCCGATCCGTCGCGCAGGGCCCCGGCCGAAGACGCCTGGCAGGGCACATTCCGTTAACGGGGAATCATGCGAACCGCCATCGCGCAGCGCTTGCGCGAACGCCCACGTTCCGCGCTGGGCATTTCGATGGTATGCGAAAACGCGAAGCCATCGATGCCGCGCGTGCGCCCCCGATTGATCTCAATTTCCGCGAACACCACGTGACCGCCGCTACGCCCAACGAAGCCGAACCGGCACGCAATGCCCAGTCGCCGGCACGCGTGCGCAGCTCGCAGCCGCTCGGCAATCTCGGGCGGTGGGGGCGCTGGATTGCGCCAGCCATCGCACGTCCGTTTGCCATGCTGGAAGTGCTGGGCGGCACGGCGCTTGCGGTGCTCGTCGCCTGGCGGTTGCGTCCGGACGATCCGTTACTGCTTTACACGCAGTTCCCGTGGTTATGGCTCACGTCACTCATCGCTGCATTGCGATACGGGGCGCTGGCGGGAACGGCGAGCGGACTGGTGCTCGTGGCCGCCTGGTACGCGCTGTGTGCACCGGCGGGCGGACCGTTCCCGATGGTGCACTTTGCCGGCGGCATGACGGTGGTCCTGATTGCCGGGCATTTCTGCGACATCTGGTCTCACCGGGCCAATCGGGCGCAGGGCATCAATGCGTATTTCAGCGACCGGCTCGTCGCCATCACGCACAACCACTATCTCCTGCGGGTCTCGCACGAACGGCTTGAGCGCGATTTGCTGGCGCGCCCGGTGACGTTGCGTGATGCGTTGACGCGTTTGCGCGATCTGACGGTGCGGCGGGCCGGGGACGTGCATGGGCACGCGGGCGGGCTGCCGAATGCGCAGCCAATGCTCGAATTCGCCTCACTGACGTGCCAGATCGAAGTCGCCTCGTTATTCCCGGTGCGCGCGGGACGGCTCGTCACCACGCCCATTGCCCGGGTCGGCGAGGGCTTCGAGCCCGATGCGGACGATCCGCTGGTCCAGCATTGTCTTCAGGAGGGGACGCTCGCGCATGTGCGCGCTGACGACCCCGCCGGCGACACCAGCCCCTATCTCGCCTGCGCGCCGTTGCTCGATAGCGATGGCACGTTGGTCAGTGTGCTGATCGTACGTCGCATGCCGTTCCTCGCGCTCAATCACGACAATCTGCAATTGCTGCTGGTCCTGCTTGCCTACTACGCCGATGGAGTGGCGCATCAGCCATTGGTGGCCAGTGTGCGCGAGTCGGTACCGCAAGCGCCTTACGATTTCGCGCTCGAGCTGGGCCGTCTGGCGCGGCTCAAACGCGCAAGCGGCATCGAGTCTTCGCTGGTTGCGCTGGCGTTCCCACGCGGTGCGCGAGGCGACTCGCTGTTCGAACAAACGGTGCGTCAGCGCAGGGCGCTCGATGCGCTGTGGACCATCGGCACACCGCGTCGGCAGATCGCTATCGCCTTGATGCCGATTACCGACGAACACGGGATCGATGGCTATCTGTTGCGCGTCGAGACACTCTTGCGTCAACAGTACGACGTCGATTTCCAGAGCGGTCACATCGCGGTGCATACGGCGCATGTGGATGCCGATGCGCCCGGCGACGGACTGCTCAAACTGATGGAGCGCTGCGTCGACCATGCCTGAGCGCACCTCGCAAGGCGAGCGCATGACGACCGGACGGCGGCGACGTCAGCGCCCTGTCGGCAGCGGCCTGCGTTTGTTGCAACGGGCATTCGCGTTGGGGCTGGCTGTCCTGGCGGTGGCGGCGCAGGTACAGGCACTGCACCTCGTGATTCAAAGCGAGGTCTGGCAGGCAGCGCTCGCGGACGGCGGCGTGCCGCGGGTATCGATGGGGGCGGTGCTGGCCTGGCAAGCCATGGCGGCGCTACTGGCGGGCGGGTTTGTGTCTTGCGTGCTGCCGGTCGGCTATCGCGCCCGGCATAGTGCGTTCTGGCATATCGCGCTTATCACCTTCTTCCTGCCCTGCGCAGGTCTGTGCGTCGTACTGGCCTTGCTTTTGCTTGGCTATCTGTTTCCCCCGCCGCGCGAGGCGCAGGCGGCTGGCCGGGTAACGCCCCCGGGCTTCATCTCGCATCTCGTGGCGCGCGTGCGGCATGGTGCCGGAATGCGGCTGCGGGCGCGGCTGCGCAATCTACGCGGCGAGCGCGACGACCGTGTGGCGGCGTTGATTTCGGTGCAGGCGCTGCCATCGCGCGTCACGAGTGAAATCGCGCGTGACCTGCTGGCCGACCCGGTGGAGGAAGTCCGTCTGCTGGCATACGGCATTCTCGACGGGATGGAGAAGCGCATCATGCAGCAGATTTACGCCATGCGTGAGCGGCACGCCGCAGCGCAGGACGAAGACGAGCGCGCTCATGCGTGCCGTTGCTTGGCGCAGCTTTACTGGGAGTTGATTTATCAGAATCTGGTGCGTGGCGAAGTGTTGCGCTTCACATTGGCGCGCGTCGAACAGTTCGCGCGCGACACGCTGGAGCAACACGAAGACGACGCCTCGATGTGGTATCTCCTCGGTCGTTGCGCGTTGCTGCGCGAGACGCCAGACGTGGCGGAGATGTACCTGCGTCACGCCCAGTTCCACAGTTTTCCGACGGAACGCCTGTTGCCCTGGCTCGCGGAGGCGGCGTTTCAGAAGCGTCGTTACGACCGGGTGTCGCAACTGCTCGGTGGGCTGGGTTCGAGCGCGACGGGCGCCAAAGGCGCGGCAGCCTCGCCGGCGGTGCAGCCTGCTGTGCGCTTCTGGACTCGGTAGCCGCCATGTCCAAGCGCACGCCCGGCGATCCTCTGGATTCGCAATCGCCGCTACCGCAGCCTTCGCCACTGCCTGTCGGCGAGGCGGCGTCGCCGGCAGACGTCGCTGACATCGCGCTTCTCCTCGAAGGCACGTTCCCGTATGTACAGGGCGGGGTGTCGTCGTGGGTCGATCTGCTCATTCGCGCTTTTCCCGAGTTGACCTTCTCGGTGGTGTTCATCGGTAGTCGTCGCGACGACTACGGCGCGCCGCGCTATCCGATGCCAGCGAACGTCGTTCACTTTGAGGCGCACTTCCTGTACGAAATCGCCGACACCCCGGTGAGGGCCACCGTGAGCCAGGGGCAGACGCGGCGGGGCTCTGGCGACCCGGAAGCCTTCGCGCAGATTGCCCGGATGCACGATCTTTTCCGTCAACGGCATGAACGACACGGGGGACGTGAGGCCGCGGGCGACGACACGAGCGTCGACGATCTTCACGCCATGCTGTCGCGAATTCTGCCGATGCTGCGCGACGGCCGGGCGCTGGCGCAGCCGGAATTTCTCCATAGCGAACGTGCCTGGGATTTCATCACGCAGCGTTACGAGCGCTTCTGCCACGACCCGTCGTTTACCGATTACTTCTGGACGATACGCGCGATGCACAAGCCGATCTGGCAACTCGCAGGCATCGCAGGCACCTTGCCGCCGGCCCGCATGTATCACACGGTTTCGACGGGATATGCCGGGCTGCTGGGGGCGATGTTACGCATGAGTACCGGCCGGCCGTTGCTGGTGACCGAACACGGCAGCTACACGAAGGAGCGCAAGCTCGACCTGTTGCAAAGCGAGTGGCTGCGTGACAATCGCGGTCCGTTCGAGCGCGACATCTCGCGGGTGGGCTATTTTCAGACGCTGTGGATGCGTTTTTTTGAGGCCATCGGCCGGGTCTGCTACGACACGGCGAACGAGATCGTCTCGCTGTATGAGGGCAACCGTCTGCGTCAGGTGAGCGACGGCGCCCCCGTGCACAAGACGCGCTGCATCGCTAACGGCGTGGACATCGCGCGCTTTGCCGCGTTGCGTGCGGATCGGCGCGAAACCGACGCTCAGACGGATCGCTCGGACATCCCTGCGGTCGTGGCGCTGGTGGGACGTGTGGTGCCTGTCAAGGACATCAAGACGTTTCTGCGCGCCATCTTCATCGCCTACCGCGAGCGACCGGACTTGCAGGGCTGGATCGTCGGACCGGATTCCGAAGACGCGGGATATGCGCAGGAATGCCGCGACCTGGCGGCGAGTCTCGGTATGGAGTATCAGGTGCAATTCATGGGATACCGCGAGATTGAATCGGTGTTGCCGCACATCGGCGTGTTGGCGTTGTCGTCCGTGTCCGAAGCCTTGCCGCTGGTCATGCTCGAAGCGGCGGCAGCAGGGGTGCCGGTCGTGGCGACGGATGTCGGCGCCTGTCGTCAACTGATCGACGGAGACGGCGCAGAGGATCGCGCGCTTGGCTGCTCGGGGCGCATCGTGCCGATGGCCGACCCGGAGGCACTGGCCGCGGCCATCGTCGACGTGCTGGAGCCCGACGCCTGGCATGCGGCGAGCCGCGCGGGCATTGCGCGTGTCGAGCGTCATTACCGGCTAGACGCCATGCGCGACGCGTATCGCACGCTGTACCGGCGTTGGATGGACGGAGGGGATGACTGATGGCGGGGATCGGTTTCGAGTTGCGTCGCCTGCTGCGCAGCGACTCGCTGTCAGGCACTTTCGCGGCGTACAGCTACGCGGGGATCATCAGCGCCGGGCCGCTGGTGCTGTCGATGGTCGGCGTGGTGCTCGTCGGGCTCATGAGTCTGACCAACGTCCAACCGCACGAGGTACTCACGCAATTTCAGGTCTCGGTCACGTATCTGATTGCCTCGAGCGTCATTGCCACGGGCCTCATTCAACTCGCGTTCACCCGTTATCTGAGCGACCGGCTGTTTGCTGGCGATACGCAAGCCGTGATGCCGTCGTTCAATGCGGTGACGCTGGTGACCACCGTCGTGCTCGGGGCTGTAGGTCTCGTATTGTCCGAGACGCTTTTTTCGACGCTGCCGTTGGCGTATCGCTGGCTGATGTGGATCGGCTTCGTACTACTCGGCAATCTGTGGATCGTGGTGCTGTTTCTCACGAGCGTGAAGCAGTATCGGGCGATTCTCGGCGTGTTCTGCGCGGGCTACAGCCTTTGCGTGGTCAGCGCCGTGCTGTTGGGCCGGTTTGGGCTCGCGGGCTTGCTGGGCGGCTTCGTGATCGGTCACACATGCCTGCTGCTGGGACTCACGGCCATCGTGGTGCGCAATTACCGCACGAACATCTGGCTGTCGTGGTCGGTCTTCGTGCCGCGCAATCTGCGGCTCTCGTTGGTCGGCGTCGGCGTGTGCTTCGGTCTGGGTGTGTGGATCGACAAGCTGATCTTCTGGGCGTCGCCCGCGACCGGCATGACGATCATCGGGCCGTTGCGCGCCGCGCCCATCTACGATCTGCCGGTGTTCCTGTCGTACCTTTGCGTCATTCCGGGCATGGCGGTGTTTCTGCTGCGTATCGAGACGGATTTTGCCGAAGCCTATGCCGGTTTTTTCGACGCCGTGCGGCATGGCGGCACGTTGCGCCAGATCTCGACGTCGCGGGTATTGATGGTGCGCGCGGTGCGCACGGGGCTCTACGAGATCCTCAAGGTGCAGGCCGTCGTAACGCTGCTCGTCTTCGCGTTCGGCGACGACATGCTGAGGCTCGTGGGTGTGCCCGAAGCATGGCAGGCATTGCTTCGCGTCGATGTCGTTGCCGCCGGGCTGCAAGTGCTGTTGCTCGGCGTGCTCAATGTGTTGTTCTATCTGGATCGGCGCCGCGACGTGCTGATGCTCACCTCGTTGCTGGTGGTGCTCAACGCCGCGTTCACGTGGGGCAGCTTGCAATACGGGCCCGCCCTGTACGGCTATGGGTTCGCGCTTGCTCTGCTGTGCGTGCTGGGGCTCGGCGCACACCGGCTGGCCCGCCGGCTCGCGGCGCTCGAATACGACACCTACATGGGGCAGCGGGGATAATCCACCGAAGGGGAGAGACGTGGCGCGAGTGACCCCGCATCCCGTTGGCGCCTGAGCGGCGGCTGGAGTAATATCGCGGGTCTCACACGTGGGGGCGTGCGGCCCGACCCGTGGGGTACCGGGGGCGCAACGGCGCCACACGGGCGTTGCTAAGGCATTTTCATGAACAATCTGGGCACTATTCTTGTCACCGGTGGGGCCGGCTACATCGGCTCGCATACGTGTGTCGAGCTTCTGGCGGGCGGCTACGACGTCGTTATCGTCGATAACCTTTGTAACAGTCACCCCGACGCGGTGGCTCGCATCGAGCGTATTGCCGGTCGTGCGCCCATATTCGTCGAAGGCGATGTCTGTTCGCCGAGCGTCATGGACGATGTCTTCGCCCGTCATGAAATCGATGGCGTGATCCACTTTGCCGCATTGAAGTCCATTGGCGAATCGCTCGATAAGCCGTCTCTCTATTACCGTAACAATCTCGGTAGTCTGCTCACGCTGATTGAGGCAATGGATCGCCACGACGTGCGGCATCTCGTGTTCAGTTCGTCCGCCGCCGTGTATGGCTATCAGACATCGGTGCCGATCGATGAAACGGCATCGCTCTCGACGGCCAATCCGTATGGCCACACCAAGCTGATGGCGGAGCAGATCCTCGCCGATACGGTGAAATCCGATTTGCGCTGGCGTGTCGGGGTGTTGCGTTACTTCAATCCGGTGGGCGCGCATGACAGCGGGCTGATCGGCGAGGACCCGGGCGGTGTGCCCAACAACCTGATGCCCTACGTTGCGCAGGTTGCCGTGGGCAAGCTGCCGAAGCTCAAGGTCTACGGCGGCGACTGGCCGACCCCCGATGGCACGGGCGTGCGCGATTACATCCATGTGGTGGATCTGGCGCGCGGCCATTTGGCGGCGCTGGCGGGCCTGCACACGCTGGACGCGGGTTTCACCGTCAATCTGGGGACCGGGCGAGGGCACAGCGTGCTTGAGGTCGTGCAGGCATTCGAGGCTGCCAGCGGGCGCAAGGTGCCGTATGAGATCGTCGACCGCCGTTCGGGCGACGTGGGGGCGTCTTACGCCAATGCGTCGCGTGCACAGGCCTTGCTGGGCTGGCGCGCCGAGTACGACTTGGCGCGTATGTGCGCCGATCACTGGCGTTGGCAGCACCAAAACCCTGATGGATATCAATCGTCGCGCTGATCGCCCTGCGGCCCTTCAGCGGACAAATGAAAGCAATTCCCAATTGGGGTAAAATAATCGGGTTTTCCCGCCCAAAACTGAAAGTGCGTGTACCTGATGCGCCTGGAGTCCGGGCATCGGGCCATTAAGGTGGGCTCGCGTAGGTGTTTCAGGCGTCCGGGCCGTTTGCCCCGCCGAAGTGCCGCGCCGCCGCCCTTCGTCTAACGTCAAGCCACTATGAGTACTCAGAATCAACAGACTGTGCTGGAAGTCCACCACTGGACTGATACGTTGTTCAGCTTCAAGACCACTCGCGACGCGTCGTTCCGTTACGTCAATGGCCAGTTCACGATGATCGGGCTGGAAGTGGAAGGCAAACCGCTGCTGCGTGCCTACAGCATGGCCAGCGCGAATTACGAGGAAGAGCTGGAGTTCCTGAGCATCAAGGTGCAGGACGGCCCGCTGACCTCGCGTCTGCAGCATTTGAAGCCGGGCGACAAGGTCATCGTTGGCCGCAAGCCGACCGGCACGCTCATCAACGACAACCTCCTGCCGGGCAAGAATCTGTATCTGCTGTCGACGGGCACGGGACTCGCACCGTTCATGAGCATCATCCGCGACCCGGAAGTCTACGATCGCTACGAACACATCATTCTGGTGCACGGCTGCCGTTTCGCGAGCGAACTGGCCTACCGCGACCTGATCACGCAGCATCTGCCGGAGCACGAGTACCTGGGCGAGTACATCCGCGACAAGCTGATCTACTACCCGACGGTCACGCGTGAAGAGTTCGAGAATCAGGGCCGCATCACGGAACTGGTCGAGTCGGGCAAGATGTTCACCGACATCGGTCTGCCGGAATTCAGCCCGGAGAACGATCGCATCATGCTGTGCGGTAGCCCGGCCATGCTCAAGGACACCCGCGAGTTGCTGGAAAAGCGCGGTTTCGTCGAAGGTCACAACCACGCACCGGGGCACTACCTCGTTGAGCGCGCGTTTGTGGGCTAAGCGATTGCCGTCTTAAGCCGGCACGGCAAGCACGACAAGGAAAAGGCCGCTCAATCGAGCGGCCTTTTTCATGGCGATGTCAACGCGCCGATCAGAAGTCCATCGTTGCGCTGGCAAGGAACGTGCGGGTCGAGCCCGGTAGCACGAAGCCGTTGTACGTCGTCGTCCAGTAGTGCTTGTCCGTCAGGTTGTTGATGGCGGCGCGCAAGACGACCGACCTGCCGGCGACACGCGTCGCGTACTTGGCCGACAGATCGATGGTGGTGTATGCCGGGATCGACAACGTGTTGGCTGCATCGACTTCCTGTTGGCCGGTGACCTTGACGCCTGCGGCGAGGGTCAGGCCGCGCACGAACGGGGTGTCATATTCGACGCGTCCGGTCACGACATACCGCGGCGCGGCGAAAATGCGCTTGCCCGCCACGCTCGGGTCGTCGACGTCCACCGCCTTCGTGTTGAGCAACAGCACGCCGCCCATCAGACGCCAGTCATGCGCGAGACGCACCCAACCGCTCGCATCCAGCCCCTGGAAGCGCTGCGTGCCGTCCTGCACGTAGTAGTTCGCCTGATTGGTGTAGCCATAACCGCGCTCGACGCGGAACAGCGCAAGATTCGCGCCCCACGTCTGTTTGTCGGCCTTCCAGCCCACCTCGTACTGCTTGCTGGTGAGCGGCCCGAAGGTCTGCGGGAAGTTGACGTTCGTGATGCTTGCCGAGCCGCCCGGTTCCAGCGATTCGACGTAGCTGACATAGGCCGTCGAGTCGTTGTCCGTCTTGTACATCAATGCGACGGTCGGCGAGACAGGTTTCGCGCGGTAGGACGTGCTCGTTTGTCCAGAGATGTCGTACAGATCATCGTTGAACTGGGTGTAGCGCAGGCCGGCCAGCAACGAGATGCGTGAGGTGATGCCAACGGTGTCGCTGACATAGATCGCGCGCTGCGAGATTTTCTCGCTGCGATACGGCTGATAGTCCAGTCCGACGTCCTGATTCGGCAACAGCGACGGGTTGTAGATGTTGCTCGTGCCGAGCGAAATCCCATTGCCGCCGTCGCCATTGTCGTTGAGCTTGACCTGACTCTGGTAGGCCACGCCGAACACCACGTCGTGCTTGAGCGGGCCGGTGGTGAATTTGCCCTGCAACATGGCGTCCCAGGCCTGATAGTAATAGGCGGTTTTCCACTTGTACTGCGTGTCGGCGTAGTCGCCTGCCGCGTTGAGCACAGACAGGAAGCTGTCGCCGTTCAGGCGATTCTGGCGGGCGAAGCGATACTTGAAGTTCGCTTTCCACTGGTCATTGATGCGGTAATCGAGCGACGTGCCGGCCGTGAGGGAATCGGTTTCGTAATACGTGAACGGCTGGGCGAGATTACGGGCGACCTTGTTCGCGTCGGGCACGGCACCCGCACCGGCGAAGCTCATGCCAAACAGCGTGCCGGTCGTCTGCCGTTTCCAGTACGCCACGTCCGCTGTCCATGTAAGGTCGGGTGTGATGCGAAAGTCGGTTGCGAACGAGATCGTCTTGCGACGCACGTGGTTGTTCGGCTCGGCGGTGTTGCCTTCTTCGTTGACGAGATTGAGGCGGTAGCCGAAGCGATCGTCGGGACCGAAGCGTCCGCCGAGATCGAGTTTTTCGCTCCACACATTGCTGGCTTCATAGCCTACCGAGAACTGACGCAGCGGCTCGTCCGTCGGTCGTTTGAGCACGTAATTCACGATCCCGCCGGGCGCGCCGAAACCGTACATGAAGCCGGACAGTCCCTTGAGCAGTTCCACCTGTTCGAACGGTTCGAGCGGAATGTCCGCCTGCCATGAGACGAAATTCTGACCATCGACTTTGGTGCCGTCGAGCATGTCGACGCGCATGCCGCGCACGGCGAAATACGAGTTCTCGTTACGCTTGTTTTCCGAGAGCGTGGTGACGGCCGGGTCGTACTTGAATGCGTCCGTCGCGGTCTGGGCCATCTGGTTCTTGATCTGCTCGCTGTTCACGGCGACGACCGAGAACGGCGTATCGACGGCGCGTCGCGTACCCAGTGCGCCGCTCGACACACGCTCGACCTTGATGTCGTCGTCGCGCCCGGCGGACACCGTCGTGGCGGGCAAGGCGGCCGTGCCCTGCGACGCGTTCACGGACGGTTGCGTATCCGGCGTCTGCTGGGCATGGGCGCTGCCCGAAGCCAGCGTCAGCGACGCGGCGCAAATGGCGAACACGCCGGCCACGGCGCGTGACATCGAGGACGGTGAGAGTGGCGAAGCGGGGTAGGCTGTCAGATCATGCGCGGCGCGTGTGCGAGCGAAACCGCGCCCTGCGAGCGGGCGGTGGTGCAACATCGGTGTGAATCTCCCTGTTGGTGATGCGTCGTGTGCCGACGGTTACGTCTTGAAAACGGTCTTCTTATGTGGGGACGGGCAAACGGGCTGTTGCAGGCGCCGGAGGGCGCCTGCGAAGCCAGTCAGGTTTGTGCCGGGTCCGGCTGCTCGGGCAGCGCTGGGTTTTCGTTGGGGCTGTCTTGACGAGCAACAGCAGTGCGCTGCGGGGTACGCGACGTGTCGATGCCGCGTGACATCCGGCCCTCGGCCGCAGCAGGGTGTGCCCAGACGCTGTACGGATCGCCGTGGCGGGCGCGTCGCCATGTTGCGCGCGCGAATAGCGCGAAGATCACGGCCCCGACGATGGCGATCAGATCGACGCCGGCGAGTACCCAATCGCCCGACGCGAGCGAATGCACGAGATTGTCCGGCGTGAGCACGGCATCGACTGCCGGAATCGTCAGGCAGGTGAGGGCTGTCGCGACCAGCAGTCCCGTAGCGGCCACGGCCGGTGCCGTGAGTGCCGCAAAGCCGACCGAGATGGCGAGCGTCGCGACGAAAATCGATAGCGCTGTCGTGCCGGGCGCCACAACGGCGCCGACGAAGGCCACAGCGATTCCGAGGCAGGTGCCGAGGAACACACCGGCCGTGGCTTTCGCCATCCAGCGCAGATTGGCGGGCTGAATGGCTGCATTGCGCTTGCGACGAGACTCGAGCCAGAGCAGGTTGCCGCTATAGACCAGCACGGCCCCCATCAACCCGAGTACGAAGTACACCCAACGCATGACGTCGCCCGCGAAGTTACCGAAGTGCGCGCCATAGATCATGCTCATCACGGCGTGGTTGGCGTCGCGCAGGCCCGGGCTATGCTGGCCGACGATCTCGCCATCGTTCAGGCGCACGGCCACCGCAGCAAACACGCCCAGCGAGTCGTTGGCCTCGCCGTAGACTTCAGCCACCGCATCGGGCTTGCCGTAGCCGGTCCAGGCGATAGCGGTCGCCTCCATGTCGGGCGCGGCCTGCTCGGCGCGTGCCAGTACGGCCCGCAAGTCGAGCGGTTTGCCATCCACCGGGGCGATCTTGGCGGGCACCGCGCCGGTCACCTGCGGGATCTGCGACATCAGCTTGCTCTCGAACGTCACGACGTTGAACGCCATCATCAGCGGCAGGCTCAGGCACAACAACGCGCCAGTGAGGGCAAATACGATGTGAAACGGCAGACTCAATACGCCGATGGCGTTGTGGGCGTCTTGCCAGAAGCGCTTGAGATTGCGCCCTGGGCGCAGCGCGAAGATGTCGCGCGTGACGCGCGGCAAGTGCACGATCACGCCGGAGATCAGCGCCATGCCATAGAACAGCGACACCACCCCCATCAGATACAGGCCATAGGTCGGGATCGACAGCGAGTAGTGCAGGGCGTTGATCGTGCTCGACAGCCCGGGGCGGGCGTCGCCGATGACCAGCGACGGGGCGCCACCGTCGGCACTCAGGCCCAGTCTGGCCTGCATCCATTCGCCGCTGGGCGCTTGCCAGTAAGCGAAGGGCGTGGGCGAGTGATTGGGCAGCACCACGCCCATCTGCGCACGTGCCGCCGGATATTTCGCACGAACCATCTCGGCGAGCTGTTCCGTTTGCGCGAGCGAGAGCGGTGCATGGCGCGTGGCCGGTTGTTCCCAGCGTTCGATTTCGTGATGGAACACGGTCAGGGCACCGCCGAGCATGGCGATGAACAAGGCGAAGCCGGCCACGATGCCGGCCCACGTATGGACACTCAGAAATTGACGCAGCGTTTGGGCGCGCATGGGACGATCCTTACCAGACGGCGCGCGCCAGCAGCAGCGCGGCCCAGGCGACAACGGTGGTGGCGCCAAGGCCGACCCACGCGTGCGTGGCGGTGCGGCTCGCGAAGACGACGGCGAACAGGCCGAGCCACACGAGCGGGAAGAGCGCAATGACAGGGATGACGGCCGTTTGCCAGCCGGCGGGCGTCATGTATGCGATAGCGCCGCACAATGCCATGGCGGCGAAGAAGCCGAGCACGAGGCCCGCGAAGGTTCTACTCCACATGAGCGTCTCCGCGCAGCCAGTGCCAGCCGCCAGCCGCGTAAGGCC
Organism: Pandoraea fibrosis; assembly: GCF_000807775.2. Classification (NCBI taxonomy): domain Bacteria; kingdom Pseudomonadati; phylum Pseudomonadota; class Betaproteobacteria; order Burkholderiales; family Burkholderiaceae; genus Pandoraea; species Pandoraea fibrosis. The sequence continues at coordinate 3,690,608 of NZ_CP047385.1, read as the reverse complement.
AGAAGAGCAAACCGAAACACAGTGACATGAACGCGGCTGCGATACCGGCGGAGGGACCGGCGGCTTGCCACCAGCAAGCGAGGCTCGCGATCGCAGCCGCGAGCGATAGCGCCCGCGCGGGCTGTGCCGCCAGTCGCCGTGCTCGCAAGCGCTGGTGCTCCGAGGTGAGATAGCAGGCACCGCCTGCCAGCCATGCCAGTGCAATGGCCAATGCAATCAACATGCGTGGGAATCGCTGAAAAATGTCGCTGCGCAAGCAAAAACGCCGCCCCGGGGGCGACGTGGCTGACGAAGCCAATCCACAAACGGTCCTCGTCGAACGTTTTGGTCATCTATTCAAATCGATGAAGATGCAAACGTTAACGAAAACGATTCGCATTTATATCATGATTCAGATAAATCCCGAAAGAGTCCGACTTAATTCCGTTAGGCGACGACGGCGTTGCGTGGTAAGGAGGCAACGGCGCGAGTGGCGCCGTCGTCTCTCCATGGGCGGGATATTGGCGGAGCGTCGGCGAGGCGGCGTCGATCAGGCCGTGGCGGCTGTGCCTGTCGCCAGTGTGCCGGCCGGAAGGGGGCCCGCGAACTGACGAAAGACGGCGTGCCAATACGGAATTTCCGGTCCGGCGGTCGGCTGGGCGGTATCGATTGACGGCAGCAGATGCCAGGGGGCCGTCGGGTACTGGTGATGCACGCGATGCAGATGCTGGTTGAGTAGCAGTGCGCGCGCCGGCACTGCCGCACGGAAGTTGCGTGCGCGTGCGGGCTCGTCCATCCCAACGCCGTAGTGCGGCAGGTTATCGGCGATCGATAGCCAGACGCCGCGTGCCGCGAACGTTGCGAGAAACACCGGCCACCATGGGCCATACGCCCAGAGAGCGACGGCCAGCGCAGCGAGCAAGACGAGAAAGTCGCGCTGAATCCGGCGGCGGCGCACCGGATCGGACGCGAACATGACGACCCGCCGACGCACATCCTCATCTTCCGGATCACTGCCGAGCGCACGCATGGCGAGCGAGGGCAGGCGTCGCACGGGCAACCATGCGATTACCGGGGCGAAGACTTCCGCGAGCCACATGCCGCCCAGCAGTCGCGACTGGTAGCCGAGCCAGGTTTGTGCGCGACGGGCCACCGACGCATTCGCGGGCAGCGCCGAAATATCGGGGCGGTCGAAGGGCTGACGCGTAAATCGGTGATGCATGAGGTGTCCGAAGCGCATGATCTCGAACGGCAACCCGAGCAGCAGCGACAGGGCGCGGCCGGTACGCTCGTTGGCGCGAGCGTTCAGGCGCAACTGGCCGTGAATGGACTCGTGAATCAGCCCCCAGTGCATCGGGGTGAGCAACAGCACCGGGATCAGCGTCCATGTGGCAACGTCTCCCCAATGGCGTAGTGCCCAGCCGAGTCCCAGCCATTGCCAGAGTCCAGTGAGTCCCGTCAGGCCAATGAGCCAGGGATTCCAGCGCGATGGTCGGGCATGACGCCACAAGGCGGGAGACACCATCGTCTCCGAGGTCAGGGGGACGGGATGGTCAGGCGATACCGGGGTAACAGAAACAGCGGCGGACGTGGCGGTGTCGATCTCTGCCGGACGCGCAACGACATTCTCCATGGGGTCTCCGTGACGTGAGGGCCGTGTGCTGGCGCCATCATACGCAAACAGGGTATGACCAGACACGGTGGCGACGAGTGTAAGTCGCGTCTCGGGATGGAAATATGTCAGTCGTGTTGCAGCGCCTTACTTGCGATGCCTTGCCGGCAAGTCATCTCAAGCTATCGCATTGTGCGACGCCCGCTTCGGTGAGGCGGGCGAGGCGCAGACCTCGCTCACCGTCTTCGAGCGAGACCCAGCCGGCATCGGTGAGCACGCTGAGATAGCGCAGCAGCGTGCTCATGGGCAACGCGCTGCGCTTCGCCAGGCGGGCGAGCGAGAGCGACTCGCGGCCCTCGCGGCGGCCGTCGGCCAACGTTGCAAGCAGGCGAGCCAGGTCCTGCTCGGCCTGTGCAAGGCTCGCGTCGACGGCCGAGGTCTCGTCAGCCATGGCGGCGCTCCAACAGCACCGGGATCGACTTCGACGTCGGGGTGCCTGCGCCGTCGGCAACGGCATCGAGTGGCACCAGCCCGTTGGTCTCGGGGTAGTACGCCGCGATGCAGCCGCGCGGAATGTCGTAGGCGACGAGCAGGAAGTCATCGGCCCGCCGGGCGATCCCGTCGTGCCAGACGCCCACGATGTCGACACGTTCACCGGCCCGCAAGCCCTGCGCATCCAGATCCTCGATATTCGCGAAGACGACACGGCGTTGCCCGAACACACCGCGATACCGGTCGTTCAGGCCGTAGATCGTGGTGTTGTATTGGTCGTGCGAGCGAATCGTGGCGAGTTGCAGCACGTCGGCGCTGCGCTTGCCTGCCTGACGGCGCGCTACGTCGATGGGCAACTCGCGCGGCAACGGATGAGTGGTGAAGTTGGCGCGTCCATTCGCCGTCAGCCACTGACGCTCCGACGGTGGCACGGCCAGCCGGAACCCGCCCGGATGTCGCACGCGGCGGTTGAAATCTGCAAAGTCGTCGAAGGTGGCAGCGATGGCATCGCGAATGCGGTCGTAGTCTTGCACATACCAATGCCAGTCGTCGTGGCCGGCGAGGGCGCGGCCCATGGTGGCCTGCGCCATGCCTGCCACGATGGCCGGCTCCGAGCGCAGATGCTCCGACGCCGGGGGATTGATGCCGTAGGACAGGTGCACCATGCTCATCGAATCTTCGACGGTGACGCCCTGCACGGTGCCGTTCTGCATGTCGATCTCGGTGCGCCCGAGGCACGGCAGGATCAGCGCATCGCGTCCATGCACGAGATGGCTGCGATTGAGCTTGGTGGCCACATGCACGGTCAGATCGCACTGACGCAGACCTTCCCACGTGCGCGGCGTGTCGGGCGTGGCCATCGCAAAGTTGCCGCCCATGCCGATGAAGACCTTGATATGCCCGGCCAGCATTGCCGAGATCGTGTCCACGACGCCGAGTCCTTCGCGTCGGGGAGGGGCGAAATCGAACGCCTCGCCGAGCCGGTCGAGAAACGCGGCCGAGGGCTTTTCGTTAATGCCCACGGTGCGATCGCCCTGCACGTTGCTGTGCCCGCGCACGGGGCACAGCCCTGCGCCGGGGCGCCCGATGTTGCCGCGCAGGAGCATCAGGTTGACGATCATCTGAATGGTCGCCACGGCCTGTTTGTGCTGAGTGATGCCCATGCCCCACGTTGCGATGACTCGCTCGCCACGCAGATAGACGTCGGCAATCTGGCACATCTGCGCTTGCGAAACGCCGGACGCCCGTTCCAGATCGTCCCAGTGCTCGGCGCGCACGTCGGCGGCGAAGGCCTCGAAGCCGTGGGTGTGTTCTGCGATGAAGGCATCGTCGAGTAGCGCCGGCTCGCCGTTTTGACGCGCTTCGGCGTCGCGCTCCAGCACATGTTTGATGACACCTTTGACGAAGGCAAAGTCGCCGCCGCTCGCGGGCGTGACGTAGTGCCCGCTGATCGCGGTGCCTCCCATGCTCAGCATCTCGGCCGGACTCTGCGGGTCGGCGAAGCGCTCCAGTCCACGCTCGTGCAGCAGATTGACCGACACAATGGTGGCGCCGCGCCGGGCGGCTTCGCGCAACTCGCCGAGCATGCGCGGGTGATTGGTCCCGGGGTTCTGACCGAACAGCAGCAGCGTGTCGGCCAGTTCGAAGTCTTCGAGCGTCACCGTGCCTTTGCCCAGTCCTACGACTGGCGGTAGTCCCACGCTGGTCGGCTCGTGGCACATGTTCGAGCAGTCGGGGAAATTGTTGGTGCCGTATTGGCGGACGAAGAGCTGATAGAGGAACGCGGCCTCATTGCTCGTGCGGCCGGAGGTGTAGAACGCCGCTTGATCGGGATCGGGCAGGGCGCGCAGGTGTTCGCCGATCAGTGCGAAGGCGTCGTTCCACGCGATGGGCTGGTAGCGATCGGTAGCGGCGTCATAGCGCATGGGATGCGTGAGACGGCCGTAGCCTTCGAGCGTGTAATCGTCCAGCGTCAGCAGATCGGTCACGCTATGTTCGGCAAAGAACGCTGGGGTGACGCGTCGTTTGGTGGCCTCGGCGGCAACGGCCTTCGCACCGTTCTCGCAAAACTCGAAGGTTGAGGCATGTTCGCGATCAGGCCACGCGCAGCCGGGGCAGTCGAATCCGCTGGGCTGGTTTGCGCTGAGGAGAGTGCGTGCGCCCTTGAGCGGAATGCCTTGGGTAACGAGTTGGATGGCGACGTTCTTGAGCGCGCCCCAACCACCGGCGGGACGATCGTAAGGGGCAATTTTCGGGGCAGACATGACGCAGGTTCAGGCAAAGGTGGTTGGCGCGGTGCGTCGACATGGGGGAACGCCACGGCCAAGGACAAACGTTAACGCCAAATCGGCAAATTGATGCATAATTGAAGCGCATCGCGACGGTGATTTCGTAGGGATGTCGGTGCGAAATACCCTGTTAAATCGACGTTTGTCGGCATCTTATCAGGATTTTGCATAGATTGATTTATGCAATGAATAGCATATAAGGTGAGTCAATGAAGCGCATTTCCATCGCCCCTCAGCTCTGTTTCCGGCACGACGGCAACGATCTTCCGCTCGACAAGGTGTTGTCGTTGCTCACGCAGGTGCAGACGCACGGCAACTTGCAGGCCGCCAGTCAGGTGCTGGGCCAGTCGTACCGTGGCGCGTGGGGGCATGTGAAGGAAATCGAATCGCTTATGGGGGCGCCACTGCTGACCATGGCGCGCGGGCGTGGTGCGGTGCTCACGCCCCTGGCGCAGCGGCTGCTATGGGGGCAAAAGCGATTGCAGGCGCGACTGGGGCCGCTGTTGGAGACCATGGCGTCGGAGTTGCAGACCGAACTCGATGATCTGTTGTTGCAGGAGAGCGATCAATTGCGTCTCTTTGCGAGCCACGGACTGGCCGTCGCCGCGCTGGTCGACTTCGCGGGGCGTGCCGGTTTGCCTATCGACGTGAGTTATCGCGGCAGCATCGAGGCGATTGCCGCGCTGGCGAAGCACGAGTGTGAAGTCGCGAGTTTTCATGTGCCGATCGGCGCACTCGCGGAGCCGGTGCTGGATCACTACGGCCCGCTGCTCAAGGGCAAGTCCTATCGGGTGGCCGATGTGGCGTCTCGTCGACTCGGGCTGATCGTTGCGCGAGGGAATCCGCTCGGCATTCACTCGCTTGCCGATTTGCCACGCACGGGTGCCCGGTTCGCGAACCGTGAACGCGGGTCGGGCACGCGCATCATCTTCGATCTCCTGTTGGCGCGCGAGGGCATCGATCCGTCCGCCATCGCGGGGGCAGAGAACATCGAATTCACACATGCGGCCGTGGCGGCTTACATTGCGAGCGGTCGCGCGGACGCAGGGCTGGCAATCGAAGCGGCCGCGAGTCAGTTCGGCCTGGACTTCCTGCCGATCCTGACCGAACGCTATTGCCTGATGTTTCCGGAAAGCGGCAGCGATTCTCCGCATCTGCAAGGGTTGCTGGAGATTCTGCAAAGCGGGGAATACCGGCAGGCCGTGCATGCCATCCCCGGCTACAGCGAGGCATCCACGGGGCGGGTCACGCCGCTCGCCGAGGCATTTCCCTCACTAGGCTGATGTTTTATATGTAATCGTTTGCATATGGTGTGCACGAGGTTTCACGCTGGAGAACCTCCGGTCGGCGCGGCTCCTGCATACGATGCATGTTGCTATGCAGCGAACGATGCGAAATTGAGCCATCGGTGTTTCCACGAGGCTTGTTGGGGCGAGCCGTTTGCACTAATGTCCTAAGTACCGAGCCCCCAGAAACGTGCTGTCATCATATGCAACAAAGAACATATGAGACGCCGTTTTGCCTCAGGAGACATTCGAGATGGTGCCCACACCTCACGCGACGCTCGCGCCCTTGCTGGCTCGCCACGCCGGCCATGCGCACGAGTTGTTGCCGCTGCTGCATGCGCTGCAAGACCGCGACGGTTACATCGACCCGGCCCATGTGCCTGCGATTGCGAGCGCGCTCAATCTTTCCCGTGCCGAAGTTCACGGCGTGATCACGTTTTATCACCACTTCCGCAGTGCGCCGCCGCCACCCATGGTGGTGCAGGTTTGCCGCGCGGAAGCGTGTCAAAGCCGCGGAGGAGAAGCGCTCGTCGCCCACATCGAGGCGTGTACGGGCGCGTCTGTCGACGGGGCACCATGCCATGGTGTTGGCGTCGAGTCGGTGTATTGCCTGGGACAATGCGCGTTGTCACCCGCGGTGACGATCAACGGCGAACTGCATGCCCGTGTGAGTCCGTCGCGGTTCGATGCCTTGCTGGCATCGGCCGCGGTGCGCGAGGAGGACGCTCATGTCTGAGTCTTCCAAGCCAACTTCGCCTCTGGCCACCTATCGCATATACATCCCGCGTGATTCTGCTGCCCTCGCCTTGGGGGCTGACCCACTGGCGGCCGCTGTGGCAAAGGAAGCTTCCCGGCGCGGCGTGAACGTCGAGATTATCCGCAATGGTTCGCGCGGCTTGTTCTGGCTTGAGCCGCTTGTCGAAGTGGCGACACCGGCCGGGCGGGTTGGGTACAGCAACATGCAGGCGTCGCAAGTGTCCGCGCTGTTCGACAGCGGATGGCCGGCGCGCGCAGCGCAAGACGCCGGACAGGAATCGTCCACGGCAACCCCCGACGGCAGTTGGGAGGCGGCGATGCCGGCTTGTGTCGGGTTGGTGGATGCGATTCCGTATCTCGCGCGTCAACAGCGTTTGACGTTCGCACGGGTGGGCGTGACCGATCCCCTCGACCCGGCGGACTACGAGGCACATGGCGGTCTGGCAGGACTGCGCGCGTGCCTGGCGCTCGATGCCGAATCCGCCTGCCAGACCGTGCTCGACTCGGGATTGCGCGGTCGCGGCGGCGCGGCCTTTCCGGCGGGCATCAAGTGGCGCACCGTGAGCCGTGCCGAATCGCCGCGCAAGTACGTCGTATGCAATGCAGACGAAGGCGACTCGGGCACGTTTGCCGACCGGCTCATCATGGAGAGCGATCCGTTCGTGCTCATCGAGGGGATGCTCATTGCTGCGCTGGCGGTCGGGGCGAGCGAGGGCATCGTCTACGTGCGCAGCGAGTATCCGCACGCCATTGCAACGCTCGAAGCCGCCATCGAGGTGGCACGCCGGGAAGGCTGGCTAGGCACGAATGTGCTGGGTTCCGGGCGGGCGTGCGAGTTGCGCGTCGCCAAGGCCGCCGGGGCCTACATATGCGGCGAGGAAACCGCGCTGCTCGAAAGCCTCGAGGGCAAGCGTGGCGTGGTGCGGGCGAAGCCGCCGATTCCTGCGCTCGCCGGCCTTTTCGGACAACCGACACTCATCAACAACGTCATTACGCTGGCCAGCGTGCCGTTCATCTTTGCGCATGGCGCGGCGGTGTATCGCGAGTACGGCATGGGCCGCTCGCAGGGGACGCTGCCGGTGCAGCTTGCCGGCAACATTCGCCGCGGCGGGTTGGTGGAACTGGCGTTCGGCGTGACATTGCGCACGCTGCTCGACGACTTTGGCGGTGGCACGGCGAGTGGGCGTCCTGCCAAGGCGATTCAGGTCGGTGGCCCGCTGGGTGCCTATTTGCCGAGTGCACAGTGGGACGTGCCGATGGATTACGAAGCGTATGCCGCACTTGGGGCGGTCGTCGGCCATGGCGGCGTGGTCGTGCACGACGACACGGCGGATCTGGCGGCGCTGGCCAGTTACGCGATGCAGTTCTGCGCGCATGAGTCATGCGGAAAGTGCACGCCGTGCCGCATCGGGTCGACACGCGGCGTCGAAGTGATCGAACGTATCCGGCGGGGAGACGCGTCGGTGCGGCAAGTGCAACTGCTGCACGATCTTTGCGACACGATGGTGGCGGGGTCGCTATGCGCGATGGGCGGCATGACGCCGTTTCCGGTGCGCTCCGCGCTAGAACATTTTCCGGCGGATTTCGGTCTGCCCGATGGCGCCGGGTGCGCCGAAGCCGCCTGACGCGCGAGCGCCGGGGAGGGAGGAGAACACATGATCCATTCGAACGCACACGTCACGCCGGGCCACGGCCCGGACATGGGCACGCCGCTGCGCGAGAGCGAAGTCGACGTCACGCTGGAAATCGACGGTCAGCGCGTAACAGTGCCGGCCGGCACGTCGATCATGCGCGCCGCCGCCGGTCACGACGTCAACATCCCGAAGCTCTGCGCGACGGACTCGCTGGAGCCCTTTGGTTCCTGCCGGCTCTGCCTTGTCGAGATCGAGGGGCGGCGCGGTTTTCCCGCGTCGTGCACGACCCCTGTCGAACCGGGCATGAAGGTGCGCACGCAGTCGCCCAAATTGCAGGATTTGCGACGCAACGTGATGGAGCTTTACATCTCCGATCACCCGCTCGATTGCCTGACCTGCGCGGCCAACGGGGACTGCGAGTTGCAGGACATGGCGGGCGTGACCGGGTTGCGCGAGGTGCGTTATGGCTTCGAAGGCGACAACCACATCAAGAGCGCCAAGGACGAGTCAAATCCGTACTTCACGTATGACCCGTCGAAATGCATCGTCTGCAATCGCTGTGTGCGGGCGTGTGAAGAGACCCAGGGCACCTTTGCGCTGACGATTTCCGGCCGTGGCTTCGAGGCGCGGGTCTCGGCCGGGCAGGATCAGCCGTTCATGGAATCGGAGTGTGTGTCGTGCGGCGCGTGCGTGGCGGCCTGCCCGACGGCAACGCTTCAGGAGAAGAGCGTCATCGAGATGGGCCAGCCGGAGCACGCGGTCGTGACGACGTGCGCGTACTGCGGCGTTGGCTGCGCGTTCAAGGCGGAAATGAAGGGTGGCGAAGTCGTGCGCATGACGCCTTACAAGGACGGCCTCGCCAACGAGGGGCACGCCTGCGTGAAGGGACGCTTTGCGTGGGGCTATGCCACGCACAAGGAGCGCATCACCAAGCCGATGATCCGCAGCAAGATCACAGACCCTTGGCGAGAAGTGTCGTGGGACGAGGCGCTGGATTATGCCGCGTCGGAGTTCCGGCGCATTCAGGCAAAGCACGGGCGTGACGCCATCGGTGGCATCACCTCGTCGCGTTGCACGAATGAAGAGACGTACCTCGTGCAGAAGCTCGTGCGCGCGGCGTTCGGCAATAACAACGTCGATACCTGCGCGCGGGTATGCCATTCGCCGACGGGCTATGGCCTGAAGCAGACGCTGGGCGAGTCGGCCGGCACGCAGACCTTCAAGTCCATCGAGCACACCGACGTCATTCTGGTGATGGGCGCCAACCCATCGGACGGGCATCCGGTCTTCGCGTCGCGGCTCAAGCGGCGGGTGCGCGAAGGCGCGAAGCTGATCGTGATCGATCCGCGCCGCATCGATATCGTCGACGGGCCGCATGTGAAGGCGGCGTATCACCTGCCGCTGCGTCCCGGCACCAATGTCGCGATGGTGAATGCACTCGCTCATGTCATCGTCACGGAAGGGTTGTTGGCCGAGGCTTTCATCGCCGAGCGATGCGAAGACCGCGCATTTGCTCAGTGGCGCGAGTTCGTGGCGTTGCCGGAAAATTCACCCGAGGCGGTGTCGGTCGTCACCGGGGTGCCCGCCGAACGGATTCGTGGCGCGGCCCGGTTGTACGCGACGGGTGGCAATGCAGCGATCTATTACGGGCTGGGGGTGACGGAGCACTCGCAAGGCTCCACGACCGTGATGGGCATTGCGAATCTGGCGATGGCTACGGGCAACGTCGGGCGCGAGGGCGTGGGCGTGAACCCGCTACGCGGGCAGAACAACGTGCAGGGGTCGTGCGACATGGGGTCGTTCCCTCACGAGTTGCCCGGCTACCGGCATGTCTCCGATACGTTGGTGCGGGAGCAATTCGAAGCGGCGTGGGGCGTCACGCTGCAGGCGGAGCCGGGCTTGCGCATCCCGAATATGTTCGACGCGGCGATTCACGGTAGTTTCAAGGGGCTTTACTGCCAGGGCGAGGACATCGTGCAGTCCGACCCGAACACGCAGCACGTGGCGGCGGCCATGGAGGCGATGGAGTGCATTGTCGTGCAGGACATCTTCCTGAACGAGACCGCCAAGTACGCGCACGTCCTGCTGCCGGGCACGACGTTCCTCGAAAAGGACGGCACCTTCACCAACGCCGAACGGCGGATCTCCCGTGTACGCCGTGTCATGGCGCCGCTGCCGGGCATGGCCGATTGGGAAGTGACGATTGCGCTTGCGAAACGGCTGGGGTACGACATGCCGTACTCACACCCCTCGCAGATCATGGACGAGATCGCTCGGCTCACGCCGACGTTCCACGGTGTGAGCTACGCACGTCTCGACGAGGCGGGCAGCCTGCAATGGCCGTGTAACGACGACGCGCCCGATGGCACGCCGATCATGCACGTGGACGCGTTCGTGCGCGGCAAGGGGCGCTTCATCATCACGCGCTACGTGCCGACCGACGAGAAGGTCACGCCGCGCTATCCGCTGTTGCTCACCACGGGGCGTATCCTCTCGCAATACAATGTGGGCGCGCAGACGCGTCGCACGCACAACGTTCACTGGCACGACGAAGACCGGCTCGAAATCCACCCGCACGATGCGCAGGAGCGGGGAATCAAGGATAACGACTGGGTCGGCATCCGGAGCCGGGCGGGCGAGACGGTACTGCGCGCGGTGCTCAGCGAGCGCATGCAGCCGGGTGTGGTGTACACGACGTTCCATTTCCCCGAGTCGGGGGCGAACGTGATTACGACTGACAACTCGGACTGGGCGACCAATTGTCCCGAGTACAAGGTGACGGCCGTGCAGGTGCTGCCCGTGGTGCAGCCCTCGGCATGGCAGGCCAAATACTCGACGTTCAACCGCACGCAGCTCGAATTGCTCGATGCGGCCCGCACGTCTTCCGAGCCGGTGCCGGCGAAGTAGGCGGCGACCTTGTGAATTGAAGTGGAGTCAACGTTTGACGATGTCCAACCTTTTGCGTGACCGCAACGACACGCCGTCCACACGCGCAGCGCGCGAAGAAGACGCGCAAGCGATTGCCGCGCCCGTGTGCGATGTTGCGCCTGCGGCCATCGATCCGCAGGCGCTGACGCCGCACGCAACGTTCGCCGTGCGGCGCTTTCGCCAGGGCGAGTGGCAACAGGCGAGCGATGCGTTGGCCGAGGAAGTGCCCGTCGCGCTGGAGTTCAATGGCATCTCGCATGTGGTGATGCTCGCGACCCCGGCCGACATCGAAGATTTTGCGTTGGGCTTTGCGTTGTCCGAGGGCATTCTGAACGACCGCCGCGAGTGCTATGGCATCGACGTGAGCGCGACGGCACTGGGCATTACTGCGCATCTCGAAGTCTCGTCGCGGGCATTTGCCGGGCTCAAGGAGCGTCGCCGTAATCTCACGGGACGCACCGGCTGCGGACTGTGCGGCACGGAAAGCCTCGATCAGGTGCTGCGGCCGTTGCCGGCGGCGGGTGAGGCGCTGCGTGTGTCGCACGCGGCACTGGCCGCAGCGCACGCCGGACTGGCAGCGCATCAACCGTTGAACGGCGTGACGGGAGCGGTGCATGGGGCGGCCTGGTGTTCTGCGCAGGGCGAGATCCTTGGTTTGCGTGAGGACGTTGGCCGGCACAATGCCCTCGACAAGCTGATTGGTGCACTCGCACGTGACGGACAGGCGTTCGACCGAGGCTTTGTGCTGATGACGAGCCGTGCAAGCGTTGAAATCGTGCAAAAGGCGGCGCAGGTCGGCATTCCCATGGTGGCGGCCGTCTCGGCGGCCACGGCGCTGGCAGTGCGAACGGCAGAGGCGGCAGGCGTCGCGTTGGTGGGATTCGTGCGTGGCGAACAATGCGTCATCTATACGGGTGGGGCGGCGCTCGACGAGAGCGTCTGACGGCAGCGGCGGAGCAGGAGACTTTTGATGGACGGTAACAACCTCGTGCGCATGGCCAATCGCATCGCGGACTTCTTCGAATCGTTGCCCGATCGGGAGGAAGCGCTGGGCGAAGTCGCCACGCATCTGCACAAATTCTGGGATCCGCGCATGCGTGCGCAAATTCTCGCGCTGGCCGACACCCCCGAGGCGGCCGAGATGCATTTGCTCGTGCGCGAAGCGCTGGCGCGTCATCGGGCGCGGCTGACTCCGTCGAACTGACGCCGTCGAGCTGATCCGGTCGGGACGACCTGGTCGAGGAGCGGCTGGCCTTGACGCGAGCATACGCTGCTCGCGGTATAGTAGGGGCAACGGTCGCGTAGCGATGCGACCTCACCAGCGGAGGACTTGATGAGCGATACCCCCACGCGCAAGCCCAGCCCACAGCAGCCTCACAAGGAGGATGACGTGGAACGCGACCTCGATGAAGCGCTCGAGGAGACGTTTCCGGCGAGCGATCCCGTTTCTATCGAGATCGACAAGCCGAAACGTGCACCGGCGTCGAAATCTGCCGAGGCGAAGCGTCTCGACAAAGGGTTGGAAGAGACCTTTCCCGCGAGCGACCCGGTGTCGATCGATACCGGCAAGACACCGAAGCCGTAATCGAGGCGGTGGTTCACGGCACGTTTCCAGTCGGTTTGCGGCGCAATGCCGGTGGATGGCGTACCAATCCGGAAGGTTCGGCGCATAGCCCCGCCAGATGGGGCCGTCGGCCAAAAATAAATGTCCGCTCCGGTAGGGGTTTGACGCCCGGCCGGGGCGAATTCGTGGCAAAATGCCGCGCCTGACTCTCTCAGGCTGAGACTGTAGGAAATAAATGGCGGCAGGTACGGTAAAAAAAGTTCGACGCTACGCGCTGGAAACCATCGATGTGATGGGGCAGAGCGGGCTTGGCGTCGTCGAGCGCCCCGATGGGCGTTTCGTCATGTATCCGGAATACTGGACACAGACGCAGGCGCTTAGCCAGAAAATGCGCACGTTGTACCGCCGTAATTGCCAGCTTGAGTATCAATTGGCGAAGCTCACGCGCGAACTCGATCGTTTGCGCAGTGTGGTCGATACGCCGCGCCCCACGGGGAATCCGCAAGCGTCGCTGCCCGGCACCGACGTGCCGCAGCCCGAGCCCAAGCTCGACAATCCCGCCGCCGAGTTACCGCCACGACGACGCAAACGCGCCGCCTGAAGGTCGGTCGCCGCCACAGCGACACCTCGCTCATGTCGCTCCAGTCCTGCCGATTTGCCCTGTAACGTTACCGAAACTCCCCTCAACAGTCAGCTTTCTGTTTGCTTCGCCGACCATCATGGCGCTTACCGCATCGCAACTCGAAACCTTCCGTGACGACGGTTATCTGATCCTTCCGCGCTATGTGGCGCAGGCCGACTGCGAGGCGATTCTGGCTGACGTGCGAGCGCAGTTGGCGGCAGCTACGCCGCCGCTCGAGTTCGAAGCCGATGTGGGATATGAGGGCGCGCCGCAGTCGCGAGACGCGGAAGGCGGGCAGACCGTGCGCCGTCTGCTCAAGGCTTACGATCGCGGCGATGCGCTGCGCCGATGGGCGACCCGCCCGGACCTGATCGAGTCGCTCGCGCAGATCTTCGGTGAAGACGTCGTGCTGACGCTGGCGCACCACAATTGCGTAATGACCAAGCATCCGCACTTTGGCACAGCCACGGGTTGGCATCGCGATATCCGTTACTGGTCGTTTCCGGAGAATTCGCTAGTTTCCGTTTGGCTTGCGCTCGGGCCGGAAACGCGCGCCAATGGCGCGCTGCGTTTCATCCCGGGCTCGCATCGCGAGCAACTCAAGCCGAACCAACTCGACTCGCTCGATTTCCTGCGTCCTGACGAACCGGACAACCAGCCGCTCGTTGCCCGCGGCCAACAGGTGGAGCTGGCACAGGGCGACGTGGTGCTGTTCCATAGTGGCCTGTTCCATGCGGCGGGCCGCAACGAAGGCGATACCACGAAATTCTCTGTGGTGTTTGCGTATCGCGGCGAGAGCAATCCTCCAACACCGGGTACGCGTTCGGCGTCTGCTGGCGAAGTCCCCCTCGGCCACTGACCTAGCGCGGCTGCCGGGGGTGACCACGCCGGCGCCCCTTCAATTTGGGCGCTTTCCTAAAGCGAAGGGGACCTTTTCCCGCGTAGACTCTTCGACCACCCTTGTGGCGTCACACGCTGGCCCACGCGCCCCCGGTCGCCGGGAAGGCGACGCCGTGTTGCGCCAGTACTCTGGCTGACGCCATTCCATCACAAGTGTCGTGTCGCGCCTGCCGATGTCGATCGGCGAGGCGCGAGCGGTCGTTTCCGGAGAAATTACGTGTCCCATTTACCCATTTCGCCCTCAGCACCGCCCGCCGCTGCATCGGCGGCACCCGGTGCGTCCACCGCCGCAGGGCGCGCCACCTGGGGGTCACGGCTGGGCTTCGTTCTGGCCGCGGCGGGGTCTGCCGTGGGGCTCGGCGCCGTCTGGAAATTTCCCTACGTGGTCGGTCAGCATGGCGGCGGCGCGTTTCTCATGGTGTATCTGGGCTGTGTGCTGTCGCTCGGCGTTGCGCTATTGCTCGCCGAAATGACCATCGGACGGTTGACGGGCAAGTCCATCACGACAGCGCTGCGTGAGCTGGGTGGACGCCGCTGGGCATGGGTCGGACGTATCGCGACCTTCAACGCCTTCGCGATTCTGTCGTTTTACGTGGTGGTCGGTGGCTGGACGGTGGCGTATCTCCAGCGAGCGATCACGGGCAAGGTGCTGGCTGCCGACACGGAACGTCTCGTTAGCGAATTTTCGTCGTTCATCGCGGACCCGGTAGCCTCGCTCGTGAGCATGGGGGTGTTTCTGGGGCTCACGTGCGTCATCGTGGCCGCCGGGGTGCAGAAGGGCATCGAGCGGGCGGGCAAGTGGCTCATGCCCGCGCTGTTCGTCCTGATGCTGCTGGTCATCGCCCGCGCGCTGACCTTGCCGGGCGCCATGGCTGGGGTGGCGTGGTATCTCACGCCGGACTTCTCGCTCATTTCCGGTAGCACGTTGCTGGAAGCGCTGGGACTCGCGTTCTTTTCGCTGTCGCTGGGTGCCGGCATGATTGTGGTCTACGGCTCGTACTTGCCCAAGAACGCCAGGCTGGCCGGCGCCGCCGTGTGGGTGGCAACACTCGCCACGCTTGCCTGCTTTCTCGCCGGGCTGATGATTCTGCCTGCGGTCTTTGCTTTCGGCGTTGCCCCTAATGCAGGGCCGGGGCTGACCTTCATTACGATGCCCGCGATCTTTGCGCAGATGCCGCTCGGTCATGTCGTGGCGGTGGCGTTCTTCCTTCTACTCCTGTTTGCGGCGTTGACGTCCGCCGTCTCGCTGTTCGAACCGGTCACCGCGTTTCTGATCGATGAGTACCAATGGCGTCGCGGGCCTGCTGTCGTCGCCGTGCTTGTGGCGACATTTCTCTTTGGCGCACCGGCTGCGCTGTCGTTTGGCGTGTGGTCGGATATCCGCCTGTTCGATCGGACGATCTTCGATCTGATGGACTATGTGACCGTCAACTTGTTGATGCCGGCAGGCGGGCTTTGCGTAGCGTTCTTCGTCGGTGTGTGCATCTGGCCGTCGGCACGCACTGTCCTCGAGGGCACGCGCTGGCAGTGGTTTGTGCGGGTGTGGCGTGTCTTGCTGCTTGTGCTCACGCCCGTCGCGATCTTCGGTGTCTGGTATCAGAGCCTCTGACGCGCGACGAGACGAGCCATTACGCCACAGGCGTTCTCATCGTCACCCACTCTTCGGCGGCCGTCGGGTGTACCGCGAGGGTGCGGTCGAAGTCGGC
Organism: Pandoraea fibrosis; assembly: GCF_000807775.2. Lineage (NCBI taxonomy): Bacteria > Pseudomonadati > Pseudomonadota > Betaproteobacteria > Burkholderiales > Burkholderiaceae > Pandoraea > Pandoraea fibrosis. Next base: position 3,674,841 of record NZ_CP047385.1, on the reverse strand, counting down.
CTTCGTCGCACCCATCGATAGCGCCACGCCGAGCAATTGGACCTGCTCGCCCGCGTGATCGCCCACCATGTGCGCGCCGACGATCTTGTCGGTCGCGCCATCCACGAGCAGCTTCATCAGAATCTTTTCCTGACGGCCCGACAGCGTTGCCTTGAGCGGGCGGAACGACGCCTTATACACCTTGAGCTGCGAATATTGCGCGCGCGCTTCGCTTTCGGTCAGGCCGACCACGCCAATCTCGGGCGTGCTGAACACAGCCGTCGGGATCAGTTTGTGGTCGACACGCGTTGTGCGCTCGCCGAACACCGTATCGGCAAAGGCCTGCCCCTCACGAATCGCCATCGGCGTGAGATTGACACGGTCGGTGACGTCGCCCACAGCAAAGATCGATGGCACGTTGGTGCGAGAGAATTCGTCCACGATCACGGCACCCTTGTCGTTGAGCGCCACGCCGCTTGCGGCAAGTCCGAGGCCCTGCGTGTACGGCACGCGCCCGGCGGCACTCAGCAGCACGTCCGCATCGTGCGTGCTGCCATCGGACAGCGTGATGCGCAAGCGGTCCTCAACCTTGTCCGCACGCTCCACTTTGCGCTCCAGCAGCACCTCGATACCGCGCTCGCGATAGGCGGCCTCCAGCGTGGTGCGTACCTCTTCGTCAAAACCACGCAGCAGATGCGGGCCGCGATGCACGAGCGTGACCTGCGAGCCGAGTCCGGCGAATACGCCGGCGAACTCCAGCGCGATGTAACCGCCGCCAATGATCGTGATGCGTTCGGGGAGCGATTCGAGATGAAACACTTCGTTTGACGAGATCGCATGTTCGCGGCCGACGAAGTGGGGCTGGTCCGCCGGTTTGCCACCCGTGGCAATCAGAATGTTGCGGGCCGTGATGCGTTCACCCGTGGCAGGCAGAACTACCGTGTGCGGTCCTTCGACGACGGCACGCGCGGCGACCAGTTCGGCGCCCGCACGTTCGAGATTGGTTCGGTAGATGCCTTCGAGGCGGGCGATTTCCGTGTCTTTGCGCGCGATGAGGGTCTTCCAGTCGAACGTTGGGGCGGGCACTTGCCACCCGAAACCGGCGGCATCTTCAAACTCGTCGGCAAAACGGCTCGCGTAGACGAGCAGCTTTTTCGGAACGCATCCGCGAATGACGCAGGTGCCGCCGACCCGAAACTCCTCAGCCACTTTCACGCGCGCGCCATATTGCGCCGCGACGCGTGCTGCACGCACGCCGCCGGAACCGGCGCCGATCACGAAAAGATCCACATCGAACTGGGGCATTGCTGACTCCTATATGTCATGCGGCGCGTCGTGCCACCGGAATGATTCGGACAGCATCGCGACGGCCATCGCTTCTCGCGTTGAGCGATTGTGCCAGAGACATGCCCATGACGTCGGCGTTGCACGCGCGAATCCGGACTCATCCGAACCCGACATCGGATACCTCCCCATGCCCGAACGTCATAAGGTGGATCGTCCGTCAATTCGGGTTTTCGCACGGTCGTGCATTTCTCTTGACGCACATCAATGCGCCAGGCGAAACGCAGGTCGACAATCGAAGGCGTCGAGAGTCGATCAATGCTTCAACGGTGCGTGGCGACTGGCTCACAAGGCGTCGCAGACGTTTCACCGAGGATTCAAGCGCGGCAGCCGGATGTTTCTGAAGTGAAACATTTCTTCAGGCTCGTCCTGGTGTCACGCCAATGGTGGGAATGGAAGTGCATAAGAATCAACAGGTTATTTTTCATGGCGCGAAAGTTGCTGTGACTCTGTCACGACAGGCGGGACTGACCGCCGGCACGCGAGGATGTCATGACGAAGTCGCTCCCCCGCCTCACGGGCGCCACGATGGCGCTGGCGTTGTTGTGTTGCTTCTGGATACCGGCATCGGCACATGCCGCGAGTCCGCCGGGCCCCGCAATGTTTTCGGGAGCCTCGGCAAGCGAGAAGACCGCAACCGCCAGCGCCCGGCATGGCGTCCGGCCGACTCGGGCCGCGCGCGCGAAGCGTGCGGCCCGAGCGCCGGCTTTCCCGCCGCCGGGTTCCCCTCCGCCCGCCCTTGCCGGCGTCGCACCAGCCCCCTGGCACGACGTGTTCACGGAGGCGGGTGCCTGGGCATCCGATCCGATCATCGTGAGCGGCCGGACGTTGGGCCACACGCTCGGCAATGCCGGGCTGACGACGGCGCTGGACACGCCGGTGACCGGGCCTCGCGCCGGGCTTACCGGGCTGTATCAATCCGTCTGGCATCGTGCGCTTTCCAATCCTGCACTGAGCACACAGCTCTTTGCCGGCGCACCGGAATACTTCGGACTGCATTTCTAAGTCGGCCCGCATGGCGGAGGGACACCCTCGCGTGTCTCGTTCGATCCATTCAAAGCGCATGCCCCATTCACCGCGGCGTTGATCGCCTTCCGATGCGTTGTGCGCGTCGGTTGGATCGCCACCCGCTATCCCTCACGTCGGCACGGCCCGCGTTCCCTCGCTTTTCCGAGCGCGGCGCCTGCGGCATGGACCTGTCTCTCACGCTTGCCTCGCCAAGATCAATGCGGGTAGGATTAACCCGCAGTTCAAGCGTGGCATTTTCTCAAGACATGCCGACTGCCGGCATGCCATTCCGTTCTGGAGCCCCCTTATGAGCACGCCTGAAGTCTCTGTGCAAAGTCCTCCCCAGAAGAAAGCGGTTCCCATCGGATTGATTGCCGGTGTGATCGTCATGATCGCCGTGCTCCTGATTCCCATGCCCGACGATCTTCCGGTCGCCGGGCACCGCATGTTGGCGATTCTCGCCTTCGCTGTCGTTGTGTGGATTACCGAAGCCGTGTCGTATGAGGCCAGTGCCATCATCATTACCTCGTTGATGGCTTTCCTCGTGGGGACCGCACCCACGGTGCAGGACCCCAGCGTCGAATACGGCACCTCGCGGGCCATCAGCATGGCGCTCGCCGGCTTCTCGAACTCCGCGCTGGCGCTCGTGGCCGGGGCGTTGTTCATCGCGGCAGCCATGACGTTGACCGGGCTCGACCGGCGCATCGCACTCGTCACACTCTCCAAGATCGGCACCAGCACGCGTCGCGTGATGGTGGGGGCGATCGCGGTGACCATCCTGCTCTCGCTCGTGGTGCCGAGCGCGACGGCGCGCAGCGCCTGCGTGGTGCCGATCATGATGGGCGTGATCGCCGCCTTCGGTGTCGACAAGCGTTCGAATATTGCGGCCGGGGTCATGATCATCGTGGCGCAGGCGACGAGTATCTGGAACGTCGGTATTCAGACGGCCGCCGCGCAGAACCTGCTGACCGTGGGCTTCATGGACAAGATGCTCGGCGACCGGATTACGTGGGCCGAGTGGCTGGTCGCGGGGGCGCCGTGGGCCATCATCATGTCGGTGGTCCTCGTGGTGCTCGTGCTCAAGCTGATGCCGCCCGAGGCCGATGCCATCGCGGGCGGCAAGGAAGCCGTGGAAGCGCAATTGCGTGAAATGGGCCCGATGACGAGCGCGCAGAAGCGCCTGCTCGCCGTGTCGATCGGCCTGCTGCTGTTCTGGGCGACGGAGGGCAAGCTGCACCGTTTCGACACGACCTCGGTGACCTACGTCGGTCTGGTCGTGCTGATGCTGCCGCGCTTCGGCGTGATGACCTGGAAGGATGTGCAGTCGCGCATTCCCTGGGGCACGGTGATCGTGTTCGGTGTCGGTATCAGTCTCGGCACTGCACTACTGACGACGCAGGCCGGCCAATGGCTGGGGAATCACGTGGTCGCCGCGACCGGTCTGGATTCGCTTCCGACACTGTGGGTCTTCGCGATTCTGGCGGCATTCCTGATCCTCATTCACCTGGGCTTCGCCAGCGCGACGGCGCTCACGTCGGCCATGCTACCGATTCTGATTGCTGTGTTGCAGACGTTGCCGGGTGACTTCAACCGGCTGGGTATGACCATGCTGCTCGGTTTCACGGTGAGCTTCGGCTTTATCCTGCCGATCAACGCGCCGCAGAACATGGTGTGTCTGGGCACCGATACCTTCACCGCGAAGCAGTTCGCGCGCGTGGGCATCGTGATCACCCTCGTGGGTTATGCGTTGCTGCTGCTCTTCGCCGCGACGTACTGGCGCTGGCTGGGCTGGCTGTAATCCGCGCCGATCGAACAAGGAGTCAATATGCGAATCCCCCTGCATGACGCTACCGACTTCGGCAAGCAACTGCTGCTCGCCCAAGGTGTGCCCGACGATATTGCGTTGGACGTCGCACAGCATCTGGTCGAGTCGGACCGCGTCGGTTATGCGAGCCACGGGCTCTCGATTCTGCCGACCTACCGCAAGGTGCTCGAAGACGGGCAGGTGAATCCGACCGGACGTCCGAGCGTGCTCACCGATCACGGCAACCTGTTGCTGTACGAAGGCAATCGCGGCTTCGGTCAGCACGTGGGCAAGTTCGTGGTCGAGCATGCCATTGCGCGTGCGTTCGACAAGGGCGTCTCCATCCTCACGCTGCGCAACAGTCACCATCTGGGCCGGATGGGCCAGTACGGCGAGATGGCGGCACATCAGGGGCTGGTGTTCATGGCGTTCACCAACGTCACGAATCGCCAGCCGATGGTCGCACCGTATGGCGGTAGCGAGCCGCGCCTGACGACCAACCCGCTGTGCTTTGCCGGACCGCTGCCGAATAACCGTCCGCCACTGGTGGTGGATATGGCGACCAGCGCCATCGCGATCAACAAGGCGCGGGTGCTGGCGGCCGAGGGTAAGCAGGCGCCACCGGGCTCGCTGATCGATGGTCACGGGAATCCGTCAACGGATCCGAATGCGCTGTTTACCGAACCGTTCGGTGCGTTGCTGCCGTTCGGCGGTCACAAGGGCTACGCGCTGGGCATCGTGACGGAATTGCTTGCCGGAGTGTTGTCGGGCGGCGGCACGATTCAGCCGGAACATCCGCGTGCAGGCGTGGCCACGAACAACATGTTCGCCATCGTGCTCAATCCGCAGGTCGATTTCTCGGCGACATGGCGCTCGCATGAGGTCGAGGCATTTATCGACTATCTGACGTCGTGCCCGCCACAGCCCGGTTTCGACCGCGTACAGTATCCGGGCGAGTACGAGGCGGAGAATCGCAAGAAGCATCACGATCACATCGATCTGACGCCTCCGATCTGGGAGTCGTTGATGAAGATGGCCGCCGAGCTTGGCGTGGCGCCACCGCGAACGTTGTGACCGGACGAAGGGAGTGCGCGCGCAGCTCCCTTTGTGCGACGATGGCAAGACGAAGATGCATGGATTTGGGCGATGCCTGTGGCATTGCAGGGAGAAAAGAAAGGCATGGCATTACTCAAGGTCGACGTAGTGAGCACCGAGCGGGCGATATTTTCGGGCGAGGCACGTTTCGTCGCGGTGCCGGGCACCTCAGGGGAATTGGGTGTGCTTCCCGGGCACACGCCATTGCTGACGGCGGTGCGCCCAGGCACCGTTCGGATCGAGGCGGGCGACGGGGCCGATACGTTTCTGTACATCGCCGGAGGATTCGTGGAGATTCAACCCGACCGGGTGACGATTCTCGCCGACACCGCCATGCGTGCCGAAAGCCTTGACGAGGCGCGCGCCCAGCGTGCGCGCGAAGAAGCCAAGGCGCTGCTCGAGACGCAAGCGAGCGATATCGATTACGCCAAGGCGCAGGCGGAACTGACCGAGGCCGTCGCGCAGTTACAGGCGATCCGGCGTATGCGCAAGCAGAAGGAAACGCGCTGAGCCGGAAGCGCACCGGTCAAACCGGATCTCGCGCCGCCGGCGCCACGCCTTAGCGGTCAGACAATCTCAGGCAAAACGGGCAGTCCTCACGGGCTGCCCGTTTTTTTCGTCCTCGGGAAAACAGGCATGAGGTGCAACCGCCTGAGGTAAACCCCGAGTCGATTCGACTTGCGCCATCTTTTTGAACTCACTATATTTCTTTCAAATAACAGTTATTGCAGTGAGATAACTGTTTATGAGAAATGCGATGGTCGCCTTGTCGCCATCTCAATGCACGCGTGATGTCACGCGTCGGTGTCCTTGGAGTTCAAATGAGCGAGACAGCAAAGCAAACGGAACAGGAAGTTCTCTTCACGCAGGTCGGCCGCGTTGCGGTGATTACGTTGAACCGCCCGCAGGCGCTCAACGCCTGGACCATCGCCATGCGCGAACTGATCATCGATGCGCTCGAGCGCTTCAATGCCGACGAGAACGTGGCGGCCGTGATCATGACCGGCGCCGGTCGCGCCTTCTCGGCCGGGCAGGATCTGGCCGAAGCGAAGCACTTCGACGGCGACACCGCCATCGAGTGGATCAAGGGCTGGGAGCATTACTACGACGTGATTCGCAGCCTGAAGAAGCCGCTGGTCATGGCACTGAACGGCACGGCGGCAGGTTCGGCCTTCCAGGTGTCGCTGCTGGGCGATATCCGCGTCGGACATCCGGGCGTGCGCATGGGGCAGCCGGAGATCAACGCCGGCATTGCGAGCACGACCGGCCCGTGGATCATGAATCACATGCTGGGCCTGTCGCGCACCATCGAACTTACGCTCACCGGCCGCCTGATGGAAGCTGACGAATGCCATCGTCTGGGCCTGATCCATCACCTCGTGCCGGAAGAGAAAGTGTTTGAGAAGGCGCTGGAGATCGCGTCCGATCTGGCCGAGAAGCCACCGGTGGCGATGCGTCTGGACAAGCAGCGCTTCCGCGAGATGACCGAGGGCACCTTCCAGGACGCCATCGAAGCCGGCATGCGCATTCAGCGCGAGTCATACGAGTCGGGCGAGCCGGCACGCATGATGGCGGCGTTCTTTGCCAAGCGCGCTGCCAAGGCCGAGGCGGCAAAGGCCTGAACGATACCGGCCGCCGTCGAATGACGTCCCGCCGCCCGGTGTCACGCACAGTGTTGCCGGGCGGCGACTCTCACAGGACATGCGCGTCGCGTCTGTCCACACGCTAGCGGAGTTTCCCATGTCTTACTCGCACGACCCGCAAAACCCGTCCCGTCGCCGCGTCATGAAAATGGCCGGTACTGCCGCGCTGGCAAGCGCGCTACCGTTGGCTGCGTCGCGTACCGTGTTTGCACAGGCACGTCAGTTGATCGTCTCCGATCCGGGCGGCCCGTACACCGCCGCCTACCGCCGCGCGTTCTACGACCCGTTCGAGAAAGCGACCGGTATCAAGGTCGTGAGCGTGGCGCGCGATTCGCAGCCGGTCGCACAGTTCGCGGCCATGGTGCAGACGAAGAACTTCGTGTGGGATGTGACAACGCTCACGCTGTCGGCCGACATTCCTTACCTTGAGTCGAAGGGTTTTCTCGAGCCTATCGGCATGAAGGTCGGCGACTTCCCCGGCATCATGCCCGAGGCTGTCACGGCAGACTGGCTAGGGGTCGACGTGTACTCGACCGTGCTGGCCTATCGCACCGACAAGTTTCAGAAGGAAGCGCCGCAGACGTGGGCAGACTTCTGGGACGTGAAGCGCTTCCCGGGACGCCGCTCGCTGCGCCGCAGCCCGCTCGACACCCTTGAGCAGGCGCTTCTGGCCGATGGTGTGCCCATCGACAAGCTCTATCCGCTCGATCTCGATCGCGCTTTCAAGTCGCTCGACAAGATCAAGCCGCACATCAATCTGTGGTGGACGTCGGGCGCACAGGCCATGCAGGCGATTCAGAGTGGCGATGTGGACATGATGTCGACGTGGAACGGTCGTGCGCAGGCGGCCATCGACAACAAGGCGCCGGTGAAGATCGTCTGGAATCAGGGGCTGTACTCGATCGAAGGGTGGGGCATTCCGAAGGGCACCCCGCGTGCCGAGTTCGCAAAGCAGTTCGTGAGGTTCTGCGGCGATCCGGCCCGTCAAGCGCTGATTACGCAGGATCTTGCGTATGGCCCGACCAACCTCAAGGCCTTCGACGCGATTCCGAAAGATCGCGCACCGCTGTTGCCCACGGCCCCGGCCAACCTGAAGGGGATGCGTCTGCCGAGTCCGCAATGGTGGGCGGAGAACCGCACGAAGGCCACCGAGCGTTTCAATGCATGGCTGTTGTCGTAAGTGGTGAAGGGCCGCGGAGCAGGATGAGACGAACATGAGTACCAAACTGGAAACCATCGGGCTTGCCAAGACGTATCGCGAGACCCCCGCGCTTCTGCCGACCGACCTGAGGGTCGCGGCAGGAGAATTTCTTACCTTGCTCGGGCCCTCGGGCTCAGGCAAGACCACGCTGTTGCAGATGATTTCGGGGCTGGTCGAACCCAGCGCCGGGCAACTTCTCATCGACGGGCGCGATGCCACGCACGACGCGCCGGGCAAACGCGGCATCGGGATGGTGTTCCAGAGCTACGCGCTCTTTCCGCACATGACCGTCTGGGACAACGTGGCGTATGGCCTGCGTATGCGTCGCCTGCCGCGCGCCGAGCTGGCGCCAGCGGTGGACGCCGCCCTCGCGATGGTCAAGATGCAGGCTTTCGCGCAGCGCCTGCCGTCGGAGTTGTCGGGCGGGCAGCAGCAGCGCATTGCGCTTGCGCGCTGTTTCGCCTTCCGTCCCTCGATCATTCTGCTCGACGAGCCGCTCGGCGCGCTCGACAAGAAGTTGCGTGAACACATGCAGATGGAAATCCGGCGTCTGCATCAGGAACTGGGGGCGACGTTCATCTACGTGACCCACGATCAGGACGAAGCGCTCACGCTGTCCGACCGGATCTGTCTGATGAATCAGGCGCGCATCGAGCAGATCGGCACGCCGGCGCAGTTGTACGACCGTCCGGCAACGCGTTTTGCGGCAGATTTTCTCGGCCACTCCAACTTGCTCGATGGCGTAGTCGAGCGCGTGGCCGACGGTCGCGTGGCGCTGCGCGTGGGGGATCGTCTCGTGCCGATCGGCCCGAGTCCTGACTTGCCGGCAGCGGGGGCGGCAAGTCTGCTGGTGCGCCCGGAAGCAGCGCGCCTCACGGCGCCGGAAGACGGCGCGCTCGCCGGCACGATTCGGGAAGTTGTCTTTCTGGGTGCCGACACGCGCGCCATCGTGTCGCTGGGGCAGGGGGGCGCGCACGACGACGGCGCCGACTTCACCGTGCGCTGCGGGCGCGATCTTACGCCGCGCGTCGGCGAGCGCGTCGGACTGGCGTGGGATCACGGCCGTGCAACGTTGCTCACGCGCTGAGCCTTTCACCCGACGTCCGAGTCATCCGCTTCAGGAGTATTTGTCATGTGGCTTGTTCAACGCCTGCCTCAGGCGGGGCCCCGTATTGCCTGGCCGCAGCATCTGGCCCGGTGGTTGCCGGCCGTGCCTGCGTTGTTGTTCCTCGCAGTGTTCTTCATCGTACCGGTCGTCGAGATTCTGCAAGGCGGCCTTTACGACGGCGATGGCGTGTTGTCGATCGCGCAGTTCGCGCGCATGACGCACTCGGCCGTGTACGTCAAAGTACTGGCCTCCACGTTCTGGATCGCCTTTCTCACCGCTGCGCTTTCCGTCCTGCTCGGCTATCCGGTGGCCTATCTGCTGGCACGTCTGCCGGCACGCTCGCGCGAGCGCTGGCTGCTGTGGATCGTGCTGCCGTTCTGGACCAGTTACCTCGTCAAGACGTATGCGTGGATGCTGCTGCTCTCCAAGACCGGTCTGCTGACGGTCGTGGCGACGCATCTCGGTCTGATCGACAGCACGAGCACGCTGGCCCCGTCGATGACGGGCGTGCTGATCGGCATGGTGCACGCCATGTTGCCGCTCGCCGTCATGACCATGCTGCCGATCATGCGTGGCATCAATATGCAACTGGTACAAGCCGCGCAAACGCTTGGCGCGGATCGGGCGACGGGGTTCTTCACCGTCTTCCTGCCACTCTCGGGCGCGGGGGCGGCGGCCGCCGGATTGCTGGTGTTCATCTCGAGTCTGGGCTTCTTCATCGTACCTGCGCTGCTCGGTTCGCCACGCGAGTCGATGGTTGCGCAACTCGTGATCTCGTCGGTATTGGAGCTGTTCGACCTGCGTTTCGCGGGGGCGCTCTCGACCGTGCTGCTGCTGTGTTCGATTGTTGTGTTCTATGTGTACGACCGGGTCGTGGGGTTGTCATCACTAGCCGGCGAGGCGCCGGAGCGCCGCGTAGGGTCGGGCGGCCGCCTGTTACCCGTGCTCATGGCCATCGGACGGCTCGCCGGTAAGTTCTCGCTGTCGCCGGGGCGAGCGCGTGTGGACGGCGGCTTTGGCCTGAAGGCTTATACGTGGGCGGTGGTGCTCGCGTTGGTGCTGCCGATTGCCTTCGTCGTGCCGCTTGCCTTCACCAAGCAGTCGTTCGTGGCGTTTCCGCCCGAGCTTTTCACGATGAAATGGTTCGTGGCGTTCCTCGAATCGAGCGTGTGGCAGGCGGCGTTGCTGCGCTCGCTCGGTGTGGGCTTCGCCACGGCGGCACTGGCTCTTGCGCTCGGTTTCGGCGCCAGTCTGGCGCTGGTGCGGTTGCCGTCGCGCTGGCGCAAGCCGCTGTTCGCGGTGTTCATTGCGCCGCTGATCGTGCCGCGCATCGTGGTGGCGGTGGGCCTGCTGTATCTGTTCGCGCGCTGGGAACTGGCGGGCACGAATGCCGGCCTCGTCATTGGTCACACCGTGCTCGCGATTCCGTATGTCGTGGTGACGCTGTCGGCGAGCTTCAAGCGCTTCGACTGGCGGCTCGACGACGCCGCCAAGATGCTCGGCGCGTCGGCCTTCACCCGCGTGCGCACCGTGCTGCTGCCCTTGATGGCCGCGAGTCTGGGGTCGGCCTTCCTGTTCGCTTTCATCGTGTCGTTCGACGACCTGACGATCGCCATCTTCGTCTCCGGCGGTATCAACACCACGCTGCCCAAGCAGATGTGGGACGACATCCAGTTGGCCGTCACACCGACGCTGGCGGCTGTTGCGACCTCGCTGGTGTTCCTGATGGTGTTCATCGTCTGGCTGTCTTCGATCTTCAAACGCAAGAGTTATTGATATCCGCGGATTTCCGTATGTCCATGTCGAACGTTGCCCGAGTTGCGCCGGTGAATGCGCAGTTGTCTTCTCATCCCTATACGCAGTACTTTCCTCAGCGGGCCGAGGGTGACCGGCTCGATGTCGTGCCCTTGCTCATGGCGGGCCTGAGGGGGGTGTCGGCCAAACCCGTCGTCGTGTTCGAGGGGGAGGCCATCGACCGTGCCCGGATGGCAGCGCGCGTGGGCGCCTTTCAGGCGTGGTTCGCGGCGCAAGGCCTCGTGCCCGGCGACCGCGTCGCCGTCATGCTGGGTAACAGCGCGGCGCAGGTGGCGCTGATCTATGCGCTCATGCTCTCCGGGCTGGTGTGGGTGCCGGTCAACACACGTCTGAAGGGCGATGGGATCGAATATCTCCTCGGCCATGCCAAGCCGAAGTTGCTTATCTCGGAACCTGCCTTCGCCGAAGTGCTGGACGCCGGCGTGGCACTGGCAGCGCAGCAACCGGATCATCACGGCACGCAGGTCGTGCGTTGCCTGCTATCCGAGGTGACGGCGCAAGCTGCCGCGTATACGGGCAGCTTGCCGGTGGCGGCAGACGTCACGCCCGCGTCGATACTGTGCATCATCTACACCTCGGGCACGACGGGGGCGCCCAAAGGGGTGCTGTTCACGCACCGTATGATGCGTATTGCCAGCGAGGCTGCGCTGCGCGTCGCCGATGCGCACGATGGTGACCGGCTGTTCCTGTGGGAACCGTTGTGCCATATCGGTGGCGCACAGATGTTGTTGCTTCCGTTCCTCGTCGATGTCGAAATGCATGTGGTGGAGCGATTCTCCGCAAGCCGCTTCTGGCAGCAATGCGCGGCCGCGCAGGCGACGCATCTGCACTACCTCGGCGGTATTCTCGACATCCTCATGCAATTGCCGCCCGAGGCGCAGCCGGCGCAGAACTCCCTGCGCGTGGCATGGGGTGCGGGCGTTTCCGCAAGCGCGTGGCAGGCCACGCAGGCGCGCTTGCAGTGCACGTTGCGCGAGTGTTACGGCATGACGGAGTGTTCGAGCTTCGCTACGCTCAACGACGCCGACATGCCCGGCTCGATCGGCCACGCGTTACCCTGGCTGACGCTGGAGCTGCTCGACGATGCCGGGCAACCGGTCGCCGACGGGGAACCGGGAGAGATCGTGCTCTCGAGCGAGGTGGAGGGGGTGTTCCTGCCGGGCTACCTCGACAATCCCGAAGCCACGTCGAAGGCGTTGCGCGACGGCAAGCTCTTTACCGGGGACAGTGCACGGCGCAGTGCCGACGGGAGTCTGGTCTTCATCGGCCGTCGCACGGACAGCATGCGTGTGCGGGGCGAGAACGTGTCCGCCTGGGAGATCGAGCGCGTGTTCGCACGACATCCGGCGGTGGCTGCGTGCGCCGCCATCGGTATCGCGAGCGATATCGGCGAGCAGGACGTGATGCTCTACGTGCAGTTCCGCGACGGCGAGACCGTCGACTGGCCGGTGCTCTCGCAGTGGGCTGCCGACAAGCTCGCCAGCTACCAGCGGCCACGCTACTATCGCGAGACGGCTCGCTTCGAGACCACACCGTCGGAACGCATTCGCAAGCACCTGCTTTCCCGCGAGACGGGTGGGGCATGGGAGATGACGGCGGCGAAATGATCCCGGAGGGCAGCATGGCGCGCCGTCATGGATGCCAATGACAGCGATTTACCAGTTATTGGCATAAGATATGAAGTTATTTTCATGAGATAATTTTGCTCTGTCTGCCCCATTCCATCAAGATCGTGGCCACCACCAAAACTCCTCGTACCCGCGCCAAAGCGGCCGCCGTTCCTGAAGCGACGGCGGCGACTACGCCATCGGCCGACTCCACCCTTTACGTTCAGTCCGTCGAAAAGGCGATGAAGGTGTTGACCGCGTTCGACGGTTCGAAGCGCCATCTTTCGCTCTCCGAAATTGCCGTCGCCACGGGCTTCGACATCAGCGCGGCGCAGCGCTTTACCTTCACGCTGTCGGCGCTCGGGTATCTGCTCAAGGACCCGCAGAGCAAAAAGTACGAACTCTCGCCGAAGTTGCTCGATTTCACATACCACTACCTGGTCTCGAACGAACTGGTGAGCCGTGCGGCCCCCTATCTTCAGCAACTGGCGGCAGAAACGGAGGAGGCCACGAATCTGACGGTGCGTCTGGACACGGACATTGTGTTCGTGCTGCGTATCGTGAGCCGTAGCGTATTCAACGCCAATGTCATCGTCGGCTCGCGCCTGCCGGCGTATTGCACCGCGCCGGGACTGGCAATGCTCGCCACGCTCGACGACGCCGAGATCGACGACATTCTGGCGCGCACGAATCTCGTACAGTTCACACCTGCCACCGTGTCGCAGCCGCGCAAGATCAAGGAGCGGCTCGCGCGCATTCGCAAGCAAGGGTATTCGCACACGGAAGACGAGTTCTTCATGGGGGATATTTCGACGGCGGCGGCGGTGGTAAATCAGGACGGCAGGGCCATCGGGGCGATCAACATTGCGGTGCCGCGCGTGCGCTGGAATGCCGAGCGCGACGAGCGTCGCTTTGCCGATCTCGTGATCCAGACGGCAGGCGCGCTCTCGGCGCGGCGCCGACAGGAAATGTAAGGGAAGCGAACGCGCCGGGGAGTGAGGCGATCCGCAGGCCGGTCGCCCTCTCAAAATGACGTGCTAGAATCCCGCCCCATGGGTATGGAGCAGGGCTGAATTCCGGGAATTCCGGCATCGCGCGTGGCGGCACGCGACCCAAGTGCCGCAGGGAAGACGCGTGGTCAGGCACGATGTGCCGGGTATTCCTCCGAGAAACCGATGGCCGAACCGGGGCGGCCAGACGGTGCGCCGCATACGGTGCGCAAGCCACTGCCAGACATTCCAGCCCGACTCACGAACCGCTGATCTCTCAGACCGGTTTCATTTCCCCGTACTTCAAACTGCGCATCGCGTTCCGGGCGGTCATGCCCGAGGATTTGCGGCGAGCACGGGGGACGGAGCCATGGCTCTTGGTTTGTCGCTGCCGGCGTTAGACCTGCCGACACTACAGTTCGTGACTTTCCTGTTGAGTATCGCGACAGGCATCCTGTTCATGCTCGATGCCTTGCGTCGCGACGAAGCCGAGTCTCCGCGCTGGTGGAGTCTGGCGTTCCTGCTCGCGACCTTCTCTCCCATCCTCTATCTGCTCGCCGCGCGAAGCTCGAAGCTCGCGGTGCTCTATCCGCTGGGCAATGCGGTGGCGACGCTTGCGTTCGCGATGGTGTGGAGCGGGGCGCGACGCTTCTATGCACGTAGCGTGCAATGGGTTGCAGTGTTCGGTGGCCCGGCAGTGCTGCTATGGGGCACGTGGCTGTTCGCCCGGCCGCTCGATGCCTGGAGTGGCGGCGTGCTGTTTTTTTCGTTGCTCGCGTTCTACAGCCTGATGGCGGGGAAGGAATTCTGGCAGGCGTCGGGGTTACGGCTGCCGAGCAGCATCGTGCTGGCGGTGGTTGCGGTACTGCATGGGTCGTTTTATGCAGTGCGCGCGGTGGCGTTGGTGTGGCTCAGCCCTACCGACCCGCAGTTTCTGACGTGGTTCGGCCCGCAGGTGGCGACCACAGAAATGCTGGTGCTGATCGTGGTGGCGAGTTTTTTGATGGTCTCACTAGGCAAGGAGCGCTCGGAAATCGCTCTGCACCGCGCCGCTACGCGCGACGGCCTGACACAGGCCTTCAATCGGCCCGAGTTCACACGGCTTGCGCGCGAGCAGATGCGGCGGCATAGCGCGGCGCGCACGCCGGTGGCGTTGTTGCTGCTCGATCTGGATCACTTCAAGCGAATCAACGATACGTATGGGCATCCGTTCGGCGACACGGTGTTGTTGCTGTTTGCGCGCACGGCGTCGCAACAGCTCCGCTCGGACGATATTTTTGGACGCTACGGCGGCGAGGAGTTCGCGCTGTTCCTGCCCGGCGTGGGGGCGACGGAAGCGCAAGCGATCGCCGAGCGGGTACGTGAGGCCTTCGAGCGCTCGGCTCGCATGGTGCAGGGAGAAACCGTAGCGGCGACCGTGAGTATCGGGATCGCCTGCGACGAGCGTTCGCGTGGCGAGTTGTCGTCGCTGGTGCAGCGCGCGGATCGTGCGTTGTATCAGGCCAAGGCGGCTGGCCGGAATCGCTGTGTCCGTTACACGCCCGAGACGGCGATGCCGGTGAGCACCGATCCCCGCCCCGAAGTGACGCCGTTGCGCGCAGCGGCGGGCGGGTGACGCGCGCGCCAACGGTTCGGCGGCCGGGCCGGTGTTCGCGCCTGCGGCGCAGTCCCGGCCGGCGCGCCGTTTAGTGCCCGAACGTGAAGCTCACGCCGCCCAGCACCTGCCATTGGGGCACATTGCCCGAGTGAATCACCGAGTATTGGGGTTCGACATACGCGTTGACGATGGTGGAGCCGATTTTCCACGTCTTGCCCGCACCCAACCCCAACGGGATGTAGTAGTTGCCGCGTTGCAGATCGAAGGACCACGTCGCCGTGGAGCGCAGGTACCAGCCATCGGTCAGGTTGTAGATGATGAACGGTTGTGCGGTGAGCGACTCCACCGTCGGACGATCTCCCTGACCGGCAAACGAATGTTGCCACTGCACGAGTGCGCCGAACACGCCGGCCTTGTTCGAATGCACGCCCACGGCAGCAAGACCCGCCTGCCATTTTCCCGTTCCCAACGATTTGTCGGTTGCCGTCGGCATCGTCAGCAACGGGCCAACGCCGAATTGCGTGCCTCCGCCGACATCCATCAGGAAGATGTCGAACAGGTTGATGTCGCCCAGTCCGGTCTGGTAGCCGCCATTCGGGTCCGGTCGCGTACTGATCGGCACCGTCGCGCGAAAGATCTGCGGCACGGGGATGAAGCGGCTCGGACCAATCGGTATCGTCGGTCGCAACATGAAGTCGTTGGTGTGCGTATTCGTCCCGAAGATCGACGGCGTGTAGTAGTTCTGCAGGGTGAGCGCTGGCGCCAGATTGAGCGGGTTGTTGCTCTTGTTCGCTTCTTCGACTGTCGTTTGCGCATGCGCCGTCGACATACAGGCCAGCAGCCCACATGCGGCGAGACGTCGCAGTGATTGCTTCGGTGAGGTATTGCGCATCGTCATTCTGGCTCCGGGAGTCATCAAAAATCGTGGGGTTCGTTTCGCCAAAGTGCGGGGCGCAGCAGGGGATGTCGGGCCGCAAACGAGCGCGAAGCGAACTTGGCCGATCCCCTGGGTCGGCGATAGCGTCGCGCTGTGCTCGGACGTCATGCCGCCTGCGAAGTCCTGAGGTACGACAGGACTTATCGCTGCCTCACAGGCGTGCACGAACGTCGAGTGGCGAAAATCGAAACTGATAATCCGTCAAAAGCTATGATTGATCGTTTGAAATTTGACGGTTTTCGATTGATAGATGACCGAAATGACGGATATCGCTTGCGCTACCAGGTCCAGCGCAGACCGAGCGTCGCGGAGACACTCTGCTGGCGCGTATTGTCGAGCTGCGTGAGGTAGGCGAGCGTGGCATAGACACTGGCAGACTTGTTGAAGCGTCCGGCCATGCCAATGCCGAACTGCGCCGAGGTGCTGTTTGCGTTGGTCACGACGGGCGTGGAGCCACCGAAAACGACCCGGCCTTCGCTGCCGAAACTGTGCAGCAGGTTGAATAACAGGTAAGGGCGCAGCAGGCCGCGTGCGCCGTCGTAATTGCCTTCGAGTCGCGCGCCCAGGCGTGCGAGCCAACTGTTGGTATTGCCGAACGACACGCTGGAAATGCTGTCGTTGAAGTCGTTGATCGATTGATGTTGCCAGATGATCTGCGCTTGTGGCTCGAGCGTGAGCGACGACGTGAGGGGAATGGGCCAGCCGGTTTCCAGCGATGCTGCCAGCGCTTTCCCGTTGACGTCGCGATTCAGTCCGCTGGCAGGGCGTGTCTGAAACTGCAACGCCGACGCCAGCAGTACGGCATCGGTATAGGCCCCGCCGGGCATCACATGCGTCCAGTACAGGCCGCCGCTGTACATGTCGAGCCCGAGCGATCCGGCCGGCGTGCTCGGTGCGCCCAGCGCAAGACCTTGCACATCACCCGTTGCACGGGTCCAGCCACCCAGAATACCAACGTGATCGCTATGCCCGCTATCGGCGCGGCGAGCGAAGACATCGTGTCCGAGCTGTACGCCACCGATATTGCCGTCGAATTGCGGTGTCACATCGCCTTTGCTGCGCAGTTGTTCGGTCTGTCCCCAGACACGTACCCAGCCATCGGTCAGCCAGCCGTGCTCATCGAGCAGTCCTTGCTGTCCCTGGCGCTCGTGAAACGTCCCCAATTGCGCGAAGCCCGCCGTGCGGGACAGTTCCGGCATGATCGAGTACACGGGCACCTCGACGCGGTAGATCGGTACCGGATCGCTCCCCAGCGGTGCTACCGCGGGGCTGCCCGTGGCGGGGATCGGCTCTTCGACCACGGTGACCGGCGCACCGGTCACCGGATCGACAGTGGTGAGCGTCGTAGCGACGGGTACCGATGAGCGCAGATACCAGCTTTGCTCGCTGCCCGGCGTTGTGCCGCCCTTGTACAGGTAATACGTATAGGCGCCTGCGCTGACGGTGCCATTCAGGGCAAAGGCCGACGCGCTCGACGTTGCGCCGCCGGTGGCCAGCACCATCGGGATGCCGTTGCCCGTGGTCAATCCGCCGAGTCCGCCCAGATTGTTTACGGCAATCGCCGTGTTGCCGCTCATTGCACCGCCATTGACCGTGAGCGGCGCGACGCGGGAGGTGTCGTCGCCTAGCACCGTATCGATGGCGAGCGTGCCGTTCTGGCCGGTGTAGTTGCCGACGAGTGTGAGGGTTCCGTTGCCCGCCCCGTCGCCCGGGTGAATCGTCCCCTGGTTGGTGACGTTGCCCGTGAGCGTGCCCGTGCCGGTCAGCGTGGCGCCGGCGGCGACGGTCGTCGTGGCGCCGCCGAGGGTGCTCGTCAGATTGAAGATGCCACTCTGGATCTGCGCGGTCGTGAAGTTGCCGCTGCCGCTCCACGTCCAGTTGCTGCCTTGTGCGAGCAGGGTGCCGAAGTTGACAAACGCATTGCTTGCCGTGCCGGTGCCTTGCAGGATCAACCGGCTCACAGCGCTTGCGCCGCCATCGGCGGTGCCGATAATTTGCGAGCCGGTCTGCAATGTGAGCGTGTTGGCGCTTGCCGCCGAGTTCATCGCGATGGCAGTGCCCGCATCGCTTTGGATCAACCCGGCATTGGTGATCGAGATCGTGCCGTTCACGGTGCGCACACCGAAGCCCTGACGGCTGATGATTTGACCGCCCGCCTGATTCACGATGGACGAAGTGAATCCCTGACCGGTGTTCGAGACAACGGCGTCGCTGTTGACCCCGCGGGCTTCGATGTAGCCGCTGTTAGTCAGCGTATTGTTATTCCCTTGCATGAAGACGGTGAACGAACGGTTCGATGCGACGCCTCCCGTTGTGATCAGCGTGCCCGAGTTTGTCACCGTGCTCTGGCCGCCGACGACGCTGATGGCTCGGCTGCCGGATCCGTTGGCGGTTATTGTGCCGGTGTTCACGAAGGTGTTGTTCTGGCCCCGGCCGGACGCTTGTCCCCACGCGGCGGTCATGCCATAGGAGGTGGGGCCGGAAACCGTGATGGTGCCGTTGTTCGTGAGCGAGCTGTTGTTGCCGTCGATCGCCATGCCGTCGTTTCGGTCGCCGGTAGTCGTAATGACACCGGTGGACGTGTTCACCAGCGTATTGCCATTGCCGGTGCCGAGCATGCCCGCACCGCGACCGCCTGTCGGGGTGCCGGTGAACTTGACGGTGCCGGCATTGGTGATCGTGCTGGAGGTGTCGACGGAGAGGGCGGCGGTGTTCGGCAGCGTCTGTGTGAACGATATGGTGCTGCCGCTGGTCACGTTGACGGTGACGTTGGTGCTGCCGGGTTGTGCAGTCACGCTTGTGTCGGTGCCCGTACAGGTGACGGTCGTGCCGCTCGCAGGTGCGGTGTTGTCACACGCGGCTTTTGCCAGGCCGGGAAGGCAGAGGGATACGGCTAAAATCAGTGGCCGCAAACGATGCGGGCAGCGACGAATGGGGCGGGAATCAGACGACAACGGCGGTGAGGCGTGCATGGCACACTCCCGTGGCTATTGAATTCGTTTGAAATACCCCGTGGCGCTAAAGTAGATTGATATCTCCAAATGTTCAATGGGTAGCTGTTTGATATCCATAGGATGTTGCTTTTTTGAAACGCAATGAAAGTATTGGTGTGATTTGTGCACTTTGCGTTTCGTAATGCCATGCCATGAGTCTGGTTTTTTGAGTTGTCATCCCCTGTTCTTATTAAGAAAGTGACGCCGTGCCATCGACTATTCGTAATTCGCTACTCTGGATCTTTGAGCCGTTCGAAAACGAGGAGACCTATCTCCCGCGAAAAATGTTCGGGGCGGATGCCGCTTACGTCCACGGCTTGCAATGTCTGGCGGTCATCGATCGCGACGCCCCATGGGATGGGTTGCTCGTATGTACCTCGCGGGAACACCATGCATCGCTCATCGCCGAAATGCCGGCATTGCGCCCGCATCCGGTGTTGGGGAAATGGTTGTATTTGCCGCAGAGCGAGGTCGAGTTCGAATCCGTCGCGCGACATTTGACGGCGCGAGTCCTGGCCGGCGACCCGCGCATCGGCGTGGAGCCGAAGCCACGCAAGCCTCGTCAGCCACGCGGGGAGGGAAAGCGCGCGGCGCCAGCGCGCCGCGTCAAATCTTAGGGTCAGTCCGCCGCCACGTGCACTATCTCGTCCACTTCGCCGGGCGCCTTCTTCTTCATGCGAATAAAGAGCAGCAGTGGCATGACCGCGAGCGTGAGCGCCATCATGAGTCTGAAGTCATCCAGATAGGCAATCATGGTCGCCTGTCGGGTCACTTCGGCATTGAGGGCGGCCATCGCGGCGGCACCGTACGTCTGTACATAGGCCTCGATGCCTTGCGTGAACGGTGTGATGTACTCGGAGAGCACAGCGTGATTGACCTGCGTGTTCTGTGTGAGCAGCGTCTGTACGACCGAGATGCCAATGCTGCTGCCGATGTTGCGTGACAGGCTATAGATCGCCGCCCCATCGGCGCGCAATGTTCCGGGCAGCGTCGCGAACGTGACGGTGGTGAGCGGCACGAAGACGAAGCCAAGTCCGAAGCCCTGTATGACCCCCGGCCAGACAATGTCCGATGGACGCAGCGTGAGCGAGTATCCGGCCATCAAGTAGAGCGAATAGGCGGTCAACGCGAAGCCGAAGCCAAGCAGGTAGCGAACGTCGACCTTGCCGACCAGGCGTCCGACGATCAGCATCGCTGCCATGGTGCCCGCCCCGGACGGCGCAGTCACCCACCCCGTCAGAATGGCGGGATAGCCGAACAGGCTTTGCAGCATCGGTGGAAGCAGGGCGCGCGTGGCGTAGAGAATGATGCCGACCACGAAGATATAGACCACCCCCGTGTTGAAATTTCGGTCGCGCAGCAATGCCCGGTCGAAGAACGAGTGCTCGCCGGCTGTCCAGGTATGAACGATGAAGTAAGCGAAGCAGATGATCGCGCCGAGCATCTCCAGCCAGATTTCCGTGGAATTCAGCCAGTCCTGTTGTTCGCCCCGGTCAAGCAGCAATTGCAGCAGGCCGATGGCCAGACTCAGGGTAACGAAGCCCAATACATCGAACTTCCCGGCTTTTTGCTCAGGGGGCTCTTTCAGATAAGCGGCAATGCCGAGAAAGGCGATCAGCCCGATGGGCAGGTTGATGTAGAACACCCAGCGCCAGTTGTAGCTGT
Organism: Pandoraea fibrosis; assembly: GCF_000807775.2. Lineage (NCBI taxonomy): Bacteria > Pseudomonadati > Pseudomonadota > Betaproteobacteria > Burkholderiales > Burkholderiaceae > Pandoraea > Pandoraea fibrosis. The sequence goes on along the minus strand of NZ_CP047385.1, from coordinate 3,654,056 downwards.
CGGTCAGCCAGCCACCCAGCGATGGCCCGAGAATGGGGCCTACCATCACCCCCATGCCGAAGACCGCCATCGCCGAGCCATGCTTGTGCGGCGGGTTGATGTCGAGCATGGTCGCCTGCGAGAGCGGCACGAGCGCCGCACCGCAAATCCCCTGAAGCAGACGTGCCGCGACAATTTCCGTAAGCGATTGCGCCATGCCGCACAGGGCAGATGCCATCGTGAAGCCGGCGACCGACCACAGGAAGACGCGCCGGCGTCCGAAGCGGGCGCACAGCGTACCGGTGAGCGGTGTCGCAATGGCGGCCGCCACGATATAGGACGTCAGTACCCAGGTAATCGAGTCCTGCGAGGCGGAAAGGCTGCCTTGCATATGGGGCAGGGCAACGTTGGCGATGGTGCTGTCGAGCGTCTGCAACACCGTCGCGAGCATGACGGACATGCTGACGAGCGCGCGGTGTTTGCCCGGATCGCCAACTTTTTGCGGGGATGCCACGGTAATTCCTCTGGTCGTTCGTTGTTCTTGTCGTGATGGCGAAGCGAAGGAGAGGCCTTCGTCCGCGTTGTCTCCTGCACGTGCGGGGTACTGTGGCTTATCCCGGCCCGGCCCCGGCCCGGCGCGCCGGGGCCGGGCATTGCGCTTCAGCGCGCGTGAGATTCGCTAGCACCTTGCCCAGCAAACGCGACAACTCGGCACGCTCAGTCGGGGTGAGGTCGGCCAGCGCCTCGCGCTCGGTCACGTTGGCGAAGGCGACGATCGTGTCGATCTTCGCCTCCGAGGCCTCGGTCAGGTACAGCAGGTGAGCACGTTTGTCGTTCGGGTCGCGCTCGCGGCGCACGAGACCCTTTTCCCTGAGCCGGTCCAACAACCTGACGAGCGCCATTGGCGTCAACTCCATGCGTTCGGCCAATTCGGCCTGCGTCTGCACGCCGTAGCGATGCAGCATCACCAGCACGCTGCACTGCGCCCGGGTGAGATCGAAATTTCCGCGAGCGCGCCGGTCGAACAGCCGCGAGTAGACGCGTGCGGTGTCATGCACCAGCGTGCCGAAGCGGGAAGACCAATCGATTTTCGACATTGCGCCGCAAAAAAGACGGCGCAGCCATCCGGCGGCACCGTCATTGAATAGTAAACACGTTTAGCATTTTGCCAGAGTCTTTCATCGAACGGCAACTGTCGCAAATAGGTGACACTGCCCGCCGCATCGCCCCGTGGGTCGAACGGGGTAGGGGCGGTTTGACTCGACGCGACGCGGGTTCCCGGGCGATGGGTGCGGCGCGAGGTGGGGCGGGCGTGAGGCGCTCCCGAAACGATGAAAAAACCAAGAGAAATAAGCACTTGACACTTCGCCCCGGCGGATCAAGAAAGGAATGGTGCGATGCATCGGCGAGATCGCCCGAGCATGGCACCAGCCCACTTTTGACCTTAAGGAGTGTCAATCATGTTTGACCTTTCACAAGCCTCGGATGTCCTTTCCATCACTGAAACCGACCGGTCGGCCGGCCATCGTCGTCAGGCGTTGTCGCCGGCGGCTCGCTCTCCGGTTTCCGATCTCCATGCCATGCGCGAAGAGCGGCTGCCCTTTACCGTGACCATTGCGAGCGATGAAGCGGCGTTGCGCGATGCGGTCGCCATGCGTCAGGCCGCCTATGGACGCCATCTCCCCGAACTCGCTGCCACCTTGAGCGAGCCGGAGGCCAGCGATCGTGAGGCGGGTTCCATCGTGCTCGTCGCGCGCGCGAGGCTCGATGGTGCTGTGCTCGGCACGATGCGCATCCAGACCAACCGCTATCAGTCATTGCATCTGGAGGACTCGGCACCGTTGCCAGAGTGGCTGGGGAATGCGGCACTGGCCGAGGCGACCCGTCTGGGCGTGGTGGCCGGGCCGGTCGGGCGCGTCGTCAAGACGGCGCTGTTCAAGGCGTTCTACCAGTATTGCCTGCTCTCCGGCATCGACTGGATGGTGATTACTGCGCGTCCGCCTTTGCATCGGCAGTACGAAGCGCTGATGTTTGTCGACGTGTTCCCCTCGCAAGCGTTGATTCCGATGGCGCATGTGGGCGGTATCGGGCATCGCGTGCTGGCACTGGACGTGGCGCAGGCCCGTTCACGCTGGCAGGCCGCGGAGCATCCGTTGTTTGCCTACATGTGCCTGACACATCACCCGGACTTGCGACTGGGGGTGCCGGGCGACGGGGAGGATGTGCGGGGCGCATCGTCGGGTGAAGCCAGTATTGACGCGCATCTCCGGGATTTATCTTTTGGTGCCGACGAGGTACGATGCGTAGCATCAGGCTTCAGCCTGGCGGTGTAATGCCGTTATTCGAACTATCGTTATCCCGTCGTGCGCAAACCGTGATTTTTGCGGCGACGGCGGTAACGGGCAGGACGGGCGAGAGACACCTGACCGTGCAGGCCGGAATACCGGCTGCGCGGGACAGGGCCGGCCCGGCCGGCAGGGCGAGAGATGCGCCTTGCCCGCAAGACCAACGCGGGGGCGACCAACGAGATAAGGGCATAAGAGTCATATGGCGGGGGAACTCGGCAACGAGCGTGACGATCACGGCCGCAATACGAACGATTTCGCCGATGAACTGGCCGAACTCACTGGCACGCGGCGTCGTTGGCGTATTACCGCACGGCTCGACGAACTGTTTCGTAGTATTTCGCTGTATGCCGTGCCCGCAGCGATCATGCTGCTCTCGGGCATCGTGCTCATGTTTCAGGAGAGTCAGTACGCTGTGCGGGGGGCCACGCCGTTGAGCTTTCAGGCGCAAGGCGATCTTCCCGCGACGTTCGGGCCACCCCTGGTGCAGGGCTCGCTGGAGCGCGCACCGGTCGTTCAGCAATTCAGCACGCATCTGTCCGAAGCGCCCGTCTGGTTTCGTGTCACGGTTCCGGCGGTGGGCGACGAGCAGAACACTGTCATCGAATTCCCTTCGCGTCACGCGCAAACGCTTGCGTGCTGGCGCAATCCCGATGCCCCCGCCATTGGCCGCGCAGATCGCAACGGCGTGAGCGGCGCTATCCGCTTGTCGAAGGCGGGCTTTGCGATTGACCTCGGTCATCTCGTCGCGCCCGTGACGCTGCTTTGCGAAGGCACGTTCTCCGGGCCGGCCCATCTCTCGCTGGTGGCATGGCCGGCGTCTCAGTTGCGTGTTTCGGAGAAGGAATTCCACCGCAGCAACGGTCTGCTCGAAGGCGGTCTGCTCACGCTTTCCGCATTCGTGCTCGTGACCGCCATCATCAACAAGGAATGGCTGTACGTGCTGTTTGCGGCGTGGCTGATCGGCAATCTGCGACTGGCAGCGAACTCGCTCGGTGCAGACACGCAGTGGCTGGAGCGCGCCATTCCGACCGAGTGGGATGCCCTGGTTCGCAAGGCGACGTTCGCCATTTACTACGTACTGACCTATTCGTTGTTCACCCAGCTCTTCAAGCGGGAGCTGCGGCTGATCGGCTTGCGATGGATGGTGATGGCGCTGCAATGGGCCGGTGTGGTGCTGTGCTGTGCCGCCATTGCGCTGCCGTATGCGCACTTCATTCCGGTGCTCTGGGCGGTGGCTGCGCTCGGTATCGTGATCGTGCTGGTGCTGCTCGCCCGCATTCTCGTGATGACGCGCTCGCGTGTTGCGATCTGGTATAGCGCCTCGCTGGCCATTGTGCTGTTCGCCACGTTTTCCGAAGTGATCGCCGCGGCGTTCAATGCGCGGGCGTTGTCGTCGGCGCTGAACAGCGTCACCGCTGCGCTGTTCTCGAGCCTCATGGCGGCGCTGGCCATCGCCGAGCAGATGCGGGCCGAGCACAAGGGCAAGCTCGAAGCGCAGACCGAACTTCGCAATGCCTACGACGTGACGCCGGTGGGGCTGTTCACGCTCAACGATCAGGGAGTGTTCGTCCGCGGGAATGCCGCGTTGCACACGATGTTGGGCATTCCCAATACCGAGGGGCGGGCGTTCCGCTGGGATCAGTTCTTCGGACAGAACACCTGGCGCATGTTGCTCGACGTTGCGCAGCACAGCGAAGAGTCGGAGCTGGAAATCCTTTCGCTGCCACGCGACGATGGCCGCACGAGCCGCTACCTCGTCAAGGCGATCTTCGCCGATGGACGAATCGAAGGGTCGCTGCAAGACATCACCGAACGCGCCCGCACGATGGAGCAACTGCGCTATCTGGCGGAGAACGACCCGCTGACGGGGGTATCGAACCGACGCGGCATCGAGAAGTCGCTTGGCGAGGCCATTCGGACATTGTCCGACGCCCGGCCGGCGGCGCTTGCCTATCTGGATCTGGATCGCTTCAAGCTCGTCAACGACCTCTTCGGCCATGCGTCGGGAGACGAGGTATTGCGTCAGGCGTGCGATCGCATGCGGGCGCGCTTGTCGACGGATCAGAGCGTGGGCCGCACCGGTGGCGATGAATTCATCGTGGTCTTCCGCGACGCGACGATCAAGGAGGCGGCGGCAGTGGCGCGCCGGCTGGTCGACGCGATTGCCGGCGAGCCCTATCAGATCGGGGATCGCGCATTTCAGGTGCGTGCGTCGGCCGGGGTGATCGAACTGACGGCGGACATGCGGGTGCCGGATGCGATTTCTTCTGCCGATCGCGCATGCCGCGAAGCCAAGAAGAGCCGCCGCGAACTGGTCGTCTACGAACGCGGTGCAGCGGCGTTCCGCGAGCGTCTTGCGGAATTGCGGCTGATCGACGCGCTGGATGCCGGACTCACGCCGAACACACTGTTTCTCGAAATGCAGCCGATCATGGAGATGGCGTCGCCCGGCGAGTCGCTCAACTTCGAGGTGCTGCTGCGCATGCGCGATTCGGACGGCAATATCGTGCCGGCTTCGCGCATCATCAGTGCGGCCGAGGAGAACGGCAGCATCGGCATGATCGACAAATGGGTACTGACGAACACGCTCACCTGGATCGATCAGCACCGCGATCGGCTCTCGAAGACCAAGTTCGTTTGCGTGAATTTGTCAGGGGCGTCGCTCAACGATGAGCATTTCGTGCGAGACATTTTTGCGACGCTGGCGGCCCATGAGCGTGCCGTCGGATTGCTCTGTATCGAAATCACGGAAACCGTGGCGCTTCACGATCTCGACAATACGCGCCGGTTCGTCGACCGGATTCATCAATTGGGCGGGCGCATCGCGCTCGACGATTTCGGTGCGGGGTTCAGTTCGTTTTCCTATCTGAAGGATCTCGCCGTCGACGCCATCAAGATCGATGGTGCATTCGTCAAGAGCATGGCGGCACATCCGGCCAATCTGGCGATTGTCGAAGCGATTGTGGCGCTCGCGAAGAATCTGGGCATTCGCAGCGTGGCGGAGTGGGTGGAAGATGCCGCTACGCTTGAGGCGCTCTCGGAACTTGGCGTCGATTACGTGCAGGGTTTTCTGATTGCGCGCCCACAGACCCCCGAAGCGATTCTGGCCGCCGATTCCGCCGCCAGCTTCGTTCGCGATCCGCAATTGGCATCGTTGCTGGCAGAGTTGGGACAGTCCTTTTATCCGCACCCAAGTCGTAATTCGGCCCTGCACTGAATCGTCCGCCGGGGCGTCGGCGTGACGCGAATGCCCCCGGCAAAACCTGCATCAATCGCTGATCGGCGCTGCGGATTATCTGCATTTGGTGCAATGCTGTATTTCTCGTCAGATTTCCTTTCACTCCCTCTTCGACCGTACACGATGTGCCGCAAACCCGCATGAATCGGGGGTTTGCACGTCAAGCACTTTCTTCTGCCAAGACATCAGGGCGTAACCTGACGTAAGATTTCCACTTGGAATAAATGTTGTCCGGAACAAAGTCCGGGTGGCAGAATTTGTACGTCGACGTGATGGAGTCAACGCTCCATGCGCCGGCGGGCTGCTTCCGCATTGGGGGAGAATCGCGGAATTCGACGACGCCCGCTGCGCTTGTTAAGCACGGTAAAAATCAGACACGCGACATGAACGGGGTTAGGACCGCACGTATCCACGAGATGCGCACGGCGCAACCAGATGACCTAACCAGAACAACGATAATGATTTCGACACTTCTCAAACTCGTGTACCGCCTCAGCCATACGGCGAAGTGGCGGCACAACGAACGGCTGTGGCCGCACGCGCGGATCGAGCGCGACGCGATGGGCGTTATCGAGCGCTTCACATGGCGAGGGCGGCATGTGCCTCTCGCCCGGCGCGCCGAATTGCAGCGCCTGCGCCGCCTGCCTTGCCACATCATCGCCAGTGGTCCTTCGATCGCCGATATCGATTACGAAGCGCTGCCGATGCATCACGTCATGGGGGTGAACGGCGCCATTGCGTTGGCCGACCGGGCGCCGGTCAAATTCAATTTCTACTGCATCCTCGACGCCGGGTTCGTGCGTCAGCGTCCGGATCTTGCGCGACGCATCGTGGCGCGCGATCTTGTGTTGTTCGTCACGCCGGTGGTGCTCGCGCGTTTGCTGGAAATGTTCCCGTCGTCGGCCTTCGGTTGCCGGTTCTACCTCGTGGACGACATCTTCAAGCGCGGCATGGAAGCGGCCAGCACACCGGAGGTATTGCGGGCGAATCCGCGCGTTGCCTCGAGCGCTGCATTTGCGGGCGAACGCGGTCGGCTGGGGTTCAGCTTCGACATTGACAACGGTTTTTTCCACGGGGGCACGGTGGCGTATTTTGCGCTCCAGGTCGCCACGTGGCTGGGCTTCACCGAGATGTATCTGCACGGTGTGGATCTGCGCGACGCGGCCCAGACGCCGCGTTTCTATGAAACGATGCAGACCCGCGCACCGACGCGGCTCGACGCAGAGTTTGCCGGCCTGATCGAGCCTTCGTTCCGTCACGCGGCCGAGGTTTTGCGCGCGCGCGGCGTGCGTGTCGAGAATCTGTCGCAAGTCAGTGCGCTGGGCGAAGACATCTTCGAGAAGGTCGACTGGCGTTCGCTGCGTCGCCGGAACCTGAGCCTGGTGGTGCCGGACGAGGCTGTGCCGGCCATGTCTGCCGGGAGCGCGGCGATCGAGGCGACCTTGTCGGCGCGCCCGACAGGCACCCACGGTCACGCCTGATTCGTGGGCGCCGGGGTTCGCCGGCGCATGAAAGACCCTGCCGACAGGCCCGCCACACGGTGGTCTACCTGATACAATCGCACTCCGGGTTTTCCTGAAGCATGAGCGATTATGGGGTTTGGCTGGTTCGGACTGTCGACGTTTTGGTTGCTGGCATTGTGCTGGCCTGGCGTACGGGGTCTGCTTGGCGGTGAGATACGAATCTTCGGCCACGGCACACTCCGCATGTTGCTCGGCGTACCGCTCGCCATGGTGTCGAGCGCCACGCTCGCCGCACTCACCGGTGGCGACGGCAACACTGCTGGCGGCAGCGTCGGCCAATTCCTCTCTCACGGCTTGCACGTCGCGCTGGGTAGCACGCTCGCGATGGGCGTTGCAGGCGGTGTCCTTCTTTTTTCTCTCCCGATGGTCTTCGGCACCACCTGGTGGGGGATGTTTGCGCGTGGCAAACCTGCCGATGACGACGCCGATGAACCGACTTATGAATCGCGCTTCGATAGCAGCGCGCGTGAGCCGGTGCGTGGCCGGTCGCAAATGTCGTTCGATACGAGTGAGCGTGGCGAGCGCTTCACGCCGACGCTCGGGCAAGGACATCACAACGTGGGGCGTCTGACCGAAGAGCCCGTGCCGCGTCGCCGTGGCCTTGCCGCGCAACCACGCTGGAAGTTGTCCGACGAAGAACGCGCACGTCTCGATGCCATGCAACCGCCACCGTTGACGGCTCGCGGTGCACCGCGCACGGAGCCATTGTTCGCGAGCGGTACGGGAAGCCGTTCGGCAGGCAAGGGCGCCGCGACAGGGCGTGCGGGCGCCGGTGTGCCCGCTACGGCATCCGCGAGCGCGGCGGCCGGGGTACGACCTGTTCCGCCGCACGGTGCTTATACATCAGGCCCCAGCCGGGGCGATACGCTACGCATGACGGAGTTCGTGCGAGCCGAACCGGGGCTGCCATCGCGCGGCGCACGCGGGGTAGCGTCGACCAGTCCGCGACCTGCGCCGACAGCAGCCAAAGCCGCTATCACGCCCGAGCCGACGACATCGTCGTCTGCGCCTGCCGACCCTCTGCACTCGACATCGATTCCCGGCGTGACGGGCTATCGCCGTCCGGTCGGCATGGCGCCCGCGCATCTGCGTGGCACGATCGTACACAGCCCGTTTCGCAAACCGCAGCTCGGACTCGAAGATATTCCACCGCGCGGCGCGCCGCCTATCGTGTCGTCTTCGGCAGCTTCCCATGCATCTGATGCCGCTCCTGCACCTGCCGATGCCATCGCCGCGATGAACCCGCCTGCTGCGACGGTCGCGTCGTCAGCGATGGCGGCAAGTCCTGCCGCGCCGATGATCCGTGGCGCTGCGGGGTGGTCTGCGACCGATGCCGCCACGCCGTTGTCGTCAGGACTTTCCGAGTTTTCGCCTGTCGATCTGTCGACGAAAGATGCCGAAATCGCATCGGAGAATGTGATGCCGGCCGACCCGACGCCGGAAATGCTCGCACAGCAGGAGGCTGCACGTGCCGCCGAGCGGGCGCGCGTCGCGGCCCTCGCGGCGTTGCGCGACGAGGCGCAGGCACTGCTTCGCGATCTGCGTGAGTGGACCGTCTCGGATTCGGTGCAGACCGTCGATGCGGCCCCGCAGTTGCCGAAGGCGTCTGCCCTCGCTATCGATCGTCAGGAAAGTGAAACCGTTCACGATGCGCATGTCGCGAGTGATCCAATGGACGTCACGGTGCACGCGGATTCGCCTGCGGTCGTCGCGCAAACGCAGCCTGGGTGGGATGTCGAGGAAGTACTCCCAGCGGCGGCGACACCCGCTGACGCCCCCGTTGCGATACCGGTCATGTCAATGCCGACGCCTGCAGCCATGCCTGCCGTCGCGCCGCGTCCGTTCGTGTTCGCCGATGTGCTGGCCAGTGTCGAGGTATCCAATACCTCCGAAACATCAGCGACTTCCGATACGCCCGTGCATGTGCCGTTGAGCACACCCGTTGCCGAACCATCGGAAGCGCCATTCGAATCCGTCGACGCCTCCGCGTTTGTGGATGCGCCAGATACCGTACAGCCGGCGGAGTCGTCGCCGAAGCCGCATTACGTTTTACGTGCCGACGGCACATGGGCACGCACCGATGATGAGGTACACGAAGTCCGCGAGACGCACGCGGATGCAACGCCACGGCCAGTGCCTCCGTCCGCATCGACCGCGCCGGTGACACCGGCTCCCGCAGTGCCGGCTATCCCGACGTTCGCTGCCTCGGCACCGTTCGACGCAAGCGGTGTGACGCGTTCGAGCGAGCCGCAAACCGCGAGCTTCTCGGCCGATACGCCATATGAACTGCCGGCGCCGCGCGTTGCCATCGATTACGATCTGCCGCCGCTCGATCTTCTGTCGCCAGCGACGGCGCAGGACGTAGCGAACGTCGTCTCCGACGAAGCGCTTGCGGCGGTAGGGCAGTTGATTGAGCAGCGTCTGGCGGAATTCAAGGTGCCGGTGACGGTCGTGGGGGCATCGGCAGGGCCGGTCATCACGCGTTTCGAAGTCGAACCGGCGGTGGGCGTGCGCGGCGCGCAGGTCGTGGGGCTGATGAAGGATCTGGCGCGTGCACTGGGCGTGACGTCGATTCGCGTGGTCGAGACGATTCCCGGCAAGACCTGCATGGGGCTTGAGCTACCGAATGCGAAGCGGCAGATGATTCGTCTGTCGGAGATCCTGACGGCGCCGGGGTTCGACGCGCATCGCTCGTACCTCGCGCTTGCCATGGGCAAGGACATCACCGGCGAGCCTGTCGTGGCCGATCTCGCACGCGCACCGCACTTGCTGGTAGCCGGCACCACGGGCTCGGGCAAATCGGTGGCCGTCAACGCGATGATTCTGTCGCTGCTCTACAAGGCGACACCGGACGACGTGCGGCTCATCATGATCGATCCGAAGATGCTCGAACTGTCGGTCTACGGTGGCATTCCGCATCTGTTGGCCCCGGTCGTCACCGACATGAGGCAGGCCGCACATGCCCTGAACTGGTGCGTAGGCGAGATGGAGAAGCGCTATCGACTGATGTCCGCCCTCGGTGTGCGCAATCTGGCCGGATACAACGAGAAGATCGACGCCGCCCAAGCGGCAGGCACGAAGGTCAGCAATCCGTTCTCGCTCACGCCCGACGCGCCGGAGCCGCTGGATCGGCTGCCGCTCATCGTGGTGGTCATCGACGAGCTTGCGGATCTCATGATGGTGGCGGGCAAGAAGATCGAAGAGTTGATTGCTCGTATGGCGCAGAAGGCGCGCGCGGCAGGCATTCACCTGATTCTCGCGACGCAGCGCCCCTCGGTCGATGTCATCACCGGCCTCATCAAAGCGAACATTCCCACGCGTGTCGCGTTTCAGGTGTCGTCGAAAATCGATTCGCGCACGATTCTCGATCAGATGGGGGCGGAATCGCTGCTGGGGCAGGGCGACATGCTGTTCCTGCCGCCGGGTACGGGTTATCCGCAGCGTGTGCACGGCGCATTTGTCGCCGACGACGAAGTGCATCGTGTCGTTCAGCATTGGCAGCAGTACGGCGAACCGGAGTACGACGAGGCGATTCTCGCCGGCGATCCGGCCGATGCCGCGTCCGCCGACCTGTTTGGTGAGTCGACAGGCGACGCCGAAGCCGACCCGCTCTACGACGAGGCGGCCGCCTATGTGCTGAGCTCGCGTCGAGCGTCGATCTCTGCCGTGCAGCGGCAACTGCGCATCGGCTACAACCGCGCCGCACGCCTCATCGAGCAGATGGAGGCGTCCGGACTGGTCAGCCCGATGGGGCGAAACGGTACCCGCGAAGTGATTGCGCCGGGCGACTAATCGCCATCGCTTACATCTGCCTTACGACCCGCCACGCAAGTCGAACTCTTTCGCACTCCGTGCTGATGTCCCGACACGCGCCGTACATGGCGCGTGCTGCAAAACTCCTTGGAAACCCGCGCCAAATGGCGATAACGGGGCGCAAACCCGCGTCCCCGTAGGGGTATTCCCGCCTTTGCGGGCGAAACTCAGCGATCACATAATCGGCGCGCTAGGTTGGTCGTTCGAAGCGTGCTTTACGGTATCGCCCTGACACGAATTACAAGACCGGGGCGGTGCGACGGGGAGAGACAACCCGTGAATCGCGTATTCCACGGCAGGGCCTGCGACACCAGGAAATCGCAGCAAAAAAGCGTCATATCGAAACGCATCGCACCGAAGGAGACCCTTATGCAATTCCGATTCAAGCTCATGGCTGGCGCTGTCGCGTTCGCCCTGTCCGCCTCGATGGCCATTGCGGCCGATCCGATCAAGATTGGCGTGTCCGGCCCGTTCACCGGCGGCTCGTCGTCGATGGGCGTTTCCATGCGTGATGGCGTGCGTCTCGCGGCGTCGGAAATCAACAAGTCGGGCGGCGTGCTGGGCCGTCAGATCTTGCTGGTGGAGCGCGACGAAGAAGCCAAGAACGAACGCGGCGTGCAAGTGGCGCAGGAACTGATCAACAAGGAGAAGGTGGTCGCCACCGTGGGCTACATCAACACGGGCGTGGCACTCGCTTCGCAACGCTTCTACCAGGACGCCAAGATCCCGGTGTTCAACAACGTGGCGACGGGCACGATCATTACCGATCAGTTCAAGCCGCCTCAGTATCCCGATAACTATGTCTTCCGCAACGCCGCCAAGGACAGCATTCAGGCGCCGATGATCGTGGAAGAAGCCATTACGCGTCGCGGCTTCAAGAAGCCCGCGATTCTCGCCGATTCGACTAACTACGGTCAGCTTGGCCGCGAGGATCTGGAGAAGGCACTCAAGGCGAAGGGCATCACGCCGGTCGCGGTCGAGAAGTTCAACATCAAGGACGTCGACATGACGGCCCAGTTGCTCAAGGCCAAACAAGCCGGCGCCGACGTGATCCTCACGTATGGTATCGGCCCGGAACTGGCGCAGATCGCCAACGGCATGGGCAAACTCGGCTGGAAGCTGCCGATCATCGGTAGCTGGACGCTCGCGATGGCCAACTACATCGACAACTCGGGTGCCAACGGCGAAGGCGCCCGCATGCCGCAGACCTTCATTCAGGAACCGAACACGCCCAAGCGCAAGGCCTTCATCGACGCCTATCTGGCCATGTTCAAGCCGAAGAACAACCGCATCGACTCGGCGGTCTCGGCAGCCCAGGGCTATGACTCGGTTTACCTGCTGGCTGCGGCCATCAAGCAGGCAGGCAGCACGGACGGCCCGAAGGTGCGCGCAGCACTCGAAGATCTGAAGACGCCGGTGGAAGGCGTGGTCACGACCTACGATCGCCCGTTCACGCATGACGATCACGACGCCATCACTGCCAACATTCCGGTGTTCGGCGAAGTGAAGGGCGGACGCGTCGTGTATGCCTACGACACCGATCTGAAGGCCGGCAGCAAGGTTCGCGAAAAAGCCCCTGCAAAGTAAGCCGGACCTCCTCACAACGCAGCATTCCGGTTGCGCTTTGCAGCCATGACAGGTGAACGACGGCGCGCGTCGCTCGTGACCCGGCCCCCGGCAACGGGGTGTCCGGGCACGGCACGCGCGCCGTCGCCACACCCGGGCCAGACGCCGGCACTCGGGACCGGCGCGAGGCAATCCACATCGCATGCCTCCCGTGCATCGCTCGTAGGCTCGCACTCGCGAGAGAGGACCGCATGACCATCCTGATTCAACTCATCTACAGCGGTATCGCGCTGGGGATGATCTACGCCGTGATCGCCTTCGGTTACCAACTGACATTTGCGACCTCCGGCACCCTGAACTTCGGCCAAGGCGAAGCGCTGATGCTTGGCGCACTGGTCGGCCTTACCCTGGTCGACACTCTGGGTCTGAATTACTGGCTGATGATCCCCATCGTGTGCCTGTTCGGCCTCGTGCAAGGCGCCTTCGTCGAACGCATCGGCGTGAAGCCTGCATTACGCATCAAATCCGAGTTCGGCTGGATCATGTCCACCATTGCGCTGGGCATCATCTTCCGTAACGTCGCGGAAAACGTCTGGGGACGCGACGATCTGAAATTCCCGTCGCCGCTGCCCGAATCCCCCATCAAACTGATGGGGGCGAACGTGCTGCCGATGGAATTGCTGGTCGTGGTGGGCGCGTTGCTCATGATGGCGGCCGTCGAATTCTTCAATCGTCGCTCGATCTACGGCAAGGCCGTTGTGGCCACGGCCAACGACCGTGACGCTGCCGGCCTCATGGGCATCAACACCAGTCTCGTGATCACGTTCTCGTATGCGCTGTCGTCGATGGCCGCCGCGTTCGCGGGCGTGCTTGTCGCACCGCTGACGTTGACCGGCGCCACGATGGGCGCGGTGCTCGGGCTCAAGGCGTTCGCGGTGGCGATCATCGGCGGGCTCTCGAGCGGTATGGGCGTGCTGGTGGGCGGTCTGATCCTCGGCGTGGCCGAGACGACGACTGCGTTCTACATTTCGACCGGCTACAAAGACGTGCCGGGTCTCGTGCTGCTGCTGCTTGTGCTGGCCGTGAAGCCGGCGGGCCTGTTCGGCAAGACCGCCATCAAGAAGGTGTAACCATGACCGCACAGACCTCAACCACTCGTGGGGCCGGCGATCTCGGCGGCCTGCGCGTGACCACGAAGCTAGCGGCGATCGTGGGCATCGTCGCGCTGTTCGGCTTTCCGTTGGCCGTCGGCAATCCGTATTACATCCACATGATCGAGACGATCATGATCTACGCGATCCTGCTCTTCGGGCTGGATATCGTCGTGGGTTACACCGGGCAGGTGTCGCTTGGGCATGCAGGCCTGTTCGGCATCGGTGCCTATGTGGCGGGGGTGTTCTTCGCCAAGCTAGGGCTCTCGCTCTGGCTCGCGCTGCCTGCCGCAATTCTGGTCACGGCGGCGTTCGGCGCCGTGCTGGCGCTACCCGCGCTGCGCGTGATCGGACCGTATCTGGCCATGGTGACGCTTGCCTTCGGCACCATCATCCAGATTCTCATCAACGAGATGGACTTCCTCACGGCAGGCCCGCTCGGCATCAAGCTCACGAAGCCGGTCATTGGCGGTCATCCGATCGACGAAACGGAGTACTACTGGCTAGTTGCCGTCTTGCTGCTGCTGAGCATGCTCGTCGCCCACCGGATTCTGAAGTCGCACCTCGGTCGCGCCTTCGAAGCGTTGCGCGATTCGCCGGTGGCATCCGACTGTATGGGGGTGTCGGTGTATCGCTACAAGGTGTATGCGTTCGTCATCAGCGCCGGTTTTGCCGGCCTGGCGGGCAGTCTCTACGCATATTCCGAGCAGTACATCTCGCCGAACACTTACAACTTCGAGCTGACGATTCTGTTCCTGCTCGCCGTGATCATGGGCGGGCGCAAGACGCGCAGCGGTTCTTTGCTGGGTGCGGCGATCATTGTGTTGCTGCCGCAGTTGCTCGACGACATCAGCATCTTTCGCATCGTCGCCACGGTCATCGCCGCGGTGACGACGGTGGTGGCCGTGGCGGCTATCGCACGCGGACGCACGTCGCTCGCCAAGGCGGCCGTGCCTATCGTCGGCACGATTGCGCTTGCCGGCGTGACCTGGTGGCGCGACAGCATCACGGACTGGCGTCTGACGATCTTCGGCCTGATGATTCTGTTCGTCGTGTATTACCTGCCGGACGGCATCGTCGGCTTCCTGCGTTCGCGTGTCTTGCATCGCCGCCGCACGCTGACCGTCTCGGCCACGCAGGTAGACGAGGCCGCCTCGAGCGATACCGACCCCGTGTTGGCGGCAGCCGGCAGCGGGCCGGACGAATTGCTCAAGGTGCGTCAGTTGCTGATGCAGTTCGATGGCCTGAAAGCCCTCAATCAGGTGGACCTGACCGTCAAGCGCGGCACGATTCACGGGTTGATCGGGCCGAACGGGTCGGGCAAGAGCACGATGATGAACGTGCTGACGGGCATTTACGTCCCGACGGCGGGCAGCATCGAGTTCGCCGGGCAGTCGTTGGCCGGGCGGACGTCGTCGGACATTGCACTCTCGGGGGTCGCGCGAACGTTCCAGAACGTGCAACTGTTCGGTGAAATGACCGCGCTCGAAAACGTGCTGGTCGGTTTGCATCACACGTTCGATTCGACGCTGGTGGATGTGTCGCTGCGCCTGCCGCGATACAAGCGCGAGGAGGGCGGGGCACGTGCGCGCGCGATGCGGCTGCTCGACTTTGTGGGCTTGGCGTCGCTCGCCGACGAAGAGGCGCGCAACCTGCCGTATGGCAAGCAGCGTCTGCTGGAGATCGCCCGTGCGCTGGCGCTCGATCCGCGTCTGTTGTTGCTCGACGAGCCGGCCGCGGGGCTGACGGCGCCCGACATTCGTGAGTTGCTCGCGATCATTCGCAAGATTCGCGACCATGGCATCACGGTCATTCTGATCGAGCACCACATGGACGTGGTGATGAGCACGTGCCAGACGGTTTCCGTGCTCGATTTCGGCCAGAAGATTGCCGAGGGACTGCCGGCGCAGATTCAGGCGGATCCGAAGGTGATCGAGGCGTATCTGGGCGGCGCAACGACGACGCACTGACGACATTCGCGCATGCGGTGCGTGTCGCCGGGAGACCCCGGTGCATGCGCCGCGGCCACGACGGATAAACGGAACCACTATGCTTTCCATTCGTAATCTGCAAGCCGGCTACGGCAAGGTGCAGGTGCTGCACGGCATCGACATCGATGTGCCGAGCGGTCAGGTCGTCACGCTCATCGGATCGAACGGCGCAGGCAAGACGACGACCATGCGCGCGGTGTCCGGCATGATCAAGCCGACCTCCGGTGAAATCACGCTGGGCGAGAAGCGTATCGACGGGCTCGACTCGCATCGCATCGCCAAGCTGGGGCTGGCGCACTCCCCTGAGGGGCGCCGTGTGTTCGCCACCATGTCGGTGACGGACAACCTGCGGCTGGGCGCTTTCCCGCGTCTGACGGGGAGTCGTCCGCGCGGCGATGTTGCCGCCGATCTTGACCGCGCGATGGATCTGTTCCCGCGTCTCAAGGAGCGACGCCACCAGTTGGCAGGCACGCTCTCGGGCGGCGAGCAGCAAATGCTGGCGATGGCGCGCGCAGTCATGCTGCGCCCGGACATCGTGCTGCTCGACGAGCCATCGATGGGACTCGCGCCGATTCTGGTCGACGAAGTCTTTCGCATCATCAGCAATCTGAAGTCGGAAGGGGTGACGATGCTGCTGGTGGAGCAGTTTGCGGCCGCCGCGCTGGCGGTTGCCGACTACGGTTATGTACTGGAGAACGGCAACATTTCCGTGCACGGCCCGGCGGAAAGTCTGCGCAACGACGACAAGGTGCGCGCTGCCTATCTGGGTGGCAGTCACTGACCTCACATCCGACGCTTGAACGACAACGGGCAGCCTGTGCGGCTGCCCGTTGTGTTTTTCTTGCCGCTTTCCGGCGATTTCAGTGATTCAGCGGTTCACGTTCACTACCACGCGGCCGTGAATCTCGCCTTTCACGATGCGCTGACCTATGCCGATGGCATCGCCAAGTCCGACGTCATGTGAAATTCCCCCCAGCTTCTGCGGTTCGAGATCGCGGGCGAGACGTGCCCATGCCGTTTCGCGCAAGGCGTGCGGGGCCATGACACTGTCGATGCCGTGCAGCGTGACGCCGCGCAAGATGAAGGGCGCCATGTTGGCCGGAAAGTCCATGCCTTGCGCGAGTCCGCATGCCGTCGCAACGCCGCCGTAACGCAGTTGCGCCAAGGCATTGACGAGCGTGTGCGATCCGACGGAATCGACGACGGCTGCCCAGCGCTCTTTCTGTAGCGGCTTGCCCGGTTCGGACAGCAGGTTGCGGTCGATGACCTCTGCCGCGCCCAGCGCTTGCAGATACTCCGCTTCGTGCAGCTTGCCCGTCGACGCCACGACGCGGTAGCCGAGGGAACTGAGCAGCGCGATGGTGACTGAACCGACACCCCCTGACGCGCCTGTGACGAGCACATCCCCATGACGCGGCGTCACGCCGCTTCGCTCGAGCGCCATGACGCTGAGCATGGCGGTGTAACCGGCGGTGCCGATGACCATGGCGTCACGGGGGGTGAAGCGCTCCGGCAGGCGCACCAGCCAGTCGCCTTTCAGGCGCGCCTTTTGCGCGAGACATCCCCAGTGTGTTTCGCCTACGCCGTAGCCATTGAGCACGACTCGGTCGCCTTCTTTCCACGCGGGATGCGACGACTCGAGCACGGTGCCCGCACCGTCGATGCCCGCCACCATCGGCCAGGTGCGCACGACCGGCGCTTTGCCGGTGATCGCCAGACCATCCTTGTAATTGATGGTCGAGTAGTCGATGGCGACAACGACATCGCCGTCGGCCGGCAGTGCATCGTCTTGCAGCGCGGTGACGGCAGCGTGCGTGGTGCCGTCGGTCTGCGTCAGCAGAATGGCGTTGAACATGCGGTGAGGTCTCCGATGCGAAAGAGCGGTTGAGAACTGGCCGCCTTCACGGCCGGAAGGCGGCTGCGGCGGCGATGGCCTCACGCGTCTCTTGCGTGAGAACGTCGATCAATTGCGCGGCCGGGAGGGCGCGGGCAAGCGGGGCCGCCTGACCGGCCCATTGTGCCGCATAGCCGCTATCGTTGTGGGCCTTCGCCGCGGCGTTGAGCGACTTGCCGGCATCGTAGGTCATCGGATAGTCGGGGATGGCGGGGCGCTCCGGCGCTTGCTCCAAAGCCCAGAAGCGATTCGCCAGCCCGCGTGCCGGGCGGCCGGAAATGGCACGAATGAGGGCGGTGGGCGGAGGCGGTTCGCTCAGCAGCGCCTCACGGTAGGCCGCATCGGCGCCAGACTCCGGGCAAGGTACGAAGGCGGTTCCCATTTGCGCCGCCTGTGCGCCAAGTGCCAGCACGGCGGCGATGCCCGCGCCGTCCATGATTCCACCCGCCGCGATGACCGGCAGCGACGTGCGGGCGACCAGTCGCCGTACCAGCGCGAAGGTGCCCAGTTGTTCGTCCTCGCTCGGCTGGCGGTCGCCTTCGTCGTTGAAGCGTCCGCGATGCCCGCCGGCCTCCCAGCCTTGCGCCACAATCGCGTCGATGCCTGCCGCCTCGATGGCATTGGCCTCCGCTTCGTTGGTCGCGGAGGCGAACAGCAGGATGCCGGCCGCCTTCAACGCATCGATCCATGCCTGCGACGGCAGGCCGAAATGGAAACTGACGACGGCTGGACGTGTTTCGAGAAACATCTCATACATCGCCACGTCTTCGACGAAGCTCAGGTAGATCTCGCGTAACGCCTCGGGCGGCTTGGCGTCGAAGCGCGTGAACGCCGGGGCGAGGTAAGCGAGCCAGGCCGCTTCGCGTGCGGCGTCGGCCTGCGGCGGCACGTGCGTAAAGACGTTCACGTTGAATGGCCGGTCCGTCAGGGCGCGCGTCTGACGAATGGCCTCGCGCGCCGCGTCGGCATTCATGTGGCCGACGGCGAGCGAGCCGAGGCCGCCCGCGTTGGAGACTGCCGCGACCAGGGCTGGTGTCGAGGCGACGGCCATGGGCGCCTGAATGATCGGCGTGGTCATACCCAGCCGTTGGGTGATGCGTACCGTCGATGTCATGGGCGGCGCCTCGATCAGAACGTTGCTGCGAGATCGCGCAGTGCGTCGAACGTCTCATGCAGTTCCGCGCGGAGCACACCCACGAGTTCGGCAGCGGGCATGGCGCGGGCGAGGGGCGCGGCCTGACCCGCCCACTGCGCTGCGTAATCGCTGTTGCCCTTGGCCTTAGCGGCGGCATTGAGGGACTTGCCGGCGTCATACGTCACAGGGTACGCGGGCAGGTCGGGGCGATCGGCCGTTTGCTCAAGTGCATACAGCCGGTTCACGAAGCCGCGTGCCGGACGTCCCGAGATGGCGCGGATCAGCGCGGTGCGCGGCGGATTCTCGCCGGTCAGCCGTGCGCGGTATGCCGCGTCGGCCGACGACTCCGGACAGGCAACGAAGGCCGTGCCGAGTTGCGCGGCTTGCGCGCCAAGGGCGAGTACGGCAGCGATACCTGCGCCGTCCATGATGCCGCCGGCAGCAATGACCGGCACCGACGTGTGCGTGACGATCAGCCGCACGAGCGCCAGCGTGCCGAGTTGTTCGTCGTCGGTCGGTACGCGGTCGCCGAGGTCTTCGAAGCGGCCGCGATGGCCACCTGCCTCATAGCCTTGGGCGACGATGGCGTCGACACCGGCAGCCTCGATGGCCCGGGCCTCCGCGAGGTTCGTCGCGGACGCGAACAGGGTGATCCCGGCCGCGTGAAGTGCATCGATCTTGTCTTGCGACGGCAACCCGAAATGGAAGCTGACGACCGCAGGGCGCTCATCGAGCAGCATGGCGAGCATGGCGTCGTTGGCGACGAAGCTTGTATAGATCTCGCTCAACGTGGCGGGCGGCGTGGCGTCGAAGCGGGCGAACTCCGGTGCGAGATACGCGAGCCACGCGGCGTCGCGCGCAGTGTCCAGCCTGGCGGGCGCATGACAGAACACGTTGACGTTGAACGGCTTGCGGGTCAGCGCACGCGTGTCGTGGATCGACTGGCGTGCGGCCTCGACATGCATCGCGGCAACGCCGATCGAGCCGAGGCCACCGGCGTTGGACACCGCAGCGGCGAGCGCTGGCGTGGATGTGCCGGCCATCGGCGCCTGAATGATCGGCGTGAGCATGCCGAGTCGTTCGATGAGCGCGCGATTGCGGAATTGAGAAGCGGTAGAGCTAGGCATGACGATCTGCACCTTGGAGGGTTCGGTGAGGGGGACAGCGACGGTCACAGCAAGCGGTAGGTTCACTATGGCATACGCTTAGCGCGATAAAAGATACCACTTAAATGCATCTTTATGTCGACAGCCCCCGAAACTGACAGGGACATCGCGTCGGCGGTGAGGTGTCAGGCCCGATCGTCGGGGCTGTTGCCCGCTCGGGTGGTCTCGTTGTGTTCTTTGGCGGTGTCTGTTCCGTCGGCTTGGACGGTATCGTCGTTCCCCATCAGGTCGGCCGCGCGTGAGCGCTGCATCTCCGCGCGCCGGAAGTAGCCGATGACGGTCGCCACGCTGGTGTGTCCTGTCATCGTCATGGTCTCGGCCAGCGGCACCTGCTGTAGCGCTGCCTCGGTCACGAAACCGGCACGAAGCGAGTGCGCCGAGAAGTCGCCCTCCAGACCGGCGAGTGCACAACGCTCGCGCACGATGTCGCGCACGGCCGCCTCCGAAAGCGGCTCACCCACATGTCCGCCTCGGCGCACGCGCCGGAAGATCGGCCCGTCGGTAATGCCCGCCGACGTCAGCCAATCCGTCAGCGCCACCGCCGCCGCGCCGACGACGGGCTTTTCATTTTCGGGGAGGTCGGCGCCCTGCTGGTTGGTTTTCGACCAACTGAGCGTGTACGCGTAGTGCTCCGGGCCCGTGCGGCGCACGTTCTCACACGTCGCGCGAACCACTTCGGAGCGCCGGCGCCCGCCGCTGGCCCAGGCGAACAGCAGCAACGCCCTATCGCGCTTGCCTCGCATCGAATCGTCGCAGGTTGCCAGCAAGGCGCGCAATGGCTCGCGCGTCAGGGCCTCTTTTTTCGAGGTGCGAACACCACGCTTCGCATAGGCACGACGCGTTTTCGCGAGCAGTTCGCGCACCGCTGGTTCCGCGCACGGATTCGGCAAGTCCTGCGTCGTATGCAGCTTGGCGATGACACTCAGCCGATGGAGCAGTGTGGCGAGCGCGGGTGGCCCGGGACGCGCTTTGAGACCT
Organism: Pandoraea fibrosis; assembly: GCF_000807775.2. Taxonomy (NCBI): domain Bacteria; kingdom Pseudomonadati; phylum Pseudomonadota; class Betaproteobacteria; order Burkholderiales; family Burkholderiaceae; genus Pandoraea; species Pandoraea fibrosis. The sequence continues at coordinate 3,633,274 of NZ_CP047385.1, read as the reverse complement.
TGTGCGACCAGCACTGCCTCAATCGCTTCCGGCATCTCGGTCCTCAGCCCGCGTTTGCCTTGGTGCTGCGCGTGATCGACAACGAACTGCACGATGACGGCGGGCGAGAGCGGCGCAACGAGCGCCTGGCCATAACGTAGCTGGTACCAACCCATCCAGTAGCGCATGGCGGATTGGTAGCTCTGGCGCGTATTGGCCGAATCGCCTTCCCGGGCGAGGGCTTGTGCGGCTTCTCGGGCATCGGTGTCCAACGCCGCCGGATTCAGCGGCGCGGGGAGTCCGGCGGCGGGCGGTTTTCTGGTGATGGCGCGGGACGTCGAATCCGGCGACGGTATGCCGGCAGAGGTAATTTTTTTACCAGACATATGATTTCATATGTAATATGTAGTAAATATAACGTATGCGATAAATAAGGCTCGATAATCTTCCATTATCGTGAGTTATTTGGCAATGCCGTCAATCTTCAGGAGTGTCCCGCGATGACTACGTCACAAACACCGAAATCCGCCATGCCCTCGGCGTTGCCTCGGCAAGGTGGGCGCGGGATCTCCGAGCAAGACGTCTGGATGGCGGCCGATGCGTTGTTGATGGCAGGGCAGCGACCGACGATCGAGCGCATTCGTCAGCAATTGGGCCGAGGGTCGCCGAATACCGTCAGCCCGTATCTCGACGGCTGGTTCGCCGGATTGGGCGCGCGCTTGCAGGGTGGTGCCAATGCGGTTGCAGGATTGCCTGAGGGCGTGACGATGCCGGCGCCGGTGGCGCGTGCGGCGCTCGATTTGTGGGCGCTGGCGCTAGAGGAAGGGCGTGCGGCATTGGCGGAAGAAGCCGCCACTCGTCGCGCAGTACTGGACGCGCGTGAGGCCGAGTTGGCAGCGGATCGCGAAGCATTGGAGCAGGCACGCGCCGTACTCCATGAGCGGATTGCGTCGGCGGAAACGGCGGCTGCCGATGCGCGTCAGGCAAGGGACGAAGCTCAGGCGCAGGCGCGCCGCGCGGAGGCGTTGCTGATCGATGCGCAAGCGGACGCCGTCGCGTCTCGACAGGCTGTGGCTTCGGCACGAGACGCCATGCAAGCGCTTCAGGACGAGCACGCCACACACCGTGCCAATTGGGACGTAGAGCGCGCAAAACTTGGAGAGCGAGCGGAGGCGAACGAGCGTCGTTTGATGCTTGAGCTTGACGCTGCTCGCGAGTCCATCAAATCGTTGCAGCAGGAGCGCAAGCAATCGCAACGTCAGTTGCAGGAAGCAGAGGCGGGGTTGGCAGCGATGAGTGAAGCGCAACACGAGATGCGTGCGGCCAAGTCGTTGCAGGACGCGGTGATTGCGCGGCTGCGGGAGCAAGTCACTGCGCAGGCGTCACTGACGGCGACTTATCAGGCAATGCTGGCTGCGCCGCCTGCGCCCGGCGGCGTCGCCGGACGAGCCACGTCGCCGGGCCGCAAACGTCGCGTGAGCAGTGCCGCCATGCCGGCAACTTCGGTGTTGCGCCGGGCACGGCGTACGTGAGGGTTCGGAATTTCGCAGCGAGAGCGGTTCGGCCTGCTTGCCGGACTTCCCCGTCGCGCTGGCATTGACCCTCGCACGAATTCATCGCGTCGACCGCGCCTCTCTCTCACTTCGTCAGCGCCAACGCCGGGCTATCCGATTGCCATCCACCGCCCAATGCGCGGAAGGTGGCGACGGCGGCGCGGGCGTTATCGGCCTGCGCGAGCGCGTCGGCGTCGCGCACCGACAGTAGCTGACGGTCCGCGTCAAGCACCTCGTAGAGGCTGACGGCGCCGCCGGTGTAGGCCTCTTGGGCGCTGTCGCGGGCGCGCGTCTGTGCGTCAACGGCACTCGCCAGATCCTTGCGTTGCTGCTCGAGTTCGACGAGCGTGACGATCGCGTTTTCCACATCCTCCGTCGCGCGCAGCATCGACAGACGATATTCCGCAAGCGCTTGTGCGTTCGCGCCGCGTGCCTGTGCCACCTCGGCATCGATCCGGCCGAAGTCGAACAATCGCCAGCGCAATCCCAGCGCGGCCAGCGGCTGGAACGTTGCCACACTCGGCACGCGTCCGCCGGCCAGTGTTTCGAAGCCCAACACGCCTGACAACGACAGCTTGGGGTAATACTCCGCCAGCGAAGCACCGATGCGTTCGTTCGACGCAGCCAGTCGCCGTTCGGCCGCGATGACGTCGGGTCGGCGACGCAGCAGATCGGCCGGCGCGCTTGCGTCACCGATGGCGGGGATCGTCAGCGGCCGGGCTTTCAGATCGTCGTCCTGCGTGGTGGCGCTCATGCGGCGCGCATAGGTGCCGGGGGCGACGCCCATCAGCACATCAAGTCGATTGAGTTGTGTCTCGCGTTCGATACGCAGCGGCGGCAATGTGGTGCGTGCCTGTGCGAGCAGGGCCTCGGACTGCGCCACTTCGCGGGCCGTTGCCAGACCATCCTTGAAGCGCAGACGGACGATCTCCATCAGCCGGGCGTCGGTCTCGATCTGGTCCTGGGCGATCGCCAACCGCCGCTGTGCTGCCCGCCCCCGGAAATACGCATCGGCCGCTTCCGCGACGACGCTCACACGAACCCCATCGTGTTGCGCCTGTGCGGCTTGCGCCAAAGCGCCCGCTGCCTGTGCCGAGCGTTGTAATCCACCGAACAGATCCAGCTCCCAACTCGCGCCTGCCCCGATGTCGTAGTCCGTGAAGTTGCGGTTGTAGCCGGGTACTGTGCGCGCCACCGCGCCCAGGGGACTCTCCAGCGACTGATGCTCGCGCGTGACGCTGCCGTTCAGTGTCAGCGACGGCAATCGCTGTGCTCCTGCCGCACGGGCCTGTGCCCGGGCTTGTGCCACGCGCGCTACCGCAGCCTGCAGATCGAGATTCTGCGCCAACGCCTGCTCGACGATGCGGGTCAGCACCGGGTCATCAAAGCTTGTCCACCATTTATCGAGTTGCACGGCCTGGGCGGCGTCGCCGACTGCGGCGTGATGCGTGGCGTCGCGTTGCGCTAACCGGTCGCTGCCCGCGAACTGCCCGGGCAAATCGGCCTTTGGCGTCACATAGTTGGGGCCGACGGCGCAGCCCGCCATGGCGCTGACACATAGCGCCAGCAAGGCATGGCGCAGGATCGGGGAGGTGATTCCGGGCATCGTCAGCAGAGGGGCGTTCATGGAATTGAATTGGTGACTTGCAAGTTGATAGTCGCAACTCTATACTCACTTCCATTATGAAAGCAACCCCTCGTTGCGCGTCTTATTTCTCCCCTTAGAGCGAAGAAGGATCGACCGATGACATCCCCGAGCACTCCCGCCCAGAACGCCAGCCAGACGGGCGGCCATTCCGAGAAGCGTGCATTTCCGCGACGCCTTGCCGTGCGCGGCGCGTTGGTCGCCGTGGCGCTCGCGGCATTGGGTTATGGCACGTACTGGTGGACGACAGCGCGCTATCTTGAATCGACGGACGATGCATACGTCGGCGGCGACGTCACGGTGCTTGGGCCGAAGGTGCCCGGGTACATCGCGCAAGTGCTGGTGACCGACAATCAGTCGGTGCACGCGGGCGATGTGCTGGTGCGTCTCGACGATCGCGATTACCGCGCAGCGCTGGCGAAGGCCGAGGGGGCGGTCGCCGCGCAGCAGGCGTTGCTGGCCAATCTGGACGCCACTGCCCGGTTGCAGACGGCGGTCATCGCGCAAGCGCGTGCCAGCGTGGTGGCGGTCGCTGCGGAGGCGCGTCGTGCGCACGACGATCAGGTGCGTTATCAGGACCTGGTCGCCAAGTCGGCCGTGTCGGTGCAAAGCGCGCAGAAGGCGGACGCGGATTACAAGCAGATCGCGGCGAACCGTGATCGTGCCGAGGCGGGGGCCGTCGCGGCAGAGCGTCAGCTTGACGTCATCGCCACGCAGAAGCAGCAGGCGCAAGCCGCGTTGGCACAGGCAGTGGCCGAGCGCGATATCGCCAGGCTCAACCTCGAAGACACGGTGTTGCGGGCGCCGGTGGATGGCACCGTCGGCAACCGACGTGCGCGGACGGGGGCTTATGCGCAGGCGGGCACGCAGTTGCTCGCCATCGTGCCTGCGCATGGTCTGTGGGTCGATGCGAACTTCAAGGAAGGGCAGGTCGCGCATTTGCGCCCCGGCATGCCGGTGAAGATTGAAGCTGACGTATTGCCGGGCCGGGTATTTCATGGGCGAGTGGCGAGCCTCGCGCCGGCTACCGGGGCACAGTTCAGCGTGCTGCCACCAGAGAACGCCACGGGCAACTTCACCAAGATCGTCCAGCGTGTGCCGGTTCGGGTGCAACTCGACGCCGCCGATGGCCGCCTGGGCACGTTGCGTCCCGGACTGTCGGTGACGGCAGAAGTCGATGCGCGTGGCGACGGTAGCGACACGTCTCCGGCGCCCGGGGCGGCAAAGGTTGCTGCGCGATGAGCGCCGCGCAAACGGGGGCGGTGCAGCCGCTGCCTGCGGGCGAGGCGGGCGGTGCGAGGCCAGCCCAATCCGCTAACGATGAGCGAGCGCCCATCGCGCCGCCCGCGCCTGGCGGTGGCTACTCTGCCGACGCCATGTCGACGCAAGCGAAGGTCATCGCCTTTGCGACGATGGTGGTCGGCATGTTCATCGCATTGCTCGATATTCAGATCGTGTCGGCGTCGCTAAGAGACATCGGTGGCGGGCTGTCGGCCGGTGCCGATGAAACGGCGTGGGTCCAGACGAGCTACCTGATCGCCGAGATCATCGTGATTCCGCTCTCGGGTTGGCTCTCGCGGGTGATGTCGACCCGCTGGATCTTCGCGGCGTCTGCGGCGGGCTTTACGGTGGCGAGCCTGCTGTGCGGTGCCGCGTGGAACATCCAGAGCATGATCGCGTTTCGCGCGTTGCAGGGATTCCTCGGCGGTTCGATGATTCCGCTGGTATTCACGACGGCCTTCGCCTTTTTCACCGGGCCGCAACGTGTGCTGGCCGCCGCAGTGGTCGGCGGTCTGTCGTCGCTCGCGCCGACTCTGGGGCCGACCATTGGCGGATGGATTACCGATAACTACTCGTGGCACTGGCTGTTCTTCGTCAACCTCGTGCCGGGCATTTTCGTGACGGTCACAGTGCCGCTGCTGGTGCGCATCGACCGTGCCGACTGGTCGCTGCTGCGCGGTGCCGACTATCTGGGCATCGTTCTCATGGCAGTCAGTCTTGGCTGCCTCGAATACACACTGGAAGAAGGGCCGCGCTGGGATTGGTTCGGCGACAGCACGATTCGCACGACGGCATGGCTCGCCGGGCTCTGCATGATCGCGTTCCTCTGGCGCAGTCTCACGTTCGCAAGGCCCATCGTGGATCTCCGGGCGCTGAAAGAGCGCAACTTCGCGTTAGGCTGCTTTTTCTCGTTCGCGACCGGTATCGGTATCTTCGCGACGATCTATCTCACCCCCCTATTTCTTGGACGAGTGCGCGGATTTTCGGCGTTCGAGATCGGCATGGCCGTCTTTTCGACGGGCGTGTTCCAACTGATGTCCATCCCGATCTACGCGGCACTGGCCAATCGCATCGATTTGCGCGTACTGATGATGCTCGGGCTGGGGGGCTTCGCCTTGTCGATGTGGCAGTTCGCACCGATTACCCACGACTGGGGCACCTGGCAACTCATGTTGCCGCAAGCATTGCGCGGTGCGGCGCAGCAGTTCGCCGTCGCGCCAATCGTCACGCTGACATTGGGGAGCCTTCCGCCGGCGCGGCTGCGTCTGGCGTCGGGCCTGTTCAATCTGATGCGAAACCTCGGTGGCGCCATCGGTATCGCGGTGTGCACGACCGTGTTGAACGACCGGACGAATCTGCATTTCTTCCGGCTGGCCGAGCGCATGGGCGAGGGGAGTCCGGCGGTCGGGGCGTGGCTGGCGGGCGTCGGGGCGCGCATGGGTGCTGCGGGCCTCGATGCTCTCGATGCGCAAACGGCGGCGCTGCGTCAGCTTTGGTTGTTGACGCTGCGTGAGGCGCAAACGATCACGTTCGGCGACATTTACGGTGGATTGGGCCTGATCTTTCTTTGCGTGACACTCATGGTGCCCCTGATGCGCCGGGTTGCACCTCCCAAAGCCCCGAGCGCCGACGCACATTAAGGCGGCGGCAGCAGAATTCACTTCAGATAATTTACGTGATGATTGATCGGTAAATCATTGATTTTTATTTGGTCGATGGTTCGGCGCTTGCCCTGTGTGTGGGAAATCGTGCTGTCGCGACACTGGCCGGCTTGCCTGCCGGTGTCGACGCGCTTATGCTCACTTGCATGGTAATAGGCAGCGTCGGCCGTCTCCGAACGCGAGGAGTCCTTATGCAACGAAAGACATTCCGCGACATGCAATGCCCTATCGCCCGCAGCCTTGAGCGCGTGGGCGAGTGGTGGAGCATTCTGATTCTGCGCGAGGCCGGCTACGGCACGACCCGCTTCGACGATTTTCAGCGACGCCTCGACATTGCGCCGAACATGCTGACCCGCCGGTTGAACGCGCTGGTCGAAGAAGGGTTGCTGGCGCGACGGCAGTATTGCGACCGCCCGCCACGCTTCGAATATGTGCTCACCGATGCCGGCAGAGATTTCCGGCCAGTGCTGTGGGCGCTGCTCGCGTGGGGGAACCGGCACTTTGCACCGGAGGGTATTTCGGCTCAACTGATCGATCGGGAGACGGGTGAAGTTGTCGAGCCGGTCGTGATCGACGCGGTGACGGGCGCGCGGCTGGACCCGACGCGTCACATTCCGATGGCGGGGCCGGCGGCCAACGAAGGGACGCGCAAGCGACTTGCCCGGGCGGCGGCCTTTGCGACCGGGGAACCGTTTGACGAGGGCGCTGCGCCAGACGTGCCGGAAGCCGATGTCGAGACCACCGCCGAGACTGCCGGTCGCTGAGGCGGTGGCGACGAACGACAAACGGCAGGTTGCCTGACGCCGGCGATTCAGGCCATCGCCGGTGTGTCGGGCACGCCCGGCAATGAGGCAAGCAGCCGGGCGAACGCATCGCCCGTGAGCGGTTTGCCAAGCAGGAAACCTTGCAGTTCGTCGCAATCGAGTGTCTTGAGCGCTTCGCGCTGCGAGGCCGTCTCGACGCCTTCGGCTACCACGTCCATATCGAGCGAGTGCGCCAGTGCAATGATCGCCGACACGACGGCGCTCCCTTCGCGGCCGCAAGTGTCCAGGCCGTTGGTGAAGAAGCGATCCATCTTCAACTGCTTGACGCGGAAGCGCTGCAAGTACGCCAGACTCGAATATCCCGTGCCGAAATCGTCGATGGCCACTTCGAAGCCATGGTCCTGAAACGCGCGGATCACGTCGATGGTGTGCTGGGCGTCGAACATCGCCACCGTCTCGGTAATTTCGAACATGAGCCGGTGGCAGTCGATACCGGCTTCGTTCACGATCTCGACGATGTTCTCCACTAGCGACGCCTGCGCCATCTGGCGCGGCGAGAGATTGATCGCGACCTTCACCGGCGGAAGTCCTGCGGCGTCCCATTCCTGAATGTGTCGGCAAGTGGCGCGCACCACCCAATAGCCGATCTGGACGATCTGGCCGGTGCGTTCGGCGACCGGAATGAAGTCGACCGGCTGCAACTCCCCGAAGGTCGGATGCGTCAGGCGCAGCAGGGCTTCGGCGCCGGCCAGCGCTTCAGTATCGCCCCGGTATTTCGGCTGGAAATGCAGCGAGAAATACTGTTCGTTCTCCGCGTCGTGCAGCGCCTGCTGGATTTCCCAGGTGCGTTGGGCGGCGGCGTTCATGCGCGGCTCGAAGTAGCGGTAGATGCCGCGTCCCGCGCGCTTGGCTTCGTACATGGCGGTGTCGGCGTGCTTGAGCAGCAAGTCGATGCTGTCGCCGTCGTCCGGGAATAGCGCCACGCCGATGCTGGGTACGACATGCAGCGACTGGTCGCCAACGCGCAAGCCGTCGCGCATATCGTCGAGCAGACGTTGGGCCACGCGTCCCGCGACTTCCGGCGACGACAGGGACCCCAGCAGTACCACGAACTCGTCGCCACCCAGTCGGGCGACCACGTCGTCGCCGTTCACGTTCTTGCGAAGGCGCTTGGCGAACGCGCGCAGGACGTCGTCGCCCACGTTGTGGCCGAGCGAATCGTTGATGGTTTTGAAGCCGTCCAGATCCATGAACAGCACCGCGAAACGGCGCTGGTCGCGACGCGAGTTGATGAGCATGCGGGCCGCGGCGTCGTGCAGCGCACGGCGGTTGGGCAGATCGGTCAGTGCATCGTATGTCGCCATGCGGGCGATCTGCGTGTTCAGTTGCAGCACCGAGTTGGCAAGGAAGCTGGTGCGGGCGTCCAGACGCGAGACGAGCATCGTCGTGACAAGAATCAGGAAGGTGAACAGGCTCACGGTCGTGACCAGCCATGGCGAGCTGACACCGCTGGCCGCGCCGCAAATGGCGCCCGGTGCAAAGTTGGCGGCTGCCATGCCGGTGAAGTGCATCGCCGTGATGGCCACCCCCATGACCACGGCGGCGCCGATGCGCTTGGCCATGACGTAGCGCAGGCTGCCGTCGCGCAACGTCCTTGCGATCCACAGCGCAGCCGTGGCGGCGGTAATCGCGATCAGGATCGACAACGCGAAGAGGCCCGGATCGTATTCGATATCCGGATTCATCTTCATGGCCGCCATGCCGCTGTAGTGCATGGCGGCGATGCCCAGACCGAGCGTGACGCCGGCGCCCCCCAGGCGCCATCTCGTAAACCGTTCGTTGGCAATCAGCCACAGGGCGGCCCAGGAGATCACGATGGCAATGCCGAGCGAGCCCGCCGTGATAGCGGGGTCGTAGCCCAGCGCGATGTTGGCGGTCGAGGTCAGCGGCGACCACGAGGGCGACAGCGACAGCGCCAGCATGCCGATGAAGTGCATCGACCAGATGCCGATGCCCATGGCGGTAGCGCCCACGGCAAGCCAGGCGTGGCGCAGGGCACGATGCGTCAGGAGGTAGATGCGACCCGAAAGATCAAGCGCCGTGAACGACGCGAGCACTGCAACGGCAAGTGATAACGCAACGAGCCAACCACTGTACGAACTGGACATATGAAAACCGACCGAAAAGTCCCGCTTAACTGGTTATCGGCAAGGGTGGCCAATAGTTGAGGGTGGTGTCGGAATTTTTCCGACAACGCATTGCCTGCTGCGTCCAGGCGACGGGAGCCGCCATCGGCCGATGTCCGCGCGCTTCGCGCCGATGCTCGACAGTGCCGATGCCATAGTGAATAATCCGTCCATACTCGCCCCGGCCGACGTTCTCGGCGAGCCCGGCCCATGTGGCGGCTCGTGAGCGACGTGTCGGCGGAAACCCGTCGGAACCACGAAATCGAGGGCACGAATCCGGGAACAGGCGGGGGCAGAATACGGCAGCCCTCGATTTTGCCTGATTTCCGTGGGATTTCCTCGCACTGTGTCAATCTTGGTGGCCAACTTGCCCGCGGGAGCCGTGCTATGCGCATTCGCATGTGGCTGTTGCAAGTGCTGGTGGTGTGGGGTGTGGCTGTGGCGCCGGGGCTTCCGGCTGTTGCGGCAATGTCTGCGGCGTCTGCCGCTGCGCAAGGCGCAGACACGGTAAGCGACGATAGTCGCGCGCGCGGGGCAATCGCACCGGGCGACGACGCCTCGGCCAGTGAAGCACAGGACGGCGTCGAGCTTCGTTTCATGGACCGTCCCGTCGTGACGTTTCGCGGGGTGCTGGCCGGGGCGACGCCTGCTGTGCGAGCGGCACGAGCCCGCGCAGTGCTCGATAGCCTGCCGGGCAGCGCTTTCGAAGCGCCGGTCGACGTGCTCCGAGCCACGCTCGGCGGTGTCTCTGGCGTGGCCTTCCGGGTGCAAGACCGGATTCTGTTTGCGCTGACGACCGACGATCTGGCCCCGGGCGACCCCCGCACGCTGGATGCCGTTGTCGACGACGTTCAGAAGCACCTGCAAGTCGCCTTTGCCGCCCGCCGTGAGCAATTGCACTGGCCGACGATTCTGCGCGGTGTCGCGCTCAGTGCGCTCGCGCTGGTGGTGCTCGCGGTGCTCCTCGTGAGTGTCGGACGCATGCGCACACGACTGGAGGCGCGTCTGCAAAGTGCGTTCGAGAAGCGCATCCTGCAACGCACGGCGCGCACTTTCGACTGGACCGGCTCGGCCGTGCATCTCGTCCATCAGGTCGTGCAGATCGGTGCCGTGTGTCTGGCGTTGGCGTTCGCCTATCTCTATCTGATCTTCGCGTTGATGCAGTTCCCCGCCAGTCAGCCGACGGCCAGTCGATTGTCGGCGTTCCTCTGGACGCTGGTTGACCGCTTCGGCATCGGGGTCGCCGCGGCCATCCCGGGCGTCATGACGGTCATCGTCATCGTCCTGCTGACACGGGCGCTGCAAAGCCTCATCAATAATGTGTTCGATGCGGTACAAAGCGGACGTCTGACGATTCCGGGCATGCACCCCGAGACGGCGGGGGCCACGCGTCGCCTGGTCTCTGTCGTGGTGTGGGGGCTGGCGATCACCTTTGCCTATCCCTACATGCCGGGCGCGCAGAGCGATGTCTTCAAGGGGCTGTCCGTGTTGCTCGGTCTGATGGTGACATTGGGCTCGAGCGGCATCGTGAACCAGTTGATGAGCGGCATGGTGGTGATCTATAGCCGGGCGCTGAAGATGGGCGATCTCGTCTCGATCGGCGATGCGACGGGAGTGGTGGTCAGTGTCGACGCGCTCTCGGTCAAGATCCTCAATCTGGCGCAGGAGACGCTGACGATTCCGAACGCCGTTGTCGTCGCGTCGACAGTGCGCAACTTCTCCGCGCAGGGGCACGCCGCTGCGATCAGTACAACGCTCACCATCGGGTACGACACGCCGTGGCGACAGGTGCACGCGATGTTGATCGAGGCGGCAAAGCAGACGCCGCAGATTGCCGACCAGCCCGCGCCGTATGTCCTGCAGCGCGCGCTGTCGGATTTCTACGTCGAGTACGAGGTTTTCGGCACGTTGCGCGATCCGTCCACCCGCTTTGCGACGATCTCGGCGTTGCTCGAGAACATTCAGGATGTCTTCAATCGTTACGGTGTTCAGATCATGTCGCCGCACTTCGAAGAACAGCCCCAATCGCCACTCACCATTCGTCCGGAGCATTGGTATCCGGCTCCCGCGCGCGCGCCCGCAGACGGGGCGCCGCCGTCATCAGTGCCGTGCGTCGCATCGCAAGAACAAGGAGCTGGTCATGCCCGCTAAATCGTTGCATGCGTCCAAGGGAAGCGCCGCCGCTTCACCGGCACCTGCCGAGACCGCCATCACCGAAACACCGCCGGTACCGGTGGTGCCGTTCGAGACCCGTGTCGCGGTCGGACGCAAGCTGCGCGAGAAGACGCCCCGCAGCAGCCATGCTCACCTCGGCAACGTCGACCGGGACATCGTGGAACTGCTGCGCGCGAGCAGCGACGGGCGTGTCAGCGCGCTTGTGCCGTTGCGCTATGGCCGTATGCTGGCGTCGCCCTTCGCGTTCTACCGGGGCAGCGCCATCGTGCAGGCTCACGATCTGGCGGGCACGCCGAATACCGGACTCACCATGCAGATCTGCGGTGACTGCCATTTGGCCAACTTCGGTGGATTCGCCACCCCCGAGCGCGCGCTGATTTTCGATCTGAACGATTTCGACGAGACCGCGCCCGGCCCCTGGGAGTGGGATCTGAAGCGGCTGTGCGCCAGTCTGGTGCTGGCCGCGCGTCAATTCGGCTTCGGCGACACGCTGGGCGTCGAGATGGTGCGCGCGGCGGTGGACACCTATGCGCGGCGTCTGGACGAATATGCTCACATGCCGACCATCGCACTCTGGCACGAGCAGGTGACGTTCGAGCGCATGCTGGGTCTGGCGCAGACCGAGCGGGTGCGTGAGGGCGTCAAACGCGGCATTGCCAGGGCCACCGGGCGCACGCACGAAAACGTGTTGCCCAAGTTCGCTCAGCAAGTCGGCGATCACTGGCAGATTCGCGACGCACCTCCTACCGTTTTTCACGTTCACGGCGCGACGACATTGTTCGGCCCGGAAGACGATTGGCTTGGTCTGGGCGACTGGCGCACGCTGTTTGCCCCTGTTTATAAGAGCTACGTGAGCTCGCTATCGCCGGATCGCGCCCGCATGCTGGCGAACTACACGCAGGAGGATCTGGCATTCAAGGTCGTCGGCGTGGGTAGCGTCGGCACGCGATGTCTGGTGCTGCTCATGATGGATGCCCACGAGCAGCCGTTGTTTCTGCAGTTCAAGGAGGCGTCGAAGTCGGTCGTCTCGCGCTTCTTCAGGAACGTCACCCCCAAGCACGACGGACGCCGTGTGGTCGAGGGCCAGCGTCTCATGCAGGCCGCCTCGGACGCCTTTCTCGGCTGGGGCTCCGGCCCGTTCGGGCGTTGCATTTACGGACGCCAGTTACGCGACATGAAGATCTCGGCCCAGTTCGAGTTGTTCCGGGCCGATGGTTTTCGGGAATATGCGGGCCTTTGCGGGTGGGTGCTGGCGCGTGCCCACGCCAAGGCCGGTGGGTGTGCGGCGGAACTGGTCGGTTATGTGGGCAAGGGCATCCGTCTGGGGGAGGCGTTGATCCATTACGCGACGGATTATGCCGATCAGGTCGAACGCGATTACGAGGTGTTCCGCAAGGCGTGTCGCGACGGACGGCTCGAGGCCCGCACCGACGCCGACATGGCTGCCGACTTCATGGCATAAGCGGCGCCGTGCGCAAATGCCGGAGATTGAGAAGGGAGTTTGGGCGCATGTCGATTCAGCGGTGGCGAGCACGCACGGCACTGGCGTTGGCTGCGGTGGTGCGTTGGCTATCCCGGACGCCGACATTGATTGTCTGGAGTGGCGTCGGGATCTCGGTCATGGTCCTGGCGGTCGCGGTGGCCCTGCTGTACGAGGGACGCTTGCTCGTGCTCGCCCGCGCGTCGGACAACCAGCGCAACATCGTCGAGGTGATGGAGCGCGATCTGGAGTTGAATTTCCAACTCTACGAGGCCTCGCTCGATGCCGTGGTGAAGCTGCTCGCGCGCGCCGACGTTGAGGCGCTTCCCTCTGCGCTGCGCCGTGAGCTGATCTTCGAGCGGGCGGGGGCATCGCGCTACATCGGCTCGCTCGTGGTCCTCGATGAAAATGGGAATATCGTCATCGATGCGTCCAGCGAGATGCCCCGGAATTTCAATTTTTCGGACCGGGATTACTTCACGGTGCACCGCGACGATCCGCATGCCGGGCTGTTCGTGAGCGGGTTCATCCAGTCTCGCCTGCGAGACAACGCCCCGACCATGGTGCTCAGCCGACGCATTACGCGCCCGGATGGCTCGTTCGGGGGCGTGGTGTCGTTGTCCGTCGATATCGAATATTTCCGCAATCTGTTCAATCACATCGAAGTCGGGCGGCAAGGGGTCATTCTGCTGCTGGGCAAGGATGGCGCCATTCTGATGCGTAAGCCTTACGACGCTTCCGTGATCGGGCTCACCATGGCGCAGACCGGGCGCTATGAAGCCATCCCCCCTGGGCGAGACGAGCGGCGTATCTTTCCCATTCGCTTCCTCGGCCGGGACAGCCTGATGTCGCGCCGGTTCTTGAACAACGTGCCGCTCACCCTGATCGTCGTGACGTCGAGCGAAGAGATTCTTGCGCCCTGGCATCAGCGGGTGATCGAGTTCGGTGGTCTGTTTCTCTTGCTCAATGCGGGGTTCGTCGGCGCCTCGATGCTGCTGGCGGCCCAGTTGCGGCGCCGCCTGCGGGCAGAGCAGGAATTGCGTCTGCTGGCCCGCACGGACGGGCTGACCGGGTTGTCGAACCGGCGTTCGCTCGACAGGATTCTCGCCAACGAGTGGCGCCGCATGCGTCGGTCGGGTCGGGCGATGGCGGTGGCGTTCGTCGACATCGACTGGTTCAAGCGCTACAACGACACGCATGGGCATCAGGCGGGCGATGCCGCGCTTGCCGCAGTGGCCGGTGCGATTGCGGCGGCGCTGCAACGCCCGTCCGATGCCGCAGGGCGATATGGCGGAGAAGAGTTCATCGCCGTCATGCCGGACACCGACACGCTCGGGGCGCAGAAAGTGGCGGAGAGCATTCGTCTGGCTGTCGACCGGCTCAACCTCGAGCATGCGTCGAGCGACTTCGGGCATGTCACGGTGAGTGTCGGCGTGGCTTGCCGCTCGCCGCAAGGCAAGGAAGCCGTCGACGTTCTCGTCAAGGCCGCGGACGAGGCGCTCTATCGCGCCAAGGCAACCGGCCGCAACCGGGTCATCGTGGCCCCGAAGGACGACACCGCGCCGAATGGCTAATTCATAGGAATTGTCCGATGGTGCTGACGGCATCCGTACGTATTTCTCGCCGATGCCAAATTTCTTTCCTTCCAAACTCCCTTCGCTGGATTTTTCAAGTCATTGATTTTTAGTCGAATTTTCCGCCTGAAGATCACCGTCAATGCGATGCTGCCTCGCTTGCCAGCGTCCGCCTACACATCTTTCAGATATCGCCGATTCGCCGGATGAAACCGGCTATCTACAATCGATTTCAACAAGTTCGGTGCCAGTTACCACAGCACGGACGGCAGTCGAGGAGGTTGTCATGGCGAAGCGTATCCCCCCAGCGCGGAAGTCGTCTCAGGACAGGACGGTGGACGCAGGGGCGCAGCACGAGCAGCACGCACTGACGCATGAAGACGGTGACGCCGAGACGAACGGCGCGCAAGCGTCGGCGCCGTCGTCATCGGAAAGCGCTGCGGATGCACAAACGCACGAAGCCCGGCAGTCGGCGGCTCGCGATGCGCAGACGGCGCATGCTCAGACGCAGAACGATCCGGCATGGCTGGGCGCCTCCGATGCGAAGCAACGCAAGATGGGCAAGGGCGACACGCAGGTTGGCGGTGGTCACGGGTATGCCCCGGAGATCGCGCACGGCGAGGAGAGCGGTTACGGGCCGGCGAATGCTGCGCCGGGCGCACATCCCCGCTTTGGCCGGCAAAGCGCATACGGCCCGCATGACGACTACGCAGGTACTGGCCGCGACGCTTTGGACGCCGTCTCACCCGTCAGGAGTCCGTCGCAATCGCGACACGTCGACTGGCCAGAGGGTACGCAGGGGGCTGAAGCGTCACCTGAGCGCAACGATAGTGAACGCAAAGCAATGTCAGGCGAGGCCGGGCAGGCCACAGGGAGCAAGGGCCGTGGTGGCGACGAAGCAGGGCACGCGAAGACGAGCGTGAGGGGCAAGCCGCAAGAGATGGCAAATGCCACCGTTCACGCCCGCTCGCGTGGCCCGTCGTCCACCGACATCGCAGTTCGCGACGCCGTTCGCCTTGCGTTATCGCAGGCCCGCGATCTCGACGTCTCGCACGTCGATATCTCGGTGGCATCCGGACTGGTGTTGCTCACGGGCCATGTCCCCGAGCGCTGGATGCAGCATGTGGTGCAGACGGTGGTCTCGAAAGTCGCCGGTGTAAGTGGCGTGGACAACCGGCTGCACGAGCGGCGCGACAAGGCGATGAGCCGTCCGGGCGAGAGCCAGGAAGGTCACAAGATCTGACGGACAGCACGCGGTTTAGGACATCCGGAGATCCGGGGCGCGGGAGCGTGGTTTCGCATGACTCGCGCACTGGATTCCGAAGCAAGGCAGGACCGGGTATCTCCGGGTGAGAAGAGGGTTCACCAATGACTCGGTCGTCGCAGGGTGCCGCACGCTCGCGTGCAGGAGGTGACACCCAAGGCAGCAATGCCACCGATGTGACGACTCAATTTCGGGAGGTCAACAATGAAACAATCGAATCTGCTCAAACTCATCATGGCGGGCGCACTTGCAACGACGGGTATCGCTGCCCATGCCCTCGATCAGGGCGGCATCATCAAGATCGCCGATAACTCCGGCGCCAGCGGCGTCATGAGCGACACCGGCCGCAAGATCGACGATTCGGCGCTGACTGCAAAGGTCAAGGCCGAGCTGCTCGCCAAGAAGGACGTGCCGTCGACGAAGGTTCACGTGACCACGCATCAGGGCGTCGTGCATCTGACCGGCTCGGTACCGCAGTCGGCGCAACGTACCCTCGTGGTCGACACGGTCAAGGGGGTTGACGGTGTGGTCGACGTCAAGGACGACATCAAGGTAATGAAGTAACGCGGATTTCGCCACGTCGATGGCGCGAATTCCCGCGCCTCGACTTCACTGGACGAAGGAGACAATCATGACTATGCAAACCGGTCGAGGCCCGATGGCCCAACCAGGCGCGCGCATCGTAGGTGCGTCCCATAAGCTGCCTGACGGCCCCGGGCCGTCGGTGATGGCCGCCGACACGCTCGACGCCGAAGACGTTGTGAACCCTGCCGGCGAGAGCCTTGGCAAGGTCAAGCACATCATGCTCGATGTGCAACGCGGTACGGTGGCTTACGCCGTGCTGTCGTTCGGCGGCTTTCTCGGCATGGGCGACAAGCTGTTCGCCATTCCGTGGCACGCGTTGCAGCTCGACGTCGAAAACAAGCGCTTCATTCTCGACATCGACAAGGAAGCGCTCAAGAAGGCGCCGGGCTTCGACAAAGATCACTGGCCGAGCATGGCCGACCTGCATTGGGCCGAGCAGGTGCACACGTATTACACCGTCGACCCGTATTGGCATTGAGCCGCGAGAAATTTTGCTCATGCCGAGACCCATTGAAATCTGCCGGCTGACGCAGGCCCCCGGCCTGTATGCACATTTGCCTGAGCCTTACGACCCAGGCAAGCCGCCGGGGACACCGCCGCCGAAGACCCCTCCCGACGAGGACGAACCGACGCCGATGCCCCCGCCTGACAGACCGCTGGATCCTCCAGTGGAAGAGCCGCCGCTTCGGCCTCCTGGTAAATACGTTGCCGTGGAAAGTGGGGAGTGCGGGGCATAACGGCTCTGGTGCGCACGCACTGCTAATGGTCGGATCGGCAAGGGAGGAAAGTCATGCTTGGCACCATCTTGTTGATTGTTCTGATTCTGTTGTTGATCGGCGCGATACCTGCGTGGCCGCACAGCCGAGGGTGGGGCTACTACCCGTCCGGCGGTCTGGGGCTTGTCGTTGTGATCGTGCTGGTACTGGTGCTCATGGGGCACATCTGACGCCGGCGATACTCGCCTGATGCGATTCGCCGGTATGACCGAAGTTTCACCAACGGCCTCCGCCTGACCTCGGGGGCCGTATGCAAGGAGACACCGCCATGCCTTATCGTCAGACTCACGATCTGCCGGCAAGCGTCAAGGATCACTTGCCGGCGCATGCCCAGGAGATTTACCTCAAGGCGTTCAATTCCGCCTGGGACGAGTACCGCGATCCCGGCGAGCGTCGTGGTCATGAATCGCGCGAAGAAACGGCACACAAAGTGGCCTGGACCGCGGTGAAGTCGACCTACGAAAAGGACGAAAAGTCCGGTCAGTGGCACGCGAAGAAGTCGCATCACTGATCGGCATTTCCGGGAACGGCGCACATGCCATGGCGTCATCGGCTGCCCGTCGCATGCAGAAATAGGCCGTTCACCGTTGCCCCCCAATACGGTTGCCTCCGGTTCCCGCAGCCGGAGCGCAACCGTAGCTTACCGGCCCACCCACTGGGCCGGTTTTTTTATGGGCACGGCGGATCTACCGGGCAGGATTGGGTCGAGGCGGCATGTCTATTGCGTTGCAAGGTGAAATTTGCCATTTCGAGGAGAGTTGCGCGTCAGTGTGAAGTTTTGATGATGTTGCGTTGCAGCGCGCTCGCTGCAGGATTGGTTCGTCTGGCGTAAAATCGGCATCCTTGAACGGGGCTGCTCCGATGGTTCGACATCGATCGACATTGGTAGCCGGTGCAGTACCCGATGCCGTTTCCTTTGCCGTTGCGGGCACCCGCCGTCCCGCAGTGGCTGTCATCCCGAATCCCGATGAGTGCCCCCCAAATTCTGCCTGCTGAGGCTGCCGAAGCAGTGCCTCAGTCGTCCATTCCCGTCTGGCTTTCGTTCGTGGCGCTCGCCATGGGCGGCTTCGGTATCGGAACGGGCGAATTCGTCATCATGGGTCTGTTGCCCGATGTAGCCCACGGTCTGAACATCACCATCCCGCAAGCCGGACATGCGATCAGCACCTATGCGCTGGGTGTCGTGATCGGTGCGCCATTACTCGCCGTGTTGGGGGTGCGCTTGCCGCGTCGCGCGTTTCTGATTGCGCTCATGGCGATGTTTGCCGTCGGCAATCTAGCGAGCGCGCTGGCGCCGAACTATCTCGCGCTGATCGTGCTGCGCTTTCTCAGCGGTTTGCCGCACGGCACCTATTTCGGTGTCGCGGCACTGGTCGGGGCGTCGCTGGTGCCGCCGCATCGCCGTGTTCACGCCGTGGGGCAGGTCATGCTCGGTCTGACGCTGGCGACGCTCTTCGGTGTGCCGTTGGCCGCCGGCCTCGGTCAGTGGCTCGGATGGCGTGCCGCGTTCGTGCTGGTCGGCATCATTGGCGCCATCACGACAGTGATGGTCTGGCGCTGGGTGCCGAATGCTCCGGCACCGCACGGGGCGAGCCCGTTGCGCGAGTTGAATGCCCTGCGCAACTCGCAGGTGTGGCTTACGTTGGGCATCGGCGCCATCGGTTTCGGCGGCATGTTCGCCGTGTTCAGCTATATCAAGCCGACGCTCATGCAGGTGGCGGGTGTCCCCGAAACCTGGGTGCCGTTCTATCTCGCGCTGTTTGGCGTGGGGATGGTGGCGGGCACCGTCGTGGGGCCGCGTCTGGTGGCAGCGGCATCGCTGATGCGCGCGATCGGCGGCACACTGATCTGGTCGGCGCTCCTGCTCGGCGCGTTTACCTTCACGTCGGCAAGTCCGTGGCTGGCGGGTGTCAACGTGCTGGCCATCGGCACCATCATCATCATCGGACCGGCCTTGCAGATTCGTCTGATGGATGTCGCGGGGGAAGCCCAGACACTGGCGGCGGCGCTCAATCATTCGGCATTCAATATGGCCAACGCCGCCGGTGCGTGGCTCGGTGGCGTGGCGATTTCTGCCGGTTACGGCTGGACGTCGACCGGTTGGGTCGGTGTCTTGCTGTCCTGTGCCGGCATGCTGATGTTCTTCTGGGCGCGGCACGATGCCCGCCGGAAGGCGCGATAACACAGGCCCTGCATCGCGAACATCGCGACGAAAGCGAGCGGATACGCCCACCAGATCCCGGTGAGTCCGGCGATCCGCTCGAAAACCAGCGCGGCGGGCACTTCGATCCCCAGTAGCCCGACGACGCCAAGCAACATCGGTATCCACACCTTTCCACTCGCCCGCATGGCGCCGACCATGATCGCCGTCATGCCCATCAGCATGACGCTCCACGCCACGATATAGAGCAGGTGCGTGGCGAGCGCGAGTACCGTCGGGTCCGTCAGAAAGCCGCGCATGATGGTGGGGGCGGCAAGACAGACCAGCACGATCAGACTTCCCGTCAAGACGAGGTTGCAGAGAAAGCCGGTGCGCACGATGGCGCCGATGCGTTCGCTGCGACCTGCGCCAATGGCGTGTGCGCAGAGAATCGATGCGGTAATGCCCAGCGTCATGACGGGGAGTTGTAACCAGCTCATCACCTGGGTGACGGCGCCGTAGGCGGCGGTGGCGTTCGCGCCATGGCGATTGACCATGCCGAGGAGTGCCATTTCGGCGATGGCCATCGTGAACATCTGCAGGGCTGCCGGCACTCCGATGCGCAACATGCCGCGTGCCAGTGCCGGATTCCAGCGAACGGCGCGCCACAGATCCCGATTGGGCGCGAGCGGGTGTGATTTGCGACGCCAGTCAGTCGCCATCCACAACAGCGCAATGGCGAAGGCAAGCAGTGTCGACGCCGCGGCGCTGGCAACGCCGAGCCGGGGGAAGGGGCCCCACCCGTAGATGAACGCTGGCGTGAAGCCGAGCGAGAGCATCGTCGCAATCAACAAGGTGAAGAGCGGCGAGATCGCGTCGCCCGTGCCGCGACTCATGGAGGTCGTCAGCCAGAGCAAGAACACGATCGGCATGCCGATGAGCATCCAGCGCGCGTAGTCGGTTGCGGCGTCGAACACGCTGGCGGGCGTGCCGAGGGCCCGCATGAGCGGTGTGGCGAACAGGCCGCCGGCGACACTGATGACGGCACCTGCCACGCACATCATCACAAGCGCGGTGCCGGCGATGTTTCTCGCCCGGGCCAGGTCGCGTGCGCCCCACGCCTGTCCGATCATGACCGTCGCACCGGCCGACAGGCCGATCACGATAGCCAGCAGAAAGAAAAAGACGGGGAAGAACGCCGAGACCGCAGCGATCGCGTCGATGCCGATCAGGTGGCCGAGGTAGATGCCGTCGACCGTGCCCGCAATGGATTGGAGCGCATTGGTCAGCATCATCGGCACGGCGATCATGAGCCACGTGCGCCAGAGTGGCCGCGGCGGCGCTGGAGGTGTGGAGATTTGTTGCGTCATGGTCTGAGTTTCCTGAGTCATGTCATGAACGGAAAGGGGATACAAACGACAGGCAAAGCGGTGCCCTATCCGGGGCGGCGGGCCGCCCGGTGAGCAGTGAAATCAGGGAGTCGGGGCGTGATGCACGCCCCTGGTCGGTCGGCTTGAGATCGGCTTAAGTCAAAGCCGCCTCATGTTGCCTCAAGCCGCCTTAGGCGGCGTCGACAAGATCGTCCGTGGACGCGAGTCGCAGCAAGTGGGTGCGGACGTCCTCAGGCCAGCCGGCGATGCGAGTGCCCAACGCGTCGATGTCGTGAGCGAAGAGCGCACGCGACGCTTCTTCGAAGTCGGGCAAATCGCCCGCGATGGTGGACATGAAGCTGTAGGCCCGCTCCTGTGCGCGCCGCAGCAGGTCTCGCCCAGCGTGCTTGCGACGTGCCTCGTCCACCAACTTGCGCAACACGACGGACGCCCCGCCCGGTTGCTCCGACAGCCAATCCCAGTGGCGCGGCAACAACGTGATTTCGCGCGCGACCACGCCGAGCTTGGGGCGGCCTCGCCCTTTGGCCGGCGCCTCATCGGGTACGGCCGGTGCCGCGCTTACTGTCGGCGTGGGATACCGCGCCCGAATGTCGGCCGCCGAGCCGCGCACGTCGACATCGCGCGTGTCTCCGGTCAGGTTGTCGAAGATCAGGACGCAAGCGTGAGGATCGGCAATCATCGCCTGTTGAAAGGCAATGGCCGCATCGGCGAGCGAGCCCGACGCGATACGACGCATGTCGCGAAAGACGGTATATCCGAGGGAATGGGCGGGCACAGAAGACTCCGGTAGCGATAGCAATTGTCGGTACCGGCGAATATTACCCGGGTGTTATTTGAATTGCAATATCACCCGGGTAATATTTTTGAGAGGTGGGAAAGCTGTTGAGACGGTATGTCAGGCCGTCAGGGCAACGCCGCCGCTCAGACGTTCGAGCACGGTGGCGCGCACGGCGCTCGGCGCGTCGTCGAGCAGCGCGGGCCATTTGGCCTGCGCTTCGCGCACGGTTTCACGTGCAATGGCCGTCAACCGGCTGACGCGCAGCAGCCCGGCACCTCGGAGCAGACCTTCCAGCGCGTTCCAGTCGAAGGCCCGCAACGTCTTGTCGATGGCCCGATTCACACCGTAGTGAGATTCGGGGACATCGTGGAAAAAAGCGGCAACGCAGACCGGGTCGTAGACCGGTGCCAATTGCGGCGTGTGGGCGTCGGGATAGGTCAGCGCCCAGTTCTTGAGATGGGCGTCGGTGTTGCCGAGCAGGATGAAGGCAATCAGGCGTCGCAGGAACTCGCGCACATCGCGCACAGGTTCGCCGGACAGTTGGTCGAGCACCCGCAACATCGTCGAGTAGTCGATATCGAGCCCGCGACCGTACTTGCTGCGTGGCGGATATTGCAGCACCTGCGCGAATTCCTCCATGTGTACGCGCCGCCCGTCGGGCAGCCGGTCGAATCGAGGCACGGCGAGAATATGCTCGAACGGCACCTGCTCCGGCAAGTCGGCATCGCGTCGCGAAATGATCTCGGCCTTCGCGCAATCCAGCTCGAGGGCTTCGCACAGCCGATACCCCGTGAACTCGTTCTCGACGAGATCCGGATGACGTGTCGTCGGCAGCTTGAGAATGACCGAGCCCGCGCGCCCCTGGCGTTTGACGATGTAGCGACGTCCGTCGCGAATCGCGGAGAACTTGGTCACCACACCGGGTAATGAGGCGGCGTCTTCCACCGGGGTGTCGACGAAACCCGGCTCCACCATTTCGAGGCCGAGGGCCGTATGCCAGCGGTGTACGACATCCGGCACGCCCTCGCGCGCGGGCACAGGCTCGACTTCGAGCGCGCCCATCAGATCGTGACCGGCGGCGGCGAGCAACTCGAATTCGTCGTCCGGACTGCAGCGGCGCTCGGCTGCCAGGCGTTCGCGGTTATGACCCTCTGGCAGCAGATTTTCGAAATATACGGGCCAGCGGCCGTCGGTGCGCACCAGACGCGCATCTTGTGGCGACGCGAGAATCTCCCGCGTCGCGGTCTCATTGGCACCGCGATACGCCAGCGAGAGCACCGGCCGTTGCGCATCGGCAATGTAGTCCTCGTCGAACGACATGCGCAGTATGTCGCCGTATTGCGACAGATAGCCGATGGCCCGACGTGTCCCGTCGGGCATGTGCAGATAGGCGCGCAGATATTTGATGTTCATAAGAAGAGATCCGGGAGCCAGCGCGGGAAAGCGGATTAGCGAGCGAGCGTCTCGACGATGGAAGGCGGTGCGGAAACGCCGCTGGGCTGTGCGAGGTATTTACCGCCAGAGCGAAGAAAGGCTTCGACTTCCTGACGCAGGCTGGCCGGTACGAGCATGGGTTCGAGCCCAAGAGCGCGCGCCATTTCCAGCACGGTCGACATGCGCGGGTCGAGCGCGCCGGACTCCATTTTCTGTACGGTCATGCGCGACAATCCGGCCCGATCGGCGAGTTCCGCTTGTGTCATGGCGGCATCTTTGCGGGCCACCACCAGTGATTCCATGAAGCTCATGATGATATGCTTTTGTCAGGAAATGATGCTTTATCTTAGCATTTCATTTGGCACATTTCACGAAAAAGATAACAATAAATATCTTTCGTCAATAAAAGATAATAGTTATTAGCATCAATCTTCCCGGCCAGCCTGAACCTTGCCTCGCGACGCTTTGACGCGGGAGCGGCCTTGCTTGGCATCCCGGCGACGCATCTGGCTACCGAGGGTGGGGCGTGTCGGCACGCGGCGGCGCGGCGATACGGCAGCGGCATCGACCAGCGCTTGCAGGCGTGCAAGCGCATCGGCCCGGTTGAGTTCCTGAGAGCGATGCTGCTGTGCCTTGATGACGATGATGCCGTCCTGAGTGATGCGATGATCCAGGCGCGACAGCAGCCGGAATTTGACGTCGTCGGGTAAGGACGAGCGCATCACGTCGAAGCGGAGATGGATGGCGCTGGAAACTTTGTTGACGTTCTGACCACCGGCGCCTTGCGCGCGCATGGCTGTGAGTTCGACGTCTTCGGGAGCGATAAGAATGCGACGGTTCATGAGGCAAGGATAACGTTCTCGCTGTCCTGCCTACAAGCATGCTGGACCGATGGCGCCGGAATTCATCTCCGGCGCCATCAGAACAAGGCGTGCCCTACGTGTCAGCGCGGTGCGGCAACCACAACGAACTGGACGGTCGTGCCTGAGTAGACGGGCTGATACCACGTCCCGCCGCAGTGTTGATAAGCGACGTTATTGACCACGGTGCTCACGCAACTGGGCGGTATCGAGGCAACCGTCGAGCCGATGATCGCGGCCGAGACACCGATGGTGACTGCCGCTGCCACGGGGTCATACCATCCTCCGCCCCAGTAAGGTGGTGGTGGAGGGGGCGGTGGTGGTGGCGGCGGTGGCGGGTGAGGTCCGGGCCCCGGCCCCGGTCCAGGCGGGGGCGGCGGAGGATGGGGGCCCGGCCCAGGTCCCGGTCCGGGAGGCGGCGGTGGGGGGTGCGGCCCCGGCCCCGGAGGCTCGGGACTGGGGCCAGGGCCAGGCGGATGGGGACCCGGATTGGGTGACGGCGGTGAGGGATTGGGGCCGGGGTGAGGGCCCGGAGGCTGCCCCCCACTGTGTGGCGGTCCACCCGAAGGCCCGCCCGCGTTGGCATGTGTGGGGGCGCCACTTCGTGCACCGCCCGCGCCGAAGTTGCCTTCGTGGGGCGCGCCTCCGCCGTGGAAGCCGCCACCCGCGCCGCCACCATGCAGGCTGGTGCGCGCGCCGCCCCGGAAACCGAATCCGTGACTGGCAGTGGACGTCAGGGCAATTAGGGTTGCCGCCGCGATGCAGGTCGCACGGGCTAGCGTGGAAACGCCGGATCTGTTGGGCGTCTTGCCGCTCGATAGGCGGGAGGTTGCTCGAGTCATTGCGAACCTCCCGAGGCGGGCGCACTGTCCTGCATGGCGGCTGGCGGACGTATTTCGATGCGCTGCGCGCCAGCGGGGGCGCGATAGGTGAACGTTCCCGCCGGGAACGTCGGATTCACATCCCAGCGGTAATTCACCGAATGGCGTGGGCGCGAAGGCTGTGAAGTATCCGTGATCACGAAACGGCACGGTAGTGGCCGCGACCCGACCCGAATCCATAATTCCCAATCGACGTCGGGTTGTTGAAAGGCGTAATGGTTGCACCATTCGCCGCCGACCCGATCCAGTCCGATAAAGAGCGCCGAACGCAGTTGTGCGGCGTCGTCTGCATCCATTCCCCAATAGAAGAGATCCGCCAACGGCAGACCTACGCCGTATTTTTCGTCGATATCGCGAATTAACGCGTCGACGGTGGGGGGCGCACTCGCCTGACTGTAGAAGCGCTTGCCCTGCGTTTGGTCATACAGCGTAAAAGTCTTGCCGTCGTAGACGAACCCGCGATTGCGCGCTTGGCCTGTCACCACGGCGCGTACCTTGTCGGGGCGCTGAACGGACATTTCGGTGTGATGCAGAAAGCCTACGTTCTGGCCGGTGCTCAACACGGCATCGGTGACCGTATCGGCATCGACGTGAAAACGTTTCAGAGAACGCAGATACCGGCTCATGGACGTCAGAGCGTCGACGGCGACTTGCTGCATCTCCGGCATGGCCTGCACCGGCGGTGTGCTATCCGAGGCGGGGGCCTGCGCCAGGGCAGGGGCGGCGGCAAGCAGAACACTCATCAGGAGGGGCAGTACAGCCCGGCGGGGCGGGCGTCGTCGGAAGACATGGTGGGCGGGTGGAAGTGGCACTGTGTGACCTCATTCGTAAACCGGCATTGAACGGGACGACGACAACGTGCAAACGCGGCGCCAGTGCGGCGCCGCCAGAACGATGAGGATTCAGAATAGTAATTCGGATTGCAAATCGTCAAGCCGCAAATACATCATCCGAACGGATTAAGAATTACTTGAACATCATGAGTAATTTTGTAACAACTTGTATCCGTTTTGTCGGGAAAAGCGATTTGATTCCTGCGTCGAGGCGAGAAACGGGTTGATCTATATCAAATGACGATGCTTTGTTTCCCCATATATATAGAGAGGTAGGGGGCGTCATATGGAGATTCGCGAGTAATTTAAATAGCGCGCGATCTCGCAGATATTTCGCATGCAACTCAAAATAACATTGCAGCTTTGAATTATTTTGTTACCATCCAACGGAAACATTCGGGTTTTCACGAAGTCACTGCAAGCCCGTTGTTTTCTTCGGACAATTAACTAATTGCGATCCCCGTGCGGGAATTGCATATCGTCGATAACAAAGGGACTCACCATGAAGCTTATGCAAGCCATGATTTTGGCCGGACTGTTGTCGCTTGGTACGGTGGTGCATGCTCAGGACGCAGCGCGTCCGGCGCCTATCGTGCGCGGCGGTGTGGTCGAATTCCGTACCACGCTGCTCAATGTCGATGCCAAGAATCGCACGATTCAAGTGGCCGACGACCACGGCAAACCGGTGACGTTCGTCGTCGGCCCGGAGGTGCAGAACTTCGAGCAGATGCGCAAGGGTGACAAAGTGGTCGTGGCATATCAGCGCTCCGTGGCCATTTCCGTCGCGCCGGGCGATGGTATTCGCAGCCGTGTCGTGACGGAAGGCGCCGATCGCGCTGCACCGGGCCAGCGCCCGGCGGCCGATGCAGCACGAAACCTGAAAGTCGTGGCCACCGTACAGCGGATCGACCGTAATGCGAATGTCGTGACACTGCGTGGACCGTCGCGCACCGTCGACGTGGCCGTGGACGATCCGAAGTTGCTCGAAGGCGTGAAAGTCGGCGATGCCGTGACGGTGAACTACACCGAGGCCGTTGCCGTTGCGGTCACGCAGGACCCAAACGCCAAGCGTAAGTGGACGCCGCCGGTGCCTGCACCGGCCCCGAAGCCCTGACGTTGTGTAAGGGGACTACCTGCCGTAGTCCCCGCGACTGTGGTGTTGCCGATGTCGCCAGCGATGGCCCATCGGCGCGCATAGCCCCCCGAATACGGCAAGCACCCGGAGATCGCGATGGCACGTTCCGCCTTGAAGTTCGACGATGCAACCTACGCTGCCTTGCTCGCCGCCGCACGTGACGCCGATGCGGCACATCCGCACAACAACCCCGCCTTTCTCGACGCGTTTCTCGCAGACGCATGTAAGGCCGCGCATCGCATTTACGGCGCACAGACTTATCTGCGCTTTATCGCACAGTCCGGCGTGACCCGCCGTCCCAGTGCCGGTACGGTGCAGAAGGCCATCGTGCGCGCGCGTGCGGCGTATGAAGTTCCGGCGGCCCCGACATTCGGCTCGTCGCTCTCGGGCGGCCAGTCTGTCTGGGCGCAGCAATTGGAACATAACCTGGCGCGCGCCATGACGCTGCTCGATGGCATGCCCGACGCTCACAACCCGGCGGGCGATGCCCTCACCGATGTGGCAGACGCCATGCAGCGCGTGCAGTACCTGGAGCGGGAGAATCTGGAGTTACGCGCGCGGCTTGCGCGGATGACGGTCGCGGCCGCTTATGCCCGTGAGGCGTTGGGCGAGACGCTGACGGTTTTCGCTCCCCATGCCATGCAGCACATGGCCGGCCTGCAAGGCGGCCGTCAGGGCATTTGACGGACGAGGGGAGACTGGGACGTTACGCCGTCGTGGCTGTGGGGCAGCCCGGTGTCGAGAAATGGCGTGCCGATTTCCCTCCCTGTGGACACCGAGAATCCAAAGGTGTTGAGTCCGCTCTCGCTGCGGGCCCAGACCATGCCCCCGTGCATTTCGGCAATCGCCTTGACGATCGCCAATCCCAATCCGTGATTCTCCCGACTGTTGGTGCGCGACGGTTCGGCCCGGTAAAAGCGGTCGAACAGATGGCGCAGCACGTCGGGCGGAATCGGTGCGCCGGGGTTGGAGACCTCGACGCTCACCTGTCGGACATCGTCGGCGTTGGCCTTGATCCGGACATCGATATTGGCGCCCGGTGCACAATGCTCGACGGCATTCATCACCAGATTCGCCAGCGCGCGCCCGAAAAGCGCTTTGTTCACTTGCGCGACGGCGCTGCCATGCAGGCGAGCCGTGGTCTGGGCTTCTTCCAGCGGGATCTCCAGAAACTCCAGCGTGTGCGCGGCTTCGCTCGAGAGCGACACCGCCGTGAGCCCGGTCGCACGTTCGCCCTGATCGGCGCGCGAGAGGAACAGCATGTCGTTGATGATCGTGCGCATGCGGCCCAGCTCTTCCAGATTCGATTGCAGTAGCGCACGTAAATCCTCAACTGGCCGATCGCGCGTGAGCGCCACTTCGGTCTGCCCGATCAGGATCGTGACCGGCGTGCGCAATTCGTGCGCGACGTCGGCGTTGAACGATTCCAGCCGCTCATACGCGCTGTCGAGCCGTGCCAGCGCGCCGTTGAACGAGTGGGTCAGATCGTCGAGTTCGACGGGCAGCGAACGGGTGTCGAGTCGCTGCGAACGATTATCCGGGCTGATTTCGGAGGCTTCGCGCGTGAGACGCGTGAGTGGCGCGAGGCCCAGACGTGTGACGGAATAACTCAGCAGCAGCACCCCAAGACTCCCGAGCGCGGAGAGCGCTGCGAGTCCCAGGCCGAAGGCGCGCAGTGTCCGCTCGTTCGGCGAATAGCTGGCCGCCACCTGTAGGGCGACGGCCGGCCGCGAGCCGTAGGGCGGCAGGATTTCGCGCGTCGTCAGCATGTCGTCGCCGCCGCCGTCGGGCTTGAGTCGCACGTAACCATTGGACAGCCGTTTGACGAACATGCCGCTCACCGGCGTGCCGAAGGTGTATTTCGGATCGTCGCTCGTCACTGCATAAGTCGTGGTGCCGTCGCGCGGGGTCATGTCGCTGAGCTTTTCGCGAGCGATCTGCCACTTCTCCGGGGTGCCGCCGTGATAGACGATGATGTGCGCGATCTGTGCGCGGTCGTCGAGCGATTCGCGCAGATGCCGCTCCAGTTGCACGCGCAGCATCATGTAGAGCGCGGCTCCCACCAGCGCGAACACCGACAGCGCCACAACGGCGAACATGGCGGCAAGTCGGCGGGAGATCGAGTGTTTCATGGCGCGGCTCGCGCGCGGCCGTCAGGCCTCGCGCACCTCCAGCACGTAGCCCATGCCGCGCACCGTGTGCAGCAGCTTGGTGTGGAACGGCCCGTCGAGCTTGGCGCGCAGCCGCTTGATCGCTGTCTCCACCACGTTGGTATGGCTGTCGAAATTGACGTCCCAGACCAGTTCGGTAATGGCTGTCTTCGACAGAATGTCGCCCTGACGGCGCGCGAGCACCGAGAGCAACTGGAATTCCTTGGCCGTGAGATCGAGCCGCTGGCCATCGCGCGTAGCACGGCGGCCGATCAGGTCGACGTAAAGGTCGCCGACCGAAATCAGCGTCGATTCCTGCACGCGCGTGCGACGGGCGAGGGCGTGCAGACGCTCCACCAGTTCGATGAACGAGAAGGGCTTGGTCAGATAGTCGTCGGCGCCTTCGCGCAGACCGCGCACACGGTCATTCACATGATCGCGGGCCGTGAGCATGATGACTGGCGTCGATTTGCGTTCGCGCAGCGAGCCGAGCACGGCGAAGCCGTCGCGCTTGGGCAGCATGACATCGAGCACGATCACGTCGTAGTCGAACTCCAGCGCCAGATGCGTGCCTTCCTCGCCATCGAGCGCCACATCGACGACCCAGCCTTGCTCGGTCAGCCCGGAGCGCAGATAGTCCACTACCTTGTGTTCGTCTTCAACGATCAGTACTTTCATGTCGCCACCTCATCTTTGCGCATTATACGAGTCAGAGGATGTGTCCGATGACGCTTGCCAGCCGCCGCCCAGCGCTTTGATCAGCGCGACCGACAGGACCAGTTGCTGGGCGCGAATCTGAACATCCTGACGCTCGCTCGCCAACAATCCCTGCTGCGCCGTAATCACACTCAGATACGCCGTGAGACCGCCTGAATAGCGGTCGTTAGCCAGACTCAGAAGCCGTTGCGCGTCGACGACGGCGGCATGCGATTCGTGCGCGGCGGCGTCGAGCACCGACAGACCGGCCACGCCGTCCTGCACTTGCTGGAACGCAGTGAGCACCGTCTGACGATAGTTCGCCTCCACGGCGCGGTAGCCCGCGCTGGCGAAGTCCACGCCCGCCTGACGTCGTCCGCCATCGAAGATCGCTTGCGTGGCGAGCGTGCCCACGGTCCACAGCAGACTCGGCGCCGAGAGCAGATTGGCGAACTCGGTACTCTGCCAGCCAATCCCGGGGTTAAGCGTCAGGCTGGGAAAGAATGCCGCCTTCGCCACCCCGATCTGCGCGTTGGCTGCTGCCATGCTGCGCTCGGCCGATGCCACATCGGGACGGCGCTGCAAGATGTCGCTCGGGACACCAAGCGGGATCGGCGGCAGGGTTCCCGGCAACGCGCCGGTCGCCACCGAGAATGCCGGCGCCGGCACCCCGACAAGCGCGGCAATC
This sequence comes from Pandoraea fibrosis, assembly GCF_000807775.2. Lineage (NCBI taxonomy): Bacteria > Pseudomonadati > Pseudomonadota > Betaproteobacteria > Burkholderiales > Burkholderiaceae > Pandoraea > Pandoraea fibrosis. Next base: position 3,603,365 of record NZ_CP047385.1, on the reverse strand, counting down.
GAATGCTCATATTGGTCGCGCTGCTGATGCAGCAGCCGTGCCTGCACTCGCGTGGTGTCGAGTTCCGATTGTTGCTGAAGGACATCCAGCCCCGAGACGGCGCCTAAGTCATGCTGTGCGCTCACATAGTCGAGTGCCTTCTGTTGCAGCGTCACGGATTCGTCGAGCACCTTGATCTCGGCGTCGAGCGCGCGCAACTGAAAGTAGGCGGTGGCGAGTTGTGTGGTCAACACGAGCCGTGCGTTGGCCAGATCGTCACCGGCTTGTTCGGCGGAGGCGCGCGCGCCTTCGACCTGACGCCGGATACGGCCGAACAGATCGGTGTCGTAGTTCACGCCAAGGCCGACCTGCACGTTGTTCTGCACGGTGGACATGCTGCTCGACGAGTAGCTTGTGACCGGTCGGTTCGCCGAGATTCGCTGACGCGCCAGACCGAACGACGCATCGACTTCCGGCAACCGCTGCGCCGAGATGCCGGACAGTGTTGCCTGTGCCTGATCGTAGTGCGCCACGGCTGCGGCGAGCGTCTGGTTCTGGGCGAGTGCCTGCGTCTCCAGGGCGTCGAGGGCCGGCTCCCGGAACGCCTTCCACCAATCGGGCTGTAATGGCGCGCGCGACGGTTGCGCGAGTCGCCAGTACCCGTCGGTTTTCCAGTCCGGCGGGGTCGAAACCTCGGGACGTTGGTAGTCGGGGCCGACGGCGCAGGCACTGAGCAGCGCCGTGGCGGCGAGCAGCGTCACGCCGAGGCGCGTGCTGCGCACAGGCGCGCTCACGATTGCGCTCCCTGCGGCTTGGCACCGGCCTTGGCGCCGCCCTTGACTTCAAGCGCCTTGGCCTGAACGTGATCGCCGTCGTCGATGGAGTCGCTGGGATTGACGATCACGCGGTCGGTCGCCGATACGCCATCGGCCAGCTCAAGCGCCTGTCCGAGGTCCTGCGCGATCACGATCTTGTGCAGATGAACGATGCCCTGATCGTCGACCACCGCGACGCGCGGGCCTTCGGCGCGGAACAGCAGGGCGTTGGCGGGCACGCTCAGGTGCGCCTGCACGGCACTGGGCAGTGCGAGTTGCACGTAGGCGCCGGGGCGGAGTTTGCCGTCGGGATTCGGCAGCGCGGCTTCGATTTGCAGCGAGCGGGTCGCCACGTCGATGGCGCCGGACACATGCGTGATCTTGCCCTGAAAGTGCTCGCCGGGCAGTTCGGCTTGCGTTACCACGACGGGTTGCCCCACGCTCACGCCTTGCGCATAGGCCTGCGGCACCTGAACGTACACCCGCAGCGGGTCTGTCTGCGCGAGCGAGAACAACGCGCGGCTGTTGCCGCTGCCGGCATCGATCAGGTCGCCGACGTCGACATTGCGCTGGGTGATCACCCCATCGAAGGGGGCGACGATCCGCTTGAACGACTCGAGTTGCTGAAGTCGTTTGACGTTGGCGTCGGCGGCCGCCAAATTGGCGGTGCCCTGCGTGTAGGTGCTCTGACGCTCATCGAGTTCCTGCTGAGAGACCGCGTCGCGCTGACGCAGTTGCTGCCAACGCTCGAGCGAGGATTTCGCGAGCCCGAGGCTGGCGCTGATCTGGTTGCGCTGCGCCACGGCTTGCGCCAGTTCCTGATCGATTTCCGGCGTGTCGAGGTCGGCCAGCAACTGACCTTGCTTCACGCGGGCACCGATGTCCACATATCGATGCAGCAGATAGCCGGTCGCCCGGGCGTAGATGGGCGACTCAACCGCGCCGCGCAACGTGGCGGGCAGCAGCGTTTCGCTCGCTTCGGTCGCCTGCGGCGTGACGACGCTCACGTATTGCCGGGCGTTCTCGGTCGTCACACGGGCGACCTCGCGGCGTTGCAGTGCGTTGGAGAGCGTGGTACGTGCGGCGCCCGCCACCAGCAACACCGCCACCACGATGAGCACGATCTTTGCGCGCCGGAATTCGCCGCGACGCGGCGGCAGTTGCCGGCCATCGGCAGGATCGTGCTCGGGAATGGCCAGTTCGGCGTGATGTTTCTCGGTCATGTCGTTCAGCCCGTTAAAACTTGGTATCTGGTGTGGGGAAAGCCGGTCGTGGCGTGTGCTTGGCGTTATGCATGCGGATTGCCGCCGTTCCGTTCTGCCTTGCGCGCCTTTCTCTGCACGAGCCGCGTATGAATACCGGCAAACACCAGCGGCACGAAGAACAGCGTCGAGACCGTGGCGAACAGCAGGCCACCGATCACCGCGCGGCCCAACGGCGCGTTTTGCTCGGCGCCTTCGCCCAGTCCAAGCGCCATGGGCACCATGCCGATGATCATCGCGAGCGCTGTCATCAGTACCGGGCGTATCCGGCTGGCCCCGGCTTCCAGGGCGGCCTTGAGCGGCGCCATGCCGGCTTCCATGCGCTGTCGTGCAAACGCGACCACGAGAATACTGTTGGCCGTTGCCACGCCCATCGTCATGATGGCCCCCGTGAGTGCCGGCACCGACAGTCGGGTGCCGGAGAGAAAGAGCATCCAGACGATGCCGGCGAGGGCAGCGGGCAGGGCGCTCACGATGATGAGCGGATCGACCCACGACTGGAAGTTCACCACGATCAGCAGATAGACGAGCACGATGGCCATCGCCACCCCGACGCCCAGCCCGAGATACGAGCTTTGCATCGTGCTGACCTGACCGCGCACGGTGATCTGGCTACCCCGCGGCAGATCCTTGCGGGCCTGCGCGACCAGCTTGTCGATGTCGCCCGCCACGCTGCCCAGATCCCGGCCTTCCACGCTCACGAAGATGTCGATCACCGGACGGATGTTGTAGTGGCTGACCACGGCGAACTGCTGCTTCGGTTCAACCTTCACGAAGTTGGCGAGCAGTTGGGGCTGACCGTTGTTGGCGGTGCCCGCGACCGGCAGACGAAGCAGATCGTCGATCGAGCTGATGCGGTACTGCGGCGACTGCACCGACAGGCTGTACTCCACACCGTTCTGGCTGTTGAACCAGAAGCCCGGCGACGTCTGCGAACTGCCCGAGAGCGAGATCAGCACGTTCTGGGCGACGGCGTTGGCGTTCAGATTGAGTTGCTGCAACCGGGTGCGGTCCATATTCAGGTGAAGCGTCGGTGCGTTCACTCGTTGCTGGATGTGCGTGTCGACGGTGCCCGGCACCTGACGCACCTGCTTGAGCAGCTTGGTGGCGGCATCGAAATTCGCCAGTTGCTGGTTGCCGCTGATCTGAATGTCGATCGCGGCGGGCAGACCGAAGTTGAGAATCTGCGTGACGATGTCCGCTGGCTGGAAGAAAAACTCCACGCCGGGGAAACGCTGCGGTAGCAGGGCACGCAGCTTGTCGATGTAAGTCGCACTGGGGCGATGATCCGGCGTCAGTGCGATCTGGATCTCGCCATCGAGTGTGCCGATGGTGCCGGCGTTGCTGTACGAGAGGTTGATGCCGCTGTAGGGCAAGCCAAGATTGTCTAGTATCGTCTCCAGTTCGCTGGCGGGCACGACCTCTCGCACCACTTTCTCGACCTCGTCGGCCAGACGCGCCGTTTCCTCGATGCGAGTGCCGGTCGGCGCACGCATATGCATGCGAATGTCGCCGGCATCCACGCTCGGGAAGAAGTCGGCGCCCAGCGCGAACACCAGTCCCATCGACAGAATGCAGAAGGCCAGGAAGCCGGTGGCGAAGACGCGTCGGCGTACCAGCAGCATCGAGAGCACGACGATGTACGCGGCGCGCATGCGCTCGAAGCCGGCGTCGAAGCGCAGGTAAATGCGGCGAAACGCCCCGGGCTTCGCGTTCGGATCGGCCTGATGCGCGTGTCCCATGAGCAGCATCGCGAGCGTAGGCACCAGCGTGCGCGAGAGGATGTACGACGCCAGCATGGCGAACACCACGGCCTCGGCGAGCGGCACGAACAGGTAACGTGCCACCCCCGTGAGGAAGAACATCGGCACGAACACGATACAGATACACAGCGTGGAGACGAGCGCCGGCACGGCGATTTCGCCCGCGCCGTCGAGAATCGCCTTGTGCAGCGGTGTCCCCATATGAAGATGGCGCTCGATGTTCTCGATGGTCACGGTCGCATCGTCGACCAGAATCCCCACTGCGAGCGCCAGCCCGCCGAGCGTCATGATGTTGATCGTCTGGCCCAACGCATGCAGCGCGAGCAGCGACGAGAGAATCGAGAGCGGGATGGAGATGGCGATGATGCAGGTGCTGCGCCAGTTGCCGAGGAACAGCAGAATCATGGCGGCGGTGAGCGCAGCGGCGATCAGCGCTTCGTGAATCACGCCCTGCACGGCCGCCTTCACGAAGACCGACTGGTCGAACAGCGCCGAGATATGCAGGTCCGACGGCAGGGCGGCACGCGCCTCGGGCAGCAAGGCCTTGAGCGAGTCGACCACCGACAGGGTCGACGCGTCGCCCGTCTTCATGATCGACATCAGCACGCCGCGCTGGCCGTTCTGGCGCACGATGTTCGTCTGCGGCGAGAAGCCCGTGCGCACGTGCGCGACTTCACGCAAATAGGTGGTGGCGCCGGCGACCGTGCGCACCGGGATGTTGTTCAACCCTTCGACTGTCGGTGGCGAACCGTTCATGTCGACGGTGTACTCGCGCGGCCCGATCTTCGCCGTGCCGGTGGGCAGAATCAGGTTCTGAGCGTTCACGGCGGCCACCACGTCCTGCGCCGTCAATCCCTTGGCGAGCAGGGCACGCGTGTCGATGTCGACCGAAATCAACCGCGTCTTGCCACCATACGGATAAGGCACGGCGGCCCCGGGAATCGTCACCAGTTGCGGGCGCAGGAAGTTGAGCGCCGTGTCGTTAAGCGCCGGCTCCGAGAGGCTCGGGCTCGACAGGCCGAGCTGCATTACCGGGATCGACGACGCGGAGTAACTGATGACGAGCGGCGGCGTGGCCCCCGGCGGCATCTGCTTGACCTGTGCCTGTTCGACGGCGACGACTTGCGCAATGGCCGTCTGGATGTTGGCCGTGGGTTGCAGGAAGATCTTGATGATGCCGATGCCGGGCAACGATTGCGACTCGATGTGCTCGATGTTGTTGACGGTGGTCGTCAGCCCGCGTTCGTTGCCGGAGATCATCCGGTCGGCGATGTCCTGTGCGGACAGGCCGTTGTAGGTCCAGATGACGCTGATCACCGGGATGTTGATTTCCGGCAGCACGTCGACCGGGGTACGCATGAGCGCGAGCGGTGTGGCGAGCAGGATCAGGATGGCCATCACGATGAACGTGTAGGGCCGTTTGAGCGCAACGTTGACAATCCACATGATTCAGACGCGCTCGGGCGCAGTCGCAGGCGTACGGACAAGGGCCGTCCGGCACGCGCGCAGCCGCGTCGTGCCGGTACCGGAAGGAACGCCGCCATGGTAGGGGCGCACCCCCAACGCCAAAATGGCGCCAAAATGGCGAAATTGCCATAAATGACGTCATCCCTTGCAAAGCCGCATCGCACAAGGCTTTGCTCGCCGATCTGCCGATGGGAGTGGCATATTACGGTGTGTTGCGTTATAAAGTTGACATACCAAAAGTCGCCGCCCGATAGCCTATGGCCCGCTGTTCCGGCCGAAGTGACGGTACCGGCGTCGAGAACCCCAGTCCCACGCAGGAAAGCAATGACCGAACGTCCGACATCTCCTCCAGAACCCCAGCCGGTGTCCGGCACCGTGACCCGCAGCGCCATCTTCCTTGTTGCGACCATTCGTGATGACGACGCGGCTCACGCGAACGTGCGGGGCTGGTGTGCGGATGCTGCCGCCTACGTCCGCTCGGTCGGCAAACGCGTGCCGTCCGGCAATTTGTCGTGTGTGGTGGGCTTCAGCGACAACGCCTGGGACCGCCTGTTCGGCGATCCGCGTCCGGCCGAGCTGCATCCGTTCCGTGAATTTGGCTCGGGCAAGCGCCATGCGCCGGCCACGCCCGGCGATCTGCTGTTGCACATCCGCGCCGATCAGATGGATCTCTGTTTCGATCTCGCGACGCTCATGCTGAACAAGCTGGGCGACGCCGTGACCGTGGTCGACGAGGTGCATGGCTTCCGCTATTTCGATATGCGAAGTATGGTCGGTTTCGTCGATGGCACCGAGAACCCCGAGGGCAAGGAAGCGCTCGAATTCACGGTGATGGGCGACGAGGATCCCGAATTCGAGGGCGGCAGCTACGTGCTCGTGCAGAAGTATCTGCATGACATGACGGGCTGGAACGCACTGCCGGTCGAGGCGCAGGAGCGCATCATCGGGCGGACCAAACTCTCCGACGTCGAACTCGATGAGGGCGTGAAGCCCAGTTGGTCGCACAGCGCGTTGACCACGCTCGAGGAAGATGGCAAGGAAATCAAGATCCTGCGCGACAACATGCCGTTCGGCCGCCCAGGTTCGGCCGAATTCGGCACCTACTTCATTGGTTACGCCCGCTCCCCGGCACCTATCGAGCAGATGCTCGAGAACATGTTCGTGGGGCGTCCGCCCGGCAATTACGATCGCTTGCTCGACTTCAGCAGCGCTGTCACGGGCGGGCTGTTCTTCGTGCCGTCGGCACCGTTGCTCGAAGCGCTCGCCGAGCGCGAGGCGCCGGTGGCGGCCGCCACGGAATCGACGGCAATCAAGACTCTGATCGATGCGACGTCGACGGCAACGCCTGTGGTCGACGTCACGGTATCGTCTCTCACCCCACCGAGCGCCGCCCCCGCGGACGGCTCGTTGCAAATCGGATCGCTTAAAGGAGTTTCTCAGGCATGAATAACCTGCATCGCGAACTGGCCCCCATTTCGAACGCCGCCTGGGCGCAGATCGAAGAAGAGGTGGCTCGCACGTTCAAGCGCACGGTCGCCGGCCGTCGTGTGGTCGACGTCAAGGGGCCGGGCGGCCTGGCGCTCGCGGGCGTTGGCACCGGCCATCAAAAGGCCATCGACGCGCCGCTCGACGGCGTGGGCGCGCGTCAGCGCGAAGTGATGCCGCTTGTGGCCTTGCGTGTCCCGTTCGAGCTGTCGCGCGAGGCCATCGACGATGTCGAGCGCGGCGCCAACGACTCCGACTGGCAACCCGCCAAAGATGCGGCCATCAAGCTGGCTTACGCGGAAGACCGCGCGATTTTCGACGGTTACAAAGCCGCACACATCACGGGCGTGCGCGAAGGCACTTCGAACCCGGTGTTGCCGCTGCCGGCCAACATCGCCGACTATCCGACCGTGATCGCCAAGGCGCTGGAGCAGTTGCGTCTGGAAGGGGTCGACGGTCCGTACAGCGTGTTGCTGGGGGCCGATGCCTACACGGCAGTGACCGAAGCCAACGATCAGGGCTACCCGATTCTCGAGCACATCGGACACATCGTGAGCGGCGAGATCATCTGGGCCCCGGCCATCGACGGCGGCTGCATCCTGTCGACGCGCGGCGGCGATTACGAGATGCACATCGGTCAGGATGTCTCGATCGGCTACCTCGATCACACGGCGACTACGGTTCGCCTGTACCTCGAAGAGACCTTCACGTTCCTGATGCTGACCGCCGAGGCGGGTGTCTCGGTGGGGCCGGCCAAACCTGTGGACGGCAAGAAGAAGTCGAAGTGACTTGAGGTAAGACGGGCAAGTCTCTGACGGTAAAAGAAAAACGGCTGAGGGCAAGATATCGCCCTCAGCCGTTTTTTTATGGCCGCTGCCGCAATCAGTTGGCTGCGGGAGACGGTGCGTCGGAGGGCTTCTCGATGATCACGCGGCGGTTGTCGCGGGCAATGACCTTCATCGGCAGGCCGAGCGTTTCGAGCACCGTGAACTTCTCCGGATCGACCAGCGCGAGGGCCTTGGGCGCAGCCATCCAGACATCGGCGAACTTGGCGAGCGTCGGAATCCAGCTATCCGGCGCCTGCGAGATACCGAACTCCAGTTCGTCCTGCACGGCCACCATCGTCATGGGCTGACGCAGGTAATACGGCATGGTGTGATCGAGCGTACCGACCGAGTAGAACGGCGTGTCCGGTCCCAGACGATCCATTTCCGCACGCACAGCAGGCACCAGATCGATCCCCGAACTCGCGCGTCCGAAGGCTTCGTGGCCGGTGCCGCCGATCATCGTGAAGGCCAGCCATGTTCCCGCGAAGGCGATGAGCGCCTGCTTGGTGCTGCGCTGACTCAGCCAGCGGGTGATGCCGATGCCGATCAGGCCGACGATGCTCGCCGCGTACAGGTAATACGAGAACGCGCGATAGGCTTCCACCGGATTACGGCTGTCCGAGTGATGGGAAAGGAATACCAGACACGTCACGATCGTGGCAACGAACAACACGGCGGACACGATGAGATGCTTGCGCAGCGATTCCCGCGAGATGCCTGCAATGCCCAGCCCGATAAGCAGCGCAATGGCCGGCACGATCGGCAGCACGTAGGAAATGAGCTTCGAGTGCGACAGCGAGAAGAAGCAGAAGATGAAGACGGCCCAGACCGTTGTCATCAGCACCGGACGGAAGCCGTTGGCCTGACGGGGAATGGCGCGCGACGCGGAGAAGGCGCGCGGGACCATCGACAGCCACGGCAGGAAGCCGACGATCAGCACCGGCACGAAATACCACAGTGCGCCAGGGCGGTGGTGATCCGGTTTCAGGAAGCGGTTGAAGTGTTCGTTGATGAAGAAGAAGTCGAAGAACGACGGGTTACGCGCCATCACGGCGGCGAACCATGGCACTGTCACGGCGAGCAAAACGATCAGACCGCTGACGATATGCAGACGCTTCCACAGCGCCCAGTCGCGCGAAATCAGCGTGTAGATCACGAGCACGGCGCCCGGCAACACCACGCCGATCAGTCCTTTGCTCAGGATCGACAGCCCCATCGCGGCCCAGCACAACCACATCCAGTAGCGGGTCTGCGTGTCGGTGAGCCCCGGGCGCTGCGCCAACAACAGCGAGCACAGCACCAGCGTCATCATGAACGACAGGCCCATGTCGAGCACGTTGAAGTGACCGAGCAAGCTCCACAGTGGGGCGCTCGCCAGCGTGAGCGCGGCGAAGAAGCCCGCGCGCGCGCTGAACACGCGGCGCCCGGTGTAGCCGACCAGCAGCACGCCGCCGAACCCGGTCAGGGCGGTCCACAGGCGTGCCTGCCAGTCGCCCAGGCCGAAGATCATGAACGTCAGCGCGTTCATCCAGGTTTGAAGGGGCGGTTTCTCGAAGTACAGATAGCCGTTGTAGCGCGGCGTGACCCAGTCGCCCGTGGCAAGCATTTCGCGCGCCATTTCGGCGTAGCGGCCTTCGTCGCTCGGGATCAGGTGGCGCAGGTTCAATACGCCAAACCAAACCAGAGCGAACACGGCGAGCAGCCACAGCAAGGCGGCGGGAGAGATCGGCCAGGGTTCTAACCCGGCGTCACGTTGAGGGCGTGTGGACATGAATGCGAGGCTTCCGGTCTTGATGAATAGGGTCAATGTGAGGCGTCTGGCCAACGACGCTCAGGGGCTGGGGTTGGAGGTGACGTCGGGGTTCGGTAACGAGACGCGGACATGAAGACCGCGCGGCGGTGTCGGGCTGGCGTCCTTCAGAACAACCTGCCCGCCGAGGCGATCGACGATGGCGCGCACGATAGCCAGGCCCAGCCCGGTTCCTTCGCCGCCATGCTCGCGCGAGTCTCGTTGCTCGGTCGCCCGGTAAAACGCATCGAACACGCGCTCGCGTTTGTCGGCGTCGATCCCGGGGCCCGAGTCGATCACGTCGATGACCACGTCGGCGCCTGTCGCCGACAGACGGACCGAGACGGTGCCGCCCGCAGGGGTATAACGCACGGCGTTGCCAACAAGATTACTTAGCAGCGTGACAATATCGCGTTTCGATCCCGTTACCCGCAGATGGGAGCGGCCGGGCACGCTCGACGACGCATCGATCAGGTCGAGCACGATCTGCTTGCGGTCGGCAAGGACGAACACGTCTTCGAGCGCCTCATGCACGGCGGGCAGCAGCGTGAGCGGGGCGGCGGCGACCGTCGGGGCGCTTTGCGCTCTGGCGAGTGTCAGCAGTTGTTCGATCAGGGTACGCGTGCGCTGCAAGCCGCTCTTGAGCTTGGTGAGGCGATTGCGCGTTTCCGTGTCGAGCCCCGCTGGCGCGAGTGCCCGGTCGAGGTTCTCGGACTGGATCACGAGCGCCGTGACGGGCGAGCGCAATTCGTGGGCTGCGTCGGCAACGAACCGGCGCTGCTCGTCGAGCGCCTTGGCCAGCCGGGCCAGCAGGCGATTGATCGAGACGATGAACGGCTCGATTTCCGTGGGAGCACCCTGGGTATCGATGGCATGCAGGTCGATATCTCGCCGCGTATCGATTTCGTCGGCCAGACGTTGTACCGGCCGCCATGCGCGGCGTACCGTCACGACAATGGCGCCGATCAGCAACGGCACGAAACCCACGAAGGGCAGCGCGGTGCGCAGGCCACTGTTACGGGCGATCTCGTTACGGCCTTCCGTCGGCTGGGCAACGACGATGCGCAATTCCGGTGCGATCGTGCGCACGAACGCCCGCCATGTGTGGTCGCCCGTGCTCACCGTGTGAAAGCCGTCGGCGAGGGTGACCGGGAAGGTGCCGCCAAGGCGCTGAACCGTCAGCCGGTAATCGTGATCCTGAATCGGCAGCCCGTGCATGGCGCTGTCGGCGGCAGCCAGATTGCGCGTATCGACGAGGGCAGCCAGTTGCAGCAGTTGATCGTCCTGAAATCGGTACGCTTCGCGAAACGCCGACCCATACGACACGAAGCCCGCGACGATGGCCAGTCCCAGCGCGCAAGCCGAGAGCGTGACCACCAGCCGGGACTGCAACGAGCGCATCATGCCTTGGGCACCAGCCAGCCTGCGCCACGGATATTGCGGATGACATCCGCACCGAGCTTTTTACGAATCGAGTGGATCAGAAAGTCGATCATGTTGCTCTCGATCTCTTCCCCCCAGCCGTACAAGCGGTGTTCCAGCGCGTCGCGCGAGAGGATCGTGCCGGGGCGCAGCATCAGCGCGTGGAGCAACGCGTATTCGCGCGCCGAGAGCACGCAGCTGTTTTCGCCGTAGCTTGCCTGATGGGTCGCGGGATCGAGCGCGAGGGCGCCGTTGGTCAGTACCGGCACGGCCACGCCTGCCTGGCGACGGATCACCGCGCGCATGCGCGCGAGCAACTCACCGACTTCGAACGGTTTCACGACGAAGTCGTCGGCCCCGAGATCGAGCCCCTGAATGATGTCCTCCGCACCGTCGCGGGCCGTCACGACGATGATCGGCGTGTGCCCGCCTGCGCCGCGGTGGGCGCGCAGCACTTCCCAGCCGTCACGGCCGGGCAGGCCCAGGTCGAGCAGCATGAGATCGTAGGCATGGGCGGCGAGTGCCGCCAGCGCGGCATCGCCGTCGCGGCACCAGTCGGCCGCATACGAGGCGTCCTTGAGCGCCTGCATCATGGCCTCACCGATCATGGTGTCGTCTTCTACGAGCAATATCCGCATGGTTTTCCAAACACGTTCCGGCCCGGCCACCACGGCCCGCGCCCGATATTCCGCCAGTCACCGAGGATGGCACGGGCGCACGATAGCGCGCGAAACTTAGGAGACACTTAGGTTGCGACGATGTACGCCCGCGCGACTATGCCATGCAAAGCCACTGTGAATCAATGACTTAGCGAGGATTTTTCATGTGATGCCGATGTAGGGGCGCGCGCCGCAGGCCTTTTGGGCGGATGCCCGTGGGCGAGCACATTCACTGCCGCCAGCTTTTGTCTGGGTGAAGGACTGTAGCGCCTTCGTGATACGCTCGGGCGACGCTGCGGCGCGGGTGCCGTCATGCGTCATCACCTTCGGCAACCCTCATGAAAAAAAGAGAATTTCTGGCTGGTGCAGCCGCACTCGGCGCGTCGGTGCCGGCGTTCGCCAAGGCAGCCGGTTCGTCGGGATCGCCCACTACGCCGCTCGTCACGATCAGTGGCGCCATCCGGCAGCGCAATCGAGGGCCTGTCGATCCGGCACTCGATCAGCTTTTTCATAAGCAACTGGTGCGCTTCGATGCCGCCTATGCCTTCGATTTCGGTATGCTCGCGCGCCTGCCCACGCAGACGATCCGCCCCACGCTGGAATACGATGCCAAGCCACATACGCTGCGAGGTCCGCATCTGATCGATGTGCTCGCGCAAGCGGGTGTCCCCGGTAACGCCCAAACGCAGGTGCTGCTGCGCGCCATCGACGGGTATATCGTTTCGACCACGCTTGAGCAGGTTCGCAACTATCGGTTCCTGCTCGCCACGCATCTCGACGACAAGCCGCTCCCGCTCGGCGGTCTGGGGCCGTTGTGGGCAGTCTATGACCCGGCGCAGATTCCCTTGCTCGCGGGCAAACCGCTCAAGGAGCGGTTCTCGCTTTGCCCGTGGGGCGTTTATCACATTCAGATCAACGCCGTTGCCTGAGTCGACGAGCATCGGATTTCGGGCCCGGGAGGCGCTGCGACGTGCTGTGGGCGGGTGGTAACCGCTAGAATTGCGGTTTTAGCCCGGAATACCCCCATGTCTTTTGCCTCACTTGGCCTGATGGATCCCTTGCAGCGCAATCTGCAGGATCTCAACTACCAGACACCCACGCCGGTACAGGCCAAGGCGATTCCTGCTGTGCTCAGCGGTAAGGACGTCATGGCTGCGGCGCAGACGGGCACAGGCAAGACGGCGGGTTTTGCGCTGCCACTGTTGCAGCGGCTGGTGCAGCACGGGCCCGCCGTGTCGAGCAACCGCGCACGCGTTCTGGTGCTGGTGCCGACGCGCGAACTGGCCGAACAGGTGCTACAGAGCTTTATCGATTACGGCAAAGGCCTGGACCTGCGATTTCTGGCGGCCTATGGCGGCGTCAGTATCAATCCCCAAATGATGAAGTTGCGCAAAGGCGTGGATGTTCTCGTTGCCACGCCGGGCCGTTTGCTCGACCTGCATCGTCAGAACGCCGTGCAGTTCGATCAGATACAAGCGCTCGTGCTGGACGAAGCCGACCGCATGCTGGATCTGGGTTTTGCGCGCGAACTGAACGCCGTCTTTGCTGCCTTGCCCGCGAAGCGCCAGACCCTGCTGTTCTCTGCCACGTTTTCCGACGAAATCCGCACCCTGGCGGCGAGTATTCTGCGCGACCCGGTCGACATCAGCGTCAGCGCGCCCAATGCGACCGCGAGCAAGGTCAAGCAGTGGGTGGTGCCGGTGGACAAAAAGAACAAGCCCGACCTCTTCATGCATCTGGTGGCCGAAAACCGCTGGGAGCATGCTCTGGTGTTCGTCAAAACGCGCAACGGGGTGGAGTATCTGGCGGCCATCCTCGATGAAGCGGGCTACGCGGTCGACACCATCCACGGTGACAAACCGCAACCCGCGCGCCTGCGCGCACTGGAGCGTTTCAAGACGGGCGAAGTCTCGATGCTTGTGGCCACCGACGTGGCTGCGCGCGGGCTGGATATCGACGACCTGCCACTGGTGATCAACGTCGATCTGCCGATCGTGGCGCAAGACTATGTGCACCGGATCGGCCGCACGGGTCGCGCCGGGGCGAGCGGGGTGGCGGTATCCCTCGTGTGTGCCGACGAAGCGCCGCAACTCGCAGCGATCGAAGCGCTGATCCGGCAAACGTTGCCCCGGGAAGAGGAGCCGGGCTTTGAGGCCGAACATCGTGTGCCGCAAACGAGCGCGACTGGGCAGATCATCAAGAAACCCAAAAAGCCGAAGAAGCCCAAGGGGTTGCAAGTTACGCCGGGTGCTGTTCAGGTGCGGCGTCAACAGCCGCACACGCAAGGTGGCGAGAACAAGCGCAAGCCGGTAACGCGCCCGGGAAAAGACGCAAGCGTGTCCAGCGGTAACCCGTTTGGCGCGCCCAAGCCCCATGGCAAACCCGCCGGCAAGCCTCCTTCGGGTTCACGTAAGCCTGCGGCAAAGCCATTGGGTGGTCGCGGAAAACGCCAGCCGTGACGGGTGGGCGTGCGTCAGGTCGGACGTAGACGCGCTCCTCACCATGCTTACTTAAGGACGCGGATCCCCCTCAACGCGACGTGGGGCGACCGGCCGTGGGATTCGCTGGCGTCCCGGGCTTCGCCGGAATGGCGAGGGGCGGGGGATCGATAGCCTGAAACGGTCCCGGACGGCCCGGATGCTTGATCGGATCGAGTTCGTCGACATCCTCATGCAGGATGCGGCGGATTTCGAGAATCGCCTGCGGGGTTTCCTGCACGCTATGGCCCGAGACAATCACGCGCTCCGACGCCGCGCCGGCCAGATGGGCGCTCATGTAGGGCACCACGCCGTCGCTCGATGTCTCCAGCGGCCCCTTGGGGTCGCGTCGCGCAATGATCGAGTGATATTGCACCGACGGCGAGATCTTCAGCCCGGCGGCCGCCACCACATAGGGATCGGTATCCCGTAACTGATCGACGCTGTTCGGCACGTAGCGTGTCTTGCCTTCGGACGGTGAGTCTTCGGAGCCGGTCGCGAAGTGCAGCACGTCGTCGATCCCCGAGAGCAGCGTGACGGGGAGCTTGATGAGGTTGGAAACCCAGCGTCCCAGGCGATTGCGCGCAAAGGGCGTGCCGCGGTGCGGTGCGGCGATGAAAATGGCGCGCTCGAATTGCGGCACTGGCTTGAACTGGAACAACGGATCGAGTCGGTCGCGCGCCCGGTCGATCTGATCGTCATCGAGGTGGTAGTCGGTCTGGAAGGCGGACCACAACTCGTCGTGCGCACTCGATACCATCAGCCGGGCAATCACGCCCCCCATGCTGTGACCGATGACCACGGCGTCGTGCGACGCCGCAGACAGTCCGTCCGGATCGAAGTGCTTCAGGGTCGCGTCGAACGCATTGCGGATCGCCATGGCATTCACGAGAATCGGCGAATTCGTCGGGTAATACACCTGCCAGACCTGAAAGTGTTCGCGCAGCGTGGCGTCGCCCTGAATTTCGTTGGCGAGATTCACCCACGCTTCCGGACTGCTCGCCAATCCGTGCAGCATCAAAATGACGCGGCGCCCCGGATCGAAGGGCTGCATCAGGTAGATATGCGGACGCACGATCCCCCGGTCGCGGCCAAACAACGTGCGTAACGATTGCTCGGCAAAGCCCGAACGCGCGAGCCACAGGCCATACCCGGCGGTGAAGTTGCCTGCCAGCGGCACCGTCTGACGATTCAACTCGACCGACGCCTGACGGTACGGGTCATAGACGACGAGCGTGGCGACATGCGTGGTCAGGACTTCGTCGAGTGTGGTGCCGTCGAAGCGAAGCAGCAGCGTGAGCGATGGCGACGGCATTTCGCTATATACCGGCCCTGCATTGGGATCGGTGGCGCGGCGAAAGTCGCGCGACGCACGGCTCTCGCGATGGTTGTGCGCGCCGCTGTGCTGTTCGTCGGGCGACGAATAGACGTTGTCGTTATCGGGCCCGGTCGACGCGTCGCCACGCGGTGCCGGGGTACGGCCGACCGACGACAGGGCGTCGGCGGCCGATTTTTCATCGAGCACCGCGACCAGTTCCGCACCGAAACCGTCGCGACGGTATGGGCTGCGCAAGCCCGCAAACGAGAGGGTGGATGCAGGCAACACCTCGCGTGGCTGGATGCGCTCGTCGGCGAAGCGCACGCTGCTGGCGTCGACCGGCAACGTCCACCCGGCGATCTGGTCCTTGCCCGTTTGCTGCACGCGACGAAAGAGCGCGACGGAGAACGTCTGCACGGCAAAGTTGTAGTAGTCCCGTACCTGCGTCTGACGGTCTTCAAAGGCGCGTTCGCTCGATGGCCGGTCGCCGTAGAAAAGATAGGCATACGCATAGCGCGCGGAGCGCAGCCAGAGGTCGAACTGAGCGTCGTTCCATTGCTTTTCGCCCGTTGGCGTCTGGGCAATGGCAAGCTGCATCGACATCTCGGCCATGGCGGCCAGACGCCGGTCGACGTCGATTTCCTTGGCGCGGCCCAGCGCATCGATACAGTCGAGCGACGGCTTGGCGCAAATCGTTCCGTCGAGCCCCGCGACGCGAATCACATCGTCGGTCGATGTGCTGAGCTTGCCCGTGGACAGAATGTCGCCGCGCTTCATGGCGATGTACTGCTCCGGGCCGAGCGAGCGAACTTCGACCATGGCGCAACCCGACAGGGCCGCTAACCAAAGCATCGCGCCGAGCCTGGTGGCTTTCCGGCATTGGCGTTGCCAGTGGGTTGGCATGGACGGGGCGACCGTCGTGCGCGTCATGGCCTCACCTTGGGGTCGTCACCGGGCACGCCTTGGCGTATCAGCGTCGAGAAGTCGGGGGCGTCGCCTGCCGCCAGCGCACGTGCGACGATGTTGCCGCGCTCATGCAGTTGCGCGTAGGTGAAGCCTGGCGTGAGCCCCCCCTGATCGTAGGCGTATTCGGCAAAGTAGCCCGACAGCAGCAGGCGGTAGTCGAGCGGCAGGCCCGGCGCGATGATGCGTGCCAGTTCGAACACGATGGTCGTGCAATTGCTGGTGAGCGTGTTGTACCAGGCGGGTTCGCGGCGCAGTTCGCGTGCCCGTTCGAGGTAGCCGAGGAAGACTTCGCGTAGCGCCTTGGGCGGAATGTTGAGCCGATACAGATAGACCGTTTCGCCGCGCACATTGCTGCGCACGCGCAGAATGTCACGCTCGTCGGCGGCGACCAGCGTGGCTTCGAAGTCCTTGAAAAAGCCGCCGACCGCCGAGAACTTCTGCCCTTGCTTCTTGCGAATCTCGATGGAGAACACGACACGCTTGCCGTCCGAAAAACCGAACGACACCAGCGTGTGGGCAATGGCAGGGCCCATCCAGTACGAGAGCACGAGATCGGCGCTTACGAGTTTGTCAAGGTCGTACTCGCGCGTTTCCCAGCGCGGCGTGAAGTCGGTCTCGGTGCGCCATTCGAAGTTGCGCACGTTGTGCAGGGTGATGCGCGAACCGTCCTGCTCAGGGGCGAGCAGTTGCGCGACGTCGGCAGCCCAGTTGCGGTCGTTGGAAGGCTTAAGCGTGTGCCACCAGCTGAGCAGCAGGATCGTCGCGACCAGAAAGCCAAGCGGCCAGCCCCTGAGCGGCACCCCTGCTCGCACGCGCAGCAAGGCGACGATCGCCGCAACGCCGAGTACGACCCACAGGGCGACAACGGGATACCGGACAACCGCTGGGCCAGGGCAGCGGTAGGCGAGGGCCATGCCCCCCCACGCGCAAGCGCCGAGCACGACGAGCGCAAGAAACGAGCGCAGTCCATAGACGTACCACGCGATGTGAGGGCCGGCGAGCGCGTCGCCGGCGTGAGATTGCAGTTGCACCATGATTGTCAGCCGCTCGGCACGGCCGGCGGAGTGTACGGCCATTGTTCACGTTCAGCGCGAAAGCATACCAGCAGACTGGCTCCGGTACCGATGAGCCGCTTGCCCTGCTCGCAGCCTGGGCCGGGAGGAATGGCACAAGTTTAGGCATCCGAGGGAAGGGATGCAAAACGGTACAATGCGGACCTTCTCGCGCGCGAGTGCGTCATTGCGGATGGCGCGGGGGACTATCAGGAGATTTCATGAGGTGGGAATGCTGACGCGTCGATCGATCCTGGCCTTGCGCCGCGCCAAAACTACCGGGATGGCTGCGTTGACTGCCTCGCTCGCCTGTGCGATCGGGCTGGCGGCTTGCACCACGCGACCATTCCAGCCTGCGCCGCCGCTTTTCCAACTGTGGGCGAAGCCGGGCGTGGCCGAGTCGGGCGTGCGCAGTGCCTTGCTCGCTTGCGGATTCCCCGATTCGGCCTATGTGGGCAGTGAAGACATGACCACCAACGCCTATGCCGCGGGCGAGTTGTGCATGATCGATCGGGGCTTCGCGTATCAGGACCAGCGGATTTTGTGCGCCACCCAGCCGCGTTTGCCGGCATGCGCCAATGTGCCGCGCGGGAAGACGTTCGGGACGGCGCCGGATTTCGACCCCAAGGCTGTGAAGGCTCGCGAGCCGTTACCACCGGCCTATACGTATTGGCGCCGACCGGGGGAAGACGTCGATACCGTGAAGCGCGAGATGACCGCTTGCGGCTATACGGAATTGTCTACGCCCTCGGACGTCATGATGCTGAACGACATCGCCGCCGCTCAGCTCTGCATGCTCGACAAGGGGTTCCAATATGGCTGGCCGTATCAGGCGCTGCTTTGCAAGACCCAGCCGTCATTGCCGGCGTGTCGCGGGAAGTCCATCGACACGCAGCATTGCTGCACGCCAGCCAGGCCCGCCGGCGCGAAGTGACCAGCGTTGACTGCGCTGGCTTCGCAATGCGCGAGCCGTCGCCCAAACGTTGGCCGAACGCCTCGGCGAAGTCAAATCGCCCGACGGCGTGGGGCGAGGCGACGGACGATGCGCCCGAATGCACGCACCTGCTGGGCGAGCACGCCCATACCGTATCGGCGCGACCGGCCCTGCGGGGCAGGGAGTTGGTCGCGAATGCCGGTCGGCTCCACGGTACGTTCCCATGACGCCGTGCGGAACAGCATGTCCCACCACGGGAACAGCACGCCGAAGTTGCACCCGTAGCGCGTGCCTTCGTGGCCGTAGCCGATCGCGTGATGGCGGCGATGGAAGATCGGACTGACGATCAGACGCTCGAGCACCGGGCCGAAAGGCAGGCGGGCGTTGACATGCTGCACGCTTTGCAGGAAGTTACCCACGGCCACGAGCACGACGTACTGCGCCGGCTGCACGCCGATGAAGAGCGCAATCGCGGCGAAGAACCCAGCCTGCACGATGTCGTCGAGGAAGTGGTTGCGGTCATCCGACCACAGCGACATCTGCTGCTGGCTGTGATGCACCGCGTGAAGCTCCCACCACACGCCGAAGCGATGCTGCCAGCGGTGATACCAGTAACCGGCGAAGTCAAGCACGATCAGATACATCAGGAACGACACCAGCGGCTGATCCGTCACGCCCGGATACAGGCCATCGAGATCGACGCTCGGCAAGCCGTGAATCACCATCTGGCTCTGCAATTCGTTGAAGACCGGTTGCAACACCACAAAGAACAGCAGATTCAGAATGCCGAGCTTGGCGATCCACGTGTAGATCACGTCGGCGCGCACCTGACGGCGGTCCTGCCACTGTTCGACCGGGCGCAGCGCCTCGAGCGGACGCAGCAGTGCGTACGTCACGCCAATCTGCAACACACCGATGAGCACCCAGTACAGCGCGTCATAGATGTCATCGTCGTAGCCCATCAGGTTGAAGTGAAACAGCAGCGGCTGCACCACATCAACGTAGATGAGCGTTTGTACGGCGGAGATTGCGCTGTCGACGACGTTGAGGGCTTCCTGAATCATCTTGCGGCCTTATCAGTCCGGATTCGGCGAAAGTACTGGGGCTCGGTCGGCGAAGAAGATGCCGTGCGGCGACCGGTTGACAGCAATGCGGTCGACCAGTTGACGCGTCGTCAGGTCGATCACGCCCACGTGGCGTGCAAACCGGAACGTCACCCAAAGATAGCGCTTGTCCGCGGACAATTCCATGTCATCGGGCCCCGGCATGAGGCCGGTGATGTCGGCGACCTTGGTGAGCGACTCGTAGTCCAGGATGCTGATCGTGCTCTCGACACGATTGCTCACGGCGATATGACGGCCGTCGGAGAGCGAACGGAAGTTGTGTGCGCCGCGACCCGTCTGGATACGTTTGATCACCTTCTGTGCACGCCAGTCGACCACGGCGACGTCGTCTTCGCCGGTCATGCCAACCAGCAGATACTTGTCGCCCGGCGTCATCCACAGGCCGGCGGGGGTCTTGCCCACCGGCATGCGCCATTTGATCGTTTGCGTAGCGAGGTCGATGGCCGCCAGTTCACCCGAATCCTGCAACGTGACGAATACCGTCTTGCTATCGGACGAGAACGTCATGTGGCTGGGCGTTTTGGCCAGCGGAATACGTTTGGCGACGACAACGTTCTCACCGTCGTAGCGATAGAGGTCGACCCGGTCCAGACGCAGCGCTGCCGTCACGAACCATTTGCGGTCGGGCGAGAAGCCGAGCTGGTAGGGGTCGTCGATGTCGGCGACCTGGCGTTGCAGCTTGCCGGTGTTCGGGTCGAGGAACATCAGGCTGTTCGACACCGAATTCGCCACAATCAGCGAACGCTTGTCGGGCGTAATCATCAGGTGATGCGGCTCTTTGCCCGTCGGCATCGTCCCAACGACCTTATGGGTGGCCTGATCGATGAGCGAAAGCTGGGCGGCACCGGAGTCGAGCACGATGACCGTACCCGCGTGGGCGGAGGAAAACGGGAGGACGGTGGCGACCAGGGCGGACAGTGTTGCGAGGGTGCGAACACGGCCGGTCAGCCGGGAAAGCTGAGAGAGCTTGGAAGAAAACACCATGAATGCCTAGGGTGGGGCGAAAAACGGTAACGCGGGCCGGTAAGCCCGACATCGATTCCTTCGTTAAACGCGCCATGTGCCCCATCCGTTGACAAGAAAATGGGACGATTTGGTGGTCACGACGATAGGGCCGGCTTCGGTCCGGGCCAGACCTCAGGCCGGTATATCAGGCGTCTCAGGCCGATGCATCCTCGTCGAGAGCCGCGCCATCCCAGCGTTCCAGCAGGGTCAGGGCATCGCGCGTCCAGTCCAGCCACCCCTGTTCATAGCGCACGCCCAGCAGAAGGATGTGCCGTTGCAGCGACGCCTCCCGCGTGAGGGTTTCGCCTGACGGAAAATCGCGGGCCTCGATGGCGCGATAGGCCGCGAGCTTTTGCGCGTGCAGCGCCGCCCGGCGTCGCAACTCGGGCTGTAGCCCGAGCGGGCCGATGGCGGCGTCGGCGCGCAGCCGGACCATGAGGTCATCGCGAAGATCGGATGGGGCTGTCGGGGTGGCGGCCCAGGCAAGTAACTCGTCCCGGCCGGCGTCGAGCACGCGATACACCCGCTTGCGGGTGCGTCCCCCGTCGGGCGCGGCCATCGAGTCGATCCAGCCAGACGCCTCCATGCGTGCCAATTCGCGATAGATCTGTTGATGTGTGGCGTGCCAGAAGAAGCCGATCGACTTGTCGAATCGGCGGGCGAGATCGTACCCCGAGGAGGATTTCTCCAGCAGCGAGGTCATGAGGGCGTGAGCGAGCGGCATGACGGGCAGTGTAGGGACTCTAATTCCACTATGCAACCCGTTGCATAGTTCGCATCGGGCACATAAAATCGCCGACAACTATGCAACGAGTTGCATAACGTGAAGACACGCAGCGACGTGTTCTATGCTTTGCCGGAACGCCCCCAAAACCCCACGGCCTGCGCCGAACGATGAGAGAGACAACGATGAGCGGCTATCCCCACCTGATGCAGCCCCTGGATCTGGGCTTTACGACGTTGCGCAACCGCGTGCTGATGGGTTCAATGCACGTTGGGCTTGAAGAGGCGCGCAATGGCTTCGCCCGCATGGCGGAGTTTTATGCGGAACGGGCGCGCGGTGGTGTGGCGCTGATGGTGACGGGGGGCATCGCGCCGAACGATGCCGGCCGGCCTTATGCCGGCGGGGCTAAGCTCAGCACCGAGGAAGAGGCGGATAAGCATCGGGTCGTGACGCAGGCCGTGCATGCGGCGGGCGGCAAGATCGCCATGCAGATCCTGCATTTCGGACGCTACGCCTACCATCCCGATCTCGTCGCCCCCAGTGCGTTGCAGGCCCCCATCACGCCGGCCAAGCCACGCGAACTGACCAGTGACGAGGTCGAGGCGACCATCGGCGACTTCGTGAACTGCGCCGCGCTGGCGCAGCGGGCCGGTTATGACGGCGTCGAGATCATGGGTTCCGAGGGCTACCTGATCAACGAATTCATCGCCGCCCGGACCAACCATCGCACCGACGCATGGGGAGGCAGCTACGAGAACCGCATGCGTTTTCCGGTGGAGATCGTACGGCGTGTGCGCGAGCGCGTGGGGCGCGAGTTCATCATCATCTATCGGCTGTCAATGCTCGATCTGGTCGAAGGCGGCTCCACGTTCGACGAAGTGGCCCAACTGGCCCGCGCGATCGAGGCGGCGGGCGCAACCCTCATCAATACCGGCATCGGCTGGCACGAAGCACGCATTCCCACGATTGCCACCAGCGTGCCGCGCGCCGCATTCGCCTGGGTCACCGGCAAACTCAAAGGGCATGTCGGCATTCCGCTCATCACGACGAATCGCATCAATATGCCGGACGTCGCCGAACGCATTCTCGCCAACGGCGAAGCCGACATGGTGTCGATGGCCCGCCCGCTCCTGGCCGACCCCGATTTCGTGAACAAGGCGGCTGCCGGGCGTGCCGACGCCATCAACACCTGTATCGGCTGCAATCAGGCGTGTCTCGATCACACGTTCAGCGGCAAGATCACGTCCTGCCTGGTCAACCCTCGCGCGTGTCACGAGACGGAATTGCGCATCGAAGCGGCAGGACGCGTGCGTCGCGTGGCGGTCGTCGGTGCAGGTCCGGCGGGTCTGGCGGCGGCGACTGTGGCGGCACGCCGTGGACACACCGTCACCCTCATCGAGGCGGATACCGAGATCGGCGGCCAGTTCAACATGGCCAAGCGCATTCCGGGCAAGGAAGAGTTTTTTGAGACCCTGCGGTACTTCCGTCATGAACTCGAAGCCACCGGCGTCGATGTGCAACTGAATCAGCGTGCCACGGTGGCGTCGCTGGTCGAAGGCGGCTACGACGATGTCGTGCTGGCCACCGGCGTGATCCCGCGCACACCGGCCATCGACGGCATCGATCATCCCAAGGTCCTCAGCTACATCGATGTGCTGCGCGGCGGAGCGTCGGTGGGCAAGACCGTGGCCGTGATCGGCGCGGGCGGGATCGGCTTCGATGTGGCCGAATTCCTGACGCAGGCGGGCGAGAGCGCCACGCTCGTTCCCGAGAAGTTTTATGCGGAGTGGGGCATCGATCCGGCATATGCGCACGCGGGTGGTCTGCGCGCGCCTGTGCCCGAGACATCGCCGCGCAAGGTATACCTGATGCAGCGCAAGACCTCCAAGGTCGGCGACGGGCTGGGCAAGACCACCGGCTGGATTCACCGGACTTCGCTCAAGCATCGCGGCGTGGAAATGATTCCCGGCGTGACGTATCGCCGGATCGACGACGACGGCCTGCACGTCACCATCGACGATCAGCCGCACGTGCTGCCGGTCGATAACATCGTCTTGTGTACCGGACAGGAACCGTTGCGGGAACTGGCCGACGGGTTGCAGGCCGCGGGCGTGCGTGTGCATGTGATCGGCGGAGCCGATGTCGCGGCCGAACTCGACGCCAAGCGCGCGATCAAGCAGGGCACGGAACTGGCGATCGACCTGTGAGCATGCGGCGCGTGATGGGCGGGCGAGGCGGTGTGCGACAATGGCGCCGCTTCGGCCCGGACAGCCTGCTCGCGCCGAAGCGAAGCCAAAGCGTGCGTGTCTTGTGCCGGGCACAACGTTTGTCGGAGCGCGCTGCGGCGTGCTGCCATCGCGGCGGCACCCGTTGCGGCTGTTGTGGGAGCCTGTACCGTGTGGCCGACGGTGTCATCGTCAATGAAGCACAAGTTACTCTCGGCCATTTCGCTCAACGGCCGTCTGCGGTTGCAGAACCTCGCCGTCGTCTCCGTCGTTGTCATCCTTTGCACCAGTCTGCTGACCTGGGCCTGGGGAAGTTATCGGCGCGCCGATGACGCGTCTGTGGCGCTCGATGCGCTGCGTGCCACCTTGCTGGCGATGGAGAAGGCGTCTGCCGAACGCGGCCCGGCCAATGCGGTGCTGGGCGCCGATCTTCCCCTGCCGAACGATGCCGTCATGGCGTTACGCGATGCGCGCGAGGCGACCAACGCACGTCTCCAGGAATTGCTTTCCGCGCTCTCAGTCAACGCATGCGATCAATGTGCGGGCGGTTTGCGTGCCGTCGAACGTGCGCGTCTCGATCTGGCTGCCGCGAGTGCCAACGTCGATCTGCTGGTGCAACGCCCGCGCGACATGCGCAGCGACGCGGCCGTGCGCGACGCCGTGGACCGGATGGTCCGTGTGATCGCCGATTTCAGTCCCGTGGCATCGTCGCGTATCGATGTGATTTCGCGAGGTGCACCCGCCGCGCTGCACTACATCATTCTGGCGCGTCTGGCAGCCGATTTACGGGAGTTCGCGGGCCAACTGGGGTCGAACTTCACCGCCCCGCTGACGACCGGCAGGACCCTCACGGAAGCGGACCAGCGCACCATGGAACGCACGCTCGGCCGCATCGACCAACTGCGCGAGATGATCGCCTCGCGCATGATCATGCCGCCGGAGCTTGGCCCTGAAACGCTCAAGGCGCTCAACGCACAGTACTTCGCCGCCGGACTGCACTACGTGGCGACCGTGCGCACGCTGGCAAGCCAACCTCGGCCGACCTCGGTGACGACCGCCGAATTCGCGCGCAACTATGTGCCGACGATGAGGGCGATCACGGACTTTCGCGACACCATGCTGCGGCTGGCAGCACATCAGGTCGACGAGCGCCGCACGAGTGCGCTCAGGTTGCTGATCTTCATCGCATTGACCGAGGTCGCGCTAGTGCTACTGATCTTCTTCGCATTACGCAATTTCCGTCGCAGCGTGGTGCAGCCATTCGAGGAGGCAACGCGCTTCGTCGATGCGCTCGCTCAAGGCGAGCTCAACGCACCGTTGCCCGGCGAAGGATTGCCGATGCGGCGTGCGCAGGTGCGTGCCGTGTTCGATGCGTTGCACGTGCTCAAGCAGAATGCCATCGAGTTGGTGCAATTGCGACGCGAGCGCACGCGTCTGGTCGGCGAGCTGGAGATATGCGCCGACACCGACCCGTTGACACGTCTGATGAACTGGCGGGCATTCGAGCGACAGGCGCGCGTGCTGTGCGCGATGCCCTCGCCGGGACGGGTGGCGCTGATCAAGTTCGACATCGACAACTTTTCCCAGATCAATGCGACGTGGGGGCATGCGGCGGGCGACGAGGTGCTGCGTCGCGTCGGGACTGTTTGCCTGAATACCTGCCAGCCCGGCGACGTGGTGGCGCGACTGGGCGCAGACGCATTCGTGATCCTCGCCCGGGTGCTCGACGCCTCGCGCGCGCGGCAATTCGCGGAACTGCTGCGCGGGCGCATCGAAGCCACGGACTTGACCTTGTCGCAGGGCACCGTATTGCCACTCACGGCGAGCTTCGGTATTGCGATCGGTGATGCCGTGACATTCGACGCGAATGACAAGACGACCGGCGAGCCGCCCGACGTGTCGGCACTCCTGAGTCAGGCGGAACGCCAACTCAACGCCGCGCGGCAGGCGCGGCGTCACGTCATCGAGTAAGCGGGGATCAGGGCCACTGCGGCGTGGCCGTACCCAGCGCCATTGCCGGCAAGGCCCAATCGACGGGGGTGCCCGCAATCGACATCGGCGTTGCCACGCGCCGCACCGGTCCCCACGAGGTGTCTTCGATTCGGGCGGACAGATCGTCAGGCGTTTCGGCCGCGAGCGGCGGCGGGGCGTGCTCAGGCGTGCGATGCGTCGCGAGCAGGCGGGCGGTCCGGGCCAGCGACGCCCGCACGGTGCTTCCCACGTGCTGCGTCTGGCGACGCGCCAGCGCATGAACCGCCGCCGCCGCCATCAGATATCCCGTGGCGTAGTCGATGCCTTGCCCTGGTAGCGGCGTCGGGCGCTGCGCACCGAATGCCCGCATGCCGGCGTCGGCGATCCCGGTACTCATCTGCAGAAGACTGTCGTATCCGCGTCTTGCCTGCCACGGACCTTGCCACCCGTAGGCGTCGAGCGAGATATCGATCAGCATCGGATTGAGTTCGCGGCGCCGCGCCGTGCCGAGGCCGAGATGTTCGAGTGCATCGGGGCGGTAGCCGTGCACAACGATGTCGGCGTCGCGCAGCAGGGCTTCGAGGGTTGCGCGGCCATCGGCCTGTTTCAGATCGAGGCGTGCACAGCGCTTGCCGAGTACGACTTCCGGCACGGTGCCGGGTTCGTCCCAGCCGGGCGGATCGATACGCAGCACTTGTGCGCCGAACCCGGCCAGAAAACGTGTTGCCGTCGGTCCCGCGAGAATGCGCGTGAGATCGAGCACGCGAATGCCGTTCAGGGGGCGTTCGCGCATCGGTTTCCACTCGGCGACGTCGCGCCGCGCGCCAGCCGCCGATCCCACCTCGAACGTCTCCCAATGCAACAGAGGTTCGCGGGCCACGGCTTCGCCCTGCGGATGGGCGTCCCATTGGGCGAGCGTGCGCATGGCGGCGGCACATCCTCCATTCGCCACGACGGCCGTTTCCAGCGCATCCGCCTGCCAGTTGGCGACAACACGTGCGATGGCGTCGCGATCGGCTTGCACATCAAGCACGGTAAGCGCGGCGGCGCGATGAGACGGCGAATTCGTATGCAAGCGAATCCAGCCGTCGGCCGTTCGGTAGTCACCCGCCAACGGGTCCCACATCGGTGGCAACGCCCATCCCTGAGGGCGCAACGACGAGAGAAACCAGAACGACGCGAGCCGCCGGTCGACATTCACCGCGGGGATCGCGGCATGATCCTCAAGCCCGTAGTCGCCGGCCGCGCCGGTCGTGAGTCCGGCAACGGCGAGCGTTGCGCTGGCAATCGCTGCCGTGGCGAAGTCGGTAAAGGGAAAGGCGCACGCTAACGCGCCATGGCCGCTGACCGTCAGGTTGGCGGGGGCGGTCTGGCGCCTGGCGTCCTGCCCGGTGATCGCCAGACGCATATCGTGCCAATAGGGGGCGACAAAATCGGGAGCCTCGGCGAGCGGCACGACTTGCCCGGGAACGGAGGAATGCATAAGAAATCCTTAGACGATTCGATACGGTGCATCGCAATGCGTCGCGATGCGAGACTGCCGGCGCATTGAAGCTTATGCTGATGGATTTTATTGTCAATATTGATTAACTTAATCAAGTTGTTGAGCCATATCTCCTTGGCCATTGGCACGGAATACGATGGATTACTTCACTGCCGCGCAGGCTGCCGAGCACCTCGGCGTGTCGCTGCAAACCCTTTATGCCTATGTGAGCCGTGGGTTGCTGCGTGCGGAGCCCGGCAAAACACATCGCGAGCGTCGTTATCGGGTGGCGGACGTGGAACGACTGGCCGTTCAGCGCACGCGAGGGCGCAAGCCGAAAGAGGTGGCAAAGGCTGCCCTGGATTGGGGGATGCCGGTGATGGAGTCTTCGATTACGTTGATCGAAGACGGCCGTTGCTACTACCGCGGACGCGATGCGCTCACGATGGCCGAGACTGCCTCGGTCGAGGCGACGGCGGCGTGGCTGTGGCAATGCGATGAGGCGTCGGCGTTCGCGACGCTCGACGGGCGCAGTCATGCACTGGCCGATTGGCCGGTGCTGTTGCTCGAACGCTACCGCGGCCGACGCGCGGAAGAGGCTTTGTTGCCCACGTTCACTGTGGCGAGCGACGACGCATCCACCGCGATCTGGCAACGCGATCCGGTGCGAGTGGCGCAGGGAAGTGCGGCCCTGCTACGGTTGATGACCGCCTGTTTGCTGGGAACGTCGCCCAGCGACGCGCCGATCCACGATCAATGTGCGCAAGCCTGGGGCGTGCGAGGCGCCGATGGTGCCGATCTGATTCGCATGGCACTCGTGCTATGTGCCGATCACGAGTTGAATGCATCGAGTTTTACGGCACGGTGCGTTGCGTCGACAGGTGCGAGTCTGCGCGCCGCGGTCATCGCCGGACTCTCCGCCTTGACCGGCGGCCGTCACGGTGGCACCACGGCCCGCAATGAGGCGATGTGGGACGAAGTCGGTGAAACGGACATCGCGGCGCACATGCGAGAGCGACTGGCGCGCGGCGAGAAGCTGCCTGGGTTCGGGCATCACCTGTATCCGGCGGGAGATGTGCGTGCAAGCGCGATGCTTGCGCGGGTGTTGCCCGCGCATCCGGCGTGGCAGACGATGATCGACGCTGCCGATGCCCTCGTCGGACAACGGCCATCACTCGATTTCGCACTCGTGGCGGTGCGGCGTCACCTCAATTTGCCAGTGGGTGCGGCATTCGGTCTGTTTGCGCTGGGCCGCACCATCGGCTGGATCGCGCACGCGATGGAGCAGCGCGACAGCACGCAGTTGATTCGCCCCCGCGCAGCGTATGTCGGCGTGCAGCCGACGGCATTCCCGCCGGCGTGACCCGCCCGATCCTCGCCCGATCCTCGCCCGATACGCGACATCGTTATCCGCGCGCGCGTTGTCCGAAAACGAGGCGGTCGCCCGCCCAGACGAGTGCCATCGTCGCACCCATCAGCGGGAAGAAGCAGCCAAGCGCGAACATGCCGATCGTCCAGCCGCGCATCGGCGGTCGAGCTTGCGGTCGGGTCGGGGCGCCGAGCGAACGTGCAGGACGACGCATCCACCACATGACGGCACCGGTCGTGGCCATCGCGAATAGTCCCATCGAAATCAGCGCACACAGCCACTGATTGGCGACACCGAAGTACTTGCCCATATGCAACGAGGTGCCGTATGAAATCGCCTGCGCAACCACGCCGTAAGCGCTGTAGTCGATGTCGCGCAAGACCTTGCCGCTGTACTGGTCGATGTGCAATGTCCGTTCGTCGCGCGGATCTGCCGGGAAGTATGAGACCGTGTAGACGCCGTCCGGCCGCGACGGCACGACAAGGCTGTAGCCGCTCTCGACGCCATGCTTCGCGGCAATGGCGATGACGTCGTCGACCGGCAGAGCCCCACCGGCGCGCAGGCTGGCAGGAGACATGCCCGTGCTACCCATGCCTTCGTGTCCTTCATGCCCCTCGTGCTCGCTGTGTTCGCCGGCACCGCCATGCGTCGTGCCGGGCATCGACGTCATGCTTTCCATCCCCGCCATGCCTGACATTCCATGCGAGGCGTGCGCGTTCGATGCCGGCGGGGTCGAGACGGGCACCGTCGTATTTCCGACGGCCCAGGGAATCTGCGCGATGGGCAGGTCGTCCATCTTCATGGGCCTGGCCGGAATTTGCGAGCGCACGGGGGCTTCCCCCCAAACCCCGGCGGGCGATCCCATGCCGGCTTTCGTCGCCAGCGCCTTGAACTGTGTGCCCCACAAACCGGACCACGGCAATCCCGTCAGTACGAAGGCCAGCCCGCCGGCGGCCAGCCAGAGGCCTGCCACGCCGTGCAGATTGCGCAGCAGTGGGCGCCCGCGCAATTGCAGACGCGGGCGCCAAGCCGCCGCCCACGTGGCGCCGGCACGTGGCCACCACAAGGCGAGCCCCGTCGCGAGCATCACGAGTGTCCAGCAACCGGCCAGCTCCATGAGCCATTCGCCCGGTTTGCCCAGCATGAGCGAGCGGTGCAGGGCGCGGGCTTGCTTCATCAGGCGATGCTCGACACTCAGGGTGCCAAGCACTGTGCCTGTGTATGGATTCACGTAGACGCTTTCGCGCTCGCCATCGGGCAGACGGAAGATGAATTCGGCGCTGCGCCCGGGGTCACGATTGACTTCGACGGAACTGATCTGCGACCCGGCGGGCAGCGACGCCGCGGCGCGTTCCATCAAGGCCTGATCGCTCAGCCGGGGCGACGTCGACGCGGCGACGACCATCCGGTCGTGATACAGCCACGGTTCGATTTGCGGCTGGAAGACGTAGAGCGTGCCGGTGATCGCGAGCACCATGAGCCACGGCATGACGAAAAGCCCGGCGTAGAAGTGCCAGCGCCAGAGGGTTCGATACTGCCCGGCGGTGGTGGCAGGTTGCGCGTCGCGCGTTTGCGAATAAGGGATCTGCATGGAACAACAATTCCGTCTCGTGTTGCCGCTGGGATGCAAGGCATTGCAGCCATCGCAGCGACAGCGCGTGAATGCCGTCATGGTGAACCGTGGGGGGCATCAGGCGCGAGTGATGGACGACGCGCTCACCGGCAACGGCGAGGCATCGGACTGAACGCGAGATCAGGAAACGGCAGGTGGCGCGCGCGCGGGCGGCGTGAAGGCGAGGGCGGTATTGGTGGGGCGGGTCTCGATGCCCGGCCCCGCACGGGCAATCCACGCGAACGACACTGCACCGGCGAGCGCGGGCATGACGAGCGGCGGATGATTGGCAAGCAGCGAACAGTAGCCGCAGACGTCGCCCTGACTGTCATGTGCGGCATGGGACATGGACGCGCCGTGCCTATCGCGGGCGTCGTGGGTCGAGGCCGAGGCGGCGAGCGCGGTCGCAGACGTCAGTCCGTCGACGGTGCAGAAGGCCACGTCCAGCACGCGCGCTTGTTCCGCGCGATGTGCAGCGATTACCTGGCTGACAGCCGGCATGCAAATCGCGAGCCACATGGCGGCGAGGCCGAGCCATGCGAATAAGCGTTTGCGTGCGGTGAAAGACATGTGTCGGGGGCGAGAGTCGTGCGAGGCAAGCCGGAATGCTATCACGCGGCCCGGTCGTGCAGATCACGGATTTCAGATAACCAAACCCGCCGGGATACATAAGGCGCAGGGGCCGGAGCGGCCGGTGCGGCCAACCGCACGCACTGGCCGAGACAGGATTTTTGAATCCGTATGTGTCATTTATCAGGGCGGATACATTCGGACATAAACGGCAGCGAGCACGCAGATATAACGCTGGGTAAGCGTCCGGTCGGCACTGAATTGGCCTCGGGCGTGCAGGTACAACGTCCCGGCACCTGCGCCGGAACATCACTCAGAGAGGACTCAGTCATGTCGGAACCGGTCAATCTTCGTCGCCGTCGCCTGCTTGGTACTACACTCGCGGGCGCTACCCTTATCGAACTCGGGCTGTCGCAACTGGCGCATGCCGCCTCGCCATCGTCCGTGGGCGGGCACACGTCGTTCGAAGCCCTTCGTCAGATCGAGGCCGGCGACCTGAATGTCGGGTACGCCGAAGCTGGCCCGAAAGACGGAGAGGTGGTCATTCTGTTGCACGGCTGGCCTTACGACATCTACAGCTATGTCGACGTGGCGCCGCAACTGGCGGCGGCGGGTTATCGGGTCATCGTGCCCTATCTGCGCGGTTACGGTACGACCCGCTTGCTTTCGGCCGCGACGCCGCGCAACGGTCAACAGGCCGTGGTGGCGGCCGACATCATCGCGCTGATGGACGCGCTGAAGATCGATCAGGCGATTCTCGGCGGCTACGATTGGGGGGCACGCACGGCGAATATTCTCGCGGCAATCTGGCCGGAGCGCGTGAAGGCGCTGGTCAGCGTGAGCGGCTATCTCATCGGCAGTCAGGAGGCGAATCGTCAGCCGCTGCCGCCGCAGGCCGAGTTGCAGTGGTGGTATCAGTTCTACTTTGCGACGGAGCGCGGGGCGAAAGGCTATGCCGCCAACACCGACGCCTTCAACAAGCTCATCTGGCAACTTGCCTCGCCGCAGTGGCATTTCGACGACGCGACTTACGCGCGCTCGGCCGGGGCGTTCCACAACCCCGATCACGTGGCCATCGTGATTCACAATTACCGCTGGCGTCTGGGGCTGGCGCAAGGCGAGTCGCGCTTCGATGCGCTGGAGCAACGTCTGGCGAGCGCGCCAGCGATCTCCGTGCCGACCATCACGATGGAAGGCGACGCGAACGGTGCACCTCATCCCGCACCGGCCGCTTACGCGAAGAAGTTCATCGGGAAGTATCTGCATCGCGATATCGGTGGCGGCATCGGGCACAACTTGCCGCAGGAGGCGCCGAAGGCGTTTGCCGATGCCATTCTCGAAGTCGTGACGCTCTGACGCTGCCGGGGCGCCGTGCGCGGCCACTTGCCCACCGGCATCGGGAGGGCGAGTGGCCCCGGCCTACGTTTGCCACTGCTGCACGGCAAAGTCGTTGCGAATGAGGCGTCCGTTCAGCAGGAAGCGCTTCACGCCGTCGAGCAGTTGAATGCCCGACGGCGGCAGCGCCTCGGCCGGATAGTTCGAGATCGGATGGGCGATCTTGATGGCGTCGAGCGTCACACCGCTCGTGCGTTGGTGAAAGTCGAAGTACGCCACCGGGTCGCGGTCGATGTCCGCCAACGCGGCCCGGCGTGCCCGGTTCCATGCGGCCGGCAAGTCCGGGGCCCGAGCCAGCACATCCGCCGACGCCACGATGACCGACGAGCCGAGGAGTTCGGGGTGTTGCGTCGCTCGATCGATGACGGGATAGCCCAATGCCGCCAGCGTTGGCGCGAGATCCGATTGCGCGGCATAAGCGCCGACGGCGCCATGTTCGAGCGCGGCGCCCGCGTCGCGCCCGAGCATATGGACGACCCTCGTGCGTCCCGTGAGGCCCGCGCCGTCGAGCACACCGAGCAGGTAGCGATGGATGTACGAGCCGAGCGGCACGCCCACGGTCTTGCCGTCGAGTTCCTTCACGCTGCGAACACCGCCGCGTGGCGTCAGCAACCAGGCAGCCAGACCGATTTCTTCAAAGCCGATCAGACGGCCCTTGAGTCCTTGCGAACGCGCCACGACCGCCGGGGTGTCGCCATAAATGCCGACGTCCAATGTTCCCGAGAAGAAGGCTTCGTTCAGGTCGGGGCCGTTCAGGAACATGTCGAAGCGAACGTCCTTGAACCCGAGCGGCGCCAGTTCGCGCAACAGATAGCCGCGTGAGAGCGCATAACCGGTCGGGGCGGCCGGTGCCCGCGCCGGGCCGATCACGCCAAAGCGCAACGTCTTGCCATTGCCGCTCGCGGCACGCACGCCGCTGCCCGCGAGCCACAGACCGCCGGCGGCGGCCCTCTTGAGCAATGCGCGGCGGGTGGAGGAAACCTCGAATCGTGTGTCTTTCGTCATCAATGGGCCTTCGTCAATAAAACATAACTGGCATCGAGTGCGGCGGTGGAGCGGCGCCCGGGGCCCCAGCCCACGGCGTCGCGATAGCTGCCCCACATGGCATCGCGCAAGATTTGCGCGTCATCCGCAGTCGCGGGTCTGTCGGCCTGCGGGGCGACAAACAGGGCGTCCTCCGGGCAATAGAGTTCGCACATGAAGCAGGTCTGGCAGTCGTCCTGCCGGGCAATACGTGGCGCACCGCCGTCCACCGCTTCGAACACGTTGGTTGGGCACGCCCTCACACAGATGTTGCAACCCGTGCAGCGAGCATCGTTCACGATCTCGATCATGCGAGGGCTCCGGTCACTGCGAGGTTGGCGGCTGCCGGCACGCGCTCGGGAGCGGCGTGCGGCACACGTGCGGCGACCGGATGGCGACGCACCCAGATGTCATCGAGCCCGCCGCTGAGCAGCCGGTGATGCTGCGAGTCGTCGGTCGTGGTGTACTCGACCCGGCGATGCATGCCGCGCGTTTCCGTGCGGGCCTGTGCGCTGCGATACATCCAGCGGGCCGTGGCGAGCATCGCCGCCGCTTCGCGTGCACGTACTGCCTCCTGCGCGTTCCGTGTGGGGGCGCTCGCGCGCAGTTGTCCCCATAGGGCGTCGAGACGGCCGAGCGAATCTGCCAGCAGATCCGCACTGCGCCACCAGTTGCGCTCGTAAGGAAACACCTCGTCCTGAACGGCGCGAACGATCTGTGCGCTGTCGATACCGTCGTGGGTCGCAGCCTCCTGCAACGCCACGCCTCCCGTGTGATATCGCGCCGCCGATGCCGCGCGCCGATTGGCGCGCGCGAACGTGGCGGCACCGGCGCCTGCCCAGAATCCCGTCGACATTGCCCACGCGGCGTTGTGGCTGCCACCGCCGGTAAAGCCGCCGCAAATCAATTCGCGCGTGGCGGCGTCGCCTGCCGCATAGAGGCCGTGCACCGATGTCGCGCAGTCGCGCCCAGTCACGTTTAGCCCGCCCGTACCGCGCACGGTCCCTTCCAGGCGCAAGGTGACGGGGAAGTGCTGCGTGAAGGGGTCGATGCCAAGCCGGTCGAATGGCAGGAAGAAGTTCGGCTGCGCCGTGCGCATCCAGGCGCGGATCTGGTCGTCTGCCAGATCGAGGCAGCCGAAAACCTTGCGCGATGCCAGTTCACGCGCGATCACGCCGCGTCCGCGAGCCGATCCGGCGCCCTCGATCTTCTGGCCGTCTTCGTCGTAAAAGGTGGCCCATTTGTAGAACATCGACTTGGTCACGGACGCGAATGCCGGCCCGAGTCCGTAAGCGTTCGAGAACTCCATGCCGGACAATTCCGCACCGACCTCGGCGGCCATGAGTTGCCCGTCGCCCGTGAGCACGTTGCAGCCGAGTGCGCGGCTGAGGAAGGCGCAGCCGCCCGTGGCGATCACCACGGCGTTCGCACGCACCTGCCAAGTCTCGCCCGTCTGACGATTCACCCCGGCCGCGCCTGCCACCGCACCGTCACCATCGACGAGCAGTTCGAGCGCCGGACTGTGATCGAGAATGCGCGCGCCGCTTTCCTTGACGCGCTTGCGCATCAGGCGCATGTACTCCGGCCCCTGAACCGAGGTGCGCTGCGATTGCCCGAACTCGTCGACCGGGAACGGATAGCCCCAATCGGCCAATTGTTGAACGTTGTCCCATGTCTGCGCCAGCACGCGGTCCATCCATTCGTGTTCGGCCAGACGGCCACCCATCTCGAAACGGCTTGCCTTGGCGCGTTCGCGCGTGTCGCCGTCGTCCGGCACGTACCAGACGGCCGTGCCCGAGGGCGCGGTCGCCCCCGAAGTGCCGCAGTACCCCTTGTCGGCCAATACCACCTTGGCGCCGTTGGCCGCCGCGCTGATCGCCGCCCACGTTCCGGCGGGGCCACCGCCGATCACGAGCACGTCCACATCGTGGCGCTTGCCGGCGAAGGCATCGGTGACTTTGCGTCGCTGTGCATTTGTCTGTGTCATTTCCATACGCTCCCGAGTTGAATTTCGATATGCCGATTCATCACTTGGCCAATGGGTGAAACGCGGTACCGTGACCGCTCGCTCCATGTTCAACCACGCCCATCCCCACACCTCCCAAGACATCCCACGGCGTCATGCAGTCACCTTCCGTACTTCCTGTCGGCTACGCGAATGCCGGCCAAGACATTGCCGTTCAGGCCGCCTCGCATTTGCCCCTGCGCTCGAACGGGCGCGACCTCACCGCGCAGCAGCGCGAAGTCATCTGGACGGCGTTTCGCAACAATGCGGGCTTGCGCACGTGGTCCGACGACGTACTCAACACGCTGATCCAGGCCGGCCATTTGCAGACCTATTCGGACGGAGCGCTTATCTACGCGGCCGGAGCGCCTTGTCCGGACATCCACGTGATCCTCTCCGGCGTGCTCGAGTGGCAGTGGACGAGTCCGGACGGTGGCCGTGCCGTCGAAGACTTCATTCCGCCCGGCGAGGTCGCGAACTTCATCGCGGTGCTCACGGGGGAGACGTCCGTCCACCACCAGCGGGCCCGAGGGCTCACCCGGCTGTTCCATATTCCCGCGCAGGCACTGCACGACCAACTGGTGCGCGACCCGACGCTGACAGCGTCGCTTCTGCGCCTGATCGCCGGCCGGGCGCGCGGGTTGCACGACCGGCTCGGGCGGCACAGCCTCATGCCGTTTCGCGCGCGTCTCGCCTATCAGTTGCTGGCGCTGGCCAGACGCTATGGCGTGCCCGACGGCGACGGCGTGACCCTGAGCCTGCGGCTGTCGCAAGAGGACCTCGCGGCGCTACTCATGGCGTCTCGGCAGTACCTCAACCGGGAATTCCGGTGGTTCCTCGACCGGCAATGGGTGCGCGTGCGCTATGGCCGCGTGTCTTTACTGAACATGGAGGCGTTGCGGGAGATCAGCGAGGGCAAAGAAGTGTGGCCCTGACAGACTCGACAGGGCCATTGTGGAAGTGAGGCGCAGGTGCGATCTGTCACCAATCGGACAGTGTTTCGCGAGTTTTCTTCTACCTAAAGCGCGGCAACGACTAATACGTCCGTCAGACAGACGGCGCGGCGAAGCGTGTCGGTCTGTTCGGAGACTGGCAACTAGAAGACCAATGTGGCTGTTGCCATGAACGTCGCAGTACTTTTCAGACGGTTGGTACTCGCGATAGTCGGCACCCAGCGAGCGGAGAACGACAAGGGATGTTTGCCGTCGAGTTTCGTGTCATACGTGACGATTGGCCCCATCGCGAAGTCGTGCCCGCGAAAGCCGTTCAGGCGATCTGCGGTCGGGCCGCTATCGCTGCCCAACTGTTGCGTTGTACCTAGAACCAGCCCGACGCCCAGGCCGTTCGAGAATTTCTTCAGCCCCATCACGTCGAGCGTGAAGAGCGGCGCGTTCTGGTAGTCGGTGGCCGTGTTGCGCGTGTAGAACTGCAAACCGGCGATGACGTCGAATTCGAGGTCGTAGGCCGGCACGAACTTGGTGTAGGCGACCTGCGGGATGAAGGTCCAGTTATTCAGACTGGGGTTGGCGAGGGCGTTCGGATCGTATCGGCCGGTCGGTGCCCAGACCGCAACGGAGAACGCGATGTGGTCGGTCTTCGAGAAGTGATAGCCCGCGATGATCGGCGTGAACGTGATGTCGAACAGGTTCGATGCGTTCTGCGACGTGCTTGCGGTGCGTCCGCCCGCACTGAGCGACGCCGTCGTCTTGGTCCAAAGGTATGGCAGTGTGAAGCTCGACGCGAAGTTCCAAGCGCCGGCGCCTGTGTCCCATGTCTTCAGAAAGGTCGCGAGCGTGAACGACAGTTCACCCTCCAGACCCAGCGACGTTTTGCCCGCAATCGGCACCTGACGGCTTGAGCCGATGTTCCCGTCGAAATAGATTTCCGACAAATTCACGGCCCACATCGGGGTTGGCGAGACGACGCCTGCATCCGGCTGGACACCCGTGCCGCTGACCGGGCGGCCAAGCGCGCCTTCCGTCGCATCGGCATGCGGCGAAACCAGCGCCAGTGCGGCGAGCGCAACGCTCGACGCCAGCGCTAGCGCCGGTCGCCGTCGCGAACGTCGTGCAGGCGGATTCATGGTCGAGGTGGCAGACGTGGGGTGCAACTGGGGCATGGTGGTGACCTTAAGCGACATTCGGGTTTCGCCGAGCGACCAGGGCACGCCATCACACGGCTACCGCCCGGGAGTTGGCTTAAAGACTATTATTTAATTTGCACAAACTCAATTGATATTTTGAATGACTAATGAAATAAATCTTTGACGATATGCGTCTTATTAATTAATGTTCATGCTGAATCATTGTGACGAGATAGGCGCTGAGTTATTAATAAATAATTTAAATTATCGTCATTATGATAAATGCCATTATTGAATCTGAAAGACATATCGGCGACGCGGTGCTCGGTCGGGAGCCAGTGGCGTGCCCACGCCGTTTCAGCCGTCTCCCTCCCAATTGATGAGGCGCCCGATGCCAAGAACTCCACCCAGCTTCGACGACGTCACACTTGGTCTGCTGCATGCAGCGGCCCGGCAGGCCGATAGGGAGCATCGGGACTCCAACACTGCGTTTCTTGATCAGTTCATTCGGGACGTGAGGGGGACGACGCATCGGTTGCACAGTGCTCAGACATACCTGCGTGTGCTGGCGGGCGCGGGTATCGAACGTCTGCCGAGTGCGGGCACGGTCCAGCGCGCCATTTCGAGAGCGCGCGCGGTGTCTACGACCCCGACTGCGGTGACCGGCCCGGCCATGCGAGCCGCCGAGCAGCACACACTGGCCCAGCACGTCGCTCGCGTGATGGCATTGCTCAGTCCGGACGGCATGGGTTTTTCGTCCCCGGATTACACCGGGGACCATCCGTTCGATGCGGTTGACGCTTACCGCCGATTGCAGCGTCTCGAAATCGAGAATCATGCCTTGCGCGTGCACGCTGAGGAGTTGACCGCCATGTTGATGGCGGCACGCGTGGCGCTGGCCGAGGCGCTCGGTCACCACGGGGTGCGCACGGGGACGGTGCGCGCCGCGCACGGGCGCGGGGGCAGTCCGATCGGCGAGTCCCACGAGGACGATTGACGCCGGTTCGACATGGCTCGTACACCGGCGCGTGGGTCAGCGCTTGATTTTTGGACCTGCACGCGCTTGAATCCGGTATTCCTTGCGTTCGAGGCGGAGCCCGTGATTCGCACCCTGATGAAATCCTTGCCGGTATTGGCGTTGTGCCTGTCCTTCGTGGCAATGGCGGCAGACGGGCCGCCGTCGGCCAGCGGCATCGACCTCGATCAGCGCCTGAACCGGTGTCTGGCCGATCCAGACGAACCATCCACCGGCGATCAGGATCAATGCATCAGCGAAGCCACGCATGCGTGGGACGCACGTCTGAACGCCAGCTACGAGACGCTACGTGGCGCGTTGCCGGAGGCGGCACGCCCGGCACTGTTGAAGGCGCAACGGGCGTGGCTGGCGAGTCGCGATGCGGACCTCAAGCTGATCGCTGCGGTGTACGCCACGGTACGAGGCACGATGTACGCCCCAATGAATGCCAACGACGTGATGGTGCTGACCCGACGACGCGCTCAGATCTTGACGCGTTACAGCGCGGATATCGAGAATGCTTCGGCGAGCGCCTTCCGCATGGATGGACGGCTCACGCCTGCGAAGGTGGAAAAAGAAGAGGGCGGCAGCGCTGTGCCACAGAGAGGTCTGGCATTCGAGCGAAAACACTGCCACGGGCTGACCGAGCCGGCGA
This sequence comes from Pandoraea fibrosis, assembly GCF_000807775.2. Lineage (NCBI taxonomy): Bacteria > Pseudomonadati > Pseudomonadota > Betaproteobacteria > Burkholderiales > Burkholderiaceae > Pandoraea > Pandoraea fibrosis. Next base: position 3,564,891 of record NZ_CP047385.1, on the reverse strand, counting down.
CCATTGCCCGCTGCGCAGCTCAGGCGACAGCACACTACACAAAGGATATCGACGACGAAACGCGGCGCATCGAGCAGCGATTGCCGGTGGCGTCACGCGCCGCGATGCGCGCATCTGCCAGCCAGTGGCGAACGTTTATGTCGATGGAGAAAGCGCTCGTGGCAGCGGTTTGTCCCGCGGCCGACACCTCGCAGGGACAGGCTTGCCGAGCCGTGCAGGCGCGCAATGAAACCCTCGCACGCCTGCAGAAGCTCGTTCATCTCGAAGCGATGATCGACGCCAACTGACTGGTGTTGCCGTGTACGGTGTCGTCCCTGTCGCTCAGTCGATGCGGCGCACGCGCACCAGCAGCCAGACCATCACCGCCGTAGCAACGACCGTCGCAAGAATCGACTTCCAGACGGAGTGTGTGGTGATCCATGTTCCGACGAACGCCCCCGCGAACACGAAAATCGCGATCCATTCGAGTCCCTTGTCGAGCATGTTCGGATCGCGATAACGGTGTTTGTCTCCAGCAGGGGGCTCGCCTGACGATGTGGCGGCGGCATATCGTGCACGCGGTGCACATGCGGGAAAAGCCTCCACCAGGGATTGGCTGGGCCACGGATTGACCTCGGCGCCGGGATTGCCCGCACCGGTGGTGCGCCAGACGGCGTCGGCGTCGGCCACCCGTTTCAGATCTGCGATTTCCTCAGCCAGATCCGCGTGGACGCGGGTGCCGTGATCCAGTGCCGTGATCTGTTCGAGTTCCGCCGTTAGCCATTCGGTGGCGTCGGTGACGTCGGGCAGCCCACTGGTGCGAACCAGAATGAACGTGCCGTAGGCCGTCGAAAGATAGCTGACAAAGGCGTCGTAAATCGGGCGAAAACGCTCGCCGAGGAGCGCAATTACAGAATCGCGTCGGCGGCCAGCGCGCTCGAGCGCCAGCGCCTTGCTCGTCACCAGATAGGGGTATTGGGCATCCTTTTCAGCTTGTGTGGCGCTTTCCAGAAACTCTTCGAGTTCCACCGCCGCGTCGTCGGGATCGAAGTCGTCGATGACGTAGGCGAAGTGAATATCGTCTGGAGCGAATAATGCGCGCCAGAAGAGCGGGATATGGGCGTTCGCCTCCAACGAGGGACCATCGGCGGAAAAGTACGTCTTCAGTTCGCCTTTACGGCCCTCCGGCATGCGTGGCCAAGGCGGACTCTCGAGAAAGACAGGATGTGACATGTCTTGAGCCTTCAGCAGAGTTGGTCGGTGCAATCGGACGTTGGCACGCCAAACTTTCGGGCCAATACGGGGCGAGCCGGGGAAATTCTGGCTTAACTGGTGAATTTTGTCATCAGGCAGCGCGCTTGCGCTCGTACCAGGACTGAGTTCTGTTGACGACGCGCACGACGACAAGCATCAGCGGCACTTCGACCAGCACACCTACCACGGTCGCGAGTGCCGCGCCCGAGCGAAGGCCGAAAACGCTGATGGCCGTGGCAACCGCCAACTCGAAGAAGTTGCTGGCCGCAATCAGGCTCGACGGCCCGGCTACGCAGTGCGCAACACCGAGTCTTCGATTCAACACGTACGCCAGCCCGGCGTTGAGCATCACCTGTATCACGATGGGAACGGCAAGCAATCCGATGACCACGGGCTGCTCGATCATCACGTCTGCCTGAAAGGCAAAGAGCAATACCAGCGTGGCAAGCAGCGCGCCCATGGCGTAGGGCGCAGAGGCCGCCGCGGCACTGGCCGGCGCATTCGCATTGCGCCGGAGCAGGGCGCGACGCAGGCCCTGCGCAATCGCCACCGGAATCAGAATGTAGACGGCGACCGAGACGAGCAACGTCTCCCATGGAATGGCAATGGCCGAAACGCCGAGCAGTAAAGCCACGATGGGGGCGAACGCGATAACCATAATGGCGTCGTTCAGCGCGACCTGCGAGAGCGTGAAATAGGCGTCCCCTTTGCATAGTTGAGACCACACGAACACCATCGCCGTGCATGGCGCCGCAGCCAGCAGGATCAGTCCCGCGGTATAGCTGTCCAATTGATCGGCGGGTAACCATGCCGCAAACGCATGACGAATGAACAGCCACGCGAGCAACGCCATCGAGAAAGGTTTGACCAGCCAATTCACTGCGACGGTCACGCCAACGCCGCGCCAATGCTCGGCAACATGTCGCAACGCGCCGAAGTCGATCTTCACGAGCATGGGAACGATCATGACCCAGATCAGCATCGCAATGACGATGTTGACGTGGGCGACTTCGAACCGGGAGACAAGCACGATATGCGTCGGTGCAAAGTGTCCGATGAAGATGCCGGCTCCCATACAGAGCAGTACCCAAACCGATAGATATCGCTCGAAAGTGCCCATGACCGCTGCCGGTTCGGGCTTCGCTTTGGATGAATCGATGTCGGGAAGCGAACGGCTCATTACGCCTCCCCGGCGCGAAGGCGGTTGCCGATCGCCTGAAGTTGCTCAAGCGCTGCCGCCGGGTCGAGCTTTTCCAAGGGAAGCTCCAGCAGCAACTCGATGCGCGCGCGGAGTTGCAGATAGGTCTGGAGGAAGGCTTTGCGAATGTCGTCTGGCGTGCCCTGTGTCTGCGACGGGTCGGGCACGCCCCAATGCGCCTTGGCGGGATGGCCGGGCCAGATGGGGCACGTCTCGCCCGCCGCGTTGTCGCAGACGGTAAAGATGAAGTCGATTCGGGGTGCGCCGGCCCGGGCGAATTCGTCCCAGGACTTGCTGCGCAGTGCCGACGTGTCGTTCCCACGCGATGCCAGCAACGCAATCGCATGGGGATTGGGCTGTCCGGAAGGCTGACTGCCCGCGCTGAAGCCAACAAACCGGTCGGCCCCCAGGTCGTTGAGAATGGCTTCGGCCAGGATCGAACGAGCCGAATTGTGTGTGCAGAGGAAGAGCACGTGGTGCTTGGCGATATCTGCTTGTATCATGACGCAAAGATTCCGGAAATATCGAAATAATGGACCCGTGGGATCACGGGGTAATCGACGACATGCAAACCACCTTGAACGATACCGACGCTGTCAAAGCGCTTGCCGCACTCGCGCAAGGCAGCCGGCTTGCCGTGTTTCGACTGCTGGTCGTTGCCGGTCCGGAAGGACTTAGCGTCGGCAACATTGCCGAGACGCTCGGGCTTGCCAATGCCACCTTGTCATTCCATCTCAAGGAGCTAGTCAACGCGGGCCTGATCTCGTCCAGACACGAAGGGCGTTACATCTACTATGCGGCGGCCATCGACAAGATGAACGCCTTGATCGGCTTTCTCACCGAAAACTGCTGTCAGGGCGTGCCGGAACGCTGCGAGCCGGCGTCGCCACGGAAGTGCTGAGTCATGTTTCGTTGTGTTGCCATCATTTCGCGCGTGACGCTGCGCCGATAGCAATGGCAGACAGGTCCGTTGTCGCATCCAGCGGCCTATCGGCCTCGGCACGTTCGCTGTAACGATCGACGAGATAGTCGCGATTTGCGCGCAGCAATAGCGTGAACTTGATCAACTCTTCCATCACATCCACGACGCGATCGTAATAGGCCGACGGCTTCATCCGGCCCGCCTCGTCAAATTCCTGAAATGCCTTCGCGACCGAGGACTGATTGGGGATCGTGAACATGCGCATCCACCGGCCAAGCTGGCGCAACTGATTGACCGAATTGAACGATTGAGAGCCGCCGCTGACCTGCATGACGGCGAGCGTGCGGCCTTGGGTCGGCCGGATGCCTCCCATCGAGAGCGGAAGGTGATCGATCTGCGTCTTCATGACGGCGGAGATCGTTCCATGTCGCTCGGGACTGCACCAGACCTGACCTTCGGACCATACCGACAACTCTCGTAATGCCTTGACCTTCGGGTGTGCGTCTCCATCGACTTCGTCGGGCATTGGCAGTCCGCGAGGGTCGAAGATACGCACGTCTGCGCCCATCCGCTCCAGCAGCCGGGCCGCCTCTTCGGTCAGCAAGCGAGAGTAAGACCGCTCGCGCAGCGAACCGTACAGAAGCAGAATGCGGGCAGGCGCGGCGTCGGGCATCCCGAGTCTGGCGGCAATGGAGACATCGAGACTGCCGGGCTTCACGGCAGGAAGGGTGGGTTGAGACGAGACCACATGCATAACAGTGTCCGATCATTGATTTGATATTTCCAATAATATGGAATATTCAATCGATGCGCAAGGTGCCCCCTCGAGGGGGCAGGAATTTGGGGAAACATGTCACACCGGGAGGGTCACGACGAAATGCCTGACGTCGATGCGCCGCTCTTCGAACGCCGCCTCGCAGTATTGGAGGTACAGGCGCCAGGTCCGGATGAACGTATCGTCGAAGCCCTGTGCGCGCACGGCGTCGATCTGCGATTCGAAGGCGGCGTGCCAAAGCCGTAACGTTCTGGCGTAATCCAGCCCGAAACTCAGGGTCTGGGATACATGCAAGCCACCGTTTCGGGATGCCGTCGCAAAGCGTTCGGCGCTGGGCAGCATGCCGCCGGGGAAGATGAACTCGCGGATGAAGTCGCTCGATATGCGGTACGCGTCGAAGGCGTCGTCGTCGATGGTGATCGATTGGATGAGTGCCCGGCCGCCGGGGAGCAGGCGGGACTTGAGCACGGCGAAGTAGGCCGGCCAGTAGGCCTCACCCACGGCTTCGAACATCTCGATGGAGACAATGGCGGCGAATTGCCCCTGCACGTCACGATAGTCGGTCAGCGAAATCTGTGCGAGGTGACCCAATCCTTCGGCGTCGATGCGCGAGGTGGCGATGGCGTACTGGGCCGGCGATAGGGTGATGCCATGCACCGCGATGCCTTGCCGGGCTGCATGCAATGCGAAGCCGCCCCAGCCGCAGCCGATTTCCAGCACGCGCTCGCCGGGGCGAAGCCCGAGAGTGTCGATGATTCGTTGATACTTGGCATGCTGTGCGTCGGCGAGCGAGCGCTGGTCGTCGCCGTCGAACCACGCGCTGGAATACGTCCATGTCGTATCGAGCCACAGGCGGTAGAACGCGTTGCCCAGATCGTAATGCGCATGAATATTGCGCCGACTCCCCGCGCGCGAGTTAGCGCGAAGCCGATGCCGGAGGTGATACCAGATACGCGCGATTCGCGAACCCGTCGCGGCCGTAGAGACCGACGGCAGATTCCGTATGGCCAGCCTGAGCAGCGCCACGATGTCCGGCGAGTCGACCCATCCGGCCCGGTAGGCCTCTGCGAAGCCGATATCGCCGGCATGCAGGATGCGACGGCAGGCACGCCAATCTCGCACCTGAAGCGTGGCGTGCGGCGGGCTGTGCGAATCACCGAACACATGCACGGTGCCATCGGGACAGACGAGCGTTAGGTGGCCGCTCCGAATCCGGCGCACCAGGGTGAGAAACAAATGCGCCCAGATCGGCACAACGGCATGCGGTGAGAAAAGTCGTAGCGGAATCATGGATGGATCTCCTGATCTGAGGAGGCTGGGCATTCGGTCGTCGTTGCCGATAACGCCGGCGGGGTCTTTCCATAGAACGGCACGCGCTTGAACCAAAGGCGCAGCGCCTGCCAGTGAATTCTGATGACAACATTGATCGCATTGCATGGCTGTGACAGGACCGCGCGCAACACGCGGCGCGCGGTGAAGGGTTCCGCACGCATCGCGATCGCCGTGCGCAGCAAGAGCAGCTCGCCGACGCGATAGTCGATAGCGAGCGACCACGACAAGCCTTCTCGGCGAACGCGAAATTCATACTGCCCCTCCACATCGCAGAACGGCGAGACGTGAAACACCTTGCGACAGACGAGCAGCGTGTCGTTGTGAATTACCGCGTGCCCGGGGGCGCTGAGCAGATACCCGTGGTGCTGGCCGAACGTGTTTCGCACATCTGCATACAACGCGCGCAGATTTCCCTCGCGGTCGTGGCAATACCAGAAGCTCACTGGGTTAAAGGCGAAGCCCGCCATGCGGGGAATCGTCTGCAACCACATGTCGCCGTCGGCCGGAATGCCTGCTTCCACGAGACGTGCCCGCATCCACGGCATGAGGGCGCTTCCGTCACGTGGGCCGTAGTCGCGTGAGCGCACAGAGAGCGGCCGGCGGCAATCCATGGCGAACCAACGACCGCGCAGCGCCTGCGCACGGCCGATGTCGCAGGCGACCTGAAACATCGGGTATGCGAACGCATGCCGCACAGGATGCAGACGCTCATGGGTCACGCAGCCGCGCAACAACCAGATCGCTGGGGAGGAGCCAGCGGGCAAGGATATTGGCGTATCGCGGTTCATAACCTCGCCCATGCCGGAATGACGCCGAAGTCGCGGGCCACGCGTAGTGCAGATTTCAGGCCGTCTTCATGGAAGCCGTAGCCCGTCCAGGCGCCTGCGAACCAGGTGTTCTGGCGGCCCTGCAACTCAGGCAAGCGCGATTGCGCATCGACTGCCGCGAGGTCGAGGAGGGGGTGTTCGTAGGCGTAGCGTCCCAGTACCGTATGGGGCGCAGGCTCCTCGACAGGGTTGAGCGTGACGATCACGGGAGAGGTGAAGGGCAACGCCTGGAGTTGATTGATCAGATAGCTCACACATACGGGGAGCTGTGCATGCATGGACTGTCCTGTCTGACTGACGTAATTCCACGCCGACCAGACGCGGCGGCGTCGTGGCAGCAGCTTCGGGTCCGTGTGCAGTACTGCGCGGTTCGGCTGATAGCGCACCGCGCCGAGAACGCGATGCTCCGCCGGGCTGGCATCACTCAGCAGTCGCAAGCTATCCGGTGCATGTCCTGCCAGCACGACAGCATCGAAGCGTTGCGACTGATCGTCGCCGAACGATAGCGTGACGCCTTCCGGATCGCGTGTGACGCGACGCACGGGCGTTCGCAGACGGATATCGTCGAGCGTTGCGACCATGCGTCGCACATAGTCGCGCCCCCCGCCTGCCACTGTTTTCCACTGAGGCCGATGGCGAATCTGGAGCAACGCGTGGTTCAGGCAGAAACGAAGAAACGTCGCGGCCGGAAAGTGCAGAATGTCTGCCGCCCGGCTCGACCAGATGGCTGCGGCCATCGGCAGGAGGTAATGATGCTGAAACGACTGTCCATAGCCGTTGGCCAGCAACAGGTCTCCCACGGACTGACGTCGACTGAGGGCTTCCCTCAAATGCTCCTGCGCCCGGGCGTTAAAACGCAGGACGTCGCGCAACATGCCCAAGAAGCGCGGGGAGTAGAGGTTGCGGCGTTGTGCAAACACCGTATTGAGATTCGTGCCGGCCCATTCGAGCGCACCGCCGTCGACCGACACGGAGAAGGACATGGCGCTGGCGATGGTGCTTACGCCGAGTTCGTCGAACAAGGCGATCAGATTGGGATAGGTGCGATCGTTGAAGACCAGAAACCCGGTGTCGACCGGTGCTTCTCGGCCGTCGAGCGAAACATCGACCGTGTTCGTGTGGCCGCCGGGGTAGCCCCCGGCTTCGAACAACGTCACTTGATGTTTGCGAGCGAGCAGGTAGGCGCTGGCGAGTCCGGCGATGCCCGCGCCGACGACGGCGACGCGGCGTCCTGGCGGGAACGCGAAGGTTGGCGTGGTCATTGCCCGCTTCCTTCGGCGCGGTTCCGGACAAAGAGGTAATGGCCGACGCCCCATTCGCTGCCATGGGCGTAGCCGAACAGTTCGGCAACGGCCATGTAGAACATGCGCCACCGCTGAAACTGAATGCTCGCCTGCGCGCCGTAACCGGCTTCCAGGATCGGCAGCGTCAGGGCGCGCGAGGCGTCGAGCGCCGCCAGCCAGTCGTTCGCAGTGCGCTGGTAATGGCGGCCGTCGAGCCACCAGCGGTTCACCACGCGCAAGTCGTCCTGAAAATGCAGGAGCAGATCTGCACTGGGCATGGTGCCGCCGGTGAAGAAGTGCCGGGACATCCAGTCGCTGCCATCGTGGTTCTGAAAGTGATAGGCAACGTGACGGTGGGCGAAAAGATGAACGAACAGCTTTCCATCGTCCTTGAGCCAGCGCGCCACCTTGCCGAGCAACGCGCCGTAGTTCTTCATGTGCTCGAACATCTCGATGGACAGGATGCGGTCGAAACGGAAGGGCAGGGCGTCGTCGAATTCGAAGTCGGCCACATTGCCGGTCACGATGCGCAGGTTGCGAAGCCCGCGACGCGCGGCCGCCGACTCGATGAAACGGCGCTGCCCGTGCGAGTTCGACAATCCGACGATCTGCGCGTGTGGATATCGTGTCGCGAGCCAGAGCGAGAGCGAGCCCCACCCGCAGCCGAGATCGAGAATCCGCTGCCCGTCGACAATCTCGGCGCGCTTGCCATAAAGCGCGAGCATGGCCTGTTCGGCTTGCGATAACGTTTCGTTGCCGTTGGGGTAGTAGCAGCATGAGTACTTCATCGCGGGTCCGAGATGCTCGACGAAGAAGTGGCTGGGCACTTCATAGTGCTGGGTGTTGGCGGCCTGAGCGTCGACAGCAATCGGGCTGACGCGAAGGTCGTTCAGCAATGTCGCGAGCGATTCGGCACGGCGCGCGGGGTTGTGCGCATGGGCGTCGCGCAGACGCTGACGCATCAGCATGCGCATGCCTGCCCGCAGCACAATGTCCGGCACAAGGCCACGTTCGCAGAGGCGGATCAGGCCGGTCTCGTCCGAGCCGGCGGCGGGGGCGGCAGGCGGTTGCGTCAGGGATACGGTCATGGTGTCGGGCTCCTGGCTTCGACGTGCGGGTTTCATGACATCGATGTCTCGACGGTCTTTTTCGGTGGCCAAGGAATCAGAGCGCTGGTGCTCTGCATGTAGGTTTTGTATGCGGGACGCGATTGCACCAGATGGGCTTCGAGCAGCGGAATGCCCGACACCTTGAGCAACAGCCACGCCATGAGCAAGGGTGGGAAGAGCGTGGCCCAGACCCATGGCGTGCCAATGGCGAGCACGGGATATGCGCACCAGTGCAGACATTCGAAGAAGTAGTTGGGATGACGCGAGTATCGCCACCAGCCAACTTGGCAGACCTGAGCGCGATGCGTTGCGTCGGAGGTGAATCGTCGAAGCTGACGATCGGCCGAGGCCTCGCCCGCGACGGCGGCCAACCAAACGAGCATGGCGATCGCAACAGCAAGCGGGGCGGGGGCCCGCTGGCTGAAGGCGGGCACGAAGAACGCCGTGGCCAGCAGCATCGCGATGACGCCTTGCAACTGGAAGAACCAGAACATGTCGCGCTCGGCGTGCACGCCCCATTGCTCACGGAACTGCCGGTAGCGCGCATCTTCCGGATGTCCGTAATTGCGTCGCCAGAGATGCACCGCGAGACGCAGGCCCCAGAGGCCGCCCGCGAGTCCGACGAAAACCCGGTAGGTGGTATGACCTGCACCGAGTGCTGCCGCCAGGACGGCAACCCCCGCGAGCGCGGCGGCCCAGACCGGGTCGACCATGCCGGCATTGCGCGAGTGCCGCTGGTAAGCCCAGACGGCAAGTAGCGAGAGGCTCACCCCGGCAAACGCGAGGAGGATGACGGCGGCATGCGGCATGCGGACTCCAGTAGCGGATCGAAAGGTGATACCGCTCTATACGGAAGCCATGCGCTACCGGATGCACACGTGGATGAAATATTTCGGCAGGGCCGGGGAAGGGGGGCGAGTGTGGGGAAACCACGCAAGGGTTGCCGTAACGTCTGGGCAACCCTTGCAGCGAGAACGATTGCGGATACGGATCGGCGTGATCAGGCCGGGCGGATCGCGCCCGTCGCCACCACGGGGCCGGTCGGTTGGCCGGTTGGCGAACCACCCGGCGGTTCGACAGACACGGCCAGCACGGCGTTCGTGCCAATCTGGGCGAGGATTTCCGGCGAGAGGGTCATCGACGCTGGCTGATCGGCGGGGAATACCCCGAGCGGAATGGGCTTCGCGTTTGGCGGTATCAGCCAGAGTTCCGTGGCGCGTCCAGCGGCAATGACGGGCTTGTCGGCTGGCACGACGACCATGCTGGCGCGGCGGGTATCGACGGTTGCCGTCCAGTGGGCCACGCCGTCTTGCCGCGCGATGGTCGCGACCAGATAGGCACTGGTCGCAACGCTCGGTGGCCCCGATGGCACAAACGAGCGGAAGTTGACGGCCAGCAGCGCCAGCGCGGCAACGCTCGCCCCCATCCCCAGCCAGCGCCAGAGGCGCAGATTGTCCCACCAGGTGATGGCGGTCGACGAAGCCGGTCGGGCAGCCTGAACTCCAGGCGAGATACCGAGATCGCGCTGAATCCGTTGCCAGACGCGAGGCGGCGGCTCGATGGCCGGGACATCCTCGGCCAATGGCGCAACGCGGGCTTGCCATTGATGCAGGCTACCCTGCAATAGCGGGTTCTCGTTGGCGTCTTGCTCAAGCTCGCGCCGCTCGGTCGCGTCCAATACCCCGAGGGCGTATTCGGCGCAGCGCAGTTCGTCGTCTGGGTTGGCGGGCGTATTCATTGCTCGAGGCACATCTTCAATTGCATCAGGCTGCGGCGAATCCAGCTTTTCATCGTCCCGAGCGGCACGCTCAGACGGCTGGCCAGTTCGCTATAGGACGCACCGCTGAAGAAGGCCTCGCGCACCACGCCACGTTGCTGTGGTTCAAGGCGCTGCATGCACTCTTCCAGGCGTTGTCGTGCCTCGGAGGCTTCGGCAAGGGCAGCGGGCGTGGGGTCTTCGGATGGGATGGCAAGGGCGTCAGGCTCGTCGAGGGCCGATTCGCGATGCTCGCGTAAGCGATCGATGGTGCGGTTGCGCGCCAGCGTGATCAGCCAGGTCATGGCGCTGCCCCGTGCGGGATCGAAGGCGCTGGCCCGCCGCCAGACATTGACGAAAACGTCCTGGAGCAGGTCTTCTGCCTCGGCCCGGTCGCGAACCATTCGCAAGATGACGCCAAACACGCGCGCGGAGGCCAGCCGGTAAAGCGTGGCAAACGCGTCGCGATCTTCCTGAGCAACGGCCGACAGCGTGCGGTTCAACGTGTCGCGCAATTCGTTGTCGCCGCCTGAATCGATTGTGCGCTGCGTACCTGAAGCTCGATCTTGGTCAGTGCTTTCGGGCATATCGTTCATGCGGACGAGGCCGTAGCGTTGGCGTTCCGCGCAATATAGCACCTTCACCGCAGCAAAGGGCGTCCTGTCGGGCAGGGGGCGACCGGCATTCGGCATGGCGAGGTGTGGGAAGGAGGTCATGGCAGGAAATACGAATGACACCCCCCATCGGATGCAACGTCGACATGTGAGTTGCAAGTGCAATCGTTGCGTGGCATGATCGCCGGCAATTGAATTGCAAATGCAATCGTATGTCGATGCACGTCGGCACGTCGCAATTTTCCCTTAACGACTCTGAAGAAGGATGGCTCAATGGCAATTCAGCTTTACGGCTTTTGGCGATCGAATGCCGCCTTTCGCGTGCGCGTGGCGCTCGCCCTGAAGCAACTACCTTTCGAGGAAATCGAGATCGATCTGTTGGCTGGACGCCAATTCGATGCCGGCTACGCCGAGGTGAATGCCGAGCGTGTCGTGCCGACGTTGGTCCACGACGGCCGTCGGATTTTCCAGTCCCTCGCGATCTTGGAGTATCTCGACGAGATTCACCCGTCGCCGCGGCTGATGCCGGATAACGTCGAAGATCGTGCCTATACCAGAGCCCTGTCGCTCGTTTCGGTCGCAGACGCCCATCCGCTTGTGGTACCGCGCGTTCGCAAACATCTGACTGATACCTTTGGCGCAGACGCCAATGCCATTGATGCATGGTGCAGGCACTGGGCGGAGGAGGGGCTGGCGACCTATGAGCGCATGCTCGTGCAACGCCCGGCCACCCCCTTTGCACTGGGTACGGCACTCACGCTCGCCGACATCTGTATTGCCGGCCAGAAGATCATCGCGGATCTACATAAGCTGGATATCGACGCATTTCCGAACGTTGCGGCGTTGACGAAGCGATGTTTCGAACTGCCGGCGTTCGCACAGGCGCATCCTTTCCAGCAGCCCGGGTATTCGCGCTAGGCGTTTCGTTTGCCACGCATGCCAAGGCGGTGTCGCACGCCTGCGAATGGTGCGCACGCCTTGCATTGGTGCGGAATCTGCCCCATCGGAAGGGTGTGTCCGGCAGGTAGTCGTGCATGCTTTCGGGGCAATTCCGGGATAGCGCCTTTGGCCATGGGCGTTGGCACGAAACTTGAGTTGATCCACGCAGACTTGTACACAAGAAGGAGTACCAAATGCGTGGATGGACGCATGAAAACTGCTGCAAGCGACGTCGTTGAACCGGCCGCCGCGCATACGCCCGAATTTGGCCCGGCGAGCAGTGCCGGGTCGCTGGCCGCCCAGATTTACGCCAGACTCAAGGCCGACATCTTCGACTTTCGTTTGCTGCCGGGCGACCGGTTCAGCGAGAGCGACGTGGCGACGCGAATGCAGGTCAGCCGCACACCGGTGAGGCAGGCGCTGTTCTGGCTGCAACGCGAGGGTTATGTCGAAGTCCACTTCAAGAGCGGCTGGCAGGTGCGGGAGTTTGACTTCAAGTACTTCGAAGACCTGTATGAGATCCGCATCATGATGGAGTCCGCGGCCATCGCCCGGCTGGCCAAGGGGGCTGCTTTTAGGGCGCTCATGCCGCTGCGCGAGATATGGTGCGTGGCGCCTGCACAGTATGAGCCCGAGCCGGCGAAGCTCGCGTCATTGGACGAAGCGTTTCACGCTGGCCTGATCACGGCGACCGGGAATCTGGAGATGGTCCGGATGCATTTCGATGTGACCGAGCGAATCCGGATCATTCGGCGACTGGACTTTACCAAGGCGCCGCGTGTGCTGGCGACCTACGAAGAACACGCGGCAATTCTCGATGCCATTCAGTCCCGCGACCTGGGCCTTGCACAGTCGCGAATCGAGGCCCATATCCAGCAGAGTCAGTCCGAGGTCAAACAAATCACGTTGCACATGCTTCACTCGGCGCGAGAGCGATTCGACTCGCTGGCCAGACGCGATCCCGTGTCGGATGACTCCCCTGCGCCATCGAAATGAATGGAAGCCGCCTGGGAGGGCGGCTTCTTGCTTGGCTTGGGGGAGGGAAGGCGCGTGGTCTAAAAGACCTTACGTTTGCGTCTGCGGCACGAGCGTGGTGGAAAATCGCTCGCGCAGCTCTTCCAGCCCGAGCGATTCCAGCACGGTTTCCAGTCGTTCGGCGGGGCGGCGGCGGGGCAGGTCCTTGTACTGCGCGATGATCAGCTCGTTCTTCATCGAATGTTCCCAGCCCACCAACTCGGTGACGGTGACGTGGTAGCCATGTGCCTCCAACTGCAAGCAGCGCAGCACGTTGGTGACCTGACTCCCGAACTCGCGCGTGTGCAGCGGATGCCGCCAGATTTCGGTCAGCGGATTGCCTGCCAGCAGCTTGCCTTTGTGCTTGCGTAATACGCCGGCCACTTCGGCCTGACAGCATGGGACAAGCACAATGTGGCGTGCTTTCTTGGCGAGTGCGAAGCGAATGGCGTCGTCGGTGGCGGTATTGCAGGCGTGAAGCGCTGTGACGACGTCGATCGTTTCCGGGAGTGCCGGCGACGTGATCGATTCCGCAACGGACAGATTCAGGAACGACATGCCGGGAAAGCCCAGGCGCGTGGCCAGCGCCTGCGACGACTTGACCAGTTCCTCGCGGGTTTCGATGCCGAAGATGTGCGAATCGTCGGCCAATGCCTTGAAGAACAGATCGTAGAGGATGAACCCCAGATACGACTTGCCCGCCCCGTGGTCGGCCAACGTGACGCGACCGCTGTCGGTCTTGACTTCCTGAAGCAGGGGCTCGATGAACTGGAACAGGTGATAGACCTGCTTGAGCTTGCGGCGACTGTCCTGATTCATCTTGCCGTCGCGCGTCAGGATATGCAGTTCCTTGAGCAATTCGACGGACTGACCAGGGCGGATTTCGTGGGTATTCGACATGTGAGACTAAGTAAGCTGCGGGACGCGATGTGCCCCGAATACCGGCAGTTTACCGAAAAGCGCCAGTCGCAGCCCGAAACCCGGCCGCCGGCGGGTCACCTGTGGTTCTCCGACGGCTATCGGTTCGTGCTGATTGGCGATGGTGTCGGGTTGTCGAAGCGACAGTAGTGTTCGATGACAGACAGGAGGGAAGGGGGAAGGCAGACGTGATCGGGCGTCTCGCCACGGCCGGCAATGTAGATACCCTTCGCCGACAGGCGCTCGATCTGGGATGTCAACCGGTCAGGCAAGTCGGGCGCCAGGATCGCGGGATCGATCGCGACAATGAAGAGCCCCACGCCCGGAGACTGCGCTCCGTGCTGGAACGATGGGGTATCCAACGACCAGTTTGCACCGGTCATGCCGGCCGAGAGGATTTCGACCATCAGGGCGATGTTGGCCCCTCGGGCGCCGCCAAATGCCAGCAGCATGCCTGACAGCGCGCTCCGGGAGTCGGTCGTGGGCTCGCCGGCAGTATCCAGCGCCCACGTCTCGGGAATCGTTTCGCCGCGCGTCGCTGCGTCGCGAATGTTGACGAAGGCGGTGGCGCTCGACGCCTGATCGATGACGAGCGGGACGCCGCCCGCAACCGGTGCAGCGAACGACATCGGATTGGTGCCGAACACAGGTTGGCGGCTCTGTGGCGTGGTCACCATCGCGGGTCCGTTGGAGGTCGCCAGACAGACGAGGCCTGCCTCGGCCAAGCGACGGGTGTAATAGCCCAACTCGCCCACTGTGAAACTATTGCCTTGCAGGAATAGCGCCACGCCAAATTGTCTGGCGTTCTCGACGAGTTTGTCGAAAGTCAGGTCGAAGCCGAGTTGCGCAATGCCGGCATCGGCGTCGACGCGAATGGTCGTCGGGGCGGGAAAGCGGATTTCGGGTCGGGCAGTGCCCGCAATACGGCCTGACGAGAGGCCTTCCAGATAGTCCGGCAAGTGGGCGAAGCCCACTGATCGATGGCCCGCGCGTTCTGCGGCAACCGTAGCGTTGGCGAGCGACGTGGCGGTCTGCTCGTTCGCGCCGGCCGCCAGCGCGGCTCGTCGGGCAAGTGCCCGAGCCTCATCGATCCTGAGTCGCATGGTTTCCAATCGGTGACGGCGTGGCGGGATTGAGTGTCATACTCTTCCGCCACGCGATAGTGGAGCGCCGCACACCCTCAATTTTCCGGAAAGGCGCGTTAGGAAATGCTGTCCAGCGCCTTGGCGAGCCGATTCACTGCGCCTTCGACGTCGTGCAGTTTGTCCAGGCCGAACAGGCCGATGCGGAAGGTCTTGAAATCGTCCGGTTCGTCGACGCGAAGCGGCACACCGGCCGCGATCTGCAGGCCCACATCGACAAATTTCTTCCCCGAACGAATGCCGTCGTCATCGGTATAGCAAACCACGACACCTGCCGCCTCGAATCCTTTCGCCGCGAGACTCTTGAAGCCTTTCGCGGCCAAGAGCGATCGAACACGCTGCCCGAGTTCAAGTTGTTCCGCCCGAACCTTCTCGAAACCGTAGGCCTCGGTCTCTTTCATGACGTCGCGCAATGTCGTGAGGCTGTCGGTCGGCATGGTGGCGTGATAGGCAAAGCCACCTTTCTCGTAGGCTTCCATGATCTGGAGCCACTGCCGGAGATCGCAGGCGAAGCTGGTGCTCGTGGTCGACTCGATTCGCTCGCGGGCGAGCGGGCTGAGCATGACCATGGCACAGCAGGGCGACGCACTCCACCCCTTTTGAGGGGCACTGATCAGTACATCGATGCCGCAGGCCTGCATGTCGACCCAGACCGTACCGGAGGCTATGCAGTCGAGGACAAACATGCCACCGACATCGTGGACTGCGTCGGCCACCGCGCGCAAATAGGCGTCGGGCAGCATCATGCCGGAAGCGGTCTCGACATGCGGTGCGAAGACCAAATCGGGCTTGTGTTCCCTGATCGCGGCGACAACCTCCTCGATCGGGGCCGGTGCATATGCCGCTTGCCTGCCTTGCTCGACCGGACGGGCTTTAAGCACGATGGATTCGGACGGAATGTTGCCCATGTCGAAAATCTGCGACCAGCGGAAACTGAACCAGCCGTTGCGAATGACCAGACATTTCTTGTTCGTCGCGAACTGGCGGGCAACGGCTTCCATGCCGAACGTGCCGCTACCCGGAACGATGGCGACGGACCGGGCGTTGTAGACCTGCTTCAGGACCTCGGAAATATCGCGCATGACGCCTTGAAAGCGCTGCGACATATGATTGATGGATCGATCGGTGTACACGACCGAATATTCGAGGAGTCCCTCGTGGTCGACATCGGGAAGTAGTCCGGGCACATCTGCCTCCGAAATGGGAAGAGTGAAATATCTAGACCCGATTCTACCCGCAGGTCAGCGAGGCGATGGATGCAGCGCACCATTGTCTCCTGCCGGATCGGGCGAGATGCGCGCACTCGCGTCTCACGCGTCGACGAACCCGAGCGCGCACGATGCGCCGCTGGTGTGAAAAGACGGTCCATGCCAGGGGGCGAGCATGAGTCATCTCTCGTTAAAGAAAAAAGCCGCATAGGCGGCTTTCTCCAGACGATGCATCGATCCGATGTCAGAATTGATAGCGCAGCCGCAGATCTGCCGTTTGTGCTGTATAGCCTCGCGAGGCCTCCAGGGTATAACGCGCCACGAGCGTCAGATTCTGGCTGCGTGCCAGTGCCGCCCCCAACACCATTACGCCGGTATCGCGGTTAGCCAGCGCCCCTTGCGTAATGAAACTGGTAGCGCCGCTGGTGTCAGCCGCGAAGTTAGCGATCGACTGTATGTTGGTATCGAGGTATTCATGTCGCCAGCTCAGTTGAATCGACGGCGTGATTTCGCCATACGAAGTCGTGAATGTGCGCGCCAGTTTTGCACCCAGTTCGCTCTTCAAGGACGAGGCACTGGAGGAATTGACACGCAACGCGGCGACGCTGCCGGTTTCCGTATAGGCATCCTGCGTCATGCGACTGTAGGTCAGGCCGACGATCGGTGTGAGGGTCGTCACGGCGTCCAGTTTGATGGGGTAGCCCGCCTGCGCCGACGCAATGTATTGCGCACCGTTGAATCGACCGGCAGCGTTACCGCTGAAACCCGTGTAGTCGACGCTGCGATGGGTGTCGTACTTTTGCCAGACGATGCCGCTGGCGAGATTCACGTACCAGCGTTGCGCCGTATAGCCGCCATATCCGGTAAGTCCATACGCTTTGACACGTGCCGAGCTACCTGTGCTGTCATCGCGGCCATCGACCGACGTATCTGCATAGTTGAATAAGCCGCCGACACGCCACGCATCGTTGAGCGCAGTGTCGGCGCCGATGAGAAGGCCTCCGTAGCTGGCACGATACCCGCTGGCGCCGCTGCGACCGCTCTGATTTGCCTGACCGCCGAACGCCTGTCCCCACAGGGCAATATCACTGGCAGACTCGCCGGTTGCCACACCACTGCCGGCGCTTTGCGCCGAGCGCAGGATGTCGATGTGGGATGCGGCGATATTGAGTACGGCTTGCGTTGTCGCCTGTGCTGATTGGACGGCCGAAGCGGTAATTGCCGCCGGACTCAATTGAGCGCCAGCGCGATTGGCGTCGCCTGCGGAATCGAGGGCGACAGCAGCATTGAACATGTTGAGCATGTCGGCGTTGGTGCCACCATAACGAAACAATCCCGACAACGCGGAAATGGCGTTTGGCGTCGTTGCCCGCATGATCGGACTGGTCGCGCCCGGACTTGTGCCGGGGCTGGTGCCGCCAGGGCTGGAACCGCCTGGCGTCGAGCCAGGGTCGGTGCCGCCCGGATTTGTACCAGTGGCTGGCGCTGCCAGGGTGACGACAAGATCGGTCTTGGTGTTGTCGTCGCTATCGACCACGCTGGCGCCCGAATATGTGCCGGTGTAGCCGTCAGCGGAATAGTTCAGCGATCCTGCGTTGTAATTCGTGCTGGCGTGACTCGCCTGTGCCACAACAAAGCGCTGTCCCTGCGCAAAGCCATAGCTATTGAGCTTTTTCAGCGCGACGCTGGCGCCGGCGTCGAAAGTCGCTGCGCCCGACACGACTAGCCGGCCGTAGCCGCTGTCGGCACTGGCGACACCGGTGGCAACCGCCCCGTCCGCCACGCCGATGTTGAGTGTTGCGCCGGCGTTCTGGGTGTAGTTGCCGGTGATCGTGATCGCGTTGTTGACCTGCAGCGTACCGCCTGCATTGAACACGGTGTTGCCACCCACGTTGATATGGTCGTTGAGCAACTGATTGCCGGCGCTGAAGGTCAGGTTTGACGCCGTATTGGTGATCAGCCCGATATTGCCGGCGTCGATTCCGCTGCCGGCGCCGGTGAGGGTGCCGAAGGTGGTTCCGCTACCGCCGGTCAGGCTCAAGGGTTGCGTTGTGTTGACTATCTTGCCGGAAATGACGCCGCCATCGTTGGCGATGACGTTGATGGTGCCGGTGTTGGAGATCGCAGCTTGGGTCCCCTTGATAGTGCCCGTGTTGGTCAACGTACCAATCGCGGCGTCGTTGGAGATGGCCGTCTGGGCGTCAATTAAGCCGCCGTTGCTGAGTATGGCAATGGTACTGTTGCCGAGGTTGGCGATACCCGCGCTATGGGCATTGATGAACCCCGTGTTGGTCAGCGTCCCGATGCTGCCATTATTGTTCTGGATCGCGGTGACGCCACTGATGGTGCCGCCTGCGCCGTTCTGCAGCGTGGTGATGGCGGCGTTGTTATTGTTGATCCCGAAACCAGCCTGGCTAATCAAACCACTGTTGCTCAGCGTGCCAATCGTGCCGCCTGAATAGTTGAAGATCCCCGTTGCGCCGTTGGATATCGAACCGCCACTGTCATTGGTTACCGTACCGATGGTGCCGCTATTCTTGATGCCGGTAACGGCGGTGATCTCGCTGCCGGAGAAGTTGTGCAGCGTGATGATCGTGCCATTCGCGGCATTGTCAATGCCTGTGCCGCCGGTAATTGAACCGCCGACTGCGCCGTTCCCGTTGTTGAGGGTAGTAAGCAAGCCTGTATTGGCAACCCCAGTGGAACCACTAAGCGTGCCGTTGTTCTGCAGAGTGCCGTTCGTGGTGCTAATGCTGAACACTGGTGTGCCGGTGACAAGAACGCCACTATTGACGGTCATCGTCCCGATGCCGTTCCAGAACACGTTGGACGTCGAGCCAGTGACAGTGGCGGTCCCCGTGACCGTGACCGCTTTTGCCGGGGTAGCAATCAATGTTGCACATGCGGCCGTCAGCGATAGCGCAAGACAGGTCTGCTCGCCCGCAGAAAAGCGAGGTTGTTTTTTTGATCGGCCCATTTGTTCTTTTGATAATTTTTCAATATTTTTGTCGGACAATTCAACTTTCGACGAGGAGTATCAATTGATTCTCCCGAAAACTCAAGGATTCCCGAAACGGGACGAAAGGCCGTCGTCACTGCAACTGTGCTGGCAGGCGAAACATGCTTTTTTTGACGACCGAATGCGCCTTCGGCTACGATTTTCTGGGGACTTGCAATGCCGTAGATGATGCAAATGCATTGCAGACGACGGGTCGACGAGGCTTGTCACGAATACCTTCACGCCATCTTCAATGAGAATGCCCGACTTTTCGCGTTTTGCGGTGGAGCATCTTTGAATAAGAACCACAACCCTGATGCTCAACAGATCACCATTCGTGAGGCACTGAATCTGGCCTATGCGCATTGGAATGCGGGACAGGCGCGTCAGGCTGAAGAATGCTGTCTGCGCGTCTTGCAAGTCTTGCCCGAGCAACCGGATGCCCTGCATTTGATGGGCCTGATTGCCCATGCTCATCGCTTGCTCGATCTGGCCATCGATTACTTGCGTAAGGCTTGTCTGTCGCCCGTTGCGCCCGCAACGTATTGCAGCAATCTGGCTGAAATGTGTCGCCAGAAGGGGTTGCTGGCGGAAGCAGAACAAGCCGCCCGACGGGCGGTGGACCAAGAGCCGCAGCTCGTTGCGGCTTGGAACAATCTGGGCATCATCCTGCAGGAAAGCGGAAAATTTGACGCTGCTCTGGAATGCCTGAAACGTGTCGTCTCGTTGCTTCCCGATAGCCCTGAAGCGCACAATAATCTTGCGAATACGCAAAAGCACACGGGCGCGCTGGAGCAAGCACACGCCAGCTATCTGAGAGCGCTGGCGTTGCGGCCTGACTATGCTGAAGCGCACTGCAACCTGGCGGTGCTGTGGAACGATCTTGGCCGCTTCGACGAAGCCATAACGTCTGCGTCGCGAGCCATCGAGATCAACCCACAACTGGCCGATGCCTACTTCAATCTGGCCCAGATCGAGATGTCACGCATGCGCCGTGCCGACGCCGGTCGCTGGGTCGACGCCCTTATCGCATTCGCGCCGCAGCACGCAGGGGCGTTGTCGGCACGCGCGCAATTGTTGATGCATGACGATCACTTTCAGGACGCGCTCGCCTGCGCGCGTCAGGCAGTGAGTCTCGCCCCCGATAGCGCGAGCGGGCATAAGGTGCTCGGGCAGGTTTTGCAAGCGCTAGGACAGCATGACGACGCGATCGCGTCTTTTGATCGCGCGGCAGCTTTGCCGGGAACGGTTGCTGAAGAAGCGCTCGTTGCACGCGCATCATTGTTGATGGAGATTGGTGACAAGGAGGCAGCCATTGCTGCGTTTGAGCGCACGCTTGAGCGGTTTCCCGGCTCGGTGCGGGTGATGGCAGCGCGTGCCGACACCAAGACGTATCGCGGCGACGATAGCGACATCGTTGCGATGGAAGCGGCGCTAGCGCGAACGATACAGCCGACGATCGTCGATCAGATGAGTTTGCATTTCGCGCTTGGCAAAGCGTATCTCGATACCGGTGATTCGGATCGGGCGTTTTTCCATCTCCACAAGGGGAACGGCATCAAACGAGCCACGTTCGATTACGATGCCGATGCTGCCAGTGCCTGGATGCGACAAGTCGCTGCGATCTTTACGCCGGAATTGATGGCGAAATTCGCCGATGCCGGCACGGCTTCGCAACGCCCCGTGTTCATTATTGGGATGCCGCGTTCGGGCACAACGCTTGTGGAGCAGATCCTGGCATCGCACCCTGGCATTCACGGTGCCGGAGAGCTGAGCGCCTTGCGCCACGCCCTCGAAAGCGCCGGACCATTTCCCGATGCGCTGACGCACTGGGGCAGGGGGGATTTTGCCCGGGTCGGTCGTGACTACTTGTCCCGTATCGACGGCCTCGCTCCGGATGCACTGCGGGTGGTTGACAAGTTGCCGGCCAACTTCCTGTATGCCGGTGCGATTCCGTTAATTCTGCCGGGCGCGCGCATCATCCATTGCCGGCGTGATCCGGTGGATACCTGCCTGTCGTGTTACAGCAAGCACTTTGCGGGCGAGCAGATGTTTGCCTATCGTCTTGATGAATTGGGGGCTTTCCATCGCGACTATCAGATGTTCATGGAGAACTTACGCAAGGTTTTGCCGCCGGAACGTTTTCTTGAGGTCGACTACGAAGACGTAGTGGATCATCTGGAGCGCGAGGCGCGGCGCCTGATTGCCTTTGTCGATCTGCCGTGGGACGACGCCTGTCTCAGTTTCCACAAGACGCGCCGCGCGGTGCGCACGGCGAGCGTGAGCCAGGTACGGCAACCGATTTACGCAACATCGAAAGGGCGCTGGCGTCGCCACGCATCGCAACTGGGGCCGCTGCTGACGGCACTTGGTATTGCCGAATCTGGTGATGCGGGACTTTGACATGAGTGTGCCATCTCATCCTCACAACCTGAGCGTAACCGCACATGCGCTCACCGCCACGGACCGTCACGTTCACTACGGCCACGATGGTGCTGTGCTATGGCTCACCGGCTTGTCGGCGTCGGGAAAATCCAGCTTGGCGATGGCGCTGGAACAGACGCTGATGCAGTTGGGGTATTCGTGCTACGTGCTCGACGGCGATAACATTCGCGGCGGTCTGAATGCTAATTTGGGCTTCAGTCCGGAAGACAGGACAGAGAACATTCGCCGCGTGAGCGAAGTCGCTGCCTTGTTCGCGGATGCAGGACTGATCTGCATTACGGCGTTCATCTCGCCGTATCGTGTGGACCGTGATCAGGCACGTTTGCGCTGTAAGCGAGCATTTCACGAAATCCATGTATCGGCTGACCTCGCAACATGCGAGGCACGCGATCCCAAAGGTTTGTACAAAAGGGCGCGTGCAGGGGAAATCGGGGAGTTCACTGGCATCAGTGCACCTTACGAAGCACCTGAGCGAGCAGATTGCGTGGTCGATACCGCCTCGGAGCCCCTGACCGCCAGTCTGAGCAAACTTGTTGCCTATGTACTTGAGGTCTTGCCGCGCAAAACATAAATAGGGCGGTTTCGGCCGGTAGCGACTATCAATAGAAGCCTGACCTTCGAAGGTAGGTCTATTTGACGAGCTATTCAGGGAGGGAATATGTCTGTACACGAAACCAAACTTCACGGCTGCTGGCGGCTGACTTCGTTCCATACCGAACTTCAGGACACAGGTGAGCGCACTCAACCGTGGGGCGCCGAACCGAATGGCCGCCTCATTTTCGGTGTCGATGGGCGAATGATGGTGCTGATTACGGCAGAGTCACGGGAACCGGGGAGTACCGATGCTGAACTGGCCGAACTGTTCCGCACGGCGGTGGCTTACACCGGGCGATATCGGATAGACGGAGATAGATTCATCACAAAGATTGATGCCTCCTGGAATGAAGCCTGGAATGGCACTGAGCAGGAACGAGTCTACAAACTCGACGGGGACACGCTCGTCGTCAGTACGGCCTGGATGCCGAACCCCTTGGTGCCAGGCAATCCAATAGGACGGGCCGTTCTAGGTTTTAGACGCGAGTAGGTTTTCCGGTGCCAGGTACCGACGGATACGCCACCCCGTTATGACACGCATATCCGGCGGCTTCCAGACACGTCAGGATCGCCATTATTCGCATAATGTACATTATGTTAAATGAAACGTAACGTCGGATAAGCGTGCGCGGTAAACTGGGAACGTAAAACGGCCGGCCCCTTGAAGGGTTCCGGCCTCTTTCCCTGCCATCGCGACTGCGGACGTTTTCCGTCGGCGCCGACTTAACCGAACTTCTTCTCCAGTGCCGGACGTCCGGCGGCCACCCACGCTTCATAGTCGGCATACGACTGCTGGCTCGGCGGATACACGCCCCACAGCGGCTCGCCACCCGCAATGCGCATCGCCAGGTAGTGCTCGATGTCGTCCTGCTTCTCGCAGATTTCAGCCAACTCTTCGGCCAGATGCGCCGGCACGACGGTCAGACCATCCTTGTCACCGACGATCACATCGCCGGGATACACCGCGACACCCGCACACCCGATCGGCACCTGCAGATCCGCCACGTGATGATACGAAATGCGCGTCGTCGCCGTCACTTCACGCGCATACGCCGGCAGCGACATCGCCGCGATTTCCGAGCCGTCCCGCAACGCACCGTCGGTGACGATCGCACGCGCACCGCGCGCCAACAGACGCGTCACCAAAATATTGCCCGCCGACGCCGCACGAGGATCGTCGCGGCTGTCGATCACCAGCACATCCCCCTCACGCACCTGCTCCACACCCTGCCACTGAAGGTTGTCGCCGTTCGGCTTGGTGGTCATCGTGCCGTAGGTGTCGATGTCCTCTCGCGCCGGAATGAAGCGCATCGTGTACGCCCGCCCGGCAAACGGCTTGACCTCATGGTTCAGCGCGCGCAATCCCACCAGCGCCGGCTGACGAAAGCCCCGCTTGAAGAGCTGCGTCGTCAGCGACCCGCTGCTGACCTTCGCCAGGCGCGCCAGCGTCTCGTCACTCACATGCACGCCGCGATCGATCTCGCGGTCGAGTCCGTCCGAATATTGGTGGATGGTCACGTCAATTCCCTGTCAATAAAAATAAATCAGCCAAAGTTCCAACATGTGGGACTTCCGCGACAGTGACGTCGCGATGGAATCGATCCTACTGCTAAAGTAATCATCAAAAAACGACACCCGCGCCGCACGCGGCGCTTGAATTCCAAAAGGTGGAAAAGTGGCAATCGGAGACGGAACCGCATCGCTGGGCAAGGCCCTGACGGTGCTCGAATTGGTCGGCGCATCCCCTCAGGGCATGACGAATGCCGAGTTGCTCGAGCTCGCAGGACTTCCCAAAACAACGCTCTACCGCATTCTCGCAACACTGATCGAACACGGCCTGCTGCGACGCGACGCCAGTCACCGCGTCTATCGCCTGGGGTTCCGCTATCTGGAACTCGTGCGCAACTCCTATCTCATGCCGGACCTGGTCGCCGCCGCCACGCCGGAACTACGTGCGCTACGGGACCTGACCGGCGAGACCACCTACCTGGCAGCACTCGACGGCAACGAGGTCATTTCGCTCGAACGTTGCGACGGCGCGCATTCCCAACGCTCCTCGGCCGCACTCGGGCGCAGCAAGCCCGTGTACTGCACCGGCCAAGGCAAGGCCATCCTCTCGCGCATGTCCCGTGAGGAACGCGACGCCCTGCTGCGCAGCGTTACCATGACGGCGCTCACGCCGCGCACCATCACCGATCGGCGTCGGCTGCAGGTCGAATTGCGCATCACCTCGGCACGCGGCTACGCCATCGACGACGAGGAGATCGTGCTGGGCGTGCGCTGCGTCGCCGCGCCGGTCGTCGACATGGCAGGTCGGGTTCGTGGCGCGCTGAGCGTGGCCGGCCCGGCTTACCGGATGTCGATGCAGCGGCTGGAACTGCTCGGCCCGGAACTCGCCGAAGCCGCGCGACGCGTCGGCGCGCAACTCGAAGCGCCGCGCGTCGCGCCGGAACAGGAGGAAGTCACCCCCGCCGGCGATCGCTGGGCCTTCCACGGCGCCTTCCCGCTCTGGGCGTCGGCACAGAACTCGCTGTATTGGGCAGATACGCTGGCGCCTGCGGTGTACGCATTCGACGGCACCCACAACCGCATCGTCGCCCAACTGGACGGCCCGATCACCGGCATGCAACTGCGACCGGAAGGGCTGCTCGTCACTCAGGAAGCTCGTTGCCTGCACATCGCGGCGGACGGCAGCGTATCGACGCAGGAAGGCGTCAGCGCCTGGAACGACCCCGCCATGAAGCTGCTGTGTACCGACGCTCAAGGCATGACCTGGGCATGGCTGCAACGCGACGGCGCCGGCCATCTCGGGTTCATCAACGCTGCACAACGCTTTGAGGCGCGCTGGCCGTTCCAGCAGACCATTGACGCCATGGCCTGGTCTGCCGACGGCACGACCGCCTACGTCATCAGCTCGTCGGCCGGTGCGATCTACACCCTGCAGCGCAGTAGCAGCAACGTACGCCGCTTCGCCTCGATGACACCCGGCTCCGGCCGGCTGTGCGGCATTGCGCTGGACGATCGCGACGGCATCTGGGTCGCCTTGCGCGATGGCTGGAGCCTGATGCGCTTCAACGCCGACGGGGCCGTCGATCGCATCGTCAGCCTGCCCGTCGCCGCCCCGACCGGCCTCGCCTTCGTGCGCAGCGACACCGACGCCTCGCTGTTCATCACCAGCGACCGCAATCACCAGCCGATCGAATCGCTGGCGAGCGCACCGCTGTCCGGCAGGCTGCTGCGCCTGCGGATCGACACCTGACACCGCTTGCCTGACCGCCGTTGGCCACGCCGCTGCGCCGGTCGAAATCCTCCCCGCTTATCCGCCTGGCCTCGCTCATGAACGACGCATTTCGCCTTACGCTTTCCAACGATGTGCTGTACGCGCGCATCGCCCCGCAACTTGGCGGCCGACTGACGCATCTGCGCACCGTCGCCAACGGCACCGACCTGATCGTGCCACTGGACCGATGGGAAGCGCCCGCGCACGGTTGGCCCAAAGCCGGCGCCTATCCGCTGATCCCGTACTCCAACCGCATCGCTGGCGCCCGGCTCCGTTTCGACGGCGCGACGCACGACCTGCCGCCGCACCCGCTCGATCTGCCGAACGCCCTGCACGGCAACAGCCATCTGTGTGCATGGGAGGTCGAGTCACATGACGCTACGCACGCCATACTGACGCTGCACTATGACGGCGAACACTGGCCGTGGGCCTTCGATGCCAGCCTCGGCTACCGCCTCGACGGCGCTACGTTGCACGTCGACCTCTCGGTACGTAACGCCGACACCAGGCCGATGCCGGCCGGTCTTGGATGGCATCCGTTTCTGGTGGCCGATGACCACGCCGGCATCCGCTTCGACGCATCCACCCACTGGCAGCTCGACGACAAGTTCGTGCCTACCGGCGCACGGCAGCAGCAGAGCGCCCCCACCGAACTCGGCGCCGCCGACTGGCAAACCGCCGACTGCGTCATCTATGCGAGCGAATGGACCGGCCCGGCCATCGTATCCCGCCATTCGGGACACCTCGCCATGCACGCCGACGCGCCGCTGACCCATCTGATCGCTTTCGTGCCGCGCGGCGCGCCCTATCTTTGCGTCGAGCCGGTCAGCCACGTGGCCAACGGCTTCAATTTGGCCGCACAAGGCGAAACTGAAACGGGAATGCTGGTGCTGGGGCCTGGTGAGTCGGCACAGGCCACGACCCGGTTGCAATGGGTGGCCGCACCGCGCCCATAAGGCGGGAAATCACGTCCGCGTACCTCGTGCCGCAAAGGGTCCCAGATGCTGGAACTGAGTGGATGCCGCGCCTCTTGGGGAGGCCGACACCCGACGATGCGGCTTCTACACTCACGACGTGTTCCCATGCGCGCGGCACAGGTGCGTCGCGCGCCCACCCAGGAGACCCCCTCGATGGCAAACATCGACCAAGCAGCATATGCGGCGCTGATTCGCCGCTACTTCGACGCTTGCAACGAAGCCGACTACGACAAGCTCGTCTCGTGCTTCACGCCCGACGCCGTTCACTACTTCCCGGCCGGCCTGCCGGAGGTGCCGTGGGTTGGCGCCGGCACCATCGCCCGCAAGTGGCAATGGTGCGTGGCCGAACTGGGCTCGCAGTGGACCATCGAGAAGATTCTTGTCTCGCACGACTCCCACGAAGCCGTCATCGAATGGACGCACTGGAAGTCCAGGCAAGGCACGGCACTGCGCGGCGACGAGTGGTACGTGTTCGACGCCGACACCTGTCGCATCAAGGAAATTCGCGCCTATTACGCATCGCCGGCCGACAAGTCGGTGGCCATCAACGAGCTGGTCGCCTTCGACTACCGTGGCCGCGGCTACCATCTGGAGCCGCAATCGTGAGCCAACTGGATAACGGCGCCTTCGCGCCCATCGATCACGCTGTCGCACTCGCCGACGCCGCCCAGCCGGTGTATGGCGCCTCGAACGCGTCGACCCGCGCACGACTGCTGCGCGGACTGGCCGACGCGCTCGAAGCGCAAGCCCCTGCCCTGATCGCCCTCGCCGACGAAGAGAGCGGTCTCGGTACGGCCCGCCTGACGGGCGAACTCGCCCGCACTGCCTATCAACTGCGCGGCTTTGCCGACGATGTCGAGCGGGGCGTACCGTTCCATCAGATTGACGATGCGGCCGTCGCCGGCGCACCGCCCGCCGGTCGCCCGCACCTCACCCGCGTGTTCGCACCGCTGGGGCCCGTGGCGATGTTCTCCGCCAGCAACTTCCCGTTCGCCTTCTCGGTGCTCGGCGGCGATACGGCCGCGGCACTGGCCGCCGGTTGCGTCGTCATCGTCAAGCCGCACGCCGGCCACCCGGAACTGTCGCGCCGCGTGTTTGCGCTGGCGGCCGACGTCGTGCGCGCACAAGGCCTGCCCGAAGGCGTGCTGACCTTCGTCGGCCAGACCTCGCGCGAAGGCGGCACCCATCTGGTGAGCCACCCGGTCGTCTCTGCGGTCGCCTTCACCGGTTCCTATCAGGGCGGCGTAGCCCTTTGGCGCGCCGCCAATGCACGTGTGCGACCGATCCCGTTCTTCGGCGAGCTGGGCTCCATCAACCCGCTGGTCGTGTTGCCCGCCGCCCTGGCCGATGGCACCGAGGCCCCGGCCAAGGCATTGGCCGCTTCCATCACGATGGGCTGCGGTCAGTTCTGCACGAGCCCGGGCCTGCTGCTCGTGTCGGACGACAAGGAAGGTGAACAGTTCGTCGTCGACCTGGCCGCCGCGCTGGCCAGCCAGACCCCGCACCGCATGCTCACGCCCGCCATACGCAGCGGGTTTGAAGCCGCCAGCGCCCACGTTGCCTCGCAAACGGGTGTGCGCACCCGACTGGCGCCGAGCACCGGCGCCGATACCGCGACGCCGGCCCCGCGCCTGTACGAGATCGATGCCGACGCCTTCCTGGCCCAGCCCGCGCTGCGCGAGGAGATGTTCGGCCCCGCCGCCCTGGTGGTGCGCGTCAAGTCACATGACGACCTGCTGCGCGTGCTCGCCGCGGTCGAAGGCACGCTGACCGTCACGCTCTGGGGCGCGCTCGACGACACGGCGCAGCACCGTGCACTGGCCGCAGCGGCTGAGCAGATCGGCGGACGCGTGTTGTTCGGCGGCGTCCCGACGGGGGTTGCCGTGTGCCACGCGCAACAGCATGGCGGCCCGTGGCCCGCATCGACGCACCCGCAGTCGACGTCGGTCGGCTATGCGGCCATCGAGCGTTTCCTGCGTCCCGTGGCCCTGCAGGACGCGCCGGACTGGTATCTCGACGCCCGTCGTGGAGGGCTGCCGGCATGATGAAACACGTCGTGATGTTCCGCCGCCATCCGCACATCGAGAAGGATCTCGAACGCGAGCAGGCGCTGATCGTTCGCATGCGCAACCTCGAGCGCGAGATCGATTTCGTGCGTGAATGGCGTGTGTCGGCGAACGAACTAGATCGTCCGATTTGCTGGGACTACCTGCTGGAGTCGGTGTTTGACGACGCCGATGCGGTAGCCCGCTATCTGCCGCACCCGGCGCATCAGGCGCTGGTGGCAGACCTCAAACCCTACTTCGAGTGGGTGGCAGTCGACTACACGACGGCCTGAATCGGAGATTGACGGCCGGCGATCGCCTTCGCGTTACAGTAGGGCCGCGGCCGGCCGTCATGGCATGGAGACTGCACGCCCCGGCAAAGCACGAGGCCGTGTACAGAACGAAAGCGTTGTCTGAAAGGAAACACCTCACATGAAAACCCTGCTGGTGACCGGCGCTGCCGGTGGCGTGGCGGCCCGTGTACGGCCGTGGCTGCGCGAGCATTATCATCTGCGCCTGATGGACCTGCGCGAACCGCTCGATCTCGCGGAAAACGAAAGCGTGATCGTCGGTGACATCACCGAAGCCGATACCGTGCGTCGCGCCGCGCAAGGCGTCGACGGCATCCTGCATCTGGCGTGCAGCTACAGCCTCGACATCACGTTCGAAGCCACGCTCGACGCCAACTACCGCGCGCAGCTCTATCTGCTCGACGCCTGCCGGGAATTCGGCATTTCGCGTTTCATCTTCGCCAGCAGCCACCACACCGTCGGCCACCATCGCATCGACGGCTTTGCGGGTGACGACGCCCCGGTCGCGCCCGATGGCTTCTATGCCCTGAGCAAGGTCTTCGGCGAGGCGGCTTGTGCGTTGTACTCGCATCGTCACGGCATCAAGAGCCTGTCGATCCGCATCGGCAATGCCGATCTGAAAGTGGCCGATGGCCGCCGTCAGCATATCTGGGTGAGCGGACGCGACATGGCCCAGCTCGTTCGCATCGGGCTGGAGCATGCCGATATCGGCGCAGACGTGGTCTACGGCGTGTCGCGCTGTCCCGCCCCGTTCTTCGAGAACCGTCGCGCCGTCGAGCTGGGCTACGTGCCGCAGGACGATGCCAGCGACAACCTGTCGCCCGAATTTGTGCCGCGCGCGCAGATGCCGGCCTCGAGCGGCCCCGATCATGTGGGCGGGCCGTATGTGCCGAAGCCGCTGGTGGTCGGGGTGCCGTCGTGAAAATCAAATCATTGCAGACACGCATCGTCGAGATTCCGTTCGACGACGGCGGCGCCGGGCTCGGCATCACGCCGTCGGCCTGGCGGTCGTTCGAGACCGTGCTGGTCCGGGTGGAAGATACCGACGGCAACGTCGGCTGGGGCGAAGGCTTCGGTTACTTCGTTCCCGAGGCCACGCGCAGCGTGATCGAGACGCGCATCAAGCCGCTGCTCGAGGGCGCGACGGTTGAATCGGTCGAGGCCTGGACCCGGCAGACGCAAAAGCTGCTGCATATCTTCGGGCGCTATGGCATCACGATGTTCGCGATTTCCGGCGTCGACATGGCGTTGTGGGATCTGAAAGCCAAACGTGCCGGCGTGCCGCTGTACCGGCTGCTGGGCGGCGAAGCGCCCGCCACGCTCACCACGTACGCGAGCATGACGCGCTATGGCCATCCGGAAGTGGCAGCGACGGTCTGCGAGCGCGCGCTCGCCGAAGGTTTCCGCAATATCAAGCTGCACGAGATCGCCATGCCGGTGATCGAGGCCTGCCATGCAACGGTCAATGGCCGCGCGTCGATTTCCGTCGACGTGAACTGCGCCTGGGATGCGGAGACGACCCGTGCCAATCTGCAACGTCTCAATGCGCTGGGCGGCATCGAATGGCTGGAAGAGCCGATCTTCCCGCCGGAAGACTTCGCCACGCTGGCCAGCCTTCGCGGCCCGGGTGTACCGCTCGCGGCTGGCGAGAACTGGTGCACGGCCATGCAATTCCGCCAGGCCGCTGCGGCGGGCGCCGTGGACTATCTGCAACCGAGCGTGAGCAAGGTCGGCGGCATCACCGAGTTCGTCGAGATCATGGGCATCGCTCGCGAGGCCAAGCTTGGCGTGCTCCCGCACAGCCCCTACTTCGGTCCGGGCTTCCTCGCGACGCTGCACCTCGCTACGGCCTTCCGCGACACGATGCAGGTGGAATATCTGTACGTCGACCCGGCAGCCTGGCTGATTGATCTGTCGTCGATCCGTGATGGTCACACGTTCTGCGTCAGCGATGCCCCCGGTATCGGACTGGAACCGGACGAAGCCGTGGTCGCGAAGTTCCTGCGCACGGCGTAAGCATCGACCTGAGCGGCGCTGCCGCCAGGGCGCCGGCAGGCAGCAGCACGAAGGGTGTTCCGATCACGGAACGCCCTTTTTATTGGCGCCCAATGTGTTGCGAATGAGCGACCGGCGCTGCACTCGATGTCCCCTCCCCCCCATAAAAAAACGCACATCCCCGGCAGGGAACGTGCGTCTGAGCAACCACTTTGGAGAGACTCAACTGGCGGGCGCCACGCCCGTCGATATTGGCCTTACGCCAGCGACGGCGACGGCATCCGGCCCGAGCGACCACCCACGAACAGCGCCAGGATCGTCGCACCGACGATGCCCAGACCGCCCGCCAGCACGAAGGCGCTGGCATAGCTGCCGGTGCCCTGGATGATGAAGCCGGTGACGGCGGGACCGACAATGCCGGACACGTTCGCCAAGCCGTGCATGAAGCCGCTGGCAGTACCGACCTGATTGCGGGGCACGCTGTCCTGAATGATCGCCCAGTAAGCCGGCGCCGCAAGCATCAGGAACCCGATGGCCACGGTCATCACGCCGACCGCCGTCGTCGCCTGCTGCACCACGCCGGTCAGGCCGATACACACCGCGGCAATCAGCAGCGACGTCACCAACACCACCTTGCGCGAAAACATCTGCTTGCCCGTGCGGCGGAAGATCGCATCGACGAGGAAGCCACCCGACAGGAACCCCAGCGCACCCGTCACCCACGGCAACGAACTGACGAGACTCATGTCCTTCAGGCTGATGCCTTTGGCATCGACCAGATAGCTCGGGAACCACGTGATGAAGAAGAAGAGGATGTAGTTGTAGCAGAACAGCGAAATGCCGGTCATCAAGACGGCCCGGGTCGTAATGACCTCCAGGATCGACACCTTGGCGCCCTCGGCAGCCACCACCACTTCCTGCCCTTCGTTGATCTCGGCAAGCTCTTCCTTGCCGACCTTCGGATGCTGCGCCGGCGTCTCGGCCGACAGGCGATGCCATGCGATCGCCCACGCCAGACCGAGCACGGCCATCACCAGGAACGACGCACGCCAGCCGAACGACAGGGCCAGAAAGCCGATCACGGGCCCCGCGATGGCGCCACCGATCGGGCCGCCCGCCTGGTTGATGCCCGCAGCGCTGGCGCGCTCCTTGATCGGGAACCACGTATTGACCACCTTGTTCGCCGTGGCCGAGTTCGGCCCTTCGCCTGCGCCGAATGCGATACGAACCGCAAGCATCGACCAGAAGCCCGAGACGGCCGCCGTCAGGCCGCAGGCGAGCGACCAGCCGGCCATCGATACGCTCAGCACGCGCTTGCCGCCGAAGCGGTCGGCAAAGTAGCCTCCGAGGAAATTGAACAATGCGTAGCCCACCGAGAACGCGCTGAAGATCAACCCCTTCTCGCCCGGCGTCAGATGGAAGTCCTTCGTGATGAAGGGCATGGCGATCGACAGCGCAGCGCGGTCGATGTAATTGATGACCATGGCGAGCAGCAACATCACCAGGATGGTTTTCCGATACTTTTTGTACTTCACAATCTGTCTCCGAAACTGTCTTTCTTTTCGCCGGCGCCGCAGGGGTGCCGGCAGGCTTTCAGGGCGTATCCTCCGCCCAAATACCTTCTTGTAGTACTAGGTACCGGCCGGATGGCACCGCACCAGTACCAGCATGCGGGACTGCGTCAGAACGCGTGACGCATGCCGATGGCCAGTGCCATCTGGGTATTCGTCGTCGACGGTGTAAACCCGAAGATCGACGCCACGGCACGACCGCCGGTCGAATCGTAGCCGTTGGCGCGCTGCCACATGCCCACGGCGTACAGGTCGGTGCGCTTGGACAGGAAGTAGTCGAACCCGGCGTTGGCCTGCACGTAGCTGCCGCCGCCCGCGTTGCCCGTCACTTGATTGGCGCGCGTGTACTGCACCGACGTGCCGAACAGTACCGACGGCGTCAGGAACTTGCGCAGGTTCAGTTCCACCGTGTTGAACACGGCGTTGCCCGAGTAACCGCGCGGGTTCAGTCCTGCCTCGCTGCCCAGCGACTTGAGTTGCGAGTTGGTATAAATCACGCCGGCAATCCAGCCGCCAAAGTTGTACGCACCGGCCGCACCAATGGTCTGCAACGAGCCGGCAGACGCATAGCCCGAGAAGATCGGCGGCGTGCTCATGTTGTTGCCGGTCGTGCTCGAATTCGGGTTGTTGCCGTAGTACGAGAAGTTCGGATCCTGGGCGTTGACGAACGCCAGGCCGAGTTGCAGCGGACCATTGTTGTAACCGGCCCCCAGCGAAAAGATGCGCTTGCTGCGCCCATTGCCCGCCACCCCCCCCGGGCTGAACACGCCGCCGAAGGACAGGCCGCTGTAATTCGGGCTCGCGTACTTGATCGCGTTGTTGACGCGGTAGTTGTTGCCCGTATTGTCGATATCGCCCGGATGGTTGGCGTACGCACCGGCGGTATCGCCACCCGCCTTGAGCACACCGACGTAATCGACCATCGAGTCGTACTGACGGCCCAGCGTTACCGTGCCGGCCGACTTCGACGACAGCCCGACATACGCCTGACGCCCGAACATCGCGTTGCCCTGCCCCAGTGAGCCGTTGAGCACGGAGAAGCCGTTTTCGAGGCGGAATACGGCGGCGAGGCCGCCACCCAGATCTTCCGTACCCGTGAAGCCGATGCGGTTGCCCTTGAGCGGCCCCGCGCTCAGCGCATTGAGCGAGCCGCCGCCCGAGTTGTTGACGTAGGTGTAGGCGGCATCGATGACGCCATAAATCTGCACACTGCCTTGTGCGAACGACGCGCCTGATACCACGGTGCCGGCGATTGCGATCAGTAGCTTCTGCTTCATTGCCTTGTGTCTCCATTCTTGGTTTGGCGGAAGCGGATGTTAGCTACGGAAACGAAGGCGACGCAGAGGGGGAACGCGGGCGATGAAGCGGCGATTCCACTATCCGGGAATCGTCACCTCGAACTGGCAAATACCCTGAGGCGTGCCACGCACGCTCGACACGCGGTGTTGTGCGCGAGCGTCAGGCCGCCGCAAATGCCGACTGACGTTCGGTGCGCGCCAGGTCAACCAGGGTGTCGATCATGGCGCGTGGGAGCACGCCGACCATGTCCGCGTGGCACACCAGGCTGAGGGGCATGTAGACCGACGACGATTGCAGGCAATGGCAGTGTCTCGTGGGCGAACGCTGATGCCAGCAGTTGCCGTGCGGGCGTCGACGAGTCCTGAATCACCCACGGCAGAGTACGCGACCGTTTTGCACCTATTTTCTGTCGCGCCACAGAAACGCACTTAAATTATGTCCACATTGATGTGGCAAAAGTTAGGGTGCCGATGCCGTTATTAAATTCTTAAGTGATTGCTTTTATTGGTTTTTCAGAATAGCGGCAAGTACCCTACTTTGTATCCGACAACTGCGCCGTCTTTGCGGCAGAATCCCTCCCCCAACTGCCGCCCCTCATTGGGGCTAATTTTTGCAATTATGGAGATTGCTTATGCGCCAACATTCTGCGAACAATGGCCTGGTGAGAAAATTAATCAGGTCCGATATGTTCATCAACACGGAGATAAAATGTTCTCGGGCGCAACTGCAATCCCTTATGGCTTTCGCAGCGTATCCAACACCGATCTCTCACCTTCTCGGCACGAGGGGCATGGCCACGATGCGTTTCGGCGCCTGATAGATGTGAGCAGTAGCATGAGACGAGCCTCGTCTGTCCCCGGCAATGTAGGTGTAGAAAGGCAAAGTGAATCCAACCAAACTTCTCATTTGTTGTGGAGAAGCAACCAAGAAGAGTTTAACAAGATAAGAACTGATTTATTGAAAATAAAAAACTCTCAAAGTCGAGAATTTTCAATAGAACCTAAGGGGAAGTTCTTGGCTACAGGCAGCGTGACGCCTCCTCCTCATCATACCCAACCAACATCGAGCAGCTGCAATGTGACAGCTTTTTTCTCAGCGACGAATGATATTCTCCCGGAACCATTCGATTCTAGAAAAACTGCACTTGAAAAATTCATTTCCCTTATAGACGGCGAGGAGATTTCTCAAGAAGAAAAGAGTAGATTTTTTACTGGCGGGATGAGTGTAAGCGAATTGGCAGATCTGGCCAATAAAATCTTCAAATCAACGGGGGTTGCATGGACCGCAACGGCAGTTCGTTCTGGAAATATATCCACGCAAGAACTGAAAAATATAATTAAAAATGAAAATAATGATCGCTTGTTGATTAATTTCGGAACGTCATCGCTGTACAATCCTCCAGGAAATGGCGGTCATTTTGGTCATATTTTGGGATCAAAAGAAGTTGAAGGCGAGATGCACATTCATCTCGGGGAAACCGCAAATTATAAATATCCGGAAAAGCCGTGGATTCCTCTCGCAAATCTTCATCGTGCAATGTGTCAACCAAGTGCGGATGGAGGAAGTCGGGGGATTGTTATTATTAGAGAAGTAAAGCCCGAGTTTAATATTGACAAGCACCCAACGAGTACCGGCCTGAGGGAAAGGTGAAATTTGTTCAGAGTAGTTGTCGCTACTTTAATAGCGAGAACTACTTTGGCATCAGAAAAGAATTATAGATGCGACAACGCCGGACTCGAAAGTCCGGCGTTGTCTTTTGATCGGGTGTGGTGGGCGTCGCCGCCCTGCACTTCAATAAACGGGTGCCATACCCAATGGCCGGTGCTTGAAGCGTCGGTGCACCCAGTAATACTGCTCGGGGAATTTGACGATCTGTTCCTCGAGAAACGCATTCATGCGGCGGGCGTCGACCTCATCGCTTCCCGACGGGAAGCCTGCGAGTGGCTCGAAAATCGTCAGCTTGTACCCTTGATAATCCGGGAGCACTTCCGTCACGAACGGCACCACCCGCGCGCGGCCCAGTTTGGCGAGACGTGAAACGGCCGTGAGCGTACACGCGGGAACGCCGAAGAACGGAACAAACACGGAGTTGTCGACGCCCTGATCCATGTCTGCGGCGATCATGACCGGTTTGCCGGAGCGCAGCAGTCCCACGATCTTCTTCGCGCTGGTCGCGCGTTCGATCATCTCGGCGCCGAACCGGCCTCGCTGGCGTTTGGCCAGGTCACACAGGGCCGTGCTTGACATACGCGTGTATAACGACGCCACAGGCAGATGCGTTGAGTAGAGCATGCAGCCCACCTCGATACCCACGAAGTGAAATCCCATGAAGATGGTAGGCGGCGCATTAGGGTCGTTGAGATCGATCTTGCTGTCGAGCTGGACGATATCCTGGATCGACTGCGCGCTGCCAAACCACTGAATTCCCCGCTCGAGATAGCTGCGCATCACATGCCGGAAGTGAGTTCTGGCGAGATTCTGGTGCTCTAGGGCGGTCTTGTCGGGAAAGCAAAGGCGCAAGTTCACGAGAACAATATGCTTGCGGCGGCTCGGAAGCGCATATAGCACCGTGCCGACAACCATCCCGAGTCTTGCGACCAATGGATAGGGAAGTACGGAAAATGCGCGCAGCAACGCCACGATGAGCGCAAAGCCAAGGCGTTTCAAGGCGTGTTCCCTATGGGGGCCAACGTTGGGAGCGCGAATTCAGAGGCTTGGCCGGTGACCTATGGACGGTCATGGCTTCGTGGGGATGTTTTCGCTTGAGATACTGACCGTGGGTCGCACAATACAAGCTATGGTCACCGGATGACTGGAGCTGAGGCGTCTCGCGAGCCTACGCAGTGTAACAGGTAGTTCTCACGCGACCTAAATGAAACACGTTCGGACGATAGAAATGAAAAAGGGTTACGAAAAAACGCGTAACCCTTTTTTGTGCCGTACGGCCCGCCTGCCATTTGCCACGGACCGTGTGCGCTTGCCGCGCCGAACTTACAGCGCCATATCGGGCACCTTCTTCACGACGCCCGGATTCTGCACAGGGGCGGTGTTCGGAACGAAGCCGTCCAGACTCGGTGAAGCGATAGCCAATTGCAGCGTTTCAGCGGTGTTCGCCCATTCCGTTGCCAGCAACTGCGGATTGTCGTGGAGCTTCTTGCCGTAGCTCGGCACGATCTCGCGAATCTTTTGCTGCCAGGCAGGCGTTTTCATCTGATCGGGGAAAACGCGTTCGAGCAAGGACAGCATGATCGCCGGCGAGGTCGAACCGCCCGGCGACGCGCCCAACAGCGCGGATACCGAGCGGTCTTCCGACACCACGACTTCCGTGCCGAGCTTCAGAATGCCGCCCTTCTCCGGATCGTTCTTGATGATCTGCACACGTTGCCCGGCTTCCCACAGACGCCAGTCTTCGTCCTTGGCTTCCGGCATGTAGTGACGCAGCGCATCCATTTTTTGCGATTGCGACAACGACAGTTGCTCCGCCAGATACTTCACCAGCGCAAACTCATGGACACCGACCTGCAACTGAGGAATGACGTTCGAGGGCGTTGTCGCTTTTGCCAGGTCGAAGTACGAGCCGTTCTTGAGGAACTTGCTCGACCATGTCGCAAACGGTCCGAAGAGGATCACCTTCTTGCCGTCGAGCACGCGGGTATCCAGATGGGGAACCGACATCGGGGGCGAGCCGGTATCTGCAAGACCGTAGACCTTCGCCAAATGGCGCGAAGCAATCTCGGGCTTGTCCGTCACGAGGAATTCGCCGCCGACCGGGAAGCCGCCATACTGCTTCGCCTCCGGAATTCCGGACAGTTGCAGCAGAGGCAATGCCGCGCCGCCAGCTCCGATAAAGAGATAGCGGGCATCCACCGTCTGAATTTTCGAGCTGTCGTTCGTATCGAACGCGGACACGCGCCAGGTGCCGTCCTCGTTGCGCGTGATCGAACGGACTTCGTATCCGGTCGTGACCTTCACGCCCGCCTTGCCACCGAGGTGTTTGTAGAACTGGCGCGTGATTTCGCCCAGATTGACGTCGGTACCGAGCGGTGAGCGCGTCGCGGTCACAACCTCTTCCGGCTTGCGGCCTTCCATCATGATCGGAATCCACTCCGCGATCTTTGCCGGATCGGTCGTCATTTCCATGCCGGCAAACAGCGGCGACGCTTTCAACGCTTCCACGCGCTTACGGATGAACTCGCGGTTTTCTTCGCCGAAAACCAGATTCATGTGAGGCGTCGAATTGATGAATTCGCGCGGATTGCCCAGCACGCCCTGGCGCACCTGATGCGACCAGAACTGGCGAGAGATCTGGAAATTCTCGTTGATGCCGATGGCCTGCGTGATATGGACGTTGCCCTTGTCGTCCATCGGGGTGTAATTCAGCTCGCAAAGCGCCGAGTGGCCGGTGCCCGCGTTGTTCCACCCGTTCGAGCTTTCTTCTGCGACTTTGTCCAGGCGCTCGAAAACCTCGCACGTCCAGTTCGGTTCCAACTCAGACAGATAGACGCCCAGCGTTGCGCTCATGATGCCGCCACCGATGAGCAGGACATCCACCTTGCGATCCGCCTTGGCTGCACGGTACTGGCTACCGAACAGGTAGGAATATCCACCCCATACGGCGGCAGCGCCGACAGCGGCCGCAATGAATTTGCGACGGGAGAAGGGCTTGCCGCTACCTTTAGACGCTGGCTTGTTGTCCGTTTGAGTCATGTGAATAGAAAACCTTCAAAAATGCTGTTTGGATTTCTAGACCGATCAATCTCCCGGGGCGAGCATTCTTTTAACGTGCTCGCCTGCCATATTTCAGACTAGTAAGTGTCATAGGGTCGGCGGATCGAAAACGACGTCATGTCCCCGAGCCGCGCGAGGGGCGAATTGTAACGCAGACCGAACGGGGCGCGCTTGGGAACCATGGGGTGGGAATGGGCGTGGTGATACGTTTATTTCGCCGTCATCGGCGAATGCTCCGAATGTTGCGCACTCGGCACCGTGCATTGTTCAACGCAATGCTTCCGCGACTAGCTTGCGGAACCAGCGGTGCGCGGCGTCGTTGTGAAATCGGGGATGCCAGAATTGCCTGACCGTGAGGTCCGGCAGTGCGATGGGCAGGTCAAACGCGTCGACATGCGCCATCTTGCCGAACAGATCCGCGAGTTCGTTCGGGATCACCGCAATGAAGTCCGAATTGGCGACCAGACTCGGCACCGCGAGCAGATACGGTACCTCCACGCCGACATTCAGGCGCGTGCCACGCTTGCGCAACTCCTTGGCGAGTAGCTCGTTCGTCATCGCCAGCGTTGCCGCGACCACGTGGCGCGTACTCATGAACGTCTCGGCATCCATGCGGGCTGCCCTTCCCCCTCGCCCTCTCTTGCTTGCCGACGCCCGCCGGATTCCCACCAGCGAGCGCGTGAAGAGTCGTTGCTGATGCAGATGCTCACCCATCCGGTCGAGATAGCCGATCGCCAGATCCAGTTCTCCATCCTGTAAGGCCACACCGAGTTCGGCCGCTGGCACCTGAATGGGCCGCAACGTCGCCATCGGGGCATGTTCGGCCAGCGCCGCGAGCAATCGTGGCAGCAGTACGATCATGCCCATATCGCTCAAACACACCGAGAACGTGCGACGGGTGTCCGCCGGTTCGAATGCACGCGCATCGAGCACGTCCTGTCGGATCAATGCCAGTGCCCGGGCGACACCGTCCGCCACACGCTCTCCGGTCGGAGTCGGCGCCATGACAGCACCCGCCCGCACGAACAGATCGTCGCCGAATCGAGTGCGCAGCCGGCCAAGCGCGTGGCTCACCGCCGGTTGCGTCAGCCCCAGACGCTGGGCAGCCCGAGACACGCTGCGCTCTGCCATCAACGCTTCGACGACGTAGAGAAAATTCAGATCGGGGTATTCCATGCGTGTCTCCTCATGGCGTCTGCGCGCCGTTGCGTTGCGAATGTGATATGCATTGAATTCATAATCTCTATGATTTCCATTTTATAGATTTATACATCGCAGCCGCGTACCTTTGCATCAACACGTCGCGACAGACGTGAAAAAGGCAAGTATCAGGAGACGACGGTGATGGATTGCGATGTATTGATCGTGGGCGCTGGCCCGGTGGGCTTATTTCTGGCGACGTCGCTCGCACAACAGGGACTGCGGGTCGAAGTCTTCGACGCCAAGTCCGGCACCAGCAAACACCCTGCGGCCAACGCCAACAGCGCACGCACGATGGAGCACTTCCGTCG
The DNA here is from genome assembly GCF_000807775.2 of Pandoraea fibrosis. Classification (NCBI taxonomy): domain Bacteria; kingdom Pseudomonadati; phylum Pseudomonadota; class Betaproteobacteria; order Burkholderiales; family Burkholderiaceae; genus Pandoraea; species Pandoraea fibrosis. Next base: position 3,524,867 of record NZ_CP047385.1, on the reverse strand, counting down.
TATCGGCGTATCCGCGCATATTCGTCAGTTGGGCCTGCCGCCGGACCAGTCCCCTGACGTGGCCTACTTCACGACGATCTCGGGACACGAACTGGCTCGGCTTTCGCAGCCGGCATCGCGTGACGCCGTCGCCTACGCCAAGGCGCACAGCTTCACATGGCCAACCCCCGAGCCACCGCACCGCTGTTCACAGCTCTATATCGAACCCGTGTTGCTTGACGCCGCACGTCGCCAATCGACCTGCAACGTGCACTTCGACGCAACGGTCACCGACCTCGTGCAAGACGCGGATGGAGTCAGCGCTGTCATCACGCTATCGGAAACGCCGGATCGCCCGGCGCAGGTGCGCCGCGTGCGAGCGCGCTACGCCGTGGGTTGCGACGGCCCACGCAGCTTTGTACGGCGATCGCTGGGCCTTCGCTATGGCGGCGTCGCCAGCGAGAAGCGTGCCTTCATGGGGGGGCAGATGGACGCCGTGTACTTCTACGCGCCCACGCTGGTGGAGGCGAGCGGCAAGGCGCCGGCATGGCAGTACTGGACCTTCGGTCCCACGCAACGGGCCTTGATCGTCGCGGTGGACGGCCGGGGTCACTTCATCATGAACGTACAACGCCACGACGACGAAACGCCGTCGGACGACGTCGTGCGTTCCCGCATCGCTCAGGCGCTGGGCGCCGATATTCCGTTCGAGGTGAAGAGCGCCTCGGCATGGACGGCCGGACACGCCCTGGTCGCGGAGCGGCTCGTCGTCGGGCGCGTGTTTCTCTGTGGTGACGCCGCGCACCTGTTCACACCGACCGGCGGGCTCGGGTACAACACCGGCATCGACGACGCGGCCAATCTTGCATGGAAGCTCGTCGCGCTTGTGCGGGGCAACGCCGGCGAAGCGCTCGCCCAGAGCTACGACGCCGAACGCCGCCCGGCCGGAGAACGCAATACGGCCTTCGCGCGCAATTTTGCCGACAGCATCGGCTACGTCGCCCTGCCCCGCGAAGCCTACGAGCCAGGCCCGGACGGCGATGCGGCAAGGCACGCGGTCGGCGAATACCTCGCGTTTCATGCGCGACATGAGTTTGTGATTCCCGGTGTCCATTTGGGTACTCGCTATGAATCGTCGCCGCTGCTGGTCGCGGAACCCGGTAGCCCACCTGCCGACAACGCCAATCTCTACGTGCCGTGTGCGCGCCCGGGACATCGTGCGCCTCATGCGTGGCTTGCCGACGGCAGTTCGCTGTACGACGCGATGGGGCAACAGTTCACCTTGCTCTGCGTTGACGCGCAGACCCCGGAGGCAAGCGCAGTGCAAACGGCCCGCGACGTGCTCGGGGACGTGGTGGTCGTTATGCCGACGCTTGCCGACGTTGCACGACTCAGGCGTCTTTATGAGCGCAGCTACGTACTGATTCGCCCGGACCTTCACGTGGCGTGGCGTGGCGACACCCTCGACGACGCGTTCGTGATGGCAGCACGTCGGTGTCTGGCGCTCGATGCGTTCGAGGCCCGAGCCGCCACGCCATCCGCGAATCCGATGCCTGATCCGATCCTGAATTCATGACCTGCCTACGCTAGCCCACTTCACTTCCGTTCATTGCCTTTTATCGGCGGCATGCCGGCCACGCGCTTTGACAACAGACGCTGGCAGTCGCAGACCGGTGGCGTTATCGCCGGATATCCTCAGGAGACAACGATGTACGTAGATTCCACGTCGCGAACGGCTTCGGCCGGCGATACCGTCTTGCGCCGCGAGACGCGCGAGCCCATGACGGCACTGCAACGGCTCACGCTATTTCTCTGCTTCCTGGTCGTCGCTGCCGATGGCTTCGATGTGGCCAGCGTCGGCTACGTTGCACCGTTGCTCAAACATCAATGGTCGTTGAGCCCTGCCCAATTGGGTCCGGTCTTCGGCGCGGGCCTGTTCGGGCTGACCGTCGGCAGCTTCCTCTTCGGCCCGCTCGCCGACCGAATCGGGCGCAAGCGCGTCATTCTGATTTCGATGTTTCTGTTCGCTATCGGCAGCCTCGCGTGCGCGTGGTCGCCGTCGGTGGGCTGGTTGGTCTTTCTGCGGTTTCTGACCGGCGCGGGGTTGGGCGGCGCCATGCCCAATGCCATCACGCTGTCCTCCGAGTACAGCCCGGCACATAACCGTGCATGGCTCGTTACACTCATGTTCTGCGGCTTCACGCTTGGACTTGCGTGCGGCGGCTATGTGGCGGCATGGCTGATTCCGCACTTCGGCTGGCAAGGCGTCTTCGTCTTTGGCGGGTTGGCGCCGCTCGTCCTGCTACCGATCGTGGCCTGGCAGTTGCCCGAGTCGCTGCGCTTCATGGTGGGTAAGCCCGCGTTCGCGCGACAGATGCAGCGCACGCTAGTTCGGCTGGGCGAGCGCGGCGCGGCGTCTTTCGAGGCGGAAGCCAGCGCGCCGCGGACGTCGGCCGAAGTTCTGGGCGGTGCCGCAAAAGCGGTCGAGCGTCCGGTCGCGACGCTCTTCAACGCTCACTACCGCACCGGCACCCTGCTGCTGTGGCTCGCGTTCTTCTGCACGCTCTGGGTGTACTACCAGATCAGCAGTTGGTTGCCGACGGTACTCACCGAAAGCGGTATCGGCGTGGCCCATGCCGCCCAGGTGGGCGCGATGCTTCCCATCGGCGGCACGCTCGGCTCATTGCTCAATGCCCGTCTGATGGACCGATTCAATCCATTTGTCGTGCTGGCGTTCTCTTACGCGGTCGCGGCCGTCTCCATTGCCCTTATCGGCATGTCGCTGCATTCCGCCACGCTCGTTTTCATCACGGTGTTCTTTGCCGGCTTCGGCCTGTCGGGGGCGCAGACCGGCGCCAACGTGCTCGTTGCAGGGTTCTACACCACCGGGGCGCGTGCGACTGGCGTGAGCTGGGCGCTCGGCATCGGACGCGTCGGATCGATCATCGGTTCGATGACGGGTGGCGTGCTGCTCGCCGCGATGTCGTCGGTTCAGGTGTCGTTCCTTGTGTTCGCCTTGCCAGCCGTAATCGCCGGCATGGCGATGATCGCCAACGGTGTGCGCTATCGCCGCCAGCAAGCGTCCATGTAACGACGCCGCCGCACACAATCGCCAACCCACAGTTTCCCCTTCCCTATCTGGAGCCCACCATGCGTTTTGTCAGCTTTGAACTCGACGGCAAGTCCTGTCTCGGTGTGCGTGATGCCGAGCGTATCCGCGTGCTCGGCGAATTTGCCCTCGAAGACCTGTTGGCCGACGGCGTCGATCTCCTCGCATTTGCGCAGGCGAATACGTCGACCCATTACGTTGGCGCCGACGTGATTCGATATCTGCCGCCGTTGCAACGCCCCCCGAAAATCCTTTGTGTGGGACTGAACTATCGCGATCACTCGGCCGAGAGCCAGTATGCACAACCCGACTACCCTACCCTCTTCACACGCGTGAACACGAGCCTCGTTGCGCACGACGCGCCGATTGTGCGGCCGGACGTTGCCGATAGCGAAGGCGTCGACTACGAGGGCGAGCTGGCGGTGGTCATCGGTCGCGGCGGCCGCCATATTCGCCACGAAGACGCCTTGCATCATGTGGCGGGCTACTCGGTGTTCAACGACGGGTCGATTCGCGAATACCAATTCAAGACCCCTCAGTGGACCATGGGCAAGAACTTCGATGCCACGGGCGCCTTCGGCCCGGACCTGGTCACGGCCGACGAACTGCCGGCAGGCGCGCGCGGCTTGCGGTTACAGACACGACTCAATGGCGAAGTCGTGCAGTCGGCCAGCACCGAAGACATGGTGTTCGATGTCGCCACGCTCATCGAGGTCATCAGTCAGGCCATCACCCTTGAACCGGGCGACGTGATTGTCGCAGGCACGCCGTCCGGCATTGGCTGGGCACGCACGCCGAAGCTGCTCATGCGCGAAGGCGATGTGTGTGAAGTGGAGATCGAGCGTGTAGGCCTGTTGCGCAACGCCATTGCCAACGAAGCGACGCTGCGCAAGTCGCGCGTCTGATCGCCACTTGATGCCGGTGCCCGTGTTTCTCGTGGGGCGCCGGCAGACCTTTGCCCGGAGGACGTCATGACTGCATCGCCATCGCCCGGCGCGCCGTACGCCGTGCATTCCATCGATCACTTCGCGCTCAATGTGCCGTCCCTGGCACAAGCGCAGCACTTCTTTACGACGTTTGGCCTGGACGTGCGCGACGCGATCGCCCCCGAACGGGGACTCGACCTTTACGCGACGGATGGACATCGCTGGGCTCGCTTGCTTCCGGCGGCTGGAAAATCGCTCGCGTATCTGCAATTCCACTGCTTTGCGGAGGATTTCGATGCGCTGCGCGCGCAGGTCGCGCAAGCCGGTGCGACACCCACCGACAGGCCGTCGTCACTGGCGGCGGCCACCGGGCGGGTGCGCGACGACGGCTTCTGGTTCCTTGACCCCGACGGCTGCCTGATCGGCGTGCGCGTTGGCGAGAAGACGTCGCCGGACGCGAAGCCGTCTTTCGTGCTGAATTCGAGTGCGAACGGTGCGCGAGGCACACATTGCCGGCATGACGTGGCGCAAGTGCGCCCACGGCGCTTGTCGCATGTGCTGCTCTTTACGCCCGATGTGTTGCGTGCCCTTGCGTTCTATCGCGACGCGCTCGGATTGCGCCTGTCGGACCGTTCGCAGGACCTCATCGCCTTCACGCACGCCCCCCATGGCTGCGACCACCATCTCGTAGCCTTCGCAAAGAGCCATGCGCGTGGCTGGCATCACTGCTCATGGGACGTGGCAAGTCTGGACGAAGTCGGCAATGGCGCCGCGCAGATGGCTGCAGCCGGCTATCGGCACGGCTGGGGCACGGGCCGACACGTACTCGGCTCGAACTATTTTCACTACGTTCAGGACCCGTGGGGATCGTTCAGCGAGTACTCGGCCGACATCGACTACGTCGGCAAAGGCCAGACATGGCCCGCCGGCGACTTCGACCCCGAAGACTCGCTGTACCTCTGGGGGCCCGACGTCCCCGAAGACTTCATTCGCAATACCGACACCCCCGACACCCCCGATACCGCCGCTGCCTGAGCGCGGTGGCACAACAGACCAGACACACTGGCATCGACTGAGGAGACAGCAATGAAGGTAACAACGGTACGCCTCGCCGGCGTAACGGCGACGGCACTCGCCTGTCTGAGCATGAACCCGGCATTCGGGCAGACCAATATCCAGCTTTACGGCGTGCTCGATACGGGCATCGAGTTCGTGACGCACGCCGGGCCGACCGGCGAGAACCTGTGGCGCGTTCCCGGCATTACAGGAACGATGCCGTCGCGTTGGGGCATACGCGGCAACGAGGATATCGGCGGCGGATTGCATGCGGTCTTCACGCTCGAGAACGGGTTCAATGTGCGCGCGGGCGACGTCAATCAGGGCGGACGATTGTTCGGACGCCAGTCGTGGGTGGGCTTGCAGAACGACTGGGGGACACTGAGTTTCGGGCGCCAGTACTCCATGACTTTCTGGGCGCTCTCCGACGCCGACATACTCGGGCCGGATATTTACGGCGGGCTCGGTTCGTTCGACGCGTACATCCCGAATGCCCGCAGCGACAACACGGTGGCGTATAAGGGGACGTGGCGCGGCTTGACGTTCGGCGCGACGTGGTCGTTTGGTCGCGACAGCGCCGGAACGGGCAACTCGCCGGGGCAAGGCACCTGTGCGGGCAATGGCACCGGCGCGAACGGGTCGCCGGCATGCCGCCAGTGGTCGGCCATGCTGCGCTACGATACGGCCGCTTTCGGGGTGGCCGCCGCCTACGATCAACAGCGAGGTGGTCCGGGCGCGGCGGCGAACTTCTTCGACGGCGTTGCCCCGGTCGCGATTGCCGGTAGCGGCGCGACGGACTCACGCATCCAGTTGAACGGCTATGTCAAAGGGGGCGACTGGAAAGTCGGTGCCGGATGGCTCGGACGCCGCGTGAGCACGGACGCAGCGGGACTGCCCGGCGTCAACTCGGACATGTTCTATCTGACGGCGTCATATACGTGGGCGCCGCAGTATGTGATCGACGGTGGCGTGTATCGCATCGTCAATGCCCAACACGACGCCCGCGGAACGATCGCCGCGCTGCGTGGCACATGGCTGCTCTCCCGACGCTCGGCCGTCTACCTGCAAACCGGGTATCTGTTCAATAGCGCGCGTGCGGCCTACACCTTGAGCCAGGGCGGCGCCGGTGCTTCGCCGAATGCAGGGGTCAACCAGTTGGGCGTGATGGCCGGGGTGCGCCACACGTTTTGATACCGGACGGTGCGAGTTTTCGATTTGGCCGGCCCGAAAATTACTGCTTGAATCCCGCGCCGTGACGGAGTAAAAGTCGATCCATCGACGCCAACCGTGAGTCGCGCCATGGATCAACCCGCCAAGCTCAATGCCGATTCGCTGGGTATCGTCGAGTCGGTCATCATGGGCATCGCCGGCACGGCGCCGGCTTACAGCGTCGAGATCACCACGTCCACCATTATCGGCACGGCCGGTACGCTATCGCCGGCGAGTATTCTGGTGTGCGGACTCATCATGTTTGGCATTGCCTATGCCTTCATCAACATGAACCGCGCTCTGGCAAGCGCCGGCACCTCCTATTCGTGGGTCAGCATGGTGTTCGGACGCTCACTGGGCTTTTTCGCTGGCTGGGCGCTTTTGGTGCTGTGTTGCGTATTCATGGTGTCGGCCATGATTCCGGCGGCCAATGCCACCCTGCTCATCTTTAATCGTCCTCTGATGAATAACGTGCACTACGTGACCTTGATCGCGGCCGCATGGCTCACGATCGTCAGTGCGGTGGTCGTCAAGGGGATCAAGCTCACCAGCTATGTGCAGGTCCTGATGACGATTGTCGAGGGCGTTATCCTGCTCGCGATCATCGTCGCGAGCTTCTTTGTCTTTCCTCATGCGGCGCAGCACCCGTTCTCGTGGGACTGGTTCTGGCCCTTCGCCTTCACGCCAAAGCTGTTCGCGAACGGTGCGTTGGTGGCGATCTTCTTCTTTTACGGCTGGGATGTGACGCTGAACCTCAGCGAGGAGACGCGGGATTCGAACCGCACCCCTGGTCGGGCCGCCTTCTGGTCGATGGTGTTCCTGATGGTGTTTTTCCTTGTCTTCATCGTCATCACGCTACTCGGTCTGTCCGATGCCGAGATCCAGCACTACAACACAAACATCATTTTCGCCATTGCGGAAAAGCTGTTCGGGCCGACCTGGGGCTACGTCGCGATCATCGCGGTATTGCTGAGCACTGTAGGAACGGTCGAGACGCAAATGCTTCAGTTCACACGGACGCTTTTTGCCAAGAGCCGCGACGGCGCCCTGCACGAGCGCTATGCACGTCTGCATCCCCGGTGGCGAACGCCGCACATTGCGATTTTCTTTATCTGGATCGCCGGCCTCGCGCTGTTACTGATGTCGTCGTACCTGCCGACCATCAACGTCATCCTGCAAGATTCGATTACCGCGATCGGCTTCCAGATCTGCTTCTACCTCGGACTGACCGGGCTTGCCTGCGGCTGGTACTACCGCAAAACACTGACGCAGGGACCATGGCTTGCCGTGACCCATGTGCTATGGCCAGCGGCAAGCGGGGTTTTCCTCTTCTTCATCGCGCTATACAGCATCCCGACGTTTGATTGGGTCACCAATGTCGTCGGGATGGGCGGCATCGTCATCGGTGCGATCCCGCTGCTCCTGAATCGCAGACGAATCTGGGCCGTCCGGGCGGGATAGCGAGCCAGCGCGATCAGAAGTCCACAGCCGCCGACGCGCACAGCGTGGGCAGCGCACGATCCCGCAACGATGCCCGAGGATCGCGCGAGACGAGATCGGGCTATTGACGAAGATTCAATATGAAATGATAATCACTCGCATTTGTCGGTGGTGATGACTACCGCACGACACCCGGGTCGTTGTCCTTTTTCGCTGTTCGCCACGTGCCAGTCCACCTCCTCTCAAGTCGTTGTACCTATGCCCGGATCGGCTCGCTTGAGTGTTGGGTTGTGGTCGGCTGATGTCCACCTCTACGCGTTCCCGAGGCCTGTTCGCCTATTACGACGAACTGCTTCGCACATGGACCGGCAAACTCAGCAATCGGCATCAGGCGGAGGACATTGCTCAGGACTCCCTGCTACGAGTGCTGGAGATGGAAATCCAACCCGAGCAGCCTCGCGCTTATCTCCACCAGACAGCAAGAAACATTGCGATCGACGCGTATCGCCGCGACGGTGCCAGAGAGCAAACCGAACTTGATGCGCTGGCGAATCATGAGGCCACCACGGGGAATCCCGAGGACGAGGTTCACGCCGTGCAACTCGCATTGGCCGTAGAGCGCGCATTAGCCGAGCTTCCGCTGAAATGCCGTCAGGTGTTTGTCTGGCAGCGTATTGACGGATACAGCCAGCAGGAAATCGCAGCACGCCTCGACATATCGAAAAACATGGTCGAGAAGTATATGATTCGGGCGATGAAACACTTGCGTGAGCGCCTGGGCGCGCTGGCTCCCCAATAATGCTCACTGCCACGCCTCTTCTTCGCCGACAGTCCAATCAAATGCGCGCCGCCCTCTTCATGCCCCTTTCCGCCCGACCTGATGCACGACGCCGCTGAACGAATTCGTCACGAAGCCGCGCAGTGGTTCGCCAGGACATGCGGTGCAGAACTCACGCCAACAGAAGCCGACGCGCGAGATGCGTGGCTTGCGGCCGACCCGCTGCACCGGGCCGAATATGCGGCCTTGCAACGGGTCTGGCAGGCGGCAGCGGCGGTTCCGGTCGATCGCATGCGGCAGCTAACGGCATCGACGGAAGCACAAGCGACGGTTGGCATGCAATCGCACGACCCCGGGCCGCGCCGGTCACCCAAGGGGTTGGCGAGCGCCTTGACGCTGGTACTGGGCGTGGCGATCGGCGCGGTACTTCTGCGCACGCCTGCCCTGGCCCCCGGCGACACGATTCAGGCGAGTCATCCGTCAGCACCTGCAGACAGCGACGGCGCACAAGCATTCTCAACCCGGGCGGGAGAGCGACGCACTGTCACGCTGGCAGACGGCACATCGGTCGAACTCAGCACCCGGACGGTGATCCGCGTTCACTATCGCCCCGAACGACGTGACGTCACGCTCGTCGAGGGCGAAGCGATGTTTTCCGTGACGCACAATCCGTCGCGGCCCTTCGTTGTCGATGCGGGAAATGGGCAGATCACCGTGACCGGTACGCGCTTCGATGTCCGTCGGGCGTCGTCCGGGGTGGTCGTTGCCGTTGAGTCCGGGTCGGTGAAAGTCGATGGCCGGGCGGCGCAGTCGCCACGCGTCCCCCAAACGCCGACGGTGACGCTGACAAGCGGGCTAGGCACGACGATCCGCTCCGATGGCTCGCTTGCGCCCGCGCAATCCGTCGATCTGGCGAGTTCGCTTGCGTGGCGTGAGGGCAAGCTGGTCTTCCAGAATGCGACGCTCGCAGACGTGGTTGCCGAGGTGTCGCGATACCGTGAGTCGCCCGTCACTGTCGCGGACAACCCCACTGGGCAATTGCGCGTGAGCAGCGTGTTCAGCGCAGACAACACCGATGCGTTGCTCGCCGCCCTGCCGCAATTCCTCCCCGTCACGGTCCGGTTTCTGCCAGATGGCAGCGTAAGAATTTCTTCGAAATGATTCAGGTTTTTGGTCTTCGTTACGTCTTCTGATAGTTCGCCTCGCAAGTTGACCCGCGAACTCATCACAATTCGACACGAGACCAACCGCTGTGAAAGGTACTACACACGCCCGCAGTTCCCGATCGCGCCGTCCGCACACGGCGATGTCGCTTCTCTTTCTCGCCGCCGTGGCTACGCTCAGCGCCGCGCCCGAGTCCGCCCACGCACAAGCGCCCGGCCAGGGGGCGAGTGCAGCCGACGGCATGATCGACGTCAACCTCGCATCGCAGCCGCTCGCCAACGCCCTCGTAACGTTCGGCCGTCAAGCCAACCTGCAATTGTTCTTCTCGCCGGATCTGGTACAAGGCAAGACCGCTCCAGCATTGCGCGGCATCATGTCGGCCGATGCGGCGCTCGCCGCCTTGCTTCAGGGCAGTGGCATCACGTACCGCCGCAGCGGAAATCAGGGCTACGTGCTTGTCGGTACCGGTGCGTCCAAAGCCGAGGCCCCTGCCCCCGCTCAAAGCAGCCCGCTTGCGTTGGCCCCTGTTGAAGTCAGCGCCTCGCGCACCACCAGTGACCTTGTGCGTCCGACGCGTCAGGCCACGGTCATCGAACGCGCGGAACTCGACGAACTCAAGACCGGCGCCGACAGCCTCGCGAGCGTGCTGGCCAAAGTGGTTCCGGGCATGGCCGATTCCAGCCATACGATCACCGACTTCGGTCAGACGTTGCGTGGCCGCGGCATGCTGGTGCTGCTCGATGGCGTGCCGTTGAACACAAACCGCGACTCGGCACGCAATCTCGCGAACGTCGATCCGGCACTAATCGAGCGAGTGGAAGTCCTGCGGGGAAGTAGCTCCATTTACGGCGGTGGCGCCACCGGCGGGATCGTCTCCATTACGACGCGTCCCGCAGGCGGCGAGCCGAAAACCGATACCACGATCTCACTTGGCACGCCGTTGTCGCGTCTGCGTGCCGATGGACTCAGTGCGGATATCCAGCAGCATTTCTCCGGAAGCACCGGCATGCTGGACTATGCGTTCGACGTCGGCGGACGCCGCATCGGCAACACCTACGATGCCCGCGGCCAACGCATTGCGCCGGAACCCAGTCAGGGCGACCTGTTTTCGTCGAACAACTACAACGTTGGCGGCAAGCTCGGACTTCGCTTTGCACCCGACCAGCGCGTGCAGCTTTCGGTGAGTCATATCAACGCGTCTCAGGACACGAGCTACGCGTCGGACCCTTCCGTTGCCCGCCTACCTGCCGGGAGCGTGCCGGCGCGCGGTATTGGCGGTCTGCAGCTCGACGAACAGAATCAGATTCGCAACACGCTCGTCAATCTCGAGTATGAACATCGAGACCTGCTGGGCAGTCAATTGTCTGCCCAGTTCTACTACCGCGATTACTTCACGCGCTTCACGCCGTTCGATGCGCGTGCCGTGGCAACGCGCGGCGCCAACGTCGACCAGACCATGCAGGACTCCACCGTCTTCGGCAGCCGTCTGACGATCAAGACGCCTATCGGCACCGACAAGCGCACACGGGTCATCTGGGGGATGGACTTCGAGCAGGAAAAGAGCGACATGCCGCTCGACATCTTCGACCCGAAGTTGTACGACGCCAGCGGCGGACGCGTTTTCCGCAAGATCGGCGAAGCGACCTATCTACCGCCGCTCACCACACGCAGCCTCGGTGGCTTTGCGCAGTTGCAGCACAAGTTCAACGAACATTGGTCGACGGAAGGCGGGCTGCGCTATCAATACGCGACTGCCAGCTTCAATGACTTCGTGCCGCTATCACAATCGAAAGTGGCGAACCCGGTCGGTGTGAAGGGCGGCACGGTCAATTACACCGCGCTGCTCGGCAATATCGGCGTGACGTACTCGCCCGTCAAAGGGCATGAGTTCTACGCGGCCTTCAGTCAGGGTTTCAACTTGCCCGACATCGGCGTGCAGGTTCGTAATGCCCGTCCCGGATTCGATATCAACTCGTCCGACCTTCGACCGGTCAAAACAAACAACTACGAGTTGGGTTGGCGCGGCGTTTTCGGCAATACGCTCACGTCACTGGCGGTCTTCTACACCACTTCGGACCTCGGGGACGTTCAGAGCTTCAACAACGGCCTGATTCTGACGCGCACGGCTGAGAAAATCATCGGCGTGGAAGGGACGGCCGACTATTTGTCGGAGGACGAACGCTGGGGCTTGGGCGGCACGTTCACGTGGATGCAGGGGCGCGAGACGCCACAGGGCGCCAATGCGCAGGACATGAGCGGCTACCGCATTCCACCGCTCAAGCTCACGGGCTACGTCCAGTTCAAGCCAACGCCGAAGTGGAGCAACCGCCTGCAGGTCACCTACTTCTCGGGGCGCGACTATCGCCTGAACGGCGCGAACAGCTTTGGCCGGATGGACACGACGAGCTACACGACCGTCGATGTCATGAGCCGGTACGAAATCACCAGGAACGACACGGCGACCGTGGGCATCCAGAACCTGTTCAATCGGTACTACTACCCGCTCTACAGCCAACTCCTGCGCAACAGCAACAACACAAGCCACCTGCCCGCGCCGGGGATTACGCTCACGGCGACTTATCAGCATCGGTGGTAAGCGCTGCGCCGCGTTTGCGCCGAGGGACTCAGCAAGTTGACCTCGCATGATTCCCTCGGGGCGGCCCGGGCTACTTCGTCCTGAGCACGGCCTTGAGCACAGCAGGCAGTGCCAGCAGCACAAGTGGCATCTGCACAATGAGCCCGGCAATAATGGCGATCGCCAGCGGTTGCTGCATGGCGGAACCTTGCCCGATGGCAAACGCCAGCGGCAGCAGTGCGAGAATGGCCGCCAATGTTGTCATGGCGATGGGACGCAGGCGGTTTTGCCCCGCCACGACCAATGCGTCTTCGAGCGGCATGCCCTCGCGAATCAGACTCTGAAGCTCCGAGACGTAGAAGATCGCCACTTCGGTCACGATCCCGATGATCATCGTCATGCCCATCATGGCGGTGATGTTCAACTCGATGCCGGTTGCCCACAGTCCGATGAATACCGCGCCGGCGGCGAGCATCGGCATCGCCAGCACCGCCGCAGCCACCCGGAAGCGCTCGTACAGGAATAACAGCAGCGCAAAGACGAGCGCCACGGCCGCCGCAAACACCACCATCAGGCCGTGAAATGCGATCTGTTGCTGCTCATAGAGTCCTCCGAGCGCGTAGTACGTCCCTTTGGGCAGCAGGTGACGCGTGTCCAGCATCTGCCTCACATCGCCAATGACGGACCCGAGATCGCGCCCGCTGATACGCGCGGTGACGGCGACCATCGGCTTCAGATTGTCGCGGCTGATCTCCGGCTGTCCCGTGACGGGAGCGATTTTCGCCACCCTGTCGAGCGGGAACAGGTGGGTGTCGGGGGCGCGCAAGAGCAGATGCGCAAGCCCCGTGTCAGTCAACGACTGCGCCCCTTCCAACTGCACGCGAATACCCACATTCTTGACGCCCGCCTGATAGCTCGACGCCACGTTTCCGGCCAGCAGATCGGCCACTTGCTGAGCGACGAACTGAGGATCGACCCCCTGCGCCGCTGCCGCATCCGGTTGAATCTGGATGTCGAGCGCATCGCCGGCCGGATTGATGCCGTCGTTGACGTCGACGACCCCGGGGACGTGGGCAAGCGTGCCGGCGACACTGCGCGCCGTGGCTTCCAACACGCTCTGATCGTCGCCGTAGATCTTGATTTGCACGGGTTGCGGCACGGCCGTCAGATCACCGATCAAATCCTCCATCAACTGCGCAAACTCGACGCTTACGCCCGGCACTTTGGCTTCCACTTGCGCACGGATATCGTTCATCACGGTATCGATGGGCTGCCGGTCGCCGGACTTCAGACGCACGAAGAAGTCGCCCCGATTCGGCTCGCCCAGTCCGCCACCCAGGCCGGTGCCGGTGCGCCGCGAATAAGTCTGCACGTTGGGATTGGCCTGCACGATCTGCTCGATCTGACGCACGAGGCGATCGCTTTCCGTGACCGATGTACCGGGGGCGGTGTGGTAATCCAGGACAAAGCCGCCCTCGTCCATGCTCGGCATGAAGCCACTGCCGACACGCGTGAACGCAAAGGCCGCCACGATCAGCAACGGAACGATCCCGAGCAGCATTCGCGAAGGGCGCGCGGTCAGCGCCTTGACCAGGCGGGTATATCGCGCGTCCACCCACGTCGCGACCTTTCCGCCCGCTTCCGCATGGGCGTCCTTTGCCGTCAGCCAACGGTCGCATAGCAGCGGAATGGCGAGCCATGTGACGCAGAACGAGACGAAGAGCGCGCTGGCCATGGTGATCGACAGCGCCTTGAAGAACGCCCCCGTGACCCCGGTAAGAAACGCCAGCGGGACGAAGATGATGAGCGTTGCCGCCGACGACCCGGCGAGCGGACGCGTGAATTCCAGAGCGGCGGCCATGATCCTTCCGTGGAATCTCTCCGCCCCGTGTTCGTGCATGCGCCGCACGATATGCTCGATCATCACGATGGCGTCGTCGATGATCAGGCCTACGGCCGCCGCCATACCGCCCAGGGTCATGATGTTGAGCCCCATGCCGAACACGTGCAATACAAGTAGCGTGGCGGCCATGACGACAGGGACTTGCGCCACGGCAATTGCCGTGATCTTCCAGTTACGCAGGAAAAGCAGCAACGTGAACGCCGCCAGCACCACGCCGATCAGCATGGCATCGCGAACGCTTGCCGCCGAGGCAATGACCAGCTCGCTCTGGTCGTACCAGTTCGAGAGCTTCACGTCGGCCGGCAACTGCGCCTGGAAGGCAGCGAGCTTCGCGCGCACGTCGCGGGCGATGGCAACGCTGTTCGCGCCGGGCTGCTGATAGAGGTTGAGCAACACGGCGTCGCGGCCGTTCGCCGTGACACGCAGCCATTGTGGAACGGTGCCCTGTGAGACTTGTGCGACGTCCGAGAGATGTACCGGCCCCGCCGGCGTGTTCGCTACGACAACGTTGGCGAGCGTCTGCGGTGAGGTCACCGAGGCGCGTGCAATGGCGAGATACAGCTTGTCGTGATCTTCGAGCCGGCCGCTGGCCAGCAACACGTTGCTGGCTGCGACGGCTTTGACCACGTCACCGATCGCCAGCTTGTATGGCGTCAGTCGAAGCGGATCGATGGTGACTTCGAGTTCGTCATGTGCACCACCGACCGTGTCCACCCGGGCAACACCGCCGACCGCAGACAGCAACGGCCGCAGTTGGTACTGGGCGAGGTTATAGAGTTCGGATGGTGAACGCGTCGCGCTCGTCAGGCTGTACGCGATGATCGGGAACACCGTGGGGTCCATGCGGCGAACCTGCGTTGAGGTCCCGGCGGGTAACGACGGCAGCGTTTCGGCAATGGCCGACTGGATCTGTAGCGTTGCCAGTGCCATGTCGGTGCCCCAGTCGAAATTCACGGCGATTTCGGCACTCCCGCGGCTGGTTCTGGATTCCACGCCCCGCACGTTCGGTGCGCGATGCAGTGCCTCTTCGACCGGCATCGTCACCAGTGCGGCCATCTGCTCGGCGGGACGATCACCGGCGTCGAGCGAGACGACAACGCGAGGAAAAGCGACATCCGGAAACAAGGAAATCGGAAGCTGTGTCGACATCAGCGCGCCGGCGATGGCAATCATCGAGATGACGAACAGCAACGAGCGCCGGTGCGCCTGCATCCACTGGACGAAACTCATCAGTTGCCTCCCGCAATGGTCACCGTCATGCCTTCGGTCAGTTCGTAGTTCCCTGCGACGACCACCGGTGCGCCTTTGAGCAGTTCGCCGTCGACACCGTACTTGTCGCCCGCATCAACCCTGGGCCGGACGGCGATGCGGTGGGCGCGGTGCAAGCCGTCGACCTGATACAGATACGCGCCATCCTTGTCACGCAGTACCGCGCTTCTGGGGACGACCCAGTGCTGTGCGGGCTGCGTCTGAATCGAAGCCGAGACACGGGTGCCGGGGATCAGCGTCGGGCTTTCAGGAACGATGGCCGTCACAACCACGGCCTGCGTAATCGGGTCGATGGCGGCGCCAATCGTGGCGACTTTGCCGGAAACCGTCTGCCCGGACAGATTCGCCGCGATGGCGCGCACTTCCACGACGTCTCCCGGGCGGATGCTGCCGGCCAGCGACGGCTCGACGCTGAGCACGACGTTTGGCACCTGCGCACGCTGCACGTCGCGCGCCAGCACACCAAGCGCAGTACCGGCCGGCACCTGATCGCCCTGCCCCGCATTCAGTTGCACGACGACACCGTCGAGCGGCGCGCGCAGGGTTTGCGTGCCGTTCGTTGCCCCCACGCGTTGCTGGACCGCTTCGGCCTGCGTTGCATCGTCGAGCGTCTTTTGGGCGGCATCGAGTTGGGATTGCGTGGCAAGATGCGCGTCGTATAGCGCTTTCGTGTGCGTGAGGTCGCGACGCGCCGCGGCGAGTGCCGTGCTCGCCTGATCGCGCGCCAGCGTCGCCGTTGCGTCGGCGACCACATCCATCAACGGCGTTCCCTTGGCCACGCGTTGACCGGGGGCAATGCGCAAGGTCGCAACACGCACCGTGTAGGGCAACGTGATGGACTGAACCGCCGCACCGGAGGCCGAGACGGCGCCGTAGGCGCTTACCGGTTGCGCGATGACCGCCTGGCGTACCGGTAGCGTGCTCACGGAAACCGTTGAGGTCTGTGCCGACGCGCTGCCACTCAGGCCCGCGAGCAAACATGTCAATCCCAACACGACCGCCTGGCCGAGAGACAATACACCGGGCACGGCCTTTGCCCAGCAGTTTGTAGTGGCGCGTTTATTCGTGGTCATGATTCGATTCCTTGGACGTGGCGTTCGCGGGCAACATGGCGAGTCCGGCCAGCGTTTCGATGGTGATGTCCTGCTCTTCGACCGCCTCGTGCAACGACAAGGCCTCAACGGATTTCGCCAGCCATGCCAGGCGGCTGTCGGTATAGGCACCCAGTGTCAGATTGCGGCTGCGGTATTGACGTGTCGCCTCATCGCTCGCTTGCGAGAGCCTGGGCAGCGCCGTCTCGACCCCGAGCAGTTGTGCCTGCGAAATGGCGCGGTCGGCGCGTAGCCGTGAGATGTCGGCGTAGGCTTGGTCCAGTCGGATTTGATACTCGTCGCGCAAGCGCTTGCGCGTTGCCGATTCAATCGCCACGTTGCCCTGATTGCGATTGAAGATCGGTAGACTCAGATTGATCTGGAAGCCCGATGTGTAGACATTCGAGGTGTCGCGCTGTCTGACGAAGCCCACCGACAAGCTCGGGAATTGCTTGAGAATGGCCTGTCTGTACTGGCCATCCTGCGCGGCGTAACCCGCTGCGAGCGCCTGCAAGTCGGCGCGTCGCTGCGGGAGATGAGTGACGGCATCGTCCAGCAGCGAATCCGACGGCGCGCTCGTGGGTTCGCCGCCGATCAGCGTCAGTTCGGTTTGCGGCGCCAGCCCCAGCAACGCATTCAGGTCGGCGTGTGCCTGAAGATCGGCATGCTGCAAGTCGGTGTATTGCTTGTGTGCGTCTTGTGCCGCCGTCAACGCGGCACTCACGCTGTCCGACGTCAGGTTCCCCTCGTCCACCGCCTTCCGATATGTCTCATAGCGCTCCTGCGCGAGGTCGTTTGCGTCACGCGCCAGCGGCAGCAAGGCGTCCTGCGTGCGTACCTTGGCAAAGAGTCGGCGTGCCTGAGCAATCGTCTGCTGTTCCTGCCACAGCAATCCGAGATCCAGTTTCTGAACGTTGTGCTCCGCCGTGGCCTTCGCGCCGGGGATCGCGGCGATGGCCATCAGATCCATGCTGATGCCGTAGTTGAAGGCACGCGTTGCATCGCTCGGCCCCGGACTGACGTAGTCGCTCGAAATCCCGACCTGTGGATCGGGAAGCAGACCTGCCGCAAACGACTGCGCGTGGGCGATACCCAGGTCGTCGCGAGCAAGCTTCAGGTCAGGGTTGTTCGACACGGCCAGCATGGCGATCTCGATGCTGTCCAATCCGTCCGACGGGTCGAAATGATGCGCCGCCAGCGCCGGAAATCGCATGGCAGCGGCGTCGATATCGATGCGGCTGACGTTCGTTGGTGCATGGGGCTGTGTCGGCAGCGGCGCCTCGTGATACATCGTGCAGCCACTGAGCAGCGCAACGCCGACTGCGGTCAGTCCAGCAGTGAGATGGCATGTGATGGGGTGCAATCCGGGCCTCCAACGGCAAATAGTGATGACGTTGGGGCGATTCTAGAAAGCGCAGCCTTAAGAACTGCTTAAGCCAAAACAATGCTATCGACGGGCAATCGGTTGCCGTGCGCGGATAGAGGCATCCGCACCGGATAAGCAACGCTTAAGAAAGGAGATGGCAGAATAGCCCTTTATCCGCGCGGTCGAATCGCGCGAGGCGCACGTTGGAGAGCATGCGGATGAGACTTTTGCTGGTCGAAGATGACCCGATGATCGCCGAGACGGTGCTGGATGCCATGCGAAGCGCCGGACACGCGGTGGACTGGGCGGCAGATGGCCGGGCGGCGGAGCTGTCTCTCGGCAACGCCGTCTACGAGCTGGTGCTCCTCGACCTCGGTCTGCCCAAGCAGGACGGTATCGACGTGCTGAAGCGCTATCGCAATGCCGGCGGCACTTCTCCGGTCCTGATTCTGACGGCGCGCGACGCGCTGACGGATCGGGTGCAAGGTCTGGATGCAGGCGCCGACGATTATCTGGTGAAACCGTTCGAGTTGGACGAATTGGCCGCCCGCGTGCGCGCGCTGGGCCGCCGCCGCGTCGGTCAGGCGGCCCCGTGCTATGTGCACGGGGCTTTGACGCTGGATCCTTCGGCGCATACGGTGCTGCTGGAGGGACAGCCGATGGATCTGCTGCCCCGCGAGTTCGCGCTACTGGCTGCCTTGATGGAAACGCCGACACACGTCTTCACTCGACGGGAGCTGGAAGAGAAGCTTTACGGCTGGGGGGACGAGGTGGGAAGCAACACAATCGAGGTGCACGTCCACGGTCTGCGCAGAAAGATCGGCGCGCAGCATATCGTGACCGTTCGCGGTGTGGGATATCGCATGGCGCGCGTCGAATGAAATCAATACGTTGGCGGCTCATCGTCTGGCTACTCGTCGGCCTTATCCTCCTTGCGCTGGTCGCGGGATACTCGCTTTATCGCACCGCGCGCAACGAAGCCGCCGAATTGTTCGATTACGAATTGCGAACCGTTGCGCTGTCGTTACCCGTCACCTCTTCGGAGGAGGCGCTCACGGAGGGGCCGGGCAAGGCCGATTGGGGTAGCCTCGCGGAGGATCGTCTGGTGATACAACGGTGGGAAGGGAACAACATCCCTCAGTATCACAACGACGCGGCCCTTTCGATGCCACGCCTGACGCCGGGATTCCACGACAAGGAGTGGGACGAGACGCATTGGCGGGTCTATGGCATGCAACTCCCCGATCGGTATGTGCAGGTGGCGCAGCCCATCGCCGTGCGAGACTCGTTGGCGGTTGGCATGGCGCTCAGAATCATTGCCCCCCTATGGGTGCTGGTGCCGGCAATCGTCATGTTTGTGTTGTGGGTCGTCTCCAAGGGACTTCAGCCGATTTCCGCCGTCTCGCGATCGGTCGCCCAGCGCTCCTATGAGTCGCTCACGCCGCTGAGCTTCGACCAGCCGATTCCCAGCGAAATTTCGTCACTCGTCAATTCGCTGAACGATTTGCTCAAGAGGCTCGATCAGGCCGCGTCGGCGCAACGGGTTTTCGTCGCCAATGCCGCCCACGAACTCCGCTCGCCATTGGCAGCGTTAAAGCTCCAGTTGCAGCACGCGCGCCAGCAAGGGGCGTTGGGGAGCGATTCCACCATCGCCGCCAAGCTGGAGGGCCGGCTCAATCGCCTGATTCACCTTGTACAACAATTGCTCGACCTCGCACGAGCAGACGCGGACCAGATCGATATCGCGAACGTCATCGATATTCGGGCACTGGCCGAACACGTCGTGGGGGACTACTCCTTCACCGCCGAGAGCCGGGATATCGATCTGGGGCTCGTCGGGCCGGACAGCCCGCTGTTTGTTCACGGGGACGCTACCGGTCTCACCATGTTGCTGGTCAACCTTGTGGACAATGCGCTTCGACACACCCCCGATGGCGGCGCGGTCGATGTCCGTCTGTCAAGCCAGCCGGAAGGTGTGGCGCTCGAGGTGATCGACACCGGACATGGCATTGCGCCGGAAGAGCTCGAAAAGGTCACCACGCGCTTCTATCGGGGTACCGACGCCGTGGGGCAAGGCAGCGGTTTGGGACTGTCTATCGTCAGTCGCGTTGCGGAACGTCACCACGCCCGGCTGATGCTGGAGAATCGCCCTGACGGCGCCGGTCTGACAGCTCGCGTCGCGTACCTGCTTCGCGCCGAACCTCCCGGGGCTGAGGGATCGAAAACGCGCGCCGTCTGAGGACTTCACAAGACGCTGCACCACGCCCTTGTGTCAAGGGGCCAGCGTCAGCACGAAGGTGTAGAGTTCATCCGTCAAGTCTGGCAGTGATGGAGGGGCGCAATCGCGTTACCTCGACCCACCAACCTTGGGAGCGAGCCATGCAACTCGGCATGATTGGATTGGGCCGCATGGGCGGCAATCTGGTACGCAGGCTGATGCGTCACGGTCATCAGTGCGTCGTGCACGATGTTCAGCCCGCCGCGATCGAAGCGCTTCGCCACGAGGGCGCGACCGGCGCGGCTTCACTCGACGAGATGCTGTCCCTTCTGCAAACGCCCCGGATTCTCTGGCTGATGATGCCGGCGGCTGCGGTGGACGC
The DNA here is from genome assembly GCF_000807775.2 of Pandoraea fibrosis. Lineage (NCBI taxonomy): Bacteria > Pseudomonadati > Pseudomonadota > Betaproteobacteria > Burkholderiales > Burkholderiaceae > Pandoraea > Pandoraea fibrosis. The sequence continues at coordinate 3,504,402 of NZ_CP047385.1, read as the reverse complement.
GACGCTGACGGACCTCGTGCCCCGGCTGTCGCCCGGCGATATCGTCATCGACGGCGGTAACTCCTACTACCGGGACGATATTCGGCGCAGCGTCGCTTTGCGCGAGAAAGGCATCCATTTCGTCGATGTGGGCACCAGCGGCGGGATCGCCGGTCTCGAGCGAGGCTACTGTCTGATGGTCGGCGGCGAGGCGGACATCGCCACGTATCTCACGCCGATCTTCACTGCCCTCACCCCGGGTGCGACGGACAGTGCCGGCCGCAAGACGAACGCAGACGTACCGGGTCCCGAGTCGGGGTATCTCTATTGCGGACTGCATGGGGCAGGTCATTTCGTGAAGATGATCCATAACGGCATCGAGTACGGAATGATGGCCGCCTATGCCGAAGGGATGAACATCCTGAAACACGCGAACATCGGGATGCAGCAACGCGAGGTCAGCGCCGAAATCACGCCCTTGCCACATCCCGAGTACTACCAGTACGACTTCAACCTGCCCGATATCGCCGAAGTGTGGCGGCACGGAAGCGTGATCGATTCCTGGCTACTCGAAAAGATGGCAGGGGTATTACGGACTGACCCGGCGCTGGAGAAATTTCCCGGTCATGTCGCGGATTCGGGAGAAGGCCGGTGGACTATCGCGGCAGCCATCGACGAAGCGGTCCCGGCCCCGGTGCTGAGTGCAGCGCTCTATGCGCGCTTCAGCTCACGAGGCCAAGGGGTGTTCGCCGACCAATTGCTGTCGGCGATGCGCTATGCCTTCGGCGGTCATGTGGATGCCGGGCCACCGGAGAAATCTCGCGACGCCTGAACACAGCATGTCTCCCTTTTTTCAGTCGTGTGACCGAGGCGCAAGCCGTCTCGAATCGCGCGACTGTCAAGCGTCGTATTCACTTACGCGCCCCGAAAAGGGCGCTCACCGTATAATTTCCGACACTGGCCGAAAGGAATGCATGCTTCGGCTTCCCATGTTCACTTACCGCCCTCCTTCCGTGCCTACCAAAAGCAACGAGACCGGACGAACGTCAGGCAAGCCTGCGGCCACAGACAAGCCCATCGACAAGGCGCCTCCGCTGGGCACGCAGAGCGTTCACCGTGCCGTCACGGTACTGCGTGAGATCGCGGCACATGGACTGAAAGGCCTGCGGCTGTCCGATATCGCCGACGCCTTGTCGCTCGAACGCCCGACGGCACATCGCATCGTCAAGGGGCTCGTGGCGCAGGGCATGCTCATGCAGGACCGCCAAACGCGGCATTACCACCTTGGCCACGTGGTCTACGAACTCGGCCTTGCCGCGTCGCCGCACTTCAGTTTGCGAGAGCTATGTCAGCCGACCCTTCAGGCATTGGCCGAGAAATCCGGCGATTCCGTTTTCCTGATGGTCCGTAGCGGACTCGATGCCGTGTGTATCGACCTGCTCGAAGGGGGATATCCGATCCAGACGCGCACCCTGGAAATTGGCGGACGGCGTCCGCTCGGCGTCGGTGCCGGCAGTCTCGCGCTGCTGATGTCTCTGCCGCAGGACGAACGCCAACGTGTGATGGCGACGAACGCGGGCCGCCTGGGGGCATTCGGCAACGTGACCGAAGCCAGCCTGCAAAAAGCCATCGATACGTCGCTCGCGATCGGCTACGCGCTCAATGAGGAAGACGTGCTGCCCGGCGTGTCGGCCATCGGTATGGCGATCCGGCCCCGTCAGGGACAGCCCTACGCGGCCATCAGCATTGCAGCCATCGAATCCCGCTTGTCGGGCGCCCGCCGCGCGGAGATGGCCAAGCTTCTGCAGAAGGAAGTCCGGGCACTCGAGAAGAAACTCGACGTCGAGTCGCAAACCTGGGAATGAGGCACGCGAGGCCCCCGCCTCCGCCTTGCGACTTACCCAAGCGCCAGATCGGGATGCTGCGTTGGCACCCCATACGCCCCGCCGGCATACAGCAGCGGTACGCGGTCGCAATGGCCGACGTCGATCACCTCGCCCACGAAGATGAAATGATCGCCGCCCTCGTACTTGAACGCCAGATGGCACTCGAACCACGCCACACACCCCTCGAAGAGCGGCATGCCCGAGCGTCCGGTGCGCCAGTCCACGCCCTCGAAACGATCGGCAACGGGTGACGCAAAGCGCGCGGCGAGCGGCAGTTGATCGGCACACAACACATTGATCGCGAAACGCCCCGACGACTCGAAGACCTCGAGACTTCGCGATCGCTTGTTGATGCTCCAGAGCACCATCGGCGGAGAGAGCGACACCGAGTTGAACGAATTGGCCGTCAGCCCTATTGGTGTACCGTCCTGCGCCGTCGTTGTGACGATGGTTACACCGGTAGCAAAGCGTCCCAACGCATGGCGAAAATGGCTGGCATCGAATGTGGCGTTCACTGGGACCTCCTGAAAGACATCGTGGTTACCGCGTGGGTTGTGCGAATCCGCCCCGGCTCGCAACGGCAGTGCTCACGGCACTGGAGAGGCAGACGGTGCCGCCACCCATGCTTCGCCGCTCGCAACGGTCTTCTCGCCGACACGGGCAACAATCTCGCAACGCAAACGCCGCCGGCCGTCCTCGGCAGGCGAGCATTCCGCCACCGTTCCCACGACCATGACGACATCGCCCGGGCGCACCGGCGCGTTGAAGCGGGCATCGAGGTCGAGAATGGCCGCAGCCGGGCCGGCCCAGTCCGATACCGCCCGCCCCATGAAGGCCATCGTCAGCATTCCATGGGCAATCACGCCGCCAAGTCCCGCCTCTTGCGCGTAGGCCTGATCGTAGTGAATCCGGTTGTAATCGTCCGACGCGCCGGCGTAGCGCACCAATTGCGTGGTGCTGATCGCGGGCACGGCGAGCGCGAACGTGTCGCCAATGCGTGCGCGCTGAAGATGTGCGCCGTTCATGCCAGACTCCTTGCCTGCACCTGCTGCGACGATCGATAGACGGTCGTGCGTCGCACAACGAAAACACTCTCGCCTGCCCCGCCATCGTCGTCGAGGAGATGTCCGGTCATCTCCTGACGCAGCAAGGACATCGCGCCGCGAGCGCCCGATTTGTCGTCCACGGCGAGGAGTCGCAGGCGGCATTCAAAGCGCATGCCCGCCACGATGGGACGCAGGTAGTGAAACCCGATCTCGCCCGCCACGATGCGACGCCGATCCAGCGTCGCAATCCACGGCGGATCTTGCGGCGGGCGGAAGCACGTGGGAAACGTCGGTGGCGCAACGACACCGGCAAAGCCGTGCCGGCGGGCAAACGCGTCGTCACGATAAAGCGGATTGCCATCGCCGATGGCATCGGCAAACTTGCGAATGGCACCACGCTCGACCTCGACCACGAACGGCGCCGCACTCGTGCCTATCAGCGAACGGTCGATCTCTGTCATCGTCACGCTCCTTGTCTCGTAGCCCCACCGGTTTTCGGACACTCGCGCCCGTCATTCCACGCGCTCGATAATCGTTGCCGTGCCCAACCCGCCGCCGCAACACATCGATTGCAGTCCGTAGCGGCCGCCCCGACGCTCTAGTTCGTCGACCAGCCCCGCCATTAGCCGCGCCCCTGTGGAGCCGAGCGGATGCCCAACGGCAATCGATCCACCATTGACATTCACGCGCGAGAGATCCGGCTTCAGTTCGGCCAGCCAGGCACCCAACACGGATGAAAACGCCTCATTGATCTCGAACAGATCGATGTCTGCCAGCGCAAGCCCGCTACGGGCCAGAATCTGCTGCGTCGCAGGAATCGGTCCCGTCAGCATCAGCGACGGGTCGACGCCGACAACACGTTGCGCGCGCAGCATCGCTCGGGGACGAAGGCCGTACTCGCGGGCCTTCGCGGCGGTCATGATGAGAATGGCGGCAGCACCGTCGGAGACCTGGCTCGCGTTGCCCGCCGTCACCCTGCCGTCCTCGCGGAACGACGCCTTGAGCGACGCGAGCTTATCGAGCGAGGTATCGCGGCGAACCCCCTCGTCGCGCTCGAGCCTCTGGCCGTCCACCCCGGCGAGCGGCACCATCTGCCGATCGAAGCGACCCGCGTCTTGTGCCTCGGCGCTCAGTGCATGGCTGCGCAGCGCCAGTTCGTCGAGATAGCCGCGATCGAGTTGCCACCGCTCGGCAATGCGCTCTGCGGCGATCCCCATCGATGGCATGGAGAAGCGCTCGACCAGCGACGGCGGATAGCGGAGTCCGTAACGCGTATCGTCATTGCCGCCTTGCGTCTTCGACATCAGTTCGACACCGCCGGCAATCACGACCTCGCATACCCCGCTGCGAATGAGGTTATCGGCAAAATGGATCGCCTGCTGCGACGATCCGCACGCGCGCTGCACGGTGGTTCCCGGAACGGTCACGGGGAAGTCGGCCATCAACAATGCCGTGCGGGCGATATTGCCGGCCTGTTCGCCCACCTGTGTCGCACATCCCGCGATGACATCGTCGACGTCGCCGCGCGGCACCCCGCTACGCTCGATCAGTGCCGAGAGCACATGGGCAAGCAGTGCCGTCGCGTGCCACTCCCGCAGGGCGCCATTGCGGCGGCCAACCGGCGTGCGCACCACATCGACGATGACCGGCTCGTGCCCGGCGAGATCGGACGCCTTCATTCTCCCGACTCCCCGGAATGGCTGGCCCACTGGCTGTTTTTTCGTCCCAGCAGATGACCCGCGATCATGTTCTTGTGAATCTGCAGCGTGCCACCATAGATCGAGCCGCCGCGCACCTCGCGATACAGCCCTTCGACCGGATACTCGCTCATGTAGCCGTAGCCGCCGAGCAACTGGATCGCGTCGTCGCAGATTTCCTTGGCGGCCTGCGCGACATAGACCTTGGCGACCGACGTTTCCAATGGCGAAGGCAACCCGCTCGCCGTGTTCGACGCTGCCCGGTAGGTCAGCAGTTGTGCGGCCTCCAGCTTGACTTTCATCTCCGCGAGCATCCACTGCAAGCCCTGAAAATCCGCCAGTTCGCGACCGAACTGCTTGCGCTCCTGCACGTACTGCAATGCGAAGTCGAACGCCGCCTGGGCCGACCCGAGCATGCGGGAAATACTGCCGAGGCGCTCTGCGTTGTAGACGCTGATGAGCTTCGCAAACGCACGACTCTCGGCCAGAACATTGGCCTTGGGCACGCGGCATTCGTCGAAATACAGCTCGTACTGACGCTCGCCGGCCATGTTCAACGTACCGTTGCTGCACGAGAACCCCGGCGCATCGTGCGGCACCATCACGGCACCGATGTCGCTCGCGCGCCCCGTGTTGCCGAAGCGACAGTAGAGCATTGTGTAGTGATTGGCCTTGGCCGCGCTGATGAAGATCTTCTGCCCGCTGATGACGACCTCGTCGCCCTCGATGCGAGCTTTCGTTTTCATTGCCGTGGCGGCCGAGCCCGCGTCGGGCTCGGTAATGCCGATGGACACACCGATTTCACCGCGCGCAACACCGGTGACAAAACGACGCTTTTGTTCCTCGGTGCCCAGTTCGAGCACCGCACCGATGGCGCCCGTCGACGTGCGATGCGATAGCCCGCCCAGCGTCGAGTCCACCCGCTGGATGGTTTGAATCAACAGCAATGTGTCGAGCAATGGCAGACCAACACCGCCATATTCCTGCGGCAAATTCAGGGCGAGCAAACCTGCCTCGGCCATCTGGCGACGCAGCGTCTGCAGCGGCCCCCAGTCGCCGCGGGTCTCGGCCTCGTGGGCCTCCTTCGCGAGCGGGAGCAACTGACGACACAACTTCTCGGTGGCATCGATCAGTTCGCGCTGCGAATCGGTGAGCTGGAAATCCATGGGTACTCTCGAAGTCTCAAAATCCGGATGAACGAAGATGGCTGGGCCGCGGCGATGAGCGCGATCGACTTAGCGTTGCAGTGTCGAATCGAACGACTCCCCAAGCTCGGCCGCCCCCACGATCTGCGCCGTCTTGTCGTGGCCGACGTGCAGAATGTGCGTATTCAGGTCGCGGATCAGCCGGCCGAGCGGGAACTCGTCGAAGAGTGCTGTCGAACCGGCCAGCATGATCAGGGTGTGCGACATCTCCAACGCCACGTGCGCGCAGATCGACTTGGCTTGCATCGAAATCAGTTCCGCTTGCTGTACGTCGCCAGTACGCCACGCCTCGATAGCGTTCTCGAAGACCACCTGGGCCCCCAGCAATTGCGTCTTGGCTTCCCCCAGACGAAGCTGTACGAACGGGTCTTTCCCTCTGCCACGCTCGATCAGACTCTGTTTGACCCAAGCGTAGGCGCCTTCGATCATGCCGAGGTAATTCGCGGTAAAGCCCAGATGGAAGCGGCCTTGCCAACGTCCGCGCGGGTAGACGCCCGGCTCGCCGAGGACATGCAGTTCGTCGATGAAAACATCGTTCAGATAGATTTCCGGGCTCGGGCAAACGCGCATGCCTGTCGGGCGATACCAGTCATGGTTGATGCTCAGCCCTTCCATGCCCGGCTCGATGATGACCATCAGATGGGACTTGTCATACTCAGTCTCGCCTTCGATGGTGGCGAACACGATGGCAACGCCATTCTCATAGCCGTTCGTCGCATAGTTCTTGTTGCCGTTGACGATGTAGCCGCCGTCGACCTTCTTCGCGGTCGTCTTCAGGACATACATGTGCTTGCGGCCGGCTTCGCTGCCGACGAACGACGACACGCTCATCTTTTGCGTCATCGGTTTCACGAAGCGCTCGCGCTGGGCATCGGTCCCCAACTCGTCGATAGCCCACGCCACGTGGTTCTGCACTTGCATGCAATGCGCGGTGCCCGGAGACACGCGCGCAACGCGGCGCATGCTTTGCAGGAAAGTGGCCGGATCGCTGGAACGCACGTTGCTGCCGAGTCCACCATGCTCCCGACGCACCGTTGCGGTCAGCAAGCCGAGTTCGAAAAGATCCTGCAGGTTCTCGAACGGCATGGCCGCTGCGTCATGGTAGGCACGTTCACGCGCGGGAAAACGGGACTGAACGACATCTTCAAGCGCTGCCAGCACAGCCTGATTGCCTTGGCGGGACAGCGACGGGGTTTCGGCGAAATTCATGTTGTCTCCTGAAAGGGGACCGCCTGGTTCTCCGGAACGGAGGGGGTGGCGGTTTCTATCGCTCTCGGGCCGATGGCGCGCGCAGCAGTGTTCGCTGTCGCTACGGGAATCGTTTCCGCGAAATGGCAAGTCACCCAGTGGCGCGGCGCGATCTCCCGCGCCACCGGCTTTTCTTCTCGACATCGTGCCGCCGCGTGCGGGCAGCGAGGATGAAACGGGCATCCCGACGGCGGATTCATCGGTGACGGGATCTCGCCGGCCACCGATTGCGCCCCGCTCGCCCCACGGGCATCCACCGAGGCGATCAGGGCCTGCGTGTAGGGGTGACGCGCGCCGCGCATGAGGGTGGCCGTGTCGGCGACCTCCATGAACTCGCCGAGGTAGAGCACGCCGATGCGTTGGCTCATATAGGCCACGACGGCCAGATCGTGCGAGATCAACAGATAAGTGAGGTCCAGCGCACCCTGCAGGTCCTTGAGCAGGTTCAGGATCTGTGCCTGAATCGACACATCCAGCGCGGAGACCGGTTCGTCGAGAATCATGCAGCGCGGACTGAGGCTGAGGGCGCGCGCAATTGCCACACGCTGTCGTTGGCCACCCGAGAGTTCATGCGGAAACTTGCGGTCTGCGCTGGCAGGCAACCCCACAAGGCGCAGCAATTCAGCCACACGTTGTGCGCGGCCCTGAACATCGAGGGTCCGGTGAATGCGCAGCGGCTCGTCGATGATGCGCCCCACACGCATGCGCGGATTCAGCGCGCTGTACGGGTCCTGCAAGACTGGCTGAAGCACTTGATGGAAATGCGCTCGGGCGGCGGCGTCGAGCGACCGGATATCCTGCCCGTCGACGCTCACCACACCGCTGGTCGCCGGCTCTGCGAGCATCAGCATTTTGGCGATGGTGCTCTTGCCGGAGCCGGACTCGCCGACCAGACCGAACGTCGCGCCCCGGGCGACATCGAACGAGACGCCTGCCACGGCATGCAGCGGGCGGGCCCGGCCGAGCAGGCCGCGGCGCACATCATAGGTCTTGCGCAAATCGCGCACCGAAAGGTAGGCGTGGGCGCTCATGCCACCTCCCTGCGGATTTGGCCGGCACTGCACCCCGCCCGGGCCGCCGGAGATTCTCCAGCGCCATGGGTCTCCGAGGCAGACGAGGCACTCAGCATCCTGACCGTTTCCCAGCAAGCGCTGCGCCGTTCGCCGCTCTGCCATTCGAACCAATCCGGGTACCGCGTGCGGCACTGCTCCGTAGCGAGTTGGCAACGCGGCGCGAAACGGCAGCCTTCCGGCCAGTCGGCCAGTCCCGGCTGTTGCCCCGGAATGGCTTCCAGACGCCGCTCGTAATGACCGAGCGAAGGCACCGCATTGAGAAGACCCGCTGTGTAGGGATGTGCGGGATGCGCGAACACGTCGGCGATGGGCCCGGCCTCGACAATGCGTCCGCCGTACATGATGGCGACGTCGTCGCAGAACTGCGACGCCAGATGCAGGTCATGCGTCACGAAGATCAGCGCCATATTGCGTTGCTGCTGAAGTTCGCGAAGCAACTTGAGGATCTGCAATTGCACGGTGACGTCGAGCGCAGTGGTCGGTTCGTCGCAAATCAGCAATTCGGGCGAGAGGGCGATGTTGATCGCGATCGACACCCGTTGGCGCATGCCGCCGCTGAACTGGAACGGATAGCTGTCGAGGCGTTCGCGGGCAGCGGGAATCTTTACGCGCTCCAGCACTTCGACACACAACCGGCGCAGTTCCGCCTTGTCGCGAATGCCCTGATGCACGCGGAATATCTCGGCGACCTGATCCCCGATGGTCATCAACGGGTTGAGCGAGGTCATCGCGTCCTGAAGAATCATGCCGATTTCGCGGCCGCGAATCTTTTCCATCGCGCGGCGCGGCAGCTTCGCGAGATCCTGCCCCTTGTACAAGACCTCGCCCTGTACGAGTCGCCCGTTGGAGGGCAACAGGCCAAGGAGCGTGTTGCATGTCATGCTCTTGCCCGAACCGGACTCGCCAACGAGCGCGAGCGAACGGCCGGCGTCGACACGCAGGCTGACGTTGTCGACGGCCGTCACCACGCCATGCTTGCCCCGTAGCATCGTGCTCAGGTGACGGGCCTCCAGAAGCGGGGCTGAAGACGTCGTCATTACCACCCCCGCGACATCGTCGGGCTCAGCCGATCGCGCAACGCGTCGCCAAGCTGGTTCGCCAGAAGCACGGCCACCATCAGCACCATGCCCGGAATGCCGCAAATCCACCACGCGGTTTCCAGATAGCCTCGCCCGTCGGCGATCATCGCGCCCCACGACGGCGTAGGCGGTTGCACACCGAGCCCGAGAAACGACAACGTTGCTTCCAGAATGATGATCGTGCCGATATCGAGCGTGGCCAGCACGATGAACGTATTGATCACGTTCGGAACGATGTGGGCAAAGATCACGCGAATACGCGAAGCACCGGCCAGCTTTGCAAGTAGCACGAAATCACGCGAGCGCAGCGACAGCGCTTCCGAGCGTGTCACGCGGGCGAAGCGCGCCCAGTTCGCGAGACTCAACACGATCACGAGATTGAACACGCTGAACCCGATGGCGCCGACCAGCACCAGCGCGAGAATGACAGCAGGCAGCGCGAGCTGAATGTCGGCCAGACGCATCGCCACGGCATCGACCCAACCGCCGAGGTATCCGGCGGCAATGCCGAACAAGCTGCCGAACACGCCGGCAAGCAGCACCGCGCAGAACGCCACATACAGCGAAATCTGCGACCCCCAGATGACGCGCGACAACAGATCGCGACCGAGTTGATCGGTACCGAACCAATGGGCGGACGACGGCGGTTTGAGAATGTCGCTCAACGAGATCGCGTTCGGATCGTAGGGAGAGAACCATTGCGGCGCCAGCGCCACGACGACCAGCCCGATGGCCAGCGCAAGGCTTACCCAGAGCTGGACGTCGCGCCAGCGCTGACGGCGTGCACGCAGGTCCGGCACCGGCACACTGAGTTCGGCCGGGCGTTGCTGCAAATCGAGGGGCGTAGCCTCATGCATAACGAATCCTCGGATCGACATAGGCGTAGAGCACGTCTACCGCCAGGTTGAGCAAGGTGAAGATCAGCGCCCCCACCGTCACCGCCGCTTGCACGACCGTGTAATCGAGATTGGAGATCGAATCGAGAATCAGGCGGCCGATCCCCGGCCACGAGAAGATGAATTCGACCGAGACGGCTCCCCCCATCAGGATGCCGAACTGAAGTGCCGTGAACGTAATCATCGGCAGCAGCGCATTGCGCAAGGCGTGGCGGAAGATGATCGTGTGCTCGGGTACGCCCTTGATCCGTGCAAACTTGATGTACTCCGTGTCGAGCACTTCGGACATGCTTGAGCGGGTCAGCCGCATGATGCCGGCCGCCGAGTACCACCCCAGCGCCACGGCTGGCAGGACAAGATGCGAGAAGGTGCCGTAGCCATTGGTCGGAAACCACGACAACTGGATCGAGAACAGGCGGATGAACAGCAGACTGAACAGGAAAGGCGGTGCCGCCTGTCCGAGAATGGCGAAAAGCTTGGCGCATTGATCGACGGCACCTCCCCGGCGAACGGCAGCGATGGCGCCGAGTGGAACCCCGACGAGAATGCCCAGGCCGAGCGCCGACGTGGTGAGCAACAACGTCGGGCCCAGTGCACCAAGCACGACGTCGAGCGCCGGCCGGGAAAACCGGTACGACATGCCAAGCTGCCCTTGCAGCAGATGCCACAAGTACGAGCCGTACTGCACCGCGACCGGACGATCGAGGCCCATCTGATGGCGCAGCACCGCCCGATCCGCTTCCGTCGCCTCGGGGGGCAACATCAGATGGGTCGGGTCGCCAATCAGCCGCACGATCAGGAAAATCACCAGCGTGACGAGCAACACCGTGATCAGTGATTGCGCCACACGGCGCGTGAGATAGCGAATCAAGCGCGGCCTCCGTCTTCAGACGACCCCGCCGGCTGGGCGTGACCGCCCGCCTCTGCCGTTTCGCCCGCGGCGAGAATCTGTGTCGCACGATCGCGTAGTTCGAGCTTGCGAATCTTCTGACTTCCCGTGAGCGGCCAGTCCTCGATGAACTCGACGTAACGCGGCACCTTGTAGCTAGCGATGTGCGCGTGGCAATACTGTTGCAACGCAAGCGGGTCGATCTCAGCGCCCGCCTGTCGTTCGATGTAGGCGTAGCCCACCTCGCCAAGCCGCGCATCCGGCACACCCACCACCACGGCTTGCCGCACGCCCGGGTAGGTTTTCAGGAACACCTCGATCTCCTGCGTGGCGACATTGAATCCGCCGGGTTTGATCATTTCCTTCAGACGGCCACGGTAAGTGAGATAGCCGTCGACATCCAGCTCGCCGAGATCGCCCGTATGGAGCCAGCCCTCTGCGTCGATGGCTTTCTTGTCCTCGTCGGGCATCCGGTAATAGCCCTTCATCACGACATAGCCCGCGATGCAGATCTCGCCCGTTACGCCGGCTGGCACGGAGACACCGGTATTGATATCGGCGATACGAATCTGCACGCCGCGCACCGGTCGCCCGTTCGTGCGCGAACGCTTCTCGTAAGGGTCGTTCCAGCGGGTTCGAACAACGGCGTTGGAGGTTTCCGACATGCCGTAGGCGCTCACCAGTTCGGGCACCCCCAACGTTGTGCTGACCCACTCGAACGAGGCCGTCGGCAATGGCGCCCCTGTACCGGTGCGAAGGCTCGACAGGTCGTAACGACCGATATCGGCAAACGCCTTGAGGTCCTGCACGATGGTGTCGACGAAGAAACTGACGGTGATCTTTTCGCGTTCGACCAGCTCACAGAAGCGCTTCGGCGAGAATTGGTCCGCGATGACCATGGCCGCGCCCGAGAGTGCCATCGCCAGGGTATAGAACGTGCCGGTTGCGGTAAAAAGCGGTACACACGAGAGGTATCGGTCGCTCGGCGACAGTCTCAGGCACTGAGCGGCATATTGATTGTTCGCGAGCAGCGCGCCGTGGCGAACCATCGCCCCCTTCGGAAACGAGGTGGTGCCGGAGGTGTAAAGAATTTGCGCTACGTCGTCGGGTTTGACTTGGTTCAGGCGTCGCTCGAGCACACCGTCGTGCCGGTGACGTTGCCCATGGGCTTCGACTGCCCGGAAGTCTTCCATCCCGCCGGGCAGCGTGCGATCGCACGACAAGCCGATCACACGTCGCATCGCCGGCATGCGTTCGCAACGCCACGCGCCACGCCGGTGCTTGTCCCAATCGGGATCGAGACGGGCGAGGATATCGAAGTAGCGGATCCCGCGCGCTACCGAGCCGGCGCGCTCCTCCACGATGAGTGTGCTGGCTTCCGACTGACTCAGCACATAGGCAACGTCGCTTTCCCGGAATCGCGTGTTGACGGGCACCAGGACCGCCCCGATCAAAGGCACCGCCCAGCGGGCGACGAGCCAATCCGTGCTGTCGGACATCCACAGCGCGACATTCTCGCCCGGCCCGATGCCGAGTGCGATCAGGCCTCGGGCGAAGGCGCAGATACGCTCGGCAAGTTCAGAGAACGTCAGGCGGGTCTCGCCATGGACGACGGCCTCACGCATGCCATGCGTTCGCGCGATCCACGTGAGTGCGCTGCCGAACGTCTCGCGCGTCCAGTCGACGCTGTCTGCCGCAGGCGTCAACGGGGGGATGCTATCGGTCGTCAAGACATCCGCCGGTGCCGCCTGGCTCAGCACGCTACCGTCTTCTCGGTTCATGGCTTGGCTCATTGAGTCACGTCCGCTGGCAGGCAGGCTTACTGCCAGCCCAGGTTGCGCAAGTTGTAGTACCCACTGCCATGCTGCGGCTCCCAGTTCAGCTTCACGTCTTGTGCGAAGGTGTAGTACAGCTCCGTAATCAGCACGGCATGCCCGTCGTCGTGCAGCAGACGCGCAATCTTCTTGAAGATCTCGTCACGCTGCTCGCGCGACGTGGCCGCATCGCCCTGCGCCACGAGTGCTTCGACTTCCGGGTTGTAGTAGTCGGACCAGGTCCCGTCCTTGGTCGCCGCGCCGCTGATCGGATGCACCGGGTCGTAGATGGCATTCGAGAATTGCATCATCGTCATCGGCCCACCCTTGTGCGTGTTGTTCAGGCGGCTCCAGGCGGCGTAGTCGATGACCTTCACATTGGTCTTGACGCCGATGGCGCTCCAATACGCGGCGATCACTTCGCAAAGCTCTTTGGGGTTGTCGGTCGGGCAAAGCAAGTCGGTCGTGAATCCGTTCGGATATCCGCCTTGTGCGAGCAGCTTCTTCGCCTGCGCCGGGTCATACGGATACGGCTTGAGCGTGCGATCCACCCCGTATGGGTAGCTCGACGATACATACGACGACATCTGCGCTCCGACACCATGCAACGCCTGATTGATGATGGCCTTCGTATCCAGCGCGTAATTGAGCGCCAGCCGGACTTCGCGTTTCGCCAGCGGTGTGCCCGGCACGTTCGAGTACAGACGCACGGCCAGCGGACTGCCCACAGGCACCGATTTCACCTTCAGACCGGCGTTGGCTTTGAGCCGGGCGACATCCACGCTCGGTACATAGTCGATCACGTCGACCTCGCCATTGAGCAAGGCGTTGATTCGGCTGCTCGCCTCGGGAATGACTTTGAAAACCAGATGTTTGATACCCGGCTTCGCTCCCCAGTAGCCGTCGAACCGCTCGAACGTGACCGACTGGCCGATCTTCTGCTCGACGAACTTGTAAGGTCCCGAGCCAACCGGCGCGCGCGCGAAGGCTTCCGGCGACGGCAGCGCTTCGGTGTAGGCCTTCGGCACCAGCAGCAAGTAACCGGCGATCTTGTTCAGGAACGCGCCGTCCTGACGCTTCAGGTGAAACACCACAGTGGTGTCGTTCAGCGCATCGACACGCTCGACGAGATTGGCAAAATACGGGCGTCGCGTGCTCTTGGTCTCGGGTGCCACGATGCGCTCGAGCGAATACTTCACATCTTTTGCCGTGAGTTTCGTGCCGTTATGAAACGTGACGTCTTTTCGCAATGTGAAGGTGTACTGCAAGCCATCCGGCGCAATCTTTACACCGGTGGCGACGCTCGGCTTCAGATTGCCATCGATGTCGAACGCATAAAGCGTGTCGAAGAGCTGCCAACCGTAACGTTGCGAATCGCCGGTCGCGGCGACCTGTCCGTCGAGATTGTTGATGTCCTTGCCGACCGCGAAAACCACGGTGTCACGATTGACGGCGGGCTTTCCCCCGATGGCGAGTGCCGCGTGCGACGACAGCAGCGCGGCGCACAGCGCGAGCCCCGAGCCCAGCCACGCCAGTTGGCGCGGCAATGCCTTGATACGCATTGAATTCTCCGTATGAGCGTTGATGGTGACGACAGACGTGTGCGCAATCTCAGCGCAACGTCTCCGGCCCACCCTTCACATAGATGATTTGTCCCGACACGAAAGCGGCATCCTCGCTACAGAGAAAAGCCACCACATTCGCGACGTCGCCGGGCACGCCAACACGTCCTAACGGAATGTTCCTGGCGCGCTGACGCTTGTATTCCTCGGGATCGATGCCGCGTCGCTCGGCGGTCTGGCGGGTCATTTCGGTATCGATGAACCCTGGCGCCACCGCATTGACGTTGATGTTGAACGGGCCGAGTTCGATGGCCGCTGTGCGCGTGAATGCCTGCAAGCCCGCCTTGGCCGACGAATAGTTCGCCTGCCCGCGATTGCCCAGTGCCGACGTCGAGGAGAGATTGACGATCTTGCCGCTGCGCTGCTCGACCATATGGCGCTGCGCGGCGCGCGTGCACAGGAAGGTGCCGCGCAGATGCACGTTCATGACGAGGTCCCAGTCATCGACCGACATCTTGAACAGCAGATTGTCGCGTGTGATGCCGGCGTTGTTCACGAGAACGTCGAGGCCACCCAGTTGCGCGATCACCTGTGCGAAGCGTTCGTCGACCTGCGCCTCGTTGGTGACATCGCAGCCGAAACCGACGGCCTTGCCATTCGTCTCGCGCTGCAACGTTTCGGCGGCGGTCTGCGCAGCTTCTGCAGAGATATCGCAGATCGCTACGCTTGCGCCCTCCTTCGCGAAACGTTCGGCTGTTGCGTAGCCAATGCCACGCGCACCGCCGGTGACTAAAACCACCTTGCCCTGGAAGCGATTGCTCATGCGCTTGCGTCTCCTGGTTGTGGCGCTGCGTGATCTGTGTCCGCAGTCGTCGTGTTGCGATCCAGTCTAGTCACGCATTCGAAGATGGTCAATATTTGAAACAAATATATTGTCTGAAATCTCATCAGGGATAACTCTCATCTCGTTCGATTCGCCTTGAGTTATCTTTATAACGCAAGCCTTAGCCAGTCTTTATATGGATTTCTACTTAGCAAATCATCTCGCCCAGGCTTGCGTTTTACACACGATATGGCGCAATATTAATTCCACCATTTGAACGTTTTATTGATTTTAGAATTCAACATGACGGAAATTCGCGGCTTCCTCTGCGGCGTTTCGACCCGCAACACGCCCGCCGACGATGCACTCGGCGAGGTTGCCGCCCGCCATGTAAATGTGACCGAAGACACTGCCCAGTTCGCCTGCGGCATACAGTCGCGGGATCGGCGCACCAAAGGGGTCGAGCACACGCTGCCCTGCATCATGAACCGGCCCGCCCTGTGTATTGATGACGACCGGCCACAACGATGCGGCATAGAACGGCCCCTCGCGCAGCGGCACCATCGTTTCGGGGCGGCGACCAAAGGCGTCATCGCGCCCTGCGTCGCAGCCCGCATTCCATGCGTCGATCGTGCGCACCAGTCCACCTGCGTCGATGCCGAGCTTTTGCGCAAGGCCCTCAAGCGTGTCGGCGCGCACCAGCAAACCGTTCTCGACCTCTTTCAGGTTGTCGTCGCTCCACTCGTACCAGGCGTCTCGATCGTTCGTGATAGCCCGGCCCATCGGGTACAGGCGGCGCCCCGCTTCGTCGAAGATCAGGAAGGATGGCAAGCGGTCGTGCCGGTAGGTGACGGGGTCGTAGTGATCGAACTGGCGCACCCCCGTGTCGGAAATGTACGGCGGGTATTCGTTGACGTAACGCCGGCCGCGCTGATCGACCACGATCCAGGCCATCTTGGGCAGTGGCTTTGTTTCGCGCTCGGGCGTCCACATCGGGAGCAGCTTGGCGTAGATGCCAAACGGATAGACGGGATCGGGGTGACGAATGCCGTAGGGGCCGTGGCAATGCCACATATGCCAAAGCGCGGCCCCGGCCGCTTGCGCCATGCGGATGCCGTCGCCCGTGTTGCCCCGAAAACTGCCCGGGAGGGCTGGCGTAGAGACGAGAAACTGTCGCTTCATCTCCTCGTCGGCCTCGAAGCCGCCGCAGGCAAGAATGACCGCCCGACGGGCGCGCACCGCCGCCTGATGGCCGTCGCGCCGCAGCCGCACACCCAGAATCTCGCGATCCTCGCCCTGCACCAACCGTTCCACTGCGCACGACAGCCACACATCAATACTGCCGCGCCGCGCGTCGACATTGTCGACCAGCAGCTTGAAAAGCAAGCAGCCGGGACGGAACGGGCGCGCCGCAAGGTATCCCGACGGATCGCCGAAACCCGGAATCGATTCGATGTCCGCGTAACCGAGCGCATCGCAACCAGGAAAGGGGTAGTTGCCCACCGCGGGGTCGACGCGCACCGACGCGCCATTGACTTGCGCCAACTCGCGCAGGTAGTCGGGCACCTCGGTCATGCCGCTCGCCAGCACCCGCAGAACATCGTCGGGCGTGCGCCCTCCGCAGGTGTGATGGAGGTACTGAAACGCCGCCTCGGCATCGTCGGAGACGCGCACGCCGCCTGCCGACAGAATCGAAATGCCACCCGGGTCCGGCATCTTTTCGATGAGCAGAACGCGCGCCCCGGCATCGGCGCTTTCGATGGCGGCCACAGCGCCAGCCGCCCCGTACCCTACAACGACGATGTCGTACTCCGCCTGCCATTGCTCATTGACACCCAGTCCCGCACGATTTCCCGAAGCACTGATAGAAGCACCCATTTGCCGACGACTCCTTGTTGTCTGCGCACCGCACAACACTGATTGCACGATGGATTACCACCCGGAGGAAACGCACATGTCGCACCAAGCTGTCCGCTCAGAAATTACCGGCACCGTCTGTCAGGTGCTTGTCGCCGAAGGCGACGCCGTCACCGAGGACCAGGCCCTGTTGCTGGTCGAGTCGATGAAGATGGAGATCCCCGTCATCGCCCCGCGCGCCGGACGTGTCACGAAAGTGCATTTCAAGGTGGGCGATCCGATTGGTGAAGGCGACGATGCGGTAAGCATCGACGCCTGAGGCCCGAACCGAACGTCGATCTGCATGCCGATACTGCGCACGGGAAATGCCGTCACGCAGTATCGGCAACACCTTATTGCCAGGCCACCTTGCGGAAATTGAGGAAGCCCGAGCCCTGCTGCACTTCCCACGTAAGCGTCTTCTTCTTGGCGAAGACGTTGAACAACTCCGTCACCAGCACCGCGGAGGCATCGTCATGAAGGATCTTGCCAATCTTGCGGAACAACGCACCGCGTGCCTCGGCGCCCGTAGTGGTCTCGAGCTGCTTGAGCAACGCTTCGACTTCGGGGTTGGCGTAGTCGGACCATGCGCCGTCCTTCGAGAACGAGCCCGCCACCGGATGGATCGGGTCGTAGATCGCATTGGTGAACTGCGTCGTTGTCATTGGCCCGGTCTTGTGCGTGTTGTTCAAGCGACTCCATGCGGCATAGTCGATGCGGTTGATGTCGACCTTCACGCCCACCTGGGCCCAGTACGCCGCCAGCGCCTCGGCAAACTCTTTGGGGGTGCCGACTGCGTCATAGAGCTTGATCGAGAAGCCGTTGGGATAGCCGGCCTGCTTGAGCAGCGCGCGAGCCTTGGCCGGGTCGTAGGGATATGGCGCGATGCTCGGATCGCCGCCATAGGGGAAGTATTTGGAAATGAAAGTCCCCATCGGCGCACCAACGCCGTGAAAGACACCCTTGATGATGGCGTTCGCGTCGATCGCATAGTTCAGCGCGAGACGCACGTCGCGCTTGGCGAGCGGCGAGTCCGGCACGTTGGAGTACAGGCGCACGTGCATGGGCGACGACACCGGGTTCGTGATGACGTCGAGCGCCGCGTCCTGACGAAGACGTGCCACCTCGGCCAGCGGGATCATTGCGGCAATGTCGACTTCGCCGGAGACGATGGCATTCACACGGCTGGACGGCTCGGGAATGTACTTGAACACGAGCGTCTTGATGCCCGGCTTCTCGCCGTAGAAATCGTCGAAGCGCTCAAGCTCAAGGTATTGCCCCACCTTGTTCGTTTTGACCCGGTAAGGGCCGGTCCCGATAGGCGCTGCGGCGAACGCTTCGACATTGGGCAGCGACGACGCGTATTTCTGGGGCACGATGAAAAGGAAGCCCGCAATCTTGTTGAGAAATACGCCGTCCGGTTGCTTGAGCTTCACACGCACGGTCAGCGGATCCGGGGTTTCGATCGCATCGATTACCGGCGCAAAGAACGGCCGGCGAGTGCTCTTCGTCGCCGGATCGATGATGCGCTCGATCGAGTATTTCACGTCGGCCGACGTGAATGGGTCGCCGTTGTGGAACTTGATGTGCGGGCGAAGTTTGAAGGTGTAGAGCAGGCCGTCGGACGACATCGTGTAACTACTGGCCATGCGCGGCACGATATTGCCCTTCGAGTCGAACCCGTACAGCGTATCGAAGATTTGCATCGCGTAGCGCTGCGAATCGCCGCTCGCCGTCACCAACGCGTCGAGGCTTTGGATTTCCTTGTCGAGCGCGACCACGAGCGTGCTCTTGTCGACGGCCGGCCCGGTCTTGTCGGCAGCGACCGAATTCAGTGGCGCCCCCATCGCCACCAAGGCGCCCGCCGTTATCGCCGTTGCGGTCAACCCGGCCCGCAGCCCCGAAGCCACACGCGTCAGAACGCGCCATCCCGTCGTTCGATTCATTTCGTCCTCATCTCATATGTACAAATATCGGAATCAAAAAGACATCGAAAACCCCACTGCAATTTACAAGAAACTCTCTGGCATATTGTCGAAATATCCGCTATAAAAGCTAGGAAACTAGGATGCCGATGTCAATAAGCGATCATACCGACGACAAGATTTCGATCGCGCACCGCACCATATAATCGTTATTTATTTCAATATATGGATATCTGGATAGCCGCACTTACCCTGCCCCGCCGATAAGCTCAAATGGATAAACGCAAAATTGACGAACTCCACGCACGTCGCTCGGCGGTCCGTTCCGCGGCGTCCGGCGCCGCCATCGAGAAATTGAGAGCGCAAGGCAAGCTGACCGCGCGGGAACGACTGGCGTTGTTGCTGGACGACGGCAGCTTCGTCGAGATGGGGATTCACGCGCACAGCGCCCATGCCTCGCTACGCGAACGCACGCCAGCCGATGGCATCGTCACGGGTTACGGAACGATCGATGGCCGAATCGTCTACGTGGCGGCGGACGATGCCACGGTGTTGGGCGGCACTCGCGGCCGAGTGGGTGAAATCAAGATCGCGCGTGTGCGTGAAGCGGCGCTGAAACATCGCAAGCCGTTCATCGCGCTGATGGAAGCCGGTGCGGCGCGCGTGCAGGAAAGCTTCGGTGCGATGGCGGCGAACATGGGCGCACGCTTCGGCGATCATTTCCGGATGTCTGGCCAGATACCGCAACTCGCCGCCATTCTGGGACCGGCCTTCGGTGGCCCCTCGTTCACTGCGGCGCAATCGGATTTCACGGCGCTCGCCCGTGGGACTGGGGTCATGGGAATGTCGGGGCCTCTGGTCGTGAAAGTCGGCACCGGCGAGTTGGTGACGAGCGACGCCATCGGTGGCGCCGAGGTGAGCGAAACCGTCACTGGACAGGCCGATTACGTTGGCGATACCGAAGCCGACACGCTGCAAAGCCTGCGCACCTTCCTGTCGTTCCTGCCCAGCCACTGCGGCGAACTCCCGCCGGTGCGCGCCCCCCAACCGGCCGCGGTGGATACCGAGGAAGGCCGCGAGAAACTGCGCGCAATGATCCCCGATATCGGTCGTCAGGCCTACGACATGAAACGGGTATTGAGTCTGCTCGTCGACGCAGGCGACGTTTTCCACTATCGACCGAAATATGGTCCGAACCTGATCACGGCGCTCGGGCGTATCGATGGACAGCCCGTCGGTTTTCTGGCGTCGAACCCCATGGCGCGCGGCGGCGTGATGGACGAAAAGACCGCGCAGAAGGCGCGAAAATTCGTCGACCTCTGCGATGCCTTTCACGTGCCGCTCGTCTTCATCTGCGATGCGCCGGGCTTTCTCGTCGGCCCCGATATCGAAAAGCATCGCATGGTGTCGCTCGCCGCACGTCTGCTCAATACCGTTTGTGCCGCCTCGGTACCCAAGGTCACGATCGTGGCGCGCAAAGCCATCGGTCTCGCGTATCTCGCGATGTGCGGACGCACCATGCGCCCGGACTATCTCGCCGCCTGGCCGGGGGCTCATTTCGATGTAATGGGTCCCGAGGCGGGCGTCGAACTGGTGTACGGCCGCGAGATCGCCGGCGCGCCGGACCCTGGCGCGCGCAAAGCCGAGATCATGGCAAAGCTCGACGAACAGTCGAGTGCCTACGAAGCCGCTGCGCAAGGCTGGATCGACGACGTCATCGACCCCGCCGAAACACGCGATGTGATCCGACGAACGCTGCGCGCGACGGCGGATGCCCGGGTGCCGGGTTTCAAGCACCGAATCGACCCCTGAGCCGCCATGAGCATCGATTTTTCCTTGAACGAAGGCATCGCAACGGTACGGCTGAACCGGCCTGAGACGCTCAATGCCATCGACTATCCGATGCGGGCGGAACTACAGCGGTTGTGGCAGCACATCGCCCGGGAACCGGAGATTCGCGTTGTGATCGTGACAGGCACAGGCGAGCGCGCATTCAGCAGCGGTGCCGACCTCAAGCGCACGCCCCCGCCCACCCAACCGTTCGCCGCACAGGCGTTCGGCGCGAGCGATGTGGCAAGCGAGCATGCCGAAGCCGGATCGTTGACGTTGGGACTGGACATCGACACACCGCTCATCTGTGCGTTCAACGGTCTGGCCTATGGCGGCGGTCTGGAGATCGGTCTGGCCTGCGATATCCGCATTGCTGCCGATACCGCGCGATTTGCGCTGCCCGAAGTGAAGGTGGGATCGATGCCCGGCTCGGGGGGCACGCAACGTCTGCCACGGCTCGTCGGCGGTGCAAATGCGATGTGGATGCTGCTCACCGGCGAGCCTATCGATGCCCACACCGCGCTGCGCATCGGACTGGTAAGCCATGTCGTGCCCCCCGATGCCCTGCATGACACCGCCGTGGCCCTGGCGCGACGCATCGCCGACAGCGCACCGCTGGCCGTGCGCGCCATAAAGCGTGCGGTGCGCGACGGTCTCGATATGCCGCTCGCCTCGGCACTCACTTACGAGCGCCATGCATGGGGGCTGTTACGAGACACGGAAGATCGCAAGGAGGGTCGTCAGGCATTTGCCGAGAAACGCTCGCCGGTATTTCGCGGACGATAGCCGCCTGCTTCATACTTCGCAGTCACGACATTTGCCCCGGATTGACCGACAACTTTCGAAACCCGTTCATGACCCTGCCCTCCTCCCTCGCCATCGATGCCGACAGCCTCAGCGGCGACGAGTCACATGGCAAGACGCTGACGCGCCGCGCGAACGAAGGCACCCAGAGCATTCAACGCGCCATTGCCGTGCTACGTCTGATCGCCATGCGCGGCCCTGCGGGACTTCGTCTTCACGAGATCGCCGAAGGGCTGGCGCTCGAGCGCATTACGGCGCACCGCATTGTCAAAGGCCTTGTCTTCAGCGGCATGCTGCAACTCGAGCCGCAAGCCCGTCGTTACACGCTGGGCCATACCGCCTATGTGCTTGGCCTGAGCGCATCACCCTCGTTCGACTTGAGGGAGCGGTGTCAACCGACGCTGCGCCGATTGGCCGACGCGACGGGCGACTCGGTATTCCTGATGGTCAGAAGCGGTCATGAGGCCGTTTGCTTCGACCATCTTCAGGGCAGCTACCCGATTCGCACCCACAGTTTGACGATGGGGGCCCGCCGTGCGCTGGGCGCCGGTGCCGGCGCCATGGCTCTGCTTGCCGCGTTGCCCGACAACGCGGTCGATGCCGCGATTGCGGCCAACGCCGCCCACTTTTCGCGCTATCGCGAGATTTCGCCCGAGCGGTTGCGCGAGATGGTCAAGCGCACGCGCCTCGACGGCTACGCGACCAATTTGCAGACGGTGATTGCCGACGTGAGCGCCATCGGCATGACGCTACCGCGACGAGACGGCACGCCGTGTGCGTCGATCAGCATTGCATCGATTGCGTCGCGCATGACCGGCGCGCATCTCGAGGACGCCTTGCGCGCCCTCCGACAAGAAACCGAGGTCCTCGGGCAAGCGCTCGACGCAGTCCCGCGCGTTTGGGACGGCATGCTCGATCACGCAGCGCCGACGCAATAAGCCTAAGGAGGAGACATGATTCAAAAGGTTCTGGTGGCCAATCGGGGCGCGGTTGCCGCGCGCATCATTCGGGCGCTGCGTCAGATGGGGATCCGATCCGTGGCCGTGCACTCCGACGCCGACAGCACGATGCCCTATCTCGCTGCCGCCGATGAGGTGTATGCGCTCGGGCCGCCCCCCGCGACTTCGAGCTATCTGAATCAGGCGCGGCTGCTGGAGATACTCAAGCTCAGCGGTGCCGACGCCGTCCATCCGGGCTATGGTTTTCTTTCGGAGAACCCCGCTTTTGCCACCCGCGTCGTCGAAGCGGGTGCGATCTTTATCGGCCCCTCGCCGCGCTGGATCGAAGCGATGGGACACAAGACACGCGCACGCGAATTGATGGCCCGGCACGGCATGCCCATGTCGCCCAGCTCGGGACTGCTCGACGACGTGCCCGATACCATCCGCGCCGCCGCGAGCGCGATCGGTTACCCGGTATTGATCAAGCCTGCGGCGGGTGGCGGCGGCATCGGCATGCTGCCGGCGCGAGACGAAGTGTCGTTGCTTGCCGCCATTGCCCAAGCGCGCTCGGTCTCGCAGAAGAGCTTCGGGAACGCCGATCTGTATCTGGAAAAACTGATCGAGCGACCGCGTCATATCGAGTTTCAGATACTTGCGGACAAGTTCGGCAACGCCTGCCATCTGTTCGAGAGAGATTGCTCGGTGCAACGCCGTCATCAGAAGGTGATCGAGGAGTCCCCCGCACCGCTGCTGCCGCGCCGCGATCTGGAAGCCACTGCCGAGCGCATTGCCGGTCTGTTGCAGCACATCGGATACGACGTCATCGGCACGGCCGAAACGTTGTTCGGTAGCGACGGTGCGTGCAACTTCCTGGAGATGAATACGCGCCTGCAAGTCGAACATGCAGTGACCGAGGCCATTACGGGAATCGATCTCGTGGTGTCGCAAATTCGGCTGGCCGCCGGCGCACGGCTTGAGAGCGTGATCCCTGACCGTCCGCGAGTTCAGGGACACGCCATTGAAGTCCGGCTGTATGCCGAAGACCCCGTGCGCTTCTTCCCGTCACCCGGCACGCTCGATGTCTTCCGGTTGCCGCAAGGGGATGGCATCCGCGTCGAAACGGGATATGCGCAGGGCAACACGGTCACGCCCTACTACGATCCGCTGCTGGCCAAGATCATCGTGCATGCCGCAGACCGGCCGGCCGCGATCCGTCGCATGATCGAAGCGCTTAACGCGACCGAGGTCGTAGGCGTGAAGACCAATATCCCGTTCGCCCTTCGCGTGCTGGAGGACGAGACCTTCCAGTTGGGGCACGTCCATACGGGACTCGGGCTCGATATTGCGAAAGCGGCTTAAGCGCCGCGTTGCAGGGCGCCATCGATCTCCGTCGTCGTGATGCCGTACTTCGCCATGCGCGCCCGGTGATCGGCCGAGCCAAGGTATTGACGCAGCTGGTGGTTCACCGCACGCAGAAGTGCCTCATTGTCTTGCCGGAAGGAGAATGCCCCGACCGGGGTGTTGCCGTCACCAGACACGTCGTGCGCAACGGCTTCGAGTGCCCGATGCGTGCCGACGATCTCCCGGTTGCCGACTGCCGTGGCCGTATAGGCATCGATCTCTCCTGCGATAAGCGCCGCCACAGCCTCGGATTGACGCTTGAACGCCACGATCCGGCCCTCAGGCACGCCTGCGCGCATTGCAGTGTCGCGTTGCACGGTTCCCGCCACCAGGCCGAGCAGCGCGTCGCTTCGGGAGGCCACATCTTCGTAGCGAGAAAGCGCCTTCGGGTTACCTTGCCGAACGACGAAACCATCCCCCAGCGCCCAGACCGGCACACTGAAAGCAACGGATTGCGCGCGTTCCGCCGAGACAAACAAAGGCACGTTCATGTCCCACCGCCCTTCTTGCACCCCCGGCAGCAGCTCATCGAATGTCGTCGGCACAAACTCGATGACCGACGCACCGATCGCGCGAAGCGTCACGTCGGCCAATTCGATATCGGCACCGGTGGCGGTTTGGTGGGGACCGGTCCAATAGAACGGCGGTTCTTCGATATAGGCGACTCTGACTTTCATAACGATGGATGTCCTTCAAAGGGAAGCCGAAAGCTCACGGGCGCAGACACGCGGTCATGACCGACGACAACGCCGACAGCGCCGGGCCGAGTCGCTCCGGCGGAAGATAGCCGAAGCCGAGACGGAACACGCGACGGCTCTCGCCGAACCAGTCGCCGCAAGCCAACTGCACCTCGTGGTCTGGCAGCAGCGTCCAGAATCGCGAGACAGCAGCGTCGTCAAACACGTCGGCGCAAAGCTTGACGCAACACAAGGCCCCGGCGTCGGGGCGTATCCATTCGATACGCGCCGATTCGCACGAGCACCATGCGCCAAGTTCGTCCAACGCGCTGGCGAGCAAACGACGGCGCGGCGCCAGAACCTTCTGCCGGTGCTGCAACAGCGCCGTCGCGAGGGTTTCGTCGAGGACAGACCCGGAGATGATGGTATTCATCTTCGCCACGACGATACGCGCCCGCAGGTCCGGGTCGGCGACGGTGAGCCACCCCGTGCGCAACCCGGGAGCGCCTAATGCTTTCGACACTGAAGCGCCGGTCACGATGCGAGGGTGGAGAGACGCCACGCTATCCATCGTAGGCTGATCCCCATAGGTCGCTTCCCGATACGTCTCGTCAATGAACAGCACGGCTTGAGGACAACGCTTTTCCATGAGGGAAAGCAGCGCCTCGATTTCCCCGCGCGACGTTTGTACGCCACTCGGATTTTGCGGCGACGCAAGACTGACCAGCTTCGTCTTCGGTGACAGAACGGCTTCGACTTGCGCCATATCGAGGCGATACCCCGTTTCGAACGCGAGCGTTACCTCGCGCACCGTGACGCCTGCACCGACAAGGCAGCCCCGGCTCGACGGAAAACATGGGGTGATCAGCACGGCTTCATCCCCCGGGCGGCAGGTTTCGAATGCCAGCAGAAACAAGGCGAGCGCGGCACCCTGGGTCGTGACGACGTGCTCCGCCGGGACGTTGCAAGCCTGCCCAATGGCTTCGCGCAGCGCCAGCGAGCCGGCCGATTTGCCGTACCCAAGTTTCAACTCACGCAGGTTCTCGATATTGGCGAGGTCCAGAATCTCGCCGAACGTCAGGTCTTGCGATGTGCTTTCGGCAAGATTGAACGGCCGATTCACGTCCAGCAGGGAGATGATGTCGTTGTAGGGAAAGCGCCCCCGCCATTCAGCCGGAAAGCGGTTCGTCTGCTCCGGTTCTTGTGCAGTCGTTGAGACGGTCGATACGGTCATTTCACGTGGCTCCTGTGCAGATCCCCTGCATCGTAGTCCTTGCTCGACAACGATAACAGTCACAATTCCGGCCAAATAAACCAACACAATTTGTGCTTGCGAACCCTTTCACGCGCGTCAATAATGGCCCCGTCTTTCGTCTCGTGCGCTGCCATCGCTATGCCTTCACCGTACCGTTACCTGCAATTGGCGGACCTCATCGTCAACATGATCGATAACGGCGCATTGCCGCCCGGCAAGCGTCTGCCCTCGGTTCGAGCGTTCAGCGAGCAGCATGGCATCAGTGTCTTTACGGCGCTTCGGGCCTACCGGTTGCTGGAAGATCGTGGGCGTTTGGTGTCGCGCCCGCAATCGGGCTTTTATGTCGCGTCGGCGCGTCGTCACCGGCTCGCGCTGCCCTCCGTGCCTCGCCTGAAGGCCAAGGCGTCCACCGTGTCGATCAGTGGCGCCGTTGCCGGCCTCCTTGAGCATGCATCGAACCAGGCGCTGGTGCCGCTCGGCTGCACTGTGCCGGATGCCTCGATCCTGCAATCCAAACGATTGGACCTTGCACTGGCCCGCGCCGCCCGGCTGCACGGCGATCGTCACAACATCTATTGCCCACCGCAAGGAGAACCGGGGTTGCGGCAGGAGATTGCCCGGCGATCGATGCGCGTGGGTCACGTCATGTCGCCCGACGACGTGCTGATCACCAGCGGGTGCACTGAAGCGCTGTTGCTTGCGCTCACCGCCGTTGCCGACCGGGGCGACACGATTGCCGTGGAGTCGCCGACGTATTTCGGGCTACTGCACACGCTCGAAATGCTCGGGCTCAAGGTCATCGAGTTGCCGACCGATCCCGTGAGCGGCATCGACATCGATATGCTGTCGCGGCTATTGGATGCGCAATCCGTGGCGGCGTGCGTCCTGTCCTCCGGCTTCAGCAACCCGTTAGGCTACGCGATGCCGGAGGCGAACAAGCTCGCACTGCTCGGCTTGCTGACACAGCGCGGCGTGCCGTTGATTGAAGACGATGTCTACGGTGATATCCATTTCGGGCGCGAGCGACCCAAGCCGTTCATTGCTCTCGATGGCGGGGAGAACACGCTTTATTGCAGTTCGTTCTCGAAATGCCTTGCTCCGGGGTATCGCGTGGGCTGGATCGCCGCAGGACGTTACAGTCAACGCGTGCTGGAACGCAAACTTGCCTTCAGCCTGTGTAGCCCGGTGCTGCCTCAGGTGGCATTGGCCGAATTTCTGGCGAGCGGATTGTACGACACGCACCTGCGCCGGGTCCGGCACGCGTTTCAGGACAATCTCGTTCGGATGACGCGGGTCATTGAGGATAGTTTTCCGCCCGCCACGAAGGTCAGCCGGCCGGCAGGCGGCTTTGTCCTCTGGCTGGAGCTGCCCCGTCCATTCGACTCGCGCGCGCTTTTCGACCAAGCGCTGGAAGACGGCATCTGCTTCGCTCCCGGCGACGTTTTCTCGGCCAACCGGCATTTCAGGAACTGCCTGCGTCTGAGCGCCGCCTCGGTGTGGAACGAGCGCATTGAAAGTGGCGTCCGGCGTCTGGGACAGTTGGCCGCGGCCCAATTGGCGCATCAGACACCGGCCTGACAGAGCATTGCCGCATCGCCGAATCGCGGAATCGCGCGCGAGCCGGCAAATGCGTTACGTGTTCGCCGTCCGCACTCTGAAGATGAAGTCGACTTCGACAACAGCGCCCTTCGGCAATTGAAGCACACCGACCGACGTGCGCGTGTGCACGCCAGCCTCGCCAAGTATTTCGAAAAGCACATCGGAGGCGCCGTCGGCGACCTCGCTTTGCAGGGTGAACGCCGGGGCACTTCTCACGAACACGCTGATGCGCGGCACCGACACAATGGCGTCGAGGCTACCGCAGGCCCGTTGTATCAACGTCAGTGCGCGCAGCGCCGACACCCCTGCCGCGCGTCGAGCCTCTTCCAGCGAGAGGCTACCGCCGGCGTCGCCGACGAAGTGCACGGTATCGCCCATTCTCGGAATCTGGCCTGCCACGTATGCCTGATCGCCGTCGAGCAGTACCGGTGTGTACTTCCCGCCGATTTTGATCTCGTCATTCAGGGGAAACGCGAAGCGTTCGGCCACTTGTTGAAACAGCTCGTCTCGGCGCATATCGTCCTCAATCCTCAATCAAGTCAGTCGTGGAGTCACGTCATAGCGACGCTGCTGCGATGGGCATTGGCGTCGCCAAAGCGTACAGCGCCTCGGAATGTCTTGCATTACAGGGGAGCGACGTGGCCGGGCGACAGCTCGCCGGGCCCGTTCGGGAGCGGTCGCCACGATCGGGGGTCCATTGCCGGCGCGACCACGACGCAATTCCGGCCGTTCGCCTTGGCAGCATAGAGGGCAGCGTCGGCGCGCGCCATCACTGACGCAAGCGTGTCGCCCTCGCAGTAGGCATCGACACCCGCGCTGAGTGTGGCCACGACGTCTCTGCCCGGGACACACGACCCCGATGCGGCAACGATGGCACGCAACCGGTCGACGAGGCATCCGGCCTCTTCCTTCGTGGCCAACGGCAGCAATAACGCAAACTCTTCGCCACCGATGCGCCCGACGATGTCGTCGCCGCGAACGGCATGCGAGATCAGCGACGCCACGTGGGCCAGCGCCAGGTCCCCGGCGGCATGCCCGTATCGGTCGTTGATGCGCTTGAAATTATCGATATCCAGAATGGCGATCGAAAATACGGATTTTCGCGCCGCGCTCGCCTGCGTCACGGCTTCGGCGCGAGCGATGAAGGCCCGGCGGGCGAGCACCCCCGTCAGGTCATCGAACGTCGCCAGACGCTCCATCCGATCCGTCAGCCGGTCATGCGCGAGCAGCACCATGCCGACCGTCAGGCACGGCAAGGTCAGGGTTGCCATGCCGAGGAACATGACGTTCAACGGCGTCGGTTCCAGAAACACGGTCTCATGGGCAAAGCCGAATGCGTAGGCCATGGCGCGCACCGCATGGACCATGGCGCCAAGCGTGGCCGCAATCGACACGAAGTAGTAGGCGTACTTGGGGCGGCCCGGCGGCCGATACTTCAATACCGACCAGCCGATATGGAACCGGACGTAGGCAATGAACCCCGAGATCATGGCGCTACGGGCATCGACGTGCGGCGACACGAACGTCCAGTAGACCAGCATGAAGAGAATGACGCCGATCGCCCCATACTCCCAGGCGAACGAGGTGCGTCGATTGAGGAACTGCCGAAAGCCGTGCAGGCCGAGGAGCGAGGCGATCACCAGCAGGCTGCTGGCCGTCACCACGACGATGTTCGACGTTCCTGTCAGCAACAGCGCGGAGATCACCGCCAGCAGTCCGCTTGCCACGCACCAAAGCCGCACCCCGGGGACTTTCGCCTGAAATAACGAGCCCAGAACGGCCACGCTCATGACACACGATAGAACCGCGATGCTGATGAAGACTGCCGTGATAGCCATGGAAGCGTGACTGAGTATTGTGTTCTCATGCGGCCGCAGGGGCAGGCGATATGACCCTCCCCCTTCGGCGGACATCCGCATCCAGACCGCTCTACTACCGGTCGTCAGGCGCGTGCAAACGCCAGCATAGCCGAATTCGATGAGGGAACAACATCGTTTTGATGCATGACGAACAGGGCTCGCCGGTTCACGTCTGCTATGGCTTGTCAGGGCGACGGGGAGCGACACGCCGCGAAGCGCACCGCCTCCGCCGGATCGGTGCAACTAACGCGCCTGTCCGATCCGTTTGCCCCTCACGGCTGTCATCTGGCCGTCACCGCCTGGCGCGAAGTCGACGTCTTGCGTCGGGCATCCAGGCTGAACGCGCCCGCGCCGAAGTAGGTGATCTGCAGCAGTCCGCCAGCCATCATCACGTTCTTGAGAAAGTGGATCATCTGATTCTGATCGGCGAAGTTGTGGTGGAAGACGAGCGCCGTCGCCACCGAGAAGATCGCCAGCACCAACGACACCGGACGCGCCCGAAAACCGGACAACAGCAGCAGCCCACCGCCCACTTCCACGATCACCGCGACGAGGTAGGCGAGCGAAGGCGCCGGGAGCCCCATTGCCGTGATATAGCCAACGGTTGCGGCAGGCGCACCGAGCTTGCCCAATCCGCTCATGAGAAACGGCGCGCCGAGCAGAATGCGACCGAGCAAGGGAAGAAATTTGTAGCGTTCCATAACAATCTCCAAAACATGCAAAAAAGATGGGGAATATGAGAGCTGCGGCTCAGCCGGCTTCCACCATGACCAGCTCAGCCGTTTCCAAAGCAAGGATCTGAATGCTCGAGACGTCCGTGATCGCAACACCGTCCCGTGGTCCCATCGGCTCGCCATTCACGGCGATGCGGCCTGAGGCGACCACGAGATAGGCGCTTTCGCAGGGGGCGAGCATGTGCTGAAGGCGCTCGCCACCGCCTACCGTTGCGCCCAGCACGCGAGCATCGGCGCGCACGGGAAGCGCACCCTGGTCGTGCGCGTAGCCGCTGGCAAGCACCTTGAAACGCCCCATCCCCACGTCACGCGGAAACGGTTTCGTCGCCCAGTGCGGCTGGCCACCGGTCTGTCGTGGTTGCAACCAGATCTGATAGAGCTTCAACGGCACGTCGCCCTTGTTGAATTCAGCATGGCGGATGCCCGTGCCGGCACTCATGACCTGAACGTCGCCTGCCCGAATCAAGCCTTCCGAGCCCAGTGTGTCGCGGTGTCCGAGCACACCCTCACGCACATAGGTGACGATTTCGACATCGCGATGCCCATGGAGCGGGAAACCGCTGTCCACGGCGATCTCGTCGTCGTTCCAAACGATCAACGGGCCGAGCGCGTCGTGGGACGGATGCCCCGACGGCGTGACCCGAAAGTGATACTTCGCCCGCAACCAGCCGTGATCGGCTGCGTCTAGCGATGCCCAACGCCGGTGCGTCAACATGTCTGACTCCTTGGTTCGCCTGTGGGGCTTTCACGAGGTTCAGTGCAGGCCTTAGGCAGTGGACACATGCTATTCAAGCAACGATTGCCTGCATATCTCCACAATTGCAAAGCATCATTGCTTCCTGTAGAACGA
Source organism: Pandoraea fibrosis (assembly GCF_000807775.2). Taxonomy (NCBI): domain Bacteria; kingdom Pseudomonadati; phylum Pseudomonadota; class Betaproteobacteria; order Burkholderiales; family Burkholderiaceae; genus Pandoraea; species Pandoraea fibrosis. Next base: position 3,473,434 of record NZ_CP047385.1, on the reverse strand, counting down.
TACGAATGTCTCCTTTGCCCCAAATCTCATGGATGCCATCTCCGATCTCAATGACCTCCGGCTCTTCGCCGAAGTGGTGGAACGCGGCAGCTTCACGGCGGCGGCGCGCAGTCTGGGGCTTCAGACATCGAAGCTGAGCCGGCGCGTTCGGGCGTTGGAGGAGGAACTGGGTGTGCGACTGCTGAACCGCACCAGTCGGCGTCTGTCGCTCACGGAAACCGGGCGGCAGTTCCATCAGCACTGCCTGGCGCTTGTCGCGGAATCTCGAGCGGCCCGTGAGCTTGTCGACCGGACTCGGAGTCAACCACAAGGCACCGTGCGCATCAGTTGCCCGCTGGGATTGCTAAGCTCAGGGGTTGCCGAGATGGTCGCCAGATTCACGCAGGCACACCCGCAGGTGCAAGTACTGATCGACGCGACCAATCGTCGCGTGGACGTCGTCGAGGAAGGATTGGATTTCGCGATTCGCGTCAGGCTTGCGCCGCTGGACGACACGGACCTCGCGGTTCGTCAGCTCGGATTGTCTGCGCTGATTCTGGTGGCCAGTCCGGCGTTGGTTGCCCGACATGGCGTGCCCACTTCACTTCACACGCTTAGCGACTGGCCAACGCTCGCGATGGCCGACAAGTCCGAACGGTATGCGTGGCATCTGGTGGGGAATGATGGACAGGCGATGTCGATGGCACACAAACCCAGGCTGGCGACGGATGATCTCGCCAGCCTGCGCACCGCGGCAATGATGGGGGTTGGTGTGGCGTTACTGCCCGGCGAATTCGTCCAAGACGACATTCGCACCGGACGCCTGGTCCGGCTGCTGCCTGCGCTGTCCACGACGCCAGGCGTCGTGCACGCCATCTTTCCGACGCGGCGTGGCATGGTGCCAGCGGTGCGCCATCTGCTCGATGCGCTGGTCGCCGGATATCAGGGCGACGCCGGCTAAGTCCGTCGTGCCAGCACCTCCTCGCGCGGACCGGCATCCACCACCCGACCGCCCTCCATCACGACAAGCGTATCGAACCGTTCGAGCAGACTCGGACGGTGGACCGAGGCGACAATGCACGCTGTCGGGAATGCCGCATACATGCGGTCGAACACCCTTGCCTCGGCCAGCGGATCGAGCGCGCTGGTTGGCTCGTCGAGAAGCAATAGCGAACTGCCCTGCGACGCCAGCGCTCCGCGCGCCAATGCCAGTCGCTGACGCTGACCACCCGAGAGGTTGCCCCCACGCTCATTGAGTGCGCTCGCCAATCCGTCAGGCAAGTGCTCGAGTACGTCGTCGAACACGCCGGCGTGCACGGCCGCGTGCAGCGATTGCGCGTCGGCCGGCTCGCCGAACGTCAGGTTTTCCTCCACGCTCGCCTCGAACACTTCCGCCTCTTGCGGGATCAATGTCGCCAGCGTGCGCAGATCGGCCCAATCCGCCGGGGCGCCGTCGCGCAACAACTCGCCTTGCTGCGGCAAGTAGAGACCGGCAAGCGTGCGCAGCAATGTGCTCTTTCCGCCCCCACTCGGCCCGACGAGCGCCACTCGCGCCCCCCGTTTGAGTACGAGATCGACACCATGCAGCCCCCCGCGGGCATCGTCGGCGTAATGCCAGGTGACGCCACGCAACGCGAGCGTCTGCCACGGCGCCTCGGGCTCGATCGCGGGCACGACGGCGTCGGGGTCGCCGGGCGCCGACCAGATCGGCTCGGCACTGCCGTAATCCGTATGCATGCGAGCGAAGCTCTGAAAATTGGAGGCCATGGCACCCACCACCGTCGCCGCCTGTTGCGCGTACTGATAGATCATGAACACCGTGCCGAGCAGCACGGCCTGCCCTGGCGCACGCGACTGCAACACGTAGACGACGACCAGAATCCACGTCAGTCCCATGCCGAGAATGTCGACGGCGAACCATTTACCTTCGTTGACCGTCACGGTACGACGCAGCGGCACCATCACCGCGTCCATTCGACGCCCGAGCACCTTGCGCGACGCCGCCTGAAGCCGCAGGCCAATGACGGTGCCGGCGTTGCCGACGAAATCGAGCAACGCGGCCGCGTAGCGGCGCTCCGCATCGTTCTCGGCTCGCGCGAGCTGCATCAGCACGCGATCAAAGCGCAAGATGATGAGCGCGATGACGACATATCCCGTCACGGCGATCACACCGCTCGTGCGCGAAAGCAGTGCCAGCGCCACCAGCGGCCCGACGAAATTGAACGCGCTTTGCAGATAGCCGAACTGATTCTGTGCGAAGTCCGACAACGCGCGGCTGGCTTGCACCACACGATGCTGCAACTCGCCGGAATGTCGACCGTCGCGCCACGCCAGCGGCGCGGCGGCAATGCGTGCATAGAGTTCGTCGGCCAGCCGGACACGCACACGTACGCCGACATTTCGCTCCAGAATCCGGCCCGGGCCGTGGAGCATCCATGACAACAAATAGATGCCGACGAGGTAGACGATCCAGCGGCCCGCGCTGGCCATGTCGGCTTGCTGAAGCGCATTGATGGCCTGCGCAGCCAGCCACGGCATGGTGAGACGCAGCAGTTGTGCGGCCGACAGCAATCCGGCGGCGCCTAGCAAATGTGTCCGTACACCACTGGCGTGACGCCACAGCGCGCGGTAAAGATCGCGCGCCGCGCTGCCCAGCCCGATGGCCGGCTCGCGCGAGGAGGATTCAGGCGCGGTCATGCGTGCATCGTTCCTTTGCCCCTTGGCACAGTGCCCGCGCCGCCACTCACTTTGATGAGGCGAACGACGGTGCGGGTCGTGATGATCAGACGCCGGGATCGACGTCGAGATCGGTCAATATAGGGGAAAAACGATCAGGCGTCCTGTTTATGGGCTGTCGGGTGCCGGTTGACCCGCATCAGCACGCATACGCCCTCGCGCACGGGCTGTCGCCATGGTTGGAGAAGCCCCGTCGGAGGCTGAGCCCTCGCCGGCCCGGCGACCGCGCGGCGCTGGGGCCACATAGTAGAAGCGTAGTTCGGCGTCGGGATAGTGATACGGGACCATGGCGAGATTAATCGCACAAGAGTCGCAAAACGGCATACGTGAGCAAAGCACGATCGAGCGAATGACGTTGCTACCCGCCGGATGATCCGCATAAATCTGCGCCAAAATCATTCGCTCCGTGTCGAGCGTGCGGGCCTGCGGTTCATTCGTCGCGCCGCTGTACGTCGGCAGGTCGGCATCGGCCACCATAAAGCGCAGATGGGGCGGCTCGGTGAACATACCGTCCCTCCCCGTGCTCGGGGATTGACGCCGTTGACTGATGACGTTCTCTTGCCGCTGCTTGTATGCTCGGCCCGCGTCCACGGTCGGCACAGACGTTGGGTGCGTGCGCAATGCCCTGCGTTGAAGCCCGGACATACAGTAGTAGAGCTTGCGGGTGCCATCGGCAAGCGTCACCTCCGCGACGGCGATGTTTGCGCTGCCCGAAACTTCCCGCATTTGATCGCCGACATCGCGCGCCGCGCGCGCTGAGCCTCTCACGAGTCCCTGTAAATCCTCCATGCCGGGAAAGAGGTTCTCGAACATCGACAGCACGTCGCGCGTGGTCTGTACATCGCCGACGAACGGCAACTGCGACCAGACGGCGAGCGGTGCCGGGCGCGAGACGAAGTCCCGCGAAATCGCATTGATGAACGCGTCGGCCTGTGCAGGATACTGCTGCCAATGACGCCAGAGCCGATTGAACATCGGCATCAATATCGTATCGACGTCCGGCGGTGGCGAGGACACGCTTGCGCCCGGCGATGCGGGGGGCGTTCTGGACGCCGTCACCTGGTGCTCAATGGCTTGCGTAAGCGAGTGAATCGCCCGCCTTGCCTCGACCACGGACAACGAAATGTCCTCGAGTCCTCGCCACACATCTGCTGGCGAGGGTGACTGCTGCCAGATCTTGAGATACAACTGCAGCAGCGTGCGCCCTTCACCGTAGGTGATCGACGGCAGCACGATGGCATTTTCCGCTGCCGCTCGATGATTCTGCGCGGTGCGATAGGCCCGGATATCGCGATGCTCCGCGTCGCGCCGGTGTAGATGTACCCCGTGGGTGACTCGTACGTTCTCCCCCGCCGGCATCGTGAAACGGTAGTAGATGACGTGCGAGAGTTGCACCACGCCGTGCAGCGTGCCGCGTCTGTCACGGTAGGTGCCGAACGGCACCGAGATGTGCATGTCGCCGAGCGTCAGTCTCACGCGCCGACCACCGACCGGGCCCTCCGTCGTCGCCTGCTCGTAATACGTCATCTCGCCATACAGCTCGGGGGGGTAGACCGACGACTCGACAACGGGCGAGTGCTCGGACACGCGCGGCACTCCCGCTTCGTCGAAATGCCCAAGACGTCCAAACGCGAAGAACGCAAGACTGCCGTCTGCGGTGGAAAACGGGCGTGAATAGATCGCGACACGCAGGCGCACGATTGGCGACGCTTCCAACGCCTGGTGCTGCGCGAGCGTTGCGCCCTGCTCCGTGACCGAGATTTCGCCTTCGTGTTCTCCATGACATTCGAGACACATGCCATCGACATCGGCCCCGATGCCGCGCGAGATACGGCACAGCGATTCCGGCCCCAAGGCGGCGCGCATGTCCTTGAGTGGCCGAAGATCGGAGGCATGTTTGCGCGTATGCGCCACCGACGCACCGTATAGCTCACCGTCGATGGAAAACACTTTCACGCCGTTCTGTGCCCGGTCCGGGAGGTATTCGACGTAGACATCCGGTGGCAACGACCACGTCACGCCTCGACCATAGGGCCCGTCGAATGCTTCATGGTGGATGACGTCCGGTAGCGTTGGTGCCTGCGGGGCCGCCTCTTGCGGTACCTGTGCAAGGGATTGTGTGTGCGCCTCTGCGGGGGCATCCGGCCAAAGGCGCGACAACAGGGAAATGGCGTCCTGATGAAGTTTGTCGGCTTGGACCACGGCAGCGAGACACTTGAGCCCCGTCATGGAGAGTCGGGAAGCCAACGCCCTCGCCCCGTCGCTGTCGGAAATCGCGTCCCGCCGAGACCGTGGCATGGGAGACTCTCCCCGCACCTCGCGGCGGTCTCGAGGAGAGCGTTTCAGTACGGTCTCGAGCAGTAGCTCGGCAACCTCCTCCATGTCCGGCGAGTCGAGCACCGACGATTCGGGAGACGGCCAACCGGGTGAGATCGATGCCCCATTGCGTTCGATTGTGAAGATGATCTTATCTTTTTCGCCGATGCTCGACTCGATCGACGCCCAGCGCTCGCCCCAGAACACGGGGCCATACGTCTCGGCGGTCCAGCGGTCCTTGATCTGGCCATGTGGCCAGTCGCCCGTCACGGGTGTGATGAGCGCTGGCGCCTCGTAGGCGAGCGAGAGTGCAAACTCTTGCCATCGGCCCTCCTCATTTCGCAGGTGGAGCGAGATGGCGTGCGACGCGTCGTAGACCTTGACTTTCGGCGGCAAGCCCAACGCCGTTGCGTGTTCAACGATCAACAACTTGCGGCTGGGCATCAGAATATCGGCCTCGGCAAAGGCCGCACGCGTGTTTGCGTCCGAAGCCGCGACGGCCTCTCGGATCAGGCTGACGACAGCACGCTGAATATCGTCGCGATAGGCAGTCAGTCCCGCTCTTAACGCTTCGTTGCCACCCACCGGCACCGCCGTTGCGCCGACCGATCGTGTCCGATGGTCTGGCAGGCACTGTTCCAGGACGCCTTCGCCACCGGGATGGGACGGCCACACGCGCAGCAACGCATACAGGCCGGCGAGCGTTTCCGAATGCGACAGCCCGACCGGTGCCGCTACGGCAGGCACCTCGTTAGTCACACTTCTGCGACTGATCGAGCGCAGTGCATTGGCCGAAGTGCCGGACGCCCCGGGGACGACGGCCGCACTTGCCACACCCGCTGCACAAACCACTGTCAGCAGACTCAGCGCAAAGGCGGCCTGGGAGCTTTCGCGATGGGTTGTGTTGCCAGATGCAAGTGCGGACGCGGGCACCGGCGTCTCGCTCGGCGTTGAACTACGAGGCGTGCGCGAATGGCTAATGTGAAGATGTGCACGGCGCGGCAGCGACATACTGGCACGCCAGTCCTCGACAAAAGCTTGATGCATGTTGCTCCGTCTCGCGTCGCGCGCGTGAGCTACATAGCGGTGGGTGTGGTGTGGCGTTGCAGAATGCAATCGTGTCATTCGACGTGACTCCATAGGTTCTGCCACGATATGCCTTCGCGTTCTCGGAAGGCACCGTATTCGCAGCAAAAAAGAGGACACACGCTATCGCGATGCAAAGCCGCACGATTGCTGAAACGGACCGCCGACTGTGGCACTTTTCTCTTTGGCGTCCGATGCCGGCTCACATTTGGGAAATGAACGGAAAATATTACGTGCCTCGATCCCGGCCAACAACGTCCAGAGGTTAATGAACAAAGCGCGCCACCTCCGCACGCGACTCCCGATCTTCCTATGCCTCCCCGTTAAAGCCGTCATGCATCATGGCTGCTTGATGGAGAAACGATGACTTCAGCAAGTCAGGTCAGAAATGCTTCGCCAGACGCAATGCAGCACTTTGCACCGTCTGCGCTTCGGCCCGACGCAGGCTGTACTCGGCCCGAAGCTCCAGTCCCTTGGCCGAGAGGAGTTCCACGCCCGCCGTCAGATTGCCGTACACCGTTGGTTGCGACGATGTGATTTGAAACGGTGCCGTGGGGAACTGCACGAGCTGGGCGTCGACGCTGGCATTGCCTTTGGACGTGAAGCTTGCCCCCAGCGAGAGATACGGGCGCACCGTCACGCCATGCCAGTCGAAACGTCCACCGACCTCGATCGTAGGACTCACGAGCACCGACGTGCGCCCTTGCGCCGCCACAGCAAGATCGAAGACGCCGCCACCCGACTCGCGATATGCCCCCGTGCGATCGTAGATGACGTCGACGTCCGCGTAGGGCTTCACGTACCAGCCCGCGTAGTTCAATTGATAAGACAGCCGCGTTCGTGCACCGACAAAGTAGGCATCGGGGCGGCTGGTTGCCACGGCGAACGCTTCCGGATAGTCGATGGTGCGATTCTGCGTGCCAGACTCGAACCCACCGAGCACGGCCAGTGCGACTTGCCACGGCCCCATCTGGTGTTTGAGCGTCAAGCCGCCGCGAAAACCGTCGCTCGATACCTGAAGCGACTGATCCGACGAGTGTGCGTGTGTCACCACATAGCTCGCCGAGCCGCCAACGAACCAGTCGGGCACGAACTCCTTCTGCGCGCCGAACTGCCACGTCAGTTGCTGGCTGCGAAATCCACTGTCGTCAGCGGTGTCGTACCGATCCGAGCGCGTGCCGATCACACGACCCCAGACACAACTGCCTTCCGTCATGCGCGTGCCCGCATTGACGAATTGCGGGCAACTCATCAGGCGATTCAGGAAGTCGTAGCTTTCATTGCCCCGACTGCCGGCGCGCATGAGCGATGCGCTGGCGGCCATCGTGTCGAGCGTTTTTTTGTACAACGAGGCGTTCGTCGCACTGACGAGGGGCTGAAACAGCGGGCCGGCGTCGAGGCGCCCAAGTTGCCAGAGGTTTTGCAGATAGTCGGCAAAGCTCGATTGATTGGTATTGAGCGGCACACCTTGCGGCCGGAAGTTCGCATCGACGGCGACCATCGGATCGCTCGTGCCGCCCTTCGCGTCCTTCGAGCGGAAGCTGAAGGCGATGGCCGGGCTGAGCACGGTCGTCGTCGACGTGGACGGCACCGTATCGAAGTGCGCGATGTTCAGCCAGATGTCCTTGACCGGGTTATGCAGGATCGGCACGACGTTGCCGTCATAGCTCGACGCGCCGGTGACGGACAGCAGGTCGCTGCGGCCGTTGGTGAAATCGACGTCCGGGGCATAAGTCCCCGTCTCTTGCAGCGAGCCGGTGAGTACCGTCGTGATGTAGCTACGCGGTCCGCCCGGACTGAGAACGCCAGCATTGTTGAGTGTGTCGACGGTGAGAACGGCGCCGCTGCGCAGTTCGCCCCCGATATGGTTGTTGAAGACACTGCCCGAACCGAGTTGAACATCGCCCTGAACGAGGCCGGTGTTGTTCACGACGGTACGGGAGAGCGTCTTGATCGCGGTTTTCGCCGTCACACTGCCGGCGTTGTCGATGGATACCGTGCCCGTATTGACGGCGAGCACCCCGATCCCCGACGTTGCATTTGCCGCCACGCTCGCGCCGTTGGCAACGCTTATCGTCATCGGTGACGCGTCGGGATGGCCGCCGTTGCTGTCGCCACTGCCGAGGCTGAAGGCGGCAATCGCAGGCGAGCCTTCGCCCATCGCACTGACCGACGCGCCCTGGATCAACCCCACGGACACGGCGCCCCCTGCGTTGCCCTGCCGATACGCGGCGCTCTTGATGAGGATGCCGCTATCCGACAGCACCCCGCCGCCGCCCAGACTCATGGCGAGAATACCCGGTGCGTTGGCGCCCGTCGTATTGATGCGGCCACCGACGTAGACGTCCACATTGCCGCCGGCCCCACTGCCGGCGTTGGTCGTGACGCTGGCATACGTCACCGGAACGTTGCCAAAGTTCAGCGATGACAGATCGCCTGCGATACCTCCCCCGTTGCCAACGCTTTGCGCCAGCACACCTGCCGCGCCGTTGCCGGAGGTCTGTACCTGCCCAATGACGTTGACATTCACGGCGCCGCCGTCGTTGACGTTGGCGCCCCCCGCCGTGTTGCTTGCCGTATTCAACGACACCTGTCCGGGCGCCGTGGTGAGGCCGGCAATGCCGCCGCCACCGCCAACGCTTTGCGCGACGATGCCGTGGGCGTCCTGCCCCGAAGTGCGAATGAGGGCGTTGCCCCCGAGCGTGGTCGTCACCGCGCCGCCCTTGCCGCCCGCGCCACCTGTCGCCCCGAGCGTCAGATCCGACAGGGATAACGACATCGCGGCATTGCCACTCGTCAGCGCCAGATAGCCGCCACCGCCGCCAACGCTTTGCGCCAACACGCCGAACGACAATGCGCCGTTCGTCGAAATGCTCGATGCGATCTGATTCACCAACGTTTTGCCGTCGCCGACGTTCACGTTCACATTGCCAGCGTCTGCCCGTATGCCGTCACCGCTCGACGCGACGGCCCCAAGCGTGACCGCAGGCCCATCGATCAATGTGCCGGCCAACGCACTCGTGGTCAGGGACCCGGCACCGCCGCCACCGCTCACACTCTGCGCCAGAATGCCATGCGAGAGCACCCCACCTGTTGCGATCGTGCCTGTGTTCAAGACCGTGACGCTGCCCCCCGACGCTTGCAGCGTGCCAATGCCATTGGTGAGCGTGCTACCGAGTTGAATAGACGGTTGGGTACGTGTTGCGTCCTTGGCAAGCGTCGTCGATGTTCCCGCCGTAAGACCGAGCGTTGCCGTGCCGCCGCCACCGGAGACGCTTTGCGCCAGAATGCCGGTCGAATCGTTGCCTTGCGTGCCGATATCGCCGCCATTCGTGACCTGAACCGTTCCCGGCGTGCCCGTATGAGTCGTCGAGAAACCGAATTCCGCTCCGAGATTCAGCGACAGCGCAGGCCCACTCGTCGCGGAAAACGAACTCGGCCCGAAGGTGTAATTCGATGCGGCCGCGTACCCGCCGCCGCTTGCCACGCTTTGCGCGAGGATGGCGGGAGCGCTATCGCCTTGCGTGCGAATGTCGCTGCGGGAATCGCCGGCATTGACCGTGACTGCGCCACCATCGCCATCGGTGCCCCCCTTGCTGCCCACGCTCACATTCACGTTGTGCTGCGCCGACGCCAGATTCGATCCGAGCAGGTCGACGATCCGATTGATTTCGCCGAGAATCGCCGGCGCCTCCTTGGGCGCCCAATTGTGAAGCAGTACGTCGAGACTTTGCGTTGTCGAAACCCCCGCACCGCCGCCGCCCCCGATGCTCTGCGCCACGATGGCAGGTGCGGCATAGCCTTGTGTGTAGAGATGATGGGTATTCGTGACGCTCACGGCACCGCCATTGCCACCGCTTCCGCCGTTGCCGCCGACAGCCACGTTCGACCCCACGTTCGGGGACACCTGAAAATAGTTGGCGACCTTGCCGGTCACCGTGCCGTACAGGGCGTCGATGCTCGACATGAGGCTTGAGACACTTGTCGACGTGGCCGTCCCGCCATTTCCGCCACCGCCGCCCACGCTCTGCGCCACGATAGCGGCTGCGGCATCGCCCGACGTCCCGACCGTGCCATTGTTCACCACGCTCACAGCGGCACCGTTGCCGCCACTCGCACCGCCGCCGCCCACGCGCACGTCGACGCCCAGCGTCAGCGAGCCGAATGCGATACTCGGTTTCGGCGTCGAACTGCTCAGCCAGTCGGAAATTTGCTTGAGCAAGCCGAGCGCATTGCTCGGTCCACCCAGCGTGGCGTTGAACGACTGCGCCGTCTCCTGCTGAACCGTGCCGCCGGCGCCCCCGCCACCGCCGATGCTTTGCGCGAGAACAGCGACCGAATGGTCGCCGCTTGTGACGATGCTGCCAGCCCCTTCGTTAGTGACAGTGACCGCATCGCCATTTCCGCCGTTCCCCCCTGTGCCACCAATCGTTACGCCGACGCTGATGTTGAACCGGGTGTTCTCCGACGGGATCGATGTGGTGCGCAGCGGCGCCGCCGCATTGCCGCCGTTACCGCCGCCACCACCGACGCTTTGCGCCAGTACCCCGTAACTCTTTGCGCCGTGTGTGGTGATCAGATTCGCGGTATCGACGCCGACGGTACCGCCGTTGCCGCCGCTGCCTCCCGAACCGCCGATCGTGACATGCGGGCTGACCGTCGCCGTCCAAACGCCGGGGCCGAGATCGGGTGCAATCGTGATCTGCGACGAACTGGCGAACCCACCGTTGCCGCCGCCGCCGCCGAGGCTCTGGGCGACCAATCCGCTACTCATGACGCCAGATGTCGTGACGGTGCTTTCGTCATAGAGCGTGGCGTAGACCTCACCGCCGTTGCCGCCACCGCCGCCGGCCCCACCGTGACTGACCGCGAGCCCCAGGCCAACCCCGACAGCAGCAGACGTCGAGCTTCCCCCCGCGCCGCCGCCACCCCCGATGCTTTGCACCAGAATGCCGCTCGAATCCGCGCCCGTCGTCGAGATGTCGCCCATCTGCTCGATCGAGACGTGACCTCCGCCACCGCCGGGGCCACCTCGCCCCCCCGTGGCGACCGAGAAAATGACGCCCACCGCGTTCGCGTCGCCACCATACCCGCCGCCACCGCCGACGCTTTGCACCAGCATGCCGCCACTCTGATCACCGGTCGTTGCAATGACGCCCGAGTTCAGCCCGTGAAGATTGCCACCCTCACCGCCACTGCCACCGGTGCCGCCACCGATGACCATCTCGCCGCTGCTGGCGGAGGCGTTGCCACCCCCACCGCCCACGGCGTGCGCCACCATGCCCGGCGCGGAATTGCCCGATGTGCGGATCGCGGCGTCGCTGGCGTTTGCAACATAAACGGCCAACGCGCCGGTGGCGCCGCCTGCACCGCCGCTCCCGCCCGAGCCCGATGCGCCGGCCTCGCCGCCGCTGCCCCCGGTGCCGCCGACGACGGACGCGAATATCCCCATCGAACCGAGTCCTCGCGTCGTGATTGCGCCGTCGTTCTGAATGTTGATACTGCCGGGCGTGCCGCCGGCTCCGCCGTCGTGCCCGAAGCTCCAGGAGCCCGAGCCGCCGTCGCCACCATTCCCGCCGATGCTGTAGGCGGCAATACCGATGGCGTTGTTGCCGCTCGTGGTGATCGCCGCGCCGTTCTGCACGGTGACGTTGCCCGCGTTGCCGCCGTCGGCCGCGCGCACGTTCGAGCCAACGCCTTTCGGCCCGTTCCCGCCGACAGAGCGCGCCAGAATGCCCCCCATGCCCTGCCCGTCCGATGTCATGGTGCCGTCGCTCACCGTGACAATTGCGGCGTCGGCAGATCCGCCGCGTCCCGAATAGGCGTGCCCGCCCCATTCGCTCTCGTTGTCGCCGAAGCCGCCTTGTCCGCCGAGCGACTCGGCGATGACGGCAGCGCCATTCGTGCCGACAACGGACACCGAACTATTGCCTTGCATGATGACGCTCGCCTGACCGGCATTGCCGCCATTGCCGGCGTCGCGTTCGTTGTTCGCGTCGGGAAACTGGGGGATGGCGCTTCGCTGGCCGTTGCCTCCGATCGACCGGGCCGCAATGCCGTCGCCATTGGCAGTTACGCGGGTGTTGTCGATGGTCAGGCGTGCGAAATGACCGTCGGCGCCGCTGCCATAGCCGTTCGAACGATACCCGTAGAGTCCCCCGTCGCCCCCTTTGGACAGGACGGCAATACCCTGTTCGGTGCTGGCGACGGTGCTAGAGCGCACGACGAAATCCGCGATGCGGCCGTATCCGCCGTTGCCGCCCCAGTGGCTCATGCTGGACAGATCGCTGCTGTTGCCTCCGTTGCCGCCGCTAACGTCGACGAAAATGGCCGTACTGCCGGTCGCACGAATGTTCAGGCCAGAGACGGTTTGCTCGACGTCCTGCGTCGCAGGCTGACCGTCGGAGCCGTTGTTATTGAAGCAACACCCGCCGTCCGCACCTCGATAGTTCAGAATGTACGGCCCGGATTGTGCGAAGAGCGGTCCGGAAAGCATGAGGCCGGTGACGCCGACGATCGCGCGAAGCCGCAGCGGTGGCCGGTGTTGCACGCGGCGATGCGTCTCGCCCGGCGCGTTTGCCCCGACGGTATCGTTCTTTTGTTTTCCCCACGCCTTGCCCATCGCCCATTGCCCTCGTGACCCATGGGCCCCGGCGGTGCGGCAATGACGCCCGAATCGCGGAACGGCCCCTAGTGTTCTGCCAGATCTTGTTGTGTCCGGTACCCGAGTTTCCCGTGTCGACCCGCGATGGCGTTAGTCAGCGAGTCTCCGGGTTTAGTCGATATGTCATCGTTGAGGCCGTCAGGTATACGGGCGCGGCGTAAGCTGGGGGATATCGACGCGGTGTCGCGTCATGTTCGCGTCACCGCCTTCAGGCTATGCTGGCGGACTTTCGTCCCCGTGATCTTTAACGCGAAATCCCTTGAAAACCGACAGCAACACCTCCACCGGAATTGCCGCCCCGAATCCGCACAGCGCCCTCGAAGTGTTGCGTGCGTTTCTCGTGCTGGGTCTGACCAGTTTTGGCGGGCCGGTGGCGCACATCGGCTACTTTCGACGCGAATTCGTGGCGCGACGGCGCTGGCTGGATGACGCGAGTTTTGGCGATCTGGTGGGACTATGTCAGTTCCTCCCGGGCCCGGCGAGCAGTCAGGTCGGGTTCTCCATCGGCCTGCTTCGCGCAGGTTGGCTGGGTGGCATCGCGGCGTGGTGCGGCTTTACGCTGCCTTCCGCATTGCTGCTTCTCGTGTTCGCCCTCGTGGCGCCGCGTCTGGGCGGTCCGGTCGGCGATGGCGTGCTGCACGGGCTCAAGCTGATGGCCGTCGCGGTCGTCGCACAAGCCGTGTGGGACATGGCGAGGCGGCTATGTCCAGACGCACGCCGCGCTGGCATCGCGCTGATGGCGATCGTCGTCTTGGCAGTCGCGACGACCCAGTTTGCGCAACTCATTGTGATCGCACTGGGGGCGGGGCTGGGCTATGCAGGACTGCGTTCGGTCGTGTCATCTGCGGCCGCCCCAACATCGCCCCAGCTTCGATTCCGGATCTCGCGCACGGCGGGCGCCGTTTCACTGGCGTTCTTCGTCGCGCTGCTGGCTGGACTGCCGGTCTTGCAACAGTTCACCGGCGAACGGTCCATCGCGATCCTCGACGGGTTCTACCGTGCCGGCGCCCTGGTATTCGGCGGCGGACACGTTGTATTACCCCTGCTTCAGGCACAGATCGTTGCCCAGGGGTGGGTCTCGACCAACGACTTTCTGGCCGGATATGGCGCCGCACAGGCGGTGCCCGGGCCGCTCTTCACCTTTGCCACGTTTCTCGGCTGGCTCTCGGGAAGTCCGGACCATCCGTGGCTGGGTGCGGCATTGGCAACGGTGGGGATATTTCTGCCGGGATTGCTACTTGTCATTGCCGCGCTGCCGCACTGGCAAGCGCTGCGGGAGCGGGCCACGACAGCCGCCATGCTGGCCGGCGTGAATGCGGCGGTCGTCGGCATTCTGGCCTCGGCGCTGTACTCGCCCGTATGGACCAGCGCGGTGCACCGTCCAGCCGATTTTGCGGTTGCCGCTGTCGCCGTCCTTCTGTTGACGCGCTGGAAAGCCCCGCCACTTGCCGTGGTCGCGCTATGCGCCCTGGCAGGGGCGACGGGGCTCGCCTGAAGGGTAACGACGTTTATTGCGCGTCGGATTCCCGTTCGATACGCAGCCGTTCGACCGACTTCGCTGCGCGATTCACGTCGAACGCGTCGTGCCAGAGCGGCTTGCGCCCAAACGACGTGTACATCTCCAACTGATCGGCATAGTGCGGCGAGCGCGTGCCGTCCGGCGCGATGAACCCACTTTGCCCCGGCGCGACGACGTCATACGCAGCCACCTTGCCTGAGCTGCCTTTGGCGCCGAAAACGATCAGGTCGTTCTCCGTCCCGCGGTTCATGTAGACCGGCGTGCGCGCCGCTTCTGCGGCATTCGCCTGCGGCACGCCGAAGAAGTTGTTTGCGCGGAACGTCAGCGGCACCGTCGGGGCGCGCCATGCGGCCATGTCCGGGCCGAGCTTCGCCTTGAGGGCGACGATGGCGTCGTCCAGAGCGGCGAGGATCACGTCGTCCTGACGCTGGCCGCCGAAGATATCGAACGTTTGCGGCACACCCGCCTTGTCGCCGCGCAGCGCCTCATAGAGCACCTTGCTGCCGTTGCCGATATTGAGCGAGCCGGTCGGTCCGTCCTGCGGTGCGGCGTAGCCACTTGCCAGAAACCACTTGTCGTAGGGCGCGGGCACCACCTGTCCCAGCGTGCGCTTGAGCATGGCACTCAGCCATGCGTCCATGACGGCGGGACCGGCCGTGTCGTAGTGACCCGTGTGCTGGGGATCGAGGCTCAAGCCATTCCACGTGGCCAATTGCGAGGCGAGTTGGCGTCGTGCGTCGGTCGCCGGAAGGTTGGCCGTGGCACGCTCGATGAACGGCAAGAAATGACGGCGATTGACATCCACCGCGCTGGTGTCTTTCAGGATCTGCCACATATCGTCGACGTTCAGCTTGTCGTGCGCTTCAATACGCTGGTCGATTTCCACCACGCGGTCCGCACCGCCCCATACGAAGGCGAACAGATCGCTGGCGGGATAGCCCTTTTGCGGTGAGTTGTTCCAGTTGGCGATCCAGCCTTGCTTCGGGTTGTAGACCTTCGGGTTCGTGGAGAACGGCAGCAGGCCCTTCCAGTCCCATTCGCCGGTGCCGGGCACGGGCAGGCGCGGGTCGTGTCCCGGCTGACGCGAGGGATAAGCGCCGGTGTGGACATAGCCGATATTGCCCGACACGTCGGCGTAGTACCAATTGATGGTGAGTGCATGACGTGCCGCTTGCGCCGTCCATGACTTCCAGTCCTGCGCTTGCGCCTGGTGGGTCCAGGCGAGCAACGATTGCACTTCGAGGCCATCCCATGCACGAGCCTTGGCGTAGGCAATGGGCTGCTTCGCGTCGCGTTGCATCACGATGCCGTGCACGGTGCGATAGACCTCCTGCACCACGGGCTCCCCGCCCTTCACCCGAATGATCTCGACGCGCTTCTCCATGTCGTGCCATTGGCCCTTATGGAAATAGCGATTCGGGTTGGCCGGGTCGAGCTTTTCCGCGTAAATATCGATGTCGTCGCCGAAGCCTGCGGTCGACCCCCACGAGATCTTGCCGTTGTGACCGAACAGAATGCAGGGATAGCCGAAGGGCGTATTGCCGACGAGATCGAAGCCCGCACCGTGCAGGCCGACGCCGTAGGTATAGGCGGGCGCGAACCAGCCGAATTGCGGGCCATTGAGCATGATTGCGCGGGCGTCGCGAGCCATGGTCTTACCGACGATCCACATATTGCTCGTCGTGGGAAAACCTGCGAGGCCGGGTTGTCCGGAAGCGGCGAATTGCGCGAGCATCGTGGCCGCGTTCGCCTCGGGGTCCTGATGCAGCAATGCGCCGTCGTCGCCGCGCGCGAGACGGGCAAACATCGGGGCGGGGCCATCGTAACGGGCGAGCGGTTGCATCGGCGCGCCTGACTCGGGGCCAACCTTCACCGGGTAGACACCTTCCGAGGCGGGCACCGTCGAGGGGGCGTCCGGATTGGCGATCCATTTCAGTTCATTGAACAGCGCCATGCCCTTCTGTGCGCCGTACTTGTCCTTGAGTGCCGTCACCAGTGCCAGATTGTCAATCTCACTCGTGGCGTCCGAAAAGCGATTCGCCATCGTGCCGACAAAGACCATCGCCACGTCGAAGGCATCCCAATTCGCCGGTTGAAAGCCGAAGTCGTTGAATTGCTTCGGCATGCGTTGATCCGGTTGCGCGCGAATCTGTGCGATCCAGGCGTTCATACCCGCAGCATAGCCGTCGAGAATATCGCGTTCGCGCTGTGGCAAATCGGCCAATTGACGACGAATCGAGGCCGGCCAGTAATTGCCGCGAATCGACTTGTCGAAGTCCACGAACTTCTCGCCCAGCACTTCCGCGACCGTCCCTTGCGTGCTCCTGCGAGCCATCTCCATCTGGAACAGGCGATCCTGCGCGATGGCATAGCCGTAGCCATAGAACAACGCATACGTCGTCGACGCATAGATGTGCGGCACCCCGAACTCATCGCGCTTGATCGTCACGTCGGCACGTCCCGGCACCGTGCCCGGTTGCGCCGTCACCGATGCGTTGCCCGGGCCGTCGGCCCTTGTCGTTGCGGCCTCGGCGGCCGTCGGCACCACAAACGCGAGACTCAGCAGCGTGGCAGCCAGACACGCGGGCAGCCCCCGGCGACTGGCATGGCCCTTACGGGTCCACGATTGCGCCGAAATCACAGTGGTTTTACCGGATGAGCGCGGCGAACGAGCAATCAAAGTCATCAATGTCTCCGTATTTTTATGAGGGGCTAAGCCCATTGAAGCCTAACATAACAAAAACCGACCGGTCGGTTAATTAATTCGACAACCGTTGATATGTTAAGTAACGTCCGTCGATGTTGACCTGTCCCTTGGGACCGGCCTGAGCATGGCCTCTCACGGCATTGACCGGTCGATACAACGAGGTGAGTGATGAACGATTCTGCGATCCGCCTGAACGCATCGGAGGCCGCACGACGATTGGGTGTCTCGAACAAGGCGTTGCGGCTTTACGAGCGGCATGGATTGGTTTCGCCCGGCAGAACAACGGCGGGCTACCGCGTCTACGGCACGGCCGATATGGCGCGAGCGGCGGAAGTTGTCGCGCTGCGCGCGTTGGGATTGAGCCTTGCGCAAGTCGCCAGCGTGCTAAGTGGCAGCGAGCCCCAGCCGCTGGCGGGCGCATTGGCTGCGCATGAACGTGTGCTGGACGAAGAGATCCGCGATCGATTGCAGCGGCTGGAGCGCGTGAGAAGCTTGCGTGCCGGGTTGGTGGCGGGCCGGATGCCTGCCGAAGGAGAATTGCCGGGCCTCATTGAACCGGTGGCGCCGAGTGTCGCGTTCGACTTGCCATGGCCGTGGGGTGGCGAGCGATTCGAGTTGCGCGATATTCGACCGTTGACCTACCTCATCGGATCGTTGGGAAGTGGCAAGACGCGACTGGCCATGCGACTCGCGCTGGAATTGCCGGGCGGGACATTTCTGGGACTTGATCGACTGGACGCTGGTCGCAGCACCGCCCTCGCCTGCCTGGAGCGCGACGCGCTGCTGCGTGCGCGAGTCGAGCAGGCGACGATCTGGTTGCGAGACGAAGGAGCCACCGAATCCGACGCGTTGACCGTATTGCTCGTTGCGTTGGAAGCCGAGCGCGAGGGTGCGCTGGTCATCGACATGATCGAGCAGGGTCTTGCGCAAAACACACAGGAAGCGTTGATTCGCTACTTGCGCAAGCGGACAAGGACGCAGAAACAACCGTGCTTTGTGATGACGCGCTCGTCCGCCATTCTAGACCTGACGGCGGTGGGTCCCGACGAGGCCATCGTGCTCTGTCCGGCCAACCACAGCCCACCGGTTCGCGTGGCGCCCTACCCTGGCGCGCCGGGCTTTGAGGCCGTGGCAACGTGCCTGGCGTCACCGGAGGTTCGCTTGCGCGTCGCCGCACCGCCACAGACGGGATAACGTCTCCCGGCGGCGCGACGACCGAACGATCAGGCCGGGTCGTTATCGCATCCTGAGACGGGAGGCGAGCCGGCTTCCGTGCGCGAGCGGGCTTGGGTGATGTTGCTGTACGGCGGGACGTCTTGCGTTAGCCAGACGTTACCGCCGATGACCGAGCCTTGTCCGATCGTGACTCTGCCGAGAATCGTGGCACCGGCGTAAATCACCACGTTGTCTTCCACGATCGGGTGGCGAGCGAGGCCCTTGCGCGGGTTACCGTCGTCGTCTGCCGGGAAGCGTTTGGCGCCAAGCGTGACGGCCTGATACACGCGCACACGTTGGCCGAGGATAGCGGTTTCGCCGATCACCACGCCCGTTCCGTGGTCGATAAAGAAGCCTGCCCCGATTTGGGCACCGGGGTGGATATCGATACCGGTCTCCGAGTGGGCTTGTTCCGCGATGATGCGGGCGAGCAGAGGCAATTCGAGCCGATAGAGTTCGTGCGCGATGCGGTGGTGAATCATCGCGTGGATGCCGGGGTAGCAGATGAGGACTTCGTCGACGCTGCCGGCGGCCGGATCGCCTTGATAGGCGGCAAGGACATCGCAGTCGAGCAATTCGCGGATTTCCGGGAGTTTGCGGGCGAACTGCTGGATGGCCGAGTGGGCACGTTCCTCGATGAGGGCTGCGGTAATTTCGGCATTGTGCCGGGCCTTATAGCGCCATTCGAGCCGGGCTTGTTCGGAGAGATCGTTAAGCACGGAGGTCAGGGTATGACCCACGTAATAATTCTCGCCTTGTTGGTGAAGGTCGAGAGGCCCGAGTCGCATGGGAAAGAGAACGCCTTTGAGTTGCGTGATGATTTCTGCGAGGCGTTCACGCGAGGGAAGATCGCGTCCACCGGATTCGAGCAGGCGACGTTGGCCGTCACGCCAGCGCAGGCGTGCGGAGTGCAGTGAGGAGACGATATCGTCGATTTCGAAAGCGGCCACGGGCGGGAACTCCTGAAAAGCGGGTCGGCGAAAAAATCGTCGCCGGAAAAAAGGGGGGAGACGCAAACGTCGAGCAAAGAAGCATAACGGGTTTCCAAAGCACCTGTCGCGGCATGGTCTCTATGCAATGCCGTCAAAACAAGCCACCTCCGCTCAGAAAAGCTGTTGGCGGGAAGCACAAATGGCGTAGAGGGAGACGGACCGGGGCTCCTTTCCGAATCGAGTTGGGTTTATGTCTGAGAGGCGGAAAGGGGCCCCGGTCCGTCTGGGGGGAGGTGTTAATCGGCGTAAACGGCCACAGAAAGCCTCCGACATAGTGCAAGCGCTGTTTTCGAATCGGGAATATTGGCGAACCCCATCAGCAGTCCGGCGCGTGGCGTTCCGTGAAAATGCCAGTGGCTGAGGGCGTGCACGGCGAGTCCGAGTTCGTGGGCGGCGTTGGCGACGGAAACGTCGGTCAGCCCGCCGAGAGAATCATGGAGATAAGCGAGCGTTTGGATACCGCCGGCCTGAGGCTGGACGCCGAGGTCGTCGCCAAAGACGTGGTTGAGGGCATCGACGAGCAACCCGCGACGTTCAGCGTAAAGGGCACGCATTTTCCGGAGATGGCGGGCGAAATGGCCGTGCTCCATGAATTCGGCGACTGTTGCTTGTGTGGAGATGGGGCCGGCGCCTCCGAGGAGGTTCGCGGTTTCAGTGAAGCGATCGATGAGGGTAACGGGCACGACCAGATAGGCCAGACGCAGCCCGGGAAACAGCACCTTGCTGAACGTACCGGTATAGAGCACGCGGCCATCGTGATCGAGGCTCTTCAGCGCGGGAACGGGGCGGCCGTGATAGCGAAACTCGCTGTCGTAGTCGTCTTCCACGATCCAAGCCTTTTGTTGGTTCGCCCATTCGAGCAGTGCGAGTCGCCGTGGCAGCGACAACGTGGCGCCGGTGGGGCTTTGATGCGTTGGGGTCACGACAGCAAAACGGGCGTTGGCAGCGTGATGAATCCCGTGGCTGACCTCCAGCCCTTCCTCATCCACCGGAATTGGCGAGAGACGCATGCCGGAGGCCGTCAGAAACTGACGGGCGAACAGATAGCCCGGGTTCTCGAACCACCCTTCGTCTCCCGGTTTGAGCAACGTTCGACAGACCAGATCGAGTCCGGCGCGATAGCCCGCTGTCACGAAGACCTGATCGGCCGTGCAGGCGATGCCTCGGGAAATGCCGAGATAAGTGGCGATGGCGTGGCGCAGCGGGAAGTAGCCGGCAGACTCGGGATATGCCATCGACGTGAGATCCAGAGCACGGAGATTGCGCGCGGCAAGGCGTACCCAGGTCTTGCGCGGGAAAGCGTCGAGCGCGGGCAGTCCCAGTTGAAACGGTCTTGGGACACCGGCAGGCATCTGCGTATCGACGGGTATCTGGGCGGATAGCGCCGGGGCACTGATCGGTACCGTCTCGCCAAGAGGTTCGAGATGCGGCGACACAAACGTCCCCGCCGCACCGCGAGGCGAGAAATAACCTTCGCTCGTCAGCACCTGATAGGCCAGCTCGACCGTGCCGCGCGCCAGATTCAGTTCGCTGGCCAGGCTACGCACCGAGGGCACACGGTCTCCCGCACGGAGCTTGCCCGAGGCGATGGCGTCGCGATAACGGCGATACAACTGCAAATAGAGCGGCGCGTCGTCACCCGGGCCCGGCTTCAGATAAGGAAAGTCCATCGCGATGTCCCATTCATTTCGTCAATTCTTGCATCTGACGACTAGGACATCATTCTCCTAAAGTGATGACACCGCGACAAGCCCCCCGATCGTCGCACGTTGCTTCACTACCCAACCCGGAGAATTCGTATGAGTGCCCTTCGTTTGCCGTACTACACGCTGTCGCCCGAAGCCTACCAAGGGTTCGGCGCAACCAAAAAGGCGCTGGAAAAAAGCAGCCTCGGCAAGCCGCTGGTCGAACTGGTGTACTTGCGCGTGTCCCAAATCAACGGGTGCGCGTTCTGCCTTGAAATGCACGCGAAAGCGCTGCGCGCAGGCGGCACCCCCGACTTCAAGATAGACAGCCTGGCGGGGTGGCGCGTCAGTTCCCACTACAGCGCCCGTGAGCGCGCTGCGCTGGCCTGGACCGAATCGCTCGTTGCCATCGACCGCACCCACGCGCCAGACGAGGACTTTGAGCCGCTGCGGGAACACTTCACCGAGGCTGAGATCTCCGACCTGAGCTTCGCCGTCGCCCTGATGAGTGCGTTCAATCGTCTGGCCATCGGCATGCGTCAGTAAATGTGAAAGGCCGCGCCAGGCGAAATCACCGCAAACCGCCGCCAGCCCCCGGATCAAGCGAGATCGGTACCGCGCTCTGCGGGGCGCAAGGTGATGCCGGTCCAATGCCCGTCGGCCTGCAACTCCCGGATCAGATCGGCAATACACCGACGTACCGCCACTGTGGCCGAGCCCACCGGCAGCGAGTTCGACCAGCACACGCTGGCCGGCCGTTGCAGGTGCGGCGCCACAATACGTCGCGACGGCGGGCGCAGGGCCGGATCGCGCGAAGCGAGCGACGACGCCGGCAGAATCGCGCACGCGTCGCCCGAGCGCGCAATGTCGATCAGCGTTGGCAGCGAGTCGATATCCGCCACGATGTTCAACTCGGCATTCGCCTGGGCAAAACTGCGCTCGATCAGCAGACGTAGGCCGTTCGATCCACTCGGCGCGACAATCGGCACATTGGCCAGCTTCGCCAACTCGCACGTGCCATCGCCGTCGTCTTCATAAATCGCCGGACACACCCGATGTCCCCCGAGGACATACAACTCCTCATCGAACAACGGCATCACCGACACACCGCGCGTTTCCGAATCGCGAAACAACATCGCGAGATCCAGTCGCCCGTTCGCCAGCAACTCGCCGATGTAGCCGCTCATACTCTCGAAAATCTGCAAACGGATGCCCGGATACTGCTCGCGCACCCGCGCGAACAACGGCACCGCAAGAATCGCCGCAATCGTCGTCGGAAACCCCACCGCGACCGGGCCCGCCTCGCTGCCCCCGCCTTCGCGAACCTCCTGACGGATCTGCTCCATTTGCCGCAGCACTACGCGGGCATGGCGATAAAGCGCCTTGCCGGCTTCCGTTGGCGTGACGCCCTGCGCACTGCGCACCAGCAACTGCGCTTGCAGCTCGTCCTCAAGCCCTCGCAGTTGCGCGCTTAGCGACGGTTGCGCGATATGCAGCCGCTCGGCCGCCTTCGACAGACTGCCGCTGTCCACGATCGTCACAAAATTTCGAAGCTGTCTGACGTCCATCACGGCACACGCCACCGAGGGGCATCGGTGGCCGCAAAGAAGAAAAGCCATAGCGTACCGCTATACAGTGGCCGGATATATACCCGTGTTCTAGCGATCACCCCCGATTATCTCCAAACAAAGGCCAATTCTCGCGCCCCGAGAACCAGGCCGATGCGCGAGCCATAGTCTCAATCTATACCCACATCCAAAATCGGTATTTCCTCCGAGGCGTTTCGCGCGCCTATAGTCCCGTCAACAGACCAATTCCAAATTGACGCACGGAGACAACAGAATGCGAGACGGACTTTCTGCCACGACGGCCCAGGGCGGTCACGGCGCGAGCGGCACTTCCACCGCCAGACCCGCCACCCACCCGCTGCGAGACGCATGGTGGCGCATCATGGACATGCGCGTCGGTATCGTGCCGTTACCGGTTCACCTGGTACTGATCGCGGCCATCGTCACGACAGTCCTCACCACAGGCAAGCTCTCGGCCGAACTCTCGCCGATCATCGCCCTGCTCGCCGTGTGCAGTTTCACCTGCATGGAAATCGGACAACGCATTCCCATCTTCCGCAGCATCGGCGGCCCGGTGATCCTCGTCACCTTCCTGCCGTCGTGGCTCGTATTCACGCATGCGCTGCCGCCGTCGGTCGTCACGCCCATCGTCGCCTTCTGGAAGCAGAGCAACTTCCTGTACCTGTTCATTCCCGGCATCATCGTCGGCAGCATCCTGAGCATGGACCGCAAAGTGTTGATCGGCGGCTTCCTCAGAATCTTCGTGCCGCTGGCCATCGGTTCGGTCCTCGCCGGCATCGTGGGGACCGCTGTCGGCACCCTGCTCGGCATGGGGCTCTTCCACACCGTGTTCTTCGTCGTGATTCCGGTGATGTCCGGCGGTCTGGGCGAAGGCGTGATTCCCCTGACCCTCGGTTACTCCGAAGTGCTCCACGAAAGCGCGGGTGACCTGCTTGCGCAAGCGCTGCCCGCCGTCATGCTCGGCAACGTCTGCGCCATCGTCTTCTCCGGTGTGCTCAACGCCATCGGCAAACGCTACCCATCGCTCACCGGCAACGGCCAGCTCATGCGCACCGGCGACGACGACCTCGGCGCACAGGACGCCCACAGCGAACACGGCAAGCCCGCACTGCCGGTCGACGCCACCGATATCGCCGCTGCCGGCATGATCGCCGTGTGCCTCTACTTCGTCGGCATGCTCGCGCAGAACACGCTGGGCCTGCCCGGGCCCGTAATGATGCTCGTGCTGGCGGTCGCCGCGAAGATTGGTTTCATCTTCTCGCCGAAGATCGAAGCCGGTGCCGGCGTCGTCTACAAATTCTTCGCCACGGCCGTGACCTACCCGCTGCTGTTCGCGATCGGCGTCGTCATCACCCCGTGGCAGAAAGTGGTCGCCTCGTTCAACGTACCGACGCTCGTGACGATTGTGGCAACCGTCCTCACGCTCATGGTGACGGCCTTCGTCGTGGCGCGCCGCATGAACATGCACCCCATCGATGCGGCCATCGTCGTGGGCACGCATAGCGGCATGGGCGGCACTGGCGACGTCGCCATCCTGACAGCCGCCAACCGCATGCGACTCATGCCGTTTGCTCAGATTGCCACCCGCATCGGCGGTGCCATCACGATCACGCTGAGCCTGATCGTGCTCGCCAAGATCGTTTGACCCGGCACCCGCCCTACTCATCATTTCCGGAGACTTTTGTCATGAGGCCCTTGGACGGTATCAAGGTCATCGCACTTGAACACGCCATCGCGGCGCCGTTCTGCACCCGTCAACTGGCCGATCTCGGCGCGCGTGTCATCAAGATCGAGCGTCCGGGTGCGGGCGATTTTGCCCGCGCTTACGATGCCCGCGTGAACGGCATGTCGTCTCACTTCGTCTGGACCAACCGTTCCAAAGAAAGCCTGACGCTCGACCTGAAGCAGGACGCCGCGCAAGACGTGCTGCACGACCTGCTCGCCGATGCCGACGTGCTCGTGCAGAATCTCGCCCCCGGCGCGGCCGATCGCCTGGGCCTGAGCTACGAGGCGTTGTCGGCCCGCTATCCGCGCATCATCGTGTGCGGCATTTCCGGCTACGGCCCCGACGGCCCTTATCGCGACAAGAAGGCCTACGACCTGCTCATCCAGAGCGAGTCCGGCTTCCTGTCCGTGACAGGTTCGCCGGAGGCGTCCGCCAAAGCGGGCTGCTCGATTGCCGACATCGCAGCCGGCATGTATGCGTACACCAATATCCTTTCAGCGCTGATCCAGCGCGGCAAGACCGGACGCGGCTGCCGCATCGACATCTCGATGCTCGAGTGCATGGTCGAATGGATGGGGTTCCCGCTTTACTACGCCGTCGACGACCAATCGCCACCGCCGCGTGCAGGCGCCGCGCACGCAACGATCTTTCCGTATGGCCCGTTCGAAACAGGCGACGGCAAGACCGTCATGCTCGGTCTGCAAAACGAACGCGAATGGAAGATCTTCTGCGACAAGGTGCTTGAGCAACCGTCGCTCGCCGAGGATGCGCGCTTCGCATCGAACCCTATGCGGCTGGAAAATCGCGACACCCTGCGCGCCATCATCCACGACGTCTTCATGCAGCTCGATGCACCACAACTGGTGAGCCGTCTCGATGCGGTCGGGATCGCCAACGCCAATCTCAACGAGATGCACGACGTGTGGCAGCATGCGCAGCTCATCGCGCGCGAGCGCTGGGCGGACGTCGCCACGCCGAACGGCACGATCAAGGCACCGATCCCGCCCGGCATGCCCTGCACGGGCGCTGGCTTCACACCGCGCATGGACCCGATTCCGGCCCTTGGACAGCACACCGACGCCATCCTCGCCGAACTCGGCCGGTCCGCGTCGCAGATCGACGCGCTGCATGCAGCGAAGGCGGTGTAAGCGATGTCACGTCACCCAGTCATCCGAAGCTGGCTCTTTGTCCCGGGCAACCGACCGGAGCGTTTCGACAAGGCGCTGACATCCGGTGCAGACGCCGTCATTCTCGATCTCGAAGATGCCGTGCCGCCTGCCGACAAGGTTGCCGCGCGCGACGCCGTTCGTCACTGGTTGAGTGCACTCGACGCCACTGCAACGGCCTCTGTCTACGTGCGCATCAACGCCGCATCGACCCCCTGGTTCGACGACGACGTTGCAACACTGGCCGGATTGCCGCAGGTGTGCGGCTTCGTCGTGCCGAAGACGGAAGATGCCGCCACGCTGCGTCAAGCCGCCCGCGGTGCCGGCCCTGCATTGCGACTCGTGCCGCTCATCGAGACCGCAAAAGCCTTCGCTTCCCTTGCCGAAATTGCTTCGGCGGAGCGCGTCGAACGCCTGATGTTCGGCACCATCGACTTCCAACTGGATACCGGCATTGAGGGCGACGGCGACGAACTGCTTTTCTTCCGTTCGCAGTTGACGCTGGCATCGCGCATCGGGGGGATTGCGGCCCCCGTCGACGGCGTGACCCCGTCGCTCGACGATGCCGCGCTCATCGAGGCGTCGGCACGTCGCGCACGCGCGCTCGGGTTTCGCGGCAAACTGTGCATCCACCCTCGTCAGGTGAACGCCGTACATGCAGCGTTCGCCTGGCGCGACGACGAGATCGACTGGGCCAAACGTGTGGTGGCGGCTGCACAAGCCAGCGGCGGTGCGGCCGTGGCACTGGACGGCAAGATGATCGACGCCCCCGTGATCGCCAAGGCTAACGAGATCCTCGCCAGCCGCTAATTTTCACGTGACGAGCGACGCCGAATCGTCGCAGGCGGATATCGCTCGCATCGCCGAAGAGGGCTGGGAAAGCGACTACCGCGAACGTCAGCGACGCATAGGTCTGTGCAGAAGCGCGTCACTTCAGGCGCGCTTCCTGCGCACGGCCATGTGAACCGAACCACCCCCAGCCTTCGCACTCCCCGCCGCCCCACCCGCTTTACGTCCCGCCACGCTCGGCAGCGTGTCCTGAGTCTGGCGAACCGACGTCAGCACGCGTTGCGCCGCCATCTGACAGTCCTCACCCTCGGCACGATGCTCGATGGCATCGATCAGTGTCGACAGATTGTGCTTCGCTAGCGCCAGGTTGTGCGCCAGCGCGTCGATCTCTTCCACCTTGCGACGCAAGACCGCCAGCAGCGTGTCGTGAGGCCAGGCGTTCAGATCCGGCGGCAGGATCGAGCGGATCTCGTCGAGCGAAAAGCCGGCGTTTTGCGCGCGGCGAATCAGGTCGAGACGGGTTAGCGCATCCTGGTCGTACTCGCGATAGCCGTTGGCCTGCCGCTGCGCGTTCGGCAACAAACCCTGCGCCTCGTAAAAGCGGATTCGCGACGCCGCCACGCCACTCACCTGTGCCAGTTCTCCGATCTTCATCGTTCACCTCTGGACGCTTGACATTAAAGTGAACTTTAAGGTTATCGTCACGCCATCGTCAACTGAAAGTTCGAGGCATCGACCATGGCACTCTTCACGCCCCTCACCCTGCCTAACGGCACATCGATCCCCAACCGCATTGCCAAGGCGGCCATGGAAGAGAACATGGCAGACGCCGACCACGCACCGTCCGACGCGCTACTCCGCCTCTATGACGCCTGGGCACAGGGCGGCGCCGGCCTGATCCTGACCGGCAACGTCATGATCGATGCCCGCGCCATGACCGGCCCCGGCGGCGTAGTGCTGGAAAGCGATGCGCATCTCGCCCGCTTTCGCCGCTGGGCCGAAACGGCGCGGGCGAAAGGCGCGCAGGTCTGGATGCAACTCAACCATCCGGGGCGTCAGATGCAGGCGGCATTGGGCCAGCCCACGGTCGCGCCGTCGGCGGTGGCGCTTGAACTCGGCTCGTTGTCCAAGCGTTTCGCCATGCCCCGCGAACTGACCGATAGCGATATCGCCGACGTCATCGAGCGTTTCACGCGCAGCGCCCGGCTCGCGGAACAAAGCGGCTTTACCGGGGTGCAGATCCATGCGGCGCACGGGTATCTGATCAGTCAGTTCCTGTCTCCGCTCACCAACAAGCGGCAAGATCGCTGGGGCGGCAGTCTGGAGAATCGCGCCCGGTTGCTCATCGATGTCGTGCGCTCGGTTCGGCAGGCTGTCGCGCCAACGTTTGCGGTCTCGGTCAAACTCAATTCGGCCGACTTCCAACGCGGAGGATTCGGCCCCGAGGATGCGCGGCGCGTTGTCGAATGGCTCGGCCCGCTCGGCGTGGATCTGGTCGAACTCTCGGGCGGTAGTTACGAGGTGCCGGCCATGCAGGGCGAAGCGCGCGACGGCAGGACGCTGGCGCGTGAGGCGTACTTTCTGGAGTTTGCCCGCGAGATGGTGGCGGTAGCGGCCATGCCGTTGATGATCACGGGCGGCATTCGACGTCGCGCCGTCGCCGAACAAGTCATAGCGAGCGGCACGGCCATGGTTGGCATTGCGACCGCGCTGTCGCTTGATCCGCAGTTGCCGAATCAATGGCGCGCCGGCGAGACGAGCGAGCCGCAGCTCAAGCCCATTCGGTGGAAGAACAAGACACTCGGTTCACTGGCGAACATGGCCGTCGTGAAGTTTCAGCTCATGCGCCTGAGCGCGGGCCGCTCGACGCATCCCGCTGTCTCGCCGGTACGCGCTCTCGTCCTGCAGCAATTGAACACGGCGTGCCAGACGCGGCAGTATCGGCAGTGGATCGCACGCGGTCTCGCGCGCTGATCCGGGTCGCCGTCGAGCCGGCTGGCTTGACTTACTCGAATGCAGGATCGACCGGCACGCGGTACCCCACCGCGAGCCGGTTCGTTTCATTCGCCATGCCCACCACACCAAGCAACTCGCCGAACATTTCGTCGGTCATGCCTGCACGGCGCGCCGCTGCCGTGTGGCTGGCCACGCAATACCCGCAGTTGTTCGTGACGCTGACCGCCACATAGATCAGCTCCTTGATGAGCGGATCGAGGGCTCCCGGCGCCATCACGTCCTTGATGCTGTCCCACGTGCGCGCCAGCGTTGGCGGGTGCTGCGCGATGTACTTCCAGAAGTTATTGACGTCGGGCACGCCGCGCGTGGCCTTGATATCGTCGAAGACGGCTTTGACTTCAGGGGAGGCGGAGGCGTACTCAACTGGCTTTTGCTGGCTCATGGATGGGCTGTGCCGGACAGGCATTCGTTGAAGTGAAGTCGTAGATTACAAGCTTTCCTTCCCCCACGTCGCCTCATCGCCCCCTGCATTCGCCGTCTACGGCCGTGGCGTTTTGGATTGCCAGCGTCGCCGCCGGTTCAGAACGACGTCACGGCGTGCAAACGCGCCCGAGCCGTCGTTGCGCTCCCCGAGTCGAACCCATCGTCGGCCTGATGCGCCAGACGGAATACGGCAACGGCTTGCTTGAGCGATTCGGCCTGCTCGGCGAGCGACTGCGCCGCGGCCGATGCCTGCTCGACCAGCGCGGCGTTCTGCTGCGTGACTTCGTCCATTTGCGTGACGGCTCGCGCGACCTGGTCGATGCCCGCCGTCTGCTCTTCGGACGCCGCCGTAATTTCCGCCATGATGTCGGTCACGCGTCGCACGCTGTCGGCGATGCTGTGCATGGCCGTGCCCGCCTCGCCGACAATGCGGCTGCCCGCTGCCGAGCGATCCGCAGACGTCTCGATCAGTGTCTTGATATCCCGTGCGGCACTGGCCGAGCGCTGCGCGAGCGTGCGCACTTCGCCCGCGACCACGGCGAAGCCACGCCCTTGCTCGCCGGCCCGTGCCGCTTCCACGGCCGCGTTCAGCGCCAGAATATTGGTCTGGAACGCGATGCCGTCGATCAGCGAGATGATGTCGCGAATCTTGGCGGAGCCCGCATCGATCGCCCGCATCGTGTCGGTGACCTGCACCATTGCGGTATCGCCCGCGCCTGTCTGTTCGCTGGCCTGACGCGCCAATTGGTTGGCCTGCCGGGCGTGTTCCATGTTCTGACGCACGGTACTCGTCAGTTGCTCCATGCTGGCCGCCGTTTCCTCCAGCGAGGCCGCTTGCTGCTCGGTGCGCGCCGACAAATCCAGATTCCCTGCGGCGATCTCGCGGGCGCTTGCGGCAATCGCCTCGCCACTCTTGCGCACCTTGGCGACCGTTTCGCCCAGTTGCGCTTTCATGTTGGCAAGGGCATCCAGAAGCCGTCCCATCTCGTCGTTCGAGGTCACATGCACGGCGCGTTGCAGGTTGCCGTCGGCGATTTCCTTGAAATGATCGAGAACGTCGCCCAGAGGGCGCGTAATTGCCCGATCGAGCGAGCGGGCCGTGAGGAATGCGGCGACGACGGCGAACACGATCGCGCCGAGCGTGATGGCGAACAATCGGTCGTACGTGCCGGTCGCCGAATCGAAGCTTTCCTTGGCGCGCCGGTCGTAAAGCTGCTTGAGGGCGTCGTTGGCGTTGACGTATGCCGTATAGCGCTTGCCAAGCACGGCGGCCTGCTCATAGTAGGCGTCGGTCTGCCCGGCGGTGATGCTGTTCTGAACCTGTGTGAACGCGTCCTTGAGCGCCTGTCGTGCGCTTGTCACCTCGGTGGCAAGACGCTGCTCGTCAGCGTCGGCCGGCAACGCGAGGTAGGCTTGCCATGCCTTCTCCGACTCCCCCCAATATTCGGTGCCCTTTTTGACGTCAGCCGCCTTGATCTCGGCGCTTGGCGCCTGAGGCGCACGCAGCACGACCGCTCGCGCCCGTCCGATATGAATTTCCGCTTCGCCCAGCAAACGCGTGCTGGTGAGCTCCTTGTTGTACACCTCGCGCAAACTGCCAACGGTGCCTCGCAAGCCCAGCAGTGCGAGCCCTCCGATCACCAGCACCAGACCGGCCAGACCAGCCACGGCCACCCTTAACCGCCAACGAATCGTCCAATTCTTCAACATTTGCGCTTCCGCCTTTCTTTCCAAAGCGTGGTGGCCGACACCGGCCTCCACCATCTGCCACCCGGCACGATACACGCAACGCGGTGACAGCGTTAACCGCATCAAACGGCTCGAACGCGCAAAACTTGAGCCACCGAGGAAACACGGGCTTCTGTTCCATCAAATGACACGGGAAGGGTGAGAAAAAGGCGACGGATACGACGCATTAGCGTCTGATATACGCGATTGAGACGGAGGGATGCGAGAGACGCAGCCAATCAGGTCGGCTGCCAGGAGAAGATCGTCAGCGTCGGGACAGGCAGAACGAGTTCGGTGAGCCGGACGAGACGCCCGTCCGGCATCCTGTCACTTACAACGCCCGCTTGACGGTGCGCGCCGCGCCCGAGATATCCTGCCCGACGCCATCGACCGTATTACAGGCTGCCAGACTGAACAGCGAACCGATCACCAAGAGAAACGCCACGAAACGCGACAACATATCGACCTCGATACAAAAAAACGAACTCACCCCCAGGTTTCCCCCTTCGGCATGGGACCGACAGGCCGGGAACCCGACTTATTCTTGATAGTGCGCAGGTTGCTGCCCACGCCTTGAAACAACGCGCAATTGTGCTTGAAATTCGCCCGGACGGGAACTGACGGAAAGCCCCATCATTCCCGCGCTATAACACGGCCAGCGTGTGCCGGATGTGATCGGCAAACGCCATGCTCAGGTGATTCGGACGTGCGCGATCGAACTTTACCGTAATCCCGACCGAGGGCAAGCTCGGCAGCGTATCACCTGTAACAATGCGTAAATCTGCCGGCACCGCGGTCTGTGTCATGACCGCAAAGGCCTGCCCCGAACGTGCCAACGCCGTCAGCCCCGACAGATTGCTGCTCGCGTAGGCAATCCGATACGCCCTGCCCGCTTGTGTCAACGCCTCGCACGCGGCGATGTGATCGAGCGTATCGGGGTCGGACAAGGCCAGCGGCAACGGCTCGCCGGGATTGGTCAGTACCGCGTCCAGCCCCGGATTCCCAATCCACACCAACGGCTCACGGCGGATGACACTGCCCTCGTCGACGCCTTCCGGCAGGGAAATCAGCGCCAGATCGAGGGCATGCCGCTTCAGTTGCTCCAGCAGTCGTGGCGTCGGCTCGCAAATCACTTCCACGAATGCATGCGGATGCGCCACGGCGAATTCGCGCAGCAGATGCGGCAGAAATGCGGCGGCATAGTCGTCAGGACAACCGAAGCGGAGGGTGCCGCTCAGGCCCCTGCCCGACATATCGGCCATGGCCTCGTCATGCGCCCGAAGGATTCGCTGGGCATGGCCGAGCAATCGCTCCCCCGGATTCGTCAGCACCACCCCTCGCCCGGTGCGCTGCAACAGCGGCTGATCGACGATGTCCTCCAGGCGTTTCATTTGCTGGCTCAGCGCCGATTGTGTGCGGGCTATACGCTGCGCCGCACGGCTGAGCGATCCCGCCTGAGCAATCGCAACGAACGACCGCAGCAGATCGATTTCAAGAGAGACACTCAAGGTATTAGCCTCACTTCTATCTTTCATTAGCATTATTCGCTTCTATGAAAGCAGAGCGCTGCTTAGACTGCAAGCGGGGGTTGCCCCTGCCCATCGCTTTGTCTATCGGAGATATCTGCGTGTCCAAGAACCAAGACGCCGACTTCTGGCGCAATGCCCGGCAGCATCTGATTCGTTATGGCGGCACGTTCGAACCGATGATCGTCGAACGGGCACAAGGCAGCTTCGTCTACGACGCCGACGGTCGCGCCATTCTCGACTTCACATCAGGTCAGATGAGCGCCGTGCTCGGCCATAGTCATCCCGACATCGTCTCGGTCGTTACCGAGTCCATCGGCCGACTCGATCACCTGTTCAGCGGCATGCTCTCGCGGCCAGTGGTCGACCTCGCCAAACGACTGGCCGAGGTCACCCCCGAGGGTCTGGACCGGGCCATGCTGTTGAGCACCGGCGCCGAGTCGAACGAGGCCGCCATCCGCATGGCGAAGCTCGTGACCGGCAAGTACGAGATCGTCGGGTTCGCGCAGTCGTGGCATGGCATGACGGGGGCCGCCGCGTCGGCCACTTACAGCGCGGGCCGTAAGGGCGTTGGCCCTGCGGCTGTCGGCTCGTTCGCGATTCCCGCCCCGTTCACCTATCGCCCGCGCTTCGGCCCAACCGGGCAGTACGACTATCTCGCCGAGCTGGATTACGCGTTCGACCTGATCGATCGCCAGTCCAGCGGCAATCTCGCCGCGTTCATTGCGGAGCCGATCCTGAGCTCCGGGGGCATCATCGAACTGCCGCCGGGCTATCTGGCAGCGCTCAAGCGCAAGTGCGAAGAACGGGGCATGTTATTGATCCTGGACGAAGCACAGACGGGCATCGGACGTACCGGCACGATGTTCGCGTTCGAGCGAGACGGCGTCACGCCGGACATTCTGACCCTCTCGAAGACCCTCGGCGCAGGGTTGCCGCTTGCCGCCATCGTGACATCGGCTGAGATTGAGGAGCGCGCCCACGAGCGTGGCTACCTGTTCTACACGACGCACGTCTCCGATCCGCTGCCCGCAGCCGTGGGCCTGCGTGTGCTCGACGTAGTGGCGCGCGACGGCCTGGTGGCGCGAGCCAATGTCATGGGCGAGCGTCTGCGCAACGGGCTGCTGGGCCTGATGGAGCGTTTCGAGTGTGTGGGGGATGTGCGTGGGCGCGGTCTTCTGCTGGGCATGGAGATCGTCAAGGATCGCCACACCAAAGCGCCGGCGGATGGCCTCGGCGCCAAGATCACGCGTGAATGCATGAACCTCGGCCTGAGCATGAACATCGTTCAGTTGCCCGGCATGGGCGGCGTATTCCGGATCGCACCGCCGTTGACCGTCAGCGAGGCGGAAGTCGATCTCGGCGTGTCGTTGCTCGGTCAGGCAATCGAGCGGTCGCTGTAACGAAGGCGGCGCCGCGAACCGTCCATTTGGGGTTCGTGGCGCCGTTGCTGCCGCCGATCAGGGGTTGCGCTGCGGACGCTGAACGTCGCGGAAGATGTACTTCAATGCGTCGGCCAAGGTGCTCGACCAGACCGACCATTCGTGCTTGCCGTCCACGATGCGCAACTCGGCCGGTTGCTTGTTCGCACGCAGCAACTCATAGAAGCGCGTGGCTTCCATTTCGATGTTGAAATCGTCGTCGTCGCCCGAGTTGATGTACATCGGCACCTTGATGCCCTTCTTGAGGAACTCGTCGAAGTACGCCGGATAGTTGTTCTGCTGCCAGACGCGTGCGCTGTACTCGCCATTGGTATTCGGTTCGGCGAACACCTTCACGAAGCGGGCGGACGAATCCTTGGGCGGCTCCGGATTGTAGATGGCCGGGCTCAGCAGTGCGGCCGCCTTGAACTTCTCCGGGTACTTGAGTGCGTAACGCATCGCGCCGTATCCCCCCATCGACAAACCACCGATCAGGCGTCCGTCACGCGTCTTGATCGCGCGATAGCTCTTCTCGACGTGCGGGATCAACTCGCTGAAGAATGCCGTCTCCATGCGCTCTTTCAGGTCGACGTACCAGTTGGTATTGGCGTCCGGCATGATGACGATCGCCGGCGGAATATCGCCGTGCCCAATCAACTCGTCCATGGTGGACTGCATGTGTCCCTTGACGACCCAATCGTTCTTCACGCCGTCGTTGCCATGCAGCAAGTACAACACCGGGTAGCGCGTGCTGCCGCTCGCCTCGTAGCCTGTCGGCAAGTACACGTTGTAAGTCAGCGGCCGTGCCAGATTCTTGCTGTAGACCTCGCTCGAGACCACTTCGCTCGCGTTGGCGGACAGACTGAAAAGTGCAGCACTCGCCATCACCCCCACAGCCAATTGGCGAGCCAGACCCGCGCCGCGTTGACGGAACATTTCGAACACATACCCTCCTGATGACATCATTGTCTCGTTAGTTTCGTAATCCAGAGCGTTCGCCATCGAGGACGAACGCCCGAAAGATTAACATCTGAAATGAAATCCGGGGGCAGTGAATCGCAGGGATCAATACGCGATACCATGTCGGACGCCATGCCCCATGCCGTCGCATCCGCTTTCGCAGCGCGTCGGCATCACGGTAAGAAGCCCATCCGACACGCGCCATGAACGATCTCCCTTATCTCGATTACGCAGCGCTCTTTGCCCTCGCCCAATCGAACGCTCGCATCGCCTCCCCTTGCCAATGCACGAAGACCCCGCTCGACGGCTGGGCCAGTCTGCCCAACTCGCTACCCGACGATCTGCTGGAACCCGTCGGCACGCTCATGGCGCTGCATGACTCGCAAGAACCGACGTTCAACGAATATCACCCTGACGGCACGTCATATTGGGCGGTCGATGCGCCGATTGCGCCACGCTACTTTCCGTACAACCGCGCCAACGTCTGCCGATGCCGCGAATGTGCCCGCCTCTACCTGCGCTATCAGGAAGGCGGGGGATACTTCGTCGATCAACGGATCCGCCTGCTGAACCCCGATCTGATCGTCGATGCGACCATCGATCACGAGTGACGCACAGCCCCCTGGGCCACCGATTTGTTGTGCGCTGTTTTCATTCGTTTTGAATTGTTCACGTTTGTGAATATGTGTTGACGAAACCGCGCCATCCGCCGCATCGAGAAATACGAAAAATCCAATAAAAACAACGATCTTCGATTGTTTTTCAATCCACTTCATTTGCTTCGGATTGCAAAATAGCTGCATGAACACATGCCCGCGCTCCCGGTCGAAGCGCGCATGCAAAAACACAACCCGTCCCTACCGGACACCGACTACCTGACGGTTCCCGCTCCGGCACCTCTCCAGCGCCTTGCCGCGGCACCCTGCGTCGTTTGGCGGTCGCCCGTGTTTTACGTTGCGATCTACGCAGTCGTATGGGCGCTCGTTAGCGCATCACTCGACCCGACCGTGCCTTTCGACGCCGTTGAAGCATTCAATTGGGCACGCAATGCCGAATGGGGAACACCGAAGAATCCATGGCTGGTCGGGTTTTCGATGTGGCTGGTACTTGGCCTCGACGGCAAAGGGATGGCGGTCTATTGGTATGTCTCGCATTTCGCCGCCATCGCCATTGGCATGCTCGGTGTCTGGCATCTCGCGCATCGCCTCTCGGGGGACCGCTACCTCGCCTGGCTTGCCATGTTGAGCCTGCACCTGTCGGGGGCGATCAACATCGACATGCTTCCGTACAACGACAACTACCTGCTCGTCATGTTCTGGCCGTGGATGCTCTGGTTGTTCGTTCGCAGCCTGCTCGATTCGCCGAGGTACTGGCCGGCATTGGGTGTGGCCGCCGGGCTGGCGACCATGACGAAGTACTCGACGTTCGCGCTGCTCGGCGCCATGTTCGTCGTCACGGTCTGGACACCGGAGGCACGACGTCACTACCGCCGTCCGGCCTTTCTGCTGGGACTGGCGATCCTTGTTGCCATGATCGCGCCCAACGTCGTATGGCTTGCCCATCACGACTTCGCCGCATGGCGCTGGGTGGACGATCAGATCAACGCACGACTGAACGCCCGCGCCCTTTACGGCGCACTCACGGCCTTCTACCCCGTGGCCGTGCTGGCGCTCGTGATGCGCATGGCCGGCGCTCGCTTTGCGCCGCCGGCGCGCGATGCCCGAATCGTGGCCGGTATTTTGCTGTTGCCTCTGATCCCGATTCTGCTGTACTTCACCTTGCATAACGGCGGACGCATCTCGGAGTGGCTCCAACCGTTCGCTGTCTCGCTACCCGCCGTATGCGTGGCGTGCATGCGGCCAGACATCGCCGCCCGTCCATGGCGCATTGCACGCTGGCTGGTCGCGGCGGGTTTGCTCGTGCTGGCCGGATACGCCGTGTTTCTGAGCGCCAATCTGCGCAATGCAGGACAAAAGTTCAGCGGCATCAAGGTAGCGGGCGTCGAGCTGGCGCAGCGCTGGCAAGCCCGCTATCACACTCCCTTGCGCTACGTCGGTCACGATCACCTCGCCACATGGCTCACGTTTTATGCGCCGGGCAAGCCTCGCCTGCTCATGCGGTGGTCGGCGCAGCAGCGCCCCAACATCTACACGAAAGACATCGACGAGGCAGACGTTCGCGCGCACGGCGCCATATTGCTCGGCCACCCCGGACAATCTTGCCGGCGTACCAGCTTCTCGCGCACCTTGGCACAATGGCCGACGCTCACAATCGACGCCCTTGAAACCGTGCCGTTTTCGTATCACGGCGACACCGCCCCCATTCCACTTTGCGTGGCCTACGTCGGGCCGAAATCGTGAATCGCTGAATGCCCACCGCGCACCGGCACGGATCATCCGTCCCATGCCCGTCGGCGGATTTATCCGCCGCACGGCTTGCACGCCACCACGGGCTTTCCGCACTTGGCAAAGCCACTCCGAATGTGACAGAATTCGCAACTCAGTTGCAATGCAATTGAGTTGCATATTATTTCCCACGTTGCCGATCCCATGACGGCAGCGTGCCGCCACATTCGCGTCTTGCTGTTTCACCGTCCTCTTCGGCTCATGCTTCGCCGCTGGTTTCCGCTCTGGCTTGTCATCTGCGTACTCATTTCGCAGACTGCACTGGCACGCCATGTCGTCTGGCACATGGCAGCGGCGCTCGCGATCACGACGCCGACAGATCCGGCGGACCCACACAGCCAGCACGACGGAGACAAAGACGGTGTTTGCGAGCAGTGTCTCGCATTCGTCGCCGTCGATGTCGCGCTGCCCACGCTGCCCGTCGTTGCTGCGCTTCCCGAAGCGCGGCAATGGCATTACCCACCGCGCACGCCGGTCGGCATGCGCTCCGTCTCGCGTGGCCCCACACGCAATCGCGATCCTCCTCGCCGTTCAGCGTCGTTCGTCTGAAGTCCATCTGAATCAGAACATTTGCCATCGCCGTCAGCAGCGCACCGGTACTTGCGCGTCTGCGGCCGGCCGCATGGCATCCACGCGCAACGCACACTGAGGATCGGCATGTCTGCCAGTTCAAATCTTTCGCGCTTCGGCGCATTCTCCCGTCACGCGCTCGCTGCGGCGGCGGCATCGGCTTTTGCCGTCAACGTTCACGCACAAAGCTCGTCGCCGGCCACCAACGACAACGTGTCGCTCTCCGGCACGACCGTCTCGGCCAAACGTCTTGACGCCGCGCGCAACGCGCTCTCGCCGGACACCGGTAGTTCGGTCTACAACTTCGACCAGACCGACATCCAGACGCTGCCGCTCGGTGCCAACACGCCCCTCAATCAAGTGCTGCTGCAAGCGCCCGGGGTGGTGCAGGATTCCTATGGGCAGTTGCATGTGCGTGGGGACCACGCCAATCTGCAGTACCGGATCGACGGCGTGATCATTCCGGAGGCCATCAGCGGTTTCGGGCAGGCCATCGATGCGCGCATCGCGTCGCAGATCAACCTGATTACCGGTGCATTGCCGGCACAGTTCGGCTATCGCACGGCGGGTATCGTCGACATTCATACCAAAGGATCACCCGGTCAGGAAGACGACACCGGCGAGCCGCCCAAGGCCTTTGGCGGCGAAGTCGGCGTGGTGTTCGGCAGCCACGCCGATCGCGAAGTCAACACCCAGTTGTATGGCACCAAGGGGGCATTGAGCTATTACTTCAGTGCGCGTGTGTCGGCCAACGACCTCGGTATCGAAAACCCGACGGGCGAGCGCAATGCGATTCACGACCATACGAACCAGACGAACGCATTCGGCACGATGTCGTATCTGCTTAATCCGGATAATCGTGTCTCGTTCATGTTCGGCACGGCCAACAATCGCTTCCAGATTCCGAATCGGCCGGGTGTCGAGCCTGCTTATACGCTCGATAACGGCACGATTCCCGATGCTTCGAGCCTCAATGCGAACCAGCAGGAGCGCACCGAGTTTCAGGTGCTGTCGTGGCAGAGCCATATCTCGCCGAAGCTCGATACGCAAATCTCGCTGTTCCACCGCACGAGCCGTGTCGACTACACGCCCGATCCGATAGGCGATCTCGTCTACAACGGGGTTGCGGCCAACATCACCCGGCGCAATGAAGCCTATGGCATGCAGGCCGACAGCAGCTACAAGCTCACGGATCGCCACACGCTGCGCTTCGGCCTGTTTTTGCAGCAGGAACACTTCAGCGTCGACAATACGTCGAGCGTGTTTCCCGCCGAAGACGGTCAGCAGACCAGCGGCACGCCGATCAGCATTGTGGACAATGCCAGCGATCGAGGCACCACATACGGTCTGTACCTTCAAGATGAATGGAAAGCGACCGAGCGTCTGACGATCAACTATGGGGCGCGCTACGATCACGTCAATACGGTCACGGACGAGGGGCAGCTTTCCCCACGGCTTGGCCTCACCTACGACCTGACCAGCAGCACCCGCGTGCATGCAGGCTATGCGCGCTACTTCACGCCGCCAGCGACCGAGAAGATCGATACCACGTCGGTGGCGAAATTCCTCAACACCACGAATGCCCTGCCCTCGGACGCGAACACCTCCGTGCGTGCCGAACGATCCGACTACTTCGATCTGGGTATCTCGCACCAGTTGACGTCGTCGATCACGCTCGGGCTCGATGCCTACTACCGCAATGTGCGGCATCTTCAGGACGAAGGTCAGTTCGGCAATGCATTGATCTATTCGACCTTCAATTACGACAAGGGGCGAATCTACGGCCTGGAAGGCACGGTCAACTATCGTCAGGGCAATCTCGGCGCCTATTTGAACGTGGCGGTCTCACGCGCCATGGGTCAGGGCATCGAGACAGGGCAGTTCAACTTCGATCCCGATGAGCTGGCGTACATCACGAATCATTGGGTGCATCTGGATCACGACCAGCAAATCACGGCGTCGGCGGGGGTGTCGTACCAATGGGGCCAGACGTTGCTCTCGGCCGATGCCCTCTTCGGCTCCGGCCTGCGCAGCGGATTCGCTAACAGCGAACACCTGCCCGCGTACTACCAGGTCAACCTCGGTATCGGGCAGAAGATCAATGTGCCGGGGCTTGGTCGCTTCGACGCCAAGCTCTCGGTCATCAATCTGTTCGATCGCGTCTACGAATTGCGCGACGGCACCGGCATTGGGGTCGGTGCGCCGCAGTTCGGCCCACGTCGCACCTTCTATCTCGCAATGTCCAAACCGTTCTGACGTCAATAAGGGCGCTTGCGGCGTGCAGGCGTCGATGCGCCCAGCGCGTCCTCCAGAAATGCCATGAGCGCCTGGAGACGCGCCGTGCGCCCGCGTCTCGTCGGCACGAGCAACGTGACCGGCGCACTGTCGAACGCCCAGTCCGCCAACACCCGCACCAGCTTGCCGTGCGCGACAGCCTCGCGGGTGTCCCATTCGGAGCGCAACACCAATCCCAGCCCCTGCTCGGCCCATTCGCGCGCCACGCTGCCGTCGTTGCTCGTGTAGGCAGGAACGACGCGAATGCTATCGCGCGTCGATGCGCGCCGGGGCATGGCAGCGGACGATTTGACTTCGCGTCGGAATCGCCACAACGTCACGTCCTCATCGTTCTCGCGGATGCAGATACAGCGATGTCGCAATAGATCGCTCGGTGTGGCCGGCACGCCGTATTGCCGCAGATACGTTGGACTGGCGCACAGCCATCGTTCGTTGGGTGCCAGCGCACGCGCGATCCACGACGAATCTCTGACCGCCCCCACATGGATGACAGCATCCGAATCGTATTTGTCGGGCCAGGGAGTCTCGCGCAAATCCAGTTGCAAACGCAAATCGGGATGAAGCTGCGCGAAACGCGCCAGCGCCGGTGCCACGTGATGACGGCCATAACCGAACGGCGCGGCAATTCGCAACGTACCGGTGAGGCGCTTGTCCTCGCGGCGAAACGATTCAGGCAGCGCATCGAGTTGCGCGAGCAGCGCCGACCCTTCGCGCGCAAGACGCTCGCCTTCGGCCGTGAGGCTCAACTGGCGCGACGTGCGCGTGGCCAGCGCAAGGCCGAGGGTTGCTTCGAGCTTACGCAGGCGGGCAGACAGTGCGGGCGGCGTCACGTTGAGCATGCGCGCCGCAGCGCTGAGCGATGCCGACTGCGCCAATGCCTCGATCAGACGCAGGTCCTCGATCTGGATCATTCACCTGAGCTTAATGTTTGATGTTGCGTTATTTAACCACGACGCCCCCTATCCTTCCTACACTGCCTCTTGTGACGACGGCTGCTCGCTGTCCTTCCCTGACGCAATCACACCGATAGAGGCCCCATGTCCGACGCTGCATCCCCACACCACGCCCACTGGCCGCGTGCTGTGCTTTTCGATCTGCTCACCGCGCTGCTCGACTCGTGGACCGTATGGAACCGCGCAGCCGGCAGCGAGACTGCCGGGCGCACCTGGCGTGCCGAATACCTGCGGCGCACCTACGGTTGCGGCGCTTATGTAAGCTACGAGCAACTGGTGGCCGAGGCGGCAGCGCACGTCGGCTTGCCGTCGAGCGCGCCACAAGCGCTCGAAGCCGAATGGTTGACGTTGCCCGCGTGGGACGGCGCCCGCGAATTGCTTCAGTCGCTGCGACCGCACTGCAAGCTGGCGGTCGTCACCAATTGCTCGAAACGGCTCGGGCATCAGGCGGCGCAATTGCTGGGGGTCGACTGGGATGTCGTGGTGACGTCGGAAGAAGCCGGCTTCTACAAACCCGATCCGCGCCCGTATCGACTCGCGCTCGACCGGTTGGGCGTGGAGGCCCGCGACGCGGCATTCGTCGCTGGCTCCGGCTACGACCTGTTCGGCACGTCTGCCGTGGGAATGCGCACGTTCTGGCACAACCGCGTGGGCCTGTCGCGCCCCGATGGTGCACCGCCCCCCGATAAGGAAGCCCCCACGCTCGAACCGGCGCTCGCGTGGCTTCGCGACTTTCACAAGACTGCCTGAGGACACTCCTTCACCATGACCTCGATTCAGCATGTTCCGCTAGCTTCGTTGCAGACGTTGGAAACGCCGGCAGCCGTGATCGATGTGCCGCGCATGCAGCACAACATTCACCTCATGCAGTCGCGCATGGACGCGTTGGGCGTGCGCTTCCGTCCACACGTCAAGACCAGCAAATGCATGGAAGTCGCCCGCGCCCAGATCGACGCGGGCGCCACGGGCATTACCGTCTCGACACTCAAGGAGGCTGCGCGCTTCTTCGACGACGGCGTGACGGACATCCTTTACGCAGTCGGGATGGTCGCCAGCAAGCTTCCTGCGGCATTGGCGCTGCGTCGTCGCGGCTGCGATCTCAAGATCGTCACGGATAGCGTCGCTTCGGCACAGGCGATTGTGGCCTTCGGCGCCGAGTTCGGCGAGACCTTCGACGTGTGGATCGAGATCGATACCGACGGGCATCGCTCGGGCATCCGCCCCGAGGAGGACGCGCTGCTCGACGTTGCGCGCGTGCTGCACGAAGGCGGCGCGAGACTCGGCGGTGTCATGACACACGCCGGTTCCAGCTACGACTTCGACACGCCGGAAGCGCTCGCCGCCATTGCGGAACAGGAACGCGCGGGTTGTGTGCGGGCGGCCACGCGGGTACGCGAGGCTGGCCTGCCGTGCCCTGTGGTCAGCGTCGGCTCGACGCCGACAGCCCTTGCCGCCACGCATCTCGACGGCGTGACGGAGGTGCGTGCCGGCGTGTATGTGTTCTTCGATCTCGTCATGCACAACGTGGGCGTTTGCACGACCGACGACCTGGCGCTGAGCGTGCTGACCACCGTGATCGGACATCAGGCGGACAAAGGCTGGGCAATTGTCGACGCCGGGTGGATGGCCATGAGCCGTGATCGCGGTACACAAAAGCAGAAGCACGATTTCGGGTACGGGCAGGTGTGCCGTATCGACGGTAGCGTAGTCCCCGGCTACACGCTCAGCGGCGCGAATCAGGAGCACGGCATTCTGTCGCGTGACGGCGAACCGGACGCCGACATCGTCGCGCGCTTCCCTATCGGTACGCTGCTGCGCATCATGCCGAATCACGCCTGCGCCACGGGCGCGCAATTCCCCGAGTATCACGCCATTGCGCCGGATCGCGATCCCGCTGTCTGGCCGCGATTGCACGGCTGGTGATGTTTCCCCAGTCGCTCTGCGCGCTTTACACGCGCGCCGAATAACGGCGCTCGCCCCACGGATGCTTATGCCGTAGTGCGGCATAACGAATCCCGATTTGCTTCGTTCACGGCGGGCCACATGCCCGCTACGCTGTGACGACGTTGCCCATCGCGGCACACACCGCTCGCCCGCTCTCCTGCTGTGCCAACGCTTCACGCCGGATCGCCACGCGATGGCGCCGACCGGTGTGATGCGCGACGCACTCACTCTTCGCCAGCACTGGAGGGCATTCATGAGCGTAGAAATTATCGG
Source organism: Pandoraea fibrosis (assembly GCF_000807775.2). NCBI lineage: Bacteria > Pseudomonadati > Pseudomonadota > Betaproteobacteria > Burkholderiales > Burkholderiaceae > Pandoraea > Pandoraea fibrosis. The sequence goes on along the minus strand of NZ_CP047385.1, from coordinate 3,430,751 downwards.
GATGATCACGGCAGCGCCGGGATCGGAGGTCGATCAACCGACCGGCGCGGCCATCGATCCGACGTTCATCACCCGCATGGCGCAAGCCCATGAGACGGCGGGCTTCGATCGCGCGCTGATTGGCTATTTCTCCAACGGTCCCGAAGGCAGCCTTGTGAGCAGCCATGTTGCGGCCGCCACGCAGCGGCTGGGCATTCTGCTCGCCTACCGGCCGGGCGTGATCGCCGCCCCGCTTGCCGCCCGTCAACTTGCCACGCTCGACCAGTTCTCGCGCGGACGTCTCGCGCTCAATGTCGTCTCCGGCGGCAACGATGCCGACCTGCGCCGCGACGGCGATTTCCTCGACCACGATGCCCGTTATGCGCGCACCGACGAGTATCTCGACGCGCTCAAACGTATCTGGACCGCCGACGCGCCGGTCGACTTCGACGGCGCGCACTATCGCTTCGAACAGGCATCGCCGGCGGTGCCGACCTGGCAGAAGCCGCACATTCCGATCTACTTCAGTGGCGCCTCCGAGGCGGCCATCGAGGTCGCCGCCCGTCACGCCGACACCTATATGTTGTGGGGGGAGCCGCTGGACGCCGTCGAATCCCTGATTACGCAGGTACGCGCCGCAGCACAACGCCACGGCCGCACCCCGCGCTTCTCGATCTCCTTCCGTCCGATCGTGGCCGATACCGAGGCGCAGGCCTGGGAGCGCGCCGACGAGGTGCTTCGTCAGGTCAAGGCGTCGCGCGCGCGGCTCGGGCTGCACGCCGAAGCCCCGGAGAACGTCGGCTCGCAGCGGCTGCTGGCCGCCGCCCAACGCGGCGACGTGCTCGACGAACGCCTGTGGATGGGCGTTGCCAAGGCCACCGGCGCACGCTGGAATTCCACCGCGCTCGTGGGTACGCCCGAGCAGGTTGCGCAAGCGCTGGGGCGCTATTACCAACTCGGCGTGGACACGTTCCTCATTCGTGGCTTCGATCCGTTGGGGGACACGATTCGCTACGGCGAAACACTGATCCCCGCGATTCGTCGGCATATCGCCGGACTGCGCACGGCCCAGGCGGCCAAGGCTGCCTGAGTTGACCTAAGTTGGCCTGGGGCAGCGTTAGTCCGTGTCTGTCACGCGCCGATGCTTCCCGCTCGTCTTCTCAATCGTTTCTTCATTCATAGGTGTCATGATGTTGCTGCGCTGGATTCGTCGCGCCCGTTTTGCCGTTACGGCCCTGTCCCTGTCTGCCTTCACTGCGCTCGGCGTCATGCACGCCGGCGCCGTGCAAGCGCAAAGCGTCACGCTTCGCGTCGGCGATCAGAACTACTACAACGTGCGCGCCTCCATGGAGGCCTCGGGGGCACTTGAGGGAGCGACATATCAGGTCGAGTGGAAGCATTTTCAGTCCGCCGCACCGGTCGCAGAGGGTCTCAACGTTGGCGCGCTCGACCTTGGTTTTCTCGGTGACTCCGGTTTCCTGTTTCTCGCCGCCAAGGGGGCGCCGGTCAAGCTGATCGCCGTCTCTCGTCAGAACCCGGACACGATTGCACTGCTCGTGCCGAAGGACTCACCGGTCAAGTCGATTCAGGATCTGAAGGGCAAGAAAGTCGCGTACTGGCCCGGCGCGTGGAGCCAGCAGTTGACGCTGCGCGCGTTGGAGAAAGCCGGCTTGCCGACGGACTACGTGCAGTTCGTCAAACTGATGCCGATCGACGCGGCAGTCGCGTTGCCCAATGGCGCCATCGATGCGTTCCCCGTCTGGGAGCCGTACATCTCGCAGCAAGTGGTGCGTAACGGCGCACGCCCGATCATCACCGCGCGCAATCTGATGCCCGGGTTGAGCAGTGTGGCGGCATATGCGCCGTCGGTCTCGGCGAAGCATGCCGCGATTGCCGACTTTCTCGTGCGCTTGCAGAAGGCACGGGCATGGGTCGAGACCCATCAGGATATCTACGCCGATCAGTGGGCCAGGAAGGCCGGGATCGACCGGGACGTGGCGCGCCACTGGATCGGTCAGGCCGGCATGACCATCGATGCGCTCGACAAACAAGCCGTTGCCGACTATCAGGGCACGAGCGACTTCCTGACCCAGACCGGCGCCCTGCCGAATCGTTTCGACGTGAGTTCGATTGTCGACACATCGTTCACAGCGGTGCTTGACGCAAAGCGTCCGGCGGCGCGGCAAAGTGCGTCGCGCTAACCCCGCCCGAGAGACTTCGCGAGAACCGGATCGACGCGCAACGTTGCAGGCTTGGCGTGGCATGACGGGCCAGCGCTCCCTTTGGCACGTCGTCACCTACTCCTCCCACGGTCTGACCTCAAGCCGTGTCGTGCGCAGGCGTGCCTCTTTTTTCTCGTCTCCGGCAGACGATTGGCTTATCCTTCAACCTTTCCCCCCGCACGCCCGTGACCGGAGAGCCCAACAAGGTGCCACGTCAAACCGCCCAGCCGACTGTCGAAACGCTCAACGAACAAGGGCCAGCGCCCCGCTATCTGCAGCTCAAGCAGTTCATCTGCCGTCAGATCGACAGTGGCGCGTGGCCGCCGCATTACCGTGTACCTTCGGAAAACGAACTGGTCGAACAGTCCGGCGTGAGCCGCATGACGGTCAACCGCGCGCTGCGAGAACTCACTGCCGAAGGCCGTCTCGTGCGCATGCAGGGGGTCGGCACTTTCGTCGCGGAACCGAAATCGCACTCCCCTCTGCTCGCCGTCAATAACATCGCCGACGAGATTTCCGAACATGGGCATCGCCACCGTGCGGAAGTCAAACTGCTGCGGGCGGAACTCGCCGGCCCCGAACGCGCCCTCGCCATGGGTTTGCAAGAGCGCGAGACGTTGTTCCACTCGGTGATCGTGCACTATCAGGACAACGTGCCGGTGCAGATCGAGGATCGTTTCGTGAATCCTGCGCTTGCGCCCAATTACCTCGAGCAGGACTTCACCAAGATCACCCCCAACGTCTATCTGCAGCGGCACTCGCCGCTCACCTCGGGCGAGCACGTCGTCGAAGCCGTGACGGCAACCCCCGAAGAAGCCCAGATGTTGCAGATCGCACGCACCGAACCGTGTCTGCTGATCCGGCGACGCACGTGGTCGGGCAAGCGCATCGTCTCCGTCGCCCGTTTGCTGCACCCCGGCTCACGCCATCGACTCGAAGGACGCTTCGGCGAACCCGAGTAAGCCCTCCTGCCCGTCGCCCCGACGCACCTGCCGCTCGTCGCTCGGAACGCTTTTGCCCATGGGGTGAAGTGCGTGAAAACCCTAGTTCACGATGAGTTGTATATACAATACTGTACAAGCCATCATCTGCTCCGAACTAGAGGAATACGCTGTGAGCCAATCCCCCCGTTATCGCGACGTCACGATCCGCGCCCCGCGCGGCACTCAGCTCAATGCCCGTAGCTGGCTCACCGAAGCCCCGCTGCGCATGCTGATGAACAATCTGGATCCGGACGTTGCCGAAAATCCGAACGCCCTCGTCGTCTACGGGGGTATCGGTCGTGCCGCGCGCAATTGGGAGTGTTACGACAAGATCGTCGAAACGCTCAAGACATTGGGCGACGATGAAACGCTGCTCGTGCAGTCGGGCAAGCCGGTCGGTGTCTTCAAGACTCACGCCGACGCGCCGCGTGTGCTCATCGCCAACTCGAATCTGGTGCCGCACTGGGCCAACTGGGAACACTTCAACGAACTCGACGCCAAGGGTCTCGCCATGTACGGCCAGATGACTGCCGGCTCATGGATCTACATCGGTAGCCAGGGCATTGTGCAAGGCACTTACGAGACGTTTGTCGAAGCCGGCCGTCAGCATTACGGCGGCGATCTGAAGGGACGCTGGGTGCTGACCGCCGGCCTGGGCGGCATGGGCGGTGCGCAGCCACTGGCCGCCACGCTCGCCGGGGCCTGTTCGCTCAACATCGAGTGCCAGCAAACCAGCATCGATTTCCGTCTGCGTACACGCTACGTCGATGAGCAAGCGACGGATCTCGACGACGCACTCGAGCGTATCGCCAAATACACGGCGGCCGGTCAGGCCACGTCCGTTGCGCTGTGCGGCAATGCGGCAGAAATTCTCCCGGAACTGGTGCGCCGGGGCGTGCGGCCGGACATGGTCACCGACCAGACCAGCGCGCACGACCCGCTCAACGGCTATCTGCCGATCGGCTGGACGTGGGACGACTACCGCGAACGCGCCCGCTCGACGCCGGCCGAGGTCGTCAAGGCGGCCAAGCAGTCGATGGCCGTGCACGTCAAGGCCATGCTCGACTTCAAGGCGATGGGCGTGCCGACGTTCGACTACGGCAACAACATCCGTCAGATGGCCAAGGACGAAGGCGTCGAGAACGCGTTCGACTTTCCAGGATTCGTCCCCGCGTATATCCGCCCGCTCTTTTGCCGTGGCGTGGGGCCGTTCCGCTGGGCCGCGCTCTCGGGCGATCCGCAAGACATCTACAAGACGGATGCCAAGGTCAAAGCGCTGATCCCGGACGATGAACACCTGCATCGCTGGCTCGACATGGCGCGTGAGCGCATCAGCTTCCAGGGCCTGCCCGCGCGCATTTGCTGGGTCGGTCTGGGACTGCGCGCGAAGCTCGGACTGGCGTTCAACGAAATGGTACGCTCGGGAGAACTCTCGGCACCGGTCGTGATCGGCCGCGACCATCTGGACTCGGGGTCGGTCGCCAGCCCCAATCGCGAAACGGAAGCCATGCGCGACGGCTCGGACGCCGTCTCCGACTGGCCGCTGCTCAACGCCCTGCTCAACACGGCGAGCGGCGCCACCTGGGTCTCGCTGCATCACGGCGGTGGCGTCGGCATGGGCTTCTCGCAACATTCGGGCGTGGTGATCGTGTGCGATGGCACCGACGCCGCCGCAGCACGCATCGCCCGTGTGCTGAACAACGATCCGGCCACCGGCGTCATGCGCCACGCCGATGCCGGTTACGACATCGCCGTCGAATGCGCTCGCGAACATGGCCTGAACCTGCCCATGCTGGGCACCGCGAAATAAGCAAGACCAGTCAGCCCCCCCGAATATGTCGAATCAAGGAAATCTGTCCATGGCAAAACTGTTTGTGACGCCCGGCGCGCTCACGCTGGCGCAATTGCGCGACGTCTACCAGAACCCGACCACCCTCACGCTCGACGAGAACGCTTACGCCGCTATCGACAAGAGCGTGGCCTGTGTGGAAAACATCGTGGCCGAAGGCCGCACGGCCTACGGTATCAATACCGGATTCGGCCTGCTGGCAACGACACGCATCGCCTATGAGGACCTCGAAAATCTTCAGCGCTCCCTCGTGCTTTCGCATGCCGCCGGTGTCGGCGCGCCGCTCGACGACGCCCTGGTGCGTCTCATCATGGTGCTCAAGATCAACAGTCTGGCGCGCGGCTTCTCGGGCATTCGCCGCAAGGTGATCGACGCACTCGTCACGCTGGTGAACGCCGAGGTCTACCCGCGCATTCCGCTCAAGGGTTCGGTCGGCGCATCGGGCGATCTTGCTCCGCTCGCCCACATGTCGCTGCTGTTGCTGGGCGAAGGCGAGGCGCGCTATCGCGGTCAGTGGATGAGCGCTCGCGAAGCGCTCGCCGTGGCCGGGCTGGAACCGTTGACGCTTGCCGCCAAGGAAGGGCTCGCGCTGCTCAACGGCACACAGGTGTCGACGGCCTACGCGCTGCGTGGCCTCTTCGAAGCGGAAGACATGTTCGCGGCGGCCAGCGTGTGCGGTGCCCTGACGGTCGAAGCCATGCTCGGCTCGCGCGCCCCGTTCGACGCCCGCATTCATGCAGCCCGTGGCCAGCGCGGCCAGATCGACGCCGCTGCGCTCTATCGCCATTTACTTGGCGAAACAAGCGAGGTTGGTCAGTCGCACGCAAACTGCGAGAAGGTGCAGGACCCGTACTCGCTGCGTTGCCAGCCTCAGGTCATGGGCGCGTGTCTCACGCAGATCCGTCAGGCCGCCGAGGTGCTCGCGGTGGAGGCGAACGCCGTGTCGGACAATCCGCTGGTGTTCTGGGAGCAAGGCGACGTCATTTCCGGTGGCAACTTCCACGCCGAGCCGGTTGCCATGGCCGCCGACAATCTCGCGCTGGCGATTGCCGAAATCGGTGCGCTGAGCGAGCGTCGCATCTCGCTGATGATGGACAAGCATATGTCGCAGTTGCCTGCATTTCTGGTGGCCAACGGCGGCGTGAACTCGGGCTTCATGATCGCGCAGGTAACGGCTGCGGCGCTGGCGTCCGAAAATAAGGCCTTGGCACATCCGGCCAGCGTTGATAGTCTCCCGACCTCGGCCAACCAGGAAGACCACGTGTCGATGGCGCCCAACGCCGGGAAGCGGCTTTGGGAGATGGCCGATAACGTGAAAGGCATCATCGCGATCGAATGGCTCAGCGCCTGCCAGGGGCTGGACTTCCGCGAAGGTGTCAAGTCGACGCCGGTGCTCGAGCGCGCCCGCGAGCTGCTGCGCCAGTCGGTTCCGTTTTACGATAAGGATCGCTATTTCGCGCCCGATATCGAGGGTGCGAGTGCGTTGATCGCACAACGGCAACTGAGCACACTGGTGCCCTCCGGTACGTTGCCGAGCGTTTGAGTCGCGTTTGATTTCCACCCTGTCGGGGCGAAACGAACGGTGATTCGCGCTCCGGCCAGTGGTGTGACGGGTTGCCCCCTTGTCCGGCGGTGCACTGGCGCCGCTCGGCCAAGCGTCGGCCGACCAACCCGATTTCTCCCTGCCGCCCGCTCGTGCGGGCCGGCGCATTACGCATTCAGGAGACAACTTGAAGAATCTGCAACGCAATCTGAGCGCGCGGCATATCCGCTTTCTGGCGCTCGGCTCCGCCATCGGCACAGGCCTGTTCTACGGGTCGGCCTCGGCCATTCAACTCGCCGGTCCGGCGGTCATTCTTGCCTATATCGTGGGCGGCGCAGCGGTCTACATGGTGATGCGCGCGCTTGGCGAGATGGTGGTGCGCCAGCCGGTCTCCGGTTCGTTCGGCCGCTATGCGCGCGACAATCTTGGCCCGCTGGCCGGTTTCCTCACGGGCTGGACGTACATTCTGGAGATGGTGATCGTCTGTCTGGCCGACGTGACGGCGTTCGGTATCTATATGGGATTCTGGTTTCCCGACGTACCGCAATGGATCTGGGTACTCGGTGTCGTGATGGTGATCTGCGGCCTGAACCTGTGCAACGTCAAGGTGTACGGGGAGATGGAATTCTGGCTGGCGCTCGTCAAGATCGTTGCCATCGTAGCGATGATTGTCGGCGGCGGCGTGATTCTGTTCGCCGGCGTGCAACTGCACGGCGAACATGCGCCGGCGGTGAGCAACCTCTGGTCGCACGGCGGCTTCCTGCCCAACGGCTGGGGCGGGCTGGTGGCGTCGCTGGCCGTGGTGATGTTTGCTTACGGTGGCATTGAGATCATCGGCATTACCGGCGGTGAAGCCAAGAATCCCGAGAAGGTGATTCCGCGCGCGATCAATGCGGTGCCGGTGCGCATTCTGCTGTTCTACGTGCTCACGATGTGCGTGCTGATGGCGATCTTCCCGTGGACCGGTATCGGCAGCCAGGGCAGCCCGTTCGTGCAGATCTTCTCGGGTCTGGGCATCAAGTCGGCAGCGGCGATCCTCAATCTGATCGTGATTTCGGCCGCGATCTCGGCCATCAACAGCAATATTTTCGGTGCAGGTCGCATGATGTTCGGCATGGCCGAGCATGGTCAGGCGCCGGCCGCTTTCTCGGCGACGTCGCGCCATGGGGTGCCCTGGGTCACGGTGCTGGTGATGACGGCGGCGTTGCTCGGCGGGGTGGTGTTGAACTATCTGATCCCGGAAGGCGTGTTCCTGATCATTGCGTCGATCGCCACGTTCGCAACGGTGTGGGTATGGTTGATGATCCTGCTCTCGCAGGTGGCAATGCGCCGGCGTCTCTCGGCTGCCGAAGTCGCTGAACTCAAGTTCAAGGTGCCGTTGTGGCCGGTCGGGCCGGCATTGGCGATCGCGTTCATGCTCTTCGTGATCGGCATGCTCGGTTACATGGAGGACACCCGCGTCGCGCTGTATGTCGGCGCCGCCTGGATCGTGCTGATGTCCATCGCCTATCTGCTCGGTGTCAAACCCAAGGAAGCGCAGGTGCGCGCCCCCATGAGCCTGGAATAAGCCTCACATGAAACGTACCTACTGGAAGCACTGCCACGTCGCCACGATGCGCGACGGTCGTTACCACGCCATCGAGGATGCGGTAATCGTCACTGTCGGTAAGCAGATCGAGTGGGTCGGGCCGCGCAGTGAACGCCCGGCGTCGGGCGCGCACGAATGCGTCGATCTGCAAGGCGCGTGGGTCACGCCCGGTCTGATCGACTGCCACACGCATCTGGTATTCGGCGGCAATCGCAGTCTCGAGTTCGAGCAGCGGCTGCAAGGCGTGAGCTATGCCGAGATTTCGGCGGCCGGGGGCGGCATCAAGCACACGGTGCGGCACACGCGCGACGCCACGGAGGACGCGCTCTTCGAATCGGCACGAAAACGCCTGCTCGCACTGATGCGCGACGGCGTGACGACGGTGGAGATCAAATCGGGTTACGGCCTCGATCTGAATAGCGAGCGCAAGATGTTGCGGGTGGCGCGTCGGCTGGGCGAGGCGCTGCCCGTCACGGTAAAGACGACGTGTCTGGCCGCCCATACGGTGCCGTCGGAGTTCGCAGGCAAGGCCGACGAGTATGTGAACTATGTCTGCGCCGAGATCCTGCCCAAGCTCGCCGAGGAACATCTGGTCGATGCCGTCGATGCCTTCTGCGAGACGATCGCTTTCACGCCGGCACAGGTGATGCGCGTGCTGTTGCGCGCGCAGAAGCTGAAGCTGCCGGTGAAGCTGCACGCGGAACAACTCTCTCCACTCGGTGGTTCGAGTCTCGCCGCAGAGTTGGGCGCATTGTCGGCGGATCACCTCGAGTACATGACGCCGGAGGATGCCGCCGCAATGGGGCGCGCGGGCACGGTGGCCGTGCTGCTGCCGGGCGCCTTCCATATGTTGCAGGAGACACGCCGCCCGCCTGTGGACTTGTTGCGACGTCACGGGGTCGATATTGCGGTGGCGTCCGATCTGAATCCCGGCACCTCGCCCGCGTTGTCGCTGCGGCTGATGCTCAACATGGCCTGCACGCTTTTCGGCCTCACGCCGGAAGAGGCGCTCGCCGGCGTTACCCGAAATGCCGCCAAGGCACTGGGCATGCTCGACACGCACGGCACGATTGAAGCCGGCAAGACGGCGGACTTCGTGGCATGGGAAATCGAACGCCCTGCCGAACTGGCCTACTGGCTCGGTGGCGACCTGCCGTCGCGCACAGTGCGCAATGGACAGTGGCGCGATCTCGCCACGGTCTGAGTCTGGCCGGCCAACAGGAGACGCTTTCATGGCAACACAACTGAAACCGGCGCCCGGCGACACCCCCGTCTGGCGAGGACGCACGGATACCGGCGAACGCGGCGATACCCGCCGCCTGTTCAACGTCGTGCGCGAAATCGATCCGCGCGCCGACGCCACGCCTGCCGGCGCCCCCGTTTTGCTCGGGTTCGCTTGCGATACGGGCGTTAAACGCAATCAAGGGCGCGTCGGCGCCGCCGAGGGGCCACAAGCGATCCGTCGCGCGCTGGCAAATCTGCCCGCGCACGACATCGCATGGCTGTTCGATGCGGGCGACGTTTCCTGCGATGACGACGACCTCGAAGCTTCGCAGCGCAAACTGGCCGAAGCAGTCCGTGGTCAACTCGACGCGGGCGCGCAACCCGTGGTACTCGGCGGCGGGCACGAGATTGCCTGGGGTACATGGCAAGGGCTTCGCGCCCATCTTGATGCCAAGGGCGATCGCTCGCGCGTACTGATCCTCAATCTCGACGCTCACTTCGACCTGCGCACAGCACGTCCCGGCACGTCGGGTACACCGTTCGATCAGATCGCCCAGGCCTGTGAAGCCGCAGGACTCTCATTCGACTACGCCTGCCTCGGCGTCAGCCGGTTGAGTAATACAGCCTCACTGTTCGAACGCGCCCGCGAGTTGAAAGTGACCTACGTGGAAGACACCGACATGCAAGACCGGCATCTGGATGCCCGCCTCGCTCAGATCGATGCCCTCATCGCCGATGTCTCACACGTCTACCTCACGATCGATCTCGATGTGCTGCCCGCCCCCGTCATGCCCGGGGTCTCAGCGCCCGCCGCTTACGGCGTGCCAATGCCCGTCGTCGAGGCCATCGTTACGCAAGTTCGCCAGTCAGGGAAACTTCGTGTAGCCGATCTCGCCGAATACAACCCGCGCTTCGACCCCCAGGGCACCGGCGCACGTGTCGCCGCCCGACTCGCTTATCGCCTACTTTGACTCTCACCCCCTTTGTCCGGGACGTTGTCGCGCGTCTCGGATATGGCCTGCCTGTCTCTCACGATCCGTCACGCTCCCTCACGTTTCATCCGCCTCACCCACTTCACGCTCCCCCGGTCAGACGGACCGAGGCCCCTTTCCGCCTCTCAGACATAAACCCAACTCGCTGCAGAAAGCGGCCTCGGTCCGTCCCCCTCCTCTCCCTCAATACCTCCACCGAAACCTCCCCCATCCGTGCCTAATTTCGATCGCTGAGACCAACATCGCGCCACCCCTGCCGTTTCCTACCTCAAATTCTCACGACCTAATACAAAGTATTAGTTTTTCTTAAGTTGATTTCGTTTTACCCACTTCTATCCCTACAATCGCCAGAAATTCTTATATCGATTCATTGTAGTGAGCCAGAAAGGGCCTTCTCGCCTCTCGAGACTCACTGCTCGCACCGGAGACACGCCGATGAAGAAACGCGCAGACCTCGACGTTAGATCGTTGCGGATCTTCGAAGCCGTCGCTTCCGCCGGTAGCCTCTCAGGTGCCGCCGCCGCACTCGGTATCACCCAGTCAGCCATCTCTCAAGCGATCGCCCAAATCGAACAAACGGTCGGCACCCGTGTGCTGGATCGCTCGCGCCGGCCGCTCAAACTTACGCCCGCCGGACTCGCCCTCTCCCGCCACGCCCGCCAGATCGTGGACGATATGGACCGGCTCATCGCGCAAGTTCAAGACGCCGATGTCGCCAGCCGTGCCGCCGTGCGCGTAGGGATGATCGACTCGTTTGCCGCAACCGTCGGCCCTTCGATCGTCCGGCAAATGTCCGGCAGCACCAGCGAACTCCTGCTCTGGTCCGGCCTCGCCAATGGACACGCGCAAGCGCTGCTCGCCCGACACCTCGATCTGATCGTGACGAGCGACCCCATGAACGACATGGAACGTCTCGTACGACGCCCGATTTTCACGGAGCCGTTCATCGTTGTCGTGCCCAAGGCGCGCGAAGCCGATCTCGCACGCGCAGACCTCAGCGAGCTGATCCGCACGATGCCCCTGATCCGCTTTTCCGGTCGCTCGCACTTTGGTGCAGTCATCGAACGCCACCTTCGGCGCACCGGACACTCGCCGCGCATGCACCTCGAAATCGATACCTCGGACATCGTGATGTCGATGGTCGCCGCCGATCTCGGCTTCACGATCGCAACCCCGCTCTGCCTGCTGCAAGGCCGCGCTTCGCTTCCGGAACTCGCCGCGCTGCCGCTGCCAGGCCCCGCCCTGTCTCGCACGATTTATCAGGTCTCGCGCGAAGGCGAGGTGTCGGAGATGGCCTCGCAATGTTTTCTCGCCGGTCGTCTGGCCCTCGCCCAGGAAGCGTTTCCCGAACTGCGCCGCATCATGCCCTGGCTCGGCGAACGCCTGGCGCTTTGCTAACGGCCAACGAATTCAAGCCACCGCCCCGGGCGCCGGGCCAGATGGATCTCACCTGAAGCGCGCCCATTGTTCAACGCGAATAACACACAACCAATATGGAGACACGCATGAACCTTTCTCGACGCAAGTTCCTTCACACAAGCGCAACGCTTTCGGCCGCTGCCGCTGCCGGCGCTCTGACGCTTCCGGGAATCGCCCGCGCAGCAGACGCCACGACGATTCAGTACGGCGGATCGGCCTGGCTGGGACACTACCCCGCCTATCTGGCCATGAAGTCCGGCGCACTGACGAATGCAGGCATCGATCAGCAATGGCAGTCGTTCGGCACGTCGTCCGCTCGCATGAGCGCCGTGCTCTCGGGGGGGATCGATATCGCCTGTACCGGCATCGTGTCGGCACTCGCGCTGATGGCTCGCGGCTCGAAGCACTTCTCGATTGTGGCCGTGCCGGAGAGCTTCGGCCGTGTGGAAGGTCTGTTCGTGCGCGATGGCGTGAATTCGCTGCAAGACCTCAAGGGCAAGAAGCTGGGCGTGACGTTCGCGTCGAGCGCGCACCTGCTGGTACTGGATCTGCTGGGCAGCGCCGGTCTGTCGAACGACGTGACGGTGCTCAATGTGCCCGCCCCGGAGCTGCCGGGGGCCATTCAGTCGGGGCAGATCGACGCGGCCGCCGCCTGGACGCCGCAGTTCAACCGCATTCGCGCCATGTCGGGCATGAAGCTGCTGGCGGACGACACGCAGTTCTCGCTCTACAAGAAGTACAACGTGACGCCAGGTCCGGATGTGTTGATCGTGCGCAATGCGTGGGCTGAGAAGAACGCCGACGCGGTTCGCAAGTACCTCAAGGTGTATTTCGATGCCTGCCAGACGCTGCGCGATAAACCGGACGAAGCCGCCCGCTCGCTGATCGCCCTCACCGGCATGTCGGCACTCGATCAGATCGAGACGATCAAGGGCGCAGAGTGGTACAGCCTCGCCCAGCAAACGCAGTTGCTCAAGTCGCCCGGCAGCTATGTCGACGGCCTGCAACGCCTCGCGGAAATGCTGGTGACGTATAAGCAGATCGATAAGGCACCGGCCGTGCGCCAGTGGATCAACACGTCGTATCTGTAAGCCCTGCGGCTGGATCAGTGCGCCGTTGTTCGTCGATAGACGCACCGGCGCACGCTCGAGGAGTCTGATTGTGAATCATCGTCAACCGTCCCGCACCACGCTGCTGGGTGTAGGGTTTGCGTCCGTGGTGGTGTTCTTGCTCGCGTGGGAAGCCGCCTGCCGCACCGGGATCGTCGATCCCCTGTTCCTGCCGCCGCCGTCGGCTGTCGGCGAACGCATTGTCGCGATGCTGGCCGACGGCACGCTGCTCTCGAATGTGCTCGCCTCCACGCGCCGCGTGATGACGGGTTTCGTCGCGGCAACGATCGTGGCGATTCCGTTGGGCATTGTGCTCGGCACGTCGAGCTATGCCCGTGCCGCGTTCGATCCGATCCTGTCGTTCCTGCGCCCGCTCCCGTCGATGAGCTGGATTCCGCTCTCACTGCTGTGGTTCGGTATCTCGGAGACGCAGAAGTACAGCATTGTGTTCATGGGTACGTTCGCCCCGGCGCTGGTCTATGTGATCGAAGCCACGCGCAATGTCGACCCGCTGCTGATTCGTGCCGCCAAGAATCTCGGCGCGAGCAACGCGCAGGTGATGCGCGAGGTGATTCTGCCAGCGAGTCTGCCGCAGATTCTCTCCGGTATGAAGATCATTCTCGGCCTGTCGTGGACGTGTGTGATCTCCGCAGAACTCGTCGCCGCACGCGAAGGTCTGGGCTTCCTCATCATGAACGGCAAGGAGTTCTTCCAGACGGAAGTGGTCGTGCTCGGCATGGTGATGATCAGTGTCACCGTGCTGGTGACGGATATCGTTTTTCGCGCCATCGAGCGCAAGGTGTTGAGGTGGCAGGCATGAACGATCGCATCGATTCGCACGTTGGCGCACAACGCACCCCCGGTGAGGCATCGACCGGCAACACGGAGACCATGATCGCCATCGACGGTGTCTCGAAGCGTTATGGCGATTTCCAGGCCCTCGAGCGCGTGGATATGAACATTGCCCGCGGCGAGTTCGTGGTGTTGCTCGGCGCTTCCGGTTGCGGCAAGTCGACGCTGCTCAATCTGATCACGGGCTTCGACGCGCCGACGACCGGACAGATTCGCGTGAACGGCCGTGAGGTGAAAGGCATCGATCCTCACTGCGGCATGGTCTTTCAGCAATACGCGCTGTTTCCCTGGCTCAATGTGCTCGACAACGTGGCCTTCGGCCTGAAGATGAAGGGCATCGATAAGGCCTCGCGCTACGCGACGGCACGGCGCTATATCGAGATGGTCGGCCTCAAGGGGTTCGAAGACCGCTTTCCGAAAGCGCTCTCGGGCGGTATGCGCCAGCGCGTGTCGATTGCCCGCGTGCTCGCCAATGACCCGGACGTGATTCTGCTCGACGAACCCTTCGCGGCGCTCGACGCCATGACGCGTCAGGTGTTGCAGGAGGAACTGCTCCAGATCTATCAAAAGAGCGGCAAGACGATCGTTTTCATCACGCACTCGATCGACGAAGCCCTGATGCTCTCGACCCGCATGGTCATCATGAGCGCACGTCCGGGCCGCGTAGCGTGTGACATGCCGAACGATCTGCCCATGCCGCGCGACGCTCAAGTCCAACTCTCGCCGCGCTACAACGAACTCAAGTCGCAAATCTGGAACACCGTACAGACCGAAGTCATGCGCAGTCTGGAAAGCCAGGCTGCGTAACCTCCGGCAAGCCCCCGCATTTCTATCGTCATGTCCAATCAAGTCACTTCCTCCCGCCCAGCGCGGGACATGTTTCCCGCCTATCAGGCAGGTGCGGGCTGGAACGCGTTGCTACCGTCGCGCATGCCCCACACGCAGGCACCGGTGGCGCGCAGTTTCGACGTCATCGTGATCGGCGCGGGTTTCACGGGTCTGGCCGCCGCCCGCCGTGTCGCGGAGCTCCGCCCCGATGCCACTGTGCTCGTGATCGATGCCACAACGGTCGGTAACGGTTCGGCAGGCCGCAACTCGGGCTTTCTCATCAACCTGCCCCATAACACCGGCATGGGTGGACACGGCAGTCCGGTGGAAGTCGCACGCAAGCAAATCCGGCTCTACGACATCGGTCTCAGGTGGCTGCACGAACTCGTGACGATGCATGGCATCGACTGTGGCTGGAATCCCGTTGGCAAGTATCACGCCGCCGCCACGCCAGACGGTGAACAACGCCTGCGCGACACGCTCGGGCAGTACCGCGAGTGGGGCGTGACGTATCGCGAACTGTCGCGCGACGCGCTTCGAAGCGAGATCGGCACGGACTATTACGGCTACGGCTATCACTCGGACAATAACGTTTTCGTGCAACCTGCCGCACTCGTGCGGGGTCTGGCCGACAGCCTGCCCGCCAATGTCCGGCTGTGGGAGAACGAACCCGTCGTGTCGCTCGACGGTAATGGTCCCTTCACGGTGACGACGGCGAGCACAGAACTACGCGCCAAGCAGGTCATCGTCGCGAACAACGGCTTCGCTCGCAAGCTGGGACTCGCGCGCGATCGCGTGTTCACGATCTACACCTATGCCGCCATGACACCGGCCCTGTCCGCCGACGAACTCGCCAAGCTGGGCCCAGCTCCGGAGTGGGGCGTGATTCCCGCGAACCGGCTCGGCACCACGCTGCGCAAGACCCTCGGTGGCCGATTTATCGTGCGTAGCGCTTATTCGTATGAGAAGGAGCGCCCGATGAGCGACGTCAACACGATGCTCACCGATGCCTATCGCCGCCGCTATCCGCAAATGGGCTCGCATAAGTTCGAACACGTCTGGGGCGGCGTGACGGCCCTCACCCGCAACGGCGCGCTGTATTTCGGCGAGATTCGCAAAGACCTGTTCGCTTCGCTCGGCTGCAATGGCGCGGGCGTGCTCAAGGGCAGCATGTTCGGCAAGCTGCTCGGGGAAATGGCCTGTGGCCAACAGTCACCCGAGCTATCCGACGCGCTGGGCTTCGAGCGCCCGACATGGCTGCCGCCCGAGCCGATCCGTCGCGTGGCCATCGTCTCCGCGATTCAGTATCAGAAGCATCGGGCCGGTCTGGAGCGGTAGCCCCTCGACCGTCGCGCGCCGGGGGCAGCAGGGTTCGGAACCGTTCGCACGCCCTCTGCGCCTCGCCGATGCCCGATTCTCGGCGTCTGCGTGGGCCGCATTTGTATTTCAATGTATCCCGCCAGCGACGGGACAACCTCTGTTACTGCCGGGCACGAACCGGACACATCCCCGATACCTCCCCCCGTTTCAATGCGAGAAGTCGATGCCAGACACGCCGGACTTCCCCGGCATGGACATCGGTTCGCGCCGCCATTCGGCGCATTCCATTGACAGAGGCACCTCATGACCCAACTCGACAGAGTCCTTTACACCGGCCGCACCCACACCACCTCCGGTGGCCGCGACGGCACGGCACGCAGCAGCGATGGCCGTCTCAACATCGCGCTCTCCTCGCCCGGCACAGGCGGCACGGGAACTAACCCCGAGCAGCTCTTTGCCGCAGGCTGGTCTGCCTGCTTCATCGGCGCCATGGGCCTCGCCGCGCAAGCCAGCAAGGTGGCGTTGCCGGAAGATCTGTCGGTCGATGCCGAAGTCGATCTCGGTCGTTTGAACGATGGCTATGCATTGCAAGCCCGCCTGTTCGTGAACCTGCCGGGCGTGCCGCGCGATGTGGCGCAAAGCCTTGTGGACGCCGCACACGCTACCTGTCCCTACTCGAAGATGACGCGCGGAAACATCGGCGTGACGATTACGTTGGTGTAAGCGGTCCGGTCGCGTCACGGGCACCGGCAAGTGGCGCAAAAAAAGCGGGGCGACATCTCGATGACATGTCGCCCCGCATTGTCTTTTGCTACGTCGTCTCAAGCCTTGAGCAAAAGCCGCGCCTCCAGACCGCCGCCCTTACGATTGCGCAGCGTGAGCGTGGCATCCATGGCCTGCGCGAGCTGACGCGCAATGGCGAGACCCAGCCCTGTGCCACCGGTATTGCGATTGCGCGACGTCTCGAT
Source organism: Pandoraea fibrosis (assembly GCF_000807775.2). Taxonomy (NCBI): domain Bacteria; kingdom Pseudomonadati; phylum Pseudomonadota; class Betaproteobacteria; order Burkholderiales; family Burkholderiaceae; genus Pandoraea; species Pandoraea fibrosis. The sequence continues at coordinate 3,413,875 of NZ_CP047385.1, read as the reverse complement.
ACGCACAAATGGCGCGAAGACGGCGTCGAGCATGTCGTCAGGAATACCCGGCCCGCGATCGCTCACCACCACATCGATACCGTTTGCATGCGGGGTCACCGTCAATTGCGCTTCGTTGCCATACTTGAGCGCGTTGTCGACGAGGTTGCCGACAATGCGCCGCAACGCCTGTGGACGCGTCACGATCGGGTGACCGACCTGTCCCGTGAGGGCGACGGGTGACCCCGCGTCGACGTAATCGCAGACCAGACTGTCGAGCAGCGCGTCGAGATCGACCTTGCACGGCGCCTCGGAAGCCCCGTGAAGCGTGCGGGCATACGTCACGCCCTCCTTGACGAGCGACTCCATCTCGCGCAAATCCTGCCGCAGACGCACCGCCGAGGTCTCGTCATCCATCGTGTCGACCCGCAGGCGCATCCGCGTAATCGGCGTCTGCAAATCATGTGAGATGGCGGCGAGAATCTGCATGCGTTCGGTCATGTAGCTGCCAATGCGATCTTGCATGGCGTTGAATGCACGGGCGGCACGGGCGACTTCCGACGGACCGTCTTCGTTCAGACGCTCGGCGCGCAGATCCGGGCCCAGCGCGTCGGCCGCATCCGCCAGCACGCTCAACGGACGCGTCGCCACGCGCACGGCAAGCCAGCAACAGCCTGCGATCATCACCAATTGCAGCATCAGTACAGCCGGCAGCCATCCGGAGAGCGGCAGTGTTGGCGTCGGGAAGACATCGATGGTCAGTGGCGAGCCGTCCGTGAGGCGCAAATGCACCTGAAGGCGGTCGGGATCGTTGGGCACGCTGTTCACTGTCAGTGGATACGACACGCCAATGGCGTCTTCGATCACGCGGGCGACTTGCGCGGCGAGGCCGGCGTCGGGCTTGCCACCACGCTCACCGTCCCCCAGTTCGAAGCGGTAGCTGCGCCGCGCCAGTCGCGGCAACCACTGCGCCCGCTCGGCCGGTGGCAAATGGTCGAGCAACGCGACAGAACTGGCGACTTCGCTCTCGATATAGACGCTCATCATGTTCGACGTTACGCGATTGCGCTCGGTCATCGTGAGCCAGAATGAGAGTGCCTGCGCCAGCGCCAGACCAAGGAACAGAATGAGGGCCAGCCTCGCAAACAGCGAGCGCGGCCAGTGCCAGCGAGGCTGGCGAAGCGCCGGAGCCGGCAGCGTTGACGGTGTCATTCGGAGGCAGCAACCACAGTGACCGCCGCGCAGAAGACATAGCCTTCGTTGCGCAGCGTCTTGATATAGCGAGGCTCACGCGCGCCGTCGCGCAAACGCTGGCGCAACCGGCTGATTAGCAGATCGATGGAACGATCAAAGGCATCGGCCTGACGCCCCTGCGTGAGGTTAAGCAACTGGTCTCGCGTAAGCACGCGCTGCGGATGGTCGAGCAACACGCGAAGCAATCGGTATTCCGCGCCGCTGAGCGCCACCTGCGTGCCATCGGCGTCCAGTAGATGCCGTGCCGTCGTATCCAGTTGCCACTCACCGAAACCGAGCACTTCGGCCGTCTCGGTAATCTGCATGCCCGGCGGCAACATCCGGGTACGACGCAGTACCGACTTGATGCGGGCGAGCAATTCGCGCACCGCGAACGGCTTGGCGAGGTAATCGTCCGCGCCCATTTCCAGCCCGACAATGCGGTCCGTCTCTTCGCTTCGCGCCGTCAGCATCAACACCGGCACGGCCTTGAACTTGCCCGCGCGCAGTTCGCGACACAGCACGAGGCCGTCTTCGCCGGGCAGCATCAGGTCGAGCACGATGAGGTCGGGCGCGCCGTCGGCCAACACCGCGCGCATCTCGCGCCCGTTCGCGGCAACGCTCACGCGCATGCCGTTCTTTTCGAGATATTCGGCCAGCAGCTCCCGAATGCCGCGATCGTCGTCGACGATCAACACATGATCGAGCTTTTCCATGCCGGCGATTATAGCGATGACGGCGAATGGCGCGGACCATGACCGTCGCCGGACAAGTCCGGGCCGGTGCGGCGGCGCGAGCGTTCCGTTACCGGCACCGCCCGGCGGCTGAGCGGTGCGAGATCGCATTGCAGCGGATGGACGGCTTCAGTGCTGAAGCCGCCAGCCAGAAAGGCGAGCAAACCGAGCAGGCGCTTCATGCGTCCTCCACCACGGAGAGTGTCTGCCCGTCGGCCACCGACGCGTCGAGCGCGTAGGGATCGATGCCTTCCAGACAGCCGATGTTCGCGCGCCACATGCCGGGCGACGTGCGCGATGCATGGAACGGGTATATCCCGCAATGTTTGCAGAAGTAGTGACGGGCAACGCGAGTATTGAACTGATAGCACGTCAGATCCTCCGCCCCTGACAGGATGTGCAGATTGGCTTCGGGAAAGGCCGGCGTCATCAGCGCTCCCTTTCGACGGCAGAGGCTGCAATTGCAGCGCGCGGCCGGCTCGACCGGCGTCTGAACTTCAAAACGAACGGCCCCGCAATGACAGGACCCTTGCAACCATTTGGACGACATCGTGTGGACTCCCCAGTGAGCCCGCGCCGGCGGCGCGAGCGCTGTCTGCTTTATAGCCCAATCGCTGTCTGCGTTTGTATCCCTGTGTATCTGGCGGGTATCGGGATACAGGACATTGCCAAAATGGGCATCGGCGAACACATGGCAGATACGCCCCGGCAGTGAAATACGGTGACCGACGTAGGTAAAACCGTTGCACTGCTCTCAGGAGAAAAATTGCTATGTTGACGTTGCTCAGAAGTGCCCTGATCGCCCTCACCCTCACCGGCCTTGCTGCCTGCGGCCCTTCGCAGGCGCGTCCGATGACCGAGGGCGCCGCCCCCGAATTCACCGGCATAGACAACTGGCTAAACAGCCAGCCCCTCACGCTTGAGCAACTGCGCGGCAAGGTTGTGCTGGTCGACTTCTGGACCTACTCGTGCATCAACTGCATCCACACGCTGCCTTACGTACAGCAGTGGTACAAGAAATACAAGGATCAGGGACTGGTCGTGGTGGGGGTGCACACGCCCGAATACGCGTTCGAGCGAGACACCGGCAATGTCCGCGACGCCATCCGGCGCTTCGGCATCACCTATCCGATCGCGCAGGATAACCGCTACGCCACGTGGAAGGCCTACGACAACCTGTACTGGCCGGCGTTCTACCTGGTCGACAAGTCGGGAAAAATCGTCTACACGCATTTCGGTGAAGGCGATTACGACAAGACCGAGGCGGCCATCAAGGCGCAGCTCTCGGCCGTGCATTGATCACTGGGCCGTCAATTCGTGCTGCCGGCAGAGCGCATCGAAGTTCTGCGCGAGGTCGGCCAGCGAGATCGCCCCGAGCCGCTTGACGAGGATGTGCTCCGCCTCACGCAACGCGCCGTCGAGTGCGACATTCACCGCCCGCTCGACGGCGCATTCCGGATTGTCGCTCTGCACACCGATGGCGAAGATGTGAGGGCCACCCACGGCACGATGAATATCGAGCAGCGTCACGTCGCGCAGGTCGCAGGCGATGGACCAGCCACCGCCGTGCCCCTTGTCGGAGCGCACATAGCCTGCGTCGCGCAGGCCCGCCATGGTGCGTCTGACTACCACGGGATTCGTGCGTAGCATCTGAGCAAGTTGCTCGGAAGTGAACGGGGCGTCGCGCCGCGCCATGTGAAGCAATACATGCAACATGCGTGAAAGACGACTATCGCTTCTCATGGTGATCTCAACTGTCGAGTGCCTGACGCGCGAACCAGGCGTGTATCAGACCGCTCTGGAAGAAACGCACCGGCCCGTCGAAGCCGCCCTCCCGGATCAGGTCGCTCACCGCCTCGGGCGGCACCACGGCCACCTGCGAACCATAGACCGCCCTCGCACGCTCACGCGCCTCTGGGTTCACCGACATCATCTCGAACCAGACGTCGAGCAACCGGCGACCGGCCTCCGACGTCATCTCGCACGCCAGATCGGCGCTCGCCAGGTACCCGCCCGGGCGCAGCCGTTGCGCAATGCCACGAAAGAACCCCCGGCGTTCGATAGGGTCGGTCACGAATTGGGAGACGAGGATCGACGTCGCCGCGTCGAACGGCGCCGTCGACGGTAACGAATCCAGATACCCTCGATGAAATGCACAACGCGACACGATCCCGTGCGCCTCGGCCTTCCGGCGGAATACGTCGAGCATCGGCCCTGACGGCTCCACGGCGGTGAAACGCCAGCCGGGATGTCGAGCCGCGAGATACAGGATTTCCGCCCCGGTGCCTGCACCGACGCACAGCACTTCGGCATCTTCCGGCAATGGTGCAAAAACACTGTCCAGCACCAGTTGCAGAGCCTCGCGCAGTGGCGCCATCGCCTGCCAGGTCTGATCGTATGTGGCTGCGTGCTGGTCGAACATCGCTATCGTGTCTTGTTGCATGGCCCGGCGCCAACCTAAACGTAACTTTTGATGTTTCATAATGCCATGAGGCAAGCGGACGGCGCAAGCTCTCTTCTCGACGCCCCCGTTTTCCCGCAGGCATTGAAATGAAACCGTTCGCGCGGCGCCGGAACGCCCCCGCAGGAATTAAGAGGCCGGGCTAAATATTGACGTCTGGAAGTCGTTAATCCTATTGATCGCCCGACATTCCTTACCGGGCCTTATCAGGACAGTTCCGACGACACGCCCCCCGATGACGTCCATAAACTCTGTTTCAACGCTCGCCTCGCTCACTACTAGCGACATTGCCTCGCGCGCAGCGGCCGCCACGGGCCTCACTGTGCCTAACGCAGACACGTCGACCATCACCGGATCGACTAGGGTCACGCTCACCCAGACACCCCCCGTTGCCAACTGGCCGACGTATAGCCAGCCGGTCGCCAACGGAGGCGCCCTGCTCTGGCAGCGCGTGCCGTCCGACCCGCTGTCGTTGATCATGTCGGGCAATGCGACAACATCTGCGCTCGGCAATCGTCTCGATCAACTCGGCACGAAGTTGATGTCTGCCATTGCGGGCGGCGCCACCTCGTACTCGCAAAGCGTGCTCCGGTCGAACTCGCTCACGCCGGTGTCGGACACCGATCTGGCGTTGCAGCAGTCCAATTTGCAGACGAACGCCGACAACCGGTTCGCGTTGACGATCTCCACGGCCAGCGGCGCGAAGGTCACAGTTCGTCTTGGCAGTAGCGACGACGGCCTGTCCGCCGAGTTCTCGGTGACACAGGGCACGCTCACGGATGCCGAACGCGATGAACTCGGCAAGCTCGCCGATGCCTTTCAGAGTGCGGTGAACGGTCTGGCGAAACAGCCGCCCGCGGTCGATTTCAGCGGGCTCACGGGGTTCGATGCCTCGGTGCTGAAGTCAGTCGACCTGTCGGCCACACTCGGCGCGAACGGCAAGGCGCCACAGAACGTCAGCTTCCATGCCGACGCGACACAACGCTCAATGCACGTCGATGGAACGGCCGGGAAGTTCGATGTCAATGTCGATCTGACCCATTTGCAGGCCATCGGCAGTCCGAAAGCCCAGGCCGCCGCGCTAGACGCCTGGCTCGCCCGTTTCGGCACAGCCCAGACACGCGGCAATGGCGACGCTACGCTCATGGACATGTTCAAGGCCGCCTTCGTGGGCCTGAATAGCCACTATCCTCCCGCACCGACGCTGCCGCGTATCTCATTGAGCAATGCCGACACGTCGGTACTGAGTGGGTTGGCAGATTTCAGTGCGTCGATTTCCCAGACGACGAAATCCCCCAATCCAATGCGTCCGTCGGAAATCGATTCGTTCGATTACCAGATTTCGCAAAGTACCCAGATCGGGGGGAAGAACACGCTTGACCGAACCCTTGCGCAGCAGACGCAGGCAACACTCTCGGCGAACTATCACCGCTCGCTCTGGGCCGGTGTGCCACTCAATCTGACGACCGATCCGAAGTCGCAGAACTACGAGTACGTGAAGGTTCAGGACTCGGCGAACAGCAGCGTCGACGTCGGCTATCGCGACGGCCTGCTGATCCGCGCACAGGCACGCCGTACCGCCAGCCGGTCGATGCAAGTCATGCGCTACGAAATTGGCAAGCTGGTGAGTCACGTCACGACGCCGCTCTCGGGTTCGAGCAGCACCGATCTGATGGGTCTGCTTCAGTCCGTGATTCAGAACGACGCGGCACGCTCCGGCAAATCGGCCACGAACGACGACGCGAACGATAATGACGCCACCCGAAGCGAAATCCGCCAACACACGCTGCTGGAAATCGATCCGGCGCGCCTGAACGCTCACTGATCGAGACGCCTCGGGCCGCGACGGCGTCATACCGTCGCGCCCGGACAAGCTCCCCCCATCACACTTCGCCTTATCCCTCCTGCCCCTGGGTCGTCACCGCAGGCGCGCCTGCCCGTTGGCGATACCACACCGCATAGATCACCGACAGCGCCACGACAAACGGCACGCCGTAGACGAGCGTCATGCGGAACTCGTCGGTGAAATACGTCGTGACGAGCGTTGCCAGCATGAGCAACGCACCCGCCAGACTCGCATAGGGGTAGCCCCACATGCGGAATGTCAGCGACTTCGCGTCGTGGGCGCGGCGGAAGTACAGGTGGGTGACGAAGATCATCAGCCAGGTGAACATCGCGCCGAACATCGAGACGGACATCATCAGCGTGAACGACGCCTTCGGCGCGAGCACGTTCAACGCCACGGCCAACGCAATGCCGATGGTCGACAGCATGAGCGCCGCGACCGGCACACCATTGCGGCTGACTTCGCCGAAACGGCGCGGCGCGTAACCCGCGCGCGACAGGCTGAACATCATCCGCGTGGTGATGTAGAGCTGGCTGTTCATCGCAGAGAGTGCCGCCACGAGAATCACCAGATTGATCACCCCTGCCGCGCCCGAAATATGCGTGGCGGCCATCACCTTCACGAAGGGGCTACCGTCTTCACCCGCTGAATTCCACGGCACGATGGCGAGCGTCAGGGCAAGCGTGAGCAGATAGAAGAACACCAACCGGAACATCGTCGCGCGAAAGGCACGCGTGATCGCGCGCTGCGGGTCCTGTGCTTCGCCGGCTGCCACGGCGATCATCTCGATGCTCAGATAGCTGAAGATCGATACGATGACCGCGACCCACATGCCCCACGCCCCCTTCGGGAAGAATCCGCCGTGCGACGTGTAGTTGGCCACGCCGATGCCACTGGCTTGCGGCGCACGGAAAACCACATACGCACCGAGGATCAGGAACACCACAATGGCCACGATCTTGAGCATCGAGAACGCATACTCGACCGCACCGAACACCTTGACGCTTGCCGCATTGATACCGATCAACCCGGCCGAGAAGCCAACGATCCAATACCAGCCGGGGACTGCCGGGAACCAGTACTTCATGTAGACGGCAATGGCCGTGACCTCGGTGCCGACCGCGAACACGATCGACGACCAATAGCCGTAGCGCACCAGAAATCCGGCCAGCGGCCCGATGTAATGTTCGGCATACGCGCCGAACGACCCCGATGTCGGATGGGCCACCGTCATCTCCGCCAAACACCCCATCAGCAACAGCGCGATGGCGCCGCCGATGGCGTAGCTCAGCAGCACGCTTGGGCCGGCGAAGCCGATGGCGAACGCGCTGCCCAGAAACAGACCGGTGCCAATCGCACCGCCAATGGCAATCATCGACAATTGCCCGCTGCTCAGGCCGCGATGCAGCCCTTTTTCTCGCTCGACGATACTGTCGAAGCCCGGTTGTGTCGTACTCAAGGTTGTCTCCTGTAATGCGCAAAGTCGTGTTTAGAAACTGTGTTCGATGCCGAAGCCAATGCCCCGGTAGTGCGCGCCCGGTGGCGCAGTTGCGCCATTACCGATCGTGGGACGCGGCGAGAAGCCGTAGCTGCCCCACGCGCGGTTGATGACCTGGTAGTAGGCGAGATAAACGTCGGTGCGGCGCGAGAAGTCGTAGCGATAGCCGAGGTTGAGTTGCGTCGCGCCGAGCCCGTCGGTGTTGCACATCGCACCGCCCGTGCGCGAGCACGCCCCGTTCATCGCATAACCGCCACCGAGCCAGACGGAGTGCTGTCCGCCGGCGAACCAGTGCTGGACCATCGCGTAAAACGCGTCGCGCCGGTACCGGTTCAGATTGCCGGTCGTGCCGTCATCGGTGCGATAGGTCAACCAGTCCCACCCGGCAACCCACTTGGTCTGGGCGTAGGTGAAGACGATCAACACCTTGTGCGCGTCGTCGCGCGACCCCGTGGCACGCGAGCCTGCATTGGACGGATTGGCCGACGCCGGGGCGCCAAGCCACGCAAGCCCGAAATAGTCCTTATGCATTTCGTAGGCATACCGCACGCGTAGCGGGCCGTTCAGATACTCCAGCCCGGCGCCGAACACCTGCGGAGAAATACTGCCGGCCGGCGTGGTCATGCCGCCCTGCGAAAGCGAATACGAGAGCCGCATGTGAAATCCGGCCCAGTCGGGCGACCAATACTGAATGCTGTTGCCCTGACGGCGGTTGAACGTGGCGTCGGCCGGGTTACCCACGCGCCCCGACTGCGTCGTCGTATTCGGCACATTGAAGCCGGGGTTGCTCAGGATCGTGCTCAGATCGCCGGTGTACGGGTTTCTTACCGGCGATCCGACCGAGAGCGTCGACCATTGATACGGCGTGTCCCAATTGCCGAGAAACGCGCTCCCGAAGGGTCCGCTCAGGCCCACGTTCGAGTTGCGCCCCGCGATGGCGCCGGTCGATTTGCCGTCGATCGAGACCGGCGTCTCGATCTGCCAGATCGCCGCGTACCCGTCGCCGAGATCCTCTTTGCCGCGCATGCCGAAGTACGAAATGCTCGACAACATGCGCGAGCCGCTCGCTTCCGGCGCGTTGATCGCGCCTGCCGGCGCCTGCGTCGGACGCGGCGCAGAGGCACTCACCTGTCGACCGCTCACGCTGACCCAATCGGTCATCGGCGTGAGGTGTCCGTAGATTTGCACCTGTGCCTGCGACACCTCGCAGGCGCCCATGCCCAACACCATCGCCAGCATGGTGCCGGGCATACCGGTGCGAGACCGCGTCGACCCATGACGCGCAAGCCCACGACGTAACCCCCGATACCGCAACGCGCCGCGCATCGCCGCTTACCCCGGTAACGCGAAACCACAAGCGGCCAATTGCGCATGCAGCCGCTCGTGTTGTTCGCTCGTCAGCGCCCTCAGCGGTGGGCGCACCTGCGTCCATGCCGGGTCGTCGCGATGCGATGCCAGCACCGCCTTGAGCGCCGGGATCATCGGGAAGGACTGAACGATGCTGCGCACGGCATCGGCCTGCGCCTGCAACCCCTCGCCCGCTTCGGACGACCACTCGCGGCACAACCGCCCGATGCCCTGCGGATTCACGTTGACCGTCGCCGAAATGCAGCCCTTCGCGCCTCTGGCCGACGCCTTCGATACGAGCGACTCCGACGCCGGAAAGATGCCGAAGCCAGGGAATGCATCGAGCATCGCGCTCAGATTGTTCCAGTCGCCCGAACTGTCCTTGATCCCGACAACCGTTTGCGAGAAGTCGCGAATCAGCCGCTCGATCACCGGCAACGTGATCGGCACGCCCGAGAGTGCCGGGATGTGATAGAGGTACAAGCGCAAACGAGCGTCGCCCACTTGCTCAATCACGCGAGCGTAGTAGTCGTACAAGCCGTCGTCGGTAATGCCTTTGTAGAAGAACGGCGGGAGCATCAGCACACCGGCACAACCGTGCGCCACGGCGTGACGCGTGAGCGCGACCGTCTCGGGCAGCGAGCAGCAACCTGTGCCCGGTAGCATGCGGCGCACATCGAGACCGTGCCCGACCAGATGATCGAGCAACGCCATGCGTTCTCCAACGCTCAGCGAGTTCGCTTCGCTGTTGGTACCGAACGGGGCGAGCCCCACACCGTGAGAGAGCAACCATTTGCAGTGCGCGAGAAAACGGGGGGCATCCGGCGTCAAATCCGCATGAAACGGCGTGACGACGGGCGCAAACGCCCCGGTCAATTCGTGATCGACCATGACAGTTCCTAAGAGGGAGGGAGAGATGAACCGCGCTGCCGGTGCCGAGCCTTGCGGCTCAGCGACTCAGGCAGACGCGAACCGCATCAGGGCGACGGGTTGATTTCGTGCAGGAATTGCAGAATCTCGCGACCGAGCGAGTCGTCGCCCGAATCGATGTGTGCCACGACCGACGTATGGTTGTGGTCGCGCACCTGACGCAACCGCGGTGCGCGGCCGTCTCGCTGTGCCAGGCGGTGACAGAACTCGAGCGCATAGGTATCGAGATGGGGATTCTCGAACTCCGCGATCACGGTCATGACGGGCACGGGCATCGCGTCGGCATGCGCCATCGGTGCGTCGGACGCGTGGCGTACCGGGTCATCGCCGTAGTACGCCACAACGCCCGGCGCGTTCGGATTGTCCGGCAGCACGTCTGCGCGCAGACGCGCACTGATCAACACGGCGCCGGCCACCTCGGGCTGTGCAGGCCGGACACGCGGGTCGCACAGATAGCTCGCGACGTGCGAGCCGCCGGCGGAATGACCGATCAGCACAATGCGCGACAGATCGACGCCGCCCTCGCCTGCGTATTCATCGAGATGCGCGTGCACCCAGCGCATGGCAGCCGCCACATCCTGCGCGCCCCCCGGAAACGGGGCTTCGGGCGCCAACCGGTACTCCGCGTTCACTGCCACACAGCCATGACGCGCGAAGTATCGCGGCACATTGCCGTAGATCTGTGCGTTGGCATTCATGTCGCCCCGAACGAATCCGCCCCCGTGGACGAACACCACGACCGGTGCCGGGCTACCTGCCGCCGGGACCAGCGTCGGACGATAGACGTCAAGCCGATGCCGGGCGTGCGGGCCATACGCCACATCGCGCACGACCGTATATCCCTCGACCGGTAGCCGCGCCAGCAGCGGCGTGTAGGTCTCGAGCACGGCACGTCGACCGGCCGCGATGTCCTGCGCCCAGCGTGGACCGAGCGCACGCATTCGCGCGCGTGCCTCCTGCCAGCCCGCAGCACTCGCCAGCAACGTCTGCCCGTTCATCAATAGACTCCCATCAACTGAGAGAGCTGCGCGATGTACCCGGCATAACGCGGATGCTGCTTGATCGTCTGCGGCGAACGCGGTCGGGGCAGATCGATGACGACTTCCTGTTGAATCTTGCCCGGACGCGCCGACATCACGATCACCCGGTCGGACAGAAACACGGCTTCTTCAATACTGTGCGTCACGAGCAACACCGTCTGCCGATGCTCCTGCCAGATGCGCAGCAGTTCGACGTTCAGGTTGTCGCGCGTGAGTGCGTCGAGCGCCCCGAACGGCTCGTCCATGAGCAACACTTTTGGCTCGAGCGCCAGAATCTGGCCGATCGACGCGCGCTGGCGCATGCCACCTGACAACTCGTGCGGATGATGATCGGCAAACTGTGCGAGTCCCAGCATTTCGAGCAGTGCCTGGACACGCGGCTCGCTCTTCTCCTTCGGGATCTTGCGCAAGCGGGTGCCAAGCAGCAGGTTTTGCCGGACGGTGAGCCAGGGCAACATATTGCTCGTCTGGAACACCACGCCGATCTCCGGCACCGGGCGCGCCACACGCTGCCCGGCGACACGAACCTCGCCGCCGTCATGCGGCACCAGTCCCGCCACAATGCGCAGCAGCGTGCTCTTGCCGCATCCACTCGCGCCGAGAATCGATACGAACTCACGCTCCGCAATCGAGAGCGATACGTCGTCGAGAATTCTGACAGGCGAGGCCTTGCGCTGCTTGGCCGCAAACGTCTTGTCGACATGGCGCACTTCGATCATGGTGCTCTGCGGCTGGGCTGCGCCCGCCGGCATTTCATCCGTCTTGTCCGCCTGCCCGGCAGGCCGTGCCGAGTGGAGTGGCGTCACGGTCGTCGTCACGGTACTCATACGTTGATCCCCCGCCACCAGACGAAGCGCGCCAGACGTTCGATGGCCCAGTAAAGCACCACGGCCAGCAATGTCACCATGAGAATGGCAGCGAACATGACGTCGGTACGTGCTGCCGCCGACGCGAACACGATCAGATGCCCCAGCCCTTCCTCCGAACCGATGAACTCGCCAACGATGGCGCCAATCACCGCGAGCGGCATGGCGATCTTGAGGCCGTCGGCGAACGCGGGCAGCGCCGCCGGCAGATACAGACGCCAGAAGGTGTCCCACGGGCTCGCGCCGAGCGCACGGAAGTGCTCGTCGAGATTGCGGGCCACGGACGCGAGGCCCCCCATCGTCGCGACCACGACCGGGAAGAATGCGAACAGGAACGTCGAGGCCAGCTTCGACGCGAATCCGTACCCGAACCACACGATCATCAGCGGCGCGAGGGCGATCTTCGGCATGCTTTGCAATGCCGTGACCAGGGGATACAGCGTGCGGCGCGCAAACGCGCTGTAGCTGATGACCACGCCGATCACCAGCCCCCCCGTCACCGCGGCCACGAAGCCGGTCAGGACTTCGACCGTCGTGACCCACGTGTCGGTCAGCATCTGCGGATGCACTTCCCACGCGGCGCGAAAGATCGCCGATGGCGGCGGCATCAGGTACGACTGCACTTTGAAATACGTGACGGCCATTTCCCACAGGGCGAGTAACACGCCCCAAAATACGATCGTCTGTGCGATGCGTTTCATTCGATGTCTCCTCCAGAACGTCGGGCGCTAAGCCTTGCCGCCCGATTTGTCCTTGACCATGCCCGGCGGGGGCGGCACGACGAAGCGCTCGAAGCGGAAGCGGTCGAAGCTCTCGATGGAGCGCTCCCACACCTTCGCTTCGTAGGGATGGTCATCGTCGATCTGCGTCATCTCGCAATACAGCTCGACGTTGTTGCCGTCCGGGTCCTTGAACACCAGAAAATAGTTCGCCCCCGGCCCGTGACGCCCGATGCCGCGAACGATTTCGACGTTATGCGCACGCAGTACCTCCACCGCCTGCTCCATCTCCTCGACGCTGTCGACAAGGTAGGAAAAATGCTCCATGCCGGGACGGCTGTAACGCGGCAAATCGTCGATGTCCGGCGAATCCTTCGGGATCTGCGAAAGCGCCAGATCGTGGTGATCGGAACCGGCGCGCAGGAAGACCATCTGGTCGCCGATCCAGTCGGAGACCGTCAGGCCGAGAACCTCGGTATAGAACTTTGCCGACTTCTGAATATCGCGCACGACCAGTACCAAATGGCCGAGTCGCTTCGGGCTGAGCCTGGGTTTGGCTTGGGGTTGGGGGCTTGTCATCTCGACTCCTTGCTTTGCAGCGATTCGGGGACCGTCACTCGACGAACTGGTTGGTATAGATGTCGGTAGCCTTGAGCGTGGGCGCCAGATTGAAGGCATCTCGCACGAACTTCGCCGTGGACTCCATGCGCGGCACCGGCAGCCAGCCCGGCTTGTGCCCCTGTGTCTCGCGGTCGGTCTCCAGGGCCCCGATCTGACGAATCTGCTCGACCATGACTTGCTTGTCGAGCATCGGGTACTGCGAGGCGATGACGACGGCCGATTCCTCCGGATGCTCGCGCATCCACGCGTAGCCACGATACGTCGCTTGCACGAAACGGCGAACCACGTCCGGCTTCTGCGCAATCATCTTCTCGGTCGTGACGATGCCGTTGCCGACCATGTCCAGCCCGAAGTCGCGATAACGCAGCGAACCGATCTCGCGACCCTGCTTCGCGGCGAGCGATTTGAGCACCGGCAGGTTTGCCCCCTCCCAGCACTCGGTCAGGTCTACGCGACCTTGCAGGAACGACGGATTGATCGTCGACGGATCGAGACGAAGCAATTTGACCGACGTCGGTGGCAAGCCGTTGGCCTTGAGCCATGCCGGCACGATGTTCTGCAACGGCGATGCGCCGCCACCACCCATCGAGAGGCCCTTGAGATCGGCAGGTTTGGCGATGGTGCGACCGGGCTTGGCGAGATAGCAGATGGCGCCGGGCCAGACGGCGTTGATCGAGCCGACCATCTTCGTCTTTCCGCCTTGCGCCCGATTGAGCATCACACTGATCGGGTCGCCGTAGCCGAAATCGAACAGACCCTGATCGACTTCATTGACGGTACGCTGCCCGCCGTGACCGACGATGGCCGAGACATCCAGCCCGGCCTCGCGGTAATAGCCCTTGTTGATGGCGACGAGCACGCCGCCGGTACTGCCCTGCGGCAGCCATGAGAGGTTGAACTTCACTTTCTCCTGCGCGGCGACCGGCGTCGCCCACAGAGCACTCGCGCCCATGGCTCCGATCGCTCCGGCACATGCGAGCGCCTTCCCCCAGCGCGTTGCCCACTGCCACTGCTGCATTGCTGCCTCCTCCTGACCGCCCCATGAGCGGCCCTTGTTATTTGCGCTGTGCCACGACGCGGTTCTCGATGGCGCCAATGCCCTCGATTCCCGCCACCATCACGTCACCCGCCTTGAGATACACGCCACGCCCCATGCCCACGCCTGTCGGCGTGCCCGTGGCGATCAGATCGCCGGGCTTGAGCGTGAGAATGCCGGACAGGTAGGCGATCTGCTCCGCAATGTTGAAGATCATTCCTGCCGTCGTGTCGTCCTGCATCATTTCGCCGTTCACCGACAGCGTCATACGCAGGTTCTGGGGATCGCGAATGACGTCGCGCGGCACAAACCACGGCCCCAGAGGAGCGAAGGTATCGAAACTCTTGCCGCGAAACCAGTCGTGCGTGAACGGATAGTCGGTGCGGCGATTCAGGTCGCGCGCGCTCACGTCGTTGATGACGGTGTAGCCGGCGATCCACTCGTGCGCCTGTTCCACCGGAATATGGCGGCCCGGACGGCCAATGACGACCGCCAGTTCGACCTCCCAGTCGACTCGCTCGGCATGCGCAGGCAGCACCACGTCCGTGCCGGTCGCGGTCACGCTGGTCTCCGCTTTCATGAACATATACGGCGAACTCTCGCTGCGCGGCGCGAGTTTGGTGCCCATCTCGGCCGCGTGCTCGTAGAAGTTCGACGCCGTCGCGAAGATGCGGCCCGGCTGGTACGGCACGCACAGACGGTAATCGGTGCTCTCCAACGCGCCGACCTTGGCCGGTACCCCGGCTTCCAACGCCTGACGCACCGCAGCGCTCAGGGCTTCGCCATGAACGTACCAGTCGGAAAGCAACGCCGTCAGATCTTGTGCTGCCAGCAGATTCTCTTGCGCGCCCACGTGACGCAGCACGGTTTCCAGATCGTACAGACGGCCATGTTGCACCAGCGCCGTGCGACGTTGCGCGCCTGCTCCCGGCGCCAGCGATTCATAAGTTGCAATACCAAACCAGGTCACACCTTCCTCCTTGTCTTCCTTCGGGAAACCGACGTCGATCTTTCGCATCGGTTGTCTTTTTGATTGCTATGTGAAGATACAATACATAGCATATGTATACATAGCAACTGATTTGTATTTTATTTTTTAAACCTATTCTTCGACACGATTAAGGCCTCCATGAACGACGCTCCGCTGCTGCTCAACCTGATTCCACTGGAACCGATCGCCCGCGCCCAACTGCTCGACGCCGGCCTGAATTTGCGCGACGTCGACGTGCGCAGTACGCGCCTGAGCGACATCGATATCGGGCTGACTGCACGGATCGTGCTGACCAACGGCACGACCGGATTCACCGCCGTACAAATGGACGCCCTGCCACACCTCGAACTCATTTGTGCCTTCGGCGCAGGTCACGAAAACATCGACGTGGCGGCCGCCACGGAACGCGGCATTGCCGTCGCGCACGCGCCGAACACCAACGGCGAGACGGTGGCCGATCACGCCCTTGCCCTCATGCTCGCCAGCGCACGCGGCCTGGTCACGCTCGACCGTGCCGTCAAGGCCGGCGGTTGGGCCAAGCACCGCGCACCGCGTCCGACACTGCACGGAGCGAAGCTCGGCATCGTCGGTTTGGGCAACATCGGCCGGTCCATCGCAACGCGCGCCGAAGGCTTCGGCATGTCCATCGGCTATCACACGCGCACGGCGCGCAGCGACTGCCGCTGGCGCCATTTCAACGACGTGGGCGCGCTGGCCGATGCCAGCGACTTTCTCGTCCTCGCCTGCCCCGGCGGCCCGGCCACCCATCACCTCGTGAACGCCAACGTGCTGGCACGACTCGGCGCAAACGGCTTTCTCGTGAACGTGGCGCGGGGTAGCGTTGTGGATACGGTGGCGTTGATCGAGGCGCTTTGCGATGGCGTGATTGCCGGCGCTGCGCTCGACGTCTTCGAGCACGAACCGGAAGTGCCATCGGCACTACGCATGCTCGAGAACGTGGTGCTGACACCGCACGTCTCCGGACGCTCGCCTGCCGCCCTGCAAGCGCAAATCGATCTGTTGCTTGCCAATATCCGCGCC
This sequence comes from Pandoraea fibrosis, assembly GCF_000807775.2. Lineage (NCBI taxonomy): Bacteria > Pseudomonadati > Pseudomonadota > Betaproteobacteria > Burkholderiales > Burkholderiaceae > Pandoraea > Pandoraea fibrosis. Next base: position 3,397,533 of record NZ_CP047385.1, on the reverse strand, counting down.
CATCTCTCGGGCCGGTCGCTGCCCGCTGGCGTCAATACCCTCAGTGCCCCCTCGCCGCGCGGCGAGCGATAAAGCGTTCGAATAAAAAAATGAAGCGGGCAACCGGGAGACCATCGGAGGTTGCCCGCTTCGAACACTTCACGCTTTGGAGGCCCTGTGAAGTCGTCTGCGGTGACGGCACGACGCGTCGTGCCGTCCCTTCGCCATGTTGCGAGGCTTAGCGTGCCGGCCAGGGTTTCGCCGGGGCGCCCATCACCGGCTCGCCGAGCAACGGGCTCGACAATGCGTAGGCACCGTTCTCGGTGAAGGCCCACATGATGTTGCGGTCGTACTCGGTGTACATCGCGAACACGCCCTTGCCCAGCGTGTAGACCGGCAACTCGGTCTCATCCGCCAGACCCGGCACGAAGTAGCCGGCAATGCGCGGCTTGGCGGGGTCCTTCACGTCGAAGATCTGCACGCCGGCGTTGTAGAACGAGTACGGCACGATCCCCTGACGCCAGGTGCCCGGTTGGCCTATCGAATTCGAACGCTTCGGACCGTAGTTGCCGCCACGCTGGCAGAAGCTCGTGAACGGCGCCCCTTCCGGAATTTCCGGCTCGGGGAATTTCGCCGCGACCTTCATTTTTGCGGGGTTGCGCGCATCGACGACGAAGATGTCCTTGTACGGCTCGTAGCAATCGCGGTTCATCGGATAGCCACTGGTGAGCACGTACCCCGTGCGCTCGTACTGGCTCACGTCGGCGTTGTCGTACTCGGTGCCCGCAAAGCTCGGTGCGGTGTTCACGTTCCCCAACACCTTCGGGTGCACCGGGTCGGACAGGTCGAACGACCACAGCCCGAGACCGCCCATCGCGCCGAAGCCCACTTTGCCACCCTGCTCCAGCGGCTTGGGCAGGAAGATCGGCATGCGCGAGCCCATCCACGACGTGCGATTGCCCGCACGCGGATTCTGCAAATAGGCCTGCTCATGCTCTGCGTTACCGAGAATCTGGCCCGGCACTGCGATCTGAGACAGGAATTTCGGATTGGCCGGATCCGACATATCCCACACCTGATAGCCCGGCGAGTAGAGATAGTTCGGATATTCCGAGAGCGCGTAACTGTCATCCGGCGCCGCCGAGAGAATCATGTACTTGCCGCCGTAGAACTCTGGCGAATCGAGCGAGCCCGAGCCTTGCTGCTGCCCCACCGGCGCGTCCGGATGCTTGTAGTCGGTCGTGCGCGTGGCGATCAGTTTCCAGTCGGAAGGCAGCGGGCCGTCCATCTCGAAGACCTTAAAACCCTTGAGCGAGTTGTAGTTGCGCTGCGCGGCGACCTTGTCGGGTTGCTTCGACTTGTCCGTCATCAGGCCATAGCGGCCGATCTCGAACGACGCCACCAGAATCGGCTTGCCGAGCTTCTTGCTCCACACGATGGTGGCGCCGCCCAGATAATCCTGAACGTTGTTGGCGTCGAACTTTTCGCTCGAACCCTTCGGGCCCCACACGCCGCCCTTCGAATACACGACCTTGCCGTTGGCCGGATCGGTCACGTCCATGATGCGCAGGTAGTCGCGATCATGGATGTACAGGTATCGCTTGCCGTTGAAGTCGGCGATGTTGTTCCAGGCGTGAAACGGCGAATCGACACCGGGGTAGAACGCCAGCACCTTCACGTTCTTCGTATAGCTCTTCTTGTCCCACGACGTGAGCTCACCGGGGAAGCGCTGCCCCGTATGCACTTCCGGCGTAGCCTTCGGCCAGATGAACTTGCCGGTCGCAGGATCCATGCCGTAATCGACGCCAGGCTTGAGCGGCTTAGGCTCGCGGTCCGGCGTGAGGCGCAGCCAGCCCGCCAGATAGGGGTCCTTGACGTTCGGCGTGCCGGGCGTGCCCGTGGGCTGTACGTCGGTCGGTGCCGCTGCGGGGGCGACCGGCGCGCTGTCCGGCGCCGACGCGTGAGCCGCGAGCGTCATCGTGAGCGCCGCGAGTACTGCCGTGGCGGTCAACGAAACGCCGAGTGTCTGCTTGCGAAACATGTCTTCCTCCTTCGTCTCAAAAGTCTTCTCGCCAGCGACTACCTTGCCGTGGATATCGCTGGCGGCGTGATGCATGAATTCAGATACCGTCGATCAGAACGCGTGGCGAATACCCAACTGCACCCCCGACGGGTTCTGCGTGCCCGTCGGCGTCACCTGGAAGGTCACCGGGTAATGCACCGTCGTGTCGTTGCTGTGCTGGACACGGGCATAGGTGGCGTACAACGTGGTGCGCTTGGACAGGCCGTACATGTAGCCGACGACGAAGCCGTTGGCGTTCGACAACGCCTTGTTGTCGTCGTCCTGACGGTGGACGAAGCTCGCATAGAAGCGGTGACGGTCGGTCAGCGCGTAGCGCACGCCCACCTGAACATCCCAGCCGCGCACGTTGAATGCGACATACGGCGGATAGGCGTAGTAGCCGTTGTAGGTGTGATAGAGCAAGGTCGGCTCGATGCTGCCGAACTTGTACGTCGCGGCGAAATAATTGTCGCGCGACGAGCGGATCTGACTCGACGAGTAAATGTCGCGCGTATATTGCAACTCGCTCACTGCGCCCAGAAAGAGGCCGCCGTTGCGGTAGTCAAGGGCCGCCGAGTAGAAGCGCCCCGAGCGCGTGCCATCGCCCACGCCGGTCGTCGCCATGAAGCGGCCCATCAGCCCGTTCCAGCGAGGCGTGTTGTATTGGATCGAGTTGTCGACGCGATACGACGCGTAGAAGAACTCCATGTTGTTGACCATACTGAAGTCGGCCGCCCAACTCGGATCGGCGTAGCCCGCGATCCAGTACGACGGCGTGAACTGACGACCCAGCGACAACTCGCCCCACGGTCCTTTCAACCCCACGAACGACTGACGCGCTTGTGTCGACTGCGTGCCGTTGTTGGCCGAGAACATCGGCTCGTAGGTGAAGAAAGCGCGGTTGCCGCCGCCCAGTTCCTCGAAGCCGCTCAGATTGAAGCGAGAGTTGTTCAGGCCGCCGCTCGACATTCTCGTGACTTTGCCGCCGTTCGCCCCCGATCCCCACAACTGCTCCATGTTCAGGTCCACGAACCCCGAGAGCGTCACGCCCCCGGAAGATTGCGCGTACGCACCGCCCTGCATTGCGCCCAGTAGCAATGCACACAACACTCGCTTCTTCATGCTGTCTCCTGAAATTTCTCGTTTTTGTTTGCGGCGCCCCTGTCCGGATGTCTGCCGCCCGCCCGTTATATGTATACAATCTTTCGAATGATTATACATAACAAAGAAATTGAATTTCTACCGCTATTTGCTTATACAAGCGGGCGATTTTTTTATAGCGGGTAACCCCTGATACGCGTTGGCCGCCGCCGGCTGGCATGCCCGGCGGGGAAAAAGAGTCTGGCGGACGATCAGTGCGATAGCCGCGTCGCAGGATCAAAGTCCGGTGCGATCGGCCTGCAATCCCTCGTGACGCAGCTTCGGTGCGTTGTCCGTGCCGGAGCCGTCCTTCGATGCGCCGCCCCAGCCGTGCGCGGTCACGTCGAAGATCACGCCGTTCGGATCGAAGAACTTCACCTCGTAGAAGATGTTGCTCTTCACCGGGACTTCGCCCATGTAATAGCGCCCGCCGGCGGCTTCGATCTTCTCGCGCGTGGCTTGCACGTCTTCGACCCAGATGCCGATGTGGTGCAGCCCCACGTACTCGCGGCCACGATCGCCCGCCGCTTCGTCGTTCTTGTAGTTGAGCAACGCCAGATTGATGACGCCGTCGGACAGATAGACGCCCCGGGCGAGCGACGAGTCCGTCTCCCCCACTTTCTTGAAGTCGAACGCCTGCATGTAGAACTCGGCTGCTTTCCAGGGGTCGGGGACGGAAAGCGCAATGTGACGCAGTTTGGCCATGATGAATGTCTCCTTCGGATTGAGATGTCGGCTCGTGCCGGAACATCCGGCAGAGTCTTTATGTATACTATCTCAGCGAATTGCATTCAAAAACGTATTTTTGAATGCACTGAAGGACATTGAATGCCGGTTCGCTCGCCCGACTTGCGTCAAAGACACCGTCCAGCCTTAAGTCTCCGAAAAAATACCCGTATAATCCCCATGTATACAATCCAATCAGAAAAACGCATCCACGGAGCGAGATAGAACAGCATGGCCGAAACCATTGCCGCACGAATCTGCAGGGTGTTGACGGGCGAGATCATCGACGGACGCCTGCCGCCGGGACAGAAGCTGGAAGAAGTCGCACTGGCCGAGCGCTTCAAGGCCTCGCGCACGCCCATCCGCGAGGCGCTACGCGAGCTGAACGCCCGCGGGCTCATTGAACTCACGCCGCACAAGGGCGGTGTCGTGGCTAGCATCAGCGTGGACGATCTCTCCGACATGCTCGAAGCCATGTGCGAACTCGACGCCCTCTGCTGCCGTCTGAGCGCCCAGCGCATGAGCGCGATGCAAAAGAAGCAGCTCGAGATGATCCACATCCAGAGCAAACAGTGCATGGATGCCGGCGACGAGGCCGGTTATCTTGCGCTGAACCGTGAATTCCACCAGTTGCTGAGCGCGGGAACACAGAACAAGACCCTGATGGCGCTCATCGACAGTCATCGCGACCGTCTGGCCCCTTTCCGGGCGGCGCAGTCGGATGTCGAAGAACGCTTTTCCGTGTCGTTTGACGAACACGACCGCGTCGTCGAAGCGGTACTGGCGGCCGACGCCGAAGCCGCCTACAACGCCATGCGCAGTCACACCGCGCGGCTGAGCATTCATGTGCTCGAACGCCTGCAGCACAGCCGCAAACTCGGCTGACCCTCTCTCAACCTCTCTCAACGGTAACGGGCCGCGTCACTGCGCGCCCCCGGCCCACACCCCGACAACGGTGACACAGCCCATGCCCGCCAAGCGCGCATGGGCTGTTTTGGTGATTGCGCTCCAATTTCTCGATTGGTGAACAGGCAAGCGCGCTGACAGGCCTCGCTGTGGCGGGGCTTAGCGCTCAGGTGTCACTCATCTCGCGCAATCCTCGAGTGGTTGAACGTCGCCCATCCCCTTCCTACGCTCCATCGGTGGAACGCGCTCCGGCGTTTCGCACGCGGCCATCGCGCCGCTGCCTTCAAGGCCGTCGTCGCACTAAGTCGGCGGCCATCAACGCAGTCTTTCGTGGAGAAACACATGTCCGAAATTACCGATGTGCTGGTCAGCATCGACACCAAGACGATCGTCGACCGGTACGGCAAGAACTCCAGCATGGCGAATCCACCGGTCATCGACTTCAAGCATGTCTTCATGATCGTGACGCAGAACAATGTCGTGAGCGGACAGGCCGGTGGGGAGCTGGACGTTGCCGCCACGGTCGGCGACGTCATCCGGTGGCGCGAATGCTCGCTCTCACTGGGCTTCGAGCAATCGTGCATCTTCTACAAATTTGTCGGCAACCAGGGCAACGAGCTGATTTCTCCGCCCTCGCCGCGCGAAGCCGAGGTCACGTTGCCGGTGCCTAACCCGCCGGACCCGACCAAGCCGAAGAAGCAAAAATGCTCGAACTACTTCTGGTCCTGCGAAACGCTCAAGACCGGGCGTGTGACGTACCACTTCCAGTTCATGATTCTCGACCGTAGCGGCAATGTGTGCGGCTGCTACCAGTGGGACCCGTTCATCACCATCCGCAATCACTGACCCACGCCGGACCGCGATCCCTCACCTGCGCAATGTGGCATGGCGGGCTGCCGGATCGCGGCAATGCAACGGCGCTCTACGGCAAGGAACCCCATGTCCGATGCACGAACTCATGGCGCCAGTCACGACGCCCACGCCATCACCGATGTTCTGCTGGTCATCGATACGGTGACGCTGCTCGACCGGCACCCCGATGCGGCGCACGCCCCTGTGGATATCGAGAGCAACGGCTACTACGGACTCGCGCCCGACAAGCAGGCGCTCGAAGGTGTGAGCGCCGCACCTTGGCCGATCGACGTCCGCCCCGGCGACTGCCTGCGCGTGCGCTGGACGCCGCTCGCCATGCGCGGCGAACACGCTGTGCTGCTCCAGCTCGCCTTGGACGACGAATCGACATTGGCAGGATTGCAACTGCATGTTCACGAGCATGCCCAACGCTATGCGCCGCAGTCGGACGCGCCGCAAGAACCCGTCGCGCGCGAAGCCCCCGACGCGTTCTGGCAAGCCGATGTCGTGGCAAGTGGCACGGCCAACGTCAACGTCGAAGCCATCGTCACAGACCGGGACGCCAACGTGCTGGCCCGCCTCCGGTGGTCGCTGCCGGTGGTGGTGTCGTAACTCCCCCGTCAACTATTTAGAAACCGAATGCCATGCATTCTGATATTTAATTTGTCGATGCGTGATCGGTTCGCTATCTTGTAAGTCTTTCCCCGCAGTTTCACCCCCTACGAGACCCCGCGGCGCGGCTGCGCCACCCCATGGAACGCAGCGCCAGCGAGGCCCCGGGCAGGACAGAGGCCGTTCCATGACTCACCGCGTTTTCGTGGGCGCCGTCGACGCCGACGGCAGCCCCCTCGCCCTCGCCACGCGCGACGGTCGTTTCACCTACGTGGGCGCACAAGCGCCCGACAGTACCGGCGCACAAGTCATCGACTTGCAGGGCAAGCTGGTCCTGCCGGGCTTCGTCGACGGGCACATCCATCTGGACAAGAGTTTCGTTGGCGACCGCTGGCGGGCGCATCGTCCCGCCGCAACATTGCGTGAGCGTCTGGCCGCCGAGAAGCAGGAACTTGCCGCCGCCGCGCCGATGGCACAACGCGCCGACGCGCTGATGCGACAAACCGTATCGTTCGGCACCGTCGCCATGCGATGCCATGTCGATATCGACGCCAGCACCGGTCTTACGCATCTGCATGCGGTCATGGCCATGCGTGAGAAGTGGCGCGACCTGCTGGACATCGAACTGGTCGCCTTCCCGCAGGCAGGTGTCATGACCTGTCCCGGCACGGCCGACGTGCTCGAAGCGGCCGTGCGCGAAGGCGTGCAGGTCGTGGGCGGCATCGACCCGACGACATTGGACGGCGATCCGCACGGACAACTGAGTGTGATCTTCGGCCTCGCCGAGAAGCACGGCACGAAAATCGACATTCACTTGCACGAACCGGGCGATATCGGTCTGGCGCAGTTGCACCGTATTGCCGCGCGGACGCAGGCGGGCGGTTTGCAGGGGCGTGTCTCGGTGAGCCACGCCTACGGTCTGGGCGACATTGGCCCCGCAGAACTCGACACCGTCGCGCGCGCGTTGGCCGACGCCGGCGTGTCCATCATGACCAATGCCCCTGGCGATCGGGCGTTTCCCCCGATTCTGCGCTTGCGCGAAGCGGGGGTGCGCGTCTTTACGGGCAACGACAACATTCAGGACAGTTGGTGGCCCTACGGTAACGGCGACATGCTGCAACGCGCGATGCTCATCGGCTATCGCTCGCGCTTCTACACCGACGACGATCTGCGCGTCGCGCTGGAAATGGCGACCGATGCCGCAGCCGCCGTGATCGGCAAGGCGGATTACGGACTGCGCATCGGCAACGAAGCCAGTTTTGTCGTGTTCGACGTGCCGAACGCTGCCGCTGCCGTTGCCGCCGCGCCCGCCGCACGCGCGGTCATTCGTCACGGACGTTATTGGGGCGGCCCGGCGCAACTCGCGCTGGACCCCGCCCTGCTTCAGGACACAGCAGGGTCCACCCCGACCTGACTGTCATGCGCGATGCCGTCGCCTGCGCGAGGTCACGGCGTCGCTCGCGTTCGTCGCGCCAAGGTGAAGCGGTCTGCGCGTGCCCCCAGGCGCCGCCCGTAGCCAAGGCGCCCGGCGACGGACGATGGGGAGAAAAATCAGAATGACTCAGGAGCAATCAGTTATGTCGAAGACCACGTATTACGCGCCGCACGGCGGGCATCCGGGCCAAACGGAACTGCTCACCGACCGCGCGATGTTCACCGAAGCGTATGCCGTCATTCCGAAGGGGGTGATGCGCGACATCGTCACGAGTCATCTCCCGTTCTGGGACAACACGCGCCTGTGGGTGCTGGCACGTCCGCTCTCCGGCTTCGCCGAGACGTTCGCGCAGTACATCATGGAAGTCGGTGCCGGTGGCGGCAGCGACAAGCCGGAGCAGGACGAGAAGGCCGAAGGCGTGCTGTTCGTCGTGGAAGGCGAAATCACCGTGACGATTCAGGGCAAAGCCAACAAGCTCACCCCGGGCGGCTACGCGTTCATCCCCCCCGCGACCGACTGGCAACTGCGCAATCAGAGCCAGAGTACCGCGCGCTTCCACTGGATTCGCAAGCACTATCAGGCGGTGGAAGGGCTGCCCTATCCCGAGCCGTTCGTGAAGAACGAGCAGGATGTCGAGCCGATCGCGATGCCGGGCACGGAAGGCCGCTGGGTGACCACGCGTTTCGTGGACATTCAGGATATGCGTCACGACATGCACGTGAACATCGTGACGTTCCAGCCCGGCGGCGTGATTCCGTTCGCGGAAACGCACGTGATGGAGCACGGCCTGTACGTGCTTGAAGGCAAGGCCGTCTATCGTCTGAATCAGGACTGGGTGGAGGTCGAAGCCGGTGACTTCATGTGGCTGCGCGCCTTCTGCCCGCAGGCCTGCTACGCCGGCGGTCCCGGCCCGTTCCGCTACCTGCTGTACAAGGACGTCAACCGTCACATGACCCTGACGCTTGGCGCTCAGCCGAAGTAATCGCGCAGCCATCGCGCGGTCTTCGCGCTTTCTCTGTCGTGGTGCCCAGGCCGCGCGCGTCGTTCACTTCGACGCGCGCGGTTTCGATTCCAGCATCCCGACAAGCACCTTGGCGAGCGCCCCCACCAGCGGGTCAGCCGTCGGGCGGTGAAAGATCGCCAGCTCGAACGTGTCGATGACCGGCAGCCCCTGCGCGCGCCCCAGCACCGCATGCCCCGGCAACACGGCGCGTGGCGGCACCAGACTGATTCCCATGCCATCGGCCACCGCGCCCTGAATACCACTCAGGCTAGAACTGGTAAAACTAATGCGCCAGTTGCGCCCCATCGCTTCGAGCGCGTTGATCATGTCGTCGCGATACAGCCCGCGTGTGGGAAAGGTCACGAGCGGCACCGGATCGAGTCCGAACGACGGATGCTTTGCACTGTCGATCCACGCCAGCTTTTCGGGGCGACTCGCCACCGACTCCCGACTATTGCGATGTTGCTTCACCAACACCAGATCGAGTTCTCCGTGATCGTAACTGCCAAGCAGGTCGCGGCTAAGGCCGCTCGTCACTTCGAGCTTAACCTGCGGATACTGCCGGTTGAAACGGGCGAGTACCTGCGTGGTGGCGCCGGTGGCGAAGTCCTCCGGCACACCGAGGCGCACCGTCACGGCCACGACGGCGCCGGAGAGCGCTTCGAACATCTGGTCGTTGAGGGTGAGCATCTGGCGCGCGTAGCCGAGCAGCAGTTCCCCGGCGTCGGTGGCGTGCACTTCGCGATTGCCACGCTCGAGCAGCTTGTGCCCGACCATGTCTTCGAGACGTCGCACTTTCTGGCTTACGGTCGATTGCGTTGAGTGCAGACGCGCCGCCGCCGTGGTGAAACTGCCGCAGTCGGCCACCATGATGATCGAGCGCAACAGATCCAGATCGAAGAGCGGTCGATTCGATTTCGCACTGCCAGCCATGTGAGGTATTTACATTGTCGATGGATGGCTGAACTTGTATCACGCGCGACGAACGCCCGGCAACTGGGGTTTGCGTCGTTGCCGGGTATCCCATCGCGCGTGACTGCAAAATCACTGACGCCGCGACATTCGCCAGTGCTCAGAGCCCCAGCGCCCGCCCGTCGCTGCGAGGATCGTGCGCACCGCTCATCTGCCCTTGCGCACCGATGCGAATCGCCCCGGGATGTCCTGCCAACTGGCTCTGCGGCGGCAACGCGCTCATCTCATGCCCGCGTGCGGCAAGTGCCGTGAACACGCTTGCGCCCGCATCCTGTTCGAGCTTGAGACTGTCGCGACTGTCGGAGAACGTCTTGCCGAGCAGGAAACGCGGGCGGCCCAGGGCGGTCAGCGGGTCCATCCCGTAGTCGATCAGACGCGTGAGCACGGCGGCCAATGTCTGCGGTTGCCCGTCGGCCCCCTGCGTCCCGTAAAGCAATTGCGGACGCCCCTGCTTCAGGTACATGCCCGGGTTGAGCGTGTGAAACGGCCGCTTGCCGCCACGCAGCACGTTCGGACTGCTGGCGTCCAGACTGAACGACGCCCCCCGGTTGTGCCACAGCACGCCCGTGTCGCCCAGCACGACACCGCTGCCCCAGTCGAAATACACCGTCTGCAACATGCTCACACAGTTGCCCTGAGCGTCTGCCACGCCGATGTACACCGTATCGCCCGTCTTGAAGACATGAGGCCACGGCATCGCGCGATCCATGCGAATGCTGCGCGCATGCGCGTCGAGACTGGCGCTGGCCAGCAAACGATCCACGGGGACGTCGACGAAATCGGGATCGGCCACGTAGCGATTGCGGTCGATGAAGGCCAGCTTCACCGCTTCGACCAGCACATGGTAGTAGTCCGCGCTGCCCTCGGGCATCGACTTGAGATCGAAGCGATCGAGAATGCCCATGATCTCGAGCGTCGTCACCCCTTGCGTAGGCGGACGCAGCCCCAGCAGTTCACCATCGCGATACGCCACGCGCAGCGGCACTTCCTCGCGGGCCTGCGCCCGGGACAGATCGTCGGCACGCAACGGCGAGCCAACCTGTTTGAGTCCGGCGGCGATGCGTCCGGCCAGATCGCCTTCGTAGAATTCGCGTCCGCCGTGTGTCGCGATACGATCGAGACTACGCGCGAGCGCCGGCTGATAGAAGCGCTCGCCGGCCTGCGGAATACGGCCATTCGGCATGAAGACCGAGGCGAAGCCTTCCCACCCTGACAGCTCGCCCGCGCGAAACGTCTGCCAGAAGTGTTGCGACGGCGTGACGGGGAAGCCGTTCGCGGCGTATTCCGTCGCCCGCGAGAATAGCGACGACCACGCTTGCTGACCGCCCCATTGCGTGCGGCTGATATCGAACGCTTTGTCCCAGATGGCGACGGTTGCCGCCGTGGTGAGCGTTGCCCCCGGCCCTCGCACCGGGATGGCGCTGCCATAGGCCGGCACGTTGGCGGCCGCCTGTCCGATGCCCGAGAGCGTGCGAACGTTGCCGTCGCGGTCGCTGATGACCATGAAGGCATCGCCCCCCAGGCCGGTGAAATGCGGATAGGTCACGCTCAGCACCGCGCCGATGGCAATCGCGGCTTCGAGGGCGTTACCGCCGTTTCGCAGAACTTCGAGCCCTGCCTCGCTCGCCAGTTCGTGCGGGCTGGTCACCATGCCACGGCTCGACTGTGCGAGACGCGGACCGATGGTCGGGTGGGTGTCGGACCTGGCCGCGACGGACGGCGGGGACGATGCCACCGCTTCCGCCGCCGAGGCCGGCAGTACCGCGCTACCGGCTAAAGCGGCCGTGCCCATCAGAAAATTGCGCCGCGCGTTGCTGCTCGCGCCGTCTCCGGTCGTTGCCGGTGGTGTCGTCTTCAGCCCATCGGCCGCTTCTTGTGCGAACTTCATGCCGTCTCCCCTCGGGATGTCGTTGGAAGACGAAGCGCGCCCGACACTGGCAAACGCTTCGCCTTTACATCGTCAAATCGTCAAATCGTTGAACCGTCATGCCGCAGTGCTGCGGTGCCGCTTGCCGCCGCCTCGCGATGAACGTGCGCGGCGGCGATCCCGCGTCAGACCTCGGCTTTCCAGCCCTTCCAGTTGCGCTGATGCGTGACTTCCGGTGCCGAATAGCGTTCCTTCACCCAGGCGTAGACCGGACCGAGCGCATTCATCGCCACGGCCGCGCCCAGGGCGGCGAGCGGGTCCTGCGCCACCGGACCAAAGCCGCCGAACAACGTGGCGAAGTACGTCGCAAAGCCGAAGAACATGCCCGGAATGAAGTTCAGCCCGGGGAAGATGCGAGCCAGCGCCATCATCGTGCCGTTGCCTGCAAAGAGGATCACCATCTCGGCGAGCACGAGCGAGTTTCCGCTGAACTGGGTCGCCGCCTGCTTGAACCCGAGCACAATGAGGAACGCGAAGCACGACCCCACGGGCAGCGTCGCCCAGATACGTTTGAGGTTCACCAGCGTTGGCCCGCCCATCGCGAACGTGGCGGCCCAACTGATGAAGATCGCCCATGGCGGCAAGTGCAGTGGCAGCATGGCAATCGGAATGGTGGTGACAGCCAGTAGTGAGGCAACGACTTCCGCAGGCAGCTTTTTCATGATTGTCTCCTTGAGTTTTATGTGAACTTCATTGCGCACAACAACATGAATGCCGGTGAATCTCGCAGTGATGCTGCGTCACGACCGTGATCCGGCCGCGTTTGATCACCCACAGGCGTGGCGGGATGTCGAGCAGCGCATCGGCCACTTTGAACGTATCGAGAATGATGAGATCGGCCTGCTTGCCCACGGCGATGCCGTAGTCATGCGAAAGCCCGATGGCGCGCGCTGCGTTGTGCGTGCCCATGTCCAGAATCGCCTGCTGGTGCTCGGGCACACCGAACTGCGCAACGTGCGCGAGCAGATTGCCGATCTGCAACATGTCCGCCTTGCCGAACGGCGTGAAGGCGTTGCGCACATTGTTGGACGAATACGCGACGTTCACTCCCGCGCTATGCAGTGCCTTGACCGGCGTGAGACCCCGTCGCTGGTTTTGCGTGTCTTTTCGTCCACCGAGATAGAGGTCGGTCGCGGGCAGCGTCACGATGCTGATACCCGCCAGCCGGATCTGTTCGATCACCGGCGCGAGTTCGTCGTTATCGAGTGCGCCCAGACTCGTCACGTGTCCCAGCGAAACACGCCCCTGATAGCCGATGTCGATGGTGCGTTGCGCGATATAGGAGATGGCGGCGAAGCGTTGGTCGCTGGTATCGTCGGCAAAGTCCGCGTGCATGTCGACAGGTGCATCGAAGCGCTGTGCCAGTTCAAACACGATGTCGATATGCCGCTTGGTGTCTTCCCAGTTCAGCTCGTTGTACGGGCAGCCACCCACCACATCTGCGCCCATGCGCAGCGCGTCGATCATCAGTTCGTAAGTGCCCTTCGACTTGAGAATGCCTTCCTGCGGAAACGCCACGATCTGCAGATCGAGCAGGCTCTGGTATTCGTCCTTCAGGGCGAGCAGCGTCTCGACACCGATCAGCCCCTGAATGAGGTCGACGTCGGGATGCGCACGAATGGCGACCGTGCCGTTCTTGATCGCCATGTCGAGCACCTGGCGCGAGCGATCGAGCACGTCCTCGCGTTCCTGCTTGCTCTTGAGAATGCCGGTGACGCGAATCGCTTCGTCGAGTGTGCCGAAACGCGCTGGCAAGCGTCGATGCAACAACGCCTTGTCCAGATGCAAATGCGCTTCGACAAGACCGGGAATCGCCGCACGCCCTTGCGCGTCGATCTGCTCGTCTGCGCTGGCGTCGATGCCGGGCTCCATCGCCGCGATGCGGCCGCCTTTAATGGCGATGTCCACAAGCGGCGCATCATCGCGGACACATACGTTGTTGATCAGCAGGTCCACATGCATGGTGCGGTCTCCTTACGTCACAGGGTTGAGTTGAAGTGCTGGCAAACGCCGGCCGGGTGGCAATAAACGCGCGCCCCGTGTTCGGGGCCTGAGAGCAAGATTAGAAGAGCGCCCGCGAACGGGGCATCGGGATTTGCTGGTTTTCGTCTAAGAATTTCCCTAGACGCGGTGCAGCAATCAACAGGGTGGGCAAAACGATGGCCGGACACGGTGTCCGGCAAGCTGGCTCAGGCGTCGGTGCCTGCCACGATCAGGCCATGTTCGATAGCGTAATGCACGAGGCCTGCGGTCGACGGGATGTCCATCTTGGTGAGGATATTGGCCTTGTGCGTGCTCACGGTCTTCGCCGAGAGCGAAAGGCAACGGGCAATCTCGTTGATGCCGTTGCCCTCGACCAGCATCTGGAAGATCTGAAATTCGCGGGCGGTCAACCGGGTGTGCGGCAACGCTTCGGCCGGTTGCTGCAACTGACGCACGAGTTTGTCGGCGACCAGTGGCGAGACGACCGTGCCGCCGCGTGCCACACGCCGGATCGCATTCATCAATTGCTCCGACTCGGCGTTCTTGGTGAGATATCCGGCGGCCCCGGCGCGAATGGCCTGCACCGCGTATTGCGACTCCCGGTACATGCTGAGCACGAGCACCGGTAACGCCGGATAGGTCGCCTTGATTTGCGCGATGAGCGCGATGCCGCTCTTGCCCGGCATGGACATATCGAGCAGCAGCACGTCCACGTTAATCAGGCGAAGGCGATTGAGAACGTCTGCACCGTCGACGGCCTCCGACACCACACACATATCGGGCGACGTCGAAATGATCTTTTTCAGGCCATCGCGAATGATGGCGTGGTCGTCGGCAATCATCACGCGCATCACCACGTCTCCCGATGAGTCACGTCTGCGGTGGGGGTGGCGGCCAGCCCGTGTGCTGGCGAACGCGCCGGGATGCGCACGAGCACCCGCGTTCCCTGCCCCGGTGCGCTCTCGATCTCGAACGCACCGCCGAGCATCAGCGCGCGCTCGCGCATGCCCATCAGGCCGAGGCGCTGTCCGTGTCCGGCCCGCGTGGTATCCATTCCCTTGCCGTCATCCGCAATGCTGACATGACAGTGACCGTCGCGCAGATCGAGCACCACGCGCACCTGCGAGGGCTGACCGTGACGGCTGGCGTTGGTCAGCGACTCCTGCACGATACGGAAAATCGCAGTACTGCACTCGCTGTCGAGACAGGCCGTGACCGACTCCGGCATGACCAGTTCACATGGCAGCCCGTGGCGCTGCGTAAACGATTCGGTGAGCCATTCCAGGGCGGCGTGCAAACCCAGCTCGTCCAGGACAGCCGGTCGCAAGTCCGCCGCAATGCGATGCACGGCATCGATAGTCTCGTCGACCAGATCCTTGAGCATCTGGATGTGCGCAGACTGATCGGCCGGTGCCGCGCCGGGTTTTGCCTCCAGATAGCTCAATCCCAGACGCAAGCCGCCCAGCCATTGCCCAAGTTCGTCGTGAAGTTCGCGCGAGAGGCGTGTGCGTTCGGCTTCGCGAACGGTTTGCAGATAGGCGGAGAGTTGACGCAATTGCGCACGCGAGTCGAGCAGCGCCATTTCGGAGCGCTTGCGGTCGCTGATGTCGCGCGAGATGCCGACGGTGCCGACGATGCGCCCCGCCGCGTCACGAATGGGCATCTTGACGGTATCGAACCAGCGTGGCGCGCCATCGGCACCGGGACGGCTTTCTTCATAGCGACGCCGCACGCCGCTGGTCACGACCGCACGATCGGTGGCGAGATAGACCAGCCCCCACTCGGACGACCAGACCTTGTCGGGGGTGCTGCCGATGATTTCCGCTTCGGTACGGCCACAAGCAGCCATGAAGGCATCGTTGACGAGGATGTAGCGCGACTCGGTGTCCTTGAGCCATGCCTGGTCCGGGATATTGTTCAATATCGCCCGGTGCAGTTCGCCATGCGTCTCCACTACGTCTCCTTGCCTGACCACCGGTATGCCGGACTGCCGGAACGGTAGTCGCCCCACCGGGGAAATGGCGCGGCGCAGCAGCGTCAGAGACTCGCCACCGAGACATTCACCCGATGGGAGGCACGCAGTGACGTGAGCGCCGGTCCGGCTTCAATATAGCCAGACCGGCGCTCGCGCGCGCCTCTAGTTTTCCCGCATATCGGAATGCTGCGGCGTTTCATGAATTTTTCTGATGATTGCAACCTGGGGAGCTACGTCAGCCAAGCAACGGTATGGGTGGGACGTTTTGAATTGAAAAATGAAATGTTTGGTTAGCAGCCATTCGAAAAATGGACGGAAAATTCGGTGCCAATGACTGCGCCAACGTCCGCGCCAAAGGATCGAAAGCCCTGCTATGATTCCGGGAACCATTTGACTCTTCAGGGTTACGTTGGGTCGACTGGTGAGTGATCTCGACACACAAGCTCGCGCTCAAAGACGCGGACATTCGCTACGCTGAGACTCATATGAATGAGATCGACGCAGTCACGACATCGGGGAACGAGGCCGCCGCGCTCGTAGCGGACACAAGGCAAGCATCGAACGTCGCCGTCACGGTGGCCGACAAAGCCTCGCCCCTTCTTGTCCGTCTCTTTCTTCAGCCAAGATTCCGCATCATGCTCGCGTTGCTGGTGGCCCTGTTGACGCTCGACGTCATTGCTACGCATGCGCAGGGCCTGACACTCTCCGGACTCGATCGCGTACTTTGGCTCACGCCAACGGTAGCGATGGCTGGATTCGCTCACTTGCTGGCGCGACAGCCTGCCTCGTCCCTGAGATGGCTCTGGGAAAAAGCCAGCGCCGCGCTCTTCTGTCTTTCGCTGCTCACGGTGTTCTCGCTCGCGGCTGTGGTCCTGCAAAACACGGCCATCACCGCGCACTTCGACCTGGTCGATGATCGCCTTGTGCAAATCGATGCCTCACTGGGCTTTCATTGGCACCACACGTATCAATGGCTGAAGGCCCACGCGCAAGCATTTAATCTTCTCGGGTCCTGCTATCAGTTATACGGTTGGCAAGTTGCCCTAATCCCGGTGCTGCTCGTCTGTACCCGTCGGATAGACGATCTCGCCGACTATTTTTTGCTATTTTCCGTGATCGTCATGTTGACGATCCTGATCTCCGCGATAGTCCCCGCATCGAATCCGCACATCCATTTCGGGTACGTCGGCCCTCACGACACCTCAGAGTGGTCGCAGTTCGCCGCGCTTCGCGACGGCGCTTTGCGGGTGATCGATCTGAACGACAATCAGGGCTTGATTTCCCTGCCTTCACTGCACGCCGCGCATGCGGTGATGTTCGTCTATGTCGTGCGGCACTTGCGTGGGTGGAACGTCGGCCTTGCCGTCGTCAATGTCACGATGACGATCGCCGCCCTGCCTTTCGGCGGCCATTACCTCATCGATATTCTGGCCGGCATCGCACTGGCCATCGCCGTGATCTGGGCATCGCGGCGCATGGGTCTGCGCCGCTACCGATCCTCTCAATCGTCGTAGCCGCGGAAGAGTCCGCAGAGTTTGAACACGTCCTCCGTGTAAGGTATGTCCTTGACCTTGCAATAGCGACTCGCGAGCTTCATCAGTTCCTTGATGTCTCGACCGCTCGCCTGCGAATAGCGGCTGGCGAGCGAGTCGATCAGTGCATCGTCGAGATAGGCGCCCACCTGCTCGGCCTGCATGCGCCAGAGTCGCCGGGCATCCTCTGCGCACGGTATCTCGTAGTGAATCGTCGCGATGCAGCGCGAGAGAATGGCGTCGTCCACATCGCCGATCCGGTTCGTCGTCATGAACAACAATCCGTGGAAGTACTCCAGCGAACGCAGGAACTCCGCGACGATGGCATTGTGTTCGAGATCGTTGTCGCGTCGGCGGATGTAGACATCTGCTTCGTCGAGCAACAGAATCGCGTTCCAGCGCATGGCGCGACGCAGAATGCTCATGAGCGTGGCACCGACAGACGCCGCCGTCGTCCCTAACTGTCCGGAATGCACGCGGTACAACGGCTTGCCCACGACTTCCGAGTAGATCTCCGCCGTGAGGGTCTTGCCCAGTCCGGGGGCACCCTGACAAAGAATCGTCGCACCGCCCGATTTTCCCGGGACGAAATCCGGCATCATCACGTCCATATTCGACGTCAGAATGTCGATCAGATCGTGGTGATGTGCCGGCAGCACCAGCTTGTCGCGCAACCCCGGCTGGTACTCGTACTCGGTCATGTTCTGCACATGCACCCAGAGATTGCGATGCCAGTCCAGATGGAATACGTGCACATAGCAGTGCAGCGGAATGGTCTCGAAGGCACGATCGATCTGCGCCTTACGCCAGAAGTCGGCATCGCACACCATCTCGAAATTGCGTTCGAGGCGCTCTTCGTCGTTCACACACTTCGCGCTCACGCCCTCCACCACCCGGATCAACTCCGTCGCGCCCTTCGGATCGACCGAGAACGCCGCGCGGCGAAGCACGAACTGCGCGCCGAACGCGCGCTGCACCCGCAGGAAACGCTGCGCATGCTGCTCGTACTCGTGCTTGAACTCCGCACACTCCTTGTAGAAACCGAACTCGGCGAGCAACTCGGGAATGGTGCGGTTGGCGATGTCCTCGCGCGTGAACACGAGCGATGTGGTCATGCCCGATCGACGCAGGCGCTGTTCCGTCAGATTCGAGTTCGCCGACTGCATCGTGTTCGCCAGCATGTCCATCACGACATACGGCGAGCCCTGTTCAGGTTCCACATAACGCAGCCGGCGCACGAGCCACGGCAGCAATGCGCCGTCGCGATGGCGCTGGTACACCCAGCCGTCGATGACGTCGCGCGCGAGATATGCCACGAGCCCCGGCACCAGCTTGTCCAGATCGGGAATCTCGCGTGCCTGCGGCGCGTTGTAGACGTTGTCCAGCGCAAGCATCTGGAACATCAATGCGCGTTCGTTCTGCGTCTTGCTCAGCACATACAGCGTGTTGAGCGATTTGGCATCGAACCATTCGCTCGACACCATCATGTTGCCGCGGCAAACCCCATAGGCCGTCAACTGCTTGCCTAACGGCGAATCCGCGCCGATCAATTGCATCAGCGGATGAATCAGTGACTCTGGAATCTCGAAATCCATGAACGGCACTCCCCGTATCGCGATATGGCATGTCGCCCGTACGCGCTTTGCCCTCTCGGCAGCGCGTCTCAGGCGAGGAAGAAGTCGACGGCCTGCGCCACGACACCCGGTTCGATGATGTGCAGGCCGTCGAACTCGACGTACTGCACGTCGTACCCCGCCGCCTTGAGCTTGGTGGCGTTCTGGCGGCCGCTGGTCGCAATGGGCAGTTGTTCGTCGATGAGCCCGTGAGCGATGAATATCCGCGGTTGCCCTTCTTGCACGAATACCGACATGAAGCCGCCCGAGAAGGCAATGACGTGGCTCGCAATGTCGCCGTTCGTCACACCGATCGACAACGCGTAGCTCGCGCCATCGGAGAAGCCCGCAAACGCCACACGCCCCGCGTCGATACGATAGCGCGCCGCCACACTGCCCAGCGCAAGCTGCAATCGCTCCAGATCGGGGCCGTTGCCGCCGATCACGATGTCCCAGGTCGGAAAGGTCGAGTGCGGGGCGAGCACGAGAAACTTGTGCCGTTGCGCATGCGGCTCGATGAACGGCAACACCTTCTCCGGAAACCCACCCGCGCCATGAAACATGACGAACAGCGGGACGGGCTTGTCCGTCGGCAGGTCAGCCGGCACATACAGCACCGCGTCGCGGGTCTCGCTCAATCCCAGCGAATGACGCCCGGGAAGCAGCGACGATGACGGAGTGGCTGAGGCAGAAGCCGACGCGGACGCGATGACGTCCGGTGGCATGCGTCCGAACAAGGAAGGGTCGAACATGGCGCGATGATTGTCTCGTGATCGTTGATATTATTGATATATTGTATATCATGAAATTTCATCACAGACACCCGCCATTTGTGTGAGCGCCGTCTTATCCGGCCATGTAGGTGGACAATCCGGCCACGAGTGCGTCGAACACCGCCTTGCAACGCGCACTCTGACGCAGGTCTTCATGCATCGTGACCCATGTGGGCAGCCTGAACCGGAAGGCTGACGGCAAGACACGCACGAGCCGGGGATCGCGTCGCGCCAGTGGCACCTGACATCCCCCGATGCCGTAACCCGCGCGAATCATCGCCAGTTGCGCCAGATCGCTATCGGCGCGAAACGCGAAGGCATCGCGCGACCATAGTGGCGCGTTGCGTGTCGCTTCCCGAAGAAACGGCGTCATCTGGTCGAAACCGATCAGCGCATGATTGGCCAGATCGGCCATCGACGTCGGTACCCCGTAACGTGCCAGATAGTCCTCTCGCGCATGCAGGCCAATGTCGATGCTCCCCATGCGACGCGCAATCAGTGCGTCTTGCTGTGGCGGCGCCATCCGCACGGCAATGTCGACCTCGCGATGCAGCAGATCCTGTATGCGATTCGTCGGCACCAGTTCGAGGATCAGCTGCGGATGCGCGCGCCGTAGCGCACTCAGAATCGGTGGCAACACCTCCACGCCGACTACCTCGCTCGCCGAAATGCGCACGACACCGTTCACTCCATCGCCATGACTCGCCGCCGCTCGCTCGAAAGCGAGCGCCGTGTGCTGCATGGCCAGCGCGTGAGCTCGCAGCGACTGCGCGGCATCCGTTGGCAGCAAACCCGTTTGCGATCGCGTGAAAAGCGTTTGTCCCAGCGCCGTCTCCAGCGCCGCAATATGGCGTCCGGCCGTGGGTTGCGTGATGTCCAGGGCCCGTGCCGCGCCCGACAACGATCCCTCGGTCAGCACCGAGAGAAACGTCCGGTAGAGATCCCAGCTCAAATTTTTTGTCATACAAAAATGTATAGCCGATAGATGATTTTAGGTAATTTTATTTGAATCATCTCGCGCGGAGAATGGCGTCATCGACAGACATTAAGGAGCCACACCATGACCCAAGCATCCCGCAACCCTGAGACTCGCGCGCTGGTGCTCGGCGCAACGGGCGGCATCGGCGGCGAAGTCGCACGGCAATTGCTGACGGCGGGGTGGCGTGTGCGCGCCATGCGTCGCGGCGGTGCGCCAAGCACCGACACGCCCGACGTCGGGATCGAGTGGATCGACGGTGACGCCATGCATGCCGACGATGTGTTGTCCGCAGCGCGAGACTGCGATGTGATCGTCCACGCCGTCAATCCGCCCGGCTATCGCCATTGGGATATCCAGGTGCTGCCCATGCTCGACAACACGATTGCCGCTGCCACACGGCATGGCGCCACCATCGTGCTGCCCGGCACGGTCTACAACTATGGACCGGCAACGTTCCCCGTGTTGCGCGAAGATGACCCGCAACGGCCGCTCACCCGCAAAGGCCGAATTCGCGCGACGATGGAAGGCCGCCTGCGCGATGCAAGCCGCAATGGCGTACAGACGATCATTGTGCGAGCGGGCGACTTCTTTGGTCCCCGCACACGCAATAGCTGGTTCGCCCAGGGACTCGTTAAGCCGGGCCGCCCGGCGAGCGTCGTCCAGATACCGAACGCACCCGGCGTCGGACACGAATGGTCGTACCTGCCCGACGTCGCACGCTCGATGGTTCTGCTCATCGAGCGCCGCCGCACGCTCGATGCCTTCTCCAACTTCCACATGGCCGGTCACTGGGATGCCGACGGCACGCAGATGGCTGGTGCGATCGCGCGAGTGATGGCCCCCTACGGCGTGACGGTCAAGACGCGTCGCTTTCCCTGGTGGCTCACGTGGGTGGCGTCGCCTTTCGTCACGACGCTGCGCGAATTGCGCGAGATGCGCTACCTGTGGCAACAGCCGGTGCGCATGGATAACACGCGACTTGTCGCGGCGCTCGGACAAGAACCGCATACCCCGCTCGATGTCGCCGTGCGTGCCACGCTCGACGGGCTCGGCTGCGTCCCGGGCAAGCCGGGCGCGAAAGGGGTTGTCTCCTCGTCCGTCTGACGATCATTGCGGCAGCGAGGGCGGATGTGACGTGACGCGTCAGTCGGCGCGGCCACCGCCCAACAGGCGGGAAATGCGACGGGCCGCGTCGGTGAGTGCCGCCACGGTTTGCGGGTTCGGGTGCGCCGGCAGGTAATGAATCGAGCCGACGATGGCGAGCGTGCCGAACAGCGTGCCGTCGTCCTGCACAATGGGGGCCGCCAGCGCATTCACGCCGAGGAACACTTCTTCGGGCGCATCGGCCCAGCCGCGCTCCCGCACCAGCGCGAGTTCATGCGAGAGACGCATCGCGTCGGTGATCGTATGCGGCGTGCAGGCATCGAGCGGACCGGCGAGCACGGCCTCCCGACGCTCAGGTGCACCGAACGCCAACGCGATCTTGCCTTGCGCCACGCTATGCAATTTGAATTGCGTGCCCGGATGCAGCAGGATCTCCAGCGGACTGCGCCCACGCATGACGTCGAGCACGACCACGTCGGTTTCCGTGAACGAGCTGATGACGATGGTCTGACCGACGGCATCGCGCAACTCCTCCATCACGGGGCGCGCCAGACTCACCACATCGAACTGTTTGACCAGCTTCTGTCCCAGCAGGAAGAGACGCCAGCCGATGCGATATCGGCTGGTGCGCGGGTTCTGCACGACATAGCCTTCCTGACGCAGCGCCGTCAGATGACGATGCACACGCGCCTTCGGCACACCGAGCGCCTCGGCCAGATGTGTCACGCCGCACTCGGCATTACGCTCGGCCAGCAGCTCCAGAATGCGCAGAGAAATGACCGAAGTCGACGACGTGTTGAGCTCATCGCCGCCCTGCTCGCCTCGTTCGCCAGTCGCGATATGCGTGCTGCGGATGACGTCGTTCGGGGTGTCCTTCGATCGTTTCACTGCGTGTCCTTTATCGCTGCCGCGGCGCTCTGCCTATTGCGCGTCGAGCGAAATGAAACGCTCGCCGAACACGTGGTAGCGCTGCGGCTTGTTCTTGTTCGTGTCCTCGGGATTCACGTACCGGATCGAGCTGCGATTGCGACATGCCCGCGGCAGGATGAAGCAGCGGATGAATGTCGTGTCGCGCGCCTCGGTCGTGGGTGCGAGCACCGGTGCGTGGCCGAGTTCGAGCCAGGCCTGTCCCGGCCCGTGGGTGTGCGACGCGCCGAGCGTTTCGATCGTGATCTCGCCCTCGAGCGTGCACCTCACGCCGGGCCCTTGATGCACGTGCGTATGCGCCACGCCGCCGGGGGGGAATTGTACCTTGTCGCAACGCATGAGCCAGCGTTGGCGCGGGTCCAGCTCAATCGGCGCCGCGAGTTTGAGTGTCGAGGACGCCCCCGGTGCCGACGTCATCTCTCCCGCGGACGGCGCCTCGCCAGACATCAGTTCCCAACGCCACAACGTGGCGCCCTCGCTACCCGCGATCAAGGCCACGTCGTCCTCACCCAGCCACGCACTCTGTGCCGGGTGATGCTGCGCGCCCGTCTCGAACTCGATGGCCACGTCGCCGCGCACGACATAGATCGCGCGACGCGCGGCCGCCAGATAGATGGGCGCATGGTTCGGCGCGATGACATCTTCGTACAAACGCAATTGGAACGGCTTCACTTCTCGATCTCCTGTAACCAGCCGATTGCCCCGACTGTCGAGACAACGCTGACACGAAGTATCGATCATCGATACGCAAAGCACCATTTATGGTTTACCACGACACACGGCTTCGCACTGTGCTGTTACCATTCAAACGAAATCATTCCCATGTGTATCGATAGTCGATACATGAGGCATGACATTAGGATGGGTTCCATGAAGGAGACAAGAATGGACACTGGCACGACCGCCCTGAGCGCGGCGGGTGCAGCACGTCGGCCGTGGTATCGCGGCGCGAGTCCTGCGCAATGGCGGGCATTTGGTTCGGCTTACATCGGCTGGATGCTCGACATCATGGATCTGATGTTGTTTGCGATGGTGATTCGCTACATCAGCGTCGATCTGCATTTCGACAAGGGCGTGGCCGGCATGATTGCCTCGCTGACGCTGCTCGCGACGGCGTTCGGTGGATTGTTCTTCGGCTTCCTCGCCGACCGTATCGGCCGCACCCGGTCGATGATCCTCTCGATCCTCTGTTACTCCATCGGCACGGCACTGTGTGGCTTCGCCGATTCGGTCACACAACTTCTCGTGTTCCGCTTTCTGCTCGGGTTGGGCATTGGCGGCGAATGGTCGGCCGGCGCGGCGCTCATCACCGAGACGTGGCCTGCCGAGCATCGTGCAAAGGTGATGGCATGGGTGCAAAGCGCGTTTGCCGTGGGCTACGCGGTCGCCGCTATCGTGGCGGCCGTGATCCTGCCGTACTTCGGCTGGCGCTGGGTGTTTGCCTTCGGGCTGCTGCCGACGGTGCTCGCGTTCTGGGTGCGTCGCCATGTCGAAGAACCTGCGATCTGGCGCGAGCAACGCGTTCGCCTGACGCTGGGTCAGACGCTTGCCATGCTGTTCGGGCCGTATGCACGCAATACGACCGTCGGGCTTGCCTTCACGGCGGCAGCCATGTGCGGCTATTGGGGACTGTTCACGTGGATTCCGGCGTACCTCGCCACGCCGGTCGATCAAGGCGGCCCGGGGTTCGATCTGCTGCGCTCCACCACGTGGATCGTCATCATGCAGATCGGCGCCGCCGCAGGCTTCGTGTGCTTCGGCTACATCGCCGATCGCATCGGCTGCCGCAAATCGTTTCTGCTCTTCTTCATCGTGTCGGCAGTGACGGTACCGCTTTACGTCGCGATTCGCGAACCGATGCTGCTGCTCGTATTCGGGCCCGTCGTGGCGTTCTTCGGCACAGGCTTCTATAGCGGTTTCGCCCCGACGTTCGCCGAAATGTTCCCCACGCAGGTGCGTGCCACCGCGCAGGGCTTCATCTACAACACGGGACGCGCCGCCAGTGCCCTCGCGCCGGCGGCCGTCGGTTTGCTGTCGCGCGGCGAGAACGTCAGCGCGGCCCTGGGGGCGACCGCCGGCTTCTTCCTGCTCGCCGCGATCATCGTCTACTTCTTCCTGCCGGAAAGTCACGGCGAAGCGCTCGCCTGATCCAAGCGTTCCAAACGACTTCGCGCGCCAGCGGCGGTTACTCGCTACTGGCGCGCTGTCGCTTTCCCTTCCCCCAACCTTCCGATTGCTGCGGCGCGACTCACGGCAACGGCAAACGGATGACCGATGGGCAATCCGAGTAAAGCCGTGCAACGTCTTCCTCGCGCAAGCTCAGCACGGCGCGTTGATTGACGTAGCCCTTGTCGGTGATCTCCCCCTGCTCAAGCGATGGTGGCGACGCCAGAACGGCGGCGCGTGCGGCACGCTGCGAACTGCCGGCGTCTTGCGCCAGCTGTGCGAGCGCCTGCGCGATCCAGGCACGCACCTCGTCATGCATTGCCATGGCCTTGCCCGCGTGAGGCGTCTGGGCCGCGTGCGCCACCTTCGCTCTCATGGCCGGACTCGGGAAGATCAGCAGCCCGATCTCGTCGCGGTCGTGCCCTGCGATCACGACATCCGACGCGTAGGGCGCCAGCGCGGTCACGGCACGCAAGCGCAACGCACCGACCGATACCCACGTGCCGCTCGTGAGTTTGAAATCCTCCGACACGCGGCCGTCGAAAATCACCCCCGCGCCGGGATCTTCCGGATCGGACAATCGGCCCGCATCGCCGGTGCGGTAAAACCCCTCATCGTCGAACGCGTTGGCTGTGGCGTCCGGATCGTCTACATAGCGATGAAATACCGACGGCCCCCGCACGCGCATTTCCAGCTTGTCGCCATTGGGCACGAACTTGAGTTCGTTGCCCGGCGCCGGCACACCGATATTGCCGGCGCCCGGAATCGGAAAATGCACGCTGGTGATGAGCGGGGACGTCTCCGTCGCTCCCCACGCCGAGGTGAAGAACGGCAGCGTGTCGCAGTGCCGCGATGCTATTCGCTCGAAGCGCTGCCACACGGCCGGCGGCAGGCTGGCGGCCGCGTAAAACAGCACCTGAAGACGGCCGAAGAAGCGTGCGGCGAACGCATCGTCCTCCTCCAGAAACGGGGCCAGCGCCTCGAATCCCTTGGGTACGTTGAAATGCAACGTGGGCGAAACGTCGCGCAGATTATCGACCGATCGGCCGATCAACTCCGGCACCGGACGGCCATCGTCCACGTAAAAGGCACCGCCGTTGCGCAGCGCCATGTGGAAGTTGTGATTGGCGCCGAAGGTGTGACTCCACGGCAGCCAGTCCACCACCACCGGCGCGGCCTCGTCGATGAAATGCCAGCATTGCGCAATCATCTGCTGGTTCGCCGCCAACATGCGGTGCGTGTTGACGACGATCTTGGGTTTCCCGGTCGAGCCGGACGTCAGCAACAGCTTGGCCGTGTCTTCCGGACGCACCTGCGCAAAGGCGTCATCGAGTGCACTCGATGCGGGCGTGGCCGCTAGCGCAGTGAAGCGTAGCCAGTCCGGCCGCGCATGACGGGTCGCGACAATCGGGCAGCGGATCGGTGCATCGGCGAGCGCACCCGCATAGTGCTCGCCATCCTCCACGTACACCAGCGCCGGATCGAGCCGCGCGAGAATGCCGTGCAGCTTGCTCATGTCCTTCGCGACGCGCGAGTACGCGGACGACACGATCGCCGTCTGACGCCCCGCCATCATCGCGCCAAGCACGAGCAACGCATGGTTCACGCTGTTGTCCGAGAGGATCACCACCGGCCGCTCGCGGGGCACCGCGAGATCGAGCAACGCCTGACCGACGCCGCGCGCCATCGTGAGCGCCTCGCGGTAGGTAATCCGCCGCCAGAGGTCGGTCGCCGAAGTCCCCTCGCCTGCCTGCCAGCGCTCTGCGACGAACACGGCGTCGGGCGTGCGCGTGGCCCATTGCACGAGCCAATCGACCGGACTGCGGGCAAACTCGCTCAAGGGGGTACGCGAGCGAATCACGAAGCTGCCGTCCGCACGGTCCTCGCGCTCGATATCCGGTCTGGCCAGGCGCCGCGCGCCGGCCGCCGCTACGCTCAGTCGATCGTCCACTTGCCGCCCTTCACCGTGACGAGCACGCGACCGTCTTGGCCATAGGCCGAATGGTCTTGTGCGTTGACATTGATCATGCCGTGCGTTGCCGCAAGGCCACGGGTCTGCTCGATGGCGCCGACCAAGGCATCTCGGAACGCCTGCGTGCCCGGTTGTGCCTGTTTCGCCGCCACGGCAACAGCGCGATCGAGCACCAGATAGGCGTCATACGCATACCCGGCGAACAGGTTGCGCGAACCGGCACCGTATTGCGCCTCGTAGCGCTTGACGAAGTCAGTGGCAACCGCTTTGCCCGGGTGATTCGCGCTCAGTTGTTCTGCCACCAGAATGTTGCCCACCGGCAGAATCGCCCCCTCGGCGCTCTTGCCCGCCACCCGCAGGAAGTCGTTGTTCGCCACGCCGTGCGTCTGATAGATGCGCCCTTTGTAGCCACGCTCGCGCAACGCGCTCATCGGCAGTGCGCCCGGCGTGCCGCTCGCGGCAATGATGACGGCGTCTACATTGGCCGACATCATCTTGAGGACCTGCGCCGTCACGGACTGATCGTTACGGGCATAGCGCTCAACCGGCGCCACCTGAATCTGCCGGGCGGCCGCCCGTGCCTGAATGTCCTTGAGCCACGCCTCGCCGTAAGAGTCCGAGAAACCGATGAAGCCCAGCGTCTTCACCTTGTGGGCCTTCATGTCGTCCAGCACCGCGTCGGCCATGACGGCAACCGACTGCGGCAACGAGAACACGTAGCGCATCTGCGTCGCGCTCGGTACGAACGGACACAGGCCCAGTTGTGGCGTGCGCGTATCGGCGGCGACCGCCGCGACGGCCAGACATGCCGGCGTGGTCGACGATCCGATGATGGCGTCGACCTTATCCTCCGTGGCCAACCGGCGGGCGTTCTTGGTCGCCGTGGTCGGGTCGGTGGCATCGTCGAGCAGAATGTAGCGTGCAGGGAGTCCGCCGAGCGTCGGCGGGAGCATGCCAATGGCCTGTTTCTCCGGAATCCCCAGCGACGCGCCCGGGCCTGTTGTGGAGAGCGTGACGCCGATGGCGACGCCCGCCGGTTGTGCGCCCGCCTGCGTGACCGCACACAGCGCCGCCAGGCACAGGGACAGCGCACGAAGTCTCGCGCCAGAGAATGCAATACCACGTGTGAATCTGTTTGCCGCCATGTGACATGTCTCCTTGTCTTTTCATTTTTTGGGGCCAGACAGCTTGCGACGCACGACCAACGATCAACGCACGGCGAACTCCGGCAGGACTTCGCGGTTGCGAGGCAACCCCATGATGTCGCGCGCTTCGGCGGGCGTGGCCGGCTCGTAGCCCATCTCGCGCACGAGGCGCACGACGCGCTCGGTCAGTTGCTGGTTCGTTGCCAGCACGCCCTGCTCGTAATACAGGTTGTCCTCGAGACCGACGCGCACGTGCCCGCCCAACAGCAGTGAATTCATGGCCGACGGCAGTTGCGCCGGGCCGATACCGCTCACACAGAAGATGCTTCCCTTGGGCAGCAGATCGACCATCGACTGCAACACGCGCGGCGTGTACGGCATGGCGTTCTGAAACCCGCGATGCACGCCGAGCACGAGGTTCACGAAGAACGGCTCGTCGTCGAAACCGGCGGCCGTCAGCGTGGCCAGGTCCTGGACGATGTGCGTGGGACTGAAGACCTCCCATTCCGGCTTGATGCCACGCTTCTTCATCTCGACGGCGAGATGCTTCGAGCGCTCCGGTGACGTATGCATGAGGATCTCCTTGCCCCCGAAGCTCGCGATGATCGTCGTGGCATCGAGCGTGCACATCTCCGCACCGGCATCCATGCCCTTCAGGCGCTCTTCCCAGAGAATTTCCCAGTATCCGTTCTCGGCCTGACCGATCATCTCGCCGTGTACGCCGCCGCCCGTGGAATTGTTGATGACGATGTCGCACTTATCTCGAATGCGACGGTTGATGTCGCGATAGATCGCCGGGTCACATGTGGCGCCGTCGTCCGGGCGGCGTGCGTGGATCGCCACCACACTTGCGCCCGCGTTGTAGCAGTCGTAGACGTCGCGCGCGATCTCGTCGGGCTGGGTGGGCAGATGGGGGTTCTGTGATTTGTACGCCATGCCGCCCGTCGGGGCGATAGTGACGATGACTTTCGGTTTGCTCATACCTGTCTCCTTCAACCGTTGAATTCACGCCCCCCATCCGCCGGATCGGGGGATTCCATGGATGCTGCGGGCGGACCCGCTATTGACGCAGGTGTCGCCGATCGCGCTTAAGGCTTGCTCGCGAGAATGCCGAGGATCACGGCGTCGCGCTGCGCCTCGAGTCGTGCGTTCCCTCGCCCGGCGAGTTCGGCGTCGACGCCGGCAGTGATGCGTGCCTTCAGGTCGTCCGTCAGCACGGGCTCGCCGAGGTCTGCCCACCACGACTCGATGGGCGGCCCAAGATGCTCCAGCAGATGTGCGATCCCACCTGCGCCTCCCGACAAATGCAGATTGAGAAATGGCCCCAGTGCAGCCCAGCGCAAACCCGGACCGTAAGCGATCGCGTCGTCGATATCGGCGACGGACGCCACACCGGTATCGACGAGATGCATCGCCTCGCGCCAAAGCGCGGCTTGCAGTCGGTTGGCGATATGGCCCTTGACCTCTTTCTTCACGTGAATCGGACGCTTGCCGATGGCGCGATAGAACTGCATCGCCGTATCGATGGCCGCTGGCGACGATTGCTCGCCGCCGATGACTTCGACCAACGGAATCAGATGCGGTGGGTTGAACGGATGCCCGAGCACGACACGCTCGGGATGCGCACACACCGACTGCACGCGACTCATCAACAACCCCGACGAACTCGACGCGATCACGACGGACGGCGGCAGCGCACCGTCCATCTTGCGAAAGAGGTCCTGCTTCAGATCTTCACGCTCGGGACCGCTCTCCTGCACGAAGTCGGCCCCTGCGAGCGCACCGTCAAGCGTGTCGTGGAACGTCAGCGCGTCGCGTGAGGCATCCGCAGATAGTCCGATGCGAATCAACGTGGGCCAGTGCGCATCGACCGCTTCGCGCAACCGCTCGCGAGCACCGGGCGCCGGGTCCCAGGCGCTCACGCGCAAACCACGCGCGAGAAAATAAGCCGCCCAGCTTGCACCGATGACACCGGTGCCGATGACGGCAACCCGTTCGATGTTGTCGTATTTCACATTCGTCTCCGTGGGGGTGAGCCGGACGGCTAGCGTGCCGCGCGACCCAGAAAGCGTTCCATGCGCTCGCGCGCTTCGGGGGTAGCCAACATGAGCGCACTCGTCACCGACTCGGTGAACAGGCCGTCGGCCATCGACATGTCGTGGATGCGCGACAGTGCGTGAATCGTCGCCCAGTTCGACAAGGGGCTATTCTCCGCCGTGTCGCGGGCAAGTTGCGTCGCCAACGCCATGCCCTCTCCCGCCTGCGTCAGATAGTGACCGAGGCCGAGACGCTCGCCGTCAACCGCGTCATAGCGACGCCCGGTCAGCATCATCTCCGTCATGCGGTCCGGCCCGAGAATGCGGGCGACGCGCACCGATGCTCCGCCACCCACGAAGATGCCGCGCTTGCCTTCGGGCAACTGGAAGAATGCGCTGCGCTCGATGACACGGACATGGGCAGCCAGCGCCAGCTCCAGCCCGCCGCCGATCACGGCACCATGCAATACGGCGACCACCGGGCGTTTGCCGAACTGAATCTCGTGGAACACCTTGTGCCAGCGCTGCGAGACGCGCAGAACATCGATGGGATCGCGCGTGCTGTTTTCGGACAAGTCCAGTCCTGCGCAGAAGTGTTCTCCGGAACCGCTCAGCACGACGGCGCGAACACTGTCGTCGAAATCGCGAAAGGCAGCTTCGAGCGAGTCGATCGCCGCATCGCAAAGCGCGTTGCGCTTGTCTGCACGGTCGAGGGTGACGAAGGCGATGGCGTCGTCGACGCGCACGCACAGATGGGGATAGGTCATTGTCTGCGTTGGCTCCAAATCGTGAAAAGTATCTTATAAGATATTTTCGTCGTTGCGTGATTTGTGTAATGCAGTTCAGGGTTAACAGGGATGATTCGATTCAAAAAGCAATTTAATGCATATTTTGAGAATGCGATGCGGAACCAGTGCAGTGGAGTGGCCGCATCGTCGGTATCTCATAGTATATTTATTGCTATCACTCTTTCTGCCAGACGTGCCCATGAGCCAATCGCCTGCTGACGCCCCGCCACTCGACTCGACCGACGATGCCGAAGCCGGGGTGTCGTCGCATCTGGCGTCGTTGGCGCGGCAGGTACGCACGCTGCGCGCGCAGCGCGGCATGACGCGCAAGCAACTCGCCGCGCAGTCGGGGGTCTCGCTGCCCTATCTCGCCCGTGTTGAGGCCGGCACCGGCAACGTCTCGCTGGCCGTTCTGCACAAACTGGCGCAAGCGCTGAACGTCGGCGTGGAAACGCTTGTGGCCGAGCGCTCGGCCCATGACGGCGATTTGCTGATCCTCGTCGAGTATCTGCGACAACAACCGCCGGAAGTCCTCTCTCGCCTGCGGCGCCAGATTGTCGTGCCAGGCGCGACGGACACACGCCGCACCGGGCAGCGCATTGCGCTCATCGGCCTGCGCGGCGCCGGCAAATCGACGCTCGGGCCACAATTGGCACAGGCCATCGGCGCACCCTTCATCGAACTGGACAAGGAAG
This sequence comes from Pandoraea fibrosis, assembly GCF_000807775.2. Classification (NCBI taxonomy): domain Bacteria; kingdom Pseudomonadati; phylum Pseudomonadota; class Betaproteobacteria; order Burkholderiales; family Burkholderiaceae; genus Pandoraea; species Pandoraea fibrosis. The sequence continues at coordinate 3,366,231 of NZ_CP047385.1, read as the reverse complement.
TCGAGCGTGAAGCGGGCATCGCCATCGGCGAGGTCATTACGCTCTATGGGCAGGCCGCCATGCGACGCATCGAACGACAGTGCATCGAACGGATCATTGCCGAGCATGAGCATGTCGTGCTCGCGACGGGCGGCGGCATCGTCTCCGAAGCCCCCACCTACGAGCGCGTGCTCCGCGCGTTTCGCACGGTCTGGCTACGCGCCCGGCCGGAAGTCCACTTCCAGCGCGTGATGCAGCAGAACGACGCCCGCATTGCCACCGAAGCCCTGCGCAACGAGGCGCTCGACCATATCCATCGCATGCTCGACGCCCGCGAATCACTCTACCGATTAGCCGACATCACACTAGATACCTCGGACATCACCCCGGAAGCCGCCCTCGCGGTCCTCAAGACCGATCTGGCCCCCGCGCAAGCCGCCTGATTGTCACGCCTATTGCGTCGCCCCACGATTCGCGCTTAGAATTAATAAGAATCATTATCATTTGCAGATCGACGCCATGCCGTCGCGAACCGCCGCAGGGTCGGTAGGCGCTCGTCCGTGGCGAGCACGTCATGCGAACACGGGGAATCATGGAAAGTCATTTTCAGCGCGAAGTGGGAGCGCTCTATAGCGATCATCACGGCTGGCTGCGCGGTTGGCTACGCAAGAAGCTGGGCAATGCGTTCGACGCTGCCGATCTCGCGCACGACACCTACCTTCGCGTGCTTTCGACCGGCCGTGCGCCGCAGGCAGAAGACTCCCGACGCTATCTGGCCCGCATCGCCAACTGTCTGGTAATCGACCTGTTCCGCCGACGTCATATCGAGGCGGCCTATCTGGAAGTCCTCGCCACCCTGCCCGAGCCAGTCGTGCCGTCGCCCGAAACACGCGCCCTAGTACTCGAAGCGCTGATCGAAATCGACGCGCTGCTTGCACGTCTGCCGGCCAAGGCACGCACCGCTTTTTTGCTCTGCAAACTCGAAGGCCTCGGCTATCGCGCGATTGCCGAGCAAATGCATGTCTCGGTGTCGTCCGTCGAAAAGTACGTCGCCCAGGCGCTGCGCGAATGTTACGCCGTGCACTACGGGGGCGGCGCGTGACCTTGAAAACGCCCTCGCACACCGCATTGTCGGCGGGTGCCCTTTCACCGGAAGTTATCGAGCGTGCAAGTCTTTGGCTCGCGCGGTTGTGGTCCGACACGGCAAGCGCCGAGGACGTGGCCGCTTGCGAGTGCTGGCGTGCCGCGCATCCCGATCACGAACGCGCATGGCAACGCCTTGGGGCTATCGGACAAAAGTTCGATGCGGTCCCGTCGCGCGTCGCCTTCGACACACTGAATGCGAGCGCCACACCACGCGTCAGCGCCGCAGGACGTCGCCGCGTGCTGCGCGTTTTCGGCGGCGTCATCACGCTGGCCGGCGCGGGCTACACGCTGCGTCGCTCGTCGGTCTGGGACACGGTGACCGCCGATTACACCACCGGCGTCGGGGAAGTTCGAAGCCTGACACTGGCCGACGGGACACGCCTCTGGCTCGATACCGCCTCTGCCGTCGACGTGCGTTTTGTACCCGGCGAGCGTCGCATCGTCCTTCGACGCGGACGCATCTGTATCGAGACAGGCTCGGCGGCGACGGCCAACGGCAACTCGCGTGCGCCCCTCGTCGTGGCAACCCGTCAAGGGGAAATCCGCGACATCGGGACGCGCTTCACGGTGCGCGATGGCGGCGATCGCACGCAGGTCGCCGTGTTCGACGGCATCGTGCTCGTGCGCACCGCCGAGGGCGCACGCTCACAACGCCTTGACGCCGGTCAGGCCGCGAGCTTCTCATCGAGCGCCATCGAGACGGTCGATCCGGCAGACGGCTTTGACGACAACGCAGCAGCCTGGACCCGAGCCCAACTCATCGTTGAGCGCATGCGTCTGGGCGACCTCGTCGACACGCTTGCACGTTACCGGCGAGGTGTTCTGCGATGCGACGCTGCCGTGGCCGATCTGCGCGTCAGCGGCATATTCTCGCTCGCCGATACCGACCGCGCGCTGGCCAGCCTGGCCGTGGGACTACCTGTCGAGACCGTCTACCGCACACGGTACTGGGTCACGGTGAAAGCACGTTAGGAGCGCGCAGCGACGGCGGCCCCGTATACGGGGCAAGCGCCGCCTGACGATGTCCCGACAAACGCCGTTTTTTTTGCGATGTCGGTTGAGGGATTGCCGATCTCGTTCGGAATACCTGTATGCACCGGTGCGAAACGATGGCACCGGCATCCCTTTTTCCGAACTCTCAGGCACTCCGACCGTGTTGATTTCCGAAGCTGCTCCCTTGCGTCCGACACCACTTGCCGCCGCGCTCCGCCCTGCCGTCGCGCTGCTCGTCGCCCTCACGGCTGCCGGCGTCGCACACCCCGCCATCGCAGCCCCCGCTTCCACGGCTTCCGCCGCGTCTCAAACCGCCCCCGACGCGCGCCGCGCCTGGCAGATCGCGCCCGGCACGCTCGACGCCGTGCTCAACCGCTTTGCGAACACAGCGGGCATCGAACTCGTGATCGACGCCTCGCTGACACAGGGTCGCCAGAGCACCGGACTCGATGGCGAATACACCGTCACTCAAGCCCTGTACCAGTTGCTCTCGCCGTATCAGTTGCAGGCAATGCGCAGCAGCCAGGGGGTCTACACCGTGCGCGCCGCGACGCAGGGCAACGGTGCTGCGGCGACGGCGGGCGATGGTGTGCTGCTGCCGACCACGCACGTCGTGGCGCAGGCGGTCGGACTGCCCGAAGCCTATGACGGCGGGCAAGTTGCGCGTGGCGGCCATCTCGGCCTGCTCGGCAACAAGGACTTCATGGACGTGCCGTTCAACCTCACGTCATACACCGCGCAAACCATTCAGGATCAACAGTCGACCACGCTGGCCGACGTACTCGATAACGACCCGTCGGTGCGCTTCACCACGTCGAGTGGCCACATGTACGAGAACTTCAGCATTCGCGGCTTCCCGCTGACGGCCGATGAAGTTTCGCTCAACGGCATGTTCGGTCTCTCGCCCTATGGTCACGTGCCGACCGAGTTCATCGAACGCGTAGAAGTGCTCAAGGGGCCGAATGCCCTGCTCAACGGCATGTCGCCATCGGGTGCCGTCGGCGGTGCCATCAATGTCGTGACGAAAAAGGCCGAGAGCACGCCGCTGGCTCGCCTCACGGCCGACTACCTGTCCGATTCGCAATTCGGCGTGCAAGCCGATCTCGGGCGACGCTTCGGCGACCACGAAGAGGTCGGCATCCGCTTCAACGGCGCGCTGCGCGACGGCCGCACCACACTCGACGGCCAGAAGAAGCGGCGTCAGTTTGGCTCGGTCGCGCTGGATCTGAAAACGGATCGCGTGCGCATCGGACTGGACGCCTATACCGACACGGAGAAGTACACGGGCGGCAGTCCGTGGATGGCGACCTTCGCCACGAAAGTCGTCACACCGCCGAGCGCAGGCACCAACGTGCTGCGCGGCGAATACGGCGATCTGGAGAGCAATGGTGTGCAGTTGCGCGGCGAGGTCGACGTGACCGACGCCGTCACGGCCTACGCGGGCATCGGCGCACTGAGCTATCGCTACGCGGGCTACATCACGGGCACGCGCACCGGCCCGATCCAGCCGGACGGCAGCTACACCGGCGCGACCTACTTCCAGCGCGGGTGGACGGAAACCCTTTCGCTCGATGCCGGCGTGCGCACACGATTTCGCACGGGGCCGGTCACGCACGAGCTGACGCTCTCGGCCACCTCGCTCGACACGACCAGCGGCAATGTCTTCACGACGAGCGCGAACTACAACTCGAACATCTACGCGCCGGTCAATCCGACGCTCGCGAAAGATCCCGGCGCTGCGCCGAAGACGGCCGAATCCACGCTGTCGAGCTTTGCCGTGTCGGACACCGTATCGATGTGGCAAGACCGCGTGATCGTGATCGCGGGGGTGCGTAGTCAACGCGTGCGCGCGGCGGCCTTCGCCGCCACCACCGGCGCGCGCACCTCCAGCTACGACGAGAGCGCCATCACGCCGGCGTTCGGTCTGGTGCTCAAGCCGTTCGGCCCGAACGTCTCGTTGTACGGCAACTACATCGAAGGTCTCACGCAAGGTGGCATGGTCACCGATGTGAGTGCCGCCAACTACGGTCAGGTCTTCGCCCCGTATCGCAGCAAGCAAGCGGAAGTCGGCGTGAAGTGGGACGCGGGCAGTTTCTCGAACACGTTGTCGTTCTTCCAGATCACCAAGCCCGGCATGATCAAGGACGTGGCGACCAACACCTACAACCCCGACGGCGAGCAACGCAACCGTGGCGTGGAATGGAATGTGTTCGGCGAGTTCACACCGCGCTGGCGGGTGCTGGGCGGCGTGGCCTACACCCGTGGCGAATTGACCAAGACCGCCGGCAATCTCTACAACGGCAATACGCCCTACGGCGTGCCGAAATGGACGGCGAACCTCGGCACCGAATGGGATTTGCCGTGGGTGCCCGGCGTCACCCTCACGGGACGGATGATCAGCACCAGCGCGCAATACGTGAACTCCGCCAACACACAACAGATCGGCGGCTGGACGCGTTACGACATTGGCGCGCGTTATGCCACACGTCTTTACGGCAAAGGCGTGGTCTTTCGCGCCGCCGTGGAAAACGTCACCAATCGTATTGCCTGGTCTGGCACGTTTAACGATGGATACGTGATCCAGAACGCGCCGCGCACGGTCAAGCTCTCCGCCAGCATCGATTTCTAAGGTTCGTCATGACACGTCCCATGACCCGCGCCGCACTCGCGGCCATCGTTACGCTGATGAGCGTTGCCGTGACCGACGTTCAGGCGGGCACGCTCCCCCCCAAAACGTCGCATGACGCGTGTACCGGCGATCTGCACGCGCCGAAATACCGGCTTGGACTCGTCAGCCCGCGTTTGCTGGCATTGAATGCCTCATTGTGCGCAGGCGGCAGCACCGATGCGTTCTGGCAGGAAGTCAGCACGTCGGGCACGCCCATGATCGAAGCCATCCCGCAAGGGACGGTGACGGGCGATGAGTCGGCGTCGCTGCTGGCGCAGCCGCCCGGTAAAGTCTCGCTGCTGACGTTCCTGTGGCGCGGGCATCCGCGTAACGTGCGCATTCTGGGGGCCCCTTCGGGCGACCATGACGATATGCGTCAACTCGGCACCAGCGATGTCTGGTACCGAAGCTACGTCGTGCCCGACTCGGCGCGTCTGTCGTATCAGCTCGCGCCGGACGTTCCCGATCTGGAAGGTACCGCGATGGAACGTCGCCGTGCCGTGGTGAAAACGTTACAGGCCGACCCGCTTAATCGTCACCCGTTCATCGTTGAAGGGTTCGATGGCAAGCGCAGTGTGAAGTCGTCGGTCACCCTGCCGGGCGCGCCGCCCCAACCATGGATCGATCGGCGCGCGAACGTGCCCGCCGGCGCCGTGCAGGCGATACGTTTTACCAGTAAAGCGCTGGGCAACACGCGCGATGTCTACCTCTATCGTCCTGCCGGGTATCGCGCGGACGATGCCTCGCAAGGCTTGCTCGTCGTATTCGACGCGCATGCCTATGTGAACACGGTACCCACGCCCGTCATTCTCGACAACCTCATCGCCGAGGGACGAATTCCGCGCACGGCTGCGCTGATCGTCGGCGTTATCGACGGCGGCACGCGAGGCAAGGAGTTGCCACCGAATCCGGCGTTCGCGCGGTTCCTGTCCGACGAGTTGATGCCGTGGGCGAAGTCACAAGGCGTGTCGGCACCCGCTACACGCACCGTGGTCGCCGGGTCCAGCTATGGCGGGCTGGCTTCCGCATGGGCGGCGCACATTGCCCCCCAGTGGTTCGGTAATGTGCTGTCGCAGTCGGGGTCCTATTGGTGGGCACCGTCACAAGGCGACACCGCAACGCGCGAGTCCGGCTGGCTGATCCGCCAGTACGCCGACGGCCCACGTCTGCCAGTGAAGTTCTACCTTGAGTCGGGACTGTTCGAAGACCGGCGCGGGCCGACCGGCATCGGCACGTCAGGCCGGCACATGCGCGACGTATTGCGCGCGAAGGGGTATGACGTGACGTATGCGTCGACAGCGACTGGTCACGATTACCTCCACTGGCGCGGATCGCTCGCCTGCGGGTTGATGACGCTCATCGGCACACCGGAAACGCAGCGCGAGTTGCGTGCGACGCCTGCAACGCCGCGCAGTCTCGCGAGCGTTTGCCCGATGCAATGAACCACGGGCGGTCACCTCCGGGATGCCCGCCCGTTGCTGCCGGCACGCTTCACGTCCCCCGTTTCTACCGCTTCTACCGTTTCGCGGTCGCCTTGCGGCGTGACAGCGATGGCGGGTCCGTCGCGGCTATCCTCCCCCCTTTCACGCTGGCGAGCCGCATGAGCCGTTGAAACTGCGGGCACGCCAAATGCTCCGGCGCGGGGCAGACGGCCGCGTGTCGCAGCCCGTCGCGCAGCGCGCTCAGTTGCCGTATGGTCCGGTCGATGTCATCGGCTTTTGCCGTCAGCCTCGCGCGATCAATGCTCGCTTTGCCTTGCGGCAGCAACATCCCGGCGATGTCGTCCAGCGAAAACCCGGCGGCTCGGCCCAGCGCGATCAGCGCCAACGTCTGCAAGACCGACGCATCGTACTGACGACGCAACCCGCGCCGCCCCGTCGCTGCAATCAGCCCCTTCTCCTCGTAATAGCGCAAGGTCGACGGCGGCACCCCTGCCCGCGCCACGACTTCGCCAATGTCCAGTGTCATGTCGACGCCCCCGCTTGACTTCAAGTTGACTTGAGTTCGTATAGTGCCTCAATCGCGGCGGCATTGCTCAGCCTGCCGCTCCACTGGCATTCAGGAGTCGAACATGACAACCGCCCCCGAAGTTCTGTCGTTCCTCGTCGCTCAGGTGCTGGCGATGGGCATTTTCGCTACCGTAGTGATGGACCTCTGGGCGGTGTTTCTACGACGTGCGTTTGGCATGGCATCGCTCGATTACGCGTTGGTCGGCCGATGGCTGGGACATATGCGGACCGGACGTTTCGCCCACGCGGGCATTGGGCACGCGTTGCCGGTCGCAGGGGAAAGGGCATTGGGATGGTTCGCCCATTACGCCATTGGCGTGGGGTTCGCTGCCTGTCTCGTCGGTCTCGCCGGCCCGGCGTGGCTGCGCGCGCCTACGCTCGTGCCGGCATTGGCCTTCGGCATTGTCACCATCGTGGCGCCGTTCTTCGTCTTGCAACCGGCGCTCGGCGCAGGCATTGCGGCATCGAAGGCGCCCAACCCCGCACAGGCCAGACTGCGCAGCCTCATGACGCACAGCGTCTTCGGTCTCGGTCTGTATGGGGGGGCGTGGCTGGCGAGTCTGGCAGACCGCGCAACGGCCGGGTAAGTTGATCTCGCGGTTTCCCGGTTTCGCACGACGCACGCTTGAGCTGTCACAGACGCCGTACTATAGTGGCCGACGCCATGCATCGCTTGCGGTGCCTTGGCGTCCTCACAAAAATGGCATGGCGTCATGGCACGCCAACTCAAGGATTTCGCCCACTATGGACACCACCGTCGTCGAAAGCTGGAAGGATTTCATGGAATTGTCCTCCCGCTTCGAAGGTTGGGCCTTTCGCGGGCAGCAGGATGCGCGTTGGCACCTGCAAAGTTCGCTCTCGCGGTATCTGCACGCCTATGTGTCCGACAAGGAGCAGTGGCGCAGTCGCGAAGCGCGTGCCATCCGCATCTTCCGGCGCAAGGCGCATAACCATGTGCCCTGGCCCGAACTGCTGCACGACGACCTGCGTTGCCTCGGGCTGATGCAACACCACGGCGCCCCCACCCGTTTGCTGGACTTCACGAAGTCGCCCTTCGTCGCCGCCTTCTTCGCGCTGGAGCGCGCGACGAGCGATTCGGCCATCTTCGCCCTGAATACCCCTGCGCTGTACGACGACCGCGCCCGCCCGCGCCATGCGCCGTGGCTCACGCGCGATACGATCGATCCGCGTGTGAAAGGGAACATGGAGAAGTACTTTCTCGGCAACGACAATGAAGTGGTCTGGTTCGGCGAGCCGGAAGAGATGGATGGCCGCCTGATCGCGCAATCGGGCACCTTGGTTGTGCCGGGGGTGATCGACCGGCCGCTGCATCGCATTCTCGACGGCTACGAAAGCGACGAGCCGCTGCTGCGCAAGATCGTGCTGCCGGTCGCACTGCGCGCGGACGCCATGAAATGGCTCTACCGGATGAACGTGACGAACGCATCGCTGTTCCCTGACCTCGATGGTCTGGCACGCTCGATCGCCGTCGAAATCGAAATGGTCTGGCCGACGCAGACACTTGGGTAAGCCCGCGCCATGGCCCCCCATGGCGGACGTCCCGACGCGCCTTACATCAACCGTTCCAGAAAGCTGGCGCCGCCGGATTTGCGCTCGGACTTGTTCGCATACATGCGCTGATCGGCCACACGAATGAGTTCGCTCATTGATTCGCCATCGTCGGGGAACACCGCCACGCCAACGCTCACGCGCACGGTCAGACTAGCGTCGTTCACCGAGATGGCCTGCTCGATCTCCGAGCGCAGACGCGTCACGGCAAAGTCGATCCGTTCCACGATCTCCGCGTCCTGGACCAAAGCGACAAACTCGTCGCCGGAGTGACGCGCCACAAAACCACACTCCGCCACCCCCGCTTTCATCCGACGGCCGATCTCTTTGAGCAGCACGTCGCCCGCGGCATGGCCAAGACTGTCGTTCACCCCCTTGAATCCGTCAACATCGGCAAAAAGCAGCGCCAGCTTGCCATTGGTGCGTTGCGCACGTCGCACAGCCTCGCTGGCGAACTCCCCAAAGGTACGGCGGTTCGGCAGGCCGGTCAGTTCGTCGAAACGTGCCGCCTTGTACAGGTCGTCGATCAGTTGCTTGCGCTCGATCGCCAGCGCAGTCTGATCGCAGACGAACGCGAGCAGGCGCTGCGCCGTCTCCGCATGCAACGCACCGGACGGTCCGTAGATCATGAGTGTGCCCACCGCGCGCCGCGCCGTGTACATGGGCAGCACGGCCAACGCATGCGTGCCGGGCGCTGCGGTTTCCTCGGGCGAAAGGGGGTCTCCATGCCACTGCGCGAACGGCAGGTCGCGTCCATCGACGGACACCGTCTCGAATCGCCGCCACTGCGTTTGCTGAGCATTCGTGGCCCGGGTAGACAGCGCCTCTGCCTGCGACCAGTCGAGCACCGGTACGTCAGCACTCTCGCGATACTGATAGGCCCGCTCCCAAGTCATCAGTTCGACGTCACACGTCGCGACCACGATGGCGTGGATGGGAAACAGCGTGGAAAGCGTGTCGTGAACGGCCTTGCAGAGGGTGCGAACGTCCGCCGCGTCGTGCGCCGCTTCGGAGATCGAGTAGGTTGCGCGTTGCAGCGCCTCGGCGTGCTTCTTGGCCGATACGTCGCGCGCCACCCCGATACGCAGTCCATGTTCGTCGGACCAGCGGGCAGACCACATGATGTGGACGTAATGCCCGTCCTTGTGGAGGTAACGATTCTCGAAGCCGATGCGCGGCTGTCCCGACATCACCCGCTTCGACTCTTCAATCGTGCGCTCGCGGTCTTCCTTCGCCACGAAATCGATCATCGAGCGCCCCATCAATTCCTGTGAGGAGTACCCGAGAATATGCTCGCAAGCCGGACTCACGTACACCAGAGTGCCGGCCTGATTGACGAGAAAAACCGCGTCCAGCAGCAGCTCCATGCAACTCGCCAGGACGTCTTTTGTTACGAATTCCATTTATTTCGAACGGACACAAAGCGTCGGACCTGCATATGACAATCTCAACATGTGAATATTTCATCACCGTGACAACACAACACTGGCCATTGCCTGCTCTGCGGCGCGCGACTCAAAAGATCAGTTGTTTCACCCAGCCCGGCGTGGCGACATCCGTCACACATTCGGACCGGCATTTCCGGCACGCCGCCGCGTACTCGGTACGCAGCAGCCTGATTCTGCCCGCTACGAGATGCCGGAATTCCAACTCTCGTTCGCTAAATCCCACCCGCTCCACATATCTCGTACCGTCCGGCAAAGCGCCTCGAATTTCGTAATAAATCACCCCGTCGCGCGAATACTTCACCAATTTGGCGGCCATCTTATCCCCGTTCTTATCCGTTTCGCCCCTTCCCGGACTTTTCCGTTATTTTTTGTGCTGCCGGGTGGTGAAGCTGATTGTCACTTGGCAAATTCAAATTGGCAACCACCGTAATCCTCCCCGTGGCGGCCTTACCACGGGGCGTTTTGTCGACGGACGACGGTCGGCAAGGACTGATGCAGCGCGATTTATTCGTAACAATTCTTTGAAAAATACATTGGATGACGAATTAAAAAATTCTTACCTTCGAATTGCGTTGATATAGAGTCGTCGCGCAATGAATTTCCGCCAACGATAAAAATCCGTTCGGACACATATCCAACGACTTATTAATAATGTTCGCGCTTGAGCGGCGTCGTTCGCGAAACCGCGATTCAAAGCCAGCCCCCGACATTCCGGAAAACAATTCGCGGTCGATGTCGGTTTTCGTTTCGACGACATGGAGACCTACCTTCTCGGGCAGATGTCGACTAGCATGGAAGGCGTGATGACCGCTCACGACAGCGGAGACGACAGGAGACTGCAATGACGAAGCTAGTGACATGTGTGTGGTTCGATCAGGGACAGGCTCGTGAGGCGGCGAATTTCTATGCCGCAACGTTCCCTGATAGTCATGTCGACGCGGGCCATGCCTCACCGATTCCCGGCATCGGCCAGGGAGACGATCTGACGGTGGAATTCACCGTGCTCGGCCAGCGATTCGTCGGCCTGAACGGCGGCCCCGAATTCAAGCCGAACGAAGCGGTGAGCTTCATGGTGCTCACGCACAGTCAGGAAGAGACCGACCGCTACTGGAACGCGATCGTCGGCAATGGCGGCACGGAATCGGCGTGCGGCTGGTGCAAGGACAAATGGGGGTTCTCGTGGCAGATCACGCCGCAGCGACTGCTGGATCTCGTCACGAGCCCGGACGTCGCGATGGCGCGCCGTGCCATGGAGGCAATGATGACCATGCACAAGATCGATATCGCTGCGCTCGACCGTGCGGTTGCCGGTTGATGCCGATTGATATCGGTAATTGCCGTGCATTGTCCGTCGCCGGCGCCCCTCCGGGTCATCGGCGACGCTCCAGCGATACGTCCTTATTTCCCCATCTCCACCTTGGCGGACACTTCGCGCGCCTCGCTCAGATGATGGCGTAGCGTGGGCAGCGCCTGACGCGCGAATTCGCGCAAGTCCGGGTCCTGCCCCTTTTCGGATTCCGTCTGGAAAAGGGCGACGGCCTTCTCGTGCGCTTCGGGTCCGACAAGCGCGATATAGGCGACATCGAATTCACGCCCCTTTTTCCGCTTGAGCGCTTCGACGTCGGGATTGACGCCAGGGTCATTCGGCACACTCACACCCTTCTTCGCGGCCAGTTGGCGCAGCGCTTCATTGGCCTTGCTGTGGTCCGTCACCATCTGCTGTGCGAAGCGCTTGACGGCGGCATTGTTTGAACGCTGCAACGCCACCTGACTCGCCTGCACTTCCGCCTTGCCCGCCTTTTGCGCGTTGTCGACGAACTCGGCATCGAGCCCTGCCGTCGGCTGCGCCGTGCGCACCACCTTCGCCGGGGAATGCGTTACGTCTTCGCCTGCGACAGGCGACCCCAACTCAGTGCCCCCGCCCTGCGCGGGTTCGCCCTTGGGCAACTCCTGCGCCATGGCGACAGAGCTCGTGAGCAATGCAGCGCCGGCCAGCCATGCGCCGCGCGCGGTGATGTGTCGTGATTGCATATTGCCCTCCCGGAAAAGCAGTCGTGTCGTTGGAATGTCCCGGCCCTATGATGCCCGTTCGACTACGCGATCTGCGATGCCGTTCGGTGCTATGTCATCGAAACTTCCTATGTCTTGCGGCGATCGGCTACAAAATTTCAATGTCGCATTCGCGCGCACCCGGGATATTCGCCGACGATCTCTCCCCACGCCCACTGTCGACGCGCTTGACGTCACCCGCGCAAAGCGTATAGAGTCGCCGCATGACGAATTCCAGCATCCACCTCTCGCCGCGTTTGCGCGTTGTCCCGATGGGACAGCGGGGTGCGTTCGTCAAAAGCAAAAAACAGTCGCTCAACTGACCGGAGCGTGCTGTTCCGTCAGTTGAGCGACGGAATAGCCACGTGGACCCGGCAGTCCCGCCCTGCGCCTGGCGCACCCAGCATCACCCGGCCCCTGCCCTGAAGTTCTCCCACGCGTCTGACCCATTGCGTCGCGCCGCTGTTCGGTTTCCGTACAGGTCACCCCACGTTCCTTGCCTACGTACGGTCCAGGGAGACACTCATGCAAGTCGCGCAACGTCATACCCATTACGCCTCGTCGCCGGTCTCATCGGCGTCGTCCACCTCGAACACCGCCGCCGGTACGCCGGCCTTTCGCGGCATCTGGCTGCCGCTCGTTACGCCATTCTTGCGCCATGGCGGCGACACACCGGTCGACCACGCTGCGTTACGTCGGCTCGTCGCCCATTACCGTCGCTCGGGGATTGCCGGCTTTGTGATCTGCGGCACGACGGGCGAAGCGGCGGCCCTCGACGACGCCGAGCAGCTTGCCGTGTTCGACACCGTGCTGGCAGAGGCCTGCGATTTGCCGGTCATTGCCGGGCTAGCGGGCAACCATCTGGGCCACACACTCGCTCGCCTGGACGCCTTCAACACGCTCCCGTTGGCAGGCGTGCTGACCCCCGCGCCGTATTACATACGACCGTCGCAGGCAGGGCTTGTCGACTGGTTTCAGACGCTGGCGGACCACTCGCGCGCACCGCTCGTGCTGTACGACATTCCCTATCGCACCGGCGCGACGCTCACGCTCGAGACATTGCTCGCGCTCGCGGGTCACGGCAACATTCGCGCGATCAAGGATTGTGGCGGCAACGCCCACACAACACAGGCGCTCATCGCCGACGGCCGCTTGTCCGTTCTCGCGGGCGAGGATCATCAGTTGCTGTCCACGCTGACGATGGGCGGTCACGGCGCGATCATCGCCTCATCGCATTGCCGGCCGGCGCACTTCGCAGCGTTGTATCGCGCAGTCCAAGCGCAGCAGCTTGACGTGGCCCGCTCGCTGTTCCACGCGCTGATGCCGGTCGTGAAGCTGCTGTTCGCGGAGGCGAATCCCGGCCCGGTCAAGGCGTGGCTCGCGCGCGAAGGGCTGTTGATGGACGTGTTGCGGGCACCGATGACGAGCGCATCGCCAACGCTGGCGCAACAGTTGGTGGAGGCGGTCGCCGCCATCGACGCCGAATTCGGCACCAGGGCGGCCACCGCGGCCTGATGTCCGACGGGGGGTGATGTGCTGCGCGAGCGCGCCTGACGCTATGGCGTCAGGCGGCTGCGCGCTGTTGTCCCCTGCGCTGCGCCGTCGGTTCAAGGCCGGCCTGCCGGGATGTACCGGCCAACGCCGTCAGCGTCGGCGCATATCGGGGCGCATCGAGCGAAAGACTGTCGCCGCCGTCCACCCGGAACTTCGCGGTTTCGCCGACCAGATCGGCGGCCTGCTGACGCATATGTTCGGCCGCAGCCGCCGCCTCTTCCACCAGGGCGGCGTTCTGCTGCGTAACCTGATCCATCTGCGTAACCGCCTGGTTCACCTGCTCGATACCCCGTGCCTGTTCTTCGCTCGCGGCGGCAATCTCGGCGATCAGTTCGTTCACGCGCCGCACCGACACCACGATCTGATCCATCGTGCGGCCGGCCACTTCGACACGCGACGTGCCGTCCTCGACCTGCTGGATGGATGCCGCAATCAGTTCTCGAATGTCCTTGGCGGTGCCGGCCGAACGCTGTGCAAGCGTGCGCACTTCACCGGCGACCACCGCGAAGCCTCGCCCTTGCTCACCTGCGCGCGCCGCTTCCACCGCCGCATTGAGCGCCAGAATATTGGTCTGGAACGCAATCCCTTCGATGGCCTTGATCATGTCGCTCATGCGCGCCGAGGCGCTGGCCATCGCCTGCATCGTCTCGACGACGGCACGCACGCTCTGCGAACCGGCATCGGCGGCGCCCGACGCGTCTTGCGACAGACGGCGCGCCTGCATCGCATGTTCGACGTTCTGACGCACGGTCGACGTCAGCTCTTCCATCGACGCCGCCGTCTCCTCCAGCGACGCCGCCTGCTCCTCGGTACGCTGCGACAAATCGGTGTTGCCCTGCGCAATCTCCCGCGCGGCATTGTCGATCGCCCCCGACGCGCCCTGAATATTGCGCACCAGATGCGCCAATTGTTCGACCGCCGTGTCGAGCGCGTTGGCCATCTGCCCGATCTCGTCGGACTGCGTCGCCTTCACCCGATGCGTCAGATCGCCGCTCGCGAGCGCCGCGGCTCCTTGCGCCGCAGCGCGCACCGGACGCGTGACCGACCGGACAATCGCCACCCCCGACACCACAGAGATCCCGACGGACGCCAGCAGCGCAATCAGCAACCACAGGCGCGCCGACGCGTAGGCGGCATTCGCATCGGCGGCTTCCTTGGCGCTGACGGCCTTGCCCACGCCCATGAGATCGTCGAGCGGCGAGAAGAATGCCAACTGTGCCTTCTGCACCGGCCCCAGCAGTTCGGTCTTGGCCTGCGCGTAATTGCCGCTGCGCACCAGCCCCTTGATGGCATCGAGCTGCTTCGCGTATTCGGCGCTGGCTTCTGTCAGCGTGCGGTACAACGCCTTGCCCTTCTCCGTGTAAAAGATCGTCGCCATGCCCGCAATGCTCTTGCGGTTGGCGGCGTTCAGTTCGTCGATTCTGGCCAGACGCGCGTCGAGCTGCGATGCATCTTCCGACATCACGATATCGCGCAGCACCACGGCGATGTTCGCCGCCCGATCCTTCAGCCCGTGAAACTCCAGAATCTTGTTGTTGAGGTCGGACACGATGAGCTGGGTATTCGTGTCCATCGTCGCCATTTTCGTCACCGCCACCACAGCCACCACCAACAACATGACGACATTGATGGAAAAAGCGGCTGCGAGCCGTTTGCTGATACTCAGATTGTTGAACATTGCCTTGCGCGGTTCGTCCTGCGGATCGTAATTTCAGCCCACTGCCGGCACGCGCAACAGGCCACTGTCTCTCTCGGTACCCCTGACGAGACTTAACGAGCCCTTTTGACGAAACTTGAGCGTGCGGACGACGAAATCGTCAAACCGCCCGCAAACACCCACGCAGCAAGGCTGTCCACGGATGGACAATGGCACCAAAACAACGCAAATCTCGTATATCAGAGCCATCCAGGCGCTCAGGACCCGACAGCGGCCGTCGCACTTGCCGGTGCGGCGCGTGTCCCCCACTGCACCACGAGCATGCCCGCCACGATGAGCGCCACACCTGCCACGCGCGCCAGATTGGCTGGCCTGGCTGCCAGGCCCATCAGTCCGAAGTGGTCGATGACGAGCGAGGCCACGACTTGCCCTGCCACCACGCACACAATGAAATTTGCGGCGCCCAGACGCGGCGTCAATATCAGCGCCGCCGTGATATAGGCAACGCCCGCGATACCGCCGATCCACTGCCACCAAGGCCCACGGATGGCCGCACCGATATCCGGGGCGCCGGCCCGCATGGCAAGCAATACCGGCAGCACCACAATGAGACTGACCAGTAGCGACGCCACCGTTGCCCAAAGCGGATGACCCAGTGCGCGCCCCAGTGCCGCATTGCTACCTGCCTGAAACGGTACGACCGCGCCGGCGAGCATGGCGATGGCAAGCGGCAGCAACGCGGTGGCGGAAAGCGAGGACGAAAGCGAGGAGGAAAAGGAAGGATTCATGGTGTGACCTCTCACGTAAATATCACTTGCCATTAGCCTGAATCATCCATTTCAATAATGGAAATTCTTAATTTTCACACAAACTATTCGCCAAATGGATGATCTTCGTCGGATCGACCTGAATCTGCTGCTCACGCTGCACGCGTTACTCGCCGAGCGTCACGTATCGCGCGCGGCGTTGCGGTTGCATCGCAGCCAACCGGCCGTGAGTCACGCATTGGCGCAATTGCGGGGAATCTTCGACGATCCGCTGCTGGTGCGGCGAGATGGCGGACTGACGTTGACGGCGCGGGCCATCGAACTTCGACGGCCGCTCGAAGACGCGTTGGATCAGTTGCAGGGGCTATTGCACGCCCCGGCGTTCGACGCGCGCAGAGCACGACGCACGTTTCGCGTGGCGTTGTCCGACTATGGCGCGCGCGTGGCATTGCCTGCGCTGACCCGGCGTCTGCGTGAGCGAGCGCCGGGCGTGGACCTGGCTTCGTCGCAAGCTAGTCGCGAGGCGATGCTCACTCAATTGCTTGATGGCGAAATCGATCTGGCGTTGGGGGTGTTCCATGATTTGCCCGGCGAACTACAGACGCAGACGCTGTTCAACGAATCGTTCGTCTGTGTGGCCGACCGTGCGACATTGCCCACGCGCGGCGGTCTGTCACTGGCGGCATGGCTCGCACGGCCGCATGTGCTCGTGGCAATGCGCCCGGGGCCGGACAACGAAATCGATCAGGCGCTTGCGGGACTAGGACACGCGCGACGCGTTGCCGTGACGTTGCCGCACTGGAGCATCGCCCCCGAATTGATCGCCGGCACCGACCTTGTGCTCACGGTGGCCGAGCGCTCGGTGGCACCGTTGCGTCACGACCGCCAGTTGCGCCGCTTCGCCGCTCCCTTCCCGATCCCGCCGTTCCCCTTTCAGGCCATATGGCACGCACGGCGTGACGTCGACCCGGCGCATCGTTGGCTGCGCGAGCAGATTGTCGACGTGTGTGCTTCGGCCGGCTAACGCATCACTCGGGCATGACTCGGGCATGACGCGGGGCGTTGTGCCTGAGCATTACCCGGATGACATTCGAGGGTGCCCAGGGGCGCGACACGCCCCCCTCGCCGAGGTCGACGCACGCTCGCGGCTTGCCACTTGGCGGACATTTCACCGACACTGGGGGCACGACATCGCCCCGGCAGCACAGACGGCCGGGCGGTGTGCACTCAGGGAGCGTCGAATGGCGAACGGCAAGCGCAGCAAGAAGACACGATGGGCCACACCCGAGGTCCGGTGGGAACGACTCACCCGTGAGCGCGAGCGCAAGATGGCGCGCTCGCCTCACGCCTATGTGCGAGGCAGCACGGCCCGTTTTTACGAATGGCTCGACGAGGCCGATGTCAATCTGCCGCAAGGACCGGCCATCTGGATCTGCGGCGACTGCCATACCGGCAATCTCGGCCCGCTGGCCGATGCGCATGGCCGCGTCGATGTGCTGATCCGGGATCTCGATCAGACCGTCATCGGCAATCCCGTCCACGACCTGATCCGACTGGCGCTCTCGCTGGCCAGCGCCGCGCGCGGCTCAGCGCTGTCTGGCCTGACCATCATTCAGATGCTCGAAGCGCTCACGCATGGCTATGCCTCGGCGTTCGAGCGCGACGAAGACGCTGCAAACGGCGACGCACCACGCAAATCCAAATCGGGCAAGCGCATCGGCAAAGCGAAGACCGGGAAGACCGATAAGGAAGACGACACGCGGCCTGCCATCGTCGATCTCATCATGCGGCGCGCGGTCAAGCGCTCGTGGAAGCATCTCGCGCTGGAGCGTATTGAGGACATTCGTCCGAAGATTCCGCTGGGCCGCCGCTTCTGGCCGCTCAGCAAGGCGGAGCAACAGGACATCGATGCGCTGTTTCAGGTCGACGCCATCGCCAGCCTCGCGACATCGCTGCGCGGACGCCCGAGTGACGGGCATGTCGAGGTGCTCGACGCCGCTTACTGGGTCAAAGGATGCAGTTCTCTGGGGCGTCTGCGTTACGCCGTGCTGCTCGACGTAGACGGCGGCGTGGTACAAGGCGACGATCTGTGTCTGATGGATCTGAAAGAAGGTGTGAAAGCCGCTGCACCGCGCTACTCGGGGGTGCGCATGCCGCGCGACAACGCCGAGCGTGTGGTCAAAGGTGCCCGCCATCTCTCGCCGTCGCTGGGCGAGCGGATGCGGGCAGCGCGCTTCATGGACCGCTCGATCGTGATCCGTGAACTCCTTCCGCAGGATCTGAAGCTCGACATCGAGACGCTCACCCGCGACGACGCCGCCGAGGTGGCCCGCTATCTTGGACGTGTCGTCGGGCAGGCGCACGCGCGGCAGATGGACAACGCCACCTGTCGCGCGTGGCAGGCCGATCTGCTGCGCAACCGATCAAAGTCGATCGATTCCCCGGTATGGCTCTGGAACAGCGTTGTGCAACTCACAAGCGAACACGAAGCCGCCTATCTGGAGCACTGCAAACGGTTGTTCTCCGGGCAGGCATGATTCGCCGCAGCCGCCTGATCAGAACATCGGGTTGCCGCTGACGGTCTTTGCCGGGACCTGTTGCGACACGTCCCAGTGCTCGACGATCTTGCCCTTGTCCAGACGGAAAATGTCGACGATGGCGATGGGCAGATCCCCCGGATGGGGCACCTTGCGCACATGCAGAATCACGTAATCGCCATCGGCGAACGCCCGGACAATATCGCTATGCGAGTCCGGCTGATTCTTGCGCAGGAAGTCCAGAAACTTGCCGAACCCTTCAACACCATCGGCCGCGTTCGGATTGTGCTGGATGTACTGCGCGCCGAGATACTGTCGCGCTGCCTCGAAATCCTTGCGGTTGAGGCCGGCGTCGTAGAACGCGAGCACTGCCTGCTTGTTGGCCGCCATCTGCGACGCCGACACAGCGGGTGCTGCGACAGCCGCAGAAATGGCGGCGCCGGGCACCGGCGGCATGCCCTCGGCGGCGTGAACGGAAACGGTCGCGACGACCGAGAGAGTGGCAGCGGCGACGGCCATGGCAAGCCTCGAAGCGATGGGCGTTTTCATGATGTTTGAGTTGGGTGGCGTTAGCGTTGCATTGGCGAGCGATCAGCTTAGCAGTTCATACGGTCCGCCGCGCGCCAGCGCACGTTGATACGCGTCTCGGGCATGGATACGTTTGAGAAAGTCGTCAATGGCGGGCCACGACGTTTGCCCGTCGGCACGCGCGGTGGCGGCTTCGAGCGGAAAGCTCATCTGAATGTCCGCCGCGCTGAAACTGTCGCCGACGAACCAGCCAGTCTTCGTCAACGCGTCGTTGACGTACCCGAAATGCAGTGTCAACTGCGGGTCGACGAAGCTCGACTGCAAGGTATCGCTGATCTTGCGGGCGATGGGCCGCACGAAGAACGGCATCGGCGCACTCGCAATGCGCAACGCCACAAGCTTGAGCAAGAGCGGCGGCATCGCCGATCCTTCCGCATAGTGCAGCCAGTACGTCCAACGCAGCCGCTGCGGCGTGTCGCGTGGCGGCGCGAGCCTGCCCTGCCCGTAGCGCTCCACCAGATACTCGATGATTGCCCCCGACTCGGCCAGCGTCAGTTCGCCGTCGGTCACCACCGGCGACTTGCCTAGCGGATGCACCTGACGCAATTCCGGCGGGGCGAGCATGGTCTTGGGGTCGCGCTCGTAACGGCGCAGTTCGTACGGAACGCCCAGCTCTTCGAGCAGCCATAGCACGCGCTGAGAGCGGGAGTTGTTCAGGTGATGAACCGTCAGCATGATGTCTGGCTCCGGCGGGAAATCCGCACGCCATTGTCGCCGCATTGCCGGGTTTGAGGGCAATCTTGCTCATCCTTCTGACCGGGTGATCGCGCGGACGTTGCGCGTTACCTACGTTGCGCAGACTTGGGCCGTGCCAATGCCGGTGCCCGGCTTAGGGCGGCGGTGTCGCCATCACCCTCTGGTCGGCGCTCAACCTGATCGCCGCCCGCCTCGAACGGGCGTGAACGTCAACGCCAAGCGGCGCTGAGCATCACGCCGCCGGAGACGACGAGCATCGTATCGAGCAAGCGCTGAAACACTGCCGGGGTCAGGCCCAGCACGAAGTGCTTGCCGAGAACGGTACCGAGCATCAACGTCAGGCCGACGATCAGTCCGTTGGCCCACGCCTCGGGCGGCAATGCGCCAAGGTCGGAGAACATCAGCACTTTGGCGACGTAGATCAGCACGGAACTGGCCGACTCCGAGCCGAGGAATGCGCCCCCCGATAAGCCATACGCGGCAAACGCCGGCACGCTGAGCGGCCCCGTGGAGAGCACGATGCCGGTGAGGAAGCCGATGAGCGCACCGGCAGCCGCCAACTGCCAGAGCGCAAGTCGCCATTGCTTGCGGTGCAGATAGTGCCGCGCCGGCACCATGGCGATGAAGAACAGTCCCAACGCGATGTCGACGACCGTGGCCGGCAGACTCCACAGGGTGCGTGCGCCAAGTGCCGCGGCCGGCGCGCCGGGCAGCGAGTAAGCCATCACGGCGCGCCAGTCGATGTCGCGCCACCAGGCCAGCACCTTCGAGACGTTTCCGATGATCGCAGCGACGGCCATGATCGGCACAGCCTGCTTCGGACCATACGTGTAGACCAGCACGGGAAGCAGCATCATCGACGACCCGGTGCCGACCACGCCGCTCACCGCTCCCGCCGCCGTACCCACGACGGCAATCATCGCCATCCCCCACGCGTGTCCCTCATAAAGCCCGAATAGCCCTGCCAGCATGCTTGCCTCGTCGTTTGCCTGCGCGCTCACCCCGCCTTGTGCCGCGTGAGCCATGAGTAGGACGATAAAGCATGACGAAGACTCACACCATCGACAAATTGGCATGAGTTCCGTGATAAAAAGTCACAACTCCAATGTCATGTCACCGATGAGGGCTCAGGATGTCGCGTCGTCAACCCCCCCCGTTGCACGCGTTACGTGTGTTCGAGACGGCCGCACGCGCCGAAAGTCTCAGCGCGGCCGCGCAGGAATTGTCGATCACTCATGGGGCGGTGAGCCGTCAGATCGCGCTGCTGGAAGATTGGCTTGGGCAGACGTTGTTCGTCAGGCAGGGGCAACGTAACGTCGCAACCGACCATGCCCGCGCGTTCGCCGCCGAGATCAGTGCGGCATTCGACCGGATTGACGATGCTGCCCTGCGCTTCGGCAAAGCGCCGCAAACCCGTATCGTGCGCGTGAATGCGCAAACCACGCTCGCCATGCATTGGCTGATCGCACGCTTGCCCGCGTTTCACGCGTCGCATCCCGACGTGCAAGTGGTCGTGACCACATCGAGCAGCGCCGACCCGGCGTTTCGCGGCGGCTTCGATGTCGCGATGCGGCGCGATCCGCCGCCGCGTCCCGAATGGCAGCCCTACGAGAAGGCCGTGCTGTTCACCGAGCAGGCGAGCGTCGTCGCTGCGCCCGCGCTGCTCGACGCCATCCCCCTACGGCGTTTGAAGGATCTCGCGAAGCATGCCTTCGTCGCGACACAGACCCGCGTGGGCGCGTGGGAGGACTGGCTGAGTGCCGCCGGCGTGCCCGCTTTGCGGCCAGTGCGATTCCATCGCTTCGACCACTACCACGTGAGCTTGCAAGCCGTCATCGACAGGCTGGGACTGGGGATCGGTTGCACGCCGACGCTCGGGCGCGAACTGGCCGCCGGCCGTCTGGCCATGCCTTTTCCGGACGTTCAGGTGCCAGGCGCGACTTACGTCACACTGGTGCCGCGCGATGCCGACAAGTCGCGGCCGTTACGGGACTTCCTGACGTGGGTGCATGACGCTGCCAACGAGAGGGCCACCGACCTCACTCCTTCGGCCGAACGCTCCACTTCCCGGGCGACACGCCGAACGCACGCCGGAAATGACGAGTGAAATGGGACAGGTCGTTGAACCCGTGTGCCACCGCGACGTCGGTGGCCGACGTCCCCGCCCGAAGGGCGGGCAACGCGCGTACCAGACGCAGCTGATTGCGCCACGCATGCGGCGCGAGGCCCGTCTCGCGTGAGAACAACCGTGCGGCATGAAAGGGTGAGAGATCGACGGCCTCGGCCAGCGCCGTGAGCGAGAGTGATTCGGTGAGATCGGCCGAGAGTCGCGCCTTCATCGTCTCGACGCGCACGGCGTCACGATGTGCCGGCATCTCCGGCACGTTTGCCTGCGCATGACGAATCAGCATCATCGACACCGCCTCGATCAACACGCTTTCCGCCAGCAGCGGGTCCGCCCCGGTCTGCAACAGACGGTGGGCTTCGATCAGCCGCTGCATCGCCTGATTGTCGTAGATGACGTTCTCGCCGAACCACGGCAAGGCGCCCTCGGACGCCATCAGCCCCGGCAAGGGACTGCTCAACTGACGCTGCACCCCCTGCACAAAGCTGACGGGCAGATAGAACACTCTGTAGCGCCACCCGAAGTCGGTCTCGCGCGCGCCGGTATGCACTTCGCCGGGATGAATGATGGCGACCGACCCGGCGTCTGCCACATGCTCGCCGCCCCGATAGGCGTAGCGCTCTGCGCCTTCGACGATACACGCGAACGTGTACGCATCGTGCCAGTGCGGCGCAAAGGTGTGGTCGTTGTATTCGGCCGTCAGCATGTCCCCGCCGGGCACCAGCGACGAGCGCCAGTACAGCGGGGCATTGCGGAACGGCGCAATGGGTTGGTACAGGGCATTCATGCCCGCTACTTTACACCGGCGCTCCATCGCCGTGCGGCCACCGGCCCCTCAGCGCGTGGCCACCACAAAGAGTCGCGGGAACGGCAGCAACACCGTACCGTCGGCCAGCGACGGATAAGCCTTCGCGATTTCTTCGGTATAGCGCGTCAGGAAAGCGTCGCGCGACGCGTCGTCGAGCTTGGCGAGGAACGGCCGCAATGCGCTGCCCTTGAACCATTCCACAATCGCCGGCGCACCGCCAGCGAGCGGGTGATAGTACGTGGTGCGCCAGATGTCGACGCGCGAACATAGGGCGCGCAGCAACGGATAGTAGAACGTTGCGCCATGCCGCGCCGTGCGTTCCGTGCCCCTGAGCGACGACGCCCAGCGGGGATCGGCTGCCACTTCGCGCATGAGTTGATGTGCAGGTTCGTCGAGATTGTCGGGCGTCTGCACCGCGAGCGAGCCGCCGGGCGCGAGACAGTCGATCAGACGCGGATACAGCGTCTCGTGATCGGGTAGCCATTGCAAGACCGCATTGGCGAGCATGACGTCGAACGGCCCGTCCTTCCATTGGGCGATATCGGCGACGTCAAAGCGAAACTGCGGCAGGCGGGCACGCGCCGCATCGACCATGTCCTGCGAGCTATCCAGGCCCAGCACTTGCGCCTGCGCATAACGCGCAGCGAGCACTTGCGTGGAATTGCCCGGGCCGCAGCCGATATCGACCACGCGTTTGACATCGCGATCCTCGATGGTAGGAATGGCAGCCACCAGATCGCGCACAGGACGCGTGCGCTCGTCTTCAAACTTGACGTACTGCGCGGCTTGCCACGCCGGATTCACCGGGGCATTGGGCGACGGATCTTGCGACATGACGGACTCCGGGGGAAAACGATAGCCGTCACGATATCAGGTCGCCGCCTGCAATGCCTCCACAAACACACGCAGATGCGACGCTTCGGCATCGGTAATGGCCCAGTACGTCATGCCCGCGCGTCGCCAACGCGCGATGGTGTACCCATCCGTGCCACTGATCGTCGGTGCCGCCGATCCCTTGTCGCGTGCGGGAAACACATACAGATCGATCGGGTGCTTGTCCGTCCGATAGACGAGCACCGCGACGGTGCGTCCGCCCACGTAATCGAGCCGCCCTCCCTCCAACGGGAAGCCTTTGTCCGCGAGGTTCACCACAGGCGGCGCATAGTCGATGCGCCCGTTGAACCACGGCTTGACGGTGTGCTGGTCGGTCGAGACCACATCGATCGGGTGTTGCGACAGCAACGCCCGCACGTGACTCGCCACGATCTCCTGCGGTTGCAGTCCGACGCTGGCCTGCATCTCCTGCGGATCTTGCGGCGGCGCAGGCGGCCGCGCCACCAGCAACGCCATCGCCACGGCCATGCCGCCAAGCAATGCTCCCCCTGCCCCGCCAAACAGCCACGGTGCCAGACTCGGCCCCCAGGCGGCCTCCGGCGGCTTCCCGGGTTTGTCGGGCTTATTCGACCTGACCGGCGTGGTTTCGGGCTTCGGCTCTGGCCGCGGCGATACCGATGGTGTAGCGGTCGCGTCGGGGGTAGGACTCACGTGACGTTCGGCATGGGCCAGTTCGTCGCGCAGGCGTTCGCGCAGTGACTGCGGTGCCTCGTGACGCAGCGAGCCGTCACGCAACATCTTGCCGAGCGTCGTGGCCTCGCCAGCCACCGGTGTGGCAGGTGTCGCGCCAGCGGACTTGTCCGTCATCCCGCCCGCCTGGGTCGTGTCGTTGGGTTCGTCGGGCTTATTCATCGCGTCCTCCCCGGGTGGTGCCGTCGAGCGGCAGACGTGTGAGACGTGTGATCTGCGCCGACGGCGTGCTCGATGTCGCGGCGGCGGGCTTGTGCACCGTGTCCCGCGCGGCGCGCACGGCGGCGGCCAACATCTGTCTGCCGCGGGCCAGACGCGACATGACCGTGCCGGCGGGCACCCCCACGATCGTCTCGATTTCCCGGTAGCTCATGTCCTCCATCTCACGCAACACCAGCACCTCGCGGAAGACGACCGGCAGCGTGGCCAGCGCGTCGCGTACCAGCGCACATTCGTCGCGGCGAACCGCCAGCATTTCGGGATCGCCGGGCGTCGTGTCGTCCCAACCAGGCAAACTCGCATCGCCGTGCAGACCGTGCGTGGCCTCGTCGAACGGTGTGCCGTCCGACGCATCGGAACGGCGGCGCCACTCCGTCAGCCAGGTGTTGCGCACGATGGCCAGCAACCACGCCCGCGCATTCTCGCCGCGAAAGCCGTCGAAAAAACGCAGCGCGCGCAGATAGGCTTCCTGCACGATATCGTCGGCATCGCTCGCGCTGCCAGACAGCCATCGCGCGAGGTTGTACGCCGCATCGAGATGCGGCAACGCCAGGGCTTCGAACCGTCCCGACGCCTGTGCGCCGGGTTTTTCAGCGTCGGTCACCGGGGTCTCCCGAGAACGGGCAACGCAGTGCCCGAGTGAATCGGTCAGGTGTCGCGAGCGCGACGCCAATGGGCTCATTGAATCACATCCGGTCAGGCAAATGACTATTTCACGATGATCACACCGGTCATGTGCGGATGAATCGCGCAGTAATACGGATACGTCCCCGGTTTGTCGAAGACGAACGAGAACGTGCCGTCGGTGTCGAGCGCCCCGGACGCAAACGCGCGCGGGTTGCCCGAGCTGGTCACGGTGTGCGGTTCATCGTCGCGGTTGGTCCAGGTGACCCGTGTGCCTGCCCGCACGGTGAGCGTGGCCGGAGAGAACGTGAAGTTGTCGATGTGAACGGCATCCGCCTCGGCGGCGTTCGCCGGCGCGGGCAGTGTCAGAGCAAGCGTACCTGCGGTCGCTATGGTGACTACGGCCACATGACGCAGCCATTGGCGCCGCTGCATGCCGTGTGTGCTCGGGAGAAGCGATTTCATGAGAGGTCTCCGGAAGCGGTCTGTGTCATGACGCCAACGTGGTGTCGCCGAGCAACGGCGCGCCATCGAGCGTGGTGAAGTCGACGCGACGAATGCCGAGCGTCTGCCGCAATTGCGAGGCCTCGACCTTCAGCGGTCCGGGGCCGGGGCCATCGCCCGGCGCGGGTTGCGGGAACGCGGTCGACATCGCGGTCTGCAACCGCACATTGCCCTCCACTTTCTGAAGGACCTGATGGATATGCCCGTTGAGCACCGTGACCGAACCGAACGGCCGGAGCAAGGCCAGCGCGCGATCGCCATCGTCCGTGCCCCATCCCCAGGCGGGGTAGACCGACCACAGCGGCATGTGCGTAAACACCACGAGCGGTGTGCTGTGGGAGCGTCCCTTGAGGTCGGCAGCGAGCCATGCGAGTTGCGCGTCGCCGAGATACCCCATGCCCCCGGCCTTCAGATTGAGCACGTTGACGAGCGCGACGAAGTGCACGCCCCGCTGATCGAAGCTGTACCAGCCAAGGCCTTTGGTGTCCGGCGAGAAGCGCGCGAAGAACGTGCGGCCGTCGTCGCCGATGACGTCGTGTTCGCCGGGCACGTAATGCGTCTCCAGCCCCGCGCCGTTCACGATCTGCTGCGCGATATCGAATTCCTCGGGGCGGGAGAGATGGCTGACGTCGCCGGTATGCAGCATGAACGCCGGGCGCTCCGACGCCCCCCGAATCCGCTCGATGGCGGATTGGAGCGTGGCAGCCGGATCGGGATTCGGGGCTTTGTTGAAGCCGATGTGGCTGTCGCTGATCTGCACGAAAGTGAGCGCATGGCTGGCCGGCATTTCCGCTGCGGCAGCAGTGCCAAGCGAGATGCCACGCGGCACGCCGCCGTCGAGCGTCCACAGGATGCCTGCGCCCGCCCACGCGAGACAAGCCATCGCCCTGCGCCGCGACATCGTGGGCGACGCCTCGCCGGCAGGGACCGGACCGGCTTCGTCAGACGTGACGTCCGGCTTGTCGTTTTCGTTGCGACTCATGACACACCTCCGCGGGATAGACGCGCTGCCCGGCTCGTCACCATGACGGGTTTCGGGCGCGCCGTTATCCGTAATACCGGCGGGTATGTCGTTTTATTCCCGGAAGCCGGGCGTCGAGGTGAATCTCAGAGCGGCGAGTACTGCCAGCGCTCGGCAGCCCCCGCTCGCCCGGGCGCATGGCACGATGGCAGGTCTTCCAGCAACCCCTGACAGACGTTGTTGACGACGGTATTCGCCTGACTTGCGTTGGCGGTGCGGCGAAGCAGCGGGCGCGGATCGGCCGGCACGCCGTCCCTGCGAAGTTCGAAATGCAGATGCGCGCCGGTCACCATGCCGGTCTTGCCGACCGCGCCGATCACATCCCCCGCCTTGACCGTCTGGCCGACGCGCAGCCCTCGCGCGGTGGCCGACAAGTGGGCGTAGATCGTCTCGTTGTCGTAGCGATGCTCGATCACGACGTAGCGCCCGAAGCCTCGTCTCTCATAACCGATCGTCTTCACCACGCCCTGCGCTATCACACGCACCGGCGCGCCGTGCGGGGCTACAAGATCGATGCCCGTATGCGAATGCTTCACGCGCCGCACGGGGTGATAGCGCGTGCCGTAATCGGACGAAATGCGCGAATAGGTCACCGGCATGACAAGGGCTCGCGAGGCACGCAGCATCGGCGCGGGTCTCGGCGTAGACCTGAGCGTGTTCGATCGCGCGGTGAGCGCCACCGTCTGGCAACGCAAAGCGTTGGCGCTCACCGAGGCGGGATACAGCGGCATGGCCTGACTGCAAACGGAATAGCGCGTGGTGGCGCCGCTCGTCGACGACGCACTCGCCCCCGATGCGGAAGAAGTGGCATGGGAGGACGCCAATGACGGCGTCAGGCGCGGATGCTGACGCAATGTGTCGTTCGTATCGCTCACGCTGGCCATCGCGGACAACGGCAAGGCCATGCATAGCCAGACGAACAAGGCAGGCCAGCGAGAGCGGCGGCCTTCGCCCTGCTTCCGCAGGCCGCGTGCACCGCCGTCCAACGCGGCGCACGTACGCTTGAAGGAAGGAGAAGAGAAAGACATCGCTCGAAGAAACAAATTCGGAAACGACGCAGTCTACGGGGCGGACGGGCGAAAATTAACGGGAAATCACCCAATAGGTACTTCAATAGTCGTCAAAGTGCCGCCATTTGTGAACGTTCCCAGCGTAGTTGAGAGAATCCGCGATGACGCAAGCGCTTGATGGCCGTTTTGGCACAATCCATCAGTGCGCCTCATGTCACCGCCTTCGTCATAAGGGAACGAAGCCGACTGTCGCCAAATCACATCGCGCCGGCCACCGTTGGCACGGCTTGGCGACGTAACAGGCGCCGGGCTGCCGGGCCGCTGACATAGCGGTGCAGCACGCCGCCGAGGACCGTGCATACCACCAGGACCGGTAGGTAGACGAGGAAAGTCCAGCGCATGTCGCCGCCCGCCACCGCGAGGTAGGCCGGCGTTACGGCCAACACGACAAACATGTGGCTCAGGTAAATCTCGTAACTCCACCGCCCCATTTGTGTGAGCCAGCGCAGACCGCCCGGCACCGCCCGCGTCGACCCATGCGCGGCAGCAAGCCAGAGCGCGGCACTCGCGCAGAGCAACAGCATGAGGTAGTCGTGCAGCCACCGCCCCAATACATCGCCGAAAAAAACCACTGCGATCAGGCCGGCCACGCCCGCCGCACCGACCGCGCGCGCCGCACCGCGCGGCAGCGTCACGCGGTGCATTGCCAATGCGGTGAGCACGCCCCACGCGATCGCCGCCATGCCGGGCAGGTACGCCTTCTCTTGCCAGATGTCATTGCCTTGCAGCGCGGCGCGCGTCCACGGCAGCGACAGGGCCAGCACCACAAGGGCAAGCACGCGCCACGGGCCGCGCAGCACCAGACAGAACCACGGAAAAGCCAGATAGAAACACTCTTCGATGGACAGCGACCAGAGCACATCCCACGCACCGGGCAGCCAGTTCGTGCGGCCCTCGTACCAGTTCAGCGTCATGGTGAGTGCGGCGCCCAATGCCCCCGCGAGCGATTGCCCCGGCTTGTTGATGATGAAGCCCGGCACCGCCATCCAGTGCATGACGGCAAGCAACGCCAGCAGCAACAACAGCAGCGGGAAGATGCGCACGGCGCGCAAGGCATAGAAATTGCGCCAGCGCAGCGCGTCAAGCGAGCCATAACGCGCCAGCGAACGACGTGTGATGACAAAACCGGAAATGACGAAGAACACGAACACCGCTTCGTAACCGTTGAAGCTCAGGCCGTTGATGACGCGTTCTGGCAGCACATCGCCCAACAGGCTCGGCCCGAGAGGTAACCGAAACCTGAGCGCGAGGTGATGAACCACCACGAACAGAATGGACAGGCCGCGCAACAGATCGATCGCGTCGTTGCGGGAGCGGGATGGCGTCTCGTGCGCCGCTTGAAAAACCATGAAATCTCCTCGGGCGATGTGTCGGGGGCCACATCCGCGGCCATCGTACTATGCCATTGCCGTCGGAGCAGCTCTCGAATTGCGCAGGGGTGGCCCTCGACGCAACGCGCCGTAAGACCTCATCGAACGATCCGCAACAAGTGGTGTCCGACAACGTCAGTCCGCGCTGCTTTGGGTCACGATTTGTTGCCGGTGCAGTGGCGCGCGTAAGATAGCGCTTTCGCCCGAAGCCCTCTGCCATCGGGCCGTTTTACGGTAGTCATGTCTAGCTCCTGGATCACTATCACCAATTTCGGCGGCGCGGCCGTCACAGTGCCCGCCGCTGCCGCTCTGACCCTCTGGTTGCTCTGCGCCCGCGCGTGGCGCATGGCGTTCACCTGGGTGGCGCTGTTTGGCGTGGCGTCGCTCGTCGTCGCGGCCTCCAAAGTCATGTTCCTCGGCTGGGGCCTCGGCGTGCGCGAACTCGACTTCACCGGCGTGAGCGGTCATACGATGCTCGCCGCGACGGTATACCCGGTCATTTTCTGGCTGCTCTTGCGCCGTCTCACCTGGCTCTGGCGTGTGCTCGGCATGGCCGCCGTGGTCGTGGCCAGCATAGCCGTCGGTGCATCACGGGTAGCGCTCTCGGCACACTCGATTTCGGAGTCGGTCGCCGGCTGCGCGGTGGGCTTTGCCGTCTGCGCAGCGTTTGCGTGGTTCACACGGCACGACGAGGCGCCCAACCTCAAGACCCTGCCGATGGCGGCGAGTCTCTTCGTCCTCGTGATGTGGCTGCACGGCGAACGGGTGCCGACACAACGCTGGATCACCCACATCGCGCTGACGCTCTCCGGTCGCGAACAACCATTCCGGCGAATCAGTTGGCACGCGCGCAAGCCCTCGCCGCCCCCGGCAGTCCCCGCGCTCCCGCCGGCATCGGGCATTCCCGCGCCCTCTCGGTGAATCGACTTCGCGTCCGATGACAACGTCCGCACGCAACTTGTCGTAGATCACGGGACTCATACGTGGCGTGCGTTATATTCTTCGAAACGCCTGATGTCATGTTGACGTAACGGCGAGGGGCCGACCGGCCCTTCGCCGCCTCCTCTTTCTGCCGCATACGGCGCGCACTCCCTGCCGGCGGCAAGCCAGAACGGAGTTCGCCATGCCGGCTCGCAATGCCAAGACGTCCGCGTCGAAGTCCTCCTCGTCGTCAAGCGCATCGCGTGCGCGGGGCGCGTCCAAGACAACCCGCCCGCGAACGCGCCGTGCTGCACCGAACGGCGCAGCGCCCATGCCTGCGGCCAGTCCCACGCCGCATCAGCCATCGGCGCCACCCGCGGCTGCGCCGCTGCCCTCAACGGCAACGTTCACCGATCACCTCGACCGGGCGGCGATGGCCACGACCGCACGCTTCACAGGCAACGTCTCGCCGGCCGCCGTGGCGCTCGCGTGGGCGGACTGGGCAATGCACGCCGCCACGGCCCCCGGCCATCAACTCAATGTTTTCAAAGCCTTTGCCGCTATCGACAAACCGGCGGCAGCTCAGTCGACGTCAGTCAGCGGACCACCCGAGGCAGACCGGCGCTTTCGCGATCCCCTGTGGGACAACCCGCCGTTTTCCTGGTGGCGCGATCGCTTTCTGCGCACTCAACATTTCGTCGACGAGATGACCGGAGACATTCCCGGCGTCGATCCGCATCACCGCGACGTGGTGCGTTTCATGGCGAGGCAATGGCTCGACGTCTTCTCGCCAAGCAACCTCGGGTGCCTGAATCCTGAAGTGCTCTCCACCCTGCGTGAGACGCAAGGCCAAAGCCTGATCCAGGGGGCGCAACGCTGGTGGTCCGACTTGCACGACATGGCGGCGGGCCACGCGCCGGGAGCGGGGCCCGAGGCATGCAAGGCGTTTCGTGTCGGTCACGAGATCGCCGCGACGCCCGGCAAAGTCGTCTATCGCAATGCGTATTTCGAATTGCTGCAATACGCGCCGACCCAACCGCAGACGTGGCGCGAGCCAATCCTGATCGTGCCGTCGTGGCTGCTGAAGTACTACATCCTCGATCTGGAAGCTCAGCACTCCCTCGTGCGCTATCTCGTCGCACAGGGCCATAGCGTCTTCATGGTGTCATGGCACAACCCCGGCCCGGAGGCTCGCGACCGCGGGCTGGAAGATTATCTGAACGAAGGGTTGCTCACGGCGTTGCGCGAGGTGCGTCGTCTGACGCACAACGCACCGGTGCACGCGTGCGGCTATTGTCTCGGGGGCACGCTGCTCGCCATCGCGGCCGCGACACTGGCGCGCGAGAACGGCAAGGACAAGGGGCACAATCCACTCGCCAGCGTTACGTTGCTCGCGGCGCAGACCGACTTCAGCGAACCGGGCGAGTTGGGCCTGTTCATCGATGCGAGTCAGGTGGCGTATCTGGAAGCGATGATGTGGCGTCAGGGTTTCATCGGCGGGGAACAACTCGCGGGGACGTTTCAACTACTCAATTCGCGCGATCTGATCTGGTCACGGCTCATGCGCGACTATCTGCTCGGCAAGCCGGCCCAGACGACAGACTTCACTGTATGGAATGCCGACACGACGCGCATTCCGGCGCGGCTGCATAGCCAGTGCCTGCGCGAGCTATATCTGAACAATGCGCTGGCGACAGGAACGCTTCAGGTCGGCGGCCAGCCTGTGGCGCTGTCGGATATTCGCGTACCGATGTTCGTCGTGGCGACCGAGCGCGACCACATTTCGCCGTGGCGCTCCGTCTACAAGATGCATTTGCTGTACCACGGCGATCTCACGTTCGCCCTCGTCTCGGGCGGGCATAACGTCGGCGTAGTGTGCGAGCCGGGACACGCGCGCAGTCACCACCGGGTAGCAACGCGTGCAGCGGGGACTGCCTATCGCGCACCGGAAGATTGGTTCGCGGCGACACCTGCCATGCAAAGCTCGTGGTGGCCGGCGTGGCAGGCCTGGCTTCTGGCGCAGGGCAGCGGCAAATCCGTTGCCGCCCCCTGGCCGCCAGCACGGACGCTGGCCGACGCGCCCGGAACTTACGTGCTGGAGCGATGAGCGTGAGCGCCGCCACGCTTGGGCGGCACACGGCCGTTGAGCGGCGACTGCTGTGATACGGCCGCCTCGGTTGCCTGTGCGGCTTCCGTCGACATGCGACGCC
Source organism: Pandoraea fibrosis (assembly GCF_000807775.2). NCBI lineage: Bacteria > Pseudomonadati > Pseudomonadota > Betaproteobacteria > Burkholderiales > Burkholderiaceae > Pandoraea > Pandoraea fibrosis. Next base: position 3,334,115 of record NZ_CP047385.1, on the reverse strand, counting down.
ATGCATCCATGGTGCCTTGCGTGGCGTCGTTGAACGCCTGGAACCACTTCTGCAGAGGCGCTTCAGCCGCCCTCGCCGCTTCCCCCGCAGAGGTGCCGACGCCCATCAGATCGGGCAGTGTCATCGCGCCCGCCATGCCGTGCTGAAGCTCTTCGCCCGTTTTGCGGCAATGCTCGGCCCACAGCAGTTGATTGTTGGCACACACCGCCAGCCACTCCCGCCAGAACTCGTTTTGCTGCGCTAGCTGACCGTTGAGGAGTTGCAGATGCGCGGTGAAGAGCGCATTGAAGTCCTTCGCGCCACCCAGCGACTTGGCCGCTTCGGCATGCGCCTTGAGCAGTTCGCCGTCACGCGCCGCCTGCAACTGATGCGTGCGTTGCGCAGCTTCGAGAAAAATGCCATAAGCGCCCAACGCGCTCGCGGTACCGAGTTTGACCAACGTCAGTGCCGGGTTCGTTTCCTTTGACATCGTGAATCTCCTGAATAGTGGGTTAGCTGGCCGATGCGCTGTCGCTGCGCGTTACTCCATATGCATGCCACCGTTGATGGCAAGGTTGCTGCCGGTGATGAAACCTGCGTCGTCCGACACGAGAAAGGCGACCAGCGCAGCCACTTCGTCCGGCTGCCCCAATCGACCGACCGGAATCTGCGGGAGAATGCGCGATTCGAGCACTTCCTGCGGCACCGCCGTCACCATCTTTGTCGCGAGATACCCCGGCGAGATCGTGTTCACCGTGACCCCCGCCTTGGCGACTTCGAGCGCCAGCGCCTTGGTAAAACCGTGCATGCCCGCCTTCGCGGCAGCGTAATTCGCCTGCCCGAAGGCGCCGCGGCTGCCATTGACCGACGAGATGTTGATGACACGGCCCCAGCCGCGCGCGACCATCCCGCCAAAGAGCGGCCGGGTCATGTTGAACACGCTATCCAGATCCGTGCGCAATACCGACTGCCAATCTTCGGCAGTCATCTTGCGCATCGTGGCGTCGCGCGTAATTCCCGCATTGTTGATGAGAATGTCCACCGGCCCCGTGTCAGATTCGACGGCTTTTGCACAGGCCTCGCAAGACGCGAAGTCGGCGACGTCGACACGATAGGCGGCAAAGTCGCGGCCGGTCTCGCGCATACGCCCGACCCAGCCGTCGCAGTCCTGATTCGTGGGGGAACAGGTCACCGCGACGCGGTATCCGGCATCGACAAGACGCATGCTGATCGCCTCGCCCAAACCGCCCATGCCTCCTGTGACCAATGCTATTCGTGTTGTCATGGCTATCCGTCTCTGGTTAACGTCGATCGTTAAACTTCGGATACATCCAGCATAGTCCCGAACTTCCGACTTGCTGCTGCGTAAGCCCCCTGACGTGCCCTTCGCTTGATCTCGGTCAAGCGCCCGTGCCAACACTGCACTGCCTGCGCGAAAGGCTCGCCGGCGGCCTGCGCTTGCAGTGCCGTGTACGTCATGAAATGCCGGGGGTCTTCGCTACGATGTCGCCAGTCGTTGCAACTGGCCCCAGTGCGACTCAATGCGCGCGACAATGTTCCTCGGATATGACAATTTTTCCCGGACGCCCCTTCCCCTGGGCCCGCAGCGCCTCGCCTTTGTCACATTGCGTTTGGTAGGCAAGACCGGGATGCGCCGCGTGTACGCTCCATAGGAATCGTACTCCAAAATAATTCGCCGGTTGGCCTTTCTCCGGCCGTCAAAAACATTCCAATGACGCGCCCCTATCGATAGTCATAGGGGATCGAAATTTCCCTGCAACGCCCCGTTGCAGGGCGTTGGCAATCCATATATCATCGCCCGTAGATTTTTTCCGGATCGCGTCGTTTTGCCGGTCATGCTGCCCTTTCCGCTTGCCCGGCGAACGTGTCGCGAACTCGTTGTCTTGTCTCCCGGATGTCTCACTTTGAGAGTCACGAGCGCATGATGCCTCTTCTGCCCGATACCGCCCCACGCCGCCGCCGGCTTGCGCTGGCCATTGCCACTACCGCCATCGCCGCCGCATCGTTGGCGGCCTGTTCGCGCAAAGCCCCGCCGGAGGCGCCACCGCGCCCGGTCGTGGCCGTTGCGGCCAAGCTTGCCGAGCAGACGCCAATCGCGTCGCTGCCCGCGCAAATCGAGGCCCGCTACGCCACCCCCCTGTCGTTTCGCGTCGCAGGCAAGATCATCGACCGGTCGGTGCGGCTTGGCGACGCCGTGAAAGCGGGACAGGTCGTCGCGCGCCTCGATCCTGCGGATCTCTCGAAGAACGCGGCCAGTGCCCGCGCGCAGCTCGACGCCGCACAGCACCAATTGGATTACGCGACGCAAACCGTCACTCGCGATCGTGCGCAGGCACGGGAAAACCTGATCGCGCCGGCGCAACTCGAACAATCCGAGAACGCTTACGCGAGCGCGCTGGCGCAGCGCAATCAGGCAAGCCAGCAAGCCGCCTTGGCGGGCGATCAGTTGAGCTACGGCAATCTCAAGGCGGATCGCGACGGCGTCATTACCGCCGAGCAGGCGGATACGGGCCAGAACGTCAGTGCCGGTCAGCCGGTGTATCAATTGGCATGGACGGGCGATGTCGACGTGATTGCCGACGTGCCCGAAGTCGCCCTCAGTGCTTTCCGTATTGGGCAGACCGCGACCGTCACGCTGCCGGCAGTGCCCGGCAAGACGTGGCAGGCGCGCGTGCGCGAAATCGCCCCGGCGGCCGATCCCATGAGTCGCACCTATCGCGCCAAGCTCTCACTGCTGTCCCCCGGACCGGACGTCAAGCTCGGCATGACGGCCAACGTGGCGTTCGCCCAACCGTTTGTGGCTGCGGCACCGGCATCAGGCGCTCCAGCATCGGCAGCACAGACGACCGTAGCCGACGCTCAGCCCATCACGCTGCCGTCGACCGCACTCTTCCACGATGGCAACCAACCGGCCGTGTGGGTGGTGAAGCAAGACGACACACTGGTGCTTCGACGCGTGAAAATCGCCCGATACGGTGAGCGCACCGTGACGGTCGCCGGCGGCATCCAACCCGGCGAGCGCATCGTCTGGCAAGGTGTCCACACCGTCACGGCCGGCGAAAAAGTCCGCGTGATTCCGCCCCTGCACGCCGAGGATATCGCGTCATGAGCACGCAGGACGGGAAGCCGCCCGTGCCCCAGCCATCCGCCGAGCCAACGACTGAGCCGCAGGACTACCGCCACGAAGAGGGGCGTTTCAACCTCTCCGCCTGGGCGCTTCGTCACCGCGCACTCATGGTCTTCCTGATCGGGATGGCCACGATATTCGGCATTCTCGCGTACTCGCGCCTCGCACAATCGGAAGATCCGCCGTTCACGTTCCGAGTGATGGTGATCCGCACGTTCTGGCCGGGCGCGACGGCCAAACAGGTGCAGGAACAGGTCACCGACCGGATTGCGCGCAAGCTTCAGGAAATGCCGTCCATCGACTTCCAGCGCAGCTATTCGCGCCCGGGCGAGTCGTTGCTGTTCTTCTCGATGAAGGATTCGGCGCCCGCGAGCGAAGTCCCTGAGGAGTGGTACCAGGTTCGCAAGAAGGTCGGCGATATCGCCTACACCTTGCCGCAAGGCGTACAAGGGCCGTTCTTCAACGACGAGTTCGGCGACGTCTACACGCATATCTTCACGCTGGAAGGCGACGGCTTCGGCCCGGCCCAGTTGCGCGACTACGCCGACGCGCTGCGCACCGTGCTCCTGCGCGTGCCCGGCGTGGCGAAGGTCGATTACTTCGGCGATCAGGACCAGCGCATCTACGTCGAGATCAACAATACGCAGTTGACGCGCCTTGGCATCTCGCCGAATCAGATTGCGCAGGCCGTGGGCGCTCAGAACGCGGTCTCTGCGGCGGGCACCGTCGAAACGCCCAACGATCGGCTGGTCGTGCGCCCGAGCGGCCAGTTCCGCAATGTCGATGAACTCGCCGACACGCTCATTCGGGTGAACAACCGCACCTTCCGTCTGGGCGACATCGCCACGATCAAGCGAGGCTATGTCGATCCGCCCGTGTCGGAAATGCGCTTCGGCGGCAAACCCGTACTCGGCATCGGCATCACCATGCAGAAGGGGCAGGACGTCGTGCACCTCGGCAAGGCGCTGGCCAGCACGATGGGCGATCTGCGCGCCCAGTTGCCGGCCGGTCTCACGCTGACGGAAGTGGCGAGCATGTCGCAATCCGTCTCGCATTCGGTCGACGACTTCCTGGAAGCCGTGGCCGAAGCCGTCGCCATCGTGCTGATCGTGAGCCTTGTCTCGCTGGGATTCCGCACCGGCATGGTGGTGGTGATTTCGATTCCGGTCGTGCTCGCCGTCACCTCGCTGTTCATGTACATCTTCGACATCGGCCTGCACAAGGTGTCGCTCGGCACACTGATTCTGGCGCTCGGGTTGCTGGTGGACGACGCCATCATCGCCGTCGAAATGATGGCGGTGAAGCTCGCGCAGGGCTGGAATCGAAAACGCGCGGCGGCCTTCGCCTACACCAGCACGGCGTTCCCGATGCTGACCGGCACGCTGGTGACCGTATCGGGCTTCCTGCCCATTGCGCTCGCCAAGTCGAGCACCGGCGAATACACGCGCTCGATCTTCGAGGTCTCGGCCATCGCGCTGCTCGCGTCGTGGCTGGCTGCCGTTGTCCTCATTCCGCTGCTCGGTTACAAGCTGCTGCCGGAGCGCCCGCGCGAAGCGCATCACGGCGACGATCACGAGCATGAGGTCTACGACACGAAGTTCTACAACCGCCTGCGCGGCTGGCTGACGTGGTGCATCGAGCGCAAGATCGTCGTACTCGTCATCACCGTGGTGCTGTTCCTGATCTCGATGGCCGGCTTCTCGCTTGTGCCGCAACAGTTCTTCCCGAGTTCCGACCGGCCGGAATTGATGGTCGATCTTCGTTTGCAGGAAGGCGCGTCATACCAGGCGACGCTTCGCGAGACGGAACGTCTGGAGAAAATCCTCGAAGGCCGCAAGGAAATCGACCATACGGTGAGCTTCGTCGGCACGGGGGCACCGCGCTTTTACCTGCCGCTCGACCAGCAATTGCCCACGCCGAACTTTGCACAACTGGTGATCACCGCCAAGTCCGTGGAAGCGCGCGAGGCGCTCGCACAATGGCTCGAGCCGAAGTTGCGTGAAGCCATGCCCGGCGTGCGCACGCGTCTGTCGCGACTGGAAAACGGGCCGCCGGTCGGCTTTCCGGTGCAATTCCGCGTGAGCGGCGACGACATCGGCACGGTGCGCAAGATCTCCGAGCAAGTGGCGGACGTCATGCGAGCCAACGGCGACACGGTCGACGTGCAGTTCGACTGGGACGAGCCGTCGCAACGCTCGGTGCGCTTCGAAGTCGATCAGCAGAAGGCCCGCGCGCTGGGCGTGAGTTCGACGGACATCGCGAACTTCATCGCCATGACGCTCACGGGTTACGACATCAGCCAGTATCGCGAACGCGACAAGCTGATCGCCATTACATTGCGTGCACCGAAAGCGGAACGCGTCGACCCGGCGAAGATCGCCACCCTCGCGATGCCCACGCCGAACGGACCGGTGCCGCTAGCCACGCTCGGCCATGTGGTGAACGATCTGGAATACGGCGTGATCTGGGAACGTGACCGTCAACCGACCATTACCGTGCGCTCGGACGTGCGTGCCGGTAAGCAAGGGATCGACGTGACCGAGGCCGTCTACAAGAAGCTGGACGACATTCGCCGCGCGCTGCCGGTCGGCTATCGCATCGAGATCGGCGGATCGGTCGAGGAGTCCGGCAAGGGACAATCGTCGATCAACGCGCAGATGCCGATCATGATCATTGCGGTGCTCACGCTGCTGATGATCCAGCTCCAGAGCTTCGCGCGCACCATGCTGGTGGTGCTCACCGCCCCGCTCGGCATGATCGGTGTGGTGGCCACGTTGCTGTTGTTCGGCAAACCGTTCGGCTTCGTTGCCATGCTGGGGGTGATTGCGATGTTCGGCATCATCATGCGCAACTCGGTGATTCTGGTCGATCAGATCGAGCAGGACATCGCGGCCGGCCACCCGCGCTTCGACGCCATCGTGAGCGCCACCGTGCGACGCTTCCGCCCGATCACGCTCACCGCAGCCGCCGCCGTGCTGGCACTGATTCCGCTGCTGCGCAGCAACTTCTTCGGCCCGATGGCCACCGCACTGATGGGGGGCATCACCAGCGCCACCATCCTGACTGTGTTTTTCCTGCCGGCGTTGTATGCCACGGCGTTCCGCGTGCGTCACCACGAGCGCGCGCCGCAGGCCGACAATACGTCGTCAGGCAGTTCGCAAGGAGATCGCTCATGACGCGCCTCGCCCTACGTCGGCGCTCGCGCCGTCCTCTCGTCGCGCGCCTCTCGCCCCTCGCCGCGCTGGTGCCACTCGTGCTGGCCGGCTGCGCCTTCGCGCCCAGCGACAAGCCGCCCGCAATGCCCTCGCCCGCGCACTACGGCGTGAAGGCGTTGCCCACGAACACCGTCAGTGCCCAGGGCACATCGCAGCAATTCGATGTGGGCGCTGCACCGGTGAAAGCGTGGTGGCAGGCCTATCGCTCGGACAAGCTCAACGCGCTCGTGGACGAAGGGCTGCGTAACAGTCCCAACCTGTCGTCCGCCAACCATGCGTTGCAGGCAGCACGCGAGCAGTTGAAAGCGCAAATCGGTTCGTCGCTCTTCCCGTCGATCGATATCGGCGGCGAAGCGGCGCGCGAGCGCAATCTGGGGATTCCGACGTTCGGGCCGCCGACCGCGCTCTACAACATGTTCGTCGGACAGATTCAGGCGCGCTACACGTTCGATTTCTTCGGCGCCTCGCGCTTTGCAAACGCCTCGCTGGCGGCGCAGGTCGATCAACAGGCGTTTCAGTTGGAATCGGCGCGTCAGGCGCTCGCTGCGAACATTGTCTCCGGCGCCATTAGTGCCTCGGTGCTTGGCGCGCAGGTCAAGGCGACCGAGCGGCTCGTCGAACTCGCGCAGGCCGATGCCACCGATATGGCGCGACGCGAAGCCCTCGGCGCGGTATCGCGATCCGATGCGCTGGCATCGGCACAGAACGCGGAATCGCTCGCGGCGTCGCTACCGGGCTTGCGGGCGCAATGGCAGTCCACTCGCCACGCGCTGGCAGTGCTGCTCGGCCGCACCCCGGATCAGGCACCCGACGATCTCTCGCTGGGCGAGTTGAAGGTGCCGGAGAAGGTACCGGTGGCCGTGCCGTCCACACTGTTGCAGACGCGCCCGGACATTCAGGCGGCCGAAATGGCGTTGAAGGCGGCGTCGGCCGAAGTGGGCGTCGCGACAGCGCAGATGTTTCCGAGCCTGTCGCTCACAGCGTCGATGGGCAAAGGCGGCTTCAACTGGCCCACCGTGATGTCGAACGCCGGGTCGCTCTGGAGCATTGCCGGGTCGCTCACGCAGCCTCTCTTCCACGGCGGTGCGCTGCTTGCCCAGCGACGCGCAGCCAAGGAAACCTATGAGGCCGCCGTCGACCAGTACAAACAGACCGTACTCACCGCATTCAAGAATGTGGCCGACACGCTGGCGTCGCTCGAAGCGGACAACACGTCGCTGCTACATGCCGACAATTCGAGCGCGGCGGCCGAGCAGATCTATCGCGACACGGCGGCGCGCGTGCGGCTGGGCGCGCTGCCCGTCTCGGCCGTGCGGGCACGCGAACAGCAGTACTGGAACGCCTATATGACGACAGTACGTGCAACCGGCGCGCGTTTGTCGGATACTGCGCTCCTGTTTTATGCGATGGGGGTGCCGCCGGAACCGACATCCGACGCCGCCGGGCCTGCGTCACCTTCAACGGTGGTGCCGCCACAGGCGCCGGACGCGGCCGCGCCGCCGGTACGCCCCGCGCAAGATGTTGCCCGACGATGACAGCCACACCGATTACCCGGGGCCGACGGCCCAAACACCTGCCAGACGGCCGTGCAGCGTTGCTGAGCGCGGCCATCCACGCCTTCGCCCAGCTCGGCTACGACGGCGCCAACCTGCGCGGCATTGCGCGCGCAGCGAAAGTCGACGCCAGCCTGGTACGCGTGCATTTCGGCTCGAAGGAACAGTTATGGCGGGCATGCGTCGATGCGCTCGAAGCCGCACTGGCGGAACCGGGCGAGCGGTTGTGCGCCCTCTCGCTGGACAAGTCGCGCTCCGTGACCGATCGGCTCAAGGAAGCGATTGCCGTCATCGCCACGCATGCCATCCATCACCCGGAGCACAAGGCGTTCATTTCCCAGCACGCGGCGGAAACCGGCGAGCGTGGCGCGATCCTGCATCGGCATCTGGTCATGCCGGTCTATGAATGCCTGGCGCCGTTGATTACCGAGGGCATTGCGGCGGGGGTCGTGCGCGCCGAGCATCCGGAGATGTACTTCTGCCTGCTCGTGAACGCGCTGCATCCGCCGCCCGGCTCTCCTGTGCTGATGCAATTGATCGCGCCGGAAGTCGGCGGCGAGGCGTTCGGCCCTGCGCTGCTCAAGCAAGTCGAAATGGTGTTCTTCGCAACGCCGGACAAAAAACGCTGACACCCCGGCGTGGGCGCCCATCGCGGCGCATCGCATTACGCCATCACCATGCGCTCACGCCGCCTAGCGCACCGTCGACGCGCCCGGTGGCAACCCACCGGCTGCCGCACCTTCGGCGCCCGTGCCCAGCACCACGCCGCGCCGTTCACGTCCGAAATAGATCATCACGGCGATCACGACAGCCACGATGCCAGCCACGAGCGCCATCGCCAGACCGAAATTGCCGTCATGCGCCTTGGCAATGCTCGCCTGCAGGTTGCCGTTGACCGACGCGAACAGATTCCCGAGCTGGTAGACGAGTCCCGGGAACGTCGCGCGAATCTCGTCGGGCGACAACTCGTTCAGGTGCGCCGGGATCACCCCCCAAGCACCTTGCACCGAGATCTGCATCAGGAAAGCACCGATCGCGAGCAGCACGGCACCGCTGGAGAATGCCCACAACGGAAGCACCGGCAGTGCGATGAGCGCGGCGATGATGATCGCCCGGCGACGGCCGATTTTCTCGGAAAGTGCACCAAAAAACAGCCCGCCGATGATTGCGCCGATGTTGTATGTGATCGCGATCCAGCTCACGGTATGCGTGTCGAACTTGTGCTGCACTTGCAGGAAGGTCGGATACAGGTCCTGCGTGCCGTGCGAGAAGAAGTTAAAGGCGGTCATCAGCACAATGGCATACAGCGCCAGCTTCCAGTCCCGCGTCAGCACCTGCACGAAGTTGGCACGCGGGGCCGCGCGCTCCACCGCACCGCGCTTCCAGGCAGGCGACTCCGGCACATGCCGCCGGATGTAGAGCACGAGCAACGCCGGCAACACGCCGACGAAGAACATGCCGCGCCAACCAATGCTGTCGTAGAAAAGGCCGTAGACCACCGAAGCCAGCAGGTACCCGCTGGGGTAGCCCGCCTGCAGCAGGCCCGAGACGATGCCGCGCGAATGTGTCGGCACGCTCTCCATCGTGAGCGCCGCGCCCACACCCCACTCGCCGCCCATCGCAATCCCGAACAGCGCACGCAGGATCAGCAGCACGGTCAGGCTTGGCGCAAAGCCCGAGGCCAGTTCAAGCAAGGCATAGAGCAGCACGCTCGCCATCATGGCCGGTCGTCGCCCGAATTTGTCGCCCAGGCGACCGAAGATAAAGGCACCCACCGGACGCATGGCCAGCGTGAGCAGCAGCGCAAATGCCACGCTGCCGAGTTCGGTGTTGAACTCCTTCGCGATGTCCTTGAGTACGAACACCATCAGGAAGAAATCGAACGCGTCCAGCGTCCACCCAAGATAGCTTGCCGTTACCACATGCTTCTGTTCACGTGTCCAGGACATGGCGTCTCCTCCGTGTGCGGCACTGTTGCGCGACGAAATGACTCTACGCCTTAATTCGGGAAGCCATGCAAGTCGGAAAAAACCGGCCGAGAACCCGCATAAATCCTTGACAGACAGCTTTGCGACGAAGGTTTTACCTGACCAAACACCCCGGATTCGGGTCGGTCTCCGGGCAGTGCGAAGCTGCGCTGCATCGCGCCAAATCACCTGACGGAACGGCCATCCTCGCGGTATTCAAGACGCCCCCGTGCGCCGATGCATTACACTGACGGCCGAATTCTCTCCCACTCATCCTCATGTCCGAAGCTACTTCTACCACTGTCATTCTTGGCGCCGGTCAGGCCGGCGGCGAAACCGCTCTCGCACTGCGTCAACTCGGTTACACCGGCCGCATCGTGCTCGCCGGCAGCGAAACGCACCTTCCCTACCGTCGCCCGCCGCTCTCGAAGGCCTTTCTGGCCGGCCAGGCCGACGAAGCCAGCCTGCTGATTCGTCCCGCCGACGCCTGGGAGAAGGCCGAGATCGACGTGCGCCTCGGGGTCACGGCGACGGCCATCGACCGGGCCGCACGCACCGTCACGTTCGACGACGCTCAGACGCTCGGCTACGACCATCTGGTGCTGGCGCTCGGCGGTCGTGTTCGCCCGTTGCCCATCCCTGGCGGCGACGCCCCGAACGTCTACTACCTGCGCAACATTGCCGATGCACAGCGCCTGCGCGAAGCGCTCGCGCCGGGCAAGCGTGTGATTGTGGTCGGAGGTGGTTACATCGGTCTGGAAGTGGCGGCAAGCGCTGTCAAGGCAGGCGCCAGCGTGACTGTGCTCGAAGCCGCCCCGCGTCTGCTGGCGCGTGTGGCGGAAGCCGATCTCGCCGAGTTCTTTGCTACGCTGCACCGCGAAAACGGTGTGGACGTGCAGGTCGGCGTAGGGGTGACGGCGCTCGAGCAGGACGCTGCCGGTCAAGTCGTGGCAGTCGTGGCGGGTGACAAGCGTCTGTCGGCCGACGTCGTGGTCGTCGGCATCGGTCTGATCCCTAACACGGAGCTCGCACAAGCGGCCGGTCTGGCCGTGGACAACGGCATCGTCGTGGACGAATTTGCTCGCACGAGCGATCCGGCCATTCTGGCAGTAGGCGATTGTGCACATCACGAACACCCGGCGCTGGGCCGTCGTATCCGTCTGGAATCGGTGCCGAGCGCCAGCGAAATGGCCAAAGTCGCGGCGAGCGTGGTGCACGGCGACACCCCGAAAGCCGTCGCAACGGCGCCGTGGTTCTGGTCCGACCAGTTCAATGCGAAGTTGCAGATGGTTGGCATGACCGAGGGTCACGATGCCGTGGTCGAACGCCGCTTGCCCGACGCGCAAGGGGCGGCCGTTTTCATGCTGTTCTATCTGCGCGATGGCGCGGTCGTCGCGGCGGCGAGCATCAACCGCGCTCAGGAGTTTCTCGCCGCGCGCGAACTCGTGGGCCGCCGTGCGGTGATCGATCCGGCTCGTCTGGCCGACCCCGCCACACCACTCAAGACACTGCTCGCCGAACTGGGTCCGGCGGTCTAAGACGGCAAGGCACGCGATCGGCGAGGCAGGATTACAATCCTGCCATCCCGACGCGAGGCGAGCCATGCCAAACTCACCGTACGACACACACCACCATAGCCACGAAGGGCATGGTCACGCGCACGCAGGACATCGCCACGCGGGGCATAGCCATGCCGACGGTGTGACCGATCAGAAACGGATCGGCATTGCCTTCGTGCTCATCGCGCTATTCATGATCGTCGAGATCGTCGGGGGCCTGCTCTCGGGCTCGCTGGCGCTGCTGGCCGATGCCGGTCATATGGTGAGCGACGCCGCTGCACTCGCTTTCAGTTGGATCGCCATCCATTACGGCAAGCGGCCGGCAACCTTGCAACTGACGTATGGTTACAAGCGGCTTGAAGTGCTGGCAGCGTTCGTGAATGGCTGCGCGCTTTTCGTCATCGCCGCATGGATCGTGATCGAGGCAATCCGGCGTTTTACGGCACCCGTACCGATTGTCGGCAAGACAATGCTCATCGTGGCATTTGCGGGACTGCTTGCGAATATTGCCGCGTTCATGGTGCTGCATGGCGGCAACCGCGAGAACCTGAACATGCGCGGCGCGTGGCTTCACGTGCTGGGCGACATGCTGGGCTCGGCGGCAGCCACTGTCGCAGCCGGCGTCATTCTTCTCACGGGCTGGATGCCAATCGACCCGCTGCTATCGATCTTCGTGGCAGTGATCATCCTGAAGAGCGCGTGGGGGATCGTGAAGTCGTCCGCACATATTCTGCTCGAAGGCACGCCCGACTCGCTCAACCCGAATGACATCAAGACGGATCTGGAGTCGACGGTCACCGAAGTGCGGAGCGTTCACCACATTCATGCGTGGTCGATTACGGGCGAGCGTCACATGATTACCCTGCACGCGGTGCCGGCCCTCGGGGTGAGCGCGAGCGATGCCATGACTGCGGTGCAACAGCGGCTGGCGACGCGCTTCAATGTCGAGCACGCCACGATTCAGATCGAAGATGGGGAGTGCCCGGATGGGCATGACGACGTGCATTGCGGGCGTGCCTCGTCCGGGCAGCATTCTCACGAATAATCGGCGGCGGCACGGTGAGTTCGACGGCCCGCCGCCGGATACGCCACGCCCGGGGAGCATCACTCCACGGGGGCGTGCGCAGGCAATAGCAATACCGGACGGCCCGCGTGACGGGCCGTGTCTTCCGCCACACTGCCCAGCGTGAAGCGGCGGAAACCCCGGCGGCCATGCGTGCCGAGGACGATGACATCGACGTCGGCATCCCTGCCCGCCGCGATGATCTGATCGGCAACGCCCTCGCCCACCGGCTGGATCTCCCGCATCTCGACCTCGCTCGGCACCTCGGCGTCATGCAATTTCTGCGTCGCCCAGCGTTTCACCTGTTCCGCCACCGCACGCACCGCCTCGAGCAATGGCTCCGGATCGAAGCCGGCCAGAAACGGTCCCGGCAGGTCCAGGACATGCACAACGCGCAACGATGCTCCGTGTGTCCGGGCAAGCGCTAGCGCGTATTCGAACGCACGGCGCGATGTCTCGCTGTCGTCCAGCGCCACGAGAAGCCGCTCGTAATGCCCGCCCGAGCGAAGTGGCAGGTGCGGCCTTGCCTCCCCCGACACCAGCATCACAGGCACCTCCGCGCTACGCAGAATCTGCTCGGCAATACTGCCCAGCATGGCGCGCCGCACGCCGCTACGGCCGTGCGTACCCACAATGATGATGTCGGCGCCCCACTCGTAGGCCTCGCGCGTCATGGCCTCGGGAACGGTTTCGCCCGTCGTGCGCAGATCGAGCAGATGGGCTTGCGCGTCGAACCCCTCCTCACGCAGGTACAGCACCGCACGCGCGAGGTGCTCTTCGCCCTCGCGCTGCATGTCGCGGCGCACCTGCTCCAGATCGATGAGCTTACCGAAAGCCGACGTCAAGAAATTGACGGGGTCTTCCACCGTATGAATCACGCGGATCGCGTCGCCGTTGCGCGCGAAGGCCGCAGCCTCACGCAGCGCACGGCGCGAAGATTCGCTACCGTCGGTTGCCAGCAAAATGCGTTTGGTCATGATCGGCCTCGCGTGAGGAGTGGAAATTACAGTGAGGTTTGCGATGCTTACCGCGCCGCGTCACCCCAGCGATAGGCATGCGACGCTTCGTCGAGCTTCGCCTTGAGGTCCGGCGCCAACGTGTAGTCGATGGTCCCCAACGTTTCCGTGAGTTGCTCGACGCGGCTGGCACCGATGATGGCCGATGTCACGACGGGATTCGCGAGTACCCAGGCGAGCGACAAACGCGTCAACGACTCGCCGGCATCTTTCGCGATTCCCTTGAGCGTCTCGATGGTCTCGAACTCGCGCTCGTGCCAATAGCGTTGCTGATACATGGCGCCGGCCTTGCCGACCGTGGCGGTAGTGAAGCGCCCTTCGCTGGGCGCGGCGTCGTGCCGGTACTTGCCGGTCAGCAAGCCGCCCGCCAGCGGGTTGTAAGGAATGACGGCCAACCCTTCTTCGCTCGCGAGCGGCAACAGTTCGCGTTCGATCTGGCGAAACAGCAGGTTGTAGCGGGGTTGCACCGACACGAAACGCGCAACGCGCAGCACGTCGGCACGGCCCAGCGCCCGCGCGAGGCGATAGGCAAGGTAATTCGATACGCCGATATAGCGTGCCTTGCCCGATTTCACGATGGTGTCGAGCGCCTCGAGCGTCTCGTCGATCGGCGTGTCGGTGTCGTCGGAATGCAACTGATAGAGATCGACGTAGTCGGTGCCCAGACGGTTCAGCGAGGCATCGATGGCGTCCAGCAGGTGCTTGCGCGACGCGCCCTTGTCCCACGGCGAGGGTCCCATCTGACCGCACGCTTTGGTGGCAACGATGAACTTGTCGCGACGTCCCTTGAGCCAGCGGCCGACGATCTCTTCGGTACGCCCGGCAAGCGACGTATCGGCGCCAAGCGGATAGACGTCGGCGATATCGATGAAGTTGACACCTGCGTCGGACGTGCGGTCGAGAATCGCGTGGCTCGCGGCTTCTTCGGTTTGGAGACCGAACGTCATGGTACCCAGACACAGGCGGGAAACGGTCAGGCCGGTGCGGCCGAATTTCGTGTATTGCACGGTAACTCCCGGAATGTTCGAATCAGGCAATATCAAACGGCGATACAAGACTGCGCTGCCCGCTTGCGCGGGCGAGACACACAGTATGCGCGATTCCGGAAAAAAGCGTGAGCGTCGGCTACTCCAGCGATTTCAGGTCCAGCCAGACGCCGTCAGCCCCGCGAATGAGCATCTTGCCGTCATATCGCATGACGGTCGTCTGCTCGTTCGCCGACACGAAAGCCGTCTGCGGCAAATCATTGGCATACTGCGCCAGATCCGGCGTGCCCGCGAACGGATTGTTCGCCACCAGATGCGAGACGAGCGTCATGAGCGCCAGATAGCTCGTGGGCGTGGAAATCGTGATCGGCGTGCCGTGTGCCGCCGTCGCATCGTTACCGAAGCCCACCAGTTTGACCGCAACCGGCACATGCGTGATCTCCGGCAGCGGGATCTCGCGCATCCCCGAGATCTGCAACTTGCTGCCGCGCAACGCGGCCCCGTGCTCCGGCACGAACACGACGACCGCCTTGCGGCCCGACTTCGCAATGGTGTCGATGAACTGACTGAAGTCGTCGAACATGGCCTTGGCCCGCAGCGGATAGCTCTGTGCGCTGGAGAGCTTCGAGCCTTCGAGACGGTTGCCGTCGTGCAGGGAGATCGTGTTGTAGTAGAGCGCCACGCGCTTGTCCGGCTGCGCCGTGCGTTGCTTCCACCACGATTGCAACACGTCGCCGTCCGAGCGGATCGGCGTTTCGTCGAAGGCTCGCATCGCCACTCGCGCGTGCGTGTTGTCGAATGGCGTGATGCCCTGAACGTTAAAGTTCTGTTGCACTTCCTGCATGAAGTTGTCGAAGTGCC
Source organism: Pandoraea fibrosis (assembly GCF_000807775.2). NCBI lineage: Bacteria > Pseudomonadati > Pseudomonadota > Betaproteobacteria > Burkholderiales > Burkholderiaceae > Pandoraea > Pandoraea fibrosis. The sequence goes on along the minus strand of NZ_CP047385.1, from coordinate 3,318,768 downwards.
CGTCGTGGTTCAAGGCGAGCGTGGGCGTAAAGCCGAGTTGCTTCAGGTCGCTCATCACATAACACTGCGGGCCGGCAGGATCGTACAGCGCCTTGTGCGTCGGCTGGCCGCAGCCCGCGCGCAACACCCGAATGGCCGCCGGTCCACTGTAGCTCGCCGCCGAGTTGAAGTTCTTGAAGACGAAGTCGAAACGTGAGAGCAACGGCTGGTTGTTGAGATTGTCGACGTCCAGATCGTCTTGTGCGAGCGAGCAGATATGCAGGAAGATGATGTCGAAGTCCGGTCCGGCCCCGGCCTGCGCCGGCAACGAGACGGAGCGCGTCAGTTCGCGCGCGTAAAAGCTGTTGAGCGCCGCGTTCGGGTTCGCTCCGGGCGGCACCTCACCGTCGCCCGCCACGAATTCGCCAGCCGCCCCCGCTGTCGCCCCCCCGCCTGCGGCACCTGTCGCTCCCGCACCCGCCCCTGCCGTCACCGCCGAGGTGTCGCCCTGCGCGGCCACTACCGGCGAGACCGATACGAGCGTGCCGACGCGCAGCACGCCCGGCACGATCAGCAGGGCCAACAGCACGAAAGTCGTCACGCGCACCCAACGATTCACGATCCAGTACACGAGCACCATGATCGCAAGCAACAGCCAGTCCCGCGCCGACACGAAGCGGCCCAGCAGTTCGATGATGTAGGAGAAACGGAATTGCAGCAGCGCGGGCAATTGCTCGATGAAGCGGGCGAACGGCGGCAGGTTCGAATCGTAGTAAAGGAGTGCAGCGCCCGCAGGAATGGCGATGACCTGTCGCGCGATGCGCGCCCAACGAGGACGCAGCCGGATCGTGAGCAACACCGCGAAGATGAAGTTCGGCAGCATGTGAAAACCGATGATGCCCGCCCACAGCAGCAACAGCTTCAGGATGAAATAGAGGTTCCAGATGCCCATCGTATGGTTCCTTGGCGCCGGTTCCGTCCGGCTCACGTCCCGCTTGCTTCCGAATGACTGCTTCGCGGTTTTCCTGCGATTCTACGTACCGCCCAAACGCCCCCGCCGGCCATGCGCCTCACGCTCTACATCTGACGCACACCACGCAGACGATTCTGCCAACGCGTGACGAGCTTGCTCAGCAGGTAATTCGCCAGCACCTGGTAGCCGCGCAGCCCCATCCCCAACATTTCGAAGAGCGCCTTGATCGGCTCGTCGCGGGTGCGTTCGGCATCCCAGTCACGCCAGGCGTCGGCGCGGCCGAACGTGAATTGCACGAGATGCTTGTCTTGCTCAGCGGTGAGCGGCAGGAACGAGAGGAACAGGGAATGTCCGCGTGAACCGACCACGCTCACCGGGAAGCCGTACTCGTTCACTCCCCGCGCCAACGCGACCTGTGCTTCGGTGCCCACGCCCAGATCGATCGGCACCGGCAGTTGCAACGCCAGACCGCCGCCCGAAAAATCGCGCGTATGGCACGCCATCGTGCGCCCATCGGGCAGATAGAGCGTCGCGGGCATGCGCATCGACACGCGGTGCGTGCGGCGCACCTGCTTCACCTCGGTTGCCACGGCCACCGCAGCGCCGAGCACGGCCAGATTGAACGACACCCACGCCAGATTGAAAACCAGCGCCCCGGTCTCGTGCGCCGGACCGTAGAAGTAACGCAGGATGCCCGCGAGAAAGCCCAGCAGGTTGAAGCCGAGCAACACCAGATAAGGCTTCGAGATGGTCCAGTCGAAAAAGCTCTGCTCGATCAACCCACCCTTGGCGGTCACGTTGAATTTGCCGTAACGCGGGTTGATGAACGCCACCGTCGTCGGCAGCGCCACGTACCAGGCCAGCACCGCTTCGTAGACATCCGACCAGAACGAATGACGATACTTGCCCTGAATACGCGAGTTGGCGATGTTCGCGTGCGCAATGTGTGGCAGCACGTAAGCACAGATGCTAAGTGCGGCGGCCTGCACGATGTGCAGACCGAAGAACAGGTAACAGATCGGCGCCAGCAGGAAAATGATGCGCGGAATGCCGTAGAAGAAATGCAGCATCGCACTCGCGTAACAAATGCGCTGGCCGAGTTTCAGGCCGCGTCCGAGAAGCGGGTTATCGACGCGAAAGATCTGCGCCATGCCGCGCGCCCACCGAATGCGTTGTCCCACATGCCCGGAGAGCGATTCGGTCGCCAGACCGGCGGCCTGCACGACCTTGAGGTACACCGTATTCCAGCCACGGCGGTGCATCTTGAGCGCGGTATGGGCGTCTTCCGTCACGGTTTCGACGGCCACACCGCCGACTTCATCGAGGGCGGTGCGACGCAACACCGCGCACGACCCGCAGAAGAACGAGGCATTCCAGAAGTCGTTACCGTCCTGCACGATGCCGTAGAACAGACGCCCCTCGTTGGGCACCGCGCCGCGCGTGGCGAGGTTGCGCTCGAACGGATCGTCGGAGAAAAAGTGGTGCGGCGTTTGCACGAGCGAGCAACGTGCGTCCTTGAGGAACGAACCCATCGTCGTCTGCAGGAACGAGCGCACAGGGATGTGATCGCAGTCGAAAATGGCGATGAATTCGCCCTGTGTCTTTCCCAGCGCGTGGTTGATATTGCCTGCCTTGGCGTGGCGGTTGTCGGGGCGCGTCATGTAATGCACCCCCGCCTGCGCGGCAAAATCGCGCATCGCTTCGCGGCGTCCGTCGTCGAGCAGATAAATGTTGAGCTTCTCGGGCGGCCAGTCGATCCCGCAAGCCGCATAAACGGTCGGACGCACCACGTCGAGCCCCTCGTTGTACGTCGGGATATAGATGTCGACGGTAGGCCATTCCCGCGTGTCCGGCGGCAGCGGCGTGATGCGGCGGTGCAACGGCCAGACCGTCTGGACGTAGCCGAACAGCAGGATCAACCACGTGTATACCTCGGCGGCGACAAGGGTGTATCCGCCCACCGCCTCGGCCACCGTGTCGAATGCCAGCGACTGGGTGAGACGCCACCACACATAACGGATCGTCGAAATCAGCGACAGGCCAATCAACACGAGGACGGAGTACTGGCTGTCGAGTCGGCGGAACACCAGCGCGAGCGTGAGCGTGCAGATCGAGAACAGCAATTGCTCGAACGGTTCGAACGGTGTGGTCACGATCCAGAACACGCCGATCAGCCCGAGTATGGCAACGACGGCCGAGGTCACCCGCCATTGCATCACCCGCTCGAGCTGCTTGTCGAAGCGATGCGCAAGTTGCGCAGGCGTGTCGGGCGGAATGCCGAAGAGCGTCTGCACCAACCACAGCCGCACGCGTTCGTTATTGTTCCGGAACGCAAGCCAAGCTGTATACGGTGGGAACGCCGGCCGGCGGTCGGCCCGGCGCCAGCACAGCGCGCCCATGATCTGCCAGAAGCTGGCGTCGGCCGGCACGTCGATCCGACGCGTGACACGTTCGTTGATCCACGCGAACGCACGTCCCGGATAGTCCGGTCGGCCCCGGCGTGCGGGCTGGAACAGCATGCGCAGCCACCAGTCGCGCCACTGATCGATTTGGCGCACATCAAGCCGCATCGCCAGACGCGCCACGCCATGATCGCCGACTCGCGACACCCACAGCCGGTGGTCGGGGAAGCGCAGGGTCGCGGCCAGCATCCACTGAAGCAGACGTGGCGGGCGTCCGTCAGGTCGCCGGGGCACCTCGAGACGCATGATCAGCATCTCGCGGCCGAGCCGATAGAGCGAGCGCAGCGCATCGCTGATCATGGGCTTTCCCTCCCCGCACCGGCCGACGAAGTCTCGCCGGGCGTTGTCACGCGCAGCAGCCACGCCGCCAGATGCACGAAATCGAGTGCTGCCTGAGATCCTGGGCCTGCGGCGGCCAACGTCTGAGCGCTCGCCGCCGCCGTACCGACGGCGTCGTCACGGTGAATTCGCAGCGGCACGATGGCGTCGCCCGCACGCGTTTGCATCAGATGCAAAAGATCGTTGTTGAGCGCGGAACTGGCCGCCGCCAGATTGGGCACCATCAGCGCCCGGCCCGCGCTGGCCGCCATCAGATCCGGCTGCGTGACATAGCCCGTGGTCGTCACGGGTACCACCCCGAGCACGAGATCAGCCGCCGCCATCGCCGCTTGCGCCACCACATCGGGCAAGCGTTGCGTGTCGATGAGCACCCGTGTGCCCGCGGCCAGCCCGAGCGCGTCGAGCTGACGCCGCAGCCCTCCGGTGTCCTGCTGCAACCATTGGCCGAGTGCCGCGAGCGTCGTCGCGTCGGTGCGTCCGGCGCTCAGCAACGACACGCCGGCCGGGGTGTCGCACAACACGCTGCGCCAACTGTCCGGTGCGACACCCGGCGACAGCACACCTTTGCCACACGTCTCTCGCAGCCCCAGCAATGCGCCGATGCTGTTCTGGGCGTCGAGTTCGAGCACTGCGACGGGATGGGCAGCCTGTGCGAGTTGCATGGACAGATGCGCTGTGACCGTGCTGCGCCCTGCCCCACCGGCACTGGAGACAACGGCGATGAGCGTCAGCATGCGCCCTCCCCGGCCGCCTTTTCGGGCGCCCCTGAAACGGCAACGGTAAGAACGAAATCGACGCGAGCGCTCATGGGTCAGTAACTCCAGATCGGCCGTACCGGTGAAGGCGGCATCGGCACGTCACCGCGACGGCCGTCGAAGTGATAACGCATGTAGACGAGGAAGCGATTCGGCGCGTAGTAGTCGGAGCGCTCGAACTGCACCTGACCGCCGATGACCCAATGACGGTTGACCCAGTACTCCGCGCGGCCGAGCACCGAGAAGCCGACACCGAAGCCGCCCCCCGAGCCGTAGGTGAGGTTGCCGCTGGCCGCTTGCAGTGCGCCATCTGTCGGGAAGTACGGCATGGACTTCTCCTGACTCTGAGAGAACGACACCGAACCGCGCAGGTAGTACGACCAGCGTTGCGTGCGTCCGTACCATTCCAGCGGTAGCGTCAGCGAGACATACGTTTGCGGGCTGTAGTACCCGCCATGGCCGTAAGTGTAGAAGCGCTCGTTCTGCGCAAAACTGTCGAAGAACAGCGTAAGGCCTGTGTTCAGGCGCATGTCGCGCTTGTAGATCAGCGGCAGATCGACACCCGTGCGCGCCGACACCTCCGAGTTGTTCAGCACATTTTCGCCCGTGAGCCGCGCCACACTGGCTTCGGCGAAAACGCCCCACTTCGCGAAGTCGCGCGACGCGTGGAACGTAATGGCGTCGCGCCGCACGCCGCCCCATTTACCGTCGCCGAAAATCTCGGGCAACGGCAGATAGGCACCGGCATACGAGACCATGCTGCCCGTCATCGGCCGGCGCGACGCATCGACCCAGTAGTTGTAACGTCCAAGGTTGCCGAACAGGCGCACGCCACCGGTCACGTAGGAGATGGGAAAGCCGATGGGCGTATGGCCGATGTCGGCCCGAATCCAGTCGTTCTCATACCCGAGCATCAGCGCCTGACCGTGCGCCTTCTGACGCTTCGTGCCATAGTCGCCCAACACACCGGGGTTCGCCGCCCGGAACGACTGCACGTTCAGGAACGGCAGCGTGCCGAACTCCGAGGTGCCGTTCAACGGCAAGTCGCCGGAGTCTGCGCTGACGTAGTCGGTCTGCGCGAACACATGGCCGTCGTAGCCGAGCGCGTATTGGCCATACAGTGGCACAGCGCGCGCGTTGAACATCGAGATGCCGCCGTCGCCCTTCTTCTGATCGATTTCGTAGCCCGCCGCCACATAGCTGTTGCGACGCGATTCCAGCGAGTCGATCGCCGATTCGGCCGACGTCATGCCGTCATAGCCGGGCAGCGCGCCCTGCACGATCTCTTCCTTGCGGGCCTGGTCGTACCATCCCTTCGCCTCGTTGTAATGACGCTGGGACTGCGCGATGCGCCCGCGTTGCACCGTCACGGCAGACGTCTCGGGGAATTGGGCGCGCAGCTTGTCGTTGAGCGCGATGGCCTCGTCGAAGCGCTCCATCGAGGTAAGGCGCCGCACGACCGCGAGTTGAGTCCAGACGTCGTCCGGCGGCGCCTCGGCCAGCGCGCGATCGAGTTCTCGGTTCGCGGCCTCGTCGTCCTGAAGTTCGTAAAGCACGCGCACGAGCGACAGGCGCGCGTCCTGATCGCTCGGGTCCTGACGGATCTGTGCTTGCGCAATTCTGCGGGCGTCGTCATAGCGGCGTTCGTCGAAATAGATATCGCCCAACGTCGACATCGCGCGCTTATCGGGCGGTTGTCGCGCGAGCAACGGCTCGAGCTTTTCGCGCGCTGTCTTGAAGTCGCCCAGCGCACGTGCCCGGTCGGCTTGACGCAACGCCAGCCGGTCCTGCAAATCCTGCCATTCGTCGCGCTGATCGGCCCCGAGCGTGGCCGGATCGATGCCCGTGAGGAAGGTGCCGAGTTCGGCGTCGCGCTCCGCCGTATTGAGCAGTTCCGCATAGCGTAGTTGTGCGTCGGGTTGTGGCTTGACTGCGTGGGCGGCAAGCCAGTCGCGCATGAGGGCCAGGCCCTGATCGGGTTGACCGGCCGACACGCGTGCGCGCGCCACCTCGCCGATCAGTTCCGGATCGTCGCCGGCCATCGTCAACGCCTCGCGGTAACGCTGCTCGCTCTGCGCGTCGTCGCCCGCGGCATGTGCTTCACGGGCCTGACGTGCCGCCTCGCGAATCGCCAGCGTCGTGCGCATGCCCTAGATCGATGGCGTGACGTTGGCCGCCGGAATCTGTGCGAGCGATGCCCGTGCGCCCACTTCATCGTCGATGACGTTCAGGTAAATCGCCTGCGCATACAGCATCTGCGCGCGGTCGTCGGACTCGAGCGGCTGGCGCATGCCCTCTGCCATCACATCGCGGCCTATCTGCGGCAGACGCAACTTCCGGTAGAGACTCGCGAGCGAATAGCGTGTCCACGCATTGCCCGGATCGAGCGCGACGGCGCGCTCCAACGCCGCCAGCGCCGGCCCGTTGTGGCCTTGCGCAATCTCGCGCTCGGCATCGTCCGACAAAGCGGCGGCTTCCGCCTTGTCGAAACGTGCCTTGTCCTGCGGGAAGCGCCGCCTCAGATCGCCCAGCAGGGTCGCAAGCTCTGCGCGACGCTGCTGACGCGAGTACAGGGTAATCATGCCGCGCAGGGCCGTGTCGTTGTCCGGTTCGATCTTGAGCGCCTGTTGGAACAATCGCTCGGCATCGTCGTCGCGCTTGTCGTCCATCGCAATATCACCCAGCAGCGCCAGTCCGTCGGGATTGCGCGGATCGCTGGCCAACGCGCTGCGCACGAGCCGGTCGGCCTCATCGAGACGTCCCGCATCGCGTGCGTCGCGCGCCTCGGACATCGCCCCCCAGAACTGCGACGTCCGCAGCAGTCCGCGCCACTTGCCGGCGTTGTCCGGGTCCTTGCGCAGTGCTTGCTCGAACAGCGCCTGCGCGCCCTTGTGATCGCCCTGCCGCATCTTCACCAGGCCTAGCGAGCCAAGCACTTCCCCGTCGTTCGGGCGCTTGACGCGCGCTGCATCGAGGGATTTCTCCGCATCGCCCAGACGCCCCTGATCGAGCGCCTGAATGCCGGCCTGACGCGCCTTGTAGGATGGGTCGTTGAGCATGCGCGTGCGAGCGGCCTGCTGCGCATTCAGCTTGTCGTAGGCCGCACGAATATCGGCATCGTTCGGCGCAAGCGCGAGATAACGTTGATACAGCGGCAGCCACGCGAGATTGCCGTCCGCCTTGGACAACCCTTTCTGCCACAGCGGGAGCAGAGCGTTCAGATCGGCGTTGGGACGCGCCGCGAGTTCCGCCACCATCCGCGTGCCTGCAAGGCGGCTCGCCGGCCGATCCATCATCAACTCGGCCAACGACTGCGAGGCGCGGGAGTCCTCCGGCGACGCCTTCGCCAGATTCGCCAGCCCCTGTTGCGCCGAAGACCAACCGTTGGTGGCGTTCGCCTGCGCCCGGTAGTACTCGACACCGAGATCGCCCGCGGGCGGGCCATCGGGAAACAGCGCTTTATATTCGGCGAACGCGGCATCGGCCTGCCCGCTGCGTTGCAATATCCGGGCACGCGCGATGCGCGATTTATCGACGGTATTGATCCGGATCACGTCGGCCAGCGCTTTCGTCGCCGGGGCGTTTGGATACTTGGCGCGTAGCGTCTGCAATGCCTTGTTCGCCTGCTGCGGATGATTCTCCTCGATCTCGATCTGACCGAGCAGCGAGAGCGCGTCCGGTTGATCCGGCTGCACGAGCAGCGCCTTCTCAAGCGCGGAACGGGCGAGATCGTTGCGATAGCGCGAATGCCAGAGATGCGCGCTCGCGAGCAGATTGCTCACGTCTCGATTCGGCGCCACGGCGTTGGCGTTGCTGTTCCCCGCGTTCGACGCGGGCGCGGCACGCACATGTCCACCACCGGTGGCCATCAGCAGGCACGTCACGCAGGCGGAACGGATCAACGTGTCGCGCAAGCCGCCTCCCATGGCACTTGCAACGTGCCGTCGGCGGCGAAACGGAAGTGCCCGTCCTGCCAGCCCAGACCGAACAGCGAAAGTACCGAGCTGTAGTAGCCCGGCGCCGATTGCGCATCGAGTGATCGGGCGCGGGCGACCTGCCCCTGCGCCAGCGCTGTATTGCCTACCGCCTGAAGCAGTGGCACCAGTGCCGCGGAAAAGCCCGAACCGCCGTCCTGCTTCGCGGTGCCGTCGCGGGTATTCACTCGTTCGGGCGGCGCACCGTGGGCCGCCACGTACTTCAACATGCCATCGAAGCTGTGCCGCAGGGCGTGAAAATCCTCGCTGCTGGGCGCGAGCATGCCCGCCCAGAGATAGACACGAATCGCGTTATAGCTGCCCTCGCCCTGCGTTTCGGGATCAATCTCGAAGCCCCGGCCGGCGCGGTACATCGCCCATTCCGGCGCGAATCCCAGGGGGGGCGCTGTCAGCGTGATCTGCTTGAGCGAGGACGTCACGAGTTGTGCCCAGCCGCTCTCGGGAAAGAGTCCCGCCAGACGCCGCACCACCTGCATCGGCACATAGCTGGGATTGAGGCGCCAGAGGTCCTTGGCAGGATGAAAGCCCACCGGGGCCGGGAGCAGTGTCCGGCCAAGACCCGGCACGAAATCGCTCTCTTCGGAGGTGATACGTCGCGCGACGAGGGCGCCCAGCGCGGAGTAGCGCCGCACGTTCCACAGCCGCCCCGCCTCGCCCAGCGCATAGGCGATCCACATATCGGCATCGCTGGCCGGGTTGCTGTCGAGTACGGCCCACTGTCCGTCGTCCTTCTTGCCCCAGAGCCACGCCGGCAGATGGGCGGTGAGATCGCCCTGCGCGAGATTGTTGACCGTCCAGTCGAGCACCTTGTCGAAGGTCGCCCGGTCGTTGGCAATCAGCGCAAAGGTCAACGCATAGGCCTGACCTTCCGACACCGTGCGCTGATCGCTCATGCTGCGATCGATCACGCGTCCGTCGTCACTCAGAAAGCCTGCCTTGAAGCGTGTCCAGTCCGGCCAGTCGACCGACGCGCACGCACGGCCGCCTGCGGCGGGCGCGGACGCCGCCTTCGCCGGTGCGCCATGCACCGGCGGTATCAGACTGGCGAGCATCGGCACCGCGCTGCAGGCGGCGAGCGCACGCAACACGGCACGACGGCGCCGGCCGTAAGCATCGGCGCGTTTCATTTACTTCTCCAGACGACGCGATGCGCGGCGCTGTAACCAGCCGAAGCACTTGAGCGCAATCGCGAAGGCCGCGAGCAACGCCACCAATCCGACCAGAACCGGGTGGCTTGAGAGGTGGTAGCGAATGCGGGTCCACCAGCTCACGTCGCCGACAAAATACGTCTGTCCCAGCCGGTACGATTCGACGCGCTCGCCGTTGACCACCGCCAGATCGCCGTGAATCGCGGCGCGCCGCGTGTTGTCGTCGATGGCGTCGACGACGCTGAGCAACGAGTCGTCGCTCGACGCATTGATGGCGACAACCGAGCGTGACGGACTCACGGGCGATTCGAAACCGACGAGGGCGGCGAGCGGTCCTTGCGAGAGCGCGTCCATGCGGGCCGGGCCGACACGGCTGGCCGCGAGTGCCGAGCCGGTAGCGCCATCCCCCCGATAGCCTTGCGGCTGCGCGCTCAGCACGCGACGTGTCTTGTCGATGATCAATGGCAGATTCTTGCCCCACTTGATCAGCAGGTCTGCGGCGTCCTTCCCTCCGACGACCAGCAAGTCGCGGTCTTTGAAGCGGTCCGTTTGCGTCGTGTCGAGCACCTCGAAGCGATCGGCATACGTGCCGGTCGAGCGGCCGAACTGACCGAGCGTCGAGAACACCGTTTCGAGTTCCGCCGTGTCGGGCGTCTTCGACATGACAACGGCCGTCTGCGCCAGATCGGCATATTTCGTGAACGGGAAGCCACTGCCGACGAAGAAGCTCAGATTCGGCATCTCGGCGTAGTGCGGCAGACCGCTGAAGTCGATGGTCGAGTCCGCATCGATGGCCGACCGGGCCGCGTTCGTGATCGTCTGGCTGCACAGACCTTCCTTGTGCGGCTCCATGGCGAACTGGAACGACAACGAATTGCGCGACGCCACCTGGAAAGCAGGGATGCGAACCTCTCTGCGGTCGGCCATCGTGCCATCCGAGAGCAACTCCACGAGCATGTGGCTCTTATCGGTGCTCGCCCCCGCCGCGCGCAGACGATAGGCGCGCACGAACTGATCGTTGATCGCCACGCTCATCGACGAATCGTCGGGTTTGACCGGCGGCGTGTAGCGGTACTTCAGGTCCATCGGCACGCCGGTGTTCTGCCACGTCAGCAAGTCGGCCGGCAAATTGAGCTGAACGCGGATCGGCCACGGCATATAGCCGTTCGCCTGAAGATCGCTGGGGTTGTCGACCAGTTCCCCCAGCTTGACCGGGCGGTCGGTGCGCACCCAGCGCGGCGCGTCGTAGGCCGGACGCGCCGGCAACGGTTCGAGCGCGTCGATGCGCGTCGCGTCCCCCGAGAGCGCGGCGCGGCCCGATACCAGCGCAAGGGCAGCCGTCTCCAGATCCTTGGCGTCACGCCCCTGCACGACGAGCAGTTTGAGCGACGGGTCGTTCGGATTCGAGATCATGCGCAGCGTGGGCGCGTCGACCTTCCCTAGATTGAGCGCCGGCGGCAGCGTGTCGTTCGTGGCAAATACGATGGCGTGCTTTGACGGCAGCGTATTCACGCTGACCGGAAAGCGCGTGCGGCGGTAGTCGCCGATGGCCCCGGCCCACGTCGCCACCACGCCAGCCGCATGCACGACAGCCAGCGACGGCGGCGCACCGAAGACAAACGGCACCGACTGATCGCGATTGTCGTGACGATCGAAGAACGGGGCAGGCAGCGTGGCCAGATCGTTACGCAGCGTGAGCGGTTGCGTGCTGGTGACGATCTCGCTCTGTGGGCTGATATCGGCCCACAGGCTGGAGTGCATCGGATCCTCGCACTCCATCGTGTAGTGGCCGATGAGCACCAGGCGAATCCGGTTGAAGCCCGAGAGCAAGCGTGGGTCGAGCGGAATTTCGCGGATCAGATTCTTGCCGCCGTCCTGTTTGTTGAACGGCAACGTGGCGATCAGCTCTTCATTCAGATAGACCTTGAGTTGCGAGAGATCGGGGATCAGCGCAGGCGAATACGCGTAGCGCAGCCTAAGCAATGCCGAAGCGACCGTCTGATCAAGTCGGATTCCGAAATTGACATCGCCCGCGCCTTCCGTGCCACGCAGGCGTAAGCCATTCGTCTGCCCCAACTGGGCAAACGTCACGGTTCGCTGACTCGTGCCAGGCGGTGCCGACACGGACGCAACGGTATTGATAGCCGCCTCAGGCGAGGCAGTGGCGCCGGACGCAGTGTCCGGCACGGTCGCGGTGCCGGCTGGCACAGGGGCTTTACCCGTCCGACCTCCCGCTGGTGCCGCTCCCGCAAGCCTGGCACCACCGGGGTCCATCGCTGCCAACACTAGCAGGCAGATGGCAGAGACCTTCGTGTAACGCGACCAAGACGCTTGAAGCTGCATGTGCGATGCCTCATCTGTTCTTGTGCTGCATTATCGCCATCTCTACACGAGCCTCGCCCGATCGACCCGACGTCTCACCACGTCGTTGTCAGGCAATCCCAAGATCGCCAGGGTCCGGCGGGACAGCTCAGCCCGTGTGTCTCGAAATAGCACGTTGCGCCATGCTAGCTTGCCTGAGGGCAAGTAATCAAGCGGACGTTAGCCTCCAGGTGTCGGGCGACAGGTACATCGGCCGGCCGGTCAGCGGCGCAATTGCGGTCAATGCAACGCAACGTATAGAATGCCCCGCATGAGCCTGAACGAACCTTCGTCCCCCATTGCCGTGGCGAACCTCGTGCCCGCGCCGGAAGCGGCCGACGCGATGATCGAGCATCGGTATCCCTCGGACATCGACCGTTTGCGCGAAGCCATCGGCTCAGACGTGTTGCCGTTCTATCGCGACGAGCAAGCTTTCGTTGCCAGCCAGCAGGCGAGCCAGCGCTGGCCGCACCTCGTCGCCGTCGCCGACTCGCGCGACACGACGCTATCGGCAGCGCCCGCGTCGAACCAGGGCTGACGTCGCATGCGAGACGCGTCCATCATCGCCGCCTTCGATTTCGACGGGACAATTTCTACTACCGACAGCCTGCGCGTGTTCGTGCGCGAAACGGTCGGCACCGCGCGCTTCGTGACCGGCGCCGTGCTTGCCTCGCCGTGGCTGATCGGCGCTGCGCTGAAGCTCGTCGACCGGGGCACTGCCAAGGCGGCATTCCTGCGAGCGTCGCTTGGCGGCCGGACACAGGCACAACTCGAAGACGACGCCCGACGATTCGTCGCAGGACCGCTGCAACGTCTGCTTCGCCCCGAGATGCTTGCCCGTGTGCGGCAGCACCGATCTATGGGACACCGTATCGTGTTGGTCAGTGCTTCGCCGGGCCTGTACCTCCGCCCGTGGGCTGCCTCCGTCGGGTTCGAGGCCGTGCTGAGCACCGAACTCGCGTTCGACGGACTGGGGCGGTTCACCGGACAATTTGCGCAGCCGAATTGTTGGGGGCCCGAAAAGGTGCGACGCCTTGAAGCATGGTGGTCACCCTCGCCGCCGCGCGTGCTTTTCGCGTATGGCGACAGCCGTGGCGACAAAGAAATGGCCGCGCGCGCCGATCACGCCTGGATTCGCGGGCAGGGCAAGCTCATGCCGTTGATGGACATGGACACGCCACCGCGCGCGCCCTGACGATCCTGACGACCCCCGGCATTCCTCCCTCATGCCCATGACGCCAGAACCCGGCCGCCGCGTCGCGTGGATGTCGCGGCTCGCGCGCCTCGAGCCCGTGGCGTTCTCGCGCTGGGACGCCGTCCATGCCACCCTCTCCGTGGCGATTCCCACGGCCATCGGCGTCGCCATCGGCCATGGCGCCGACGCGTCGCTCTTCGCTCTCGGCGCCCTGCCCGTCATTACCGGCGACCGAACCGGTCCCTATCGCGCACGGGCGCGCTCCATCCTGCTGACCGTTGCCACCGGCGTCGTCGGCTTTTTTGCCGGCATGCTCATCCACGACATCGGTGTCTCCAGTCCGTGGCTCGCGCATGTGTTGTTACAACTGGCCATTCTGCTGTTCAGCTTCATCGGAACGTTCGGTAACGTGGCCTCTGCGGCGACCTTGCAGGGCGCGGTCTACCTCATCGTCGGCTGGGGCCTGGCCCTCCCCCCGCCCGAATGGCGTGCACCGCTGATCCTCGCGGCGGGTGGCGTCTTCAGCGTGCTGCTCATGGCGGTGCATTGGCTGCGCCATCCCGGCGCGGCCGAGCGCGACGCCGTCGCAGCCATCTACCAGCAACTGGCCAACGTGCTCGACGCGAGTGGCACACCACGGGTCAGACTCGCGCGCCGGTCGCTCGAGAACGCGATTGCCGCGGCCTACGACACCCTGCTGACCGCGCGGGCGAGTACGGCCAGCGGCTGGGATGTCCTTGAGCGCCGGGCTGCGCAGATTCTGGCGGCCGAGCCCATCACATCCGCTGTCATCGGCCTTGCACAGGGCGACCAGCCCATGCCCGCGCCGCTCGGCCGGGCCTTGTACGCCATCGCCCGCAGCATTGCGCGGGACCGCCCTGTCGACGTCGAGGCCGCCGTCGCCGCAGCAAAAGGCAATCAGGCCCCCACCTTGGCGTCGGCGTTGCATCGTGCCGAACCGTTGCTGACGGGGACCGTGCATGCTGCAGAAGCACCGCTAGTGGCTTTGGCGAGGCATCAGGCGCGCGCCACGGCGCATCCGCGCTGGATGCCCAAGTGGCCGTGGCCGGACGTGTGGCGATATCTGGTGCGTATCGGCCTGTGCGTGCTCGTCGCGCAGATCTTCATTGCGATCACCGCATTGCCGCGTTCGTATTGGGTGCCGCTGATCGTCGTGGTGATTTTCAAGCCGAACTATGGCTCCGTATTTGCGCGCGCGCTACAGAGTGGCGTGGGCAGCATTGTCGGCGTGGCGGTCTCGGCGGCGGTCGTTGCCATCGACCGCAACGGTCTGGTGAGCCTGGCGGTTTTGATCCCGCTTGCCGCGTGTTTGCCGTGGGCTCTGCGCCGCAACTATGGATTATTCAGCGCGTTGCTGTTACCGATCCTGATGCTGGTGATGGGCGCATTGCAGCCGGGGAGTCAGGACATTGCGATAGCGCGTTTCATCGACGCCGTGGCCGCGTGTGCCATCGTGCTGCTCGTTGGGTATTTGCCATGGGCGAAGTGGGAACGACGTCAGCTTGACGAGCGTGTTGCCAATGCGCTCGACGCACTCGGCCGTTACGCAGCACTCGCCGACACACACGACACCGATGCGGCGTTCGCGGCGAGACGTGCGGCGTACAAAGCGCTGGAAGACACGCGTATCGCGTTGCAACGCGCCTTATCGGAGCCGCCGTTGGTGAGTCGACGAGCGGCGCGTTGGTGGCCGGCGTTGGTGGGATTGGAGCGGGTTGCGAATGCCATCACCGACACAGTTCCACATGGGGACGATCACGAAGCGCCGGTGCATCCGGGGGCGGCGATACTGACGCACATGGCAGCGGCGCTCAGGCATGGCGGTCCGGTCCCGACGATGCCGCAGGCGCCGATCCCGGGCGTCGACCCCGCGCTGGATGGCGCATTGAGAGCGGCAATCGAGGTACTGTTCGGCCCGCCCACGACCGGCGCCGAGCCGTCTCAAACCGACTGAAAGCGGGCCATTTCGGAGTCGCAGGGGACAACGCAGGCATAATGCGGGCTTCCGGCGCAAACAGGGCTCCGCTGCGCCGCCACGTGATAAAGAAGACATTGCATGAACACTACCCCGACGCTCGAATGGACCGAAGACGGTCGCCCCGTCACCGCCCGTTGGCGTTCAGAAGCGGCCGTCGCCGCGCCGCGCCGCGTCGAAGTCGTTGACGACACCCTCACCGCCGACGATGCGTACCATTTGGCATGCGGCGGCACGGCAATGTTGTATCGCGGCGATTATCAGAATGCGCGCCAATTGATGCAGGCGATGGCGCGCCGGGTCGATCGGCCGCCGCACCGTCCGCGTCGAAAGCCGTCGGCGAAGGATGCTCCGGTCAGCGTAAGTGCAGCGGAAGCGTTCCACAAGCATCGTATGGCGCAGGCTCAGCGTGCGCGCATTCTGGGCATGGTGTTGATTCCGCTGGATGCCGACTACGGCATCCCGTTGCGTCGTGCGCCGGATGTGCGAGAGGCTTGCACGCAGGCGTGGGGCGCACCGGACGAGGTATCGTCGGTGGCGTCGTTGCGAGAGATTCTGGGATTGATCGGTGCACACGAGTGGCGCAAGAAGGGCGTGACGATTCCGGCACTGGGCGCGTCGATTCATCCGTGGTACGGCGTGTTCTCACCGATTCGCGGCGAGTACTTGCAGTTGATCGATCAGGCACCGCTGCCATCGACATCGCTGGCGTTCGACGTAGGTACGGGCACGGGCGTGATTGCGGCGTTGCTGGCGCGTCGAGGTGTGCAGCAGGTTATCGCGACGGATCGCGACCCTCGTGCGCTGGCGTGTGCTCGCGAGAATATCGCGCAACTGGGCTACGAGCGTTCGGTGAAGGTCATCGACGCCGACCTGTTCCCCGAGGGCAAGGCGCCGCTGGTCGTCTGCAATCCGCCGTGGCTGCCTGCCAAGGCGAATGCGCCTATCGAACACGCCGTCTACGACCCGGAAAGCCAGATGCTCAAGGGCTTTCTGAACGGTTTGGCGGCACACCTGAGCCCGGGCGGCGAAGGTTGGCTGGTGCTGTCGGATCTGGCGGAACATCTTGGGCTGCGCACGCGCGAGACGTTGCTGTCGTGGATTCACGGTGCGGGCCTTGTGGTGCTCGCGCGTCACGACGTGCGTCCGCACCATCCAAAGGCGGGTGACGCCAACGACCCCCTGCATGCGGCACGACGCCTCGAAGTGACGTCGCTGTGGCGTCTGGGCGTTCGGCCGGCTTAAAGCCCCCGCCTCTGCGCACAAACGAAGCGACACCCGGTGGCGGCACAGCCGCCGGGAACTCGCTTAGCGGAGCGTCTGAAGATAAGCGGCCGCACCGTCGCCGGCCACACAGGCGCTCGCAAAGCATGCGCTCAACAAATACCCGCCGGTCGGCGCTTCCCAGTCGAGCATTTCCCCTGCACAGAACACCCCAGGCAGCGCCTTCACCATCAGCTTCGCGTCCAGTGCCTCGAGCGCAACGCCTCCGGCACTGCTGATGACCTCGGCAATCGGCCGGGTGCGCAACAGCGTCAACGGCAGTCGCTTGATGCCGGCGGCAAGGGCCGCAGGATCGTTGAACGTCTCACGCGGCAGGCACTCGCGCAGCAGCGCCGCCTTCACGCCGGCAATGCCCAGACGGCTTTGCAGATGGCTTGCCATCGAGCGCGATCCGCGCGCACGCGACACCTCCTCGGCCACACGCTCCGCACGCCAGTCCGGCAACAGATCCAGATAGACCTGCGCGCTGCCGTTAGCACGGATCGCATCGCGAATCGGCGCACACAGCGCGTACACCAGACTGCCCTCGATACCATGCGTCGAGATCACGAACTCGCCTTGCCGCGTCGTGCCATCCGGCAGCGACATCGTGACCGACTTCACCGGGTGCCCCGCGAACCGTTCGCGCAAGTGCAGCGTCCAGTCCGTCTCGAAACCCGCGTTAGCCGGCAAGAGCGGCGCAACGCTGACGCCGTGATCCTGCAACCAGGGGACCCAGGCGGCGTCCGATCCCAATTGCGGCCAACTCGCGCCCCCCAAGGCCAGCACCACCGCCTTCGCCTGCACCCGGCGCTCGCCACCGGGCGTGGTGAATCGCAGGTCGTGCGGGCCCGCTGCGGCCTGTGCCTCCCAGCCCAGCCAGCGATGACGCACATGCAACCTGACACCCCCCGCGCGTAGCCGCGTGAGCCAGGCGCGCAATAGCGGCGCCGCTTTCATGTCGACGGGAAAAACGCGTCCCGATGTCCCGACAAACGTGTCGATGCCCAAGCGATGCGCCCACGATCGCACGTCGTCCGCGCTGAATCGGCGCAGCCACTGAGCAACGCTGTCCGCACGCTTGCCGTATCGCGACACGAAGGGCGCGACGGGCTCGCTGTGCGTCAGATTCATGCCGCCCTTGCCTGCCATCAGAAACTTGCGCCCGACCGACGGCATCGCGTCGTAGACGTGGACACGCCAACCCGCCGCCGATAACACTTCGGCCGCCATCAGACCGGCGGGACCGGCGCCTATCACGGCGACATCGATGGTCTCGGCGACCTCGGGGGTCGAAGCGTCAAACGCAGACGGCGAGGCAGACAGGCTGGATTCGGACATGCTTGGGAATGTGGTCGTGCAATAACGGCTGTCGCACAACGCCCGCTTCAGGGAGAGGCGCGGCGGCGAAGGCCGTCATTGTCCCACATAGGTGTCACCTCGACACCCGGGGAGAGGCGATTTTCATCAGGCTCCACATGGCACAGATCGCGCAGATCGGCAGAGCATGGCGGATACTCGCCGCTTTGGCGTTACAATCGCTCCCCCCGCAATTTGCTTTCGCCCTGCGGCGCCGACACCGTCACGCATTCGCATCGACCGGCACTGCGCAGGGCGTCATCCTGGAGTCGCGCATGTCGTCATCCGATCCAGCGTCGATAGGACGCACCGCCTACGCGAGTTTCGCCGAACGTTACGCCGAGATTGCCGTCACCAAGCCGCATAACGCCTTGTACGAGCGTCCCGCCACGCGCGCACTGCTGGGCGATACCTCCGGACAACAAGTGCTCGACGCGGGCTGTGGCCCGGGCATCAACAGCGCCTGGCTCGCCGAGCAAGGCGCGACGGTGCATGGCATCGATGTCACGCCGGAAATGATCGCGCTGGCCCGCAAGCGCTGCGAAGGACTGGCGGCGACGTTCGACGTGCAGGACCTCGGCGAAGCCTTCGTCACGCTGGACGACGATCGTTTCGACGCCATCGTCAGCGCCCTCGCCCTCGATTACGTGGAAAATCTCGGGCCGACCTTCCGCGAATTCGCGCGCGTGGCCAAACCCGGTGCAACGCTGGTCTGGTCCATGGGGCACCCCATGCGCGACTGGCTCGACGAGCGCACCCGGCGCAACCGCACGTACTTCGACACCACGCGCTTCGGGATGTACTGGAGCGGCTTCGGGGAGCCGAAGCCGTATGTGGAATCGTACCGGCGCCCGCTGGCGGGCATTCTGAATGCCGCTGCCGACGCAGGCTGGCAGATCGAGCGCATGGTCGAACCGCTGCCGTTACCCGAGATGAAATCCGTCGACCGGCGGCTATACGACGAGTTGTCGCAACTCCCCGCCTTCATGTGCCTGCGGGCACGCCTTGCCTGAACGGCGCACTGCGGCGACCGTCTCACACACGCATCCGCTCAACGCTCGACACGCCTCTCGACGTGTCACGACTTCTCGTGCGCGCCCCACGGAATGAGCATCGTGGCCGTGCACGTCGCGCCCAGCAGCACGGCGGCCACGCCATAGCGCGACACTTCCGGCAAGTTGAACAGCAGACCGTGGATCGTGGCGAAAATGCCTCCCAGCATCACGAACGCGGCGATGGAGGCAATGAAGACGCGGGTATCGGAACACATACGTCACCTCACAACGAGGTCACGCGCGTTGCGAAGCGGCTCAGGTCAGGAAGTCGACACGACCGGCGGCTAGTCAGCCGGGCCGCGCGAGGTTCGGATGGCTTCGGCGGCGTCCCTCACTTCTCAGTGTAGGACGCGCCGCGTCAAACGGTTAGCCGGGGATCGAGGGACCCAGGGATTAGCAGGACCTCAGGACTTTGACTTGGTCTCGCTCTCTTCGTCTCGCGGCCACGGGGTGAGCATCACGACAATGAAGAGAATGCCGAACAACACCGTGACCACACCGCCGTGCATGACGTGGGTCTTGTCGTAAAGCAAACCGTGGATGGTGGCAAACGCCCCGGCCAACGTCATGAAGGCCGCAATCGAGGCGATGACAACGCGGAATTCCGAGCCCATGGCGACTCCTTATCGTTATCGGCGAGGGTGCCGCTGCTGTAACTTCCTTAGCGGCAACACCAGTGTACGCCGATCCCTACGGCTCGCCAATTGAGTCGTATGCCTAAACAATCCATGCTTTGACGTCAGTCAATTCCCCTGCGCGAAAACATTCCTCTCATTGGAATGTGCGATCAACGCCGCGCCTCCTGGCGCTTCGCCTCGCGCACCCAGCGGAAGTGTCCGCTGCGCAGCAGCACGGGGCCAGCGAGCCCCATCGTCAGATATTGACGCGTGAGCGCATGAATATCGCTGCGTCCGTGTTCGAAGGCATGCAGCAGATCGTCTGCGCGGGCCGAGTGCGCGCCGAAGTGATCCTCCAGCGCTTCGGCCGACACCGCACAATCAAACGGCCGGCCATTGACGACAACGGCAAATTCGATCGTCAGATCTTCGTAATTGAACACGGGACGGTGATCCGGAAACTCGATTTGCATGGCGACACCCCCGGGTTGACGAAAGGACGCGATCGACGTGTCGGCCGACACGTTCCATCCAGCATAGTGCATCGCCAGATAATTCGTGAATCGCGTCGCTTATCGGTTCGTCACTCTCGATTGGGGAAGGTTCAGTCGACGTCAAGACTGAACACATGACATCAACAAACCAACATAACCATTTGTTTTAAAACACATTTCACCGCAAACCCGTTTCCTTCTCCTTAAGGAACGCGACAAATCCGGCGACAAACGCTGCCAGTTGCTGACGCACGGCATCGTCCTGAAGGTTGCCATCGACATCGATGACCTTGTTTGCATGCGACACCATCAGGCGGCCCTGCCACCACGGGGCGGTCTGTAGCGTGCGCAGTACCGGCAACCACGCGTTCTGACTGAGAATCGTGCCGAAGCCGCCGGGCGACGCGCCCATGATGGCCACCGGCTTGTTCTGGAACACGCGTGCGCTATCGGCGGGAGGTCGCGATAGCCAATCGAGTGCATTCTTGAACACCCCGGGTATGCCGTTGTTGTACTCCGGCGTTGCCAGCAACAAACCATCGGCCTTCGCGATGGCATCTTTCAACGCGCTGACCGCATCCGGAATCCCCTCGCTGGCTTCCACATCGCCGTCGTAAAGCGGAATGCCGTGCAACGTGCGAACGTCAAGTGTCACGCCCGCAGGCGCCACCGCCTTTGCCGCAGCCAGCAGCGCCGTGTTGTATGAGCCCTTGCGCAGGCTGCCGGACAAACCAATGATTGTCGTCATCGAGTCGACTCCTTTCGTTACGGATGGGAATTCGTCAGAGCGCAATGCCGCCATCGGTGTATTGCACTCAAGCGTCGCGCTGGAACGGGTAAAGGTTGTTGCCCAGCCCCAGCAACTGCGTCAGCTCGTCGAGGGCCGTGCGGCATTCGTCGAGCAATGCCGGATCGGCCAGATCGCTCACCGACAGCCGGTCACGATAGTGACGCGTCACCCAGTCGGTCAGTGCCGCGTAGCGGGTATCGTCGATCCACAACCCCGCGTGCGCCGCCTTGCGTTCGGCCTCGGTCAACACCACCCGCAGCCGCAGACATGCCGGACCGCCGCCGTTGCGCATGCTCTCGCGCAAATCGAACACCTGTAGCTCACGAATCGGGCCGCTGCCGGCGACCAGCGATTCGAGATAACGCCATACCGCCGGGCGTTCACGACATTCTTGCGGGACCACCAGCCGCATGCCACCGCCCGCCTCCGGGGTCCGTTCCAGCAACTGGCTGTTGAAGAGATAGCTGCCGACAGTGTCCTCGATCGAGACGTCCGCTTCGGACACCTCGATCACCTCCAGGCGGGCGCCTCTGGCGGCCAGTCGCTCGCGCAGCGTTGCCAGCACCGCGGCCTGATCGACGAACGCCAGCGCATGGCAGAACAACACATTGCCATTGCCCACCGCAATCACATCGTTATGGAAGACCCCCGCATCGATGGCGTCGGGATGCTGCTGAGCGAACACCACGTCCTCGTCGGCCAGTCCGTGAAGACGGGCAATCGCCTGACTCGCCTGTAATGTCTGGCGCGCGGGAAACCGGCTTGGGGCTGTGCCGCTGGCCAGATCGTCCCGTCCATAGACAAAAAACTCGACGCCCCGCTCGCCGTAAGCCGCGCAAAACCGCGTGTGGTTCGCCGCCCCCTCGTCCCCGAGAGACGGCCAGCCCGGTAATGCGTCGTGATGCGCGAAGTGCGCTTCGTCCGGAAACGCCGCGCGCAGCACGCGTGATGTGGTGTCGTGCTCGATGGCGCGGTGCAGCTTGCTGCATAGATTGGCCGCCGTGAAATGCACGCGACCATCGGTCGTATCGGCCGACGGGCTTACGGTGGCGGCATTGGCCGTCCACATGCTGGCTGCCGAACAGGCAGCCCCCAGCAATGCGGGGGCGGTACGCGCCGCTTCGCGAATGACCGTGCGGTCGTCGCCCGCGAATCCAAGCGTGCGCAACAATGCCACCGATGGCCGCTCCTGCGGGGGCAATACGCCCTGCGCGTAGCCGAGATCGGCCAGCGCCTTCATCTTGGCCAGCCCTTGCAGCGCTGCCTCACGCGGGTTGGAAACGCGATTGGCGTTGTTTGCCGAAGCGACGTTGCCGAACGACAACCCCGCATAGTTGTGCGTGGGGCCGACCAATCCGTCGAAGTTGGCTTCGAGGGCAGAACCCGTCATGTCAATTCCTGAGAAAACAAAAATCCGATGAAGTCGATACGACGCTCAGGGCGAGGCAAAGTCCAACCCTAGGCCGAGCTGTTCGGGCATCGCCACACGCTCGCTCTCCATCGACGCGATCGGGTAAGCGCAATAATCCGCGGCATACCATGCGCTGGGGCGATGATTGCCGGACTCGCCGATACCACCGAACGGTGCCGCGCCTGCCGCCCCTGTCGTCGGTCGATTCCAGTTCACGACACCTGCGCGGATCTCCGCGAGGAACTGCTCGTAGCGTGCCGGATCGTCGCCGAGCAAACCTGCCGCCAGTCCATAGCGCGTGCGGTTGGCAAGCGCGATGGCCTCGTCGAACGTGTCGTAGCGCAACACTTGCAGCAACGGGCCGAAATACTCATCGTCGGGCAGCGCATCGCGCGCGGCAATCGACGTCACGTCGATCAACCCCGGCGTGAGCAATGCAGACCGGCCATCGGGCTGGGCGAGCGGCAGGATGACGCGGGCACCCAACGCCATGAGATCGGCTTGTGCCGCCGTCAGGCGACGCGCCGCCTGCAACGACACCACCGCGCCCATGAACGGCTGCGGCTCCGCGTCGTAGCGACCTACGCTGATGCGTTGCGTCACAAACGTCAAGCGGTCGAGGAAGGCATCGCCCCACACGCCATGCGGCACGAGCAGACGCCGCGCACAGGTGCATCGTTGTCCCGCCGAGAGGAAAGCCGACTGGATGGTGACATGCACGGCAGCGTCGATATCGGCTGGGCCATCGACGATCAGCGGATTGTTGCCACCCATCTCCAGCGCGAGGATCTTGCCCGGCCGCCCGGCGAACTGTTGATGGAGAGCCCGGCCCGTGGCGGAGCTGCCGGTGAAGCACAAACCGTCGATATCGTCGTGCGCCGCGAGCGCCGCCCCCGTATCGCGCCCGCCCTGCACGAGATTGAGCACACCCGGTGGCAGGCCTGCCTCTATCCAGCATTGGAGCGTGCGCTGGGCAACGCCAGGCGCCAGTTCGCTTGGCTTGAAGACGACAGTGTTGCCCGCGAGCAATGCAGGCACGATATGCCCGTTGGGCAAATGACCGGGGAAGTTATACGGCCCGAAGACTGCCATGACGCCATGCGCGCGATGGCGCACGACACTCTGTCCATCCGCCACCGCACTGCGCCGCTCGCCGGTGCGCTCCAGATAGGCCTTCGCCGAGTTGGCTACCTTGGCGGCCATCGTCGCCACTTCGGTACGCGCCTCCCACAAGGGCTTGCCGGTCTCCCGACCGATGGCGTCTGCGAGCGTCTCGGCTTTGGCGCTGACGATGGCCGCAAAACGCTGCAACACCGCCAGACGTTCATTGACGCTGCGCCGCGCCCAATCCCGCTGGGCGCGACGGGCCGCCTGAACCGCATCGGCGACATCCGTGGTGTCGGCCGCATGCCCCTTCCACACCCCATCGCCCGACATAGGATCGAGCGAACGAAATTCTGCTCCTTTGGCGGTGCGCCAGACACCTTCGATGTACAGATCGGTCATGAACGGCAATCCCGGAGGCCACGCCCGATGGAACGGCGTGCGATGCGGATCATGATGACACGGATTCGGCAGACGGAACAACGCGATTGCGTCGAACGTTCCGGCGAAGCCCCGTCAACAGGGCGTTGCCGCGCATCTGCGTTGTCATGTGACGGTCATGCCGGCGACACGCATAGAATACGAATCTGAGTTTTCCGGAGAGCTATCACCATGACCGACGCCAATCGTTCGGCCCTGCGCCACTGGCTAAGCGATGTGCGCGAATCGCGCGATGCCGCCCACGACGAGGGTATCGATCCCTGCGGCGTGCGCTGGCAACGACACGCTGAAGGCGTGCTCGAACTTACCCCGGTCGGCACCGGCGACGAGGCGAAAACCTCTCGGGGCATTCGCTTCGACGCCGTTCTGTCGTGTGGAATTCACGGGGACGAAACGGCCCCGATCGAAATCGTCGACGGCCTTCTGCGCGACATCGCCGACGGCCGCCTGACGTTGCGCGAGCGGGTCCTCGTCATCCTCGGCAACCCGGACGCCGTGCGCGCCGGCAAGCGATACCTCGAATACGACCTGAACCGCCTGTTTCAGGGGGCCCACGCCAAGCGGGCCGAATCGCCTGCCGTGCAGCGCGCTCGCGAACTCGAAGTGATCGTGGCGCAATTCTTTGCGGGGATCGATGGTGTGCGCCGACAGCGTCGGCACGTCGACATGCACACCGCCATTCGCCCGTCGCTATTTCCCCGCTTCGCGGTCGTGCCGGGCACGCCCGAGCATCCACCGACCGACGACTGGATCGAGACGCTGGCCGCCGCCGAAATCGAGGCAGTGATGCGCACCGAACAGCCCTCCGTCACGTTTTCTTACTACACGTGCGCCCGATTCGGCGCCGAAAGCTGCACGCTGGAGCTAGGCAAGGTGGCGCCGTTCGGACAGAACCGCCTGGCAGACTTCTCGGGCATCGACGCCGCGCTGCGACGCTGGCTGTCCGGCGGCGAGATGGGCCAACGCGAGGATGGCAAGGTCCCGCATGCGCAACGCTTTCGCGTGGCCGCCGAAATCGTGCGGCGAACCGACGCCTTCGTGCTCGACGTGCCGGCCGACACGCCAAACTTTACGCCCTACGCCGCGGGTACCGTTCTCGCCCGCGATGGCGAAAATACCTATACGGTGTCGCACCCGGAGGAACGCATCGTGTTCCCGAATCCCAATGTCGCGAACGGTTTGCGCGCCGGGGTCATGGTCGTCCCCGACGCCTGATGCGCGTCCTGCGACACATCGCGCGTGATTCCCGGTGCGCGGTGTGCCGGGCGGTCTCGGACTGGGCGACAGCGCCTCGCTAAATGACGCGGCAACGCTACGCAGCATCGCGAATTAACGACTTCAAACGGCTGTCCAGGCGTGGCCGCAGCGAGTCGATGCGCGTAGCATCGCCCGCTTCATTCCGTCTTTTCACGCCTGCGGCCCCGCATTTCGCTGTGGGCCGAGTCCCGCTATCGACGCCATGCCCTACGGATGCTTCTCTTGCTTGACCGCCTCTAGCCTCACCCGCGTCACCCCATCAGCAAACGAACCCGCGACGCCACTCGCCGAGGACTTCGCTCGCGCGCAGCAAGCCGCGGCGCAGGCCAGCATGACGCCTCATGCGTTGCCATGGCTCTCGGCGCAGTTGCAAACGCACGCTGCCGCGAGCGTGCAGCGTGAGCTGACGGCATTGGCACCGATATCGGCAGGACGTCGATCGTCGGCGCCCGCCGCCCCGTCATCACGCACGTCGACCGTCGACGCTCCCGTCTTCTCGATCGATATGCTCATGGGCTACGGCGCGGATCGCACACGGCGCATTTTCGACTCGCTCTGGCAGGACGTCGCCATGCCGGCGCTACGCGCCATGGGGACATCGTCCGCGTCCGGACGTCGCCGGCCTCGCTTCGAGCCACTCAGACCAGCGGGGGCGGGAGGGTCTGACGACACGCCTCAGGCGCCCGCCGATCAGGCGACACACCCCTGGCACGACACGTTGCATTCGCATCTGCATAAACAGGCGCGAATCCTCGCCCACCACGGGTTCGACGTGGCCGACGTGTTCGAACGGCTCGAAGTGCTGTTGCGCGAACAACGGCCCGGCTTCTCGTGGCGTTCGTTTTACATCGGCACGCTGCGCGACGCCATGCCATTCGCGGTCGGCTCCGCCCTCGTATCGCTACTG
This sequence comes from Pandoraea fibrosis, assembly GCF_000807775.2. NCBI lineage: Bacteria > Pseudomonadati > Pseudomonadota > Betaproteobacteria > Burkholderiales > Burkholderiaceae > Pandoraea > Pandoraea fibrosis. Next base: position 3,292,867 of record NZ_CP047385.1, on the reverse strand, counting down.
GCGGAATCGACTGACCCCACGCGTTCACAGGCGTGGCTGTGGCCCCCCTTGGCCGCGCTGGGCGTCGTGCTGATCAACCTGCTTGGCATGGCCGGCTTCAATACTACGCAAGTGCGTCACCGGAATCGGATCGCTCGCACTACCCCGGCACCGGGTCTGGAAGGACTGAGCGCGATTCTCTCCACCCCCTATCGGGCGGCGTTTGCGCAGGTCCTCGGTTTCGTCTTTTGTTACGGGGTGCTACGCAACGGCGCCCGTTACGGCATCGAGCGTGTCGTCTCCCACTTCTCGCCGGGCATCCTCACGCGCCGCTTCGGCGATACGCTGCACGCGAGCCTAGAGGTACCTCTCGCGCCGATTCCCGGCTTTCTGCTGCTGCCGATCATCCACCAGTTGGGCATGACACGGCACAGTGCCAGCCTGCAGGTGTTGACCCAGCACAACTTTGCGGAATTGATCGAAGCCGTGGGACACGCACCAGCACCGGCGGATCAGCGTTCATTGGCCAGGGACTTCTTCCGCGATCTCTCCACCTTGCTCCAATCCACCCCACCCAGACTGATCTGGTTTGCGCTCACGGTCACCTTCTACTATCTGGCGTGGATGGGCGATTATGCGGCGCACGCTCACGGCAGTACCGACGATAGTCTGCTCGACGACGACCTCTACGGGCGCAACGCGACGCTGCAGACTGCCGGCACGCACACCCCGACGGCAGCAGAGGAAGCGCATGTCTTTGCGGTACTTGACGTGCTCTACGGCGTCATCGGACTCATTTTTTCGATAAGCCAGTCGGCCGCACAACGCGAGGACATCCGCACCGCACACGAGCGGCGCGCCCCCCAACAGAAGATCAGTACCAGCACGGTCGTCACGATTGCCGATTCGGGCGTGTCCTCGGGATATTCGTCGCCAAGGCATCTCGACAGCCCGGGCAGCCCTGAGGTGACCGAGGTGAACAACAATACGACCTCGAGCGCGTCGTTCACCTTTCCGCAGCCCGATGCCCATGGGGCCTCTGCGCCAGTCTCCCCCGATCACGGGATCGACGATGGGCCACCCTCTCCCCCTAAAACCGCTGGCACTGGCCGGCGCCATGGCACGACGACCGTCCCTAGCGCACTATGCCGGCCGAGGGACCTTCCCTGGTGGCGCAGCCCGCCGCCCGATAGCACGGACGACGAGATACAACAATCGACGCCCCTGTAGGCTGGCGGCGTGACACACTTGCCGTGCCAGCGTTGGCGTGGCATCGTGTTTCCCACGCACACGCCGTGTGCGCCATGTACGACCGGACGCATGACAATATGCGTCTATCCCCCTGCCAGCCGGAGCGCCCATGCTTTCCACCACCCCGAGCGAACTCGCCCGTAACCTGCTGATCATCCTCGTCCTCAGTGCGCTGATGATCGGTACGCTATGGGTCCTGCTCCCCTTTCTGCCGGCATTCATCTGGGCGGTCACGATCGTCGCCTCTACCTGGCCATTGCTCATCGGGCTGCAACGCCGTTTGTGGGGCAAACGATGGCTGGCCACCACGGTCATGATCGTCGGCATGCTGGTGATCGTTGTTGCCCCACTGTCTGCCGCCATCGGCACGCTGGTCGGACACGCGTCCGACATCAGCGACCAGGTGCACTCCATCGGACAACGCGGCCTGCCGATGCCCCCCGACTGGCTCGCGCGCATCCCGGTGATCGGTCAGCGAGCCAGCGACGAGTGGCAGGCACTGGCCGTCGCCGGTCCTGGCGGTCTTGTCGCCAAGGTTCAACCCTATGCCGTCAAAGCGGCGTCCTGGGGATTCTCGAAGCTCGGCTCTGTCGGTCTGCTCGTGGTTCACCTCGGGCTCACGCTCATCATTTCCGGCATTCTCTTCATGCAAGGCGAACACGCCGCGCGGGCACTGATTCGCATGGCAAGACGCCTCGGCGGCGATCGTGGAGAGGAATCGGTACGTCTGGCAGGCATGTCGATTCGCGCGGTGGCGCTCGGGATCGTGGTCACGGCCGTCACCCAGTCGCTGCTCGGCGGTCTGGGACTATGGCTGACGGGGGTACCGCTGTCGGGCTTCCTGACGGCACTGATGCTGGTGCTGTGCATCGCCCAGATCGGGCCCTTCCCCGTCTTGCTCTCGAGCGTTGCCTGGCTTTACTGGCAGGACAGTCCGACCCTCGCCACCCTGCTGCTGGTGCTCTCGATATTTATCGGCATGCTGGATAACGTGATGCGTCCGATGCTTATCCGGCGCGGCGCAGATCTTCCGATGATCTTGATTCTCGCAGGTGTCCTTGGCGGGATGCTCACGTTCGGCATCGTCGGCCTGTTCGTAGGCCCCGTGATTCTTGCGGTGACCTACACGTTGCTGACGGCGTGGATCAATGAAGGGCTGAATCGTCCACCGCTGGCGCCCAGCGGAGCGCCGCCGGCCGTCGCTCCGGCGACGGTTGCGACGTCAGTGGCGGAAACTGCGGCAAAGGGACCGGCAGCGCCCGGCGACAAGCGCACCTGAATCCGAGCACGGCGCTGCGCGACACGGCCCCGTCACGCAAACAGGGCCTGTTTTTCGGACGGCTTCACCTGTCGCGCGCCGTCGCCGCATGGCTAAATATCTCCCGTACCCACGCGATCTCGGGAGATATCAAATGCGACAGGTTGCCCCCACACATACCGCTTCGACATCCGCGCGGCGCTCGTTGCGTGTGCCCCGCCGCGCCCGGCTGGGCGATCCGCCCCTGTTGCGCCGGGTCGGCAACGAACTCGCCTACACTCCCACTCGCTGTCGCGTGAGTGCGGGCCTGAGCGCGAGGCGCGCCGATCCCTGGTGGCAACGCTTGCCAATGCCATGTCCGGGTCGTCACGGTGCATGCGAACCCTGAAGCGAGCCACCAAAGACAAACGCGTCGGCCGGCGAACCGGCACAACGCGTTTCAAGGGCTTGTCTCGGCGCGCCCGGTGCGATCCCGGGCGCTGTGCCGACTGCGCTTACCCCGCAGACTTCGCCTTCGCAGGCAAGATCTTGCCCGAGACCTCACCGAAGCCGATGCGGTAGCCGTCGCCCTGACACCAGCCCGCCATCACGACGGTGTCACCGTCTTCGATGAACGTGCGCTTCGCCCCGCCGGAGAGCGTGATCGGGTGCTTACCGTTCCAGGTCAACTCCAACAGGCTTCCGAAGGAATCCGGCGTCGGGCCACTGATCGTGCCCGAGCCCATCAGATCGCCAACGCGAACATTGCAGCCCGACACCGTGTGGTGCGCGAACTGCTGGGCCATGCTCCAGTACATGTGGCGGAAATTGGTGCGGCAAATGGACGTCGGTTGGGCGTCGCCCTCGGCCTGCATCAGTACTTCCAGTTCGATGTCGAATGCATGCTTGCCCTGCTGCTGCAGATACGACAACGGTTGCGGGTCTTGCACAGGACCGGCGACGCGGAATGGCTCGAGGGCTTCCATTGTCACCACCCACGGGGAGATGGACGTACCGAACGTCTTCGCGTTGAAGGGGCCGAGCGGCACGTATTCCCATTGCTGCAGATCGCGCGCCGACCAGTCGTTGAGCACCACCATGCCGAAGATGGCGGCCTCGGCGGCTTCCACGCTCAGCGACTCGCCCAGCGACGTGTCGCGACCGACGATGAAGCCGGTTTCCAACTCGAAGTCGAGCTTGCGACAGCCATCGAAAATCGGGCGGGGCTGGTCGGGCAGCTTGATCTGTCCGTTCGGGCGATGCAGCGGCGTGCCGCTCACGACCACCGAGCTGGCGCGGCCGTTGTAACCGATGGGGATCTCCAACCAGTTCGGCAACAGCGCGTTGGCCGGGTCACGGAACATTGTGCCCACATTGGTCGCATGCTCTTTCGACGAATAAAAGTCGGTGTAACCCGGCACCTGCACGGGCAGATGCAACGTGGCATCGGCAAGCGGCACGAGCGCTTGAGCGCGCAACGTAGCGTTATCGCGCAGGGCACCGTCCCCCTGCGCGACGAGGAGCGACGTCAGTCGCGCGCGCGTGGCACGCCAGGCGGCACTGCCCAGCGAAACGAAGGCGTTGATGGAAGGTTGAGCAAAGACGGCCGTATCGGTATCGCCCGCCTTGAGCACGCCAGCGGCCTCGAGGGCGGCCAGATCGAGCACCTGATCGCCGATGGCCACGCCAACGCGCGGCGTCGGTTGCGATGCGGTGCTGAACACGCCATACGGCAGATTTTGCAGCGGGAAGTCGGTCACGCCGGTGTTGGCAGACGCGACCCAGCTTTGCGGGAGTGCGGACATGTGGAATTCCTTGTTCGAGGTAGCGCGTCGGCCGGCCCTGCGCATCGGGTGCGCGAGGCCGGCCGCATCAGAAATATGGGTGAAGTCGTGGCGCGATGGCGTTGACTTACTTCTGGTTCGGGTTGAAGTGCTTCTTCAGACCTTGCCAGCACGTGTAGTAGTTGTCCTGCAACTGCTTGGTCTCCAGTGCGAAGCGCGTCGGACGAATGACCGCCGGCGTCTCGAACATGAAAGCCATCGTCGCATCGACCTTATGCGGTTTGCTCGTGTCGGCAGCAGAGGCCTTCTCGAACGTGTCTGCATCGGGACCGTGGCCGGACATGCAATTGTGCAGGCTCGCGCCGCCCGGCACGAAACCCTCGGCCTTGGCGTCGTACACGCCCTGAATGAGGCCCATGAACTCGCTGGCGACATTGCGGTGGAACCAGGGCGGACGGAACGAGTTCTCCATCGCCAGCCAGCGCGGCGGGAAGATCACGAAGTCGATATCGTCGACACCGGGCGCATTGCTTTGCGATTGCAGCACCAGAAAGATCGACGGGTCCGGGTGGTCATAGCTGATCGACCCGATCGTGTTGAAACGGCGCAAATCGTACTTGTACGGTGCATAGTTGCCATGCCATGCCACGACATCGAGCGGCGAATGGCCGATATCCGCGCGCCACAACGCCCCTGCGAATTTGGCCACCAGTTCGAAGTCGCCCTCGATGTCCTCATAAGCCGCAACCGGTGTCAGGAAGTCGCGCGGATTCGCCAGACCGTTCGAGCCGATCGGTCCCAGATCCGGCAGACGGAACAACGCGCCGTAGTTCTCGCAAACGTAGCCGCGTGCACGGCCGTCAAGCAGCGTGACGCGAAAACGCACGCCACGCGGCAACACGACGATCTCGTAGGGCTCAACGTCCAGCACGCCAAACTCGGTGGCAATGCGCAAGCGCCCTTCCTGCGGCACGATCAGCAGTTCGCCATCGGCGTTGTAGAAGAAACGCCCTTCCATCGATTTGTTGGCGGCGTACAGGTGAATACCGCAACCGTGTGCGGCGGCCGGGCTGCCGTTGCCGGCCATTGTGACCATGCCATCGACAAAATCGGTCGGCGCCTCCGGCATCGGCAGCGGGTCCCAGCGCATCTGGTTCGGCGGCGTAGGCACCTCGTCGAATCGGCTCAGCCAGCGCGACTGCTCGACAGCGACAAACGGCTTGTGCATCGCGGCGGGACGAATGCGGTATACCCACGAACGGCGGTTATGACCGCGCGGTGCCGTGAACGCCGTACCCGAGAGTTGTTCCGCATAGAGGCCGTAGGGCGCACGTTGCGGCGAGTTCTGCCCGATGGGCAGCGCGCCGGGCAACGCCTCAGTCGCGAACTCGTTGGCAAAACCGGACAGATAGCCCAGTTCCCCCTGAATTTGGTCTGCTTGGCGCATGAATGGCCTCGTCTCCTGATTTCGAATGGAATCATTGTCCGACAAGCGACCACATTTTGCGATATAAATAGACAAATCCACTATATTCACAACATGAATAATACGACTCCCCCATGATTTCCTTACGCGACGTCGATTTGAACTTGCTGGTCGTCTTTCATGCGGTGCTTACCCATCGGAGCATTTCGCAGGCGGCACGGGAGTTGGGATTGTCCCAACCCGCCGTGAGCAACGGATTAGCGCGCCTGCGGCAGACGTTCGAGGACGAACTGTTCACGCGCACTGGCAACGGGATGCAGCCCACGCCCTTTGCCGAGGCGTTGGCCGAGCCGGTCTCGGTCGCGCTGGCCGGCATCTCCCGGGCCATCAATCACCGGGAGGCATTCGATCCTGCGAGCAGTCAGCGCGAGTTCACGCTGGCGATGACGGATGTCGGGGAGGTGTACTTCATGCCTGCGCTCGTCGATCTGTGTACGCGACTGGCTCCGGGTGTTCGGATCAGCACCGTGCGCACGACGTTGCCCGATCTGAAAGAGGCCATGGCGGCAGGTCGCATCGATCTTGCGGTAGGTGCGTTCGACGATCTCACCGGGCCCTTTTTCCAACGCCGGTTGTTTAGTCAGCGATATGTGAGCATGTTCCGCATTGGACATGCGCTTGACACACCCCGGGCGGGGCTGGCGGAGTTTCAGGCGGCGCGTCACCTGTTCGTGGCCACCGGCGACAACCCGTATGCGCGCGTGAATCAACTCCTCGCGCAAGCGGGCTTTGGCGCAGACGCCAATTTCTGGGTCCCTCACTTCATCGCTGTGCCGTATGTGGTGAGCGCCAATGATCTGGTGGTCACCGTGCCGCAGAAGTTTGCCGAGCGCGCGGCCGCGCCGTTCGGCCTTCGGTTCGTCAAGCCGCCGCTTCGCCTGCCCGCGCTGCAAACGAATGTGTTCTGGCACCGTCGCTACCATCAGGACGCCGGAAATCAATGGCTGCGCCAGTTGATTTCAGAACACTTCGTCGAATAGCCAGATAGCTAAATAGTCGAATAACGAGATGCGACGCCTGAAATCCTACTCAGGCGTCGCTGGCAATGGCTTGCCCTTGGGCGCGTAACCAATCATTCCATGCCGCATCGAGCGCGTCGAACGCAGCCTCCATCTGTCCCGCCGATGCCTGCGGCGCCAGATGCTCCACCTGCGCCGCCAGCGATGCCAGCGGACTCAGGCCAAACGCCATGAAACCACCGCGCAGACGATGCGCTGAGTGACGCAACTCGTCCCGCGATAACTCGGCCAGCGCAGTGCGGCAGTTGGCAATGTCCTGATCTGCAATCTTGACGAACGTGTCGAGCATTTCCGGCAGTGGCAACCGCCAGTCCTTCGTCGACGTCGTATCGGGAGGCGCCGTCGCGTCTCCTTCCAGCACGCGTGACGACGCAGGCAGTGGCGCAATCTCGACGCAAAGCGATGGATAACGACCTCGCACCAGTTCAATGACGCGCAACAAAGAACGCGCATCGACCGGCTTGTAGACGACGGCATCGAACGGCGAGTCGGCTTCGCGGTCGTGACGCAAGGTCACGTCGGCCGTTGCCACCACCACGGGGACGTGCGGCGCACGCGCCTTGATCTCGGTGGCCAGTGCATGTCCGGACAAATGCGGCATGTTCGCGTCGGTGATCACCAGCATGTGCGACTCGGCGTCGAAGGCGTCCAGCGCCTCACGCGGATCGTGATAGCAATCGACCATCGCGCCCAACCCCTCCAGTTGGCGCGATAGCAACATGCCGCTGATCGGATGATCGTCGGCAACGAGCACGTACCAACCGGCCAGTGGTTTGACGCGCGTGCGCGCACTCCCACCCCCTGATGCCGTCAGTTCGCTCTCGGCGTCGCCCGGCGATGTCACCGTGCCCAACGCATCCCAAAGCTCTGCCTGCTGGAACAACGCGATATCGCGCGGCCAGACGGGCGCGCTACCGCTCAGACGATCGACGGGCGTCGCACGCAACAAATAGACCTCGGCGCCGGCCATGCCACGTACCGGCCACTCATCGGCGAACATGAGCAAGCCCGCATCCTGCATGCGGCCACTGCCGGAGGACCACGCAACGGCGTCGTCGTATCTCACCGGCGTGTAGCCGGCACGGCGAATCAGGGCATCGAGATACCAATGCCGGCGAACGAGCCCGCTGACATAAGCGAACGTCTCTCCGGTGGCCGGTGCCAGTACCGCCGTGCTGTCCGGCGCCCAGGGCAGATGGAGCGTGAAGCGCATCGTGGTGCCCGCCCCTTCCTGACTCTCGACCTGCAACGCCCCGCCCAGCATGCCGACAAACTGATGCGAAATCGCCAGTCCCAGACCGGTGCCGTGCTGCATGCCGGGCTCATTGGTGCTCTTGCCGAACGGCCGGAACAAATCGGCCAAATCAGCCGACGCGATCCCGACACCGCTGTCGCTCACCGTAAAGACCACATCGCAGCCCTGCGCGTCCGCGCGCGAGACCATCGCACTGAACGCAACATGACCTTTCTCGGTGAACTTGATGGCGTTGCCGACGAGGTTCGTGACGACTTGTCCCAGTCGCAGCGCGTCGGTGTGGACCGCCCGTGAGAGTTGAGGGTCGATCATCCAATCGAGGGTGAGGCCCTGCAATCGCGCACGCCCCGTGAACGACAATCCAACCGCTTCGAGCTCCTTGAGCAGCGAACAGTCGCGGGAATTCAATTCGAAACGACCGACCTGAATACGCGAATAATCGAGCAGATCGTTGATGAGATCGAGCAAGTTACGTGTCGAGCTTTCCATCACGTCGACGTAATAGCGATGATCGTCACCGAGATTTTGCGCACTCAGCAATTCGATCGACGCCAGCGTGCCATACAGCGGCGTGCGCATTTCATGGCTCACCGTCGTCAGGAAGACGTCTTTGGCGCGGTTGGCACTCTCGGCAGCAAGACGCGCCTTGCGTTGCTCAAGTTCGAAGCGGCGTTGCTCCGTGACGTCGGACAGCGTGCCGATCAGCACCGGCTGCTCGCGGAACACCGTGTCAACGAAACTCACCGCATAGTGGCGCTCGCCCGCGTCGTCAAGCGCACTGAGCAAACGCCGAACCGGGCGCGCCACCACACCACTGTGCAATTGCCGGTACATGCGCGCCAGTTCACCGTCGCCCAGATGCCGCAGCAGATCGACCGTGCCGGCATACGCCGGATTGCTCATCACCATGGCGGGTTCGAACGGATCGATGATCGCCATGCCAACGGGAGCTGTCTCGATGAGGGTTTGCGTAAACGCATCGCGCTCCAGAAGCGCTGTCGTGCGGCGGCGGGCCGGCTCGATAATTCGCTGGCGCATGTAGCGCATCCCCGCGTAAATTCCAGCCGCATACAGAAACAGCAGCAACGTTGCGCCAATCAGCAGCGTGGCGCTTTGCTGCAACAGGTCCACGGGTCGAACGGCGTAGCGCACGAACCACGGCGACGACGCGAGATGGCGCTCGAAGACGACGCGTTCGCCGTCATGCCGCAAGACCATTTGCGCATCGCCGAACATAGGCAACGTGACGATCGTGCGCAATGGCCCCAACGGCGAGAGTGACGCGCCGGCGCTCGCCACGACGAAGCCGTCTGGCGACACCAACTGGAGCGCTTCGCCCGTGTGCTCCAGCGTTCGCAGACGCGGGGGAATGATTCGGTCGGGCGCCATGCTGGTGCCGACATAGAGCATCAAATGCCCGTCGAGATCACGGATCGGCACGAAGCTCGAAACGACCGTCTCGTGGGTGATGACATTTTGGTAGTTGTAGGTCCAGAAGGGACCATCTTGCCCGGCATGCACACGTGCCGCGTAACGTTCGACCTTGTTGATTTCCGAGAGCATCGACCGTGCGTCTTGCGCGAGACCGTCTGCACTCACCGACGTCATATCGGTGCTCGTTCGGTATGCGGCAAAAGCACCGTCCGCCGAGATGATGAAGGTTTCGTCCTGCCCGCCGAGTGCGCTCCAGAAATTGGCGTCGAGATTCATCAGCCGAAGCGTGAGTCGCGCCAATACCTCCGCACGTTCAGGGGCAATATCCGCCAGCTTGACGATCTGAAATTCATCGTCCCAACCGGCGCCGACAACGCGCTTCGCGGTGCCCTCCGGCATCGCGAGCAGCGGCTTCAGAATTCTCTCAGTGAGCGATTGCGTGACGCCGCCCGGGCGAACCGAACTTGCCAGTGTGGCTTGCGCCATGCTGCTGGCCTGCTCGTTGAAAATTTCGACATCGCGAACCTCATGCCCGACGGTGGCGAAAAAGGCTGCCGTCTTCTGGGCGCCTTGCCACACCATGCCGAACAATCCGTATGAGACGGCCGCAGCCCAGACAGACAGTCCAAAAAGCAATGCCAACAGGCCCCCGCCACGGAGCAGGCGGCCGGCAATCGCGATGTCACGCGTCATCGTTCTGTCGGGCATAGACTCCAACGTCGGGTATCGAGACGAACTCAGACGGCGCTCGGCGCTTCAACTTCGCCGTCGCGCGAAAACTGAACCGGGCTCGATACGTGGAGCTTGAACAGTTCCATGTCGGTACGGCATCCCAGCTTGCTCATCGCCATACGCTTCTGGTTGTTGATCGTCTTGGCGGAACGCTTGAGCGCATCGGCGATCTGCGACACATTCAGGCCGTCGAGATACATACGCAACACTTCCATTTCCTTGGGCGACAACGGGCGACGCGCGGTCGGCTTGCGACGCATCTGCTCTTCGAGAATCTGCTCCGCGCGCCCGCCGCGATAGCTCATGCCGCGTCGGCAACGCTCCACGCACACCGTGATCTCGCGCAGGTCGTCGGACTTGGTCATCACACCGAGCACACCGCAACTATCGAGCGCATGGATGATGGCGGGCTGTTCGATCGACGTGAACACAATGATCTTCACGTCCGGGTATTTGCGGCGCACCCGGTTGATCATGACCAGGCCATCGCCAAAGGTGCCGCCGGGCATGCAGTAGTCGGTGATCAGCACGTCGACCGAATTGGTCTCCAATGCCTTGAACAGTTCCGTCGAGTTGGTGACGGGGGGCAGCACATGAAAGCCCGGGTCCGGCGAGAGCATTTCACGCAGCGTGGAGGCGATGATCGGGTGATCGTCCGCGATAAGAATCTTTACCATCATTTTGCAGAATCCTTTTAAAAGAAGTCAGCCGTGGGCGCGCGCGATCCTTCGCCGTGTCTACGCGTCATGGCTTCCCAAAAGAGGAAGGTGCGTCGAGTCGACACACGCATTGGTCACGAAAAGGGTGACCTCGTTTGTTACTGTGCGACCTTGGCTGGACCTGACGGTCCGACGTATCGCCGTCTCCACCACGCGCTCCGGGCGACCCACCGGTACCCAGCAGTCCCATCGTTATCCGGCGACATCTGCCGCTCTTGTGCTGTCTACCGTCGTCCACGCGGAGCACGTCTTGTGCCCCGTGAGTCGCGAAGTCCCTTCGCCGATGACTGGCTTGACGCAGTAACGAATACGCACGCCGCGCAACCCCGCCGACGGCATCATTTCCCGTGCACGTCCGACCACTCGGATACGTGTCGGTCCTGCCGCCGCTTCCCAGAGATGCACCGTATCGGTTTCAGGCCAGTCGGCCATCCATCGATACGTCCCTCTCACCACACTGCCGACCTGTGGCGTGCCGCTCATCGCGACCGCCGCAGCCACCGGCCGCATACGGGCTTCGATCTCACGCGGCGGCGCCACCGGTGGTGTCGCTTCGGAGAGCGACGCGCCGGTACTTTCCGACTCGTGCGTCGCACCGGACACCGCCGCCGTCGACGCCTTGTATTCGCTGCACCCCGCAAGCCAGGCGATCGCGAGCGCGCCGCTCAGGTTGGCCAGGGTGACGATGACACGTCGGCCCGTAGCTCGCCCGGCGCTCAGGCATCGGGATGAAGAAGACAGAAGAGAGTCAGCGTGTGTCGTGGTCATCAGTGCAAAGCCCATCGCCTCGCCGCGTGACACATCGACGTTACGCGTCGTTTTGCGACCAGCAGAAATATAGGATAAATCTACAAAATCCAGCCGTTTTGGATCTACTTATAGGAAATATCCTAGACCAAATTAGGCGGATTACTAGGCGAAACCCATGTGCCGCCCGCAAGATGCGGTAGTTTCATGCGGGAACAACCCGAATCACGTACCGCTCATGCATAGGCCACGTTCAAATGGACAGACGGATGACCAAAAGATTCATTCGACGCGATGTGCACGTGTCAACCACCGTCAATACACGGGCAGCATGCGTAAACTCACGTGAGACAGGACGTCACTCGGATGATGTGGCTAATCGCGAGAGTGACGAATGCGCCTGAGCGGCGTTACGGAGCTGTCGCTAGACGTCAGACGCCGAAGGCTTTGACGAACATGCCGAACGCAACGGCAGCCATCAGCATCGAGAAAAGCTGTTGCAACTTCGATGCCGCGAGACGGGGGGCGAGCGCGCGTCCGAGCAGCATGCCCACGATGGCACCTGCCACGAACGTCCACCCCTGAGCGCCGGGATGCATGCCGTGCCACCAGGCGTTGGCGACGGTCCCCGCGGAAATCAGCGCGATGACGAAAAGCGATGTCGCTACGACGCCGTGCACCGTGATATCGGTAAAACGTCGCAACGCAGGGACAATCACGAATCCGCCGCCCACGCCCAGTAATCCCGAAGCGAAGCCCGACACCGCACCGATACTGGCAAGCGTGCCAGCAACGCGCCGCGTCCAGTGCAATCTCCCCGTGGCCGGGTTCAGCCGACAAGGCGGCAATGGCGCGCAGTTGGCTGATTCGCCATTGCTTGGCCTCTTCCCTGAGGCAGCAGCGCTCGCGCGCGACGCGCGATACATGCGTGCGGCCACAATCAACATGGCGATGGCGAAAAGGCCGACGAGCCAGCGCTCTGGCAACCGGTGCGCCATCCATGTCCCGAGCGGTGCGACGCAAACACCGATCCCGGCCATCAGCATCGCAGCGCGATAGCGCACCAGCCCGGCGCGCAGCCCCTGCGCGCTACCGACAGCAGCGCTTGCCCCCACGGCAAGCAACGCGACCGGCCCCGCCTGCGGCACGCCCCATCCAAGACCGAAAACGAGCGCCGGCACGGCAAAGATGCCGCCCCCCGCCCCGGTCAGTCCCAATACGAGACCGACCGCAGCGCCCAACAAGGCGGCCATCGGCGAAGCACTTGAGAGTTCGGCAAGCATGGGGCGGAAATCCGGCAGAAAGTGATTTGTCACCCAAATCACTATTAGTCATAAGCTTATGACAACGGATTATATAGAAATTGCGGATAGCAGGAAAGCCCCACCCGGCGGGGCCGTCGAGCGGAAACAGAGGCTTTCGGAAAGACGACGGGAGCTTGACAGCAACGTGCAGGGCTACGTTGGCAAGCAGACACCGGCGGCGCCATCGCGGCCCTGCCGTCAAGGAAGTTGTCCGCAGACGACGGACGTTACCGACTTTCCGGCGGTTCTGCGCGCGTCGCAACGGGCGCCGTGCCCGCGTCAAGCTCGGCGAGAATATCGCCCGTATGGGCGCCCGGCGCTGGCGGATCGATATGCGTGACCGGACTTTGCCCATTCAGCCGCACCGGCGAGACGATCGTGTGTGTCGTCTGGCCGCTGGGGAGCACCATCGGGCGCACCCACCCCATATGAGCCACCTGCGGATCGGCAAGAACGCGGGAATAGGTGCTGATCGCCGTACATGGCACACCGACAACCATCAGCCGGGCAAGCCAGACACTGCGATCCTCCAGCACAAACACCGCCTCCAGCACATCTCGCAGTGCAGCCTGATGACGCGCACGCTCGCGTGCGTTGGTGAATCGCGGATCTTCGAGCAGATCGACACGGTGCACCAGCGCGCAGATGGCCTGCCAGTGAGCCTGGCCGTCCAGATCCATCCCGAAATAGCCATCTCTGGCCCGGAAGGTCGGCCACGGTGCAACCGGCCCGCCGAAGCGTGACGCGTCGTCCGTGGCGAGCGGTGAGCCCTTGCCATGCACCGCCCCTTCCGCCAGCCCCAGCCGGGAAAGTCCGCCAGTCGAGCCCGGCATCGTATCCGCCGTAAAACCCGCCGCAGGAACCAGACCGGCACGATGTGCAGCCTCCGCGCCCTCGTCGCCCGCGCGCAGAGCAGCAATGGCAAGCGTGGCGCCCAACATCGGCACATCGATATGCACGCCGCGCCCCTGCAATTTGGCGGCGACCAGCGCGGCCGACGCGGAAAACGCTGCGTAGAGTCCTGCGGCCAGATCTGCCACCGGCAGGTCGCGCGGCGGCTCAAGGCCACTCGGTGCAGTACCCAGCATCCCGCGCAGGGCTTCCAGCGCCGGCACCCCCGGCTGCGCCGCAGCGCCAGAGCGCGGGCCGTCCTGACCGAACGCGGAAATCGATACGTAGACCAGATGCGGCTGCACGGCTGCCAGCGCGTCGTATCCCAACCCGGCGCGCGCGAGCGTACCCGGCGGCAGACATTCGATGACGACGTCGGCCCCGCGCACCAGTGTGTGAGCGAGGCTACGGCCTTCAAGCGTGAGCAAATCGAGCGCGACCGAGCGCTTATTGCGCCGCAAGCCCGACTGAGCCGGCTCTGCGGACGTGTTCATGCTATCGCTGGTGATGTCGTCGACCGGATCGTCGACCAGAATGACGTCTGCCCCCATGTCGGCCAACAGCAAGCCGCAGTAGGCACCCGCCGCGCCACGACAGAACTCGATGACGCGGATCCCCGAGAGTGGTGCGTTCAATATCTGACCCCTAATTTGCCTGGCATTTGTTGTAATTCTTGATTCCTTGGCAACCGTCTGGCGCGGTGTTGAGGCATTCTAGAGCAATTATTCGACGCCGGTCACTGTGGAAAATAGCGGGTCGACGCTCCTCGTTGCCACCGGGCAACAGGGATCTCGCCACCCCCATCCAGACATGCACCTGACATAGAGACCGCCGGTCATTCAGGGCGACGAAACGTCTTCGCGCAGACCTCGCGCCGCCCACGGCATCATAGCCAGCCGGCCTTACGGAATTTCAGGAACAGCAGCAGATCGATGATGATCATGACGGCGATACACGCCGGATAGCCGTACTGGAATTTCAGTTCGGGGATGTCGGCGAAGTTCATGCCGTAGATCCCGGCAATCATCGTGGGCACAGCGAACAATGCGGCAAACGACCCCAGCCGCTTGGTCGTTTCGTTCTCCGACAGCGAGATCATCCCCAGATTGACCGACAGTGCGGTCGTGACCATTTCGCGCAGCAGATCGATGTTCTTCGTAATGCGCTGCAGATGGTCGAACACGTCGCGAAAGTACTCCTGCATGCCGCCGCACAACTTGGGCGCCATCGCCCCGAACAACTTGCTGACGGCCTCCATCAGCGGTACGCAAGCATGCTGAAGCGTGATGAGCCGGCGCTTGAGCTGATACAGGTCTTCGATGATCGCCCGCCCCTTCGCGGGTTCGTTCGGCGTAAAGATCTGCGCCTCGATCGCTTCGAGTTGCGCTTCGAGGTCATCGAGCACAGGGAAGTAGCTGTCGACGATGGCATCCATGAGCGCGTAGAGCACGAAGATCGAGCCCTGACGCAACAGCAGTGGCTCCCTCTCCGCGCGAGCCCTCACCGCGCCAAGCCCCTGCGTGGCGTTCGAGCGCACCGACAACACGTAATTGTGTCCGGCGAAAATCGCCACTTCTCCGATGGAGAAATCGCCCTCGGCGTCCTTGTTCAGTACGTGCAGCACGGCGAAAAGCGAATCGCCGTACTGCTCGATTTTCGGACGCTGGTGACCGTGCTGCGCGTCTTCGACCGCGAGGTCGTGCAGGCCGAATTCATGCTGCATGAGCGCGAGTTCCCCCGGCCCCGGGTCCTTGAGCGCCACCCAGACGAAGCAATGGGGACGCTCGAGATAATCCGAGATTTCGTCGGGGTGCAGGTCGGCAATCTTGCGGCCATCCTCATAGGCCACACAATTCACTAGCATTCGTCTTCCTGTTCGAGGCGACCGCCCTGCCCCCGGTGCGAGCGTCAGGAACGTCGGGCGTGCCGGCCACAACCGTCACCCCTTGCGTGTCTCCTGCGCCTGCGCCGTCTGTTGCAGCGGCAGCCGGATATGAAGAATGCCCGCCTCCATTTCCTTGTCTTCGACAAATCCGAGATGACGGGCGAGTGTCAGCATACGCGTATTTGCCGTGAGGACATAGCCGATGAGTTCCCCAGTGCCGCGCTTGCGGCTGTAGTCGACGATATGCTCCATGAGCGCGCGCCCGAGGCCACGCCCCTGCGCCGCCGGGCTGACCGTCACGGCAAACTCGGCCACCGTGTTGTCAGGATCGGCCAGCGCCTGCACCACGCCAAGCAACCGCGTATTGCCCGCGTCGTCCTTTTCCGTCGCAACAAAGGTCATCGCACGGTCGTAGTCGATCTGAGTGACGCGCGCCATCTGCGAATGCGACAACTCCTTGATCAGGCCGAAGTAACGGAACTGCACATCCTGCGGCGTGAGCGTGTGGAAGAACGCATTGTAGGCCGGCTCGTCCTCCGGCCGGATCGGACGCACGCGCACCGGCTTGCCGCCGGCATCGACCGTGCTTTCGAGTTCCTGTGGATATGGACGGATCGCCAGACGTCCATGCCCCGGCAATGTCGGGGCGCGTGCCACGATGCGCGCGTCGAGCGCGAGTACGCCGTGGGCATCTGCGAACAACGGGTTGATGTCGAGTTCGGCGATCTCCGGCACGTCGCACACGAGTTGCGAGAGCTTGACCAGCGTGAGGTAGATCGCCTCGTGATCGGCGGCAGGCCGGTTGCGATAGCCGGCAAGCAGCCTCGACACGCGCGCACGCGCCACCATGTCGCGCGCAAGGTTCAGGTTCAGCGGCGGCAGACCGATCGTGCGATCGGCGATCACTTCAACAGCCGTCCCGCCCTGTCCAAACAACAGCACCGGACCGAACACGCTATCCGTCGCCACGCCCACAATCAGCTCGAACGCTTCCGCGCCATTGGCCATGCGTTGCACGGAGTAGCCCGTCACACGCGCATCCGGTTTCGCCGCCAGCGCACGCTTGCGAATCTGACAGGCCGCCTCGCGCGCCTGTTCGGCAGATTCGATATTGAGCACCACCCCGCCAACGTCCGACTTGTGGGTGATGTCCGGCGAAATCAGTTTGACGGCGACGGGAAAGCCGATGCCCTGCGCCAGCTCGCCCGCCTGCTCCGGCGTTTCGGCGACAAGCGTTTCCACCACCGGAATGCCATAGGCCGCGAGCACGCCCTTCGCCTCCGGCTCGGAGAGCAACGTGCGCCCTTCGCGCATCGCACTGTCGACGATGGCACGCACACGCGCCACATCGGGCGCGAAGCCCGGCGGAATCGACGGCGGCGTTTCCATCAGCAACGACTGATTGCGGCGATAATTCACGGCTTCGAGAAACGCCCTCGCGGCGTTCTCCGGTGTGTCGTATGTCGGCAATCCGGCCTCGCGGCAGATGCGGCGAGCACGCTCGGCCGTCTCGCCCCCCAGCCAGCAGGTGAACACGTTCTTCGACGGCCTGGGCAGTGCGGCGAGCGCATTTGCCACATCCAGACTCGGCATGACCGCCGTGGGCGCCTGAATGAACAGCACGGCCGCCGTCTCGGGGTCTTCGCACAGCGCCGCGAGCGTCGCGGTGTAGCGGGTGAGATCCGCGTCGCCGCCGATGTCCACCGGGTTCACGCGGCCAAGTGTCCTGGGCAGCACGGCGTCGAGCGCATCGCGCGTCTTGTCGCTCAGATGCGCGAGCTTGCCGCCATCGAGCACGAGCGCGTCGGTCGCCATCACCCCGGCACCGCCGCCGTTGGTCATGATCGACAGCTTGTCGCCGTAGAACGGACGCAGCCGAGCGAGCGTCTCGACGGCGGCAAACAGTTCATCCGTCGTATCCACACGCAACATGCCGGCACGACGAATCGCAGCGTCATACACGTCGTCCGAACCAGCCAGCGCCCCGGTGTGAGATGCCGCTGCCTGCGCCCCTTCAGGCACGCGCCCGGACTTGATGACGACGACAGGTTTGTTGCGCGCCGCCGAGCGTGCCGCAGACATGAATTTGCGCGCGTCGCGAATCGATTCCATGTACATCAGGATGGCATCGGTGCCGGGATCGCTCGCCAGATAATCGAGCATGTCGCCGAAGTCCACGTCGGCACTGTCGCCCAGCGAGACGAAATGCGAGAAGCCGATCTCGCGAGCGTCGGCCCAGTCGAGCACGGCGGTGGTCAATGCGCCCGATTGCGACACGAAGGCGAGCTTGCCTGCCCGTGCGCCCATATGCGCAAAACTGGCGTTCAGCCCAATGCCGGGACTTAGCAGCCCGATGCAATTCGGCCCGAGTACACGCAACACGTGCGGTTTCGCATTCTTGAGCATGCGCTCCTGCAACGTGACTCCCTGGCGATCGCGCTCGCGCGCCAGTCCCGAGGTGAGGACCACCACCGCGCGGGTGCCGCGCTCGCCGAGTTCGCGAATGAGATCGGGCACCGTCGCCGGCGGCGTACAGATCACGGCAAGATCGGGCGCTTGCGGCAAATCGGCGACATCGCGGTAGCAGCGCAGATTTGCCAGCGCCGAGTATTTGGGGTTGACCGGATAAATGTCGCCTTGGAAGCCCCCGTCGATGACGTTTTGCAGCACGGTCGTGCCCACGCGTCGCTCGCGATTGGACGCGCCGATCACGGCGACCGATTTCGGCTGGAACATCTGGCTCAGATTGCGGGTGGTCATGGCGACTCCGGGGGATCGAGAGGAAGGCACGCAAACGCGCGCCCCGGCCATGGCCGGCGCGCGCGTTCCTTGTCATGTGCTGAGCCGTCGGACTAACGGCCGTGCGAGTGGGCACCCGAACAGGCGCCCGGAGACATGGCGATCATTTGCCTCGCAAGTGGGCTTCCACCTTCCATAGATGTTCGTCGACGCTGCGGCCGATTTGCGTGAAGAGGTCCGAGGTGACGGCGTCTTCGGCCTTCGCCGACGCATCGATCAAACCGCGCGTGATTTCACCATACGCCGCCAGTGCTTCTGCGAGTGCCGCGGCATGGTCGAGACCGCGCTCGAACTCATTCTTGTAGGGCTCCAATTCAGTTTTCTTTGACACGGTCTGCACCCGACCGTCCGCCACACCGCCCAGCGCCACCAGACGCTCGGCGCAAAGATCGGTCCATTCGATGGCTGCCGTGTAGACCTCGTCGAAGAGCAGGTGCAGCTCGATGAAGCCCGGCCCATGAACGTTCCAGTGCGCCTGCTTGGCCTGACGCTGAACGTCGATGCCGTTGACCAGTCCGCGATTGAGCAGATTGACCGACTCGATGCGAATCTTTTCATCGAGGGTGTTACGCGTATGATTCAGAGCCATTTGACACTCCTGACGTCTGGCAGCCCGCAGGCTGCCGGGGGAAGCCGTCGGCAGCGGACGCAACACTCACCGCCCGCGCGGACGAAGGGAAACGTGCAAGACCCGGCGCCGCGCTCAGACTACGAGCGCAGGTGCCTCGGGGGTGCCTGCGGTGCGCCGTGCGTGACACCCCGCAACTTGAAACCCGCCATCACGAGCAACACACCCCAGATGATGGCCCACGACCCGATGGCCCAGATAAGCGCGAGCGCACCCGCGCCCGGTTGCCACATGATGAAGATGGCAAACAGGATGCTGAACACACCGGAGAGAATGACCCACAGTTCGCCCTTGACCTCGCGACGCAACGCGATGCCGGCGGCCACCTGCAATATGCCGGTGACAAAACTCCAGGCCACGATATAGATAAGCAACGCAACGGCGGTCAACGCCGGGTTGAGATAAGTCAGGACACCGATGACAATGCCCGCAATGCCTTGCAACAGCGGCAGCCACCAATCGGCGTGCTCCTGGCGAGCACTCCACGCGGCACCCAGCGAGAAGATGCCGTCGACGAACGAAAACGCGCCGAAACACAACACCAGCACCGCAATCGTCACGCCGGGCAACGCAAACGCCGCAATACCGAAAATCACGGCCAGCACACCGCGTAACACCAGCAACCACCAGTATTTCGACAGAAGTCTGAGCATGGCATCCCTCTCGTGAAATATCCGCAGGTAGCGAACACGCGCAATGATCGTCCTATCACACGTATGGCGTGAATGGCGTTCGGTGCGCGTCAAGAGGTCATTCTAGAGACTGCTTTGTCGCGAGATCAAGTGAAATATGTGCGATTGCTTGTGCCATCGGCACGCACTTTGATTCACGTCATGCCACTTCGCACGTCTGGTCCCGTTCTCTTCTCAATCTCACGCACCTCGCCCGTCCAGCACCGCGGCATTGCGTCGCATGCCGCAGGCAATCGATGACACGTCACGCCCCGCTTCGCACCACCGTGCGCACTGCGTCACACCAAAACATGCGCTTTGCGCGTATGTCAGCGACACCCGACGTGCGGCGCCCCGATAAACCAATAGGATGATTCTGAAAACCCTCCGCTCGCGAGCATTTAGGGCAAATGACTCCATAGACTACGTAAAAAGCGTCTTCAAATGACGCCCATATCGCCGTCACTTACGTAGTCCCCGCATCGCAACTTCACGTAGGACTCCAAAGGAGAACGACAATGAATCGATCGCTGCTGTGTCTGGCCTTTTCCGCGGTTGTCTACGCACTAAGTCAAGTGAGCCCCGCGCACGCCGCCGTCTATTCGAACGGCTCGGCAACGGCGCAGATGCGCGTGCAGTTGACGATCCTTCCCGGCTGCACGATTGCCGCCACGCCCATGACGTTCAACGCGGTTCAGGGCTCGGCGACCGGCCCAGTGGCCAGCACCTCGTCGCTCACCGTGATTTGCACGGCATCGACCGGCTACAACATCGGCCTGAACGCCGGCACGGTGCCCAGCTCAACAGAGACGAATCGTCTGCTCGCAGGCACGCTCACGGGCAATACCACCACGATTCCGTTCGGCCTCTACCAGGACGCCGGCTACGCCACGCTGTGGGGCAACACGCAAGGCACGAACACACTGAGCGACGCCGGCACGGGCGTGGTGAAGGTGTACACCGTCTACGGACAGGCTACGCTCTCGGCCACAATGCCCGCGCCAGACGTCTATTCGTCGACGGTCACGGCGACCGTGTACTTCTGAGACCCGGGATCGATCATGAACCCATCGAGACCTGTCGTTCGCCGTCCCACGGCCTACGCCTGCGGCGGCGCGTTCGCGGCCCTGCTCACACTCTGCGTGACCGACGGTAATGGCGCGACGCTGCAAGTCTCGCCGGTGATCGTCAATATCCTGCCCACGCAGCCCGCCACCACGCTCACGCTGGGCAACTCGGGCGATCTGCCGATTCACGGCCAGTTGCGGCTGTACGCATGGACACAACGCAACGGCGACAACGTCCTGACGCCGACCGAGGCCCTGATCGCCAGCCCGCCGATCGTGCGCATCGAGCCTGGCGAGCGGCAGATCGTCCGGCTCGTGCATGTGGCGCGCAAGCCCGGGCACGACGAGCAAAGCTACCGGCTGCTGGTCGACGAACTTCCGTCTGCCGACGCCGCGTTGACCGAAGGCGTCTCGATCCGTCTACGGTACTCGCTGCCGGTCTTTGTGCAGGCGGGCCCAGCACAGGCGCCGTCGTTGCGTTTCGACGTGCGTATGGCGCAGGGCGAGCTCGAAGTGCACAACGACGGCGAGCGGCATGCGCAACTGGGCGCGACGCGCGTGCTGGACGCCACGGGGCGCAGCGTCGAACTGACCCGCGGCCTGCTCGGTTATGTTCTCGCCGGGCAGACACGTCGCTTTCCCGTGCGCTGGCCCGCCGGCGCTCCGCCCATCGGCCCCTTCACAGTGGAGTCGCGCATCGACGCAGTCCCGATGCGCTTTGCCGCTGGACCGGCGTCGGATGGCGAGCGTTAGCCGTGCCCGCGTTCGCCGCGCCCCTGCCGTCGCCGCCGCCCGCCGCGCCCGCCCCTCCGCCCGGCCGGGGTGGACGAAGGCCGCATCGGGTGCCGTGGCCACGGCAGTCGCCACCACGATGACCTTCGGCATGTCGGCCCTTGGCAAGACGAGCGACGGGCACGCCGCGTCTGCCGCGCTGGTGATGGGCGATGGCCGGTTCTCAGCGCAAGGCATATCGGGTACTAGGCGGCTCGACGACGCCGCACGCTCGGGCGCCACCGCGGTCGCGCCGTCGCGCACCGATAGCGACTCACGGCTGGACGGACGCTACGTCCTCGAAGTGATCGTGAACGGCGAGTCGACGGAACAACTCGCCCCCGTTGTGCACAGACAAGGACGATGGTTCGTTCGTGCCGGAGATTTGCGCGCATTGGGCCTGACCTCCGACAATCTGCCGAAGCCCGACGGCACAGAAGTCGCCCTGGATTCGCTCGAGGGCATCGATGCGACATACGACGCCACACACCAGACGCTGGCGCTGCAAGTGAGCGATGCGTGGCTAACGCCCTACCAGCTCGGCGGGCCGCCACCCGTCGTCGTGCAGGCAACGTCTGGCGCAGGCGTACTCGTCAACTACGACGGCTATGTCCAACGCGACCGGTTCACGCGGGCATCCGTCTGGAGCGAGGTGCGGGGCTTCTGGTCAGGCGGCACCCTGCGTCAGACGGGACTCGTCGAACATTCCCCCTGGCGACGCGGATATCGCCGCTACGACACGTGGTGGCAACACGACGATCCGGCCCGTCTGACCAGTTGGACGGCGGGCGACCTCATCACCGGCTCGCTTTCATGGACACGCTCCCTGCGCATCGCCGGTCTGCAATGGCGGCGCAATTTCAGCCTGCGCCCGGACCTCGTCACATTTCCCATCCCCGCCTTGCGTGGCAGTGCCGTGGTGCCGTCGTCGGTCGATCTGTACCTCGACGGCGTGCGGCGCATGGGCGGGCGTGTTCCGCCGGGGCCGTTCGTGATTCAGGAGGCGCCGGGCCTCACCGGCGACTTGCAAGCGAGCGTTGTGACACGCGATGCGCTCGGGCGCGAGCAGATCACCACAGTGCCGCTCTACATCGACCCTCGACTGCTCGCGCGCGGACTGTCGAGCTTCTCCGTAGAAGCCGGTCTGCCGCGCGACGATTACGGTGTGCGCTCGTTCTCGTATCGGCGCCATCCTGTCGCCTCGTTTGCCGCACGCTACGGCGCGACCGACACCCTGACGATAGAAGCGCAGGCGCAAGCCGGACGCCGGCTCGCGCTGGGCGGTGCGGGCGCCCTGCTGGCACTGGGCCGCGCGGGCGTCGTCAGCGCATCGACGGCGCTATCGGGCGGGCGAGACACGGGGAGTCAATGGAGCGTCGGCTATCAATATCTGTCGCGCCGCCTTGGCATCGATGCGCAAATGATTCGGACTGCCGGGCATTACCGGGATATCGCATCGCTCGACGGCGCGCCAGCGCCTCACGCCAGCGACCGCGTGAGCGTTTCCGTTCCGTTCGCGCGCAGTAGCACGGCCTCGCTCGCCTGGTTCGCGCAACGCGTGCCGCGCCAACCGGCAACGCGTGTGCTATCTGCCAGTCTTTCGCTGCCGGCAGGCACACGCGGCATGCTCTCGGTGGGCGGGTTTCGCGACTTCGCCCGGCGCCGCTCGCACGGCGTGTTCGCCATGCTGAGCGTATTGCTGGGGGGTGGCGCGTTGGGAAGTACGTCGTTCAATCAACAGGATGGACAGACGCAAGCGTGGGTGGGGGCCAGCCGCACGCCGGATTACAGCGGCGGCTGGGGTTGGCAAGTGCTGGGAGGACACGCCTTCTCGCAACGCACGGTACAGGGCGAATTGCAGTATCTCGGCCGCCACGGCCAGATCTCGGCGCTCGCGCAACAGGTCGGGCACCAGACGGGCGCCTCGCTCGGCATGACGGGGGCGCTCGTCGTCATGGACAACAGCGTGCATGCCACGCGCCGCACCTACGACGCCTTCGCGCTCGTGAGCGCCGATGGGCAATCCGACATCCCGGTACTGCGTGAATCGGTGCCCATTGGTCACACGGATTCGCGCGGCTACTTCCTCGTACCGGATCTGAACGGCTTCGAAGCTACCCGCATCGACATCGACCCGATGCATTTGCCGGCCGATCTGGAGGTCGTCACCACCGAGCAGCGCATTGCGCCACAGGCAGGCAGTGGCGTACTCGTTCGCTTTCCGGTGCGCCGCTACCATGCGGCTCTCGTCACGCTCGTGGACATGACCGGCCAGCCATTGCGCCCGGGCACCCGGGTGCAGCATGTGCAGAGCGGTGCCGTCACCGTAGTCGGCTACGACGGAGAAGTCTTTATCGACGCCCTCGAACCCCGCAACACCCTTGAGTCTCGCGATGGCCGCCAGCGGTGCCGCGTGTCGTTCGACTGGACGGCGTCTCCCGAGGGCCGGATTGCGCGCGTGGGACCGCTGGCGTGTGTCGCCTTCGGCACGCTGGCCGGCGAGCGTCCCGCGCAGACTTCGCCGGAAGCGCCCCCGTCGCCTGCGCCCTCGGCGAAGGAGGATCACTCATGACGTGCATGCGCCGGAAATTCCAGTATTGGCGGCGATGTGTCGCCAGCGCCGGGCTCGGCCTGCTGAGTGCAGCCGCGCACGCGCAGACCTGCTCGCTCGGGACGCCGACGCTCGCGTTCTCGGCGTTCAGCCCGATCTCGGGCGCGGCCCTTTCCGCGACGGGCACGATCCCCGTCTCATGCACATGGCCCATAGTCGGTGGCAATCCCAACGTCAAAGTCTGCCTCGCACTCAACGCCAGTCAGCCGCTCTCACTCACCAATGCGGGCAACGCCATTACGTTCGGACTCTTCACCGACCCCGCGTATTCCAACGCCTGGGGAACCGCGACGAGCAGCGTCATCGCCATCACCCTGGCGCGTCCGCTCCTGGGGGGCACGCTGACGCAGAACGTCAACGTCTACGGAAAGATTGCCGCGGCGCAGACGACCGTGCCGACCTCAGGCAGCAGCAACACCGTCTATACGCGTGTCTTCGCGACAGGGGATATGAGTCTGCAATACGCGTCTTATGGCGCGTTGTCGCCCGCCCCCGCCTGCGGCAGCGCCATGACGGCGGTGCCGGGCACCCCGTTCAACGCAAACGTAACGGTCATCAACAACTGCACCATTGCCGCTGCCAACATCACCTTCGCGACGCAATCGGCGCTGGCCAGTCCCGTCACCAGCACGGGGCAGATCACGGTGCAATGCACGAAGAACGACGCCTATCGCGTCAGCCTGTCCGGCGGGTTGCTGGGCACCGTCACGTCGCGCAGCATGACCGGCGTCACCGGCAGCAGTGTCAGCTATCAACTCTATCTGGATAGTGGTTACGCCACGATCTGGGGGGATGGCACGTCGGGGACGTCACAACTGACCGGCGTGGGCAGCGGGCTCGTGCAGTTCATTCCGATCTACGCCCTGGTGCCGGCGCAATCGACACCCGCGCCTGGTGTCTACACGGACACCGTGACGGCCACAATTGAGTTTTGACGATGACGCGGTGCAGCGTTCGTGCGGCTTATATCGCTTCGGCGCGCGGCGGTTTGAGCGGCAGGACCTGGATACGGTCGCCCTGCTTGACGCCCAGCGCTTGCGCGGCGAGCGGACTCAGCGTGAACGCGCGTCGCTCCGGGCGCCCCGTGACCAGCGTGGCGCGGAACCCGTCCAGCGCGAGACAGGCGACGAGATACGGTTCGGCGCTCTGTACCGCAGGCGCAGGGCTACTGTCCTCGCCCGATGCCGAAGCGATGTTCACGCTGAGATACCGGCTGTCACGTGCTGCGCGGAGGTCGGCGACACGGGCTTCGAGCACCGGGCCGCTGTCGAAGATGTCGACGTGCGCCCCCGAGCGCATGCCTTCCTGCTCCAGCAACCGGCGCGCCGGGAGTGTGTCCCGATGCGTCACGCCGATGGCCGCTTGCGCTTGTGGGGAGAGAAAGTCGACGTAGATCGGATACTTCGGCATCAGTTCGGCAACGAAGGATTTCTTGCCGATGGAGGTCAGATAGTCCGCCTGATCGAAATCGATCTTGAAGAAATGCTGCCCCAGCGACTGCCAGAACGGGCTTTGCCCCTCGTCGTCGAAATAGCCGCGCAACTCGGCGCAGACATGCGGGCCGAATCGCTCGGGGAACTGCGCCATGAACAGGAAGCGCGCTTTCGACAGCAATGCGCCATTGCCGGCCCCGCGCCAGGACGGGTCGAGAAGCAACGAGCAGAGTTCGCTGTAGCCAGTCAGATCGTTCGAGAGCGAGAGCGTCAGCATCCGCGACCAGACGTTCAACTCTCGGCTCGCGTGC
The DNA here is from genome assembly GCF_000807775.2 of Pandoraea fibrosis. Classification (NCBI taxonomy): domain Bacteria; kingdom Pseudomonadati; phylum Pseudomonadota; class Betaproteobacteria; order Burkholderiales; family Burkholderiaceae; genus Pandoraea; species Pandoraea fibrosis. Next base: position 3,266,853 of record NZ_CP047385.1, on the reverse strand, counting down.
ACGATCGTATCCTTGCGATACGTGTAAAACGGTTGCTCCAGCCCGACGGCGGCTTCCAGCCCGCACACACCGGCAATCTCGCCGGTCTGCACGTCCTCCATCACGAACAGATAGCCCTGCTCGCCCGTTGGCGCATGTCCCTGCACCGTGGCCGCGACGCGCGCCAGACGCGCTTCGAGCGCCGCCTGATCCGGCTTGAACGAGGTCATGCCCGGCCCGGCCAGTGCCGCCAGCTTCAGCAACGCGGGGAGATCGCCAGGGCGTGCCAGACGCACCACACGCAGCGACGTGGTGGCACCGTCGGCCGGCAGTTCCGTCGAGGCTGACGACCTCACTGGGGTCGAGGCTTGCGGAGAAGTCACCATTTTCGATTGACGGGTCATGGGCACATCCGGCGAAGTCGGTGAAACAAGGGCCGGAGCGACGTCATCCGCCGGTCCGGCCCGAGGGGCTGTGCACGATGGCTCAGCGCGAGGTGAGGTGACGCGCTGCCGTCAGGCCGCCTTCGCCGTCGCAGCCACCGTCGCCACCGCCTTTTCCAGCGACGCGAGACCGGCGTCGATGTCGGCGAACGGGATGTTCAACGACGGGGCGAAACGCACCACGTCAGCGCCGGCCACCAGCAGCATCAGGCCGTTCTTCTCGGATTCCGTCACGATGTCCTTGGCACGGCCGGCAAAGGCCGGCTTGAGCACCGCGCCGATGAGCAACCCCATGCCGCGCACCTGCTCGAACACGCCATGACGCGCGTTGATGCCTTCGATGCCCTTGATGAAATGATCGTGACGCGCCTTCACGCCGTTCAGCGTCTCAGCCGTGTTGATCAATTCGAGCACACGCCCGGCGATCGCCGTAGCGAGCGGGTTGCCACCATACGTGCAGCCGTGCGTGCCCGGCGAGAAGCTCGCCGCGATCTTGCTCGTGGTGAGAATGCCGCCGATCGGATACCCATTGCCCAGCGCCTTTGCGGTGGTCAGGATATCCGGCGTCACGCCATATTGCTCGTAGGCGTACAACGTGCCGGTACGACCGACGCCCGTCTGCACTTCGTCGAAAATCAGCAGTGCGCCATGCTTGTCGCACAACGCACGCAGACCCTTCAGGAAGGACGGATCGGCCGGCAGCACGCCGCCTTCGCCCTGCACCGGCTCGACGATGACCGCGGCCGTGGCGTCCGAAATCGTCGCTTCGACGGTCTTCAGATCGTTGTACGGCAGATGCATGATCCCGGCCGGAATCGGGCCGAAACCCTCGGTGTACTTCGCCTGCCCCCCCACGCTGACGGTGAAGAGCGAACGGCCATGGAACGAGTTGAAGAACGAGATGATCTCGCTCTTCTCCTTGCCGCCACGCTCGGCCGCGTGGTCGTAGGCGTAGCGGCGCGCCAGCTTGAGCGCGGCTTCGTTGGCTTCGAGGCCCGAATTGCAGAAGAACGCCTTGTCGGCAAACGTCGCTTCGGTCAGTGCCTTGGCCAGACGCAGCACCGGCTCGTTGGTGTAACCGTTGCCGATGTGCCAGACCTTGCGCGCCTGCTCCTCGATGACCTTCACCAGTTCGGGATTGGCATGGCCGAGCGCGTTGACCGCGATCCCGCCGGTGAAATCAACATACTCGCGACCCTGCTGGTCCCACATGCGCGAGCCTTCGCCACGCACGGGCACCATCTGGGCAGGAGCGTAATTGGGCACCATCACGTCGTCGAACGTCTGGCGGGTCACAGCGATTGGCTGGCTCATGACTACCTCGTGAAATCGGAGTGCAATCTTCGATTGCGGGGCAGGCCCGGACAAAGGTCACTGCCCTGTGAAAAAACCTGGCTGGGGGCTCAGGGTGCCTGCGACGCGCCTCGTGCGAACGAGCTTCGCAACGGCACTCGGCGCGCGTACCCCCGCATTGTAATCAGATGCGACGCGCGGATATACCTCTGCGCGCGTCGCAATCGTGAGAATTACAGGACTTTGCGCAAGAATTCGCGCGTACGCTCGTGCTTCGGCGCCGAGAAGATCTGTTCCGGCTTGCCTTCTTCCATGATCACCCCCTGATCGATGAAGAGAACACGGTCGGAGACTTCGCGCGCAAACGCCATTTCGTGCGTGACGACCACCATCGTCATGCCCTCGTCGGCCAGCGACTTCATGACTTCGAGCACTTCCCCCACGAGTTCCGGGTCGAGCGCCGAGGTCGGCTCGTCGAAGAGCATGACCTTGGGCTGCATCGCGAGTGCGCGTGCGATCGCCACACGCTGCTGCTGGCCGCCCGAGAGCTGATTCGGGAACGCGTCGATCTTGTCGATCAGACCGACCTTGCGCAGCAGTTGCTCCGCGATGGTCACGGCTTCGCTGCGTTTGATGCCGTTCACCTGCATCGGCGCGAGCACCAGATTCTCGAGCACCGACATGTGGGGGAACAGGTTGAAACGCTGGAACACCATGCCCACGCTGGCGCGCATGGCATTCATGTTCGTTTTCGGGTCCTCCACATGGAAGCCGTTGACCAGCACCTCGCCGCCGCTCACGTCTTCCAGACCATTCAGGCAGCGCAGGAACGTGCTCTTGCCCGAGCCCGACGGCCCGATCACACACACAACTTCGCTTTCTTCGATGCGGCACGTAATGCCGCGCAGCACGTGCGCCTCGCCGTACTGCTTCTGCAGGTTATTGACGACGATCACCTTTGCCGTACCTCGTTTCCAGATGTTGAACAAATGCCGAAAGTACCAGCGTGATCACCCAATAGATGAGCGAAATCGTCAGATACGGCTCCCAGTAGCGGGCATAGGCGCCCGACACGGTGCGCGCGGCGTAAGCCAGTTCGGCCAGACCGATGGCCGACGCCAGCGACGAGTCCTTCACGATCGCAATCGCGTTGTTACCCAGCGGCGGCAGCATGCGGCGGAAGGCTTGCGGCAGCACGACCTTGCGCAGCGTTTGCATGTAGGTCATGCCCAGCGAGCGGGCGGCTTCGGCCTGACCGCGGTCGATCGACTGAATGCCCGCGCGGAAAATTTCGGAAACGTATGCCCCGGCATTCAGCGAAATCGCCAGCACCGCCGACATGAACGCGCCGTATTGCGAACGGATTTCACGCGCCAGATCGCCACTCACGAGCAGACCGCCCGACGGGTTGATCAACAGCGGCATCAGCGCGAAGTGAATCAGCAGGATCTGAACGAACAGCGGCGTGCCGCGGAAGAAGCTGACGTAGAAGCGAACCGGATATTGCACCGCGAAGCGCAGGAAATACTTATAGAAGCCGTGACGCGCTTCGGCCAGACGGCCGACGCCAAGCACGAGCCCAAGTAACGTGCCGGCGATCACGCAGATCACCGTGCACTTGAGCGTCATCAGCGTGCCCTCGACAAACAGGGGCATGTATTCGCTGATGATGTTCCACTGGAACCCACCCATGAAGCACCTTTCTCACAAAATGAAACGAACCGGCTGCCCGGCAGAAAAACGCTCGCGGCCCGGGGGTTGACGTCGGTGATCGACGATCAGCTCACGGGCCGCGAGAGGCCAGATATCTGGCGCGCGTGGCGCGAATCTTACACGCGTTGCTTATTGTTGCGGCAGGGTCGGTACGTCGGCGTCGAACCACTGCTTGTAGATCTTGGCGTAGGTGCCGTCAGCCACGATCTTCTTCAGACCGGTATTGATCTTGTCGAGCGCCACCTTGTTGCCCTTCTTCACCGCAATACCAAAGTATTGGCGCTTGAACTTGGCGTCGTAGACCAACTTGAACGGCTTTTCCGGATGGCTCTTGATGTAGAACTTGATCACGCCGACGTCGCCCACGGCGGCGTCCACGCCCCCGCGATAGAGTTCCTCGAGCATCAGCGGCGTGTTGTCGAAGCGGCGGATCGCGGTGCTTGCCTTGCCCAGCTCTTCCGACACGGCAATGTCACCCGTGCTCGAGTTGACCACACCCACTTGCAGCTTCTTCAGATCGGCAAGGTTCGCCACCTTGGCGCCCGGCGAGGTGATGATGACCTGATCGGCCGGGAAGTACGGGGTCGAGAAGTCCACCATTTCACGACGCTTGTCGGTGATGGTGATGCCGGAAATGATGATGTCGCGATCGCCCTGATCCAGCGTGGCGAAGATGCCTTCCCACGGCGTGCTGACCAGCTTCACGTTGAATCCGCCTGCTTTGCCGATCGCCTTGATAACGTCGATGTCGAAGCCGACCAGTTCCTTTTGCGCCGTTTCGAACTCGAACGGACGATACGTGCCGCCGGCACCCACGGTGTACGTGGGATCGGCGGCCTGCGCTGCCGGCACCGCGGCGAATGTCGTCAAAAAACAGGCGGCGGCCAGCACGAGGCGCTTCGTCAACATGTTGATTTCCTTGGCGAGAATTCTTGAAAGAGCGCAATGATACTCCTCGACGCCCCCAAAACGAAAAAAACCCGCCGAAGCGGGTAGTGTCGTTGCGATCTCGCGACGAGGCACGAAATTCTCATGTCGTGATAATGGCCGCCGGGCACGAACGACGGCTGCTTGCGCCCTCGCCCAGCCCGGCCGATGCGACGCCGGAACGGCCTTAGAATGCCCCTGCCGCGATGGGACCGGCGGCCTGTCCCGGACCGAAAACCACATCGCGATAGGTCTTGCCCGCAGGAATCATCGGGTAGACGTCGTCTTCCCGGGCGACGAGGACATCCAGCAGATACGGCTCGCTCGGGTCTTCCAGCATGCGGGCGAGTGCGGCGGGCAGTTCCTCTGCACGGGTCACACGAGCCCCCGCCACGCCGTAACCGGCCGCGATGGTCACGAAGTCCGGATATGGCCGGCCGTCGTCGGCCCCCTCGGGCACGTTCGGATCGACCAGCGACGAAGCCACGCGATTGCGCGCGTAGATCATGTCCTGCCACTGCCGGACCATGCCCAGCCACTGGTTGTTGATCACCAGCACCTTCACGCCCAGCCCGTAACGGCGGCACGTCGAGAGCTCATTCACGGACATGTTGAGGCTGCCGTCGCCGTCGATATCGATCACCGGCACGTCGGGCAACGCGACCTTGGCACCGATCGCCGCCGGCAAACCAAAGCCCATCGTGCCGAAGCCCGCGCTGGACAGGAACGTGCGCGGCTGGCGCAGTCGCAGGTGCTGCATTGCCCACATCTGATGCTGGCCGACGCCTGTGGTCACAATGGCCTGCGGCGGCAGCAGCGCCGCCAGTGCCGAGATGACGTCGACCCCCGTCAGCACGGTGGCCGTGCTTGTCTCGCCGGCTGTGTCCTGTGCTCCCGACACTTCCGATGCACCTCGTTGGGCCGCGCGCAGCGGATGAGCGGCGCGGCGCTCGCGCAGATACGCATGCCAATCCGGCACGTCGCGTCGCTTCGCGTGAGCGAGCAGACCGGCAAAGGCGTCGCGCAGATCCGCATGCACGCCGAGCGTGACGGGCTTGTTCTTGCCGATTTCGGCGGCGTCGACATCGACATGGACGATCTTTGCGTGACGTGCGAACGACGCCGGGTCACCGATCACACGGTCGTCGAAGCGAACGCCGAGCGCCAACACGAGGTCGGCCTCGTTCACGGCCACGTTGGCCGCATATGCGCCGTGCATGCCGAGCGGGCCGAGCAGCAACGGATGGTCGTCCGGCATGGCGCCGAGCCCCATCATCGTGAGCGCCACCGGACAATCGAGCGCCTCGGCCAACGCCACAAGCCGGGCACCGGTGCCTGAAGCAATCACCCCACCGCCAGCGTAGATCACCGGGCGCTCGCTTTTCGCCAGCAAGGCGGCGATCCGCTGAGCCGTCTCGTCGCTCATGCCGGCCGGCACCGGCGCGGTGAAGCGCTTGTCGGTCGGCTGATCGGGACGCGCCTGTTGAATGTCTTTCGGGAAATCGAGCAGAACGGGGCCGGGCCGGCCCGCCAGCGCGCACGCGGCCGCCTCACGCAGCGCGGCGGGAATGTCGCGAGGCTCGCGCACCTGGCGAGCCAGCTTCGTCACAGGCCGGGTGATAGCGACGATGTCCACCTCCTGAAACGCGTTCTTGCCGAGCCAATGCGTGGCGACGTTACCGGTGATGGCGAGGACAGGCACCGAATCGCTGGCGGCATCGGCAATCCCCGTCACCAGATTGGTCGCCCCGGGACCGGAGGTCGCCAGACAAACGCCCAGCTTGCCGGTGGCTCGCGCATAACCCTGCGCGCCGAAGACCGAGCCTTGCTCGTGTTCGGTGCGTACCAGCGTGATGGCGACGCGCGAGAGCGCGTCGAGCATCTCGAGGTTGGCTCCGCCCGGATAGCAGAACACCGTATCGACGCCGATATCGACCAGCGTGCGCGCAATGAGGTCCGCGCCTTTGGCAGACAGCGGGGCAACAGGCTGGGCGACGGCACCGGTCGCGGCTTCGGCAGCGGGCAAAGTCAGGTCGAGTTTCATGGGTACGTGATTTCCTGCAGATTCCATCCAACCAGGACGGATTGTTGCGGCAAATATGCCTAATAAGCCTCAAGCTTACGGCCATCCGACGGTAAATGCTTCGCGTATCGTTGACAAAATGCCATCAATTTCACATGATTTATTCAAATTTTAATTGATAGAGGAATTAATCATGCAAATTGATGAATTCGACGAGAAAATTCTCGCACTTCTTCAGGTGGATGCCTCGCTCTCGGCCGCCCAGATCGGTGAGCGCATCGGTCTGTCCCAGTCGCAATGCTGGCGTCGCATCGACCGGCTCGATGCCGAGGGGATCATCGAGCGGCGCGTCGCGTTGGTCGACCGCAAGAAGGTCGGGTTGAACGTGATGTTGTTCGCCCACGTGAAACTGGCCGGACACAACCGCAACGCGCTACCGGAATTCTCGAAGGCCATTCAGGAATTCCCGGAAGTCCTGGAGTGTCACGTACTCATGGGCAACGTCGACTTTCTGTTACGCATCGTCACGCGCGATGTCGACGCTTACGAGCGCTTCTTCTTCGAGCGACTTTCGCAGTTGCCGATGGTGCAGGAGGTCAACTCGATGATTGCGCTCTCGCAAATCAAATCGACCACGGTGCTGCCGATCGGCGACGGCACGACCGGGGCTTCCCCCGGCGCCTCATGACGCCACGCTGACAAGACCATGTCATCACGCTGGCAGTAGACTGTCGAGCGCTTGCCGGCCAGCGACGTCGCGCAACCGGCATTGTGGAAGTCGTTGGCGCACGTTGGACAGCGCCCTCGCAAGCCTCTATCCTTAAGCATCCACTACGGGAGCCTTGCATGAAACGTTGGTTCGGACTGACTGCCGCAGCCGCCATCATCGGCGTGACGGCCTGGTGCTTCATCCCCGCGCATGCCGCTCTGAAAAACGGTACCCCGGCGCCGGACTTCTCAGCCCAGGCATCGCTCGGCGGCAAAGTATTTACGTTCTCGCTGGCCGATGCGCTCAAGCGTGGCCCCGTCGTGCTGTATTTCTATCCGGCGGCCTTCACCCAGGGCTGCACGATCGAAGCCCACGACTTCGCCGAAGCGACCGACCAATTCAAGGAGATGGGCGCGACGGTCATCGGTGTCTCTCACGACAATATCGATACGCTCAACAAGTTCTCCGTGTCAGAGTGCCGTAGCAAGTTCGCCGTGGCGGCCGATACCGACCAGCACATCATGCGTGCCTATGACGCCGTGCTCTCGCTCAAACCCGACTACGCCAACCGCGTCTCCTACGTGATTGCGCCCGACGGCAAGGTGATCTACAGCTACGTCAGCCTCGATCCGGACAAGCACGTCGCCAACACCATGGAAGCCGTCCGCAAGTGGCGTGCCGCACACCCTGCGTGATCGCAGTTCAATCACGGGATGATGCGGCATGAAAGTCATAGCACGTGCACAAACTCGCAGCGAGGAACTCGCCAATAGTGTCAGTCACGGCATTGCCTGTCTGGCGGCGCTCGCTGCGATCCCCTTCCTTTTCACGGCGGTCCGCCCGCCCTTGCCGAGCACGATACAGCAGATAGGCATCGGCGTATTTGCGGTCACGATGGTGGTCGTGTATCTGGCCTCCGCGCTGTATCACGGGCTGCCCGATGGCCGCGCGAAACGGCTGTTCATGCGTGTCGACCACTGTGCCATCTTTCTTTTCATCGCCGGGACCTACACGCCCTTCACGATCAAGATTCTCCACGATCCGTGGGGCGTGCCGCTGCTCACCGGCGTCTGGGTGATGGCCCTCGCGGGGCTGATCGCGAAGACGCTCGGCCTGCTCGACCGGCCACTGGTCTCCACCCTGCTGTACATCGGTCTGGGCTGGGTGGCCGTACTGGTCGCTGGCCCGGTGCTCGCAGCCATCCCGGGCCCCGGCGCAGGATGGCTCTACGCAGGGGGTGTCGCCTATACCGTCGGCGCCATCTTCTATTCGCTCGACGGCCACATCAAGTTCGGGCATCTCGTGTGGCACCTGTTCGCCATCGGCGGCACCGCCTGCCACTACCTCGCCGTCTGTCGTTATCTGTAATCTCCCGGTGCGCTCCGGCAATCTGCCAGTTTTTCGGATAGCCGGTCGCATCGCGCTGTGAGCGCCGGATCCCCGAACATCCGGCACGCCCCACGCATGCGATGGAGCAGCGCCTCTGCGGCGTCGAGATCGGCAGGGCGACGCGTGGCGATCAACCGGCGAAAGCGCGCGAGATCCTTGGCCATTTCCTCACGCATCAAACGGCGCGCGTAAGGATCGTCCAAGAGCGACGGCCTTGTCACTTTCGGGCGCGCATCCGTCGGCCCCGACACAACCTCCTTCGCGCCTTCGCCCTCCGCATCGCCTTCCGCGCCATCCAGACCGGGGCTCGGCCAACGTACCGCCAGCGTCTGAGCGAGCCGCTGCCGTGACACCGGTTTCGTCAGCACATCGTCGATACCGGCCTCTCGCGCCGCACGCGCCTCAACGACCGACCCGGTCACGGCAAACACGACAGGCGCCCGACGGCCGAGCGCCGGCGCCAAAGCGTGAAGCGTCTTCGCCAACGTCAGCCCGCTCGCCCCATCGAGTTGCACATCGGTGAGCACGACATCGACGTCACGCGAAATCCATTGCAGAAGTGCCGCTGTCAAATCTTCCGCCCGCTCGACGACGCACCCGAGCGACATCAATTGATCCGCAAGAATGGCGCGATTCATCACATGGTCGTCGACCACTAACGCGCGCAGCCCCGCACGCACGTCAATGCGGGCGACCGTCATGTCCGCAACTGCGGGACATGGCACGTCCTGACGCGTTTCCCCGGGGTCAGGCATTACCGATGGCAATGCCAAGGGGACGGCCAACTCAAACCGTGCTCCCGACGTCGAAGGCACCACGCACAGCGAGCCGCCCATGCGTTGCGCCCATTGCTGGGCGATCCAGAGCCCCAGCCCTGTGCCGGGCACCGAACAATCTGCGCGCGCAAACGCTGCAAACACTGCGTTTTCCATACCCGCCGGAATTCCCGGTCCGGTGTCGTTGACAACAATCGTCAACTCCCCCGAGGCCATGGTGGCTCGCAGCGCCGTCGGACGCGAATCCGGCGGATTCACCGCGCCCCACGACGCCCTGACCGTGACGCCACCGCAAACCGTGTACTTCAACGCATTGTCGAGCAGCGTTCGCAGCATCTGACGCAAGCGAGTCGCGTCACCCCACAGCATGACGGGCACATCGTCGGCGATATGGCAAGCCAGCAAGAGCCCCTTCGCATGGGCGATGCCCGCAAACGAGTCGACCTCCTCGTCGAGGCAGGCACGCACCTCGAAAACCGCCTCGCGCAGGGGCAGATGCGTGACCTCGCCCTGCCCCAGTTGCAACACGTCGTCCACGGCACCCGCCACCACCTCGAGCATGCGGCGCATCGCGCCAAACCGCTCGCGCGGTGCCATTGCGCCGTGTTCTCCCCCTATGGCACCCGGACTGCCATCGATACCCGCACCGCAGCACAGCGCGTCGAGATGCCCTTGCAGCACCTGTAGCGGGGCCCGCAACTCATGCACCAGCGCCATTCGAAAAATGCTGACGTCCTCACGGCCGCCCCTTACATCGCCTTGCGAACCGGGCGACGTCGCTGCCAGCAACCCATCAGGTTCATACCGTCCGGCATCGGCGCCACCGCGCCGGAAATTGGATTTGTCGAGATTCATCGCGTCGTTGACGCCTCATCACGATTCACGCGCTTCGGCGTACTGAAGAACTGCAGGAGCCTTCAAGTCTGGCCTTTTGCAAGACGCTTGCGACTGCGCAAATTCCGAACTTTTTTCGTGGATACGGCACTTTCGGACTCGCCCGGGCCGACTTGTCTCAAGTTCTGCCTCTCATCTGCCGATAATCCCTATGCCCCGTCTTGCACTTTCCGACTGGCGGGGAGGCCGCACGCTCTCACGGCGCGACCTGAGCATTCAATCCATCGATCCATATGTATAAGAACATTACGATTCGGACCAGCCTGACACTGGTCCTAGGTTTGCTTGGTGCACTACTCGTCCTCGTTAGCGTTCTGGGCCTTCAGGCGCTCAGTTCCAGCAATGATTCCCTGAGCAAGATGGCCACCGAAGACACCCCTGCCCTGGCCGAACTCAAGGGCACCGGCGAGCAGATTCTGCGGACCCGGCTGTCGATGGCGACCTACGCCTCGTATGTCAGCCTCGGGGCCAATCCGGAAGAGTCGGAAAAAGTTCTCAATCGGGGGGCGCAATACATCGCGGCGTCCGACGCGCTCTGGAAGGATTATCTGAAACGTCCCAAAGAAGATGCGCACGAAGCGGAGTTGGCCAAGGCGGCCGACGAAAAGCGCCGAGCCTTTTTCGACAAGGTCGTGACGCCGGCCCTCAACGCGCTCAAGCAGGGCGACGTGGCCGGGTTTCACCAGATCCAGGCGCGCGTCGCGCCGTCGGCCTACAACGGCCTCGATTCGGCCTTGCGCGAGCTTCAGGACATTCAGGTCGCGCGCCAGAACACCCGATTCGAAGCCGCTCAGCAGCGCTACAACCTCATGCGCATCGCCCTGGGCGCCACGCTGGCTGTGGCCCTGCTGCTTGCCCTGTGGGGCCGCGCCATGCTCGCGCGCGCCGTGCTGCGGCCGATCCGCGAGGTCATCTCGCACTTCGAGCGCATGGCCGCCGGCGATCTGAGCCAGCGCGTCGAGCAACGCACGCGTAACGAGATGGGCCAACTCTTCGGCGCCCTCGGCCGGATGCGCGACGGTCTCGCCAGCACCGTCGGCACCGTCCGCGAGAGCACGGAGGCCATTCACGCAAGCGCCCGCGAGATTGCCGACGGCAACGCCGACCTCTCGCAACGCACCGAATCGCAGGCCTCGTCGCTGGAGCAAACGGCCGCGAGCATGGAAGAGCTGACCGCCGTCGTGAAACAGAACGCCGAGAATGCCCGTGCCGCCAGCCAGTTGGCGGTCACGGCATCCGACACCGCCTCGCGCGGTGGCGAAGTCGTGCAGGAAGTCGTGACCACCATGCGCGGTATCGCCGAAGCGTCGCAAAAGGTCACCGACATCCTGACGGTCATCGACGGCATCGCCTTCCAGACAAACATCCTGGCGCTTAATGCCGCCGTCGAAGCGGCGCGAGCCGGCGAACAGGGCCGAGGCTTTGCCGTGGTGGCTGGCGAAGTGCGCACGCTGGCACAACGCAGCGCGTCGGCCGCCAAGGAAATCAAGGGCTTGATCGAGGCGTCGGGCAACCGCGTCGAGACCGGCACTCGCCTGGTCGAGCGTGCCGGCGCGACGATGGAGGAAGTGGTGCAGTCGGTCAAACGCGTGACCGACATCATGGGCGAGATTTCGGCCGCGAGCATCGAACAGTCGAGCGGCATCGAGCAGGTCAACCGGGCCGTGACGCAAATGGACGAGATGACGCAGCAGAACGCCGCGTTGGTGGAAGAGGCGTCCGCCGCCGCAGCAGCCCTCGAATCACAGGCAGCACGTCTGCGTGAATCGGTCGCGTTGTTCCGTCTGTCGGCTCACGAAGCGACGCACTCGCACGCGGGCAGCAGCGGCGACATGACGCACAACGCAACGCCCGGCACGCTGGCGCTAGCCGCCTGATCCCCCGTCACGATCACCCGCCAACCGGTACGGCACCGCGCCGGTTGGCACCGCAGGCATCCACTCACGCAGCGCCGGCGGCATGACGAGCGCGTCGCCGGATGCCGGCAAGCCCTCGACATGCCGTGCAATGCCTGCCCCGTGGCGTCGTGTCAGATGCTTGCGCGTTGCTCGAAGCCCGTGAGCGGCAACTCCGCCACCCACGCCTTATCGACATCGCACGCCGATACCTGCGCCCCCGGTGGTCCCTGCCGCATCCATTCGCATAACGCCAGCAATTGCGCGGCTTCTCCCTGCGCAATGACCTCGACCGTGCCGTCGCGACGGTTGCGCACCCATCCGCTGAGCCCGATCCTGCGCGCCTCGACCACACACGCTGCGCGATAACCGACACCCTGCACCAGCCCATGCACTACGATCTGCCACGTTGCCGTCATTGCCCCTCCTGCTTGCGATCGGTAGATGGATGTACGACACGATGAAAAAGGGCTCGATTCACATCGAGCCCTGTTCATTACGTTAGCACACCGCCGGCAGACGTCTAGTAGATGTCGCGGCGATAGCGACCCTGCGCCGACAGGTCGAGCAGAACGTCTGCTCCGATCGCATCGGTCAGCGCGGCGTCGACCGCAGGGGCCATACCGGCAAGGCTGCCGCACACGTAGATCGAGGCGCCATCGGCCACCCAATCTGCAATGTCTTGCGCCGCCTTGCGCACCCGATCCTGTACGTAGATGCGCTGTGCCTGATCGCGCGAGAACACGAGATCGACGCGGGCAAGGCCGCCCTGCGCCTGCCATTCGCGCAAGGTCGCGTCGTAAAAGCGATCATGGGACGCCTGACGTTCACCGAAAATCAGCCAGTTGCGCCCGTGCCCCTGCGCAATTCGTTCGGCAAGATGCGCGCGCAGCCCGGCCAATCCGGTGCCGTTACCGATCAGGATCATGCCGCCAGCGTGCGACGGCCCATGGAAGCCGGGGTTGGGACGCACGCGCATCGTCACGCTCTCGCCCAACGCCACGCCGTCGGTGAGCCAGCCGGAGCCGAGTCCGAGCGAGCCATCCGGATTGCGTGTCTGTCGCACAAGCAACATCAGGTGGCCTTCGTCCGGTGTCGAGGCAATCGAATACTCGCGTTCGGGCAGCGGTGCCAGCCGATCCAGCCAATCCTGCAGATCGATCCCTGCCGGCGGCGCCGTGTCGGGCAACACGCGTTCGCGCAACGCGTCGCCCAATGTCGTCTCGCGTGCGGCGGCACTCACGCGCACGTCGGCGGTCCAGACACTCCCCGCAAGGAAAGTTTCAACGCGTGCCGCCGTATGACGCGGCAACACCTCGACCAGATCGCCCGCCACCCATGTCGCGCCCGGCGGCGGGGTGAAGGCCAGGTGATAGGCCGGCAAACCGGTGCTGCCAGGATTGAGCACTTCGCGCTCGGCCAGTGGCCACGACTGGAAGCGCGGGCCGTCTTCGCGCTTCGACGACACCAGCGGACGGCCGAGCCATTCGCCAAGGCGTTCCTGCCAACTCGCCCATGCGCCCGGATCGCCCCGGTCGACTTCGATAGGCTCGAACGCAGCCACGCCGCCCTGCGCCCGCAGCCAGCCATCGAGCTTGCGTCCGAATCCGCAGAATCGGTCGTAATGACTATCCCCGAGCGACAGCATCGCGAAGCGCAACGTCGGCAGCGCCATCGCCTGATTCATCAACTGCTGCGCAAACCGGCGTGCGCTGTCGGGCGGTTCGCCATCGCCAAATGTACTGACGATGAACAATGCCCGCTTGGCGGTGCCCAATTGCGCCTGCCCGATACGCGCCAGCGGCTGGATCTGCGCGGGCACGCCGGCCCCCTGCAACATGCCGGCCGTCTGCCAAGCAAGCCCCTCGGCCACACCGCTCTGGCTCGCGTAGCCGATCAGCACCCCCTCGTCTGCGAGCGACGTCGCGGCGGGGCCCGGCGCGCCATGTTTCACGGCGACCGGACGGGCCGCCGCCAGTGCGCGCTTCTTCTTCCGCCGATCCAGATACAGCATCCAGCCGGTGACGAAGAACACGGGCATCATCAGGCTCGAGAGCAACATGACAATGATGCCGGCCTGACCGAAGAAGCTGCCACGATGCAATGCATAGATGCTTGTCATCAACTGGCCGCCGGTGGTTTTCTCCGCGTAACGGTCTTCGTTGCGGATCTCACCGGACGCCGCGTCGACATCCATTCGACTGAACGCCCGTTCATGCGGCACCGACGTGTCGAGCCACGTCAGTTGAAGCGATCCGCCCGGCTTTTGCGCCGGACGCAGATAAACCTTGGTGTAATCCGGCACGCGGGCGGTGAAGCTTCGCCACACCGTGCCCATGTCGTTGGCCGACGTCGAGGCCAGATCCGGCAGTGCCGCCTTCTTGCCCTCACCCTGCCTGGCCATCTTCGGCTGTGCGGGCGGCTTGTTGCGCACCGGCTGCGGCACACCGGCCATCGAGAACAGCATGCCGCGCCACCAGTCGTATGACCAGTAGAGTCCCGTGGTGGCCGACAGCAGATACGGCACCAGCACGACCGTGCCGATCACCGCATGCAGATTCCAGAGGAACGGCCGGCCACGCTTCTTGAAGTCGATATGGAGCCAGGCGCGCCAGTTGCCGATCCGGCGCGGCCATCGCAAGTACAAGCCGCTCAACGCCAGAAGGAACAGCAACAACGTCGCCGCTGCCGTGATCTGCTTGCCAATGCCGTCCACCGTCAGGAACCGGTGAATGTCCATGATGAAGCGGAACACGACGTCGGCCTGCGAACGACCCAGCATCTGCCCGGTGTACGGGTCGACGAAGTACGTCTCGCCGCGTGTCCCGTCGCCGATTGACAGGCGCACACCGACGGCGTCTTCCGGCGCGCGCGTGACCGTCATGAGCAAAATACGCCGATCCGGCACCGCCTCGTGCACCCGCGAAATCAACTCGGGAACAGGCAACGGTGGCGTGTCGCGCACGGCCACGGTCATCACGCCGGGACTGAACGCCCGGGTGAGTTCTTCGTAATAGGAAAGCAGCGCGCCAGTGAGCCCGACCACTGCCAGCACCAGACCGGCGGTGATGCCGAAGAACCAGTGCAACTGAAACCACAGTCTTTTCATCATTGTTGTCGTCCGACGCACGTCCGTGCGCCGGTGGTGGCGCGTGCGTGGCAAGTGTGCCGTGCCGCAATTCCCCGATGGAGCACTATGCGGCAATTAACGAATGGTATTGCAAACGATTCTCATATTCAATACCTACTTAACTTTCCCTGCGTTGTAGGCCTCATCCGACAGGAATTTCATAGAAAGGACGACGCCTCGTCGCTTTTTGAACGGTTAGGATGAATTTATCGGCGCGGATGTCCGCGCTCCTGCCCACCAAACCGCCGCAAGTCACACCTCGTCCCCCAACCCCCTGCGCCCGCCGCGCGGCCCCGGATACGAACTTTCGACCTGCGGCACGACAGCGACGGAGTGCCATGCAACCCCTAGCGTCTTCCCTTAGCGCCTCATCGACGACGACACCGGCCGACACTTGCGATGTCGACGTTGCCACGGTGGCATTCTTCTTCGATCTCGACGGCACGCTGGCACCGCTCGCGCCCCGTCCCGATGCGGTCAGGCTGCCGCGCGACACGGCCAGTGTGCTGGCGCGCCTCTTCGAGCGAACGAACGGCGCCATTGCGGTCGTCTCCGGCCGTGCCATTGACGATATCGACGGCCTGCTCGCTCCGCTGCGCGTTGCCGCCGCCGGTTTGCACGGTGCCGAGATCCGTCACGCCGACGGCGAACTGGTACGGGCCGAGGGGCATGCCGCCGACACTGCCCAGGTCGCGGCGATGGTGGCCCCGCTCCACGCGCTCGTCGCGCAGCATCCCGGCCTGTTGCTGGAGAACAAAGGCAGCGCCGTGGCGCTGCATTACCGCAATGCGCCCGAACTGGCGGGCGTCGCGCGCGACACCATGCGCGCGCTGGCCGATCTGCACGCCGACAGCTTTGCGTTGCAGCCCGGCAAATTTGTCTTCGAACTGCGGCCACGCCATGTCAGCAAGGGCCGCGCGATTGCCACGCTACTGAAGGAGGCCCCGTTTGCCGGAAAAACGCCGCTGTTTGCCGGCGACGACCTGACCGACGAGGCCGGATTTGCCGACGTGAATGCGCTGGGTGGCATCACGATCAAGATCGGCGAGGGAGAGACTTGCGCCCACCATCGTTTGCCGTCGCCGGAAGCACTTACGGCCTGGCTGCTGACGTTGCGTCATGGCTTCCCACGCCAACCCTCACAGGAGAATGGAGTATGAGTCGCTTAGTCATCGTGTCGAACCGGGTTGCCCCGATCACCGAAGGCAAACCTACCGCCGGCGGTCTGGCCATCGGCGTGTTCGACGCGCTCAAAGACACCGGAGGCATGTGGTTCGGCTGGAACGGCGAGATCAACGCCGAGCCGGCGAGTGCGCCCGAGATCGCCCATCGCAATAACGTTACCTTTGCCACAGTGCCGCTGACGCGCCGCGACTACAACACGTACTACCGCGGCTTTTCGAATGCGACGCTGTGGCCGACGTTCCACTATCGCGACGACCTTACTCGTTATCAGCGTGACGATTACAACGGCTATCGCCATGTCAACGCGCGTTTCGCCGCACTGCTCGCCCCGCTGCTCGAGCAAGACGATCTGATCTGGGTTCACGACTACCATTTGCTGCCGTTCGCGCAGGCTTGCCGTCAGATCGGGCTAAAGCAGCGGCTAGGCTTCTTCCTGCATATCCCGTTTCCGTCACCGCAAGTCCTCATGACCGTGCCGCCGCACGAGGCGCTCGTGCGTGCCATGTGCGAATACGATCTCGTCGGCTTTCAGACCGAAACCGACCGCATGGCCTTCACCGACTATCTGGTCCGTCATGCCGGGGGCACATTGCACGACGACGGCACGGTCACCGCGTACGAGCGCACGTTTCGCACAGGGGTCTACCCGATCGGCGTCTATCCCGACGAGATCCAGCAACAAGCGACCGCCCGCGCCACGGTGAAGCACATCCTCGATCTGAAGCAAGGGTTGCAGGAACGCAAGCTCATCATGAGCGTGGACCGTCTGGATTACTCGAAGGGGATGCTGGAGCGCTTCCGCGCGTTCGAACGGCTGCTCGAACTGTGGCCGAATCAGCAAGGAACGGTCAGCTTCGTGCAGGTCGCGCCGCCCAGCCGCTCTGACGTGGCCGGATACGGCGAGATCCGTCGGCAGTTGGAAACCGAAGCCGGCCATATCAACGGCCGCTTTTCCGATCTGGCGTGGACGCCGCTTCGCTATATCAACAAACGTTACGATCACGAGGTGCTGATGTCGTTCTTCCGCGCCTCGCAGGTGGGCTACGTCACACCGCTGCGCGACGGCATGAACCTTGTCGCGAAGGAGTACGTCGCCTCGCAAGACCCGGCGGACCCTGGCGTGCTGGTGTTGTCGTGCTTCGCGGGGGCGGCCCAGGAACTCGACGGTGCGCTGATCGTGAATCCCTACGATATCGACGGCATGGCCGAAGCGCTGCGCACCGCACTGAACATGTCGCTATCCGAGCGGCAAGCGCGTCACGCCACCATGATGCTGACGTTGCGCGAGCACAATTTGTCGACATGGCGCGACCGCTTCATTGCCGATCTTCGCGCGCCGGTGGGCGCCGGCAAACCGGCCCTGCTGCGTTGCCCTCAACCGGCAGCCGCCTGACGACGGTGACTGCCGAAGCCCGCAAGGAGACATGTCATGAGCCAACGCGATCCCTCTGTCGAAGTCGAGACCGACGGGCCCGTGACCATCGTCACACTCGCGCGCGCGGCACGCCGTAACGCGGTTGACCGCCATATGGCCGTTGCACTGCGCGATGCCCTGCTGGCCTTCGAGCAGGACGACAACGCTCGTGTTGCCGTGTTGTGCGGCAAGGGTGCGTCGTTCTGCTCGGGTGCCGATCTCTCCGCGTTCGACGATCCCGAACGCCGCAACGAAGTCACCCCCGACGGCAGCGGCGACGGCCCAATGGGGCTCACACGACGGCATCTGGACAAACCCGTGATCGCAGCCGTCAGCGGTCACGCGGTGGCGGGCGGGCTGGAACTCGCGCTGTGGTGCGATCTTCGTGTCGCGGACGACTCGGCAACGTTCGGCGTCTTCTGCCGGCGCTTCGGTGTACCGCTGATCGATGGCGGCACGGTACGCCTGCCGAGATTGATCGGCATGAGCCGTGCGCTCGATATGATCCTCACGGGACGCGCCGTTGGCGCACAGGAAGCCTACGAAATCGGCTTGGTGAACCGCCTGGTGCCGGAAGGCATGGCGCGTCAGGGAGCACTGGCGCTGGCACAGCAACTCGCCGCCCTGCCGCAAGGTGCCCTGCGGGCAGACCGCAGGGCCGCTTATGCGCAGTGGGATATGTCGCTGGAGGCCGCGCTGCGCCAGGAAGGCGCAGCCGGCCATGCGGTGGTGTTCACCGAGGGCATCGCGGGCGCCCGCGAATTCCTCGGTGGCGCTGGCCGTCACGGAGCGCCGCGCAACAAGGTCTGACAAGACGGGGATGCTGCGCTAGCGCGACGATCGCGGTGAGTCGGTGCCGTCGAGTCCTCTTACTTGCCTGCCGGACGCGCGTGCTGCACCTGTTCGAGGCGCTTGCGCAGACCGTCCGCAATTTCCTTCTGATTCGCCTGCGTGGCGAAGTCGATGGCCGTCAAACCGATCTGGTTCTTCAGACGCACGTCTGCGCCGCCATCGAGCAGCACCTTGCATGTGGTGATATGTCCACCACGCGCGGCCATCATGAGCGGTGTGGTGCCGTTGGGCGATTCGGCATCGACGTAGGCCGAGGCATCGAGCAGGATCTGCACGATGTCGTCATGCCCATTGGTCGCCGCGTAATGCAGCGGGGCCCACCCCTTCTTGTTGACCTCCGCGTCCTTCTCGATCAGCAGCTTGACCATCGGCGCCAGACCTTGCAGCGACGCGATCATCATGGCGTTCTCGCCTGCCGCGTTGGTCGCATCGAGGTCCGTGCGCTTGTCGTCGATCAGCAAACGCGCCACATCGACCGACTTCTCGCGCATGGCGATCACCAGCAGCGGGTTGCCCTTCTCGTCCGTCGAGTTCGGATCGACGCCAGCCTTGAGCGCCTGAGCCACAGCCTTCGTATCGTTGAAGACAACCGCCTTGACCAGCGCTGAGTTGGACGTGGCCGCCGTGGCACACGCCGTCAGCCAAAGCACACTGAGCAACATCCAGGCTCGGATCATCGGAAATTTGCGCATCGGGGGCTCCTGTCGGTAGTCCGTTGAAAATCGTAGAGGCAATTCGGTCAATCGGGTGATACGGGTCAGGGCTTTGCCGTCGCGAACAAACGGAAGAAGTTCTCCGTCGTCGCTTCGGCAATCTTTTGCAACGGCTCGCCGCGCAGGTCGGCGATGAACTCCGCCACATGGCGCACGTAGCCGGGTTGATTGAGCTTGCCTCGATAGGGCACGGGGGCGAGGTACGGCGAATCCGTCTCGATCAGCATGCGCTCCAGCGGCACGCGACGCGCCACCTCCTGCAAATCGCGCGCGCTCTTGAACGTGACGATGCCCGAGAACGAGATATAGAAATTCTGATCGAGCGCGCCTTGCGCAACGTCCCAGCTTTCGGTGAAGCAGTGCATCACCCCCGCCGGCTCGCCTGCGTGCTCCTCGCGCATGATACGCAGCGTGTCGTCGGCGGCCGAGCGCGTGTGAATGATGAGCGGCTTGCCCGTGGCGCGAGCCGCGCGAATGTGCGTGCGAAAGCGCTCGCGCTGCCACGCCATCTCCTCGATGCTACGGCCTTCCAGGCGGTAGTAGTCGAGTCCGGTCTCGCCAATGGCCACCACCTTCGGCGTTGCGGCAAGACGCACGAGATCGTCGACGCTCGGCTCGGGCGTGTCTTCGTAATCGGGATGCACCCCCACCGAGGCGTAGACGTTCTCGTGCTGCGCGGCGATCTCCAGCACTTGCGGCAGCGTGGGCAGATCGACCGAGACGCACAGCGCGTGGCTCACCTTGTTCTCGCGCATACGCGCGAGCAGGTCGGGCATCTGCTCGGCCAGTTCCGGGAAATTGATATGACAGTGCGAATCGATGAACATGATGTGCGATCGGTTGCCTGCGGCCTGCATCAAAGCGATGCCGGTCCGCCGAACAACTGTTTGTATTGCAGGAAAAGCGCCTCGAGCAGCACGCGCGTATTGAGCGGATGGTTCTGCACCTGACGCTGCTGCGCCAGTTCGCGCAGAAAACCCAGCAGATGGACATCGTCCGTCGTGTCGCCGCAGCGGCGCAGCGCCTGCGCGTGACTCGGGAAAAAGCGGACGGTCCCGGCCATGCGTTCTGCCAGCACGTCGAAGCACCAGCGCTGCAACGTCTCCAGAATGCCCGGCAGGCTGCCCTTATGGAGTTGCTCGGCACAGGCGAAGGCGTCGATCGCCGCTCCCTGCGCCAGTTGACCGAGCAGCCAGTCGCGCCAGCCACGCTCCTCAGGTTCAGCCAGCGCACGGGCTGCCAGCGGCGCACCACCGGCTTCGGCCAGCACCGCGGCGGCCTTGGCCGCATCGAGTCCCGCTTGCGCCATCAGCCATTGCGAGGCCTGAGCGCCGTCCGGACGCGTGAGCACCAGACGACGGCAGCGCGACAGAATCGTCGGCAACAGTCGGTCCGGCTGCGTCGTCACCAGCAGGAAGATCACCCCTTCCGGCGGTTCTTCGAGCGTCTTGAGCAAGGCATTCGCCGCATGCACGTTGAGCGACTCGGCCGGATACAGCAACACAACGCGCAGCCCCTGACGATGCGAGCCGATACTTGCGAAGTCGATCACCTCGCGCACCTGCTCGATCTTGATTTCCTTGCTTGGTGTCTTGGACTTCTTGTCGCCGTCGGCCTCGGCACGCGCCTCGGCGCCCGGCAGGCTGTCCGCCAGGATCTCCGGGCAGACAGCGCGAAAGTCCGGGTGATTGCCACTGGCGAGCCACTGGCATGCCCCGCAGGTGCCGCACGGCAGGTGGTCGTCGCGCGGCGATTCGCACAGCAACGCCTGCGCGAACGTACTGGCAAGCGCAATCTCGCCAATGCCCGGCACGGCCTGCAACAGCAGCGCGTGCGGCATCTGGGCGCGCAGATCGTTAAGGCGTGTCCAGTCCTGTGACTGCCACGGATACAGCATGTGGGCTCCTTGGCCGGATGAGGCGTCTCGGGCGGAACGGCGAAGCACGCAGGCGGGGCGCCTTGCCCCGTTGGTTCTGACGATACCCCGCGGATGTCCCGCGCGTCGATGGAATTAGCGGATTATCGCGCGTTGGCGCGCTCAGTGCCCGGGCAAGCCCAGGCGGGCGAACACATTGGCGAGTTGGCCGGCAATCGCTTCGATACTCTGCGCGGCATCGATCACGACAAAGCGGCCCTCGGATGCTTCGGCGCGACGCAGATACTCCTCACGCACCCGCGTGAAGAACGCTGCCGATTCGCGTTCGAACTTGTCCGGCGCGCGAGCCCCTGCCAATCGGGCGGCGGCGATGGCCGGATCGAGATCGAAGAGGATCGTCAGATCGGGCTGACGCGTGCCCTGCACCCAGCGCTCCAGCGTCGCAAGCTTGTCGAGCGACAGACCACGCCCGCCACCTTGATATGCAAATGTTGCGTCGGTGAAGCGGTCCGAGACCACCCAGTCGCCACGGGCGAGCGCCGGCTCGATCACCTTGACCAGATGTTCGCGGCGTCCGGCAAACATCAGCAGCGCCTCCGTCTCGATATCCATCGGCTCATCGAGCACGAGCTTGCGCAGGGCCTCGCCCAGCGGTGTACCGCCGGGCTCACGCGTGGCGACGACATTGCGTCCCACGCTGGCGAGGCCCTGACGCAGCGTATCGACGAAGGCGTTGACGTGCGTGCTCTTGCCTGCACCGTCAATGCCCTCGAACGTCACGAACTTGCCCGGCACCGCTGCCGGTGCCACGGAGGATTGCGTCATTGTTCACCTCGCTGATATTTGTCCACGGCGCGATTGTGCTCCTGAAGATTCGTCGAGAAATGGCTTGTGCCGTCGCCGCGCGCTACAAAGTACAGCGCGTCGGTCGGTGCAGGGTTCAGCGCCGCCGCCAGCGATGCCACGCCCGGCAACGCGATGGGCGTCGGCGGCAAACCGGCGCGCGTGTAGGTGTTATACGGCGTATCGGTTTGCAGGTCGCGCTTGCGTAACCGCCCGGTGTACAGATCGCCCATCCCATAGATCACCGTCGGATCGGTTTGCAGCAGCATGCGCTTGCGCAGCCGATTGACGAACACGGCGGCAACCTGCCCGCGCTCCACCGACTGCCCCGTTTCCTTCTCGACGAGCGAAGCCATGATAAGGGCCTCGTAAGGCGTCGTGTACGGCAGCCCCGGTGCGCGCGCGGCCCAGGCTTCGTCCAGACGCTTCTGCATCAGACGATAGGCCCGCTTGTAGACATCGACGTCGCTCGTGCCTTTCGGAAAAAGGTAGGTGTCGGGGAAGAACATGCCCTCGGCTTCAGCGCGCTCTGCGCCCACCAGTTGCATGATGTCGGCATCGGGCAATCCCGCCGTGTCGTGACGCAACGCCGGATTGGCATCGATCTCCGAGCGCATCTTCTTGAAGGTCCATCCTTCGATGATCGTCACCACATACTGATTCACGTCGCCGCGCGCGAGCTTTTCCACCACTTCGATGGGCGTGATGCCAGTCGCGAACTCGTAGTTGCCTGACTTGAGCTTCGTGCCCACATCCATCACACGGGCCAGCAGATTGAATAGAAGAGGAGGCACCGGCACGCCGCCGTTGCGCAGTTGCGCGGCCACACTGCGCACCGAGCTGTACGGCTTGATCGTGACGTCGAGTGTCGGCTTGCCCAGTTGCAGGGGAGCCTGCGCCCAATAATAGAAAGCGCCGCCCGCCGCCAGCGAGGCGACAATCAGCAGGACCAACAGGCGTTTGATGAAAGACATGAATTGCAGGGTAAGCCGTGTGTCGACAGCAGCGGGTTCGGGGGACTCGGTCAGCCGGATGTGCGTGGCAGTGACGGTATCGAGAGGCGCATTTCGCACGTCGAACCGGGCTCGCACGTCCTGGCGGAAGACCCAATATAATACTTTGACTTGCCGAACCCTCACAGATTGACAGGCCCTTCCGTTTATGACCTCCCAATGGCGTGATCTTCTGCCCCAAGCGGCAGCCGCTTCTTCCTTCGACGTGACGTCCGACGCGAGCGCTCGCGCTGCACAGTTCGCGGCGTTGCGCACCGGCAGTTTCGTCTCGCTTGCCAGCGACACCGGCCTCATTGCCGTGAATGGCGCCGATTCGGCGGCCTTCCTGCATGGCCAATTGACCAATGACGTCGAGCGTCTTTCCTCGGCACAGGCGCGTCTGGCCGGTTATTGCTCGGCCAAGGGACGGTTGCTCGCCACCTTCCTGATGTGGCGCGACGCGTCCGCCGACGCCACGATCTATCTGGCGTGCGACGCTGATGTACAAGCCGCCGTGCAGAAGCGCCTGTCGATGTTCGTGCTGCGCGCAAAGGCCAAACTGACGGACGGCGCTGCCACCCATGTCCTGCTTCAGGTCGGCGGCCCAGCCGCCGAGGCGGTGTTGGGCAAAACGTTCCAGGCGTTGCCCGCCGGCCCGCTCGCGGCCGTCCATGCCACGCTCGGCGATGCACCCACCAGCCTGATCCGCCTGCCCGACGCGGGCACAGCGCGCGCGCTCTCGCGCTTCCTGTGGAGCGTGCCGGTCGCGCACGCCGCCGAGGTGTGGTCAGGCCTGACGCAGGCGCCGGGGCTCACCGTCGTCGCGCCGGACCTCGCGGCATGGCTCGACGTGCACAGCGGCGTGGCACGTGTCACGACCGCGACGCAAGAGCAGTTCGTCCCTCAGATGGTGAACTGGGAAGTCGTGGGTGGCGTGAATTTCCGCAAAGGCTGCTATCCGGGACAGGAAGTGGTTGCCCGTAGCCAGTATCGCGGCACGATCAAGCGTCGCCTGCATCTTGCCCATGTCGACGGCCCACAACCGGTGCCGGGACAGGAACTGGTCGAGACCAGCGATCCCGATCAGCCGTGCGGCATGGTGGTACAGGCCGCGCCCGCCCCGGACGGCGGATTCGATCTGCTCGTTGAGGTGAAGCTGGCCGCGCGCGAGACGGACGACGTGCGGCTTGGCAGCGCAGAGGGGCCGGTGCTCGTTTTCGCCGATTTGCCTTACGAGATCATCGATCCGACGGAAACGCCCGCGTCGTCTGCGGCGGCCTCCTGATACGGCCACCCGGCGACTGCTCATGGATTGTTACGTCTACTACCGTGTCTCGTCACACAACGCCGCCGCCGCACATGCCGCTGTCACGCGCCTCTTCGCGCTGACGGGGGCGCGCTTCGGCGTGCCGGGGCGGCTGCAATGGCGTGCCGACGCCTCCGTCAACGACGCGGCCGCCGGCACCACAACGTGGATGGAACGCTACGACGGGGCGAGTCCCGCCTTCGTCGCCTCGCTGCCGCAATTGGCGGTCGAATCGGGCCTGACGGCGCTGATCGAAGGCGAACGACATGCCGAGTGCTTCGTCGACGCGCAAACTCCATGTGCCTGATCGTTTTCTCGTGGCAACCCGACACCGATACGCCGCTGGTTCTACTCGCCAATCGCGATGAGTTCTTCGAGCGTCCCGCCGAACCGATGCACTGGTGGCAAGACCGCCCCGACGTGCTCGCAGGGCGTGACCTGAGAGGGGGCGGGACGTGGATGGGAATCAATCGTGCGGGCCGTTTCGCCGCACTCACGAACTTCCGCGATGGTCGCGCCCCGATGGCGCCGAAGAATGTACCGTCGCGTGGCCTGCTGGTCTCGGCCATGCTCGACGCCACCTCGTTCGACAACGATCTCGCCCGTGTCGAACGTCACGCGCATGAATACGCAGGTTTTAACCTGCTCGCCGGCGACTTGCCCGCAGGCAAGTTGTTCTGGTTAGGGAACCGTGCCGATCATGTCGGCGGTAAGGCTTCGGCGCCACCGGCCACCCCCGTCGCCCATGCCATTGCGCCCGGGCTTCACGGCCTGTCCAACGCCGTGCTGGATACCCCGTGGCCGAAACTCCTCAGTCGGCGCGACGCGCTTGCTAACGCCCTGTCCCGCAACGCCGACGACGCCACGCTGTTGCAGATCATGCGCAACCCGGACGAAGCCCCTGACGACGCGCTGCCCGACACCGGTGTCTCGCGCGCATGGGAGCGCTCGCTTTCGGCCGCATTCATCGCGTCGCCGGCCTACGGAACCCGCTGTACGACACTGCTTCGCTACCATCGCGATGGCCGCGTCGATATGATCGAGGCGACCGTCACACCGGGCCAATCGCCCAATGTGTTATCCGGACGCCGCGATTTCGCTTTCACTATCGACAGCCTGCGTACTTGACGACGCCCTACAGCGCCGTTCAGCCCCACCGGGAAAAATCCTGCGCTCCCACGTCAAACCAGCCGCACGATCTGCTTGCCGAAGTTCTCACCCTTGAGCAGACCAAGGAACGCGGCGGGTGCGTTCTCGATGCCTTGCGCCATCGTCTCGCGATAGCGCAACGCTCCGGTGGCGATGGCATCGGTCAACTCCTTCAGCGCCTGCGGCCACACGTCCATGTGCTCGCTCACGATGAAGCCCTCGAGCCGCACCCGGTTCGTCAGCAATAGCGCCGGATACTTCATCGGAATGGGTTCGCCGTTGTAGCCGGAAATCATGCCGCACAGGGCGATGCGCGAGTGCGCATTGAGATTGCGCATGACGGCGTCGAATACGTCGCCCCCAACGTTTTCGAAATAGCCGTCGATGCCATCCGGCGCCGCCGCGCGCAGGTCGTCGTTCAGATTGCCCGCCTTGTAGTCGATGCACGCATCGAAGCCGAGTGTCTCCACGACATAGGCACACTTTTGCTCGCCACCGGCAATGCCGATAACTCGGCACCCGGCGCGCTTGGCCAGTTGCCCCACCACGCTCCCCACCGCCCCGGAGGCCGCGCTGACCGCCACCGTCTCCCCGGCTTTCGGTGCGATGATGCGGTTCAACCCGTACCACGCGGTCACGCCGGGCATGCCGGCTGCCCCGAGATAGGCACTCATCGGCACGCGCGCGTCGTGCAGCCGGCGCAGGTTGCTGCCGTCCGAAATGCCGTACTCCTGCCAGCCGAACATAGCGGTGACGGCATCGCCCGGCTGCCAGTCGGGATGTCGCGATTCGATCACCTCACCCACTGTCGCGCCGATCATGACCGTATCGAGCGGCTGCGGCGGGGCATAGGACTTCGTGTCGTTCATCCGGCTTCGCATGTACGGGTCAAGCGAAAGATAGAAGTTACGCACGAGTACCTGCCCGTCACCCAACTCCGGCAACTCCGGTGCGGCCAAATGAAAGTTGTCCAACGTGGCTTCGCCCTTCGGGCGCGAAACCAGCAGAATCTGGCGATTGATCGTCATGGCATTCCCTCCGCGTTCACTACATGGGTTGGAGGCAACAGTATTCGCTGCCCGTGACATTCGCGTCACTTACGATTCATATAGGCGCCGCCCGCCAGCCGCATCGTTCACGACAACACGCCTATCGGGCGGATATCAGTCCATCCATCCGTCAGTCCATCTGACGATCAGTCGCCGCGAGGGTCGTCGGGACGTCGCTGCTCACGCACCGTGCGACCGACCGCAAGACGGCGCAAGTATTTGAAGGTACCCATCGCCTTGGCCACGAGCTTGCCATTGGCGTCGCGCACCTCGCCCTCACAGTAAGCCATTGTCGTGGACCGATGCAGCAAGCGACCAAACGCGCGCATCTCGCCGGTGCCCGGCTGCATGAAGCTCGTCTTCATTTCAATCGTCACCACCCCGGCGCCTTCCGGCGCCACGCTCCGGCATGCCGTACTGAGCGCGACGTCGAGCATCGCCATCGTCACGCCGCCGTGCATCACCTCCCAGCTATTGAGATGCTGAGACGCCAGCGAGAGCCGCAATTCCGACTCGCCTCCCTCGGCACTCAGCAACTCGATGCCGAGATGATCGATAAAACCTGAACTGATCGAGAGCGTGCTCATCGGATACTCCGGCCACATTGGCCATTACGGTAAAACCTGTCCATCGTCATGACGTCGATTAGTGACGCAACGCGTCGTGCGCTGCGTCGGATATTCACTGACCACCCACTCACCATCCACGCGCTACTCGCGCGATACCCCCGCCGCGGCCAGCGATGTCCACGCGTTGGCCAGCGAGCCGTTCAGATCGATGGCACGACAGGCGTGCTCGATCACGCAAACGTCAAACCCCGCCGCCCTGGCGTCGAGCGCACTCCACGCCACGCAGAAATCGGTCGCCAGTCCCACGCAATGCACGCGTCGCACGCCCTTGTCCCGCAAGTACCCCGCCAGTCCCGTCGGCGTCTTGCGATCCGCCTCAAGAAACGCGGAATAACTGTCGATGGCCACCTGATACCCCTTGCGCACCACCGCCTGCGCATGCGGAATATGCAGATCCGCGTGCAATGCCGCCCCCTGCGTATCCTGAACGCAGTGGGCGGGCCACAAGACCTGTTCGCCATACGGCAACGCAATCGTCTCGAATGGCTGTCGCCCCGCATGATTTTCGGCAAACGACACGTGCCCCGCCGGATGCCAGTCCTGCGTCAACACGACGTGCGAAAACTTACCCGCCAAAGCGTTGATTGCCGGCACCACCTCGTCGCCATGAGACACGGCCAACGCGCCACCGGGCATGAAATCGTTCTGCACATCGATCACCAGCAGCACTTCGTCCATCGGCTTCATTTCATTGCCCCTCGATTCACCCCGCAAGACCGCCAACCGTTTCACGTTGGCGTTAGTGCTCCGGCCATCCCCCTTGTCGCGTCGGGTTAGCTCACGCGTTGAAACGCTTGCCGGCTTCCACCAACTCCACCAGCCGCGCTGCCGGTACCCAATCCTCGCCGTGCGCGCCCTGTTCGAACTCCCGCACCCGCGCGAGCACCTTGTCGAGCCCGACCGTGTCGGCATAGAGCATCGGCCCGCCGCGCCACAGCGGAAAACCATAGCCGTTCAGATACACCATATCGATGTCGGACGCGCGCGCCGCCGTTCCATCAGCCAGCACCTTCGCGCCTTCGTTCACCAGCGCATAAACAAGGCGATCGACAATTTCGTCGTCGGAAAACACACGCGGCGCGATACCGTTCGTCTTGCGGTAGTCGTCGAGCATCTGCGCGATCTTGGCCGACTCGCGCGGCGTGCGGTCCCCCTCGGCGTAGTCATACCAGCCGGCATGCGTTTTCTGTCCATAGCGGCCGGCTTCGCAAACCACATCGGCAATTCTGGGATACGCGATATCCGGATGTTCGGCGTGACGACGCTTGCGAATTGCCCAACTGACATCGTTGCCGGCCAGATCGCTCGTGCGGAACGGCCCCATCGCGAACCCGAAGCGCTCAATGGCGGCATCGACCTGCGCGGGCGTTGCGCCCTGCTCGACCATCCATTGAGATTGCTTGAAATAGGGTTCGAGCATGCGATTGCCGATGAAACCGTCGCACACACGAGCCACGACAGCCAGCTTGCCGATGCGCTTGGCGAGTTTCATGACCGTCGCCAGCACGTCTTTGCCCGTGTGGGCGCCTCGCACCACTTCAAGCAAGCGCATGACGTTGGCCGGGCTGAAGAAGTGCATACCGATGACGTCCTGCGCCCGCGACGTGGTTTCGGCCAGCGCATCGAGATCGAGCGTCGACGTGTTCGACGCCAGAATTGCACCGCGCTTGGCCACCTTGTCGAGTTCGCGAAACACCACCTGCTTAATCGCCATATCCTCGAACACCGCTTCAACGATCAGGTCGGCATCGGCCACCGCGGCGAAATCGGTACTCCCGTGAACGCGCGCCAGCCGCTTTTCCGCCTCGTCTGCGGCGAGCTTGCCCCGCGTGACGGCACGGGCGTAATTACCTCGCATCGACTCGATCCCGCGCGCCAGCGACGCCTCGGTCGTGTCGACCAGCGTGACCGGGATACCCGCGTTGGCAAAGGTCATGGCGATGCCGCTGCCCATCGTCCCGGCGCCAATGACTGCCACGCGCTCAATGTTGCGCACCGGCGTATCGTCGGGCACATCGGCAATCTTGGCCGCAGCGCGCTCCCCCAGGAACGCATGACGCAGCGCCTTCGACTCCGGCGAGCTGACCAGCGCGACAAAACACTCGCGCTCGAACTTCACCCCAGCATCGAACGGGCGTTGCAACGCCGCTTCGATTGCCGCCACGCACTGATGAGGCGCTGGAAAATGGGGCTGCTCGCGCTGCACCTTGTCTCGCGCAGCCTCGATGGCGGCCTGCCCCGAGCCATCCGCATCGTCGATAGCCACGTCGCGCAATCGCGGCAACGTGCCGCCTTGCGCAGCGACGTCGCGGGCGAAGGCAATCGCCCCTGCCAGGAGATCGTTATGACTCCCTTCGATCAGCTTCGAAAAAAGTGTGCCGACGAGCGATTCGGACTTCACGACGCGGCCCGACACCACCATATCGAGCGCGCGCGCGACGCCGATGGCGCGCGGCAGACGCTGCGTACCGCCCGCGCCGGGCAACAGGCCTAGCTTTACCTCGGGCAATGCGATCTGTGCCCCCGGCAACGCCACACGATAGTGACACGCCAGCGCCAATTCGAGACCGCCGCCCATCGCAACGGCGTGGACTGCCGCGACAACCGGCTTTTCGCAAGCGTCGAGCGCCGCAATCACGTCAACCAGCAGCGGGCTCTGCGTCGCTTTCGGCGTGTTGAACTCACGGATATCGGCACCACCGGAAAAGGCCTTCCCACCGCCGATCAGCACCACAGCACGCACCTGAGCGTCGGCCTGAGCTTGGGCGATACCGTCGGCAATGCCCGCCCGAGTGGCATGTCCCAGCCCATTCACCGGGGGATTTTCCAGCGTGATGACGGCTACGCCGTCACGAACCTCATAAGCCGTGCTCATCGTTGTCTCTTTCCTTATCTTTGTGCGTCGTTTGGGGGCGCCGCGAGCGCGCGAGCTGCGGCAAGACGATCGTTCGATTCTAGCGCAGCGCTAGACCTCAAGCCATTCACGGCGAATCGCGGGCGCGGCTGCCAGCGCGTCGGGCGGCCCCTCGAAGACGAGCGTGCCACGTCCCATCACCGCCACACGCTGCGCACAACTGAGCGCGAGCGACAGCTTTTGCTCGATCAGCAGAATCGCCACGCCGGTCGCCCGCAAGTCGGTCAGAATCCGGCCAATACGAGCCACGACCCGAGGCGCCAGCCCTTCTGTCGGCTCGTCGACGATCAGTAACTCAGGCCCCGCCATCATTGCCCGGCATAGCGAAAGCAATTGCTGTTCACCGCCAGATAGCGACGCTGCGGGTGCGTTACGCCGTGGCGCCAGCTCTTCGAAGCGCTCGAACGCGTCGGCAAGCGTCAGCGATCGGTCGATGCCGGGCGTGCCCTGCATTGCCCGGGCTTTGCCATCACGCTGCCCGAGCACCAGATTTTGCGTGACCGTCAACGGCCCGAAGACATCGCGCGTCTCCGGCACATAGCCCACGCCCAGTCGGGCAATCTGATGCGGCGCGAGCGGGGTCAGCGACTTTCCCTGCCACCGGATATCGCCCTCGCGCGGCAACTGCCCCATGATCGCGCGAGCCAGCGTGGAGCGCCCCGCACCATTGCGGCCGAGAACAGCCACAATCTCGCCCGGTGCAACGCGCATCGTCACGCCATGCAGCACACGGCTACCGCCATACCCTGCTCTGACGTCGATTAACTCAAGCATCGCGCACCTCCCCGGCAGCATCGCCGTCATAGGCGTCGGCGTAGTCCCCGAGATAGGCAGTGCGCACGTCGGGATGCATGCGAATCCGTGCCGGCGTATCGCAGGCGATGATCGCGCCTCGGGCCAACACGGCGATCCGATCGGCGAGCGAGAAGACCACCTGCATATCGTGCTCGATCATCAACAGCGAGCGGCCCCGGCTTAGTTCAGCGATCAGCGCCACCATTCGGGCAGACTCCGACTGACTCATGCCAGCCGTCGGCTCGTCGAGCAACATCACACTCCCCGCCGACGCCGCACACAAACCGACTTCGAGTACGCGTTGCTCCGCGTAGCTCAATTCGCCCGCAGCAACGTCGCGGCGTGCCTCCAACCCGAGGCGCGTCAGCCAAAGCTCACTACGCCGGGTAACGTTATCCAGTCCACGCATCCTTCGCCAGAACGTATACCGGTGCCCATCCGGCCAAAGTCCTGCGCAACGCAGATGATCGATGACGCTCATCTGGCCGAATAACTGCGATGTCTGGAAACTGCGCGACAAGCCGAGCCGGCTGATGACATGCGGGGCGCGTCCGGTGACGTCGCCCCCGCTCATCAGGACGCGCCCTTGGTCCGGCCGCGTTCTGCCCGTAATGACGTCGAACAAGGTGCTTTTGCCCGCACCGTTGGGACCAATGATGGCAAGCCGCTCGCCCGGCGAGAGTGTCAGGTCGACGCCACACAGCACCTGTGTGCGTCCGAACGATTTGCGCACGCCTCGCACGCTGAGTGCGTGCCCCGACGAACGAACTGGCGTCTCGATGTCGATCATCGCGGCGCCTCCTCACCAAGCGCCGCACTCGACGCCTTGCGCCGCAGACGACGTCTGGCGAGCGCCAACATGGCAAGCCCGCCCACTGCCATCGCGACTGCCGCCCCCCACGTCATCGCGGTGGCAGCAACCGCACGCTGACCGGGTGTCACGATCACCCCGGCGGCGTCTGCAAGTCGCGCGCCGTAGGTCATTTCCACGATGCCGATCAGTCCGCCCACGAAGAGTGCCAAACCGACACAAACCGCGACATAGGGCCGCCATAAAACACGCACCCTGCCATCGCGCCAGATGTGTAGCAGGGCCGCGCTCAACCCGGCGATGCCGCCCGGCGCCAATATCACGACGGCAAGAAATCCCAACCCGAGATAGAGCTGCCACGCTCGTGTCAACGTTGCCAGCACCACCGTTGCGAACACACCGACGACGGCCCCCAGCATCGGTCCCGCGAAGTAAGTCGTACCGCCAAGCACCGTGAAGACGAGCACGATGCCGGAGCGTTCCAGGCTGAAGGTATCGGCGCTGACCAATTCGAAATTCAATGCGCCCAGTGCGCCCGCTACGCCAGCAAAAGCCGCCGCAATGATTTGCATGCGATAGCGCACCGCCGCCGGTGACTGACCGAGGAAGGCTACGCGCACGGTGTTGTCACGTACCGCGCGAGCAAGAAAACCCAATGGCGTGCGCGTGACGCCATACATCAGGCCCGCGCAAACGAACAGCCAAACCGCCACCAGCGCATAGACTTCGCGCTGCGTGGCGAATGTCACACCGAACCACGCCGCACCCAGGGTTCTGTCGGTCGGGATGCCGCGCTCGCCGCCGAACCACTCGGGCAGCATCGCCGCCATTACCCAGACCAGTTCCGCCACGCCGAGCGTGATCATCGCGAACGTCATGCCCGCGCGACGCGTGGTGACGTACCCCAGCGTGGCACCCGCCACGCCCCCCGCGAACGCCCCCGCGAACGGAACCACAGCCATCGATACCGGAATGCCCAGAGCGCCGATACGATTCATGCACCACACGCCCGCATAAGCGCCAATGCCTGCATAGGTGGCATGGCAAAAACTCAACAGCCCCGTCGAGCCGAGCAGCAGGTTGAAAGACAATGCAAGAATGGCGGCAGTGCCCATCTGCGTCATCAGGGTGAGCGCCGTGTCGGAGGGGAAGCACCAGGGAGCCAGGCCGAGAATGGCGGCAAAGACCAGCCACACGACCGCACGACCGCGTAACGACATAGGAGGCGAGGCAGGCGCGGCGGCTGGCGAACTGACGATAGCGTCGTCCATTAGCCCTCCCGAACGCCAAAAAGTCCGCGCGGACGCCAAAGCAGTACCGCCACCATTAGCAAATACGGCACCGCCGGTGCGAGTTGTGCAACGCTCAGACGTGCGATTGGCGCGATGGCAGCCTGCAATGCCCCCAGTACGCCCGCCCCACCAACGGGCTCCATCGCACTTTGAGGCCACCATGGCGCGAGACTCGCGTCGCTCGTGACAGCCCATGTCTGCAGTAAGCCAATCAGCAGCGAGGCAACGAATGCGCCGCCCAGCGAACCCAGTCCACCCACGACCACCACAACAAACACGACACTGCCAACCGTTGCCGCCATGCCGGGCTCCGTCACCAGCACATTCCCGCCAGCGGCCCCGGCCAGCGCCGCCAGCGCCGCGCCACACACGAACACGCCTGTGTAGAGCGCCGGCACGTTATAGCCGAGGGCCTGCGTCATCGCCGGTTGCGACAAGGCTGCCTGCAAGATCAGTCCGGCGCGCGTGGCGCGAAACGCGACCCATACCAGTACGGCGATCGTGCACGCCAACCCCATGAGGAACAATCGGTATGCGGGCACGGCGATACCCGCCACAGGTATCAACACGCCGTCGAGGGCGGCTGGCACTGCGTAATCGACCGGCCCGCGCCCCCACGCGAGTTGCACCAGTTCCACCACGATGTAGGCCAGTCCGAACGTGGCGAGCAGCTCCGCGAGCGCACCGCGTGCGCGCAATCGCCGCAATACGCCGCGCTCGAAGACGGCACCGAGTCCGCCCACGATCAGCGGCGCCACAACCAATGCAGGCCAGAACCCCACTGCCGCCGACAACGCGTAGGCGAAATACGCCCCCAGCATGTAAAAGCTGGCATGCGCGAAGTTCAGCACGCCCAGCATGCTGAAGATCAACGTGAGGCCGCTCGATAGCATGAACAACAGCAAACCATAGCTCACACCATTCACAAGCACGAGGCCCGCAGTGGCACTCAGCAGATGCACACCATCTCCTTTGGAAAGCCGATGAAAGACGCGGCAGCGCCTGCCGTATCGGGGGAAATTCAGGCTGACATTATAGAGGGGACGTGCGACCGAAATGACCCGGGATCGCCCGAAAAGCGGCGTCACTGCTGGATTTCAGGCAGCGACCGTGCACTCGCTCAGAAAATTCCGAGCGGGTACACGACGGATGTCACTGTCATGACGGGCGCCATGACCGACAATCTACGACGCCGCCTGATAGTCGCGGAATTTCTCACGCAGTTTGAGCTTGAGCATCTTTCCGGTCGCGGTGTGGGGAATCTCATCGACGAACACCACATCGTCGGGTATCCACCATTTCACGACACGCCCCTGGTAGAACGCCAGCACCGCTTCGCGGGTCAGTGTCGAGCCGGGCTTGCGAACCACGACCAGCAAAGGCCGCTCTTCCCACTTCGGGTGTTTCACGGCAATACAGGCGGCTTCGTGAATCTCCGGATGCGCCATCGCAACGTTCTCGACATCGATGGAGCTGATCCACTCGCCGCCCGACTTGATGACGTCCTTGCTGCGATCGGTGATTTGTACATAGCCTTCCGCATCGATCGTGGCCACATCTCCGGTCGGAAACCAGCCGTCGATCAGCGGCGACGCCTCCGAGCCGAAATAGCGATCGATGACCCACGGCCCGCGTGCGTGCAGATCGCCGAACGCCTTCCCGTCCCACGGCAGTTCTTCGCCATCCGGCCCCACGATCTTCAGGTCGACACCGTAGATGGCCGTCCCTTGTTTCTCCAGAATGTGTTGCTGCGCGTCGGCCGGCAGGTCGCGGTGATGTTTGCGCAGATGGCATAACGTGCCGAGCGGGGACATTTCGCTCATGCCCCACGCGTGAATGACACGCACGCCGTAATCCTTTTCGAACGTCTGGAGCATGGCCGGCGGGCAGGCCGATCCGCCGATCACCGTGCGCTCCAGCGTCGAGAAACGCGCGCCGATGGATTTCACGTGCGTCAGCAGCCCCAGCCAGACGGTGGGCACTCCCGCCGAGAACGTCACCCCCTCCGCTTCGAAGAGTTCGTACAGCGACTTGCCGTCGAGATCCTTGCCGGGGAATACGAGCTTCGCGCCGACGAGTGCGCTGGAGTACGGCAGGCCCCACGCGTTCACATGAAACATCGGCACCACGGGCAACACGGCGTCGCGTGCCGACATGGCCATCGCGTCCGGCAGCGAGGCGCCGAAGGCATGCAACACCGTGGAGCGATGGCTGTAGAGCACACCTTTGGGATTGCCCGTCGTGCCCGATGTGTAGCAAAGGCCAGACGCCGTCGACTCGTCCATCGTCGGCCAGATGAACTGGCCGTCCTCGGCGGCAATCAGTTCCTCGTAGCACAGCAACGGCAAGCTCGATGTGGGCATGTGCGCACGATCCGTCATCGCGATCCAACCCTGCACGCCCGAGCACATGGGGGCAATCGTCTCCACTAACGGCAGGAAATTGATGTCAAACGCCACGAAGCGATCTTCTGCGTGGTTGACGATATAAGCGATCTGCTCCGGGAACAGGCGGGGATTGACGGTGTGGATGACGCTGCCCATGCCCGAGACGCCGTAGTACAACTCGAGATGCCGATAGCCGTTCCATGCCAGCGTGCCCACGCGCTCGCCATCCTCCACCCCCAGCCGGCGGAATGCCTGTGCGAGTTGGCGGGCGCGCTGCTCGGCGTCGCGCCAGGTGTAGCGGTGGATGTCGCCCTCCACGCGACGCGACACAATCTCGGTGTCGCCGTGGTGACGCGCAGCATGCGTGAGCAGCGAGGAAATCAGGAGCGGCGCGGCCATCATCTGGCCGAGGAGCGGTGTTGCCATGCGTCGAATCTCCAGAAAAGTCGGGAAAACCGGAATTACGGGGATACGTCGGGAATAGCGTTCAGGCGTTCGAGCATTCGTGCCCAGCGTGTTGGTGCGGTTGATGCGTGCACTTACAGGCACCGCGGAGATTCATTCTTGACGCGTGCGAGCGCCGGGTCAACGCCCTTCGCTTGTGCGGCGCAGCAGATCGGGGCTACGCCAGTGTACGCAACCCGGCAGCGCAGGACGGGCACCTCAAGTAGAATGTTTGTTCACCTTCAGGAACGTCCCCAATGTCGGCAACCGACCGTCCCGCTTCTGTTTCCGCTTCGCTAAAGCCCTATGGACCGCTGCCAATGGCGAACCGGTTTGCGTCACTCGGCAACAGCTTCTATACGCGCCTGGCGCCGCAGCCGCTGCCAGCGCCCTATCTGGTCGGTTTTTCGGTCGACGCCGCCCGCCTGCTAGGCTGGTCGCCCGAAGCGGCACGCGATCCGGAGTTTCTTGCGACCTTTGCCGGCAATACGCCGCTGCCAGGGGGCGATCCGCTCGCCAGTGTCTACTCAGGACATCAGTTCGGCGTCTGGGCCGGTCAACTCGGCGACGGCCGGGCGTTGCTGCTTGGCGAATCGGACGGCCCCGGCGGTCGCTGGGAAATTCAGCTCAAGGGCGGCGGTCTGACGCCCTATTCCCGCATGGGTGACGGACGTGCCGTGCTCCGCTCGTCGATCCGGGAGTTCCTTGGCTCGGAAGCCATGTTCCATCTCGGCGTGCCGACGACACGCGCCCTGTGCGTCATTGGCTCGGACGCCCCCGTACGCCGCGAGACCATCGAGACGGCGGCCGTCGTCACGCGCCTGTCGCCGAGCTTCATCCGTTTCGGTCACTTCGAGCACTTCTGGGCGGGAGATCAATACGAAGCGCTGCGTCAACTCGCAGACTTCACCATCGATCATCACTACCCGCACTGCCGCGACGAAGCCAATCCTTACCTCGCCCTGCTGAGCGCGGTCTGCGATGCCACGGCGGAAATGGTGGCGCATTGGCAGGCGGTGGGCTTCTGCCACGGCGTGATGAATACCGACAACATGTCGATTCTCGGGCTGACGATCGACTACGGCCCCTTCGGCTTTCTCGACGGCTTCAACGCCCACCACATCTGCAACCACTCCGACACGCAGGGGCGCTACGCCTATCAGGCGCAGCCGAACGTCGCGTACTGGAACCTGTTCTGCCTCGCGCAGGCCCTGTTGCCGTTGTTCGGCGAAGGGGATGCGGCGATCGAGCAAGCGCAGTCGGTGCTGCCCGTGTTCAAGACGCGCTTTGCCGAAGAAATCGACCTGCGCATGCGCGCCAAACTCGGGTTGCGCGAATCGCACGCCGACGACGAAACGCTCATCAATCGTCTGTTCAAGCTGATGCACGAGGGACGCGTCGACTTTACGCACCTGTTCCGCACGCTCGCCACGCTTGAACTCGATAACCCCGCCGCCGACGAACCGCTGCGCGACATGTTCATCGACCGGGCAGGATTCGACGCCTGGGCCGTGGATTACCGCGCACGACTTCGCCACGAAGCGAGCACCGACGCCAAACGTGCAGTCGCGATGCGGCTCGTCAACCCGAAGTACATCCTGCGCAATCACCTGGCCGAGATCGCGATCCGCCGTGCCGGTGAAAGGGACTTCTCGGAAGTCGACACGCTGCTGCGCGTGCTCTCGCACCCCTACGATGAACAACCCGAATTCGAGCGCTATGCCGAGTTGCCGCCCGACTGGGCCGGTCAGCTCGAAGTCAGTTGCTCGTCTTGATTGACGGCCTGGCATCGACAGGCGGCGAGGCGTTTCGGCACATTGCAAAACGGCGCGCCGCCCCCATCTGAGCCGGGTCTGACGAAATACGACGCGCGGCGGCAATTCCGGGGCCGCCGCCCCTCAGGAGACTCTCATGAGCAAAGTGGAAAAGAACGACGCCGACTGGCGTGCCCAACTCGACGACGTGGAATACCAGGTCACGCGCCATGCGGCCACCGAGCGCGCATTCACGGGCCGTTACTGGGATCACTGGAAAGACGGCACCTACCGCTGTGTCTGCTGCGGTGCGCCACTGTTCGAATCGACCGAGAAGTTCGATGCAGGCTGCGGCTGGCCCAGCTACTCGGCCCCGGTCGACAAGGCCGGCATCGACGAAGTCATGGATTACAGCCACGGCATGGTGCGTGTGGAAGTGCGCTGCCACAACTGCGATGCTCACCTTGGGCACCTGTTCGAAGACGGTCCCCAGCCGACCGGCTTGCGTTATTGCATCAATTCGGCCTCGCTTAACTTCGAGGACAAGGAAGGCCAGTCCGACAAGCCTGTCGAGGGCTGAACACCCCACCCCACCGGCCCGCTGCCGGTGGGGGCCATCTCCGTTTTGCGATCGACCGCGAACGCTTTGGGAGGATGACCTCCGTGCGAGTGTTCGGACACCGATCGTACGTCTGCTAAGCTGACGCCTCCTTCATCAAAAACAGGAAACGTCGCTCATGCCAAGCAAAATCACTCGCTTCACGCCGCTTCTCTGCACGGCAGCGGCATTTTTCGGCGTACTAAGTGCGGCACCCGCCATCGCGCAATACACGGGTCCGACGGCCGCGGCGGGCACAACCGGAAGCGTGGTCGTGCCGTCGGTGACATCCAACGTCTCGACCGTGGAACAGGCCTTGGCAGCCCCCGACGACGCCGTGGCCGTGATCGAGGGCTATATCGTCAACCGGCTCAAGCACGAGCACTACACCTTCCGCGACGACGCCGGCAAGACCATCGAGATCGACCTTGACGACAAGTATCTGCCGCCGGGCCGTCAAATCAGCGACAAGACGCGTGTGCGTATCACCGGCGAAGTCGACCGTCATCGCTTCCGCCCGAACGATATCGACGTGAAGCGCATCGAAATCCTGCAGTAAGGCAAAGCGCCCGCCTGACGGGTTGGCGGTGCAGCAACGCGCGCTGCACCGCGCTTTCGGAGATTCGCCGCGTTCCTCGCCGGGCCTTTGAAATATAATGGGTGTTTGCTCCCCCAGACGCGTCGAGCGCTGGGCGTTTGCCCCCGAAGCCCCCAAGTCGAGACTTCATGAAATTCCTTTTCGACCTATTACCGGTCATTCTGTTTTTCGTCGCCTTCAAGTTCGCCGGCATCTACGTCGCCACCGGCATCGCGATCGTGACGACGATCGCGCAAGTCATCTGGATGTGGCTGCGTCACCGCAAGGTCGAGCCCATGCAGTGGGTGAGCCTGGGGATCATCGTGGTGTTTGGCGGTGCCACCATGCTGCTGCACGACGAGACCTTCATCAAGTGGAAGCCCACGGCGCTGTACTGGTTGTTCGGGATCACGCTGTTCGTTGCCGAGCTCGTTTTCGACAAGAACCTGATCCGCGCCATGATGGAAAAGCAGATGGCATTGCCCGAACAGCTCTGGCGTGCAGTGAACTTCAGCTGGGCGTTGTTCTTCCTCGCCATGGGCGTGCTCAACCTCGTCATCGCCTACCATTTCTCGACCGACACCTGGGTCGACTTCAAGCTCTTCGGCGGCATGGGCCTCATGGTCGTGTTTATCGTCGTGCAGAGTCTGTGGCTCGCGAAGTACATCAAGCAGGACGAATAACGTCCGTCAGGAAGTCACTGCCATGACCATGGAACAGCAAATCGAAGCGCGGCTCACCGCTGCGCTCTCCCCTCTGGAATTCGCCCTCGAGAACGACAGTGCCCGCCACGCCGGTCATGCCGGCGCCGCGTCGGGCGGTCATTACAACCTCCGGATCGTTTCGGCCGCGTTTACCGGCCGTAACCGCGTTGCGCGTCACCGCCTGGTGTATGATGCGCTAGCCGATTTGATGCAAAACGGCATTCACGCCCTCGCCATTGTCGCGCTCGCCCCCGGCGAAGCGTAACTCGCATGCGACGCGTCCCCCGTCGATTAACCTTGCCTTCGTCATTCGTTAGGAAAAACAGCATGGCATTGAAACTCGCCCGCACGGCTCTGGCGCTCGGCGCCGCCGTGTCGCTGACCGCCGTATCCCTCCCCGCCCTTGCCCAGAACGTCGCCGTTGTGAACGGCACGCCGGTGCCTGTGGCACGTGCCGACGCCATGGTTCGCGAAATGGTCCGTCAGGGTCAGCCGAACTCGCCGCAACTGCAACAGCAAGTGCGCGAAGAACTGGTCAAGCGCGAAGTCCTCGCGCAGGCAGCCGTCAGCAAGGGAATCGCCACTCAGCCGGACGTCAAGGCACAGCTCAAGCTGGCCGAACAAGGCGTGCTGATCCGCGCCCTCATCGCCGACTTCCAGAAGACCTCGCCCGTGACCGACGCAGAAGTTCAGGCGCGTTACGACCAACTGAAGAAGCAGTTCGGCGACAAGGAATATCACGCCCGTCACATCCTGGTGCCGAGCGAAGATACGGCCAAGGACATCATCGCGAAGCTCAAGGGCGGTGCGAAGTTCGCCGACCTCGCCAAGCAATACTCGAAGGACCCC
The DNA here is from genome assembly GCF_000807775.2 of Pandoraea fibrosis. Classification (NCBI taxonomy): domain Bacteria; kingdom Pseudomonadati; phylum Pseudomonadota; class Betaproteobacteria; order Burkholderiales; family Burkholderiaceae; genus Pandoraea; species Pandoraea fibrosis. The sequence continues at coordinate 3,226,549 of NZ_CP047385.1, read as the reverse complement.
GGTTCGGCACAGAACGGCGGCGATCTCGACTGGTCGCCGGCCAACGCCTATGTGCCCGAGTTTGCCGATGCCCTGCAAAAGCTCCAGAAGGGGCAGTACTCGCAGACACCGGTCAAGACGCAGTTCGGCTACCACGTGATCGAGCTGGACGACACGCGCGACGCGCAGATCCCGCCGTTGGCCGACGTCAAGCCGCAACTCGTGCAGCAAATGCAGGAAGAAAAGCTGCAAGGCTTCATCGAAGGCCTCGAGAAAAAAGCCAAGATCCAGTAAGCCTCGCCTGCATGGCACTGAAACAAAAATCCCGCCTTTCGGCGGGATTTTTTTATTTCCGGTGACCCATTCCGCACGGGGATGCCGTGCGGAATATCGTCGCGACTTTCGCGATACCGTTAGCGATACCGTTAAGCCACCCAACGGCGAGCGTTGCGGAACATGCGCATCCATGGGCTGTCCTCGCCCCACTGCGCCGGCGCCCAGCTCATCTGCACCGTGCGGAACACGCGCTCCGGGTGCGGCATCATGACCGTGAAGCGCCCGTCGCCCGTCGTCACTGCGGTCAGGCCACGCGGCGAGCCGTTCGGGTTGAACGGATACTGCTCGGTCGGTTGACCTCGGTGGTCCACGAAACGCATCGCGGCGATTGCCTGGTCGATGTTGCCCTGCTGACCGAAGTTGGCGAAGCCTTCGCCGTGCGCGATGACGATCGGCAATTGCGAGCCCGCCATGTCCTTGAAGAACAGCGACGGCGAGTCGAGCACTTCCACCTGCGTGAGACGTGCCTCGTATTTCGACTGGTTGTACGTGAACTTCGGCCACGCGACGGCGCCCGGAATCAGGTTCGAGAGGTTGCTCATCATCTGGCAACCATTGCAGACACCCAATGCGAACGTATCGGCACGATTGAAGAAGCCAGCGAATTGCTCTGCCAACGCCGGGTTGAACAGAATCGTCTTCGCCCAGCCCTCGCCCGCCCCAAGCGTATCGCCATACGAGAACCCGCCACAGGCGATGAAGCCCTTGAACGCTTCCAGCGTGTGACGGCCCGCGAGCAAATCGCTCATGTGCACGTCGTAAGCCTCGAAGCCGGCCTTGTCCAATACGTAGGCCATCTCAAGATGCGAGTTCACGCCCTGCTCGCGCAGAACCGCGATCTTCGGACGCACGCCCGTCGCGATGAACGGTGCGGCGATGTCTTCGCTCGCGTCGAACGTCACCTTCGGCGAGAGCCCCGGATCGCTCGTGTCGTTCAGCGTTTCGTATTCGGCATCGGCGGCGGCCGGGTTGTCGCGCAGACGTGCAATGCGCCAGCTCACTTCCGACCATACGCGTTGCAACTCGGCACGCGGTGCGCCGAAGACCTTTTTGGCGTCGCGATAGATCTCGATGACGTCGTTCGTATTCGGCTTGCCGATTACGTTCGTGCAGTTCGAGAGACCGGCTTCGCGCAGCGCCTGCAACACGGCGTCGCGCTCCGACGCCCGCACCTGAATCACGCCGCCAAGCTCTTCGGAGAAGAGCGCGCGCAGCGTCTTGTCTTCACGACGGCCGACCGTCTGCTTGGCCCAATCCTTGGCGTCGCCGTAATCGGACTCGAAGCCTTCGTCGAGCGTGAGCATGTCGACATTGAGCGACACGCCAACGTGGCCCGCAAAGGCCATTTCCGCCACGGTGGCGAACAAACCGCCGTCCGAACGATCGTGATAGGCGAGCAACTTGCCTTCGCGATTGAGTTTCTGAATGGCGTCGAAGAAACGCTGGAGGTCGGCCGGATCATCCAGATCCGGTGTCACGTCGCCAATTTGCTGCGTGACCTGCGCGAGGATACTGCCGCCCAGACGGTTCTTGTTGTGCCCCAGATCGATGGCGATCAGCACCGTCTCACCCGCTTCCGCGACCGAACGCAGTTGCGGCGTGAGATGGCCACGCACGTCTTCGACCGGCGCGAAGGCCGACACGATCAGCGAAACCGGCGCGATCACGTCTTTGCTGCGACCCGCGTCTTCCCACTTGGTGCGCATCGACAGCGAATCCTTGCCGACAGGGATCGACAAGCCCAGCGCCGGGCACAGCTCCATGCCGACGGCCTTGACCGTATCGAACAGCGCAGCGTCTTCCCCCTCGGTGCCGCATGCTGCCATCCAGTTGGCCGACAGCTTGATCTGATCGAGCGACGCAATCGGCGCCGCCGCAATGTTGGTGATGGCTTCGCCGACGGCCATACGGCCCGATGCCGGCGCATCGATCACGGCCAACGGCGTGCGCTCGCCCATCGTCATGGCTTCGCCGCGATAACCGGCGTAGTCCATCAGCGAAATCGCGCAGTCAGCCACCGGGACCTGCCACGGGCCGACCATCTGGTCGCGCGCCGTCAAACCACCCACAGTGCGATCACCAATCGTGATGAGGAACGACTTGCTCGCGACCGTCGGGTGACGCAGCACGGCACGCGCCACGTCGTCGAGCGACAGGCCCGTGACGTCGACCGGCGGAAGCTCCGCCTTCATGCGCGTGACGTCGCGGTGCATGCGCGGCGGCTTGCCGAGCAGCACGTCCATCGGCATGTCGACCGGGTCCGGCGACTCCGGATGCAGCGGGTCAACCAGCTTCAGTTGACGCTCATCCGTCGAGATACCGATCACCGCCACCGGGCAACGCTCACGCTGGCAGACGGCCTGGAACGCCGGGAAGCTGTCCGGCGCGATCGCCAGCACATAACGTTCCTGCGCTTCGTTACTCCAGATTTCGGCCGGCGACATGCCCGACTCTTCGAGCTGAACCTGACGCAGGTCGAAACGGGCGCCCTTGTTCGCGCCATCGACCAGTTCCGGGAACGCGTTCGAAATACCGCCCGCGCCAACGTCGTGAATCGACAGGATCGGGTTGGCGTCGCCCTGACGCCAGCACCAGTTGATGACTTCCTGCGCGCGACGCTCGATTTCCGGGTTACCGCGCTGCACCGAATCGAAGTCGAGTTCAGCCGTGTTGGTGCCGGTCGCCATCGAGCTGGCAGCGCCGCCGCCCATGCCGATACGCATGCCCGGACCACCGATCTGGATGAGCAGCGTGCCGGCAGGCAGGTCGTGCTTGTGGGTGTGCTGTGCCGCGATATTGCCCATACCGCCCGCGATCATGATCGGCTTGTGATAGCCGCGCACACGACCGCCCACGTTTTGTTCATAGGCACGGAAGTAGCCGCCAAGGTTCGGTCGGCCGAATTCGTTGTTGAACGCAGCGCCGCCCAGCGGACCCTCGATCATGATCTGCAACGGCGACGCAATGCGGTCCGGACGGCCGTAGTCGGCACCGGTATCGTCGGGCTTGCGCAGCGTCGGCGGCACGGCCACGTCGCGGTCGTTTTCCCACGACTCGCGCGCCCCCGGCAGCGCCAGGTTCGACACGGTGAAGCCCGTCAGCCCCGACTTCGGCGTGGACCCGCGGCCCGTCGCGCCCTCGTCGCGAATCTCGCCGCCGGCGCCCGTCGACGCGCCCGGGAACGGCGAAATCGCCGTCGGGTGATTGTGCGTCTCGACCTTCATCAGCGTGTGCGTGAGTTCAACGCTGCGACCGTACTTGCCATCGGCGCCGCGCGGATACCAACGCTCCACTTCGGCGCCTTCCATCACCGAAGCGTTGTCCGAATACGCCACCACCGTACCCTGCGGGTGCAATTGGTGCGTGTTCTTGATCATCTGGAACAGCGACTTGTCCTGCGCCTGACCATCGATGGTCCACTGCGCATTGAAAATCTTGTGACGGCAATGCTCGCTGTTGGCCTGCGCGAACATCATCAGTTCCACATCGGTCGGGTTGCGCTTCAGGCTCGTGAACGCGTCGACCAGATAATCGATTTCATCATCGGCCAACGCCAGACCGAAGTCACGGTTCGCGGCTTCGAGCGCGCTGCGGCCCACGCCGATCACGTCGACCGTCTGCAGGGGCTTGGCCGGCAGTTCGACGAACAGGGCCTCGGCGTCGCTGCGTGTGGCAACGACCGTCTCGGTCATGCGGTCGTGCAGCACACCGGCGACACGCGCCAGCACGTCGGCCGGCAGCGACTTCTTGCCACCAAGCAGGCCCGACTTCACGCCGATGGTGTATTCGACGGCGCGCTCGATACGGCGCACATGATCGATGCCGCAGTTCCGGGCGATGTCCGTCGCCTTGCTCGCCCACGGCGAAATCGTGCCGAGACGCGGGATCACCAGCAACTGGTCGCCCACCGGTTCATCGCCCACCGGCTCACCGTAAGTGAGCAGACCGGCGACGCGGGCCACGTCTTCGCTCGACAGCGGTTCGGCGCTGGCTACGAGATGAACGTAGCGGGCGTCGACACGCACGATCGAACTGTCGATGGCTTGCAGGGTCTGCAGAAGACGTTGCTGGCGGAATTCGGAAAGCGCCAAGGCGCCGGCGAAGCAGGCAATGTGAGTCATGGAAGGACGGAAGGCGAGGCGTTCAAAACGCGGGGGAACGACAAACCGGGATTATACCCTGCTTACCCCGGGTTATACCCGAGTGCGCGACAGCCATTCCGGGCAGCCTCCCGCCCTGGGAAGGCGTCTCTCTGGTAACCTATGCGCCCCGTAACCAACACGGGCCGCGAAACCGGATCCCGGCGGCGGCACGGCAAAGAACGACACTAACAAGCGAACGAACGGGCGTTCGCCACACACCAGACGGTTGGGAATGAAGGTCATCGTTATCGGCGGCGGGGTTATCGGCACGTGTACTGCCTACTATCTGGCCACCGCGGGGCACACGGTCACGCTCGTCGAGCGCAACAGCACGGTTGCGCAGGAGAGCAGCTTCGGCAATGCGGGCGTCATCGCGCCAGGGTACGTCACGCCCTGGGCGGCGCCAGGCATGCCGCGCAAGCTGCTGGGCTACATGTTCAGCTCGGCCAGTCCGCTCATCTTCCGGCCCGGTCTGTCGGCCGGCACGTGGCGCTGGGCCGCCCGGTGGCTGCGCGAATGCAAGCTCGAACGTTACCGCGCCAATCGCGAACGCATGCAGCGCATCGCCTTCTACAGCCAACGCTGCCTGCACGAGTTGCGGGAGACCCACGTCTTCGAATACGAACACACGCAGGGCTATCTCCAGTTGTTTCGCACCGAGCGCGAAATCAAGATGAACGAGCCGGCGCGTGCGATGCTCACCGAGAACGAGGTGCCGCACCGCTTGCTCACTGCCGACGAGTGCCGCAAGCTCGAGCCCGCGCTGTCGACCGACGCCCAATTGGCAGGCGGTCTGCATCTGCCGCGCGACGAGACCGGCAACTGCCCGCTCTTCACCAAGCGACTTGCCCAAATCGCCCGCGACATGGGCGTGACGCTCGCCACCGAGACGACCGTGCTCTCGGTACGCCCGAACGTGGGCCGTACCGGCGTCACCGTCGAGACGACGAGCACCGCGCAACCGACGCAACGTGCAACGCTCGAAGCCGACGCCGTGGTGATCGCCGCCGGGGTGACCAGCACCGCGCTGTTGCGCCCGCTCGGCATCGATCTGCCGCTCTGGCCGATCAAGGGGTACTCGATCACGGTGCCGGTCAAGACGGAACTCTTCAGCCCACGCATTGCCGTGATGGACGAGTCGTACAAGACAGCCATCACACCGCAAGGCAATCGTCTGCGCATCGCCGGGACGGCCGAACTGGGCGACACCGAACTCGTGCTGCGCGAACGCGCCATCGCCACGCTTTACAAGGTCGCGACGGACTGGTTTCCGGGCGCTGGCAAGTATCGCGAGGCACGTGCCTGGGTGGGCGCGCGCCCGATGCTTCCGGACGGCCCGCCCTTGCTCGGCGCCACGCATCTGCCCGGCATCTTCCTGAACGTTGGCCACGGCTCGACCGGCTGGGCGATGGCCTGCGGCTCCGGTCGCGTACTGGCTGACGTCATCTCCGGACAAACGCCTGAAATCGATTTGAACGGCCTGACGCTCGCGCGTTACGACCGCTAATTCGCCCGCTTCAAGTTACGAGGGCACCCTCCGTTGCCCTCGTATCAATGCATCAAGCGCGCCCAAGCACGTCTGCACATCGTGTTCGCTGACGGCAACCCGGCCGTCATGTGGGAGAAGACCGACACGGCATCGGGATTCACACCGGCAGGCAGAACCTCACGATGACGGCATAATCTCTCGATAAGCATGTAGCGCACATTAGGGCCGGCCAACGTCGCGGCACAATGCTGCGCTCGCTGCACTCGCTACCGGGAGCATTGCCTGCCATGTCCGATTCCCTGCGTGTCAACGTTCCTGCCATCACTGCCAGTCCGAGTCCGCTGGCGCGCCCCCCGGCGCTCTGCCCCGTCGCCAGCCTCGTGACGGCCTGCGCCACGGTGTCACTCGACCTGCACCTTCCCGGCACCCTGCGCGACGTCGAACGAGCCGCCGCCGCCACACTCCCTGCACATACATTGATGTCACGCGCCGGGGCTGCGGTCGCCGAATGGCTATACGCCCGCCTGCCCGCACTGGCGAGCGCCGGCCGCCAAGCGGTGTTGCTCCTTGCGGGTCCCGGCAACAACGGGGGCGACGCCTACGTTGCCGCGCGCGAATTACACCGGCGCGGTGTGCTCGTCGACGTCTGGCAACTCGCACCGCCCACCACCGACGACGCCCGCTGGGCACTCGCCGACGCGCTCGCCGCCGGCGTGCCGGTGCGCCCTGCCCCAGACACCTGGCCCGAGCCTTCGGCATACGCCTGGATCGTCGACGGCCTGTTCGGCATCGGCCTGTCGCGCCCGCTGGAAGGGGCCGCTGCCGCGCTGGTCGAGAACATCGCCTACGCCCATCGCCAAGGCACGCCTGTGCTCGCCATCGATATTCCCAGCGGATTGGCTGCGGCCACCGGCATTGCGGCAGGCAGCACCATTCGCGCGGACGTCACCATGGCGATGCTCGGCGCCTGCCCTGGGCTGTTCACCGGTAGCGGCCGCGACATCGCCGGAGACGTTCTCGTGGCGTCACTGGGCGCAGAGGAAGCGCTTGCCGCGACACGGGCAGCACTTCCCAACGACGCCCATATCGCAACGAGCGGGCCCGACGCGTTTCTCGCACAACTGCCGCAACGCCATCACGCCTCCCACAAGGGAAGCTACGGATCATTGGCGGTACTCGGTGGATATGACGGCATGGTCGGCGCGCCGCTGCTCTCGGCACGCTCAGGTCTGATGACGGGCGCAGGGCGCGTCTATGTGGGGTTCGTCGCACAGGAGGCACCCGCCTGGGACCCGGTGCATCCTGAACTGATGCTGCGTCATGCCGAAAATCTCGATCTTTCGACAATGCAGGCGGTGGCCATCGGCCCGGGACTCGGCACATCCGCCGCGTCCTCCGCGTGCCTGTCGCGCGCGCTTGCCCTCGACGACACGCCGCTCGTCATCGATGCCGATGCACTGAATCTGCTCGCCGCCGAGCCGTCGCTCGCAGAACGTGTGCGCCGCCGTGCCGGGCCGACGGTATTGACGCCGCATCCGCTCGAAGCCGCACGCCTGGCGGGCTGCGATGTGGCGCGCATTCAATCGGATCGACTGGCTTGCGCCCGCGCGCTCGCACGGCATTTCGGCGCGACCATCGTGCTCAAGGGGTCAGGCAGCGTCATCGACGACGGAACCCACACCTGGATCAACACGACGGGGAATGCCGGGCTCGCCACGGCTGGCACGGGCGACGTCCTCACCGGCGCCATCGGCGCGCTGCTGGCGCAGGGCATGCCCGCCACGCAGGCGGCACTGGCCGCCGTCTGGCTGCATGGTCGGGCGGCCGAGCGTTGCGTGTGCGCAGGGGCCGGGCCTGCCGGACTGACGGCCTCTGAACTTTTGCCCGCCATACGCGCCGAACTGACAGATCTGCTGACCGAAGCGACGCGTGCGACGCCATTCGTTCGCCCCCCTTACGGGTCACGCGCCGATCCCACCTGAAATGCCTGGCACTGTGGCTGTGCGAAGGCAACAAGGCCGCCCACCGCTGCATTTCAGCGCGATTGCCCCGCGACTCCCGTTATACTTCGCTTTATCGAAATGTCTCTATCGCACATGCCGTACAAGCCATCCGCGCCTTCCGCTCGTCTGGATCAACTCCCCGCCTGGCGTACCCTGCTCACGCATCGCGACGATATCGCCGCCCAGCACATGCGCGACTGGTTCTCCGGGGCCGGCGCCAACGCTCGTGTCGAACAATTCTCACTGCATGCGGCCGGCCTGTATCTCGACTACTCGAAGAATCGCATTACGGAGAAAACGCGCACGTTGCTCACGCTTCTCGCGCGTGAATGCGACCTTCCGGCCAAACGCGACGCCATGTGGGCCGGCAAGCATGTCAACGTCACGGAAAACCGCGCAGCGCTGCACGTTGCACTGCGTGCGCCGAAAGGCATGGCCTTTCGCGACGCGACGAGCGATGTCAGCAGCGGCATTCTCGAAACACTCGCGCGCATGCGTGCGTTCAGCGAACGTGTGCGCGACGGACGCTGGGTCGGCGCGACCGGCAAGCGCATCAGGCATCTGATCAACGTGGGCATTGGCGGTTCGGATCTCGGGCCGCGCATGGTGTGCGACGCACTCGCCGTCTATGGTCGCGAGGATTTGAGCGCGCACTTTATCGCCAACATCGACCCGACCGAACTGGCGCGTATGCTGCCTACGCTCGATCCGGAGACTACGCTCGTCGTCGTTTGCTCGAAGACGTTCACCACGCTGGAGACCATGACCAACGCGAACACCATTCGCGCATGGTTCGTCGCGAACGGCATTCCGGATGGCGAACTCGGCAAGCATTTCGTCGCTGTGTCGACGAACGCCGAAAAAGCCATGAGGTTCGGCATTCGCCGTGAGAACGTGTTCGAATTCGGCGAATGGGTTGGCGGCCGGTATTCGCTCTGGTCGTCGATCGGCCTCATCATCATGCTGTATCTGGGGGCTCAGCATTTCGATGCCCTGCTCGCGGGTGCGCATGCGATGGACGAACACTTCCGCAGTGCGCCACTCGAAGCCAACATGCCGGTGCTGCTCGGTTTGATCGGCATCTGGTATCGGAATTTCTTCGATGCGCAGACACTCTCCATCGCCCCGTACACCGACGCCCTCCAGAAGCTGCCGCCGTATCTCCAGCAACTGGACATGGAGAGCAACGGCAAGTCGGTGCAGGTCGACGGAGCACCTGTCGGATGGCAAACTGCGCCGATCATCTGGGGCGAACCCGGCACGAACGGGCAGCACGCCTATTTCCAGATGCTGCATCAAGGCACCACACTCGTACCGGTAGATTTCATCGCCGTGCTCGAACCGCAGTACGACGCGCCGGCTTATCTCAACCACCACCGCAAGCTGCTCGCCAACTGCTTTGCGCAGAGCGAAGCGCTGTTGCAGGGCGGCTCGATGGCGACGACCGAGCAAGCGGGCGGTCCGTTGGCCGCGCAACGCCATTTCGATGGCAACCGACCGAGCAATACGCTGGTCATCGACAAGCTGTCGCCTGAACGGTTGGGGGCGCTGATCGCGCTCTATGAACACAAGGTGTTCGTGCAGGCCGCCATCTGGAACATCAATCCGTTCGATCAATGGGGTGTGGAGCTGGGCAAGACATTATGCCGGGCAATTGAACCTGAACTTGCCGATCCCGATTCGCTCAAGCCGGGCGCGCACGACGCCTCGACGACCTCGCTGATTCGCATGGCGGGTGAAGCACTGAAAGCGAAGGACTGACGCCCTCGGCGCCCTCACTGCGCCGCCGCTGACTGCGGCGGCCGCCATCCTCGAACGGGGCGGACTCGCCCCGCTTCGTCACCGTCAAACAGTCGCGCCGTTCACCAGCCGACCGCCTGCGAGTTGCACCGTCGCGTCGCAACGTTGCGCAATCGCCAGATCGTGCGTCACCAGCACCAGCGTCGCGCCGCTCGCCTCGTTGAGCGAGAACATCAGATCGATGACGCGCTCACCGGTGGCCGTGTCCAGACTGCCCGTGGGCTCATCGGCGAACAGCACCACCGGCTCCGTGACAAAGGCACGTGCCAGCGCCACGCGCTGCTGCTCGCCGCCCGAGAGTTGTTTGGGATAATGCGTCAGGCGCGACCCCAGCCCCACCTGCTCGAGCAGTTTGACGGCACGATTGCGCACCTCGCGTGTCTCACCCAACAATTCGAGCGGCAGCATGACGTTCTCGAGCGCAGTCAAATGCGGCATGAGTTGAAACGACTGGAAGACGAAGCCGACAGCACCGCGTCGCAGCGCTGCACGGCCTTCCTCGTCAAGCTCGCCGAGCGACTTGCCCAGCAACGTGATAGCACCATCGGTCGCAGTGTCGAGTCCCGCCATCAGGCCAAGCAACGTCGACTTTCCGGACCCCGATGCCCCGACGATGGCCACGCTCTGGCCCTTCGCGACGGAGAAATCGATATCCTGCAAAATGACTAGCTCACCGGTCGCGTCACGCAACCGTTTGCCCAGCCCCCGCACCTCAATTACGTTTTCGGAAAACGACATGGCAAGAAGAGAGTTCTTGAAATTGGCCGCCTCAGTCCTCGTGGGCTGGGGCATGCTGTCAGGGACCGCGGCAAACGCGGCAAGTTCGGGCGCACCGACGATTTTGGTCGTCGGCGACAGCCTTTCTGCGGAATATGGCATCGCGCGGGGCGCCGGCTGGGTCAATCTGATGCAGCAGACAATCACGCAAAACGGTTTCGATTATAACGTCGTGAACGCCAGCATCAGTGGTGACACAACAAGCGGTGGACGGGCTCGTCTGGCGTCATTGCTGGAGCGCTATCATCCCGCCATCACGATTCTCGAACTGGGCGGCAACGATGCACTGCGCGGCATTCCGCTGGATCTGACACGTCAAAACCTGCTTGAGATGATCGCTGCCGCACGCAAGTCGGGTAGCCGGGTCGTCGTTGTCGGCATGCGCATCCCGCCCAACTACGGCCCGGATTACAGCGAACAGTTCTTCAACATGTTCTCCACCGTGGCCAAGCAGGAAAAGACCGCCTATGTGCCCTTCCTGCTGGCAGGCGTCATCGAGCACCAGGACTGGTTCCAGCAAGACCAGATTCACCCGCTGGCAAAAGCCCATCCACAAATCTTGCAGAACGTCTGGCCGACGGTAAAACCGTTGCTCAAACCCGCCGGCAAACCTCCCGCCAAAGCGGCGGACTCCCGGACGCCAAAATCCGGCGCATAAAAAAACGCGGCCAATTGGCCGCGTTTCTCTTTCCGCTCGTAGTTCGGTGACCCGATTACGAACCTGCCTTCGTGACGTCGTTCACGACCTTGACCTTCGAGCGTGCCCGCAGATCCCCCAACCAGGCATTCCACTCGGCCTGAGCGGCCAGTTGGTTGAGTTGCTGCGCTTCGGCCGCGAGACGCTGTGCATCTTGCTCCGCCGGCTGCGTCACCTTGCTGATGCGATACACCGCATAGCCCTGACCTTCGCCCAGCGCCACGCCGACGTATGCCGGCAGCTTGGTCGTGTCAGCACCGAAGATCGCGGTCAGCGCCGTGGCCGACAGCTTGCCCGGGTTATCACGCGAAACGGTCTGAGCAGCACCGAAAGCCGCGTCGCCCCCCTTCTTCAGCGCGTCAAGCTTGGCTTCACCGGCTTTCTTGGCTTCCTGATCCGCCAGATCGGCTACCGCCTTCTCCTTGACCTGCGCTTCGATCTGCGCGAGCGGAGGCGTTGCGGCGGGGTGGTAGTTCACCACGTGAGCCGACACGAGCACACCCTGCCCCACATCCACGGCTTCGGTGTTGCGCTTGTTCTTGAGTGCCTCGTCGCCGAACACTGCCTTGAGCAACTTCTCGTTACCCAAGGGGCTCTGGGCTTGCGACGGATCCGGCGTGCGCGTGACCTTCGCCGACAGCACCTTCAGATTCAGCTTGTCGGCCACCGGCTGCAGGCTGTCGGGTTGCTCATACACTGCGTTGGTGAACTGATCCGCCAGCTTGGCATACGCCTTCGCCGAAGCTTGCTGGCGATACTGATCGGCCAGTTGCCCCTTCACCTCATCGAACGACTTGGTCTGCTGCGGCTTGATACCGGTCAGCTTGATGATGTGATAACCGAAATCGCTCTTGACGACATCGCTCACGTCGCCGTCAGCCTTGAGGGCAAACGTGGCATCGGCAAACGGCTTGACCATCGCATCGCGCGCAAAGAAGCCGAGGTCGCCCCCGTTCGCCTTCGAGCCCGGATCTTCCGAGTTCTCGCTGGCCAGCTTGGCAAAGTCGTTCGGGTTCTTCTTGATCTGTGCGAGCAGTGCTTCCGCCTTGGCCTTCGCCTTCGCATGATCGGCCGGCGACGCATCGGCTGGCGAAGCGATCAGGATGTGCGACGCACGACGCTCTTCCTGCGTCGTGTATTGCTTCAGATTGTCGTTGTACATCTTGCGCAGCACGTCATCGCTCGCAGGCGTTTCCGCCGCAGCCGGCATGGCTTTCGGGTCGAGCACCACGTACTGGATTTCGGCCGACTCCGGCGTCTGGAACGCAGCCTTGTGCGCATCGTAGTACGCCTGAATCTGCTGCGGCGTCGGCACCACCTTGCCTGCGAAATCCGAGACCGGGAAATTCAACACCGACACGTCACGCTGTTGCGCGCGCAGTTGCGCGAAGCGATCGAGCACTGCCTTCGGCAGCATGGCGCTCGCCTGTACGCTCGCAGGCAGTTGATTCGATGCCAGTTCGAAGCGGATTTGCGCTTCGAGTCGCTGCGGCGTGAGGTTCTGCGCAGCGAGCAATTGTTCGTACTTGGCCTGATCGATCGAGCCGTCCGGACGACGCATTTGCGCAATAGCGGGAATGGCGAGGAGCGCGTCGCGCACCTGGGCATCCGGCACCGACAGATTCTTTTTGAGGGTTTCTTGCAGCAGCAGCTTCTGCTGGATCAGGTTGTCGAGCACAGCACCACGCATTTCCGGGGTGTTGATCTGGCTCGCATCGACTGCGCCACCGAACATTTGTTGCATGCGCTCGGTCTGCGAACGGAGCACGCTGTCGTATTCCTGACGTGTCACGGTCTGATCGCCGACCTTGGCAATCGTGCTGGCATCCGCGGCGTATTCTTGCAAGCCATGAACGCCGAACACCACGAATGACGGGACGATCAGCACCGTCAGGAAGATGAGGACCAAGCGTTGATGACGGCGGATGAAGTCGAACATACGAAATCGGAAAAGTCGTCTAGAGCGTCTTAGGACGTCATATGGCAAAAAAGGCGAACCGAAGTTCGCCTTTTCACAATTTGGCGGAGCGGACGGGGCTCGAACCCGCGACCCCCGGCGTGACAGGCCGGTATTCTAACCAACTGAACTACCGCTCCCCAAGATATCTGGAACTGGTGGGTGCTGAGGGGCTCGAACCCCCGACCTACGCCTTGTAAGGGCGCCGCTCTACCAACTGAGCTAAGCACCCGTTCCCGATTCAAGTGTTGTTCTTGCTACTGCTCCCTGCCGAAGCAGGAAAGCTCGTTAGTTTAACGTATCTTTCAAACCTTTGCCAGGGCGAAATTTCGGAACCTTTGCTGCCTTGATCTTGATCTCGCCGCCAGTGCGCGGATTCCGCCCGATGCGCGCCGCTCGCTTGGCCACGAGGAACGTGCCAAAGCCGACAAGCGTTACGGAATCTCCCTTCTTCAGCGCTTTCTTTACTGCACCCACCAATGCTTCAAGTGCTCGACCGGCGGCAGCTTTCGAGATGTCTGCCTCACCCGCGATATGATCGATCAGTTCCGTCTTATTCACTGTAACCCCCTTGCAAGGATAGTAGGCGATTGAGCCGCGGAGGCGCTCTTTGCGCGCCTTGACATTGATCTGCGAGGTCCGCTGGCTTTGCCATTAGACAAGCCGCAAACCCTGATGTCAAGCCGTTTTGCGCCCTTTTGGCTGCATAGGAAGCACTCCTGAATCTGCGCATTCCGGTCGCTATTTTCGATTACTTTGCGTGAATAAAAAAAGCCCGGGGAAAACCCCGAGCTTTTTGCCCATTTTCGATCCGGTGGGCGGCTACACAAATGCCGTCACGCCGGACGAAAAACGAGAATCAGTGCTTGATGACTTCTTGCTTGCCACTGGCATCCGTATTCGGCGTGACAGGGGCAGCTTTCGCCTCGTCTTCCGGAATCGGCACCGGCGCATGCTCCAACGCCAGCTCAAGCACCTTGTCGATCCAGCGCACCGGCACGATCTCCAGCGCGTTCTTGACCGTATCTGGAATCTCGGCGAGATCCTTCACGTTCTCTTCCGGAATCAACACGAGCTTGATGCCACCGCGATGCGCTGCAAGCAGCTTCTCCTTGAGACCGCCGATCGGCAGCACTTCACCGCGCAGCGTGATCTCACCAGTCATCGCCACATCCGCACGCACCGGAATACCGGTGAGCACCGAGACGAGCGCCGTCGTCATCGCGATACCGGCAGACGGACCGTCCTTCGGCGTCGCGCCCTCCGGCACGTGGATGTGAATATCCTTCTTCTCGAATTGCTCGTCCGTCACACCGAGGCGACGGGCGCGCGAACGCACCACCGAACGTGCAGCTTCGACCGACTCCTTCATCACGTCGCCGAGCGAACCCGTGCGAATGATATTGCCCTTGCCCGGCATCAGCGCGGCTTCGATGGTCAGCAGATCGCCGCCCACCTCCGTCCACGCCAGACCCGTGACCTGACCGATCTGGTTTTCCTTCATGGCCAGACCGAAGTCGAACTTGCGCACACCCAGGAAGTTGTCGAGATTGCTCGCGTCGACCTTGATGGACGAACCATCGACCTTCTTGAGCAACAACATCTTCACGACCTTGCGGCAGATCTTCGAGATCTCGCGCTCGAGCGAACGTACACCGGCTTCGCGCGTGTAGTAGCGAATGATGTCGCGGATTGCGGCTTCCGTGAGATCGATCTCGCCTTCCTTCAACCCGTTGTTTTTCTTCTGCTTCGGCAGCAGATAACGCTGGGCGATGTTGACCTTCTCGTCTTCCGTGTAGCCCGACAGGCGAATCACTTCCATACGGTCGAGCAACGGCGCCGGAATGTTCAGCGAGTTCGAGGTCGCCACGAACATCACATCCGACAGGTCGAAGTCGACTTCGACGTAGTGATCCGAGAACGTGTGGTTCTGCTCGGGATCAAGCACTTCGAGCAGCGCCGAACTCGGATCGCCCCGGAAGTCCATGCCCATCTTGTCCACTTCGTCGAGCAGGAACAGCGGATTGCGCACCGCGACCTTCGACAGGCTCTGCAGAATCTTGCCCGGCATCGACCCGATGTACGTGCGACGGTGACCGCGAATCTCGGCCTCGTCACGCACGCCGCCCAACGCCATGCGCACGAACTTGCGGTTCGTTGCACGCGCGATCGACTGACCGAGCGAGGTCTTGCCTACGCCGGGGGGCCCGACCAGGCACAGGATCGGCGCCTTGACCTTGTCCACGCGCTGTTGCACGGCAAGATACTCAAGAATGCGTTCCTTGACCTTCTCGAGACCGAAGTGGTCCTCGTCGAGCACCTTCTCAGCGTTCGACAGGTCGTTGTTCACCTTGCTCTTCTTGCGCCACGGCAGACCGACCAGCGTGTCGATGTAGTTACGCACAACCGTCGCTTCGGCGGACATCGGCGACATCAGCTTGAGCTTCTTGAGTTCGGCGTCGGCCTTCTTCTTGGCTTCCTTCGGCAGGTGCGCAGCCTTGATACGCTTCTCGAGTTCCTCGAGATCGGCGCCTTCTTCGCCTTCGCCCAATTCCTTCTGGATGGCCTTGACCTGTTCGTTCAGGTAGTACTCGCGCTGGCTCTTTTCCATCTGGCGCTTTACGCGGCCACGGATGCGCTTTTCCACCTGAAGAATGTCGATCTCGCTCTCGAGTTGCGCGAGCAGATGCTCGAGGCGCTCGATGACCGGGAACATCTCCAGAATCTTCTGCTTCTGCTCGAGCTTGAGCGGCAGGTGCGCGGCGATGGTATCCGCAAGACGACCGGCCTCGTCGATGCCCGACAACGACGTCAGGATCTCGGGCGGGATCTTCTTGTTGAGCTTCACGTACTGATCGAACTGCGCCACGATCGCACGACGCAGGGCCTCGGATTCCGGCGAATTGCCATCGTCCGGCTCGAGCGGCATGACTTCCGACGTGAACTGGGTTTCTTCCTCATCCACACTCAGGGTGCGGGCGCGTTGAATCCCTTCCACCAGCACCTTCACGGTGCCGTCGGGCAGTTTGAGCATTTGCAGGATGTTGGCCACGCACCCGATCTCGTAGAGATCCTTGGACGTGGGCTCATCCTTGGCCGCTGCTTTTTGCGCGACCAGCATGATGTGCTTGCCGCCTTCCATGGCGGTTTCAAGCGCTTTAATCGATTTCGGACGCCCCACGAAAAGGGGAATCACCATGTGCGGAAACACGACCACGTCGCGCAAAGGCAACAGGGGCAGTTGAATCGCTTCGGGCGGGAGGATTTGGGTGCCTGACATCTCGTTCCCCATATTTAACGATACCGTTGTGTTCCAGCTAATTGAGGCCGCCGGCGTGAATTACAAGAGGGACGAAGGGCCCTTTCGCCGACAAGTTGCACCACTCGGGGTTTCATTGCCCGTGGCAGTAGTATGAAGGAAAAAAAGCCGCCCATGTTTCCATGAACGGCTTCGGGTGGCACTGAGTTGACCGTTCAATTGGAGCCGGCAACCTTGGGCGACTCCTGGTAGATCAAAAGCGGTTTTCCGTCGCCGCTGATCGCGTTCTCGTCCAGGATCACCTTGGTAACGCCCTTGAGCGACGGCAGCTCGTACATGACCTCGAGCAGTGCCTGTTCGATGATCGAACGCAGGCCGCGCGCGCCGGTCTTGCGCTTGATGGCCTTGCGAGCCACCGCGTGCAGCGCTGCCGGACGAATTTCCAGCTCCACCCCTTCCATCAGGAACAGACGCTGGTATTGCTTGACCAGTGCGTTCTTCGGCTCGATGAGGATCGTGACCAGCACGTCTTCATCAAGCTTACCCAACGTGGCAACCACCGGCAGACGGCCAATCAGTTCCGGAATCAGACCGAACTTGATCAAATCTTCCGGCTCGACGTCACGCAGCAACTCGCCCGCGTCACGCTCTTCACCCGTCTTGACCGTCGCGCCGAAGCCGATACCCGTCTTCTCGGTGCGGTTCATGATGATCTTCTCGAGACCATCGAACGCGCCGCCGCAGATGAACAGGATATTCGTCGTATCAACCTGGATGAAATCCTGGTTCGGATGCTTGCGACCGCCTTGCGGCGGCACCGACGCCATCGTGCCTTCCACCAGTTTGAGCAGTGCCTGCTGCACGCCTTCGCCCGACACGTCGCGCGTAATCGACGGATTGTCCGACTTGCGGCTGATCTTGTCGATTTCGTCGATATATACAATGCCCTTCTGCGCCTGCTCGATCTCGTAATTGCAGTTCTGCAGCAGCTTTTGAATGATATTTTCGACGTCTTCCCCCACGTAACCGGCTTCGGTCAGCGTGGTGGCGTCGGCAATCACGAAGGGCACGTTGAGCAAACGCGCGAGCGTCTGCGCGAGCAGCGTCTTGCCCGAGCCGGTCGGCCCGATCAGCAGGATGTTGCTCTTGGAAAGTTCAACCTCGTCGCGCTTGTCGCCGAGGTGCTTCAATCGCTTGTAATGGTTATAGACCGCCACTGCCAGAATCTTCTTGGCGCGGTCCTGACCGATCACATATTGATCGAGACTCTCGCGAATTTCCTGCGGCGATGGCAAATCGGACTTGCCGCCACTGCCGCTCTCGTCTTCGGCCGCTGCGGCCTCGTCGCGAATAATCTCGTTGCACAGATCAATGCACTCGTCGCAGATGAACACGGACGGCCCTGCGATGAGCTTCTTGACCTCGTGCTGACTCTTTCCGCAGAAGGAGCAGTAGAGCAGCTTTTCGCCGTTGGAAGTGCTTTTTTTATCCACCATATCTGTGTCAGCCTGCTAGCAATTTGCGCCCCGGTCGTCCCCCGTCGGGGGCGGCAAACGCGGCATACATGAATCCCATTGTAACGCCATGCCGCGCGAGCGTGTGGCCCACCCGCGACAACCCTAAATTCCCTTTTACGACAAAGACTTGGCGCGATCACCCGGCCTTTCGAGACGACAACACCCGATGCCGCGCCAGCCTTTTTGCGCTCAGGCGCCCAGATTTGGAGATCGAATCAGGGACGCTTTTCGAGCACGAGATCGATCAACCCATACTCGACGGCATCGGCCGCCGACTTGAAGTTGTCTCGATCGGTGTCGCGCGCAATAGTCTCGATCGGCTGGCCGGTGTTAATGGAGAGCAGATGATTCAAGCGCTCCTTGAGCAAAAGGATTTCCCGGGCGTGAATCTCGATATCCGACGCCTGGCCGCGGGCGCCGCCCAGCGGTTGGTGAATCATGATGCGCGCGTTCGGCAGCGCGAAACGCTTGCCCTTCTCACCAGCAGCCAGCAGGAATGCACCCATGCTTGCCGCCATGCCGAGGCACAGCGTCGAGACCGGCGGCTTGACGAACTTCATCGTGTCGTAAATCGCCAGGCCCGCCGAGACGGAACCGCCCGGCGAGTTGATGTACATCGAGATTTCCTTGTCCGGATTTTCGCTCTCGAGGAACAGCAATTGGGCGACGACGAGGTTGGCGCTCTGGTCGTTGACCTCGCCCACCAGGAAAATGATGCGCTCCTTGAGGAGTCGCGAGTAGATATCGTAAGCGCGCTCGCCACGACCACTTTGCTCGACGACCATCGGCACGAGGCCGAGGCCTTGCGTTTCGAGAGCGGAGTTGTGTGTCTGGGAGGCGAGTTGGGCGAGCAATTCGGAACGGGTAATCATATCGGTTCGACCCTTCTATCGAGATGGTTTTGCGCGCCGCAGGGAGGAGGCCCGGAGGCCATTTGGAAAAGAACCGCCACGGCCTTGCGGCCGCGGCGGTTCAGTCGGTCATGTCGCGTTCGATCAGGACTGCGTGTTGCCAGCCAGCTCTTCGAAGCTGACTTGCTTGTCGGTCACCTTGGCCTTACCCAGGACGAACTCGACAACGTTGTTCTCGACGACGAAACCTTCCATTTCCGCCATGCGCTGCTGATCGCCATAGTACCAGCGGACGACTTCTTGCGGGTCTTCGTAGCTCTTCGCGAACTCTTCGACTTCGGCCTTGATTTGCTCCGGCTTGGCTTGCAGGTCGTTCTGCTTGACCAGCTCAGCCAGAATCAGGCCCAGCTTCACGCGCCGCTCAGCTTGTTCCTTGAACATTTCGGCCGGGATCGGCACGTTGCCGGCGTTCGGCACGCCACGCTGTGCGAGATCCTGACGGGCCATCGCCACCAGACGCTCCTGATCCTGAGCAATCAGCGCGTTCGGCACTTCCAGCTCTGCCACGGAGATCAGTGCATTCATCACTTGATCCTTGAGCAGGGCTTGCGTGCGACGCTTCACTTCGCGCGAGAGGTTTTCCTTGATGTCGGCGCGCATCTTTTCGATGCTGCCGTCGGCGATGCCGAGCGACTTGGCGAACTCGCCGTCGACTTCCGGCAGGTGCGCCCACTCGACCTTCTTGAGCGTGACGGTGAACGTGGCGGTCTTACCCGCGACTTCCTTGCCGTGGTACTCGTCCGGGAACTTGAGTTCGAATTCCTTCGACTCGCCGACCTTCAGACCCAGCGTTGCCTTTTCGAACTCCGGCAGCATGCGGCCTTCGCCCAGCACGAAGACGAAATCTTCGGCGCTACCACCAGCGAACACTTCGCCATCGATCTTGCCGACGAAGTCGACCGTCACGCGGTCGCCGTCCTTGGCTTCCACCGTGCCGCCGTCGCCATGCGCACCCGCTTCGCCACGCACGTGATAGTGCACGCGTTGCTTGCGCAGGATGTCGATGGTGCGATCGATCTCGGCTTCCGAGACGTCGGTCGTGGTGCGGCTGACTTCAGCAGCGCTCAGATCGCCAATCTTGACTTCCGGATAGATCTCGAACGTGGCGTCGAATGCGTATTCGGTGTCGGCAGCGTCGGCCTTCGGCGCGAAGCGCGGCTGACCGGCCACACGCAGGTCCTGTTCCTTGCTGATTTCGAAGAATTGCTGGCCAACCTTGTCGCTCACGACTTCGGCTTCGACCTGACCACCGTATTGCTGGGTGACCATCTTCAGGGGCACCTTGCCCGGACGGAAGCCCGGCATACGAACCGTCTTCGACAGTTTCTGAATACGAGCCGCGACTTCTTTTTCGACTTCCTGCTTGGGCAGGGCGATGGTAAAGCGACGCTCGAGCTTGCCGAGGTTTTCAACAGCGATAGTCATGAGGATATTCGTCCATCCAGAGGGTCGTTCTGTGTTGTGGCGAGGGAATGCCACAAGCGGACCCAGTCAGTTAATCAACCTTGGGCCGGAACCAGCGATACGACGCTGGCTTCCCTCCGCCCCCGACAAATCGGGGTAGCCCCAAAACGGTTTTGCACACAAAGCGGGACATTTTAGCAAACTATTGCACCGCCTCCAGACTTTCCGGCCGGAAATCAGGGAAATCGGACGATTTCACCTTCGCGCTCCTTCCAGCGTCGGTCGCCGCGGCAGCCGCGCCCCTATTGACCGGAACAATGCTTTAGAGGGCGCCATCCACAAAAAGATCTTGGGAGACGTGCATTGACGTTCTAGGATTCAATCGAACGTTTGAATGAAACATAAGTTCATTGAAGCGACGTAGCGTAGTGCTGCGTCTTACCGGAGGTTCGTCGTGAGCCCACGCCTCTCGGCCGGCCGACAAGCTGGCGATACCAAACTGCGCATCCTCGATGCCGCAGAAGATCTTTTTATCGAATACGGCTACGAAGCCATGTCCCTGCGCCAGATTACGTCGCGCGCAGAGGTCAATCTGGCGGCCGTCAACTATCACTTCGGAAGCAAGGAAACCCTGCTTCAGGCGATGCTCTCGCGCCGGCTCGACCGGCTCAACGAGGAGCGCCTCGCGCTATTGACCCGCGCCGAAGACGTTTGGCCGTCTCCACAGCTAACGTGTGAACACGTGCTCGGGGCAATGTTCATCCCTGCCCTGGCCATTTCGCACCATCGCGATATTGGCGGCCCGGCGTTTCTGCGGCTGCTCGGGCGTGTCTACGCCGATCCGTCGCCATTCATCCGCGACTATCTGCAACTGCACTATGCACCGGTATTCGAGCGTTTCTTCGAAGCCTTTGCACGCGCGCTGCCCGAGTTACCGCGTCAGGAACTGGGCTGGCGGCTGCACTTCGCCCTGCAAGCGTTGTCCGGCGTGCTGGCGAGCAGCGATACCACGCGGCTGATCGACACCTTTGCACAAGGCCAACCCATGGGCGACCTGCAAGTTGTCGCGAGACTTACGGCATTGATGGTGGCAGCACTCAAGGCGCCGATGCCCGGAGAGGAACAACTGGCAAGCTTCGCTGCGGTCTTCGCGCTGGCAAAAGACGCCGACATCACACCGCCACGCGAGGCGGGGCATGTCGCGGATCAACCCGGCCTCGCATCGCCAGTGGATGGCGCCGGCCCGGCATCCACCGGATCCACCGCATCGACCGATAAGGGCCACACGTTCGCAAACGCCTGAGTCGGGTCACGCACCACCGTCGCGGACAAGCATTTCCGAAGGCGCCGCAGGGCGCGCGACCGGCGCTGCGGCTACGACAACGCCTTTTGCAGCAAGCCATCGCGATTTCGACGTATCGCTCGAATTCCCGGTGCACCAACGTGTAATCGAACGATCCAACCATAACGCCGTCGCCGGTGCGAAGCGGGCGCAATGCCAGCGGACAGCGGCAGACGGCACGAAGACAACAGCCCCCCCAACGATTGCCCGGCATGACGTATTGCCATCACAGGCGTGCGTCGCCGCCACGGCGGGGAAGCTGAACCGAAAGGGAGGAGAAAATGATGGCCGTATGGATTCTCGCGTTTGTCGTGGGCGTGTCTGCCCTGCTTTTCTATCGCGCACATGCCTGGCAGTGGCTCGTCGCCACGGTGCTGTGGGTCGGTGCCGGCGCAATGGCAGGTCTCACGGGGACGGTTGCCACGGTGGTGCTCGCGATCGTGTTCGTGTTGCCGGCCCTGGTGCTGAGCATTAGCCCATTGCGGCGGGCGTGGGTCACCGCGCCCATGCTGGCGAAGTTCCGAACGATCATGCCGGAGATGTCGGATACGGAGAAAGACGCCATCGAAGCCGGCACCGTCTGGTGGGATGCCGATCTGTTCTCCGGCCGCCCCGACTGGCAGAAATTCATGGCGCTGCCCGCGCCTGCCCTGTCTGCCGAAGAGCAGGCCTTCATGGCCAACGAGGTCGAGCATTTGTGCGACCTGTCCAACGATTGGGAAAGCACGCAGGTCTGGCAAGATCTGCCGCCCAAGGCGTGGCAATACGCCAAGGACGCGGGGTTTCTCGGCATGATCATCCCCAAGCGCTACGGGGGGCTGGAATTCTCAGCCTATGCGCATTCGCAAGTCGTGATGAAACTGGCGTCGCGCTGCTCTGCGGCCGCCGTGTCGGTCATGGTGCCAAATTCGCTCGGCCCGGCCGAGTTGCTGTTGCACTACGGCACCGAGGCGCAAAAAGACTATTACCTGCCGCGACTGGCAAAGGGCGAAGAGATCCCCTGCTTCGCGCTCACCAGCCCCTACGCGGGCTCTGACGCCGCCGCCATCCCCGACGTCGGCATCGTGTGCCGCGGCATCCATGAAGGCCGCGAAACGCTGGGCTTTCGCGTGACATGGAACAAGCGCTACATCACCCTCGGCCCGATCGCGACCGTGCTCGGCCTCGCATTCCGCGCACTCGATCCCGATCATCTGCTGGGCGACGACAGCGAACCCGGCATCACTTGCGCACTCATCCCCACGAACCATCCGGGCGTGGTCATCGGCCGCCGTCACTGGCCGCTGAACGCCGTTTTCCAGAATGGCCCCAATTCCGGCAAGGACGTTTTCATCCCACTGGACTGGGTCATCGGGGGTCAGGCGCAAGTCGGCAAGGGCTGGCGGATGTTGATGGAGTGTCTCGCCGCGGGTCGCGCGATCTCGCTGCCCTCGTCGAACGTCGGTTACTCGAAGATCGCGGTGAGGGCAACGGGTGCCTACGCTGCGGTGCGCCGGCAGTTCCGCACGCCGATCGGCAAGTTCGAAGGCGTACAGGAAGCACTCGCACGCATGGCCGGCAATCTGTACGCCATGGACGCGGCACGCCGCATGGCAGCGCTCGCTGTCGACCTCGGCGAGAAACCCTCGGTGATCTCGGCCATCGCGAAGTACCACGTCACCGAACGCGCGCGCAAAGTGGTGAACGACGGCATGGATGTCGTGGCGGGCAAAGGCATCTGCATGGGCCCGAACAACTTCCTCGCCCGTGCCTACCAGCAGATTCCCGTCTCGATTACCGTCGAGGGCGCGAACATCATGACGCGCTGTCTGATGATCTTCGGTCAGGGCGCGATCCGCTGCCATCCTTATGTGCTGAAAGAACTTGCCGCCGCGCAAATGGCAGATCACACCGCGGCCGTGCGCGCCTTCGACGACGCCCTCTTCGGTCACCTGACGTTCGTGACGAGCAATATCGTGCGTGGCGCGTTGCAGGGTATCACGCATGCGCGGTTCTCCGCCGTGCCGTCAAACGCCGCGCCCGAGTTGCATACCTACTACCGCGCTGCGAATCGCATGTCGACGCTTCTCGCCATCGCATCCGACGTATCGATGGCCGTCCTCGGCGGCTCGCTCAAGCGTCGCGAGAGCATCACAGGCCGGCTGGGCGACATCCTTTCGCAGCTGTTCCTGCTCACGGCAACGCTCAAGCGCTTCGAAGACGAAGGCCGCCCCGAAGCCGATCTGCCGCTGGTGCATTGGGCCGCGCAAGACGCGCTCTGGCAGGCACGCGAAGCGTTCGAAGGCGTGCTGGCAAACTATCCCTCGCGCGCGGTTGCCTGGTGGATGCACTGGAAGCTCGCACCGTTCGGCCTGCCTTATGCCAAGCCCTCCGACGCGCTGGCCGCACGCGTCGCCGAAGTGATGCAAACGCCGGGCGACGCCCGCGAGCGCCTGATTGCCGGCAGCTACTCGCCGCGCGTCGAAATCGACGGACTTGCCTATGGCGAAATCGTCTTCCAGATGACGCCACAGGTGAATGCCATCGAGCAGCGCCTGCGCACGGCGATCAAGGAAGGCCGTCTACCGGCCATGCCGCAAAGCCTGCCCGAATTTACCGAGTGGGTGGACCACGCAGCGAAGCTGCAACTGGTGAGCGCCGATGCGCGTCAGGTACTGACCCAGTACGCCGATTACGCCGCCCGTGCGGTTGCCGTCGACGACTTCCCTGCCGACTTCGGACGCCTGACCGACATGCAACATGCCCAGCAACAGGAAGCTGCCGACGAAACGCTCACCTCGTGAGCCGGTCCGTCTGCGCCCGCCCCATCACTCTGAGGATCTACGCGCCGTGACGACGTCCGACCGATACCTGACCTTCGCAAACTCCGCCGTGGGCAGCCGTCTGGCCAATGCGCTGGGGTTGCCGCGCCCTGTACCGCTCGAGCGCATGCCGCCCTTCGGCGACACCGAAGCGCATACCATTCCCGCGCCGCTCGCCGTCGTGGGTGGCGCCGGCGAGGCCCCGCTGCTGCCCGGCCTCGCGCGCGAACTGCACTGGCTCGGCGTTCCCAGTCTGGCGCACTCGGAACGACTCGACTGGATCTCCTATGCCAACAAGGCG
Source organism: Pandoraea fibrosis (assembly GCF_000807775.2). Classification (NCBI taxonomy): domain Bacteria; kingdom Pseudomonadati; phylum Pseudomonadota; class Betaproteobacteria; order Burkholderiales; family Burkholderiaceae; genus Pandoraea; species Pandoraea fibrosis. The sequence continues at coordinate 3,201,834 of NZ_CP047385.1, read as the reverse complement.
GGCACGATGAGCGGGCGCTTCAATCCGAACGAAGGGGTGCGTCCCAAGGCCCTGCTGTTCGACGCCAGCGCCATCGCCAGCACCGACGAACTGAGCGCGCTTTACACGTTCTTCCACGACACCCTCGCCACGCTGGATCGATGCGCACGGGTGCTCGTGCTGGGCTTGCCGCCAACGATGGCAGCGACACCGCAAGCCAGCGTTGCGCAACGCGCGCTCGAGGGCTTCGTGCGCTCGCTTGCCAAGGAACTCAAACGTGGTGCCACAGCCCAGTTGCTTTACGTCGCGCCGCACGCCCGCGAAGCGTTGCACTCCACATTGCGCTTCTTCCTCTCGCCACGCGCCGCCTATGTCAGCGGGCAGGCCGTGACCTTGCAAGACCCCGTCTTCGAAACGCCGCCAATGCGCGATCAGCGTCCGCTCGCAGGCCAGGTTGCCGTCGTGACGGGCGCGGCGCGCGGCATCGGCGAGGCCATAGCGACCGTGTTGGCACGCGACGGCGCCCACGTCGTATGCGTCGATATTCCGGCGGCACAGGCCCCGCTCGAAGCGGTCGCCGCACGTCTTGACGGCAGCGCCCTGACATGCGACATCGCTGCCCCGGAGGCCGGCGCCACACTGCTCGCGCATCTGGCAACGCATGCGCCACGCGGCCTCGACATCCTTGTCCATAACGCTGGCATCACCCGCGACAAGACCCTCGTGCGGATGAGCGAGGCGCAATGGCAGAGCGTGCTCGACATCAACGTCGGGGCCCCGCAACGTCTGAACGCCGCACTGCTCGATGCCGGCGTGTTGCGCGCCGGCAGCCGGATTGTCGGCGTGGCGTCGATCAGCGGCATCGCTGGCAACCGCGGGCAGACGAACTATGCCGCGTCGAAGGCCGCCGTGATCGGCATGGTCGAAGCGTGGTCGCCGGTGCTCGCCGAGCGCCACATCAGCATCAACGCCGTCGCGCCCGGCTTCATTGAAACGCAGATGACAGCCGCCGTGCCGTTCGCCATTCGCGAAGCGGGACGCCGCATGAACTCGCTGGGTCAGGGCGGCCAGCCGGTCGACGTGGCCGAGGCCATCGCGTGGCTTGCTCACCCTGCATCGGGCGCACTGACCGGACAGGTCGTGCGCGTCTGCGGCCAGAGCCTGCTGGGAGCGTGACGATGCCCAATGACCGTCCCCGCGACCCGCCTGAGCATGCGTTGTCCTCGTCGGCGACAGGACACGTCGCCACAGAGGTCACCCATCTCCCCTCGCCGCTCACGCTGTATCTTCGCGCGCTGATGTCGGCTCGCAAGCCGGCGCGGGCGCAAACTTTGCCGCCGCTGGCGTTTGCGCGTCGGAACGTCGTGCTCGACGCGAGCGATATCGCTCGCTATGCCCGCTTGTGTGGCTTTGCCAATGGCAGTCACACTCACGAAGCGCGCGCCCCTCATGGTGTCCCGCCCACATGGCCGCACCTGCTCGCCTTCCCGTTGCATATGCTGCTGATGACAGACCGCGCGTTTCCGTTCGCCATGCTCGGCATGGTGCATCTGGCAAATCGCATCCGCACGCACGCGGCACTCGTGGCAGGGGATCGGCTTGACATCGACGTGCGTTGCGGCGCGCTGTACGCGCACGACAAAGGACAGGTCTTCACCGTGCTGACGACCGCCCGCCGCGACGGCGACGTCGTGTGGTCAGGGGAAAGCCTGTACCTGCGCACCGGCATTCGTGATGCGCTTGGCGCCCCCTATCGCGCCGAGTTAAGCGCGAATCCGTCGCTCGTGCAGACTGCCGCATGGCAAGTGCCCGGCGACCTCGGTCGTCAGTACGCGCGTATTTCCGGCGACTACAACCCCATTCATCTTTGGCCCTTCACGGCGAGGTGGTTCGGCTTCCCCCGACCGATCATTCACGGCATGTGGAGCTTCGCCCGCACGCTCGCCGCGGTTCTGCCCGCCGACGCACAGCACCTCGACCTTCTCGTGGAATTCAAGACACCGCTGGTGCTGCCCGGCAGCGCCACTCTCTGGTGCGATCCCTACGACAGTGGGTTCGAACTGCGCGACGCCGCAGGCACCGTGCCGCACCTGCGCGGGCGTTGGCAAGCCGCGCCGATCCCGTCGTCTTCCATCAACACGTTCGCTACGGACCCGTCATGAGCGCCTTCAAACCTACAGCACCGGCCCCGGCCCTGCGTCGCGTCGCCATTCTCGGCGGCAACCGCATCCCGTTCGCGCGCTCGAACACGGCTTACGCCACCGCCTCGAATCAAGACATGCTGACGGCGTCGATCCAGGGCCTGGTCGATCGTTTCGAGTTGCACGGCCAGCGGCTTGGCGAGGTTGCCGCGGGCGCCGTCCTCAAACACGCCCGCGACTTCAACCTCACGCGCGAATCCGTGCTATCGACCACGCTCGCCCCGCAAACACCGGCTTACGATGTGCAGCAAGCGTGCGGCACGGGCCTGGAGACAGCGATCCTCACCGGCAACAAGATCGCGCTGGGTCAGATCGAGGTCGCGATCGCTGGGGGTGTCGACACCGCGTCGGACGCCCCTATCGGCGTGAACGAAAAGCTGCGCAAGATCCTGCTCGAAGCGAATCGACAGCGCAGCACCGGCGGCAAGCTCGGCGCGCTCGCCAAGGTGAGGCCCGGCATGTTGTTCAGCCCGGCATTGCCGCGCAATGGTGAGCCGCGCACAGGCCTGTCGATGGGCGAGCATTGCGAACTGATGGCCAAACGATGGCAGATTGAACGGGCCGCGCAAGATGAACTCACGCTGGCAAGCCATCAGCATCTGGCCGCCGCGTATGAGCGCGGCTTCTTCCTCGATCTGATGACGCCGTTTCGTGGCCTGCAACGCGATAACAACCTGCGCGCCGACGTCACGCTCGAGAAACTCGCCAGCCTCAAGCCGGTGTTCGATCGCAGCGCCACCGGCACCCTGACGGCGGGCAACTCGACACCGCTCACCGACGGCGCCTCTTGTGTGTTGCTCGCCAGCGAAGACTGGGCGCACGCGCACAACGTGCCGGTGCTCGCGTATCTGACTTACTCGCAAACGGCCGCCGTCGATTTCTTCAACCCTGACGAGACGCAGCGCGAAGGGTTGCTCATGGCACCCGCCTACGCGGTGCCGCGCATGCTGGCGCAGGCCGGACTCACGTTGCAGGACTTCGATTTCTACGAGATTCACGAGGCTTTCGCCGCACAGGTGCTTTGCACGCTCAAGGCGTGGGAAGACCCGGAATATTGCCGCGACAAGCTCGGACTGGCCGCCCCCTTGGGCAGCATCGACCGGCAGCGGTTGAATGTGACCGGCAGTTCGCTCGCTTGCGGTCACCCGTTCGCCGCAACCGGCGGGCGCATTCTCGCCACCCTCGCCAAGCTGCTGAACGAGCGCGGTGGCGGGCGTGGCCTCATCTCGATTTGCGCGGCCGGTGGACAAGGCGTCGTCGCAATGCTGGAGCGCTAGCACAACCTAAGGAGCCAGCGAAACAGGGGCAGCCGGAACCACGGCCCCGCGCACGATCGCGAGTTGCCAACAGAGCGACCCGTCGGCTGCGGAGACCCGTGCACAAGCATGGAGACAACGATGGATCAAGCGGTTCAGCAGGAACGTGTCTGGCTCGACGCCTACCCCCCGGGGGTGCCCGCCGACATCGATGTGACGCGTTACTCGTCGCTCGTGCAGGCTTTCGACGAATGGATCGAAAAATATCGTGATCGGGTTGCGTTTGTGAGTCTCGGAAGCGAGATCACCTATGCCGAGGTCGCGCGTCAGGCCCATGCATTCGCTGCGTGGCTACAAGCCCAGGGCGTGAAGCAAGGTGAGCGTGTCGCGCTCATGATGCCCAATTGCTTCCAGTATCCGATTTGCCTTTTCGGCACGCTCATCGCGGGTGCCGTGGTCGTCAACGTCAATCCGCTGTACACCGTTCGCGAGTTGAAACACCAGCTACAGGACAGCGGTGCGCACACCATCGTGGTCTTCGAGAACTTCGCCAGAACGGTACAGGATGCGATTCCCGGCACCGGCGTTCGCAACGTCCTCCTTACCCAGATCGGCGACCTGCTCGCTCCGGGCGCCAACATCAAGGGACGCATCGTCAACTTCCTCATGCGGCACGTGGCCAAGCAGGTGCCGCCTTACGCACTACCGCAGGCGGTACCGCTGCGGCAGGCGCTTGCCGACGGGGCGAAGCATACGCCCACGCCAGTGCCCCTCACGCGCGACGACCTCGCCTTCCTCCAATACACGGGAGGCACCACCGGCGTCGCCAAGGGCGCCATGCTCTCGCACGGTAACGTGCTGGCCAATCTGCTCCAGACAGAGGCATGGGCCGCCGATCAGCTCGACGGCGATATCGAGGTGAATCTGTCGTTGCTGCCGATGTATCACATCCTCTCGCTCACGGTGAACTGCCTGGTGTTCATGAGTCTTGGCGGGCGCAACATCCTGATTGCGAATCCGCGCGATGTGAAGAAGGTCGTCTACATCATCCGCAACGAAACGTTCACTGGCGTCACCGGGGTGAACACGCTGTTCAACGGTCTGCTTGAGAACGCCGATTTCTGCGCGCGCGACTTCTCGCGATTGAAGCTGTCGCTCGCGGGCGGCATGGCAACACAACGCGCCATCGCCGATCGTTGGAAGCAAGTGACAGGCAAGCCGATCATCGAGGGCTACGGCCTGACGGAGTGCTCGCCCATCGTCACGATGAACCCGGTCGACCTTGCGCACATGGACGACGTCGATTTCACCGGCTCCGTCGGCCTGCCGGCCCCCTCCACCGATGTGCGTTTCAAACGCGACGATGGCACATGGGCCGAACTGGGCGAGCCGGGCGAGTTGTGCGTGCGCGGGCCGCAGGTCATGCGCGGCTACTGGCAGCGTCCGGAAGACACGGCGAAGACATTCGACGCCGACGGCTGGCTGATGACCGGCGACATCGGTGTGATGGATGAGCGCGGATTCGTTCGCCTCATCGATCGGAAGAAGGACATGATTCTCGTGTCGGGCTTCAACGTCTACCCGAACGAAATCGAGGACGTTGTCATGCTGCACCCGGGGGTGCGTGAAGCGGCGGTGGTCGGCGTGCCCGATCCGGTCGCCGGCGAGCGCGTGAAGCTCGTGGTCGTGGCGAAAGACCCGGCGTTGAACGCGGAGGCAATGCTCGCGCACTGCCGCCAGCATCTGACCGCCTACAAGGTGCCGCGCATCGTCGAGTTTCGTCAGGGCGAGTTACCCAAGACCACCGTCGGCAAGATCCTGCGGCGCGAACTTCGCGAGCCGGTGGCCTCGGCTCAGGGAGACAAATAACATGACCATGCAATCTGCCTTGCGCACCGCCTGCGCCGCCGATCGTCGCGGACATGACCTGAGTCGGCGCCTGCCCACCGTCACGATGCGTCGCCTCGCCCTTGCCCTTGCCTGGGTACCCTGCGCGCTGGTGGCCGGCGCGTTGAGCACGTCCGTCGCCATCGCACAGACCCAAGCGGTTGCTGGCGCGTCTGCGCCGGCGTCACCTGATGCGAATGCCGCCCCTGGTGCCGCGACGCCGGGCGATGTCGAAACCTCCAAGCTGGCCGCCCTGCCGGTCGCCGCGCAAACGCAATGGTTGTCGCGCGCGATCAAGAGCGGCGAACTCGCGAAGCTGAGCGACGACCAGATCGTCGCTCGCATGCAGGCCATTCAACCCGAAGCGCTCGTGCGGTTCCTGAAAGCCGAGTCGGCCGCCCTGCCCGAATACCAGTATGAGTTGACGCGCCACGAACGCATCAACAACCAGTGGCAGACGACTCCCGACCGCATGCTCGTGAAGATTCGCGAGAAGCCGTTGCAAATCTACGCGAAGTGGCTCCCCGATGGCGCCCACGCAGGGCAGGAAATCATCTACGACGAGACGAAAAACCCGAAGGAGATGTACGGCCATCTCGGTGGCATTCTCGGCTTCACGTCGATCTGGAGCAGTATCGACGGCACGCTTGCCCGTTCACAGTCCAATCACACGGTGCGCGATCTCGGCTTCGCGTTCATTGCAGAACAGATCGCGCACGACGGCCGCAGCTTCCGCGCCGCCGGATTGTCCGAGAAACCCGCAAGAATTTCGGTTTCCGAATCGAATGGCGTGCGCACGATGGCACTGGAGTGGGACGCCCCGTCGGGCCCGCCGCAGCATTACGCGAACAAATCGCGCGTACTGATCGATCTGAAGACGGGACGCCCGCGTGGCATCGAAGCGTGGGATGCTTCGGGGCAAAAGATCGAGGAAATGCGCTTCGAGAAAGTGCGCAGGGAACAATGGACCGATGCCACCTTCGATCCGAAGCATCCCGACTATAAATTCTGACGCGACGCGTACCGCAGACCGGCGCTGGTCACGGAAGCAAGCACGACGAAAGCCCGCCACCCTTCATCGAGGGTGGCGGGCTTTCGCTTGTCGGAACATCTGACGGGCACCGCGATGTCTGGCGGCGCCGTCCTGCCAGGACCGTTCAGGTCTGCGGCAGTTCGATCTTCACTTCGAGCACTTCCAGGTTGTCCTGATGCTCGACGCTGACCTTGATGTCGTCTTGTGCGATTTTGACGTACTTGGAGATGACAGCGACCAGCTCGCGTTGCAGGGCTGGCAGATAATCTGCCGGCGGCGACGAGCCCGCGCGTTCGTGCGCCAGAATGATCTGCAGGCGCTCTTTGGCAACGGCGGCGGTCTTTTTCTTCTCCCCCAGGAGGAAGGACAGGAAGGACATGGGCGCTCCTTACTTCGAGCCGAAAATGCGCTGCAACAGCCCCGGCTTTTGATAGTCGGTAAAGCGCATAGGCTTGTCTTCGCCCTTGAATCGGCTCACCACGTCGCGATAGGCGTCGGCCACGTCGGTGCCGTCGAGATGAATCGCCGGCGTACCCTGGTTAGAGGCGTGCAACACTGACTCCGATTCCGGAATCACGCCGATGAGCTTGATTCGCAGAATTTCCTGGATGTCCTCGAGCGACAGCATCTGGCCGTCGTTGACACGTTTCGGGTTGTAACGGGTAATGAGCAGGTGCTCCTTGATCGGTTCGCCGCCTTCGATGGCGCGCTTCGTCTTCGACGACAGAATGCCCAGAATGCGGTCCGAGTCGCGCACCGACGACACTTCGGGGTTCGTGACCACGAGCGCTTCGTCGGCAAAATGCATGGCGAGCAATGCGCCCGACTCGATACCGGCGGGCGAGTCGCACACAATGTATTCGAAGCCCATGTCGGCCAGGTCCTTGATGACCTTCTCGACACCCGCTTGCGTGAGCGCTTCTTTGTCGCGCGTCTGCGAGGCGGGCAGGATGAACAGGTTCTCGCAGGCCTTATCTTTGATAAGCGCCTGGTTAAGATTTGCTTCGCCCTGAATCACGTTGATCAGGTCGTACACGACACGGCGCTCGCAACCCATGATGAGATCGAGATTGCGCAGGCCGACGTCGAAATCGATGACTGCCGTCTTGTGCCCCTGCAAGGCGAGGCCGGCGGAAAAGCTGGCGCTGGTTGTCGTCTTGCCGACACCACCCTTGCCAGAGGTCACCACAATCACTTTTGCCATCTGTCGATGCCTTCCCAAACTTGAGGATGAATTTAGCTACGAATCATTTGAGCCCGAGGGGCTCGAAAATCAGTTTGTCGTCTACCAGCCGCACCTGCACCGAACGCCCCTGCACATCGGGCGGCAGCGCATATTCGCCAGTCCGGTATATACCGGCGATGGAAATCAGCTCGGGCTCCAGACAGGTACAGAAGATGCGCGCATCGAGCTTGCCCTTCACCCCTGCCAGTGCCCGCCCCCGCAGCGGCGCGTAAATGTGAATATTACCTTCCGCGATCACCTCGGCCCCGTAACTGACCAAATCGAGGATGATCAGATCCCCTTTTGCATAGACCTGCTGGCCCGAACGCAAGGGTTTGTCGATGATGGTCGAGGGCACAGCGCTACCCTCGGACACCGCCGGTGCCGAGGCCGTTTCACCAGGCTCCGCCGCCGGTTCGGGTGCCGCCTCGCTCTCGCGCAACGCACGCGATACGCGACGTTCATGGCTGTCGAGCCGCGGCAGACCGTCGACCACTGCCCAATCGGCCTGCTCGCTGTTGGCTACCACGCCGATCGGCTTCATGCGGAATTCGGCCAGCATTTCAGCCAGCGCGGGCACGGCAACCCGCTCGTCGCCGGCCAGACGCCGTACGTCGATGGCGACCGTGTCGCCTGCGAAAAACTCCGGGGTTGCCTCGAATCGCTGCGCCAATTCGGTGCGCAACGTATCCAGTTGAGGCGTCTTGACAACGAAATGCAGGGTATCGACTGCTCCGCTGCGTAACTCGAAGTACGGCGTTTTCTTTTGCGGCATGTCAGGTTGTTGTGCGCGAATTGCTGGCAAATTGGGCATTCTACCGTTCTTGCGTGCGAGCAAACCGCAAATAAGCGCGATAACGCAGCGATTTGCCCAAATATCACCATTGCTGCACCGCAAAAAATCGTGCATTTTGCATACGCTTTTGGCGTATGCAAATGCTAGTCGATTGACATGCCAATGTCATCACGAAAGCCTATGCTGGCGGTGGGAAAGTCCAACACGAGAAGTGCTGCAAAGCAGCATCGAAAGTGCGAATTTTGTCGCGCAAGTGCCATATTCGTGACCTATCCTTAAAGTCCCTGACGAGGGACCCCCCTGTGTGGAACCGCAAACCGGGAGACGAAAGATGCTGAGTCATCATGAATTTGCCACCCTGATGCTGGTCAAGGACGCTCCGGAGCAAGTGGAGCACAATCGCCCGGACCTCGAATCGCTGCTTGAAAGCAAACTGATCGAGTGGGAAGAGTTGGCCTCGGGTGAGAAGTCCCCGCGCCTGACTGTCCAGGGCAAGTATGTCCTTCAGGCCGTTGCCTGAGCGTCCAGCCTGCTGTTGAGGTGTCTGAAGTAACAAAAAGCCCGCCGGAAGGCGGGCTTTTCATTTGTGGGGAGGCGTTCCCCTAGCGGTCTAACGAGAGTCAACCGTGCCGGACGTTACGACGCTGCCGCCGCCACGTATGCCGTGCCGACGGGTGCTCCCGGCACCAGTTGCGATCCACCAGCCAGGCGACGGCAGCGCCGACGACCAGCACAATCACCAACATTGCAATCAAGCTCCCTGTGAGCATAGCGGCCTCCTAACTTCGACATGGCGGGATGGCACGCTTCAATTCTAGGCAATCCCTATCGAAAGGGATACCCGAAAGTGATCCGGGTATACGGCGTTTGCCTTATATCGAGGTCTCTGCATCACAAAGGGCTTGAGCGCTTGCGCAGCGCACCATTTCCGATCTGACACGGCGATGGCGGCAACCTGACGCCGGCCGGGCGGCCGGCCATCTGACACTCACCTCAGAGGGAATCGACGACACCACCGTCAACGCGTAGCGCCGCCCCGGTCGTTGCCGAAGCTTGCGGCGATGCAACATAGACCACCATGTTCGCCACTTCCGTCGTGGTAGCCGCACGTCCGATGATCGAACTGGGCCGGTTCTCGCGCACGAACTCGGCCGCCGCCTGCGCCATATCGGCGTTCGCCGCCACGCCCGATTCATGCAGCATCTCGACCATACCGTCCGAGAGCGTCGGGCCGGGCAACACGGCGTTGACGGTGACACCCGTGCCGCGCATGCGCTTGGCCAGACCGCGAGATACCGCCAGTTGCGCGGTCTTGGTCATACCGTAGTGAATCATGTCTTCAGGGATATTTAATGCGGACTCCGATGAAATGAAGATCACACGCCCCCAGCCGCGCTCTGCCATCCCCGGTAAATACGCGCGAGAGAGCCGCACCCCCGACAGCACGTTGACGTCGTAAAAGCGCTGCCACACCTCGTCGGGCACCTCGAAGAAGTCCTGCGGGCCAAAAATGCCCGCGTTGTTCACGAGAATGTCGACGTCGGGCACGGCGCCGACGAGCGCCTCGCAACCTTCGGCCGTCGCCAGATCCGCCGCCACGCCACGCGCCTGCGCGTCCGGCAGCGCCTCGCGCAACTTCTCAACGGCAGCATCGACACGCTGTTTCGAACGGCCGTTGACAAGAGTCGTGGCCCCGGCTGCCGCGAGCCCGTAAGCGATGGCGAACCCGATACCTGCCGTCGACGCCGTGACCAGCGCCACCTTTTCCTTCAGATCGATATTCATGACTCAGTCTCCAGAACGATGACCGTCAGGCAATCGCGCCACCGGCGTCGATCAGCACGGTCGAGCCCGTCGCACTCGGCGTGCCGGCCAGGTAGAGAATCGTGTTGGCAACGTCCTCGGCAGCCACCACACGGCGCGCCGGCAACCGTTCGGCCGCGTTGCGATACATCGCCTCGCGATCGGTTTCGGCCAGCTTGTTCCACAACGGCGTGACCGTCAGGCCCGGCGACACGGTATTCACACGCACCGGAGACAGTTCCAGCGCCAGCCCGCGACCCAGCGCTTCGATCGCCGCGTTGATCGCGCCCTGCACGACCGACGACGTACTCGGACGCACGCTCAGATACCCCGACGTCAGGGTGAGCGAGCCACCGTCTTCGATCCGTGCATAGCGTGCCACGTGATACGTACCCCAGAACTTGCTGCCGAAAGCCGTGTGCGCATCTTCCAGCGAGAGCTTGCGAACTTGCCCGGTCGGCGTTTGTGCGGCCGAAATGACCACGTGCTGCCAGGGGGCGTGATCGGCAAAGAATCGCTCCACGGCCGCCGCATCCCCTGTGTCGAGCACGACAGCGCGAGCCGTGGTGCCGATCGTGGCGAGCGCGTCGTCAAGCTTGGCCTGATTCCGCGAGGCAATCGTCACCGCGGCACCGGCTTTGGCGAACGCCTGAGCTGCCGCACGGCCGATACCGGAACTACCGCCAATGACCAACACGCGCTGACCTTCGAAATTGAACATGATGAGCCTCCAGAAAGTGATCGTAACGATGAATGCGCTACGACATCGCTGGGCAACCCTGCCTCCCAAGGCAAGCACCGTTGCGCGATGTCTTGGCGCCATTGTGATCCTCGTCGCGACGAACGATAATCCCCGGAGAAACTGAATGACTCTCTTCAAATTTTTGAGAATCGAACCGCGATGATCGACCAGACGCTGGACCTCACCCTCTTCGACCGGGTCGTTACCACGGGCAGCATGTCGGCGGCGGCGCGAGAGCTTGGCCTGTCGCTCGCGGTCGTCAGCAAGCGGCTTGGGCTGCTCGAGCAGCGCCTGGGCGTGCGCCTGCTCAATCGCACGACGCGCAAGCAGGCGCTCACGGAAGAGGGTCAGGTATTTCACGGATGCTGCCAGCGCATATTGGCGGAGATCAGCGAGACCGAGCGGTTGATGACGCGTCAGGCAGGCACCGTTGGCGGCGTGCTTCGAATCAGCGCCCCGCGCGCATTCGGACGCCGCCACCTTGCCCCGCTGCTGGTCGCGTTTCGCGAACGGCATCCGGATCTGAAGGTGCATCTCGAATTGAGCGATCTGTGGGTCGATCTGGTCGCACACGGTATCGACGTTGCCATCCGCGTCGGCACCCTGCCCGACTCCAGCCTCGTCGCTCAGGAACTGGCCCCGAACTACCGCGTGCTGGTCGCGTCCGCCGACTATCTGGCCCGGCGCGGCACGCCGCAGGACGCGGGCGATCTGCAACAGCACGATTGCATTCTGTTCGGCCACGCACCGCACGGCGACTGGCGCTTTGTGTGGCAATCCGAAACGTTACGAATTCAGGTGCGCGATACCTATGTCGTCGACGATGGCGACACGGCCCACGAGCTTGCACTGCATGGCGCAGGCATTACGCAAAAGTCCATCTGGGATGTCGGGGACGATATCCAGGCAGGCCGCCTCGTGCGTGTGCTGCCATCGCTGCAAATCCCCGCGTCGCCACTGCATGCGGTCTATCCGCATAGCCGGCACCTCGCGCCGCGCACACGCGCGTTCGTGGATTTTCTGCGCGATCGGTTGCGCGCAACGTGGCGCTGGCCGCAGCGCTGACAACGTCCCGGCCGTGCGTTCAGTCGTGCGCCCCGCGCCCGTTGAGCGCCTGACGCCCTGCGGCCAGTAACGCGTCGGACAACACGGGGTCGGCACTCAAGACCGCACGCGACAGGACGAGCGTGCCGACCATCTGCGCGAAGCGTGCCATCGCCGCTTGCGTCGCCTGTTCCGGGCTCAGCCCCCGCTCGACACCCGCTGCCGACATCCGGGCGATCGCCTCCGACAGGCCTTTCGCATAGCACGCCTGTGCCTCGTCACCGAGGCGTGGCGCATCGCCAGCGAATCCCGCCATCGGACAGCCGCATGCCACGTCGTCCCGATGGGCGGGCGACAGATACCGTCCGACACGCTCCTCGGGCGATAACGCCACCTCCAACGCCGGATCCCCTCCCGCCAGCGCCCCTTCGCTGGCCGCAACCGCGCGCGCCATGACCGCGGCGACGAGCGCATCCTTCGACTTGAAGTGGTTGTAGAACCCGCCCTGGGTGAAACCGGCCGCTTTCATGAGCGCCGTCAGTCCCACGGCGTCTACCCCATGCTCACGAAACAGCCGTTCCGCCGCGGCGATAATCGCCTCGCGGTTTTCTGCGGCCTGCTCTCTGGAAATGCCCATCTCCTGCTCCTCACGTCCGCTTGCGCAATCGCACCTATCGCGGCCATCGAAAAAGACAATGTCGATCACCATTGACATGCCGGCATCCCACTCGGCACAATGCATCACCCCATGACGATGGCGATCACAATTGTCATGCAGTATAGCCCAAACCGCATGTCGGCCCTATGGCTCGCGCGGTCTCATCCCTTGCTGGAGTTCTGAAATGAAGATCAAAGATGCCGTCGTATTCGTCACCGGTGCCAATCGCGGTCTGGGGCTGGAGTTTGCAAAACAGGCGCTCGCACGCGGCGCGAGGAAGGTGTACGCCGGTTCACGCGATCCGTCCAACGTCACATTGCCGGGTGTGATCCCGGTCAAGCTGGACGTGAACCGTCCGGAAGACGTGGCCGCCGCTGCCCGGCTGGCCGGTGACGTCACGCTGCTCATCAACAATGCGGGCATCGCGCGCGTGACGGAAGGCCTGACGCGCCCAGGCTCGGCGGAACTGCTGCGTGAGACGCTGGAGACCAACCTCTTCGGCGTACTGGCCATGTCGCAGGCCTTCGCCGGCACGCTGGGACGCAACGGCGGCGGCGCCCTGCTCAACGTGCTCTCGATCGTTAGCTGGATCAGCTCGGACGCGCTTCCCGAGTATTCGATTACCAAGTCGGCGGCGTGGTCGCTGACGAACGGCCTGCGTCAGGCACTTCGCCCGCAGCACACGCAGGTGGTCGGCTTGCATGCCGGGTACATCGATACCGACCTCACGCGCGGTTTCGAGGCAGAGAAGCTGGCACCGTCGGACGTCGTGCGTCAGGCCTTCGACGCCATCGAGGCCGGAGCAGAGGAAGTGTCCGTGGACGACGCCACGCGTCAGGTCAAGCAAGCGCTCTCGCAGGGCATTTATCTGCTGGACCCGGCCGCACGCGCATAGTCCGGAGCGCACGACGCATCAAACGCAAAAACGCCACGACGCCCCTACGGGCATCGCGGCGTTTGTCTTGCGAGACTCGCGAGTTCGCGACAGACGAATACGCGTCGCGTCAGGCAGCCTTGTCCATCTGACGCTCACCGCCCACAGCCTCGATCAGATCGTCGAGCATGCGAGCGAGTTCGCCGGTCATGAGGGCAACGTCGGCGTCGAACTTCTCGGCCTCGCCTTCGGCCGTCGGGTCGGCGGCGTCCTTGATGATGTCGAGCGGCGTCACGCGCTTGATGACGAAGCTGTCGGTCAGCACGAACGAGATGCGATCGTTCCACGTCATGGCAAGCTTGGTGCAGCGCTTGCCCGCTTCGATGTGTTGACGCACATCCGCACCGTCGAGCGGGTGACGCACATAGCGCACGGCGGCCTTCTCGTCGGTGTTCGAGCGCAGTTCCACGTCCTGATCGACGGTGAAGCCCCCCGGCGCATCGTTGCCGGCAAGCCACGACGTCATCACCGACACCGGCGCTTCGTTGAGTTCCACGTTCTCGAGTGTGATATCAAGCGTCTTGAGCAGCAGGCTGCGCACTTCGTCGGCCTTGGCGGGCGAAGCGGCATCGATCACCAGCCAGCGATTGACCGGGTCGATCCACACACGCGTGTCGCGGCGAATACCGAACGCACGCGGCAACAACTCGTCGGTCACCTGCTCCTTGAGTTCCTTCATCTGCTTGCGGCCCGGCTTGAAGCCTTGCTGCTCTTCAAGCTCGGCCGCTTTGGCGCGCGTGACCTGATTGACCACGGTCGACGGCAGCAGCTTCTTCTCGGCGCGGTAGGCCAACAGGAACTGGCGGTTGATGCTGTGCACGAGTTCGCCGCCCTCACGCGGCGGCGCCCAGCCCTGCACTTGCATTTCGAGGCTGCCGCCCTCGCGGAAGGCGTGCTTCTCGAGCGCCTCTTCCATTTGCGCGACGCTCATGGACCAACCGGCAGGAATTCGGTGCAACTGAAGATTCTTGAACCACATCGGGCATCACCGCAAAAAGCAAAACGGCGATTTTACCAGTGCTGCGCGGTCCGGCGAAGTTCAGTTACACGAATGACGTCAGAGAAAGCGGTCGAGGATCTTCCGGCTCGGCTTGTCGAGCTTGCCCGCGTCGCGAATAAGGAAGTGAATGCCGTGACTGTCGGAGATGAGCAACGTCTGTCCGCCCAACCGCCGGATGTCCTCTTCACCGCGCAAGACAAACGATGCCTCGCCCCGGTTCGTCTCGACGGTCCAGGTACTCGGCGTGGCATACGTCGACACGCCCAGAATGCGCAGCACCTCGGGCATGAACTCGCGTGCGGCAAGTTCTTCCCCCAACAAGGCACGCATGTCGGCGGGCAGTTCGTCGAGCGAATCGAGCCAGACCAGCTCGCGCCCTTCCGTGCTCACGAGCGCGAGGCCGTCGTTCGGCGCGGCAATCGGAAATGCCCGCACGGGCACCACGCCTTCGTGGGAGATGCCATTGGCATCCGTCAGCACCAACCGTCCGAAGGCGTTGCGCGACAAAGTGAAATCGATCTGCATAAATGGCTTCGCGAACGTTCAGTTGACGGAGAGCTGCTGGGCCGGCGCTGCGCTCACGGCGGCGACGGTCGCTGCCGCTTCGGCCGACTCGACCACCGCATCGATATCCGTATCGACATTGCGCTGCTGCGCCTGATAGAGCTTGTAGTACGCGCCTTCGCGAGCGATCAGTTCATCGTGGTTACCCACTTCGACGATCTTGCCGCGGTCGAGCACCACCAGCCGGTCGGCCTTGCGCAGCGTCGACAACCGGTGCGCGATGGCAATCGTCGTGCGGCCCTTGACGAGGTTGTCGAGCGCCTTCTGAATTTCCTTCTCGGTGGCCGTGTCGACCGACGACGTCGCCTCATCGAGAATCAGAATGCGCGGATCGATCAGCAGCGCGCGCGCAATCGAAATGCGTTGACGCTCGCCCCCCGAGAGTGCCTGCCCGCGCTCGCCAACCAGTGAGTCGTAGCCGTGCGGCAGACGCAGGATGAATTCGTGGGCGTGCGCCGCGCGGGCGGCGGCCACGATCTCGGCGCGCGTGGCCTCCGGCTTGCCGTAGGCGATGTTGTCCGCAATCGTGCCGAAGAACAGGAACGGCTCCTGCAACACGAGCCCGACATTGCGGCGGAAGTCCGAGACCGGCAGCGCGCGAATGTCCACACCGTCGATCTGGATCGAACCTTCCGCCACGTCGTAGAAGCGGCAGATCAGGTTGACCAGCGTGCTCTTGCCCGACCCGCTGTGACCGACCAGACCGATCATCTCGCCGGGTGCAATGCGCAGATCCATGCCGCGGATCACCGACCGATTGCCATAGCGGAAGCCAATGTCGCGCAGATCGATCGCGCCCTTCACCTCTTTCAGATGCACCGGATTGACCGGTTCCGGCACGTTCGAGACGTGATCGAGCACATCGAAGATGCGCTTCGCGCCTGCGGCGGCCTTTTGCGTGACCGACACAATGCGGCTCATCGAATCGAGACGGGTATAGAAGCGGCTGATGTAGGTCAGGAACGCCGCGAGCACACCGACGGTGATCTCATGCTTGGAGATCTGCCAGATACCGAAGATCCAGACCACCAGCAGGCCCACTTCCGTCAGGAACGTCACGGTCGGCGAGAACAACGACCACACCTTGTTCACGCGGTCATTGACCACGAGGTTGTGGCGGTTGGCTTCCTTGAAACGCGCGACTTCGCGGTTCTCCTGCGCAAATGCCTTCACCACGCGAATGCCCGGAATCGTGTCGGCAAGCACGTTGGTGATCTCTGCCCAGATCCGGTCGACCTTCTCGAAGCCATGACGCAGACGATCACGCACCAGATGAATCAACCATGCAATGAACGGCAGCGGCACGAGTGTAACCACGGCAAGCCACGGGTTGATCGACACGAGGATGACCGCCGTCATGATGATCATCAGCACATCGGTCGCGAAGTCGAGCAAGTGCAGCGAGAGAAACACGCAGATGCGATCGCTCTCCGAGCCGATGCGCGCCATCAGGTCGCCCGTGCGCTTGCCGCCGAAGTACTCGAGCGAGAGACGCAGCAAATGCGAGTAGGTCGCGGTGCGCAGATCGGCCCCGATGCGCTCCGACACCTTCGCGAGCAAATACGTGCGCGCCCAACCGAGCACCCAGGCGACGACACCCGCGCCCAACAGGCCCGACAAGTACATTCCCACCAGCTGATAATCGATGGGCTGACCGTTCTGGAACGGGATCAGCACGTTGTCCATGAGCGGCATCGTCAGATACGGCGGGATCAACGTGGCGCCCGTCGCACAAAGCGTGAGCAGAAAACCGGCGAGTAACTGGAAACGATACGGGCGGGCGAAGCGCCACAAGCGCAGCAATGCCCACGTGGACGGTGGGGCTTCCACCTCCGGGTTGCACTGCGGGCAATCGTCCACCCCGGGCGGCAGCTCGGCCTGACAGATCGGACATGTGCCCGTCTCGCCCGCCGCCTCATGGCTGGCCGCATGTCCCGCCGCCAATGCCTCACGGTGACGCGCGACGGTGTCCATCAGCGTCAGCGCCGCCGGGTTGTGACCGAGGGTGTAACGCCAGTTCGCCAGCTTCTCGCGGGCATCGCACAACTCCAGCGAGCCAACGCCCGCGTGATCGGTGTGCGTGAGCGACAGGTCGGCGCGATACGGCCACGACTGCCAGCCCTCGCCACTGCGCGACGCCTCACGACGCGCCTCACGGGCGAGCAACCGGCGCTCGGTGGCGACCACCAGGCCACGGGCGAAGTGCAGTTGAGCGTCCAGGTCGACAGTGAGCCAGGCCAGCACCGTCTCGCCATCGGCCAGTTGCGCGGCGAGATCCGGATACCAGGTCTCGGCGGCGGCATTGCGGGCAGAAACGGGGGACGTGCAGGCCGCACCGCCTGAGGCACCGGCAGGGTTGCGCTCGGACGACGGTGTCGGGGTGGCGGCAGAAGATGCCGCAGAAGCGGAGGTGTCGGTCATTGCTGCGGCAGACGTGTCCTCAAGGGGCGGACAACGAGGCAAACGAGGAAAAATCGAGGCGGACTTTCCCTGTCAGTCCGCGAAATTGCCGCAAGTATAACCACAGCGATGCCTTTTGCGGCGCGGAGTTCCCCGATGACACGGTGCAGCATGGAAATATTGTTGCGACGGTCAACCGTTTACGGATTTTTACGTTAAGTAACCAGTTAACTGAACGAGCGCGACCGGCTGTGCCGCCTGAAATCGGCCTCGCCGGCTTCTCCGAACCCAGCCTTGACGCGTGAATTAGCCTTAAGAATGAAAAAGAAAGACATTGAGATTTTCGATGTCCTGTCGCTGCGCGGCCCGAATATGTGGACATATCGGCCGGTGCTTGAGGCATGGGTCGATATCGGCGAACTCGAGGAGTTCCCGTCCAACAAGATCCCGGGGTTCCCCGAGCGGCTGTCCGAGTGGCTGCCCTCCCTCATCGAGCATCGCTGCAGCATCGGCGAGCGTGGCGGCTTCCTTCAGCGCCTGCGCGAAGGCACGTGGCCCGGCCATATTCTCGAGCATGTCACGCTCGAGCTGCAAAACCTCGCCGGCATGCCCGGCGGTTTCGGCAAGGCCCGCGAAACTCCGATCTCCGGCGTCTATAAGGTGATCGTGCGCGCCTGGCATGAAGACGTGACCCGCGCAGCCCTGTTTGCCGCCCGCGATCTGGTCATGGCGGCCATCGAAGACCGCCCCTACGACGTGGAAGCCGCCGTCGAGAACCTGCGCGGTCTGGTGGACAAGCATTGTCTCGGCCCGAGCACCGCGTGCATTGTCGATGCCGCCGACGACCGCGACATCCCGCATATCCGCCTGTCCGACGGCAATCTGGTGCAACTTGGCTACGGCGCAGCCGCCCGACGCATCTGGACCGCCGAGACCGACCGCACCCCCGCCATTGCCGAGAGCATCTCGCGCGACAAAGACCTGACCAAGCAACTGCTCGAATCGTGCGGCGTGCCCGTGCCGGAAGGCCGTCTGGTCGAGAGCGCCGAAGACGCCTGGGACGCCGCACAGGACATCGGCCTGCCGGTGGTCGTCAAACCATACGACGGGAACCATGGTCGTGGTGTGTTTATCAATCTCACCACGCGAGACGAAGTCACCACGGCATTCGACGTCGCGCTGGAAGAAGGCAACGGCGTGATCGTCGAGCGCTTCGTGTCGGGGCTGGAGCACCGCCTGCTGGTCGTGGGTGGCCGTGTCGTGGCCGCCGCTATGGGCGAAATGGCCTCGGTGGTCGGCGATGGCAAGCACACTGTCTCGGAACTCATCGAACTGCAGATCAACAGCGATCCGCGTCGCGGCAGCGCCGAAGACCAGCCGCTGAACCGCGTGCGTATCGATTCGTCGGCTCGCCTTGAACTCAAGCGCCAGGGCTTCGACGCCGACGCCGTACCGCCCGAGGGCAAGAACGTGCTGATCCAGCGCAACGGCAACGTCGCTTTCGACGTCACCGACCGCGTGCACCCGAGCGTGGCCGCCCACGCGTCGCTGGCCGCGCGCATTGTCGGTCTGGATATCGCCGGCGTCGATCTGGTGGCGGAAGACATTTCCCGTCCGTTGGCAGAACAACGGGGCGCCATCGTGGAAGTCAACGCCGGCCCCGGCCTGCTCATGCACCTGAAGCCGGCCGATGGCACACCGCGCCCGGTCGGCCGAGCCATCGTCGACCATCTGTTCCCCGACGGGGACGCCGGACGCATTCCGGTCGTCGGCATCACCGGCACCAACGGCAAGACCGTCACGGCGCGTCTGCTCACCCACCTGCTGCAACTGGCGGGCGAGCATACCGGCCTCGCGTGCAGCGATGGTCTGTTCCTCGACAAGCGTCTGGTGCAACGCGGCGACTGCGCCAATTGGGATGCAGCGCACCGCGTGCTGATGAATGCCAGCGTGACGGCCGCCGTCTTCGAAAACGACAGCACCGCCATCCTCTCCGAAGGTCTCGCCTACGATCGCTGCCAGGTCGGTATCGTGACCAACATCGACCGCCCCGACCACCTGGGCCAGTATTTCGTCGAAGACGTCGACCGCATGTTCAGTGTGCTTCGCACGCAAGTCGACGTGGTCCTGCCCGACGGCGTGGCCGTGCTCAATGCCCGCGATCCGCTCGTGGTGGAAATGGCAGAGCTGTGCGATGGCGACGTGATCTTCTTCGGGCTGGACGAACACCTGCCGGCTATCGTGGCGCACCGCGCCGCCGGCAAGCGCGTGGTCTTTGTGCGCAACGGCCAGGTCGTGCTGGCCACCGGTTCGGAAGAAACCGGCGTGGGCGCCACGGCCAACATGCCGCTGACCTACGCAGGTCGGGTCGACTTCCAGATCGAGAACGTGCTTGCCGCCGTGGCGGCGGCCTGGTCGATGGGCGTAGCGCTCGACGTGCTGCGCACCGGCGTGACCACGTTCGACGTGGGTCAGGTAGATGCCCCGGGCCGCTTCACGCTGTTTGAAAAGCAAGGCGCAACCGTCATCGTCGACGATGCCCATAACGCCCCGGCGCTGGCTGCCCTCGCGGCAGCGCTGGCCAAGCTGCCCGCCGAGCGCCGCATTGCGGTGTACGGCCCCGGCGTAGACCGCATGGACGAAGACTTGCAGGCCGAAGGCAAGCTGCTGGCGCAGACGTTTGACCGTGTGGTGTTGTGCGACGACGTGAGCGTCGAGCGCAAGCGAGCGCTGGCAGAGTCTCGTGCGCAACTGCGCGCGGGCATCGATGCCGCAGGCTGCAAGGTGCAAGTCACCGATGCCGCCGAGCGTCGGGTTGCCGCGCAAGCTGCACTGGCGCAGTTGGTAAGCGGCGATCTGCTCGTGTTGCAGGCCGACGAAGGCGGCGCCACCGCGATGCTCGATCTCGTGCATCTGTGGATGGGCCAGCCGATGCCCGCGCTGGCTGCCTGAGCCGGGTCAGCCGCAAGAGGCGGCGCGCAGGAAACTCTGCCGCCGCCGGCCATATATAGATAGAACCGAATACCCAAGCCACAGTCGTTTTTCTCGCCAACCATCCGTTATTCAGGGACGCGAAGTGGACAGACAGGGATTGCAATTTATGGAAGTCTCCCGTATCCGCGCCCTGCGCGGGCCGAACCTCTGGAGCCGTCACACCGCCATCGAGGCCATCGTGACGTGCACCGATCTGGAATACTCGATCGGCAATCTGGCCGGTTTCGAGGCCCGTTTGCGCGCGCGCTTTCCCGAGCTGCATGCGCTCACGCCCGACGCCGAAGAGCGTCCGGTGTCGCTGGCCGATGCCCTCGCCACCACGGCCTTGCAACTGCAAGCCGCGGCCGGCTGCCCGGTCACGTTCAGCCAGACGACGCAAACCATCGAGCCGGGCACGTTCCAGGTCGTGGTGCAGTACAGCGAAGAGCCGGTTGGTCGTCTTGCCTTCGAGCTGGCGCAGCAACTGATCAACGCCGCACTGGAAGACGCGCCGTTCGATCTCGCCGACGCCCTCTACCGCCTTCGCGATCTGGATGAAGACGTGCGCCTTGGGCCCTCGACCGGCTCGATCGTGTACGCCGCTGTGGCGCGCGGTATTCCGTATCGCCGCCTGACCGAAGGGTCGATGGTGCAATTCGGCTGGGGCAGCAAGCAGCGTCGCATTCAAGCTGCCGAAACCGACCGCACGTCGGCCGTGGCCGAATCGATTGCACAGGACAAGGATCTGACCAAGACGCTGCTGCACGCCGCCGGTGTTCCCGTGCCGCTCGGCGGCACGGTGCGCGACATCGAAGACGCGTGGAAGCTGGTACAGGAAATCGACGCACCGGTCGTGGTCAAGCCGCGCGACGGCAATCAGGGCAAGGGTGTGGCCGTGCGTCTGCGCACGCGCGAAGAAATCGAGACGGCTTTCGAGGCAGCGCAGGACATCAGCCGCGACGTCATCATCGAGCGCTACATTCCGGGCCACGATTTCCGTCTGCTCGTCATCGGCAACAAGCTGGTAGCGGCAGCCCGGCGCGACCCGCCGCAAGTGACCGGCGACGGCGTACATACCGTGCGTCAACTGGTCGAAACGGTCAACGCCGACCCGCGCCGTGGCGAAGGCCATGCCACGTCGCTTACCAAGATTCGTTTCGACGACATCGCACTCGCCACGCTCGCCAAGCAGGGGCTCAACGCCGACTCCGTGCCGGAATCCGGTGCGCGTGTCGTGTTGCGCAACAACGCCAACCTGTCGACCGGCGGCACCGCCACCGATGTGACCGACGACGTGCATCCGGAAATCGCGGCGCGCGCCGTGGCAGCGGCCCAGCAAGTCGGTCTCGACATCGCCGGTGTGGACGCCGTATGTGAGACCGTCATCAAGCCGTTTGAAGATCAGGCCGGTGGCATTGTGGAAGTCAACGCAGCGCCAGGACTGCGCATGCACCTTCAGCCGTCGTATGGCAAAGGCCGCGCGGTCGGCGAAGCCATCGTTTCGACGATGTTCGAAGACGGTGACGATGGCCGCATCCCGGTCGTGGCCGTCTCCGGCACGAACGGCAAGACAACCACGGTTCGTCTGATTGCGCATCTGATCGCTCAGCAAGGCCTGCGCGTCGGCATGACCGGCACCGACGGCATCTATATCAGCGGCCAACGTATCGACACGGGCGATTGCAGCGGCCCGCGCAGTGCCCGCAACGTGCTGATGCACCCGGATGTGGACGCCGCGGTGTTCGAGACTGCGCGCGGCGGCCTGCTGCGCGAAGGTCTGGCCTATGACCGTTGCGACGTCGCCGTAGTGACCAACATCGGCATGGGCGACCATCTGGGCCTGTCGTACATCCATACGGTGGAAGATCTCGCCGTGCTCAAGAGCGTGATCGTGCGCAATGTGGCGCCGCGCGGCATGGCCGTGCTCAACGCGGCCGACCCGATGGTCGCGCGCATGGCCGATGCCTGCCCGGGAGACGTGACGTACTTCGCACTCGACGCCTCGCACCCGGTCCTCGCCACGCATCGCGCGAAAGGCAAGCGTGTGGTGTACGTCGACGGCGGCAACATCGTGACCTCGCACGGTAGCGAAGAGACCCGCTATGCGCTGGCAGCGATTCCGCTCACGCGCGGTGGCGCCATCGGCTTCCAGGTCGAGAACGCGATGGCGGCCGTCGGTGCCGCGTGGGCGCTGAATATCGATCCGACCACGATCCGTGCCGGGTTGGCCACGTTCGTGAACGACGCGGGGACCGCACCGGGCCGCTTCAACGTGTTCGACTACAAGGGCGCGACCGTGATTGCCGACTACGGCCACAATCCGGACGCCATCGCCGCCTTGACGCAGGCCGTGGAAACGATGCCGGCACGTCGCCGTTCAGTGGTGATTTCGGGCGCAGGCGACCGTCGTGACGAAGACATTCGCCGCCAGACGCAGATCCTCGGCGACGCATTCGACGACGTGTTGCTTTATCAGGACCAATGCCAACGCGGCCGTGAAGACGGTGAAGTGCTGCGACTGTTGCGCGAAGGTCTGGTCGATGCGCGTCGTGCGAGCCATATCGATGAAATTCACGGTGAGTTCGTGGCCATCGACACGGCGCTTGCCCGTCTGCAACCCGGCGACCTGTGCCTGATCCTCATCGATCAGGTGGACGAAGCCCTGGCGCACATCTCGCAACGCGTCGCCGAGGCCAGCGCTCGCTGAACTCGTTGGATTGCATGACTGTCAGCAGGGGCGCTTCGGCGCCCCTGATCTTTTGGCAAAGCGCTGAACGCACAATGCTGCTAGCCCTTGCCTTGCTCCCTTATCGATCAATGTCCGTAGCGTCACGCGCGAGGGTTAGGCTCGTGCTCTCGCGACGACGTAGAATCGCGCGATTGACGATGCGAATATGGAGAACGACCCGATGAAAATGCTCGCTGCATGCGCTGTCCTCTTCGTGCCATTACTGGCACAGGCGGATTGCCGTGATCGTCTTGAAGCGTGGACGAAGACTCTGCACCCAGGTCGCACGCTCGACACCGATCTGGCCAGTTGCAAGGTCTGGCCCGCCAATCCGGCGCTCACGCTGGCCGCATTGCCATTGCCGCAACCAGGTGACACGGACGACGACAAGGTCTACGACGTGGATGTGCTCGTGACCGACAGTCAGACGGGGAAAGTGGTCGCTCATCGCTTCGAGCCATCGGCGCTGATTTCCGACGCCGTCAGACTGCGCAGTATTTCACTCGACACGGCGCCATGGCGGCTGACGCCGCAGGTGCTCGCGTTTGGCGTGCGGGCGGATTTCGAGGGGTCGTCGCGCGTGAATCCCTTCTCGCAATCGTCGCTGAGTCTGTATGTGATCGATGGCGCGACGCTGCGCAAAGTCGTCGACAAACTGGCGACGCAGGCTGGGGGTGGCGAATGGGACGGGAATTGCGCGGGGAGTTTTTCCGATACCTCGCGTGCGGTCGCTGTGGGCCCGGCGGGTAAGGACGGCTATGCAAAACTCGTCGTCAGCGAGAAAACCGTGACGACGACAAACAAGCCGACGCGTAATGACTGTGCGAGCAAGGAAAGCACATCGAAGCGGCCCAGCGTCACACTGGAATACGACGGCACGCGGTATCCGGTGCCAAAGACGCTCAGCGCCGATTGAGCCATCGCTGCGGCCCGACTCGCTAGCTGCGCACGGCCCCCCTGAAGGCGGCGCCAAGCGCGACGAGCGCGTCATGCGCCCGCCCCTCCTTGATCCGCGTGTGAAGCAAGATGGGGAGCTGCGGCAGTTCGGGAAGCCCGAGCCTCGCCCCGATGTCGACGGCACCGAACGGCAGCATTCGAGGCGCCAGGGCGGCAATGCCGAGTCCCGACATGACGGCAGCGGCGACCGCGGCCACGCCACCGCCGACAAAAATTTCTCTCCATGGCACATCGGCCGCATCGAGAAGTTCGGCGGCCAACGCACGCACACCACAGGGTTCGGCGAGTGTGGCAATCGGCAAGGGCTCGTCTGCCCGATGCTGCCAGTTTGGCGCGGCGAACCAGCCCAGTTTTTCCTCGGCAAGAACCTTCCCGTCGCTCCGGCCAACATGCAGGCGTACCACCACGGCGTCCAGCTCGCGACGATCGAAACGCTGAAGCAGGTCACCGGACGTGGCGATCCGGATTTCGATCAATAAATCCGGATCCTGCGCGTTCATACGCGCGATGAGCGCGGGGAGTTCCGGCCCCGCCACGTGGTCACTGATGCCAATAGCAAGACGTTGCCGGGCGCTGGCAAAGGCAGAAAGTGCACGATCATGAACCGCCAGCAGTTCGCGGGCATGCTCAAGGAAAGTCGTACCGCGTGCCGAAAGCGCTACGTATCGGGGCGTTCGCTCAACGAGCCGGAAGCCGAGCCGGTCTTCGAGCCGCTTGAGTTTCAGACTGATCGCTGCCTGCGTCGTCCCCATGGCTTCGGCGGCCCGCGTGAAACTGCCAAATTCGGCGACACGAACGAAGGCGGTGACGGCATCGAGATCAAGAGGGGATCCAATCATTTCAAATCGTTATCTTTGAAATTAATTACGATAAGCACAAATTATAAATAATATGGAGCGACACCACTTGAAAAGGACACATGATGCCTCTCGCCCACATCTCGCTGCGCACCGGGAAAACTGACGCCTACAAGCAGGCAATCTTCGACAGCGTTTATCTTGCGCTGCGCGAAACGTTCAACGTTCCCGAAGATGATCAGTTCATGACCATTACCGAGCATGACGCTGCCAATTTTCGTTACGGGGCCTCTTATCTTGGCGTTGCGCGAAGCGACGACCTTGTGTTCATCCAGATCACGGCGAACAACACTCGCACGGAAGCGCAGAAAAAAGCGCTGTTCCGGCGGACAGCGGAATTGCTCGGCGAAAACCCGGGCATTCGCTCAGAGGACGTATTCGTGAGCCTTGTGGAGGTTTTGAAAGAGAATTGGTCCCTGGGTAACGGACTGGCTCAATACGCTTGAGCCAGGGCTATCCAAGGCGGCGCGACGCAAGTCCCTTGCGCATTGCCCAACGTCGCGCCGCAGGTAGTCCGGCAGCAACCTCGTGAGCCAGCACGCGCCTGAGCCGCTCGCTTAGCGCAGACTCGGCGATGGGCACAAAACCCAGGCGCGCGTAGAACGGCGCATTCCAGGGCACGTCGCAAAACGTCGTCAGCGTCAGCGCCGCCAATCCCGCGCGCCTTGCGTGCTCGATGGCTGCCGTCAGCAACGCCCGCCCCAGTCCCCGCGATTGCCAATCGCGATGCACCGACATTTCCCACACATGCAATTCGTCACCGACGACCTCGGCTTCCAGAAATGCGACCGGCGTATCGCCTGAATCGGCAGCCACCCACACGGTGCCCTGCCCGATCAGTTCGCGGTGCCGCGCCAGTGGCGTGCCCTCACTGTCCGCCAACCATGCCAACGTCGGCAAGGTGCGAAACAATGCACCCGCACTTCGCTCGACAGGCGGCAGTGCGGGCGCATCCTCCGGCGTGGCGAGGCGAACTCGCGCGACCGGTGTCATCGTCAAACCACGACTTCCTGCGGTGCCATTTCGGTGCCATACGAAGCCCAGCGGCCATCGGCATCGGTCGCCGCCACGGTCGGCTTGCATTGCCCAGCCGTCTCGTCGAGCCCCTGGAGCAACGGGCAGCGCTCGAAGAGTTCAGCGATGAAATCAACAAATACGCGAACTTTAGGCGACAAATGACGATTATGCGGATATACCGCTGAAATCGGCATGGGCGGCGGCTTCCACTGATGCAGCACCTCGACCAGTTGGCCCGATTGCAGATACGGCAACGCCATGAAACGCGCCAGTTGCACCGTGCCGAAGCCCGCCAGCCCCAGTTGCAGATAGGCCTCGGCGTCGTTCACGGCGACCGAACCCTGCATGCTGATCTCGACTTCCTTGCCGTCCACGAGGAACTGCTCCTCGATCACGCGCCCTGTCCGGCTCGAGAAGTAATGCACCGCCGTGTGCCGTTGCAGATCCTCGAGCGTATGCGGCATGCCCATGCGCTCCAGATACGCCGGCGACGCACACGTCAGACTCTGAAACATGCCCACGCGCCGCGCGACAAGGCTCGAATCCTGAAGCGTGCCAACGCGCAACACACAGTCGACGCCTTCCTGAATCAGATCGACCGGCTTATCGCCCATGCCGACCATGAGTTCGATTTCCGGATAACGGTCGTGAAACTCGCACAACGACGGCAGCACCACGAGCTTGCCGAGCGAGCCCGGCATGTCGATGCGCAGCTTGCCACGCACCCGCTGGCTGCTCTCGCGGAATGACGACTCCGTCTCCTCGATATCCGCGAGGATGCGCAGGCAGCGCTCGTAATACGCCGCGCCGTCGGGTGTCAGATTGAGCCGCCGGGTCGTGCGCTGCAACAGCCGCGTGCCCAGATGGGACTCAAGGTTTTGAATAATCGTGGTCACCGAGGTGCGCGGCAACCCGAGATTGTCGGCCGCGCGCGAAAAACTGTTCGCCTCGACCACTCGCGTGAAGACCTGCATCGCTTGCAAGCGATCCATGCTGTTTCCCCATTCAAAAGCACTGTTGCACTAGCCGATCCGGCATTTTTTGCCTGCACCCCCGATGCATATGCATATTGGTCGGAGGCATAAGCCAATGCCCATAAGGCCGACACCGATTAGTCGAGCTGGCCGAACAGTGTTGCCAAATTATAGGCGTTTATCCTAATGTCCGTGGCCTCTAGACTTCGCTCCATCGAATGTCATGAGAGGGGTATCGCTCGCGCGAACCCGAAGCCATATGTCAAGCAACGCCAAGCCGAAATCGGGAACACCGGTGCCATCGCACCGCACCGAAGACGGACTGCGCATCGAAGAGGTGAGTATCGCGGGCCATGTCGGTCCGGTGACGCTGCGCCTCTATCGGCCCGTTGGCCCCGCCGCTGCGGGCGCCGCCCATGAGCATGCCGGGGAGCCCGGCGTGGTGGTGCCGCTCGAGGCGCATCTGCCTGCCGTGCTGTACTTCCACGGCGGCGGGTTCTGCAAGGGCTCGCTCGATGACGGCGACGTCGCGGCGCGCTACCTCGCCTCGCACGTGCCGGCGCTGGTCGTCTCGGTTGGCTACTCGTTGGCGCCGGAACACCCGTTTCCCGCCGCGCCGGAAGACGCCTGGTGCGCCGCGCTCTGGCTGCAACGTCACGCCCGTCGCTATGGCGCCAGTCCGCGTCGCCTGGCCGTGGTCGGTCACGACGCCGGGGGCAATATCGCGGCGGCACTCACGATGATCACGCGCGACCGTGGCGAAGTTGCTGTCGCCGCGCAGGTACTGCTTGCCCCGCTGCTCGATCCCAGCATGACGCGTCTGGCCGATGGCCGCACGCCTAGCGATATCGAAGCCAGCGAATGCGCCCGGTGCTATCGCGCTTACCTGCCGCATGCCACGCAGCGCTTGCATCCGTATGCCGCGCCGCTCGAATCGCGCCGTCTCGCGGGCTTGCCGCCCACGTTGATCGCTTCCGCCGAACACGACCTGCTGCACGTCGAAGCCGAAAAATACGCTGCCGAACTCATCGCGGCCGGCGTGCCGACGCAAGTCACGCGCCATCGCAGCGCGTCCCATCACGGCCTGGCCGCCCTTCCCGCCGCGTTGCGGGAGGTGGCCGCGTTCCTGACACGCCGGCTGGCGCCCCCCGCCACCGGCTCTACCCAGTGAGTCCATCCGATCCCGGAGATTTCAAAAATGACCACCCTCGCTCGCAAACCTGTACTCATTGCCGCCGCCGCCACCGTGGCGCTTCTGGCCATCGGCACGCTCACCGTCGTGCGCGTTGACGCCAGCACGCCCGCCGCCCAAGTCATGCCGACTGCGGAGGTGGATGTGGCCAACGTGATTTCGCGCACCGTGACCGACTGGCAGAGCTATTCCGGCCGGCTCGACGCCGTGGATCGCGTCGATATCAAACCGCTCGTGTCAGGCACCATCACGGCCGTGCATTTCAAGGACGGTCAACTCGTGAAGAAGGGTGACGCCCTCTTCACCATCGATCCACGTCCGTATGCAGCGGAAGTGGACCGTGCGGCCGCGCAGCTCGCCTCGGCCAAGGCCCGCGACGTCTTCACCAGCACCGACCTGGCCCGCGCGCAACGCCTGATCGCGGATAACGCCATCGCGAAAAAGGACTTCGACCAGAAGGAAAACGCGGCGCGTGAAGCGGTAGCCAATGTGAAAGCTGCGCAGGCGGCACTGGAAACGGCACGCATCAACCTGGGCTACACGCAAATCGTGGCCCCGGTCGCCGGGCGCGTGTCGCGCGCGGAGATCACGGTCGGCAACACCGTGTCGGCAGGCGCGCAGTCGCCCGCACTGACCACGGTGGTGTCGGTCTCGCCGATCTACGCCGCGTTCGACGTCGACGAACAAACTTATCTGCGCTATCTGTCGCGCGATACGGCGAAGCCGAGCGGTGTGCCCGTCGATCTGGGCCTGGCCAACGAGTCCGGCTACTCGCGCAAGGGCACCGTGTATTCCGTGGATAACCGTTTCGATACGACGTCGGGCACGATCCGCGTGCGAGCACGCTTCGACAACGCCGACGGCGCGCTCCTGCCGGGCCTGTACGCCCGCATTCGCGTGGGTGGCGGTGAACCGCATCCGGCACTGCTCGTGGACGAGGCCGCTGTCGGCACGGACCAGAGCAAAAAGTTCGTGATGGTCGTCGACTCGCAGAACAAGGTGCAGTACCGCGAAGTGCAATTGGGCGAGCGTCACGGCGGTCTCGTGGAAATCGCCGGCGGCCTGAAGGACGGCGAACGCATCATCGTGAACGGTCTGCAGCGCGTGCGCCCGGGTGACGCGGTCTCGCCGAAGACGGTGAAGATGGCCGGCGATACCGGCGACTCCCACGACGTGGCCGCTACTGCGGTCGCTGCCAACGGTGCCGCCCAGGCTTCGGATAAAGCGGCTACGCCGGCCGCGAATAGCGCCAACGCCGCACAGAAGACGTCGCAGAACCGCAGCAAGGACGGTGCGGCTGCGCATTCGGCCGCCGCGCCCCAGACGGGTGCGGTGACGAAGACGGCGTCGCGCTGATCACGACCGGACCGTCCCTTCCGTTCGTAAGTCGCGTGCAGGCACACGGATTCATCGCACGCTGAACGACACCCCAGAGTTTCGTCATGAACATCTCAAAATTCTTTATCGATCGACCCATCTTTGCAGGGGTTCTGTCGGTCATCACGCTGCTGGCCGGCTTAATCGCCGTGTTCCAGTTGCCGATCTCGGAGTACCCGGAAGTGGTCCCGCCGTCGGTCGTCGTGCATGCCCAGTATCCCGGCGCCAACCCGAAGGTGATCGCCGAGACGGTGGCTTCGCCGCTCGAAGAGCAGATCAACGGCGTGGAAAACATGCTGTACATGCAGTCGCAGGCCAACAGCGACGGCAACCTCACCACGACCGTGACCTTCCGTCTGGGCACCGACCCGGACAAGGCCCAGCAGCTCGTGCAAAACCGTGTCTCGCAAGCGCTGCCGCGCCTGCCGGACGACGTGCAGCGTCTTGGCGTGACGACCATCAAGTCCTCGCCCACGCTCACGATGGTGGTGCACCTGATCTCGCCGAACGATCGCTACGACATGACCTACCTGCGCAACTACGCGCTCATCAACGTCAAGGACCGCCTCTCGCGGATCAAGGGCGTGGGTGAAGTGCAGTTGTGGGGCGCAGGCGACTACTCGATGCGCGTGTGGCTCGATCCGGCCAAGGTGGCCCAGCGTGGCCTGACGGCGTCTGACGTGGTGAAGGCCATTCGCGAGCAGAACGTGCAGGTTGCCGCCGGTGTGATCGGCGCGACCCCGGCCGGCCCGAATACCCCGCTGCAACTGAACGTGAATGCGCGCGGCCGACTGAACACGGAAGAAGAGTTCCGCGACATCATCCTGAAGACCTCGCCCGACGGTGCCGTCACGCATCTGAGCGACGTGGCCCGCGTGCAACTCGACGCCTCGACCTACAGCCTGCGCTCGTTGCTCGACAACAAGCCGGCCGTGGGCCTCGGTATCAATCAGGCACCGGGGGCAAATTCGCTGCAAATCTCGGACGATGTCCGCGCGGCGATGGCTGATCTGCAAAAAGATATGCCGCCAGGCGTGGAGTACCGCATCGAGTACGACCCGACGCAATTTGTGCGCTCGTCGATCAGCGCCGTGGTGCACACACTGCTCGAGGCCATTGCGCTGGTGGTGTTGGTGGTGATCGTGTTCCTGCAAACGTGGCGTGCGTCGATCATTCCGCTGCTCGCCGTGCCGGTGTCGATCGTGGGGACGTTTGCCCTGCTGCTTGGCTTCGGCTACTCGATCAATGCGTTGTCGCTGTTCGGGATGGTGCTCGCCATCGGTATCGTGGTCGACGATGCGATCGTGGTCGTCGAAAACGTGGAACGTAACATCGCAGCCGGACTGTCGCCGAAGGAAGCGACGTATCAGGCGATGCGGGAAGTGAGCGGTCCGATTATCGCCATCGCGCTTACGCTGGTCGCCGTGTTCGTGCCGCTCGCTTTCATGTCGGGCCTGACGGGGCAGTTCTACAAGCAGTTCGCCATGACCATCGCCATCTCGACGGTGATCTCGGCATTCAACTCGCTCACGCTCTCGCCGGCCATGGCCGCCCTGTTGCTCAAGGACCATCACGCCAAGCCGGATTGGCTCACGCGCCAGATGAACCGTTATCTGGGTGGCTTCTTCGGCGCGTTCAACCGCGTGTTCCATCGCGGCTCAGAGAAATACGGGCACGGCGTGACCCGCGTGATTGGCCGCAAGGCCGTCATGATGGCGATCTTCGCCGTGTTGCTGGGTGTGACGGTATTGCTGGGCAAGGTCGTTCCGGGCGGCTTCGTGCCGGCGCAGGACAAGGAATATCTGATCGCATTTGCTCAGTTGCCCAATGGCGCGTCGCTCGACCGCACCGAGACCGTGATCCGCGACATGTCCGCGATCGCACTCAAGACGCCTGGCGTGAAGAGCGCCATCGCCTTCCCCGGTCTGTCGGTCAACGGCTTCACCAACTCGTCCTCGGCAGGCATCGTGTTCGTCACGCTCAAGCCGTTTAGCGAGCGAAAGGACAAGTCGCTGTCGGCCGCTGCCATCGCGGCGAAACTCAATGGCGAATACTCGAAGAACAAGGACTCGTTCATCGCGGTGTTCCCGCCCCCGCCGGTGCTGGGTCTCGGTACGCT
Source organism: Pandoraea fibrosis (assembly GCF_000807775.2). Taxonomy (NCBI): domain Bacteria; kingdom Pseudomonadati; phylum Pseudomonadota; class Betaproteobacteria; order Burkholderiales; family Burkholderiaceae; genus Pandoraea; species Pandoraea fibrosis. Next base: position 3,170,118 of record NZ_CP047385.1, on the reverse strand, counting down.
CGGCGGCTTCAAGCTGCAGGTCGAAGACCGCGGTGCACTCGGCTACGAAGCCTTGAACGACGCCACGCAGGCGTTCATCAAGAAGGCATCGCAGACGAAGGAACTGGGCCCGACGTTCTCGTCGTACCAGATCAATGTGCCGCAACTGAACGTGGATCTCGATCGTGTGAAGGCCAAGCAGTTGGGTGTGCCGATCACCGACGTGTTCGACACCATGCAGATCTACCTCGGCTCGCTGTACGTGAACGACTTCAACAAGTTCGGTCGCGTGTATCAGGTTCGTGTGCAAGCCGACGCGCCGTATCGTGCGCATGCCGACGACATCGGCCTGCTCAAGACGCGCAACGGCAATGGCGACATGGTGCCGCTCTCGTCGCTGGTGAAGGTTACGCCGACGTATGGTCCGGAGATGGTGGTGCGCTACAACGGCTACACCGCTGCCGACATCAACGGGGGCCCGGCCCCAGGTTATTCGTCGGGTCAGGCGCAAGCCGCGGTGGAACGCATTGCCGCGGAAACGCTGCCGCGCGGCGTGAAGTTCGAATGGACCGACCTGACGTATCAGCAGATTCTCGCGGGCGACTCGGCACTGTGGGTGTTCCCGATCTCCGTGCTGCTGGTGTTCCTGGTGCTGGCCGCGCAGTACGAAAGCCTGACGTTGCCGTTGGCCGTGATCATGATCGTGCCGATGAGCATCATGTCCGCGTTGTTCGGTGTGTGGCTCACGCGAGGCGATAACAACATCTTCACGCAGATCGGTTTGATGGTGCTGGTGGGGCTGTCCGCGAAGAACGCCATTCTGATCGTGGAATTTGCCCGCGAACTGGAAATGCAAGGCCGCAGCGCCGTCGCCGCCGCCATCGAGGCAAGCCGTCTGCGTCTGCGCCCGATTCTGATGACGTCCATCGCGTTCATCATGGGTGTGGTGCCGCTGGTGACGTCGAGCGGTGCCGGTTCGGAAATGCGTCATGCCATGGGCGTGGCCGTGTTCTTCGGCATGATCGGGGTGACCGGTTTCGGTCTGGTCCTGACGCCGGTGTTCTACGTGCTGCTCCGCACGCTGGCAGGCAAGAAGCCGCTGCATAGTGCGCACGCGTCGACCATGCCCGCCAACGTCAAGGCCGAAGTCTGAAGGATGCCAATCATGCAATCGCAATGGATGAAACGCAGTCTGGGTGTCTCGGGCCTGCTCGCCACCCTGCTGGTGGTGGCGGGCTGCTCGATGGCCCCCACATACGAAGTGCCGAAGGTGACCGACAAGGGAACGCCGACGGCATTCAAGGAAGCCGCACTCCCGGCCGGTGAAGCCGGTACGTGGAAAACCGCCGAGCCCTCCGAGGCCGTGGCGCGTGGCGAATGGTGGAAGGTGTTCGGCGACGCCACACTCGACAAGCTCGAGGAAGACGCGCTGTCCGCCAACCAGAACCTGAAGGCGGCCGCCGCCCGCGTGCAGGAAGCTCGCGGCGTGCAGCGTCAGGCGCGTGCCGCCCTGTTCCCGACACTCGACGCCGGGTTCGGCCCGACGCGTCAGAAGATCTCGCCCGCGTCGCAGCTTCAGCCGGACGGCACGAACATCGCGCCATACACGCTGTGGCGTGCGCAGGCGAGCGTCGGCTACGAAGTCGATTTGTTCGGCCGCGTGTCGGATAACGTGGCCGCCGCGCGTGCCGACGCCGAACAGAGCGAAGCCCTGTTCCACTCGGTACAGCTCGCCCTTCAGGCGGACGTCGCGCAGAACTACTTCAACCTGCGCGAACTCGACGCCGAACAGGCGCTGTACACGCAAACGGTAACGCTGCGCGAAGAGGCCCTCAAGCTGGTGCAGCGCCGCTTTACCGAAGGCGATATCGGCGAGTTGGACGTGGCGCGCGCCAAGGCCGAACTGGCTACGGCGCAATCGGATGCGCTGGCTGTCGCACGCCTGCGTGCAGCGTCGGAACACAGTCTGGCGATTCTGCTGGGCAAGACGCCGGCGGAATTCACGTTCACGCCGTCGCCGCTCGTGCCGGTCGCGATCCGTATTCCGGCGGGTCTGCCGTCGGCGCTGCTCGAACGGCGTCCGGATATCGCGGCGGCCGAACGCGCCATGGCCGCCGCGAACGCGCGCATCGGGGTCGCGAAAGCGGCATTCTTCCCGTCGCTCTCGCTGACCGGATCGGGTGGCTTCGAAGCGGCCACGCTGGGTGACCTGTTCAACTGGTCGAGCCGCACGTTCCTGCTGGGTCCGGTCGTCGGCGGCCTGCTCTCGATGCCGATCTTCGATGGCGGCGCGCGCAGCGGCAATCTGTCGCGTGCCCGTGCGCAGTATGAAGAAGACGTCGCGAACTACCGTCAGCAGGTACTCGTGGCGTTCCAGGAAGTCGAGGACAACCTGTCGAATCTGCGTCTGCTCGCGGCACAAACGCGCGCGCAGGACGATGCCGTGAAAGCGTCGAGCCGCGCGGCGCAACTCTCGCGCACGCAGTATCAGGAAGGCTCGATTGCGTATCTCGATGTCATCGATGCCGAGCGTACCGTGCTGCAGTCGCAACGCAGCGCCGTGCAACTCGCGGGCGCGCAAGCCGTGTCGACCGTCAACCTCATCCGCGCCCTCGGCGGCGGCTGGGGCGATGCGCCGGCGGCGGGCGCACCGACGTCACCCGCATCACCGGCGGCTGCGGCTGCCCCTGCCACCGCAGCGGCGGCCACCGTTGGCAATGCCACCGTGGCCGCTCGCTGAGGTCAATCAGCGTTACGAAATAGCACGTCAGCAAGACAGGTGACGGCCCGGCTGAGCGGACCGTCACCCGGCATCGGACGCATCGAACCGGCGGCCGCACTCGTGTCCCCCAAGACGAGTGGCACGCCGACCCGCCCCCGACGCGCGCCACGCACGCCGCCGGTTTCGATGCACCCGGTCATCTGACGGTCAGTGTTGTCAAGGTTTCTTCCCTGCGTCCCTGCTTGCCCGGCGCATGCCTGAGTCAAACGACATTCGGCATGCCCGGGCTTTTTTTTGCGCTGCGATGGTAGGATGGACGCACGGTTTTCGCGCTCGCCTGGCGTCGCACGGGCTGCAAAGCGGCACTGGCGACGACGACCGTCACTGGCAAGTCATCTCGAATGCTTCCCCCGCGTTCGGTCTTCCGACCCTACGACAAGGAGTGCAAACAATGAAGATGCGCAAGACACTGTCGCTTTGCCTCGCCGCCGGTCTGGCGGTTTCCTCCTCTCTCGCCTTCGCCCAGGGTGGACCGCCACCGCAAGGCCGCCCGGATGACCGGGGTGGCCCGCCGGGACAACGACCGGGCGGACCCCACGGCGGACCGCCGGGACACAGTCCGCAGCACGGCGGCCCCAAGGGTCAACACGGCGGCCCGCCGCCGCGCGGCCCGGCCGAAGACACCTGGCAACATCCCGACTGGCGCAAGGGCGACCGCGTGCCGCAGCAATATCGCGATCGCCAATACGTCGTCGAGGACTATCACCAGTACCGCCTGAACCCGCCGCCACGCGGTTATCACTGGGTCGGCGTGGGCGGTGACTTCCTGCTCGTAGCCATCGGCACCGGGTTGATTTCGCAGATCGTGCTCGGTAGCGGTCGCTGATTCGCAGCGCCTGTCCGCCTGTCCATGGGGCAGGCCAACGTCGACTGACTCGCCAGTCTCGCGGCAGGGCTCACCCCCTGCCGCATTTGTTTGTCCACTTCGCCCTGCCCCCTGACGCTTCGTCCCTGCCCCTCCCATCAGGCGTCGCTCGCTAAAGCAATCGACACGCCTTCGACGTCTCGTTTTCCTTGATTTGGTGCACCATTTCGCCGCGCATCGGCACAGCGCGGTGTTTTCGCTGCGTCGCAGCATTAAAATCACGCCCTCCTCCCGCCCAATCCATCGATATACGATATATCATGCGCAAAATATCAAGACGTCGCCCCAAGTCGGTGCGGCCGATGGAGAGGGGCAACATGGCAATGACGCAACGGGACGTAAGGGATTGGCTGGCAGGGTTTTTGCCCGCCGTGGTGGCAGTGCACTGGAAAGAGCGCCTTCGCGCAGGGATTGGCGCACTGTGCGGGATCGCATTGACCGGTGGGCTGATGCTCTGGATGTTCGGCCCGGCCACCTATATCCCCTGGCTGGTCGCCCCGATGGGGGCCTCGGCCGTGCTGCTCTTCGGTGTGCCTGCCAGCCCCCTCGCTCAGCCGTGGTCGATCCTTGGCGGCAATCTGGTGTCGGCTTTCGTTGGCGTGACTTGCGCAACGTTCATCCCGTCGCCGGTGGTCGCGGCAGCTACGGCGGTCGGCGTCTCCATCGCGCTGATGTTCACGTTTCGCTGCGTGCACCCGCCTTCGGGCGCCGTGGCGCTGACCGCCGTGCTTGGCGGCCCGGCCGTGCACTCGCTGGGCTACGGCTTCGTGCTCGAACCCATTGCGTTGCAATCGGTGCTGCTGCTTGGCGCTGCGATCGGTTATCACGCCCTCACCGGCCATCGCTATCCGCATGCCGTGCGTGCTCAGGCCCCTGCCCGTCCAGTCAACGCCGCAGCCATCCCGGTGACCACGGCTGACGCGGAGAAAGCGCTCGAGCGTCGCGGCGAACTGTTCGACATTTCCGCGGAGGATCTGGCCAGTCTGCTGCGTGACACCCAGCGCGAAGCCTATGCACGACGCGCCCGGGAGCTGACCTGCGCCGACGTCATGTCGGCACCGCTCGCGAAGGTTCAGGCAAACGACGATGTGCCTGCCGCCTGGCGTCTGTTACAACGGCACGGACTCGACGCCTTGCCAGTGGTCGATGACGACGCGCGAGTGATCGGGCTGCTCACGCGTCACGACCTTCATGCGCGTCGTGCTCGACGTCAGCGGTGGCCAGGTTTCGGCGCAGCGCTCGGCACAGCACAACGTCCGTCAGTGCGCGATCTGATGCAAGGAAACCCGAAGGCTGCCACGACGAGCATGCCACTCTCGGAGCTGGTGCCGCTGCTCATGGCGCAACGGCACGGCACGCTCCCCGTGCTGGACGACGCCGCGCGGCTTGTCGGTGTCGTCACGCACGCGGAAGTTCTGCGCAAGGTCATGGCCGCCTGAAGCGCCGCCCCGCGACACCCGCCCGCCGGGCGCGTGACGCGTCGCGGGCGTTCACCCCCCCTGCCAGCGCCCCGCCTCCGGCACGCTTGCCGAAGCCAGTCAGGCTGCGCCAATCCCCGTATTTGTCAGTCCCGGGCCGATCTGCAAGAATGGCGGCGTCGTGACGCGTTCACGCCAGACAGCTTCGATCAACGAAGCGATATTCGCTCAAGGGGAAACATGGAACCGATTACGTTCAAACAGTGTTTCAAAGGAGCATGGCGCGACGGCTTCAACGCGATACGCAATCGTCCTCTGCTATGTCTGTCGGTGGCCATTGTTCTGCTGGTCACCTCGGCGCTTAGCCTCTCGCTCAAAGAACTTGCGCTCACGGCGTCGCGCAGCGGCGAGCCAGCCGCCTTCCAACTGCGCCTGGCGCTCGTGTCTTTTGGTGTGGTGCTCGTGAACATCGTGGCGTTCTCGGTGCTCGCCGTTCATGTCGTGCGCTACACGATCCTCGGCCCCGACGCCGCTCGGCATTCCCATTGGTACGGACGCGATCTTTGGCGATATCTCTGGACGTCGATACAGATCTGTGTGGGTCTGTTCGCGGTGTGGTTCATTGCAGCCCTGTGCGCTGCATTCGCCTTGCGCGTTGCGGGTCGCGGCGACTCCTACGCCATCCTCGGCACGTTTTTCGTTCTATTGCTGTGCGCGTTGCTCTTCGTGCTGATTCGCGTGTCGTTGATTTTCCCGCAGATCGGCGCGGGACGCAGCAAGCGCTGGCGCGCAGCGTGGCTCGACGCTCGCGGTCACTTCTGGGTGATGCTCGGCACGACCGTCGGCACGATTCTGCCGCTGGTCATTGTCGGCGCAATCATGGCGCTGTTGTTCGCGGTGGTCCTGCATTTCATGCCGGCCGCGACAACCGTCGTACTCGGCACACTGATTCTGCAAACCGTGCTTTCCATCGCGTGGGTGGCAGTCGCTACCAGTGTTTCGGGCTGGCTGTACCACCGCTTCGCCGACCGATTGTTGACGCTTGAGGACGCGCCGGACGATGTGTGATGGCGGCTGAAGCGTGGTCTGAGGCGCGTATGCCGCGCCTCAGCATCACCATCACGCAGCCGTCAGACTCAGGCCGCGTTGGCGGCAACCGCGCCGCCCGCACCGCCTTCGAGCGAACCGAAGCGCGCGTACTCGCCGAGGCCGTCGGGCCATTGCGTCAGCACTTCGAAGCCCGTCTCGGTAACGGCCACCATGTGCTCCCACTGTGCCGACAACGAGCGGTCGCGGGTCACCACCGTCCAGCCGTCTGCGAGTTGCTTCGTATCCGGCTTGCCGACATTGACCATCGGCTCGATGGTGAAGATCATGCCCGGTCGCAGCGTCAGCCCAGCGCCCTGACGTCCATAGTGCAGCACTTGCGGATCGTCATGATAGGTAGTGCCGATACCGTGCCCGCAGTAATCGCGCACGATGCTGAAGCCTTCGCGGTGCGCCACCGTCTGAATCGCATAACCCACGTCGCCGAGCGTTGCCCCTGGGCGTACCGCACGAATGCCCGCGAGCATCGCTTCATACGTCGTGTCGACCAGTCGCTTGGCGAGAATGCTCGGCTTGCCGGCGTAATACATGCGGCTCGTATCGCCGAACCAGCCGTCCTTGATGAGGGCGACGTCGATGTTCACGATATCGCCGTCGTGGAGCTTCTTCTCACCGGGAATGCCGTGGCAGACGACATGGTTCACCGACGCGCACACCGTCTTCGGATAGCCGTGATAACCGATGTTCGCAGGAATCGCCTTCAGTTCGTTCACGATGAAGTCGTGACAGATGCGGTCGAGTTCGTCGGTCGTGACACCCGGCTTGACGTACTCGCCAATCATCGCGAGCACCTGGGCGGCCATTTCACCGGCTCGGCGCGACAAAGCAATTTCTTCTTTCGAGCGAATAACAACGCGTTCGCGCACCATTACGCCACCTTATTGAATGCGGTGACAGGTGCACCGGTTGCTGGAGGAGCGATCGCACCGGCCTCAGCGGCCGATGCTGCATCGGATTCGATGAGCTTGCGGCAAATGTCACCGTAGCTCAGCGAGGGATTCAGTTCGGCGAGCATGCCGACACGCAGCCAATGCTCAGCCTGCGCGTTGATCGAGCGACTGAGCGCACCGCTGGTATTGCGCAGCGCCTCATGCATTTGCTCCGATATCTTGACGATACCCATGTTGCGGACCTTTATATACGAAATGACTACGAAACGTATATTAGCAGGCTCGTGCGAATTTGTCTCGTCTCATTCCCTCGAGCGCACGTGACGTCGCTCCCGATATGATGACGCTCAGCAAGATGAATCGGCAGCCGCGTCAAACCTCGTCCAACCTCAGCCGATGTGCCTATGCAAATCGCAGACAGTGAGATTGCCAAAGGTATCGCACCGCCAAAGCCGGGGTGGCTCACGCGTGAGCGCGTGGTGGTGTATGGCGCCGCGCTGCTCCTGTGCCAACTGCTGGTACTCGGTATCTGGGCAGTGCGCTGGGCGCTCCACGAGCCCGGCGTTCCCCCGATGGGCGTGGACTTCCGGGTGTTCTGGAGCGCGTCGTATCTGTCGTTGCACGACAGCCCCCTGGCGGCATTCGATTTGCTCAAGATCGCGGACGTCGAGGACAGCATGTTCCCCGGTCGCTACGCACCGTGGGTCTATCCTCCGACGTTTCAATTGCTGGTCTACCCGCTCGCCCGGCTTCCCTACGCGCTGTCCTATGTGAGCTTTTGCGCCATCGGCATCGCGTGTGTGCTGTGGGCATTCCCGCCGGCGGGCAAGCGCGGATCGTTGCCGTGGATCGCTGTGGTGGCATTCCCCGGCATCTGGATAGCGACAGCACACGGCCAGAATTCGCTACTCACCGCTGCGCTGGCTGCCGGGGCGTTCGGCCAACTGGCACGACGCCCATGGTTGGCCGGCATGTGCGCCGGCATGCTGATGTTCAAGCCCCAACTCGCCGTGCTCTTTCCCCTGTTATTCCTCTGCGGGCGTCATTTCCGGGCGCTGGCTGCGATGACGGTGACCGCGACGCTTTTCGTCGCTATCAGTACTCTCGTCTTTGGCGTTCCGCTGTGGGTCAAGTGCTTCGAGGTCGCATCGTGGTTCAACGCCACCGTCACCGATCATGCTTCGGGCGGTGTCATGCGGGCAATGACGTCGGTATTTGCCACCGTCCGGCGCCTCGGGGGGAGCGTGCCGGCGGCGTACACGGTGCACGCCATCGTTGCCGTCCCGGTGGTGCTGACAACGCTGTGGCTCTGGACACGTGAGGAGATACCTCTCGACCTCAAGGCAGCGGCCGCCGTCATCGCCACGCTGATGATTCAGCCGTACATCCTTCACTACGATCTGGCGTGGCTGTTACTGCCGATCGTCTACCTTTGCCGTGATCGGGCGACCCGGAGCGCATGGACCCAACGCGAGCGCGCCATCGTCTGCCTCGCCTGGTGTCTTCCGTTGCTCTCGTTGCTGCCGTCGTACTTTCCCGCGATATTGCCGCCGGCGGTTCTCGGACTACCGACGCTGTTCGTCGTCACGATCGCGACAAATTGCCGCAAGGCGTCGCATCCATCGTGAATGATGTTGGCATGACGAAATGATTCTCCAGCCGGCGTGATAGCATCCGAGCTCGTCGTCATGAACGCGGCACGATGCCGCACCCCCTGAACATGCCGGTATGGTCACGCAGCAAACGCATTGCATGGATCGGCCTCGCCGCCATGTGGATGCTGCTTTGCGCGCCGCTGATCAGCCAGTATTTGCGTGCCCATCCGTCATCGATCGATGACGCCCTGTCGAGCACGTTCTGCACGAGTCTCGACGAAACGGCGGCGCAGGGTCGGCACACACCGGTATCCCACGGTGCGGGAGCCAGCGCCGCCTGCGGGTACTGTTCGCTACTCGCACATACACCACCACTTCCGCCCTTCTCGCTGGCGCTTGCCGACATTGACCTCGGCAGCGTGCGTCTCGCGCCGTCGCCAGCATTCACCGTCACCGGCGCGCCGCGCCGACTCACACCGCCCTCGCGCGCACCGCCTCTCGCCTGAGCATTGCTTGCCGTTCGCCGCACGTTCGTCGACGTCGCCTGATGACGTCGATGACGCCGCGCGTCGGCCATGCCGACTGACCTGAACTGAAGACACGCTGTTGCCTGTAGCAGGCAACGGCCTGCATGCGTTTGCCCATCGTCGCGCCGACCGGTGCGAGGGGATTGCGTGCGTTCGACTACACCTGACAAGACAGCTTCATGAAAACGTTCTTTCCTGTGCGCACCGCCGTGGCGGTGGCTATCAGCCTGCTGTGTGCTTTTGCTCACGCGGCGGACAACAACGGCGGTGCGGCGCAAAGCGTCGAATTACCCGCCACGCAGGTGCAGGCAGCCAGCGTCACATCACTCGACGAACCCGTGCAGACCGGCAGCCGGTTGGGCCTTTCGATCAAGGAAACGCCCGCCAGCGTCGAGATCATCGATCGCCGGCAGCTTGTGGAACGCGGCGATGCCAACATCGTCGACGCGGTGAGCCGTGCGACCGGCATCAATGCATCGCCTCATCCCGGCAACGGCGGCTCGGAACTGGGGGCGCGCGGCTTTGTGGGTAACGCGTCGGTCACACAGCTTTACGACGGAGTGCGCCCTTACGGCGCCATCGGCGTCACGTTTCCATTCGACACCTGGTCGGTCGAGCGGATCGAAGTGTTGCGCGGCCCGGCCTCGGTCATCTATGGCGAAGGCGCCATTGGCGGCGTGGTCAACATCGTGCCCAGGAAGCCTGAGCAGGCCCCCGTCGACAACGAGATTCAACTCGGCATCGGCACCGAGAAAACCGGACGCATCGCCTTTGGCAGCGGCGGCGCGATCAACGACAAGCTCTCGTATCGCTTCGACGCCAGTGCCAATCGCTCCGGCAATTGGGTGGACCGGGGGGATTCGCGCAATGCGTCGTTCTCGGCAGCCGTCAAATACGATGTCACGCCGCGCTTTTCCGTCACGGCATCGCTCGCCGAGGGCAACCAGCATCCCATGCAGTACTTCGGCGTGCCGCTGGTCGGCGGCCGTCTGGACCCGGCGACCTACAAAAAGAACTACAACGTCGAGGATGCACTGATCACGTACCGCGACAGTTGGGCAACACTCGCGGCGGCGTGGCGACCGACGGACGACCTCACGATCACCAGCACGCTGTACCACATGAAAAGCAAGCGGCATTGGAAGGACGCCGAGTACTACACGTACCTGCCGTCATCCGGACTCGTTCAGCGCAGCAGCTACACCGAGATCCTGCACGATCAGGCGCAGATCGGAAACGTCACGAGCGCCACGCTAAAGGGACATGTATTCGGGATGGAGAACACCGCCTCCGCAGGCGTCGAGTTCAACCACACCACGTTCCAACACACGAACAACTCGCCGTACTCGGGAACATCGCTCGTGGATCTCTACAACCCGACGCCGGGCGGTTTCATCAACGTGGCCGGCACCTATCCCAAGTACCGATCGCAAGCGAATCAGTACGCGTTCTTTGCGGAGGATCGCCTCAAGGTGACGTCTCGCTGGTCTGTGGTCGGTGGCGTGCGTTACGACCACGCCAGCATCCATCGCGACGACCTCATCACCGGTGCGGCGTTCTCGAAAGATCTCGGCTATACGGGCTGGCGTGTGGGCACCGTGTATGACGTTACGGCGCATACGAGCGTGTACGGACAGTATTCCGTGGCGGCGGATCCTGTCAGTTCCCTGCTGATGCTCACTGCCAGCAAGGCGAAGTTCGATCTGGCGACCGGCAAGCAGATCGAGTTGGGGGTGAAGCAGGATTGGCTCGACGGACGCGTTGACGGCACGCTTTCGGTGTACCGCATCGTCAAAAATAATCTGCTGTCGGTCGATCCGCTGAATCCGTCGCAAAGCTTGCAGGTGGGGCAGCAATCGTCGCGCGGTGTCGAGCTCACCCTGGGGGCGCAGTTGTCCCGTGATGTCCGGGTCGATCTCAACGGCACGCTGCTGCGCGCGAAATATGACGCGTTTGACGAGAGCGTAGGCGGCGTGTCAGTCTCGCGTGCAGGGAACATTCCAGTGAACGTGCCGCAGCAAATGGCGAATCTCTGGATGAGCTGGCGAGTAGCTCAGGCATGGACGGCGAGCGGTGGCCTGAAGTACGTTGGCAAGCGGTATGCCGACACGGCGAACACCCTCGCGCTGCCCTCTTACACGACAGTCGATCTGGCGTTGGCGTGGAAACCGCGGCGCGATCTTACGTTGACGGGACGCGTCTACAACGTCTTCAACCGCCATTACGTGCAGACCGCCTACTACAACAGTACGCAATGGCTGCTCGGCAACGACCGGCGAGCGGAACTGGTGATGAGTTATCGATTCTGACGGTCGTGACCTGCCTGAGAGGGAGGCGTTGTTACCGCTTGATGGCAGGTCGTCATACACATGGGACATTCACTACACGCGCGGAAAACTATTGTTTTGTCGGCCAAATCCGCGTATAAGTAGCTGATCGAACATCAAGTCTGACTTTTATCGATCCAGCGTCGATCTCACCGATCTTTGCGAGACTCTTCCGATCTCTGAATTTCTTGTTTGTCCGCCACTGGCGGCGACCCACGCATTCCGCGATGGCTGCGCGCCGGGAAAACCAGGAGTTCGCATGAGTACCGGAATTGTTAAGTGGTTCAACGATAGCAAGGGTTTTGGCTTCATCAAGCCGGATGACGGCGGCGACGATCTGTTCGCGCATTTTTCGGAAATTCAGCCGCAAGGACGCACTGAATTCCGAAGCCTTCAAGAAAATCAGCACGTCTCATTTGACGTCACGCGCGGCCCGAAGGGCTTGCAGGCTTCGAACATCAAGCCAACCTAATATTCCCCTTTGCGACTTCCTCGTGTCACCGCCACTGAGCGCGTAGTGACGCGGGGACTCGCACAGCCGGAGGCAGTATGGCCTACGTAATCCCGTTTTACCGGGGCTTCCGCCTGGAGACGTTCGTTTTCCGTCACCACGACACTGACTCGGTCAAGCGACAGCACGACCGGACGTTCGGCGTCTCCGTTCGCATCTCCCGAACCACGCTGGAAGATCCGGCGCAGTCAACAGACCCCAAAGTGTTTCGCCTGGAGAGCCTGCCGTTCGACTCCATTGGAGAAGCACGACGTGCGGGGAACAGCTATGCACAGTCGCTGATTGACGACATCGTCCGCGACGGTCTCGTCAAAACCTGAGGTTGCTATGGCCATCGACCCGCACTGGTTTCTTTACGCTGGGTATGTGCCACCAGACAGCGCCAAACTTTTCTCTGTCGCCGCCGTGGCCTATGCCATCGGATTGAGTCGCAGAAGCCTCGCAACCCAACTGGCACAGCATCGTCGAATCGCCAGATGGTTTTGCCTGCCCGGTCACGGCGAATACAAATCGCCTAATTGAGAAGCACGCTTGTCAAAGAAGGCCCTAAGGGTCCATAGAACTTTTACAGGAGCATGTCATGCTCACCCTCTCGACGCAGGCCATCACCGTCGCACTCCAGCGCATTGCAGAAAAGAGCGCCAAACAGCCCTCTGAGGCAGTCATCAATGCCCTACTTGCCCGCGAACTGATCCATCGGGTCGGGAAGCACTTCGAGCCGACGCAATTCGGTCGGTCGTATTGCCGCAATGCTTATGCAATACGGCCATCATGGTGAGTATGCGGCGATTCATTTGAGATCGCCGCGCCGCCATTTCACCATTGCGTGATTCCGCAGTTCGGTTTGCGGGATAAGGCAACGCGTTTGCCGGCGGCCACCTCCAGTGCGGCGCGACGGCAAACGAACGGCGGGAATCTCTTTCAGTATCTATCGACGACGGGGGCACTTCCTGCGCCCGAAAGCGGGGCATCGGCGTTATCGATGCCCCTGTCGTTGTTACGGCATCAACACTTTGTCCACGACGTGGATAACACCGTTCGATTGCATGACGTCGCCGATCGTCACTCGGGCAACGCCTCCCTTGTCATCCGTTACGGTCAGACGATTTCCTTGCTGCATGACGGTAAGCGAATCGCCTTCCACGGTCTTGAGCACGGCCTTGCCGCCGCCGTCATTCACGGCCCTCATCAAGTCCTGCGCGGTGAGGCGCCCTGGTACGACGTGGTAGGTCAGCACCTTGACCAGCGTGCCTTTGCTCTCGGGCTTGAGTAGTGTGTCGACCGTCCCGGACGGGAGCGCGGCGAACGCCTCATTGGTTGGAGCGAAGACGGTAAACGGTCCGGCGCTATTCAACGTGTCGACAAGCCCGCCGGCTTTGACGGCCGCGACGAGCGTCGTATGGTCTTTTGAGTTCACGGCATTCTGCACAATGGTTTTCGACGGGTACATCGCCGCGCCGCCGACCATCACTGACGTCTCGCCACCATCCATCGCCGCCAATGCGGAGGTGACCGTCAGTCCCAACGACATCCCGATGCACGCTGCCGTCGCGAGGCACTTCACCGATTTATGCATTTTCATGTTCACACCCTATTGGTAAGGCTTCTCAAAATGGAAGCACTTACCAATACGCTTGGGATCGGTGTTCGGATGCAGAGGTAAGCGCGGATCGGACGCCACAGCGATGGCGAAACCTCTTCCGCACCCACGACTCACGCGTGGCTACGACGGGAGCGAAGCCACAAGAACTGCAACACCGATCCCAGCGCGAAAATGACCAACCACACCGCGAGCGATCCGCGCACCAGAGGAGAGTCAGGGCCGCTCGCCAGTGGGTGCCTCGCGGGCAAACGTGTCAGCGTCTCGTTGATTCCCGGAACCAACAGTAGGAAGAAGCTGAACGAAAAAGCGAACTGCGACAGATACTGCCGGGCACGTCCTAGAAAAGCGATCTTGGGAATGACGACTCCGCCCAACGTCGCGAGCAACGCCAGAATGCCCAGCGCGTGTCCCGCATTGAAGCCACCTGTGCTGGACAATCCAAACGACGTGAGTACTGAGACCACCATCCCGCCCAGATAAATCTGGCCGGACAGGGTCGTGCGATCAATCCTTCGATGTCGAGCGAAGCTGATGAGACCTGCGGCGAACGTCACCAGACTGACGAGGGTGTGACCTGCGCCCAACGAGGAAATGGGATGTGGCATGGAACGATGACTCCTTCAGGAAATGGCGCCAGGAAGCGGCGCGGCATGAGTGCCGCGAGACAGCACGGCGGGTTATCAACATCCAAAAACAACCGACTAGTTGGTCGATAACGCAATTCAAAAAAAGAGCGCCGTGGCGCCCTGCCTGCATAAGACGATTCAGGTGCCTGCATTCAACCGGAGGATTGCCACGCGACAAACGGCTTGAAATGCGTCAGCGGAGCCCAACACACGCGCCGTCAGCATGGCGCCATGCACGCTGGACATGAACGTCTGCGCTTCGACGCGTGCACCGTCTCGCAACTTGATGTTCCCCGCCGCGACGCCGCTTTCCAGCACCGCCTCGATCCACGCCGTCAAATCGTCGAAATATCGGCGGACCTCGTCGGCAACGGCTTCCGGGATCATGGGAAGTTCCGCAGCCAGCATGGCGCATATGCAAATTGGCGCGGTGCCGTCGCGAATACAGTCCGCCCAATAATTGGTGTAGGCCGTCAAGCGCGCCATGGGGTCTGCAACCTGCCGGTCGAGCGCCGCCAAGCCATCCCGTGTTTGCTCGCGATGGCGCTTGACCACCGTCAACACCAGATCCGCCTTGCTTGGAAAATGATGATGAATACTGGGCTTGCCGATTTGAACCCGCTCGGACAGATCGGCATAACTGAAGCCGTGATACCCCCCTGCGGCAAGCAGTTGCTTCGTGTGGTCGGCAATTTCGGTTGCCCGGGGAGACAGCTCAACGCTCATGAACGCTCGCTCGATGAAGTCACGACGCGCAATGCGACGTGAATCGCATGCAGTAGCGTGCCAATCTACTAGTTGGTCGGTTGCCCGTCAATCCCCTTGGCGATTTTCTTTCTCAGGCCTGAAACGAACGACGGTAACGCCACTTTGGGCGGCTTTCGTGCGGCCCGCGTCAGCGAGGAAGGGCTGTTAGGTCGTCTTCACTGGGCGCAATTGGTCGACCAACCATCGATGAGCGAGCATTCAAGCAGGAGCGACTCAACCCATCCGCACAAGATGGACTCGGCAACGCCGACAGGGCCGCAAGCCTAATGCGGGAATACGCGTTAGCCATGCACCGTGATGAACCTCGTTACTCATTGGCGCCAAGTATCACATCGATCGCTGCCTGCCCGGCGATTTCAGCAACGAGATAGGCCCATCGACGAGAAAACGGGCCGTTGCGAACCATGATGGGTGTGCCAAGCGCTAAGACGCCCGTAGGCACTTTGGGACCATCAACACGAAACCATGCATCAAACATGTCCTTCGCACTCGGCTCCAACTTGACGCTGATCTCGAAGCCACGATACGCAATCGTTCTTTCCATCATTACCTCCGATATACGCGATGACACCGCGCGCGAGAGAATTCGCACGGCCGGCTATGGCGTGGCAACGCTTATCGCTCTCGAAGAAAGTGTGCGTGCAAGATGCTTAGGGATACGATGCAATTTTTATCCAAGATCAATAACGATCGGTGCGCCATCGCAATCGATAGACCAGCCTGACGATCAAGTACCAGTGGACTAAAACGATGACCGACGGAGCGCCAATGGTGAGCAAGGACGGGCAACCGAAAACGGAACGGATTCCCGGCGCGGCATGACTGCCCACCGGCTACGGCAAAAAGAAGCCCACGGCATTGCGAGGGCTTGAATCCGGTCGCCGGGGGCATTTTGGCTAACGGTCAACTCAGGCTACGCCCCTTTTTGACGGCCATGGCTAAGGAATACCCGTGCGGTTCGATATCAAACGACCGATTTACCGAATGAAGCGGGCACTGAAATAAAATCTGCGAGTTGTCTCGACATACTCCGGCATCCAGGCACACGGGAAAGTGCAAGGGAGTTGGCCGGAAAGCGGGCTCCTATCCGAAACGGGGTGACGACTGTCGACGAAGCACGCAAAACCGAGGTATCCAACAAGCGTCTAGCGAACCTCGTCTGGCGCATTTTGGCAGTTGGCGCTCAAGCAAGCTGGAGTGAGATGCCTCGCGCAGTATCCGAACAATTTGTTTATCGTTGTACCGACTCTTCTTCATCCCCCACTCCTTCCAGGCCACAAGAAATGCATGAGACATCAACGACATTTCTCGCGACGCCGACGCCCCTGAAACCGGCAGCAACCCAGACGCCACACTGGCACAATGCTGGCGATCGGTCGCGCTGTGCGTAGTGATCAACCCTTTCCGGATACTGCGCCAAGTTTTTCTTCAGCTTCCGCCAAGAGCAAACGAACAACGTCGTTTGCTCGTCGGACACCTCATCAGAGCGAGCATTTTCACCTGCATCAGTGTTCAGATGGATTGGACCCACTACGCGTCTATTGGAGGATTGCCGAATGCTTTGAGCAACCTCTCGGCTACCTCTTTGTAGTGCTCTTCGGGGGCCTCGATTAAACTCATCAGGTCAGCATACCAGTGTTGGGCCCGCTCCTGGGACGTTAGACGGTAGGCTACATCGCTGCTTGGAGAGAAGCCGAATTCGCGGGCTATAGCCACACCGTCCTCACCGTTTTTCATACGATCAAAGCCGTGCCTAATGGCGGCGTTTGATCGTAGTATGAATTCGAAGTTGCTGTCGGGAAAGCGTTCCATCTTACGTGCATCGACGCCAAGACTCGTGTATACCGTACGCCAGTCTTCGCCATTGGCTACGCGAATGACGCCGGGCCCTTCTACCGCAAACGCCTGCAACAATTCCTTAGCGGATCCAGAGGCGCTAACACCGAGATCCATCAGTACTAACTTGCAGGATTCTCCTTTTTGCACTCGAGGCATACCCAGATGCTGCACGGCATAGCGCTCTAACTGATTGCGTTGTCTACCAGTCAGTTTGCACATCTTGCCTACTAGCTCACACGACTTCCCGTGCTTCACGGCTTTCTTAGCCGTCTCCATCCGCTGAAATTTATCTTTGGTACGGATAGACCTTTTCTGGGGTTTCGTCAACACCTTGGACTTTACCTTAACCCAGGGTCTGGCCTTCATTCTGAATGGCTTGAACTCTTTACGCAGCGCGAGCATCGCGCCCTCCACCAGCGAGGTCGTCAGACCGTCGGTTACGTTATCCAAAATTGCAGTTTGAAGCGCTACGCGATCAACGTCGACTGAGCTTTCAACTGGCCCCCAAAAGGCCTGTGCAGCAAGTGACTGCAATTTTGCGGGTGTTTGCGGACGATCGGGTCCCAAGGCATTGGAGACAATCGGTGTCGAAAATTTCTTCATTTGGCGGCCCAGTTCTTCCGGGCTTCCGCGCCAACTCGACAAATTCAATGCACCCTCTTCGACGTGTGCGATAGCCCATCGCGGAGCTGAGCGGACTTGCGTCAAATCTGCTGCGAGCGCGGAGGGCATCACATGCGACCAATTTAAGGAAGCTGCGGTATCGGCGGGGCGGCATGTAGGAAGGCCGTGATTTACTATTGGACGGTCACTTTCGAGCATGCGAACTCCATCCCTTCGGCAAATGGTGGGCTCTGATTATTGCTTTTCTTCCAACGGGACTCTTTCAAATATTGCCCACTTTGGCGCCTGCACTGCCGCCATTGACACAGCGCCCGGCAGCGTCACGAACAACTTCGCCTCGTCGATCGAACGCGCACCAAGCCAGTAGTCGTAATCGTCCGGCCGGATGATGATCACCGACCGCCTCTCACTCCCCGGCTTGTGGACGCGTTTCATAAGCGGGTGATGGTCCGCGTTGAGCGTGTGAGCATCGTGAAAGAGAAGCGCGGGCCGCCCTCGCCCTCCCACTCGCGCCATAGCCCGGCGATCGCAAACGGCTCTCCCGAGGCCATGCCGATCGCCCACCGCACCGCTTTCCCCGTCTCGTAAGCCGGCTCGAAGAACACCTATGTCGGGATCAAGCAAAGCTGCTTCTTCCACGCGCTGCTGAAGCTACGTTTCTCCCCCACCGTCTCGGCGCGCGCGTTCATTGTGTCGAACACCTTCACGCCTGGCGGTATCCTCTCGCGCGGCACCATCCCGAACGACGCTAGATCAGACCGCCGCGCCTCTCCGTCCCCGCGAATGATCGGGGCGAAATAGTCCTTGTAGACCTCGTCGCGCCACTCGCCGATCGGGAACGCGGTAGTTGGTGCATATATCGTCGACACTCCCAAGAGTCAGCCAGAACTCGGCGCTGAAACGCGCTGGCGTGCGATACAGAAACCCATATCAAACCCGACATACGTATGCGTCAATGATGCTGTCGGCGGGGGAACACCCGAGGTGGAGAGCGAAGCAAATGGGACATGCTGACTGGACGATGATCGCGCGCGTCTACGGCCGATGGATGCCGACGGCGGACTTGAAGACGGGTGATAAAGCCGTTGAGAAGTTCGCCAAGCGGGGCGCGTGGCACCTTCACCGCAGTAAAGGGGCGCCAGAACTATCGTCTGCTTCGCGCCATATGGCAATCCGTCGTCGGCGCAGACAATGGTAACGTCGACGTGCGTAACCCGTTCCGTCAGCGAGGCCTGCGCCACAAACTTGCAGCATATCTCGGCAAGTATCTGACGAAGGACTTCGCAGACCACAAGATGAACGAGAAGCGATACTGGACCAGCCGCGGAATCGTGTCCTTAGTGATGACGCCGCAAAAGCCATCGTGCTAGCGTTTGAGGCGGCACAGGAGGTCGGTGCAAGCTTAGATCACTGTCAAGTTTTTTGGAATCAGGACCTCGGCTGCTTTTGGCTGGCGACCAAGGAGTGGCCTAATGGGTGAGCCCGAACTAGCGGTCAATGACCTCGAAATCAATCATCTGTTAGAGCGCATTGCTCACTCTCTGGCAGAAAGACTCGAACCAGCGTTGCCCTTATCAATTCAGCTCTGGACCGCAAAGACAATTGGAGCATACTTGCGACGCTCTCCAGCTGTGGTGCTCGAAAGAGTAGTTACCCTTCCCGGCTTCCCAACTCCAATTCGCCTGCCTTCTACGCGAGCCAAATCAAACGGCGAGAACAGCCTACGCTTTGCCGGAGCCACCGGGCAACCACTCTGGAAAGCAATTGAAGTTGTTGCATGGGTGGACTCACACAGGGAGCATCGAATCGGACGTCCACAGAAAACCAGTTGACGTGAAGTCATAGGCCCGTCTCCGGAAACTCAACACCCTTACTGCCAGTTGGGGCATCGTCGACTACACGCCGAAAACATCTCAAAACAAAATCAGACGCCCAACTCCGTCGCAATCGGGGCATCCAGCGTTTCTTTACACCCAACGTTGAGCATCGATTGATACAAGGAAAAGAGTCCTAATAGGACGAATCGCGCCGGAGAACATCGGCAGATCTGCTGAACGAGCAGAGCTTCGCCTAGGCGGACTTGTCTCATTCGTGATCAGCGCCAATGGCAGGACAAAAATTGAATTCACTTGATTCATATATAACGTCCTGCCATAAATCCACTTATAAAATCTAGATGGTGAGATATGCTCCAACGTTTATTTGTTGCTAACGAGACAGCAGATTTAGCCGCACTAGCCGCTAGGTATTTATCATAAGCGGCAGTCTGCGCAATTGAATTTTGGAGTCTCCGCCCCCCTTCGGCGACTCGATCGATTGCCTGACGCATTTTTTCTGTCAAATTGCTATTTTCCGAATCATCGATATTTGATACAAAATGCTCAACAAAAATCTCATGCGTTACGCGATTCGCAAAAGTTAGATGAATAGCAATCGCTCTTGGAATTGCCCCCATTTCCCGATAACTCCCAGAAAGCGTCGTAAAGTCGCCAAATCCGGCAAATCCAAGGGTGCGATAACGCTTATGCATGTCAGTGAATGGCTCAATGCCCGCATAAAAGGCATTCCTCGCTTGGGTTCGAAAATTCTCACCAACAGGAACGCAACGTTCTTCAGATAGAATTTTTAGATCGCAACTGGAAGGCATTTCACCCAAAAGAAAATACAGGCAATCCGATGCCACCCCATCTACCAATGTTGCGATTTCAGCGGGGGAGATCGCCGAATTTCGTAGCACGATCCCAATCTTTGATGCATTCCATGTTTTCAGGAATGCGCGCAGACTTGTGATAGTCGTACTGCCCCCGGCGACAAACGTCGGCCGGACGATTTCGTGCATTTCGATTAGGCGTGATATTTCTCCGGCCCATGCCTTGCTTTGTCCATCTTCCTCCTTGAATCTCCCCTTTTCAGGGTTAACCACAACATAGACTGGCTGATTCACGTGCGTTGTTGCCTCAACCGTTAACCGCAAGCTGTCAGCCTTATGGTTTATCGGCTCAATTATCGGAATGGTAGTCCCATCGTCGGATAAAAGTGCCGCCACGTCCCGAACAGCCAGAAGCTCGCTTTGGCGTGCATACAAAAACGGATAATACACGTTAACCCCACTTTTCTTGGTAATAGCCGACGATACACCGAACACGTTAAAAAACCAATGCTGCTCCGACAAGGTTGCAAAATCTTCAAATCAAGGATAAATTGTTAAAAAATAAAACATCGAGTTTAATTTCATGAAAGTATATGTTCGCAACCGACGCAGCACACGCTCAATTGACGAAGCCACCTATCCACACCTAGTACTCACTCGCGACAGTTGGAACGATTACTCCTACTACACTCTATTTGGTGTGGAGTTGCGATTGAGGAAAGATTCGTCTGAAGAGCGAATTTCACTAAAATCGACGTCCATTATGAGAAAGGGGCAGAGAGAGGGGTTGGAGAATCGCCCCTTCGAAGAGCTGGGGGATTGCGTCGAAATCCCCGAAGCAACTCTCCGAGAAATTTGTTCTCTATCGAGCAATCAAGAATATTACGACGCCCTCGAAAAGCTTGATTCAGAATTAGCGCGCGAGATTCTCACGACCTTGCGAGACGCGTCACTAATGAAAGAAATTCGAGAAGAATTTCAATCTGAGCCGTGTTTTAAAATTTCCTTATTGAGAGAATCAACTGCAAGGGAGTTGCTGGACACAGCGGGCCCAAGATTTGGGACCGAACAGAAATTAATCAGCCGCTTTCAGGCTGAGATCCCACTTCCGGGTGCAAGTGTACCTCATCGATTTGATTTCGATTTCCGGGAGCGCCAAGGCGTTCCACATCGAATCAATTCGATTGTGGGGCTGAACGGCGTTGGCAAGACGCAGGTCATGGCACGTTTGGCGATGCTTTTGAGTGGCTTTTCGAAAGCCGCCACAAAGGAAAGGCGCGCCACCTTAGGTACGGAAGGGATGTTAGAGCCACTCCCTTCGATTTACACGGTCGTTGCAGTCTCATTCAGCGCTTTCGACGAATTCGACCGACCAACAAAGATCCAAGGAGAGAACTTCAAATACAGCTACTGCGGCTTACAAGGCAGCGGTGGGCGATTGAAGAATAAAGAAACTCTATTGTCAGAAATCAAAGAAATGCTATCTAACTCCATGGAGGATGAGAAGCGCATTCTTTTGAAAAGCGCTTTGAAGCACCTCGTGCGAGTCGACAACATTGATGATTTCGTCGATTACCCAAATCAATACTCATCACTTTACGAGAGGCTGAGCGCAGGACAGCGATTGGCCTTAAATTGTATTCTTCACATAATTTCGAAAATTGGCCCCAGAACACTGGTCTTATTTGACGAACCAGAGTTGCATCTGCATCCGCAACTCTTGACTGGCTTGCTCAACTCCTTGTCGGAAATTCTTGAAAAACAAGATTCTTTTTCAATTATCGCAACGCACTCACCTCTCGTCATCCAACAGCTCCCAAAAGAGTGTGTTCACATTGTCAAACGAGATAGAAGCACTCCTTTGATATTAAAACCCACGTTCCAGACCTTCGGGGAAAACGTATCTGACATAACCCGCTTTGTATTTTCAGCCACTGAATCAGATCGTGATTACCGAAACATTCTCGACAAAATGTTCATCGACAACAACGGAGATGTTGATGCGATTCTCCGAATTTTTGACAATCAGCTTAGCTTAAATGCCAACATATATCTTGAATCACTTCGAGCTTCCAAGGATGTTTGATCATGAGATTTCAACCAATTGCCGATCTCGATGAGGGAACCTATCTCGCCGCCATTTTTAGAGCCAAGCATCAACCGAGACGAGATTTGTTGATTGCCGCACAGGATAGAGTTCTCCAGCGATGTGAGGTTTATGCTGAACAACTTTCAATTCTGCGCCCACCCCCAAGGGAAGAGTGGCATGCTGATGTGGTGGAGTCTCTGCAGTCTTGCTACAACAGCGCGACCGAGCCATTAAACAAATTAAAGGACGAAATTTTAAAATCTTTGCAAATTGACGCAGAAATTAATTTGCAACGTTGTCCGTATTGCATGCTGAACGACCCTAAAACTTGGGATCACTATCTTCCGAAAACGTACTATCCAGAGTACTCGTCGTATCACGCAAACATGGTATACGTATGTTTCGGCTGCAATCATCGAAAACACGATGAATATCATGATTCATACCTTTTGTATTGCCATCCTTACTTTACAGTTCCCAACGGAATATCCTTGTTGCATTGCTTGGTGTCCGTAAGCAATGACCAGCTCGCCATAAGATACTACTGTGCAGCCCCACCTGAGCACGAACATTTGGCGGCCATTGCTGAGGAACATATATCGAGGCTTAGATTGGAAAATAGATTTAAAGGCGAAGCTGCAAGTTTGGTAAGTGGTTTTATTGGAGAAATTCGGACTACATTTCCTCGAGGAATCTCCGACGTGGCGATGAGAAATATTCTTCGCACAAAATATGCCGAAGCCCAATCGCGACTAGGTGTAAATGCGTGGGATGCAAGGTTATGGCATGGTTTAAATCAATGCCGGGAATTCTGCGCTTATATCAATCGCCGAATTATTTCCAATATCGGCCCATCCGCAGACGGGTTTGATACGCCAGCTCCACCTCCTAGTCCGCATCTTGTGGCTTAGAATTTCTACTGGCCGAGTATGGAGTGAGAACAACGACAAGCGACTACTAGCGAGAACCCCCTTTGACATGTACGCGACCCGAATTGACATTTTATAGAGCGATCACCCTTTGCCCTTGACCTCAGTACTGGATGATCGCAACAATTGCCAAGCGGGTCCCAAACAACCGAAGTAACCCTTCATCGATGAGGCATCTTTCGGAACTTATGCCTCTGCTACAGTTAGCCGAGACGACCTGCTATATCCGTTGCCGTCGCGTTGTAGTACGTCATTAATTCCGAAATGTTCCTATGACCAGTCATTCTGGCCAAATCCAGGGGCTGCAATTTCTTCGCGAGACGCGTGATAGCCTCATGACGGGTATCGTGAAAGATTACATCTGGGATCTGCGTTCTATCGCGTGCCTTTCGGAAAAGTGCGTCACGGCTAGATGCTGACAACGCAAATAGCGCCTTGCCCTTCTCCACAGTCGGCAGCACCTTCAGCAGTTCAATTGCACGGGAAGACAGTGGTACATTTCGCGCCGTACCGTTCTTGGTCATCGGAAGGCGCGCGAACTTGCCCTTGTAGTTCACGGACGAAGCCGTGAGGGTCAGGATTTCGCTGGAGCGCATGGCGGTTTCTATCGCGAAGAGAAATGCCACTGCTACGCGCTGAATCGGCTTTTCTACGGGAAGCCCCTCTTCGTACCCCATGCTCGCAAGCAATGCGTCGATTTCCTCCTGCGAAATCAAGCGCTCGCGCCCAGGCGGATCTGGCGGACGCTTCACTTCCGCCATCGGATTCGTCACCAGCCAGCCCCACTCCTTCCGGGCCACGAGAAACGCATGCGACATCAACGACATTTCCCGCGACGTCGACGCCCCTGAAACCTCCCGCATCCGCGCATCCCGCCAAGCCGCTATATGACCAGGCCGCAGATCCGCCAGCTTGATATCCCCGAACTTCCTGCCGCCAATCACCCTGCTCCCGATCAACGGCAGCCGCAGCCTCTCCCACCTAGCCCCGCGCTTAGTCGGACTCACCTTCAGCTCATATTCCTTGAGCACATCGCCAACCGTCAGCGTCTTACTCCCTGAGCCGTTAGCAATCGACCGCAGCTCCGTCTCCCGCTGCGCGCTCCAAGCCATCGCGGCCGCCTTCGTATCAAACGTCCTGCTATCGCGCTGACCATCGACCATGACCTGCACGCGCCAGCCCTTCGCCACCTTCTGAATTGATGCCATCCGTGGGGAATCCTCGGGTAAAAAATGGGGGACCGGCCACGATTTTAGGTGTGAAGAGGTGAGATTTGGTGCGTACTGCGAACAATCGGAATCGACGCAAAAACCCCGCCCCGCCTTATTCGGCGAGCGTTTGCGAGTTTTTGCGGGAAGAAGTGAGACCTACGAAACCGATGCCAAAACGGGGAGTTGGTGCGAGGAAGGGGACTCGAACCCCTACACCCTTGCGGGCGTCAGGACCTAAACCTGGTGCGTCTACCAATTTCGCCATCCTCGCAGCCCGTGGGCGTCGCTACCTTTTTGAGGAAGCGACATCCCGGCATCGGGTTGACGGCATGCGGTCCTGGCGGACATGAAAAGGGGCGACTGGTCGCCCCGCTGCATGCGTCAAAGCAGGCGAGCATTCTACATGAAGTGAAATTGGCCGGCAATCTCGCCAACATCAATCCCCCTCCCGCTCGCCCTCCGCCCCCGCAATGCTAGAATTCGCACCAATTCATGGCTCTTGCCCCGGTTGCGCGCCCGCGCACCGACATCCGGGCACCTGACCAAACCGATACCCCATTCGCATGCAACCCCACGAGACCGCCGACGATTCCTCCGGCACCCACGCCAGTCCCGCACAAGCCAACGACTACTGTCGTCAGAAGGCAGGCCCTCCCGGTTCCGCGCTCTACTACGCCCTGCTCCAACTGCCCCCCTCCAAACGCGACGCCGCCTACGCCGCCCACGCCTTCTGCCAGGAAATCGCCGATATCCACACCGCCGTCCAGGACCCCGGCGTCGCGCACGCAAAGCTCGACTGGTGGCGTCAGGAACTCACACGACTCTTCGCCGGAACGCCCGCCCATCCCGTCCCCCGCGCGCTCGCTCCCGTCGTCCGGCACAGCGACATCACCCGCGACATGTTCGAAGCCGTCCTTCATGGCGCAGAGATGGACCTCTCCCAGATGCGCTATCTCGACTTCGCAGGCCTCTCGCACTACTGCGACGCCGCCGGTGGCGCCCCCGCCGAACTCGTCTCGCGCATCTATGGCTTCGACGACCCGCAAACCCCTTCACTCGCCCGCGCGCTCGGCCACGCCATCTCGCTCGGCCGCCGCGTCACCGACGCAGGTGTCGATGCACGTGCCGGCTACGTCTACTTCCCCATCGACGAGCTACAGCGCTTCGGTGTCACCGCAGCCGACCTGCAAAATGGCAAATACTCGCCCGCGTTCGTGGAACTCATGAAGTTCCAACACACCCGCGCGCGTCAGGCCATCACCGAGGCCGCCGCAGCCATCCCCAAACAAGACCGTCGCAAACAAAGGCCGTTACTTGCCCTCGCTGCGCTGCAATTGGCGTTGATGGACGAAGTCGCCGCCAGCGACTATCAAGTCCTGCATCAACGCATCGACCTCACGCCGCTGCGCAAATTCTGGCGCGCCTGGCGCGCTCGCTAAGTCGTCGCCCCGCATCCGTCAGGCCATCCGCGATGTCGCCCCTACGACTCGCGGATCCTGCCAGCGCACTTTACGACCCACCACATCAACACCACTGACCGGCTCAGATCCAACGATCTCAAACACGCCCCCCCCCAGACGCGACACAGCCGAGGCCCCTCCCGAACACTTCCGCAGCGCCGCCCTCACGTTTGAAGCCTCCAGCGCGAACGGCAGACCACCCTTTCCGTCGACTCCGTCCAAACCGTCAGCGCAGCATCAAACCCGCAACACATCCAACGGTTTGAATGCACCGTCCAGCACCGGCTGAGGATTCAGCCCCCACCAACGCTGCAGCACCGTCGCGTACACATCGCGGAAATCCACAGCAAATGGCAAATTGCCGTTTCCATCCAGCCGATCCAGTCGGGGCACGTCGCCATAGAGACCACCCCGAACACGCCCGCCCGCGATGAAATGCGGCGCCACCGTGCCATGATCCGTCCCATTGCTCTGGTTCTCGCGCGCACGCCGGCCAAACTCCGCATACGTCACGATCATCGTCGACTGCCATCGATTCAACTCGGTCAGCCCCGAGCGCAATGCCATCATCCCCTGCGACAACTGGCGTAACAGATTCGCCTGCTGCCCCGGCTGATTCTGGTGCGTATCAAACCCATTGAGCGTCAGACGCAACACCGCAACGCCACGCCCCGGCTGCGGCACACCCGTCGGCGAATCCGCTGCCGCCACCACCTGTAGCGCGGTCTTCACCACATTGCCAAAAGCCCCCGGGCGCATCGGCGTGCGCAACACATACTGCCCCTGACGCGGCCGCAATCCATCCGCCGCCTTCACGATGTCGTTCTCCACGCGCAATACATGAGCAAGCGCAGGATTACTCACCTGCGCCGCATTCGCCGACGCCAAATTTGCATCACGCAAAAACTGCGTGGGATTCGTCAACGTCACCGCCCTGGCACCACCGCCCAATGGCCCCAATTCCGCGCTGCCCACGATCACACCATCGGCGTCGAAACCGGGCGGAACCGCCTGCTCGGCAAACGCACGCGATAACCAACCGTCGCGCAAATACTCGTCGGAACGCGACGCCGTATTCCATATCTCGATCGAGCGGAAGTGCGACAGATTCGGCTGCGGATACCCCACACCCTGCACAATCGCCAACTCCTTCGCCTGCCACATCGGCAGCAACGCCCGCATCTCCGGATGCAGGCCGCTATGCTCGTCCAGTTGCACAACCTGCTCGCGCTTGATGCCGATCGTCGGACGCAAGCTCGCATACAACGGATCCGTATACGGAATGACGGTATTCAAGCCGTCGTTGCCGCCCTTCAGTTCAATCAGAATCAGCAGGTTGCCGTAATTGCCGCCCGTCGCCGGCAGCATCCCGGACAAGTCACGTGTAGCAGCAAACACCGGCATCGGAGCCAGCCACGCAGCCCCCAGGCCACCGGCGAAAGTCAGAAAATCGCGTCGACGCATCTCACACCTCTCACGGCGCGTCCCGTAGGAATGGATACGGAGACTTCGCCCAATGACACCCATGCCGTGTTGCGCGCTTGCGCGCCACCCCGCCCGTCAAACCCCGACACCGTCACTTCAACTGATACGCGGGGTCCATCAGCAACGCCTGCAAATAAGCAGCACTGTTCACCCCGGCCGTTTGCGGCGCTGCCGGCGCGAAGGGCAATACTGCGCGCTGCAATGCTTCGCGCGATGCCTCGTCAGGAACATCGACCGGCCCCAACGCGTAAGGTTGCAGCCAGCGCGACAGGTCGAAACGAACGCCTGCAACCGTCCTCGGCATCGCCGTTGCCGTTGCGGAACGAAGCGCCGTGCGTTGCACGCCCGGAGTCGCCGACAACGACGACGACATCGTCGATGGCCCACCCGCGTTCGCGTTTTCCGTCGCCCGGAACATCCGCTCGACGAACTGCTTTCGCGCGAGCAACGTGGTGCTGTCGATCCACGCGTCGCCGCCCGGCCACCCCTTCACATTCGGTGGCCGGAACAGGTCCTGCCCCAGCACGCGCATCTGCTGCGCCAGCATCTGCGGATCGTCGTAGCCGATATCGAACTCGCGCACCGTGTCCGTCACAAACTCCGACGGCGACTTGACCAGCGTGCCGCGCGCTCGCACGTCCCAGAACGCCGGGCTCAGCAAGAGCGCCCGCAGCACGACACGGATGTCGTAGCTACTCGCGCGAAAGGCGCTTGCTGCAAGCTGCATCTGCGCCGGATCAGGCGTGGGCGACACGAATTCACGCCACAACTTGCCGGTGACGAACGTCGCCGTCTCCGGGCGAGCCAGCAAGATATCGAGCATCTGATCACCGTCGAAGTCGCCGGTCTGACCCAGCACAGTCTTCGTGCCCGTGTCATGTACATTGGCGCGCCAGACATAGCGCATCGTCGGACGATCAATGCTCCAGCCGGTATAGGCACGCGCCGCCTCGCGTACATCCTGCTCGGTGTAATGCCCCTCCCCGAGCGTGAACAATTCCATGACCTCCCGCGCGAAATTCTCGTTCGGCCGCCCCTTCCGGCTGCCGGCCCCATCGAGATAAATCAGCATGGCCGGGTCTTTCGACACCTCATGCAGCAACACACCAAAATTGCCCAACGCGTTGGCGCGCAGCAGCACGTTCTGCCGGTAAAGCACAACCGGCTCACGCACCTTGTCGTCGCTCGATACGAAGTGGTTGTGCCAGAACATCGTCATTCGCTCGGTGAGCGGCGACGGCGTACTTGCCATCTCCTGCGCCCACCAGGCGGACAACGACGCCGCCATGCGATCGCGACGCTGATTGAGTTCGCGCCTCTGCTCGTCGGTCAGGTTCTTGACGGGTGCGCCGTAAAGCGGCGGGTCGGCGGCCCAAGCGGGGGGCGGCGTGACCGCCGTGCGCCGTGATTCGTCCAGCAGACGGTCGACGGCCTGCGTACGCGTGAGCCCGACGAACGGCGCCAACTCGCGGGCGTCAGGCGAATAGCCGGTGCGGGTGAGGAGGTAGCGGGCATCGTCGGCCGTGAGCGGGCGTGTCGAAGGATCGACGGTGCGCGATGACGCCGAGCGGCTGGCATGTGCGGTGCCCGCGTGCTTCGTTCCCACCGCGGTGGCCGACAATGGGGACGCCAGCCAAAGCGCGGCGAGCAAGCCAGGCACAAGCCGTCGAGAGGCAAGTGGTTTCATGTGGCGAGAGGATGCCGATGGCGATGGCAGTGTCTCCGTCGCCGTCGTTTTCCCGCCCTTCGCGGCCTCAATACGCTTGCGACGAGCGCAAAAAAAGCCAGCGTCGACAGCGGCTGGCGGTGTGGGTTTCGGCTTCATGAGACGCTCGCGTCAAAGTGACATCACTGGCGTTTTGGGAGAAGCGTTTGGCGACGTTTCTGAAACGTGGCGGACACTGACGTCATGCGCGTCATCTTCATATTAGTGACTGTACAACTCTCGCACGGCGTCTTGAATATGCTGACGAAGCAAGCGTCGGTCTTCCGCCGACATATGGCCATTGGGGCGACGGCCCGGCGGCGTATTCGGCAGATCGTCGTTGCGACGATCTGCGGCGCCGTCTGCCTGAGACGGCGCATTCTTCGAAGGGTTGCGAGGCGACGGCGCCGGTACCGCACGCTGCTGCCCCGACTGGCTCACGCCATGCGACTGCGTACTGAAATGGGGCACGGGACGGGCATACGTCACGCCCAGGTGTCCCCAGAGCATGATTCCCCCGAACAGTAGCGTCAACTCAGCAGCCCATCTCATCTTGTGCGTATGTCCTTCATGCCATGCAGCAGGTTTTCGCCCTGGCAGGGGTGCAAGTGTACCCACAGCCTATGGTCAGCGCACAAGCGGTAGGGTAAATTGTGTAACCCTTTGTAACCCGCTTTGGCGGCCTCCTCAGTTCGCAACATTTCGGGCTAAGATACGTGGCATGGAAAACAAAAATTCTCCCAAAATTCTGGTTGTCGACGACGATCCGCGCCTGCGCGACCTGCTCCGTCGTTACCTCGGGGAACAAGGTTTCAATGTCTTTGTGGCTGAAAATGCAACGGCCATGAACAAGCTTTGGGTGCGCGAGCGCTTCGATCTGCTCGTGCTGGACCTGATGCTCCCCGGTGAAGACGGTCTGTCTATTTGTCGCCGTCTGCGTGGCGCGAATGACCGCACGCCGATCATCATGTTAACGGCCAAAGGCGAGGATGTCGACCGTATCGTCGGCCTGGAAATGGGCGCCGACGATTATCTGCCGAAGCCGTTCAATCCGCGCGAACTCGTCGCCCGGATTCACGCTGTCCTGCGCCGCCAGGCACCGCCGGAACTTCCCGGTGCGCCCAGCGAAACCATGGAGACGTTCGAGTTCGGCGACTTCGCCCTGAACCTCGCCACGCGCACGCTCACCAAGAATGGTCAGGAAATTGCGCTCACCACGGGCGAGTTCTCGGTGCTCAAGGTGTTCGCCCGCCATCCGCGCCAGCCGCTGTCGCGCGAGAAGCTGATGGAGCTGGCACGCGGTCGCGAATACGAAGTGTTCGATCGCAGCCTCGACGTGCAGATCTCGCGTCTGCGCAAGCTCATCGAACCGGATCCGGGCAGCCCCCGCTTCATTCAGACGGTCTGGGGCCTCGGCTACGTGTTCATCCCGGACGGCGGCGCGTGATCTTCCGCCTTCGCGTCTCACGCAGCAAAACGACGCCGGTCGCGACACCTTCGCGCACCGGCGTTGTGTCTTGTTTCATGCCGCGCCCCATGTCGTACTTCGCTCTTCGTTCAGGCACGCGCCCTCCGGCACCCCCGGCCTGCGAACACGCACACATCACGCTTTAGACGGAGCAACCCCATGCATCCGATCCGGATGGTACGCGGGCTGTTCGGCGGTCTTTTCTGGCGTACCTTTTTCCTCATCGCTCTGCTCATCGGCGTAAGTCTGGCCGCCTGGTATCAGAGTTTTCGCGTGATCGAGCGCGAGCCGCGCGCACAGCGCGTTGCGCAGCAATTGGTGTCGATCGTGAAGCTCACGCGCACCGCCCTGCTCTATTCCGAACCCGATCTGCGTCGCGCCCTGCTGCAGGATCTGGAGAGCAATGAAGGCATTCGCGTGTACCCGCGAGAACCCGCCGACAAGATCGAGAAGCAACCGGGCGGTGTGGTGCAGGATCTGATCGTGCGTGACGTGCAACGGCGTCTTGGCACCGACACGATCATCGCCGCTTCGGTCAACGAGATCCCCGCCATGTGGATCAGTTTCAAGATCGACGAGGATGACTACTGGGTGGCCATCGAGCAAGACCGGATCGACACTGCCACAGGCCTTCAACTCTTCAGTTGGGGAACGTTCGCACTGGCGCTCTCGCTCATCGGCGCCGCCTTCATCACCGCGCTGGTGAACCGACCGTTCGCCCGGCTCGCCCACGCCGCGCGGGCCATCGGCGAAGGACAACGCCCCGACCCACTGCCCGAGCGCGGCATGGGCGAGGCTGCCGAAGCCAATCGCAGCTTCAATCAGATGGTGGACGAACTCGATCGACTCGAAGCCGACCGCGCGCTGATGCTCGCCGGCATCTCGCACGACCTGCGCACGCCGCTCGCCCGGCTGCGGCTTGAGACGGAGATGAGTCCGTCCGACGAGAGTGTCAAACGGGACATGATCAGCGACATCGAACAGATGGACGAGATCATCGGCCGCTTCCTCGATTACGCCCGTCCGGCGTCACGCGCCATGCAGGCGCTGGACCTCACGGACATCGTGCGGGAAACCACCGCATCGTTCGATGGCCGCGAAGATCTCAATCTGAGCGTCGAACTCGCCGAGGTCGCGCCGGTGCTGGCCGAGCGTACCGACCTGAAACGTCTGCTCACGAACCTGATCGAGAACGCGCGCAAATATGGCCGCGACGCCGACACTGATATCGCCAACGTCCACATCACGACACGCGTGCTCGGCGAGCGCGTCGAGATGCGGGTGCGCGATACGGGACCGGGCATTCCCGAGGAACAATTGGCGCTGGTCTTCCGTCCGTTCTATCGTGTGGACACCGCCCGCACGAAGGCTGACGGCACAGGCCTGGGCATGGCGATCGTTCAACGCATCGCCATGCGCTACAAGGGCGTGGCGTCGTTGCGCAATGTCCGCCCCGGCTCCGGCCTTGAAATCATCGTGTCATTTCCGCTTGCTAAATAGATGTGATCGCGCGGAAATTTGGCTATGCTCAAGGCTTCCCCGCGCGGCATCACGCAAAATCCTATCGACGGGATTTGATTTAACTATCCCCAACATAAAAATAAACTATTGCTATCATAAGTTTGATAGCGTATAATGCTTTGGTTGACCGGGATCGTGCGATCCCGGTCAGTTGCTGGTTGCGATGTACCTGTGACATCTCGACATAAACCGCACTAATTTAGGAGTAAATCGATGAAGACTGTCGGCGACAAACTCGAAGCGTTCTCGGTAGCAGCTGCCAAGCCTGGTTTCAACAACCACGAAGAAAACGGTGTGTCGGCTTTCGAAACGATCACCGAAGCCTCGTTCCCGGGCAAGTGGAAGATCATTTACTTCTACCCGAAGGATTTCACCTTCGTGTGCCCGACCGAAATCGTTGAATTCGGCAAGCTGGCCAACGACTTCGCAGATCGTGACGCTGTTCTGCTCGGCGGTTCGGGCGACAACGAATTCGTGAAGCTCGCATGGCGCCGTGAGCACAAGGACCTGAACAAGCTGAACCACTACTCGTTCGGCGACACCACGGGTGCCCTGATCGACCAACTCGGTATCCGCGACAAGGAAGCCGGCGTGGCCCTGCGTGCAACGTTCATCGTTGACCCGGACAACGTCATCCAGCACGTTTCGGTGAACAACCTGAACGTCGGCCGTAACCCGGAAGAAGTGCTGCGTATTCTGGACGGCCTGCAAACCGACGAACTCTGCCCGTGCAACCGCGCGGTCGGCGGTGCAACGCTGTAAGCGTCGTCTCGAAGCCCGCGCAAGCGGGCTTTTTCAGCCCAAAGCAATAGGAGAAATTTATGGAATTCATCACCGCGATTAAGGCGCAGATCCCTGACTACGCCAAGGACATTCGCCTGAACCTCGACGGCACGATCGCCCGCTCCTCGCTGGAAGGCAACGACGCCGTGGGTGTGGCCCTCGCAGCCGCGTTCGCGGCCAAGAGCCAGCCGCTGATCAAGGCGATTCGCGAAGCCGGCGTACTGTCCCCGGAAGAGCTTGAAGGCGCGTTGACCGCCGCCGCGCTCATGGGCATGAACAACACGTGGTATCCGTATCTTGAGATGGCCGATAACGACGAGCTCAAGAACGAGAAGGCGCAACTGCGCATGAACGGCTACGCCACGCGTGGCGGTGTCGATCAGCGTCGTTTCGAGATGTACGCCCTGGCGGCGTCCATCGTCGGCAAGTGCCATTTCTGCGTGAAGTCGCACTATCACCTGCTTCTCGCCGAGCATGGCATGAGCACCGCGCAACTGCGCGACGTCGGCCGTATCGCCGCCGTCATCAACGCTGCTGCGCAGGTTCTCGCTGCCGAGGCCGCGTAAGCCCTGGCACGGTGTCAGCGCACGACGTCCCAACGTTGCGCGCGCCATTGAAAGCAAAACGGCGCTACCGGAATCGTCCGGTAGCGCCGTTTTTGCCTTGGGGCCAGTCGCTTGTGGCCGGCGTGCGCTCAGCGCCCGACGAGCAGTGCCGCGGCCTGCGCTTCAATCCCTTCCTGACGGCCAAGATACCCCAGCTTCTCGTTCGTCTTCGCCTTCACGTTCACCTGCCCCACAGTGACGCCCAGTGCATCGGCAATCGACTGCGTCATGGCGGCGATATGCGGTGCGAGCTTCGGTGCCTGCGCGATCACCGTGCAGTCGACGTTGACGATCTCATAGCCATGCTCGCGCACGCGACGCATCGCCTCCTTGAGCAGCACAACGCTATTCGCGCCCTTGAACGTGGGATCGGTGTCGGGAAAATGGCGCCCGATGTCGCCCAGTGCCGCCGCACCCAGCACAGCATCGGTGATGGCGTGCAGCAGCACGTCGGCATCCGAATGGCCCAGCAGGCCACGGTCGAACGGAATCGTCACGCCGCCCATCACGAGCGGACGGCCCGGCACGAGCGCATGCACGTCGTAGCCCTGCCCGATACGAAAATTAGGCAACGTGGCCAGCGAAGCGTTGGAAACAGCTTGTTCAGTCATGGGGAGTCGCCAAATGCGAAAAAACAATACGTCAAATCGGTGCGACCAATGATCGCCCGGCGTTCAGGCGGACTTGGCCGCACCGAGGAATGCCTCGGCGAGAGCGAAATCTTCGGGATACGTCACCTTGAAGTTGCGCAGGCTACCGCGCACGAGCTTCGGCGCGTGGCCAATACGCTCGATGGCGCTGGCCTCGTCGGTGACTTCGGCCCCCGAAGCAAGTGCATCCTCCAACGCCTGACGCAGCATGCCGAGACGGAACATCTGAGGCGTTTGCGCCTGCCAGAGTCCGTCGCGCGACTCGGTTGCGAGCACGGCGGCCAGCCCGCCCTTGTCTGCCGGCGCCTGCTCGCGCTTGAGCGTGTCGGCCACGGGCAATGCGAGAATGCCGCCGACCGGGTCGTCACGCAGCGCTTCGACGAGCGCGCGAATCAACGCAGGCGTAATGCCCGGACGCGCGGCGTCGTGCACGAGCACCCAGTCGCTGTCCTGCGCCCCGAACTCGGTGAGCGCTTGCAGACCGCCAAGTACCGAGGCATGGCGCGACGGGCCGCCGCAGCGGCGCACGGCAAAACGCAGCGTGCCGAAGCGCCGTCCGTCGAAGTGATCGTCGTCGGGGGCCAGCACCAGCACGGTCTGAGCGAACTCGGAACAGGCGTCGAACGCGGCGAGCGCATAGTGAAGCATGGCACGTCCGCCGACGCTTCGGTATTGCTTGGGCACGTCCGCCCCGGCGCGTACACCAGCCCCGGCACACGGGATGACGGCAAAAAGTCGGTCGCTCACGATAAAACGCAGGTAAGGGTAAAGCAGGGATTTTATAATAGACGCTGACTGTCACGGGGCCCCATGCGAATGGAGCCTCGTGCTTTGCCATTTCTGCAACGTTTTCTCTATGTCCTCCGCCAACGCCATATCCCGTAGTACCGTGCCTGTGCCGCTCGTGAAAGCGGGACAGCGTTACGCTTTCGCCGGCTCGCACGCGTCCAGCGACGCCCTGCTCATCGCCCGCTATTTCGAGGAGAACCGCGAGCGTCTGCCACTGCTCGCGGTGGTCTGCGCCCAAGCCACCGATGCCCTGCGCCTGCAGCAGGAACTGAAGTGGTGCGCCCCCGAGGCCCGCGTGCGGCTGCTTCCGGATTGGGAGACGCTGCCCTACGACACCTTCTCGCCGCACCAGGATCTCGTCTCGGAACGCCTTGCCACCCTGCACGACCTCGGCGAGAAGCGCTGCGACATCGTGCTAGTGCCCGCGACCACGGCGCTCTATCGCATGGCGCCGGCCAGCTTCATGGCGGCTTATACGTTCTTCTTCACGCAGGGCGAACGCCTCGACGAAGCCCGCCTGAAGTCGCAACTCACGCTCGCAGGCTATGAGCACGTCAGTCAGGTGATGCGCCCCGGCGAATACTGCGTGCGCGGCGGGCTGATCGATCTCTACCCGATGGGCTCGGCGCTGCCCTATCGACTCGATCTGTTCGACGACACCGTCGACAGCATTCGGGCGTTCGACCCCGATACGCAACGCAGCCTGTATCCGGTGAAGGAAGTCCGCCTGCTTCCGGGCCGCGAATTCCCGTTCGACGAACCCGCCCGCACGGCGTTTCGGGGCCGCTGGCGTGAAGTCTTCGAAGGCGATCCGAGCCGAAGCCCGATTTACAAGGACATTGGCAGCGGGGTGCCGTCGGCAGGCATCGAGTATTACCTGCCGCTGTTCTTCGAAGACACGGCCACCCTGTTCCACTATCTGCCTGCCGACGCCCAGTTGATATTCGTGGGCGATCTCGACGCCGCAATCCATCGCTTCTGGAACGACACGCGCCAGCGCTACAACTTCCTGTCGCACGATCGCGAGCGTCCGGTGCTGCCACCCGAACAGTTGTTCCTCCTCGATCAGGACTTCTTTACGCTCGCCAAGCCGTTCGCACGGCTCACGCTGCCCACACCGGGCGACGGCAGTTGGGCCATTGCGCTGCCTCCGCTGGCCATCAATCGTCGGGCCGACGATCCGCTCGCCGCGCTACGCGCCTATCTGGCACGCACGCCGGCGCGTGTGCTGCTGTGCGCCGACTCGGCCGGTCGTCGCGAGACGCTGCTGCAACTTCTGCATGACAACGATCTGCGCCCGTCCACGGTCGAGTCGCTCGAAGACTTCCTGACGGCCGACACCCGCTTCGCCATCGGCGTCGCCCCACTGGCGGCCGGCTTCCTGCTGCCGGCGGAAGACCTCGCGTTCATCACCGAGAACGAGCTTTACGAAGGCCTTGCACGCCGTGCCGGCAAGCGCCGTCAGGAACAGGCCACGTCCGTCGATTCGATGGTGCGCGACCTTGCCGAACTCAAGATCGGCGACCCTGTCGTTCACAGCCAGCATGGCATCGGCCGCTATCAGGGTCTCGTTAGCATGGACCTCGGCGAGGGCGAGACCGAATTCCTGCATCTCGAATACTCGGGCGACAGCAAACTGTACGTGCCGGTCTCGCAGTTGCATCTGATCTCGCGCTACAGCGGCGCCGATCCCGACACCGCGCCGCTGCACTCACTCGGCTCGGGCCAGTGGGAGAAGGCCAAACGCAAAGCGGCGCAACAGATTCGCGACACCGCCGCCGAACTGCTCAATCTGTACGCCCGTCGCGCCGCGCGATCAGGCTACGCCTTCGAGCTGTCGCCGCGCGACTACGAGAAGTTCGCCGACAGCTTCGGCTTCGAAGAAACGCCCGATCAGGCGGCCGCCATTACCGCGGTCATGGGCGACATGACGAGCGGACGTCCGATGGACCGTCTGGTGTGCGGCGACGTCGGCTTCGGCAAGACCGAAGTGGCCTTGCGCGCCGCGTTCATCGCCGTGCTCGACGGCAAGCAGGTCGCCCTGCTCGCGCCCACCACGCTCCTCGCCGAACAGCATGCGCAGACCTTCTCCGATCGCTTCGCCGACTGGCCGGTGCGCATTGCCGAACTGTCTCGCTTCAAGACCACGAAAGAAGTCAACGCGAGCGTTAAGGCGATCAACGAAGGACAGGTCGATATCGTGATCGGCACGCACAAGCTGCTCTCGAACGACATCCAGTTCCAGCGTCTGGGCCTCGTCATCATCGACGAAGAACACCGCTTCGGCGTGCGTCAGAAGGAAGCGCTCAAGGCCCTGCGTGCCGAAGTGGACGTGCTCACGCTGACCGCCACCCCGATTCCGCGCACGTTGGGCATGGCCCTCGAAGGCCTGCGCGACTTCTCGGTGATCGCGACGGCGCCGCAAAAGCGGCTGGCGATCAAGACGTTCGTGCGGCGCGAGGAAGACGGCGTGATCCGCGAAGCCATGCTGCGCGAACTCAAACGCGGCGGACAGGTGTACTTCCTGCATAACGAAGTCGAGACCATCGAGAACCGCAAGGCGCAGTTGGAGGAACTGGTGCCCGAGGCTCGCATCGTGGTGGCCCACGGGCAGATGCACGAACGCGATCTGGAGCGCGTCATGCGCGACTTCGTGACCCAGCGGGCGAACGTACTGCTGTGTACGACCATCATCGAGACCGGCATCGACGTGCCGACGGCCAACACGATCCTGATGCATCGCGCCGACAAGTTCGGTCTCGCACAGTTGCACCAGTTGCGTGGCCGGGTCGGCCGCTCCCACCATCAGGCCTATGCCTATCTGCTTGTGCACGATCCGAAAGCGTTGACCAAGCAGGCGCAACGCCGTCTCGAAGCGATTCAACAGATGGAAGAACTCGGTGCGGGCTTCTATCTCGCCATGCACGATCTCGAGATTCGCGGCGCAGGCGAAGTCCTGGGCGACAAGCAATCGGGCGAAATCCACGAGATCGGCTTCCAGCTATACACCGACATGCTGGCCGACGCGGTAAGCGCGCTGAAAGCCGGCCGCGAACCGGATCTCAATGCACCGCTCGCCGCGACGACCGAGATCAATCTGCACGTTCCCGCCATTCTGCCGAGCGATTACTGCGGCGACGTACAGGAACGGCTCTCGCTCTACAAGCGGCTCGCCAACGGCACCGACCCCGACGCCATCGACACGACTCAGGAAGAACTCGTCGATCGCTTCGGCAAGTTGCCGCAACAGGCGCAGGCACTCATCGAGACACACCGTCTGCGGCTGTTGGCCAAGCCGCTGGGCATTGTGAAAATCGACGCGAGCGAAGAAGCCATCGCTCTGCAATTCGAGCCGACGCCGGCCGTCGACCCGATGCGCATCATCGAGCTGGTGCAGAAGCATCGCCACATCAAACTCGCCGGACAGGACAAGCTGCGCATCGAAGTGAAGCACGCAGAACTGACCGACCGCGTTCGCGCGATCAAGGAAACGTTGCGCGCGCTCGGCTCCCCCGGCGCGAAGGCGGCGTGACATCGAAGGCCATCCGACGGGCGACGGGCGACGGTGCCTCGGGGCGTCTACAGTACAAATGTGCCAGAGACGCTCCGAAACCGGTGTGCACCGCAGCAATTGCGTCGACATGCCGCACCAGCGCCCCCGGGCAAACCCCTGTCGGGCGCCCCAATTCCCGTGAGGCAGGAATGGTTGTTCATACAACCTTTTACCTCTAAATTATTTTTGAGTACCATTTCCCGGTACGTATGACTGGAAGATCCCGGAGATTCGAATGACAAGCGCTTCCCCCCAGGCCATTGCGCCGCAAGCCGCCAACGAGGCCCAGCCGGCTTCGCTCGACTGGATCACGAAGCTGGTCAGCATCGACACCACCAGCCGTGAGTCGAACCTCGGACTGATCGAGACGGTGCGCGACAGCCTCACGCAACTGGGTGTCGAGCCGTGGCTCTCGTATGACGCGACCAAGCGCAAGGCCAATCTGTTCGTAACCCTGCCCGCTGCCGACGGCAACACCCAAGGCGGCATCGTGCTGTCGGGCCACACCGACGTGGTGCCGGTCGATGGCCAGCCGTGGGATACCGATCCGTTCAAGCCCGTCGTGCGCGACGGTAATCTGTACGGCCGCGGCACGTGCGACATGAAGGGCTTCATCGGCTCGGTCATGACGATGCTGCCGGAAATGCGCGACGCCAAGCTCAAGACGCCGTTCCACTTCGCGTTCTCCTACGACGAAGAGATCGGTTGCGTGGGCGCCCCGGTGATGCTCGCCGAATTGCGCGAGCGTGGCATTCGCCCGGATGGTTGCATCGTCGGCGAACCGACGAGCATGCGTGTGATCGTCGCCCACAAGGGCATCAACGCCTATCAGTGCTGCGTGCGCGGTCACGCCGCTCACTCGTCGCTCACGCCCAAGGGCTCGAACGCCATTGAGTACGCTGCGCGTCTGATCTGCTACATCCGCGATCTGGCCGATCACTTCAAGCAGAACGGCCCGTTCGACGAGCTGTTCGACGTGCCGTTCACCACGGCGCAGACGGGCACGATCTCGGGCGGCATCGCGCTGAATACCATTCCGGCCCTGTGCGAATTCGTCTTCGAATATCGCAATCTGCCGGGCGTGGACGCCGAAGGCATCTTCCAGCGCATTCAGCAATACGCCCTGGACGAACTGGTGCCGAAGATGCAGAAGGAGCATCCGAACGCGGGCATCGAGTTCAAGAAGATCGCCGCCGCCCCGGCGCTGGATGCCTCGGAACAAGACGCCATCACGCAACTCGTGCGCGCCCTGACCAAGGACACCGACAAGCGCAAGGTCGCCTATGGCACCGAAGCCGGTCAGTTCCAACTGGCAGGCGTGCCGTCGATCGTGTGCGGTCCGGGCAATATCGAACAAGCGCACAAGCCCAACGAATTCGTGTCGCTCGAGCAGATCGCCCAGTGCGAGTCGTTCCTGCGCAAGCTGATTCGCAGCAACACCGTCGACGCCTGAGCCGTCGCCTGAATTGCTTCAGGCCAAGGCATCGACTGTCGTCTTACCGGGCCGTATTCCGCTAGCGGGATGCGGCCCGTTGCCTTGGCGGTGCCGTTGCGGCCTCGCGCAAGGCAGCAACGCAATAAGTAACGAGCAATACGCAGTGACAGACGCCTATCGCAAGGGCGCACAGGACATCCCTTCGCAACATAACAAAGCACATACGCCAGACAGGTATTGGAGATCTCGCTCATGAGCGCAAGCGCAGCCCCTAACGCGACGGCCCCGGCCGCTCGCACCACCCCGCACGCCTGGCGTGTGATCGTATCGGCATCGATCGGTAACGCCCTGGAGTGGTTCGATCTCGTGGTGTACGGCTTCTTCGCCGTGACGATCGCGAAACTGTTCTTCCCGACCGGCAACGACACCGTCTCGCTGCTGCTCACGCTCGGCACGTTCGGCGTGTCGTTCTTCATGCGTCCGCTCGGCGCCATCGTGATCGGCGCTTATGCCGACCGCGCCGGCCGCAAAGCCGCGCTCACGCTGTCGATCCTGCTGATGATGGTCGGCACGCTGCTCATCGCGCTCATGCCGACGTATGCCACCATCGGCGTGCTGGCCCCGGTGGGTATCGTCATCGCCCGTATGGTGCAGGGCTTCTCGGCCGGCGGTGAATTCGGCAGCGCCACGGCCTTCCTCGCCGAACACGCGCCGCAACGCCGGGGCTTCTTCTCGAGCTGGCAAGTCGCCTCGCAGGGTCTCACTACGCTGCTCGCCGCAGGCTTCGGCGCACTGCTGACCGGCAACCTGTCGCCGGAAGCCATGGCGTCGTGGGGCTGGCGTGTTCCGTTCTTCTTCGGCTTGTTGATCGGCCCGGTGGCGTACTACATTCGCCGCCGTCTGGACGAGACGCCCGAATTCCTCGACATCGAGCCCACGCAAAGCCCGCTGCGCGACACGTTCGCGAGTCAGAAGGAACGCCTGCTGCTCGCCATCGGCGTAGTCGTCATGGCCACGGTAGCGACCTACCTGGTGCTCTACATGCCGACCTACGCCGTCAAGCAACTGGGACTGCCGTCCTCCGCTGCGTTCTCGGCCGTGCTGCTGACGGGCGTGGTGCAACTGATCGTCGCGCCGATCGTGGGCCACTGGTCGGA
This sequence comes from Pandoraea fibrosis, assembly GCF_000807775.2. NCBI lineage: Bacteria > Pseudomonadati > Pseudomonadota > Betaproteobacteria > Burkholderiales > Burkholderiaceae > Pandoraea > Pandoraea fibrosis. Next base: position 3,129,167 of record NZ_CP047385.1, on the reverse strand, counting down.
CACCCACGGCCGGATCAAGCCGATGCTCGCCGCCGCCGTGGCGTTGCTGGTGCTGGTGTACCCGATGTTCCGCTTCCTCGACGCGAACCCGACATTCGGCTCGCTGATGGTGTTCCAGATCGTGCTCGGTCTGCTGATGACGACATACTTCGGCGCCCTGCCCGCCCTGCTCACCGAACTGTTCCCGACGCAGGTGCGCACCACCGGCCTCTCGCTTGGCTATAACATTGCCGCCACCGTGTTCGGCGGCTTCGCACCGTTTATCATCACGTGGCTCATTGGCGCAACGGGCAACAAGCTCGCGCCGAGCTTCTATTTGATTTTCGCTGCCATTATCAGCATTACCGCGCTGCTGCGCAGCCGCAAGCTCGGCCTTCGCTGAACCGTCGAGCCCGGCAAACGCCAGGCAGCCACGAGAGGGACGCATACCCGCACATCGGTGTGCGTCCCTCCCGCCCCTTCACAACTACGGAGACAACGCCCAAGTGACGCAACCGACCCCTGACCTGCACGCCGAAACCATCGACGGGCAACCCGTTCCGACGAAAAACGCCATCGCCGATTTGCACGAAAAGCTGCTGCCCTATGTGCGGAAGACGCCGGTGTTCACGCGTAACGACTTTCCGACGCTCGGTGACACTCAGGTGACGTTCAAATACGAACTGTTGCAGGCGTCGGGCACGTTCAAGGCGCGCGGGGCGTTCTCCAACGTGCTCTCGCTCGACGAGGCGCAACGCAAGGCGGGCGTGACGTGCGTGTCTGCCGGCAACCACGCCGTGGCTGTGGCGTATGCCGCGCAAGCCGCCGGCATCGGTGCCAAGACGGTGATGCTCAAGACCGCCAGTCCCGCACGCTCGTCCCTGTGCCGCGAATATGGCGCGGATCTGATTCTCGCGGAGAACGTTCACGAGGCGTTCGACATCGTCAAACGTGTCGAGCAGGAAGAAGGCCGTTACTTCGTGCATCCCTTTAACGGCTACCGCACGGTGCTGGGTACCGCCACACTGGGTTACGAGTGGGCGCAGCAAGCCCCCGACCTCGACGCCGTGATCGTGCCGATCGGTGGTGGTGGCCTGATTGCCGGCATCGCCACGGCGTTCAAGCTGTTCGCCCCTCACGTGAAGGTGTACGGCGTGGAGCCGGCCGGTGCCGATGCCATGGCGCAGAGCTTCGCCGCGGGCGGCCCCGTCAAGATGGGACCGATGACCGGCATCGCCGACAGCCTGATGGCCCCGCACACCGAGTTGTACGGCTACACGTTGTGCCGCCGTCACGTCGACGAGTTGGTCACGGTGACCGACGATCAGATGCGCGCAGGCATGCTCACCCTGTTCCGCCAGTTGAAGCTCGCAGTGGAACCGGCGTGCGCGGCAGCCACGGCCGCGTTGATGGGCCCGCTGCGCGACAAACTCATGGGCAAGCGCGTGGGCGTGCTGCTGTGCGGCACCAACACCGACACGGCAACATTCAACCGTCATATCGAAGCGGCGCTCGCCGCCGAGGCGAACGGCTAAGCGCCATCGCGCATCATTGACGAAGCCCCCTGACGCGACCTGACGGTCGCGTCTTCGCTTGGCCCTCCGGTATCTGCCCGGACGACTACAAGGATCCTGCATGTCCGCCACCGCTTCCACGCCCCCCGTCCTGCTCCTCGACGCGCCGCAAATCGCCGCGCTCATGCCCGTGGCTGACGCCATCCCCGTCATGTCCGACATGTTCGGTGCGCTCGCGCGCGAGCAGATTCACCTGCCGTTACGACAGATCGTTCGTCCGCCGGACGCACTCGGCGCCAAAGGCATGCTCGGCATGATGCCCGCGTTCCTCGGCAGTGCAGCGGCCGGCATGCCGGTCTATGGTGCGAAGGTCGGCACCTTCTTTCCCGGCAACAGTGCGCTCGGCAAAGACCCGCATCAGGGCTGTGTGCTGCTGATGAGCGGCGAGACGGGCGAACTCCTCGCCGTCATGAACGCCGCGGAGATCACCGGCATTCGCACGGCCGCCGTGACCGGGTTGGCGACGCGCCTGCTTGCCCGGCACGACGCTACCCGTCTGGCACTGATCGGCGCGGGTCATCAGGCGCACTGGCATCTCGCAGCCCTCGCGGCGGCCCGTCCGCTGCATCATGTGAGCGTCGCCAGCCGTTCGCTCGCCACGGCGCAGGCGTTCGTCGAGAAGGAACAACCGAACTATGGTTTTCGCCTCGAAGCGGCGCAAAGCGTCGAGGCCGCGGTGCGCGACGCCGACATCGTGGTGACCGTGACCAACGCCACCGACCCGGTACTGCAAGCCGGCTGGATCGCGCCGGGCACGCACGTCAATCTGGTGGGCAGCAGCACGCCGCGGCATCGCGAAGCCGACACGACACTCATGGCACGTGCGCAGTTGTTCGTCGATCGGCGGGAGTCCACGATCCATGAGTCCGGCGACTATCTCGCCGCCACCGCAGAGGGCCGTATTGGACCGGAGGACTTGCTGGCGGAACTCGGCGAGTTGGTCATTCGCACCCATCCCGGACGCACCGACGCCGAAGCCGTCACCTTGTTCAAGTCGCTTGGCATGGGCGCACAGGATGTTGCCCTCGCCGCCGCGCTGTATCAGCGGGCGCAAGTCGCCGGGGTCGGCACTCGCGCGCAGATCTGAACGTCAGGCATTGCACCGGCGTATAGAGGATGGCGCAGCACAGGCAGCGCCATCCATGTCCGGATACGTCCGATTCCGGTCCGCAGGCGGTCTGTCGTGCAGGCAGGGCGACTCGTAAGATGGTGCCATCGTCATCCAACCTTCCGGAGTCGCTCATGTCGCAAAACCAATCCGCCCAGACGTCCCGCACCGCCCTGCTCGTCATCGACGCTCAGGAATCGTTCCGCCAACGCCCGTACTGGCGCGAAGACGACCTCGCGACGTACTTCGAGCGCCAGCAGGCGCTCGTCGATGGCGCGGTTGCGCGTGGCGTGCCCGTCGTGCAGGTATTCCACATCGCCACGGGCGCGTTCTCGCGCGACTCGGGCTTCGTGCGCACCCTGAAAGAGCTGTACATCGCCCCGACCTTCACGGTGGACAAGGTGAAACACAGCGCACTGGCCGGCTCCACACTGGGCGCGTGGCTCGTCCAGCATGGCATTACGCGCCTGATCGTCTCGGGCATCCGCACCGAACAATGCTGCGAGACGACGACCCGTGCGGCGTCTGACGCCGGTTACGAAGTGGACTTCGTTACCGAAGCCACGCTCACCTTCCCGATGCAGCATCCGCGCACCGGACGCGAGCTGTCGGTGGCCGAACTCAAGGAACGCACGGAAACCGTGCTCGTCGACCGTTTCGCCCGTATCGTGACGGTTGAGGAAGCGCTCGCGGCGGTGTAATGTCGCTATCGACCCGGCACTGTCCGAATTTGTCCTGAACGCCTGCTGCGATGCCACGACTGCAACCCGTCTACCTGCTGGTGATGCCCAATACGCTGCTACTCGACGTCGCAGCGCCGGCCGAAGCCTTGCGCATCGCCAATCATCAGCAGGATGACGTGCGCTTCGTATTGCGCTACGTCGGTACGCAACGCTCAGTGGATACATCGATCGGCTTGCGCGTCTCGCCGCTCGATGTGCTGCCCCTCGATATCCCCGACGACGCCTGGCTGGTCGTCACGGGGACCGTCGAGAAACCGCTCCCGGTGCAGGTGACGGATGATGACGCGATGCCGGCACGCTCGGACTCGTCGGCGAACGATGCCGAAACGCGCGCCGTCGCGTGGCTTCGGCAAGTGGTTCGCCCCACGCATCAACTCGCGTGCATCTGCACGGGCGCGCTGCTGGCGGCGCGCGCGGGCCTGCTCGACACGCGTGCCTGCACCACCCACCATGGCAGTTGCGACGAATTGCGCACGCTGGCCCCCAGCGCACGTGTGGCCGACAACCGGCTCTACGTGCACGACGGCAACGTATGGACGAGTGCCGGGGTGACGACGGGACTGGATCTGATGCTCACGCTCATTGCCGACGCCGCCGGGCCACTGTGCGCCGCGGCGGTGGCGCGTCAGATGGTCGTCTACGCGCGGCGTGCCGGGGCCGACCCCCAGCTATCCCCCTGGCTCGAAGGCCGCAATCACCTGCACCCTGCGCTGCATCGGGTGCAGGATGCCATCGCCGCCGATCCCGCCCACGACTGGACCTTGGCCACCATGGCGGAAATCGCCTGCGCGAGCGAGCGGCACGTCACACGCCTCTTTCGCGAACACGCCGGCGTGGCGCCCATCGACTATCTGCATCGACTGCGTATCGCGCTCGCGCGTGAGATGCTCGGCAATAGCCGTCTCGATCTGGAACGCATTGCCGAGCGCACCGGCTTCGGATCGAGCCGTCATTTGCGCCGTGTCTGGCACAAATTCGAGGCCCTTCCGCCGAGCCGCGCACGTCGCTTCACGCACGACGGCTGAGACAGGGACTCACCCGCAGATCGGGCCTAGGGCGGTAGATTGACGTCCGCCACGCCGGGCCTTTCCGGGGAAACCGGCTCGCCCACGCCGCAACCCGGTAGAATGTCGGTCGCACGTAAAACGCACGACTCTCGACTTCAAGATGGCCAACGACCTCGTCATTCTGGGCAGCGCTTCGTCCGCCGCACCCCCTGCCCCTGCTACGGCATTCCCGTCACCTCTGCAGGCCGCCATCGGCGCACTCGTGCCCGGTGCCAGCGTCACGTTCACGCCGGGTGCCGCGCGCATTGCCGACGTCACCGATAGCCCGGCCCTGCGCACGGCAATGCGTGCGTTTGCTCAACAACACGAGGTCGATGCCGTACTCGTCGACAGCCAGCGCCGCCTCGCGGATTTCAAGCTCGTGGCCATGGACATGGACTCGACGCTCATCACCATCGAGTGCATCGACGAAATCGCGGATTACTGTGGATTGAAGGCAGAAGTGTCGGCGATTACCGAGGCCGCCATGCGCGGCGAGATCAAGGATTTCAACGAGAGCCTGACGCGCCGAGTGGCGTTGCTCAAGGGACTTGATGCGAGCGCGCTGGAGAAAGTCTTCGATGAACGCCTGCAACTCTCGCCCGGCGCAGAGAACATGCTGCGCGGCGTGCAGTCGCTCGGCATCCGCACGCTGCTGGTCTCCGGCGGCTTCACGTTCTTCACGGAGCGCCTGAAGACACGCCTGAATCTGGACGTCACCCGCGCGAACACACTGGAGATCGTCGACGGCAAGCTCACTGGCCGTGTGCTGGGTGAGATCGTCAACGCCGAAGTGAAGGCGCGCACGGTCACGGAAGTGGCGGCGCAGTTCGGCGCCCGCCCCGATCAGGCCATCGTCATGGGCGATGGCTCGAACGATCTTCAGATGATGGCGATTGCCGGATTGTCGGTGGCGTTTCGTGCCAAACCCGTGGTGCGAGAGAAAGCGTCCGTCGCGTTCAACTACGCCGGGCTGGACGGACTCCTCTCGCTATTCCGCAAGGACTGAGTGCGGCTGCCGGGCGGGCACCGTGAGCGCGACCTGCCCGCCCACCTTCCCGCCTCGGATCCGCCTGTCAGGTGCCGAGATGCGCCTTCAGGCTCGCTTCGATATCCGCCTGCAAATCGCGCACATCCTCCAGACCGATATAGAAGCGCACGAGCGCGCCCTTGTGCGGCCACGGCGTTGCCGTACGCATCGACGGCACTCGATACGGCACGACCAGGCTGTGCGCGCCGCCCCAACTGAAACCGATCTTGAATAGGCGCAGCGCCTCGATGAACGCATCGATCTGCGCTTGCGAATAGCGTTCGTCGAACACCACCGAGAACAAACCACCTGCGCCCGTGAAGTCGCGGCGGAAATGCTGATAGCCCGGGCAATCCTCAAACGCCGGGTGCAGCACCGCCGCAATCTCGTGACGCGTGCCCAGCCATGTCGCCAAGGTCATCGCGGCGCGATCGTGCGCCTCGAAGCGCAACTGCATGTTAGGCAAGCTACGCAGCACAAGGCTGCAATCGTCAACCGACACGCCAACGCCCATGCGCATGCGCGCCTGCTTCAGCCGGTGATGCACCTCGTCGTCGACGGTGACCACCGCGCCCATCAGCACATCGCTGCCACCCGACTGGTATTTGGTCAGCGCCTGCACCGAGATATCCACACCGTGATCGAACGGGCGGAACGCGAGACCGGCGGAGTACGTGTTGTCGATTGCAGTCAACACACCGCGCTCCCCCGCGACTCGCGCGATGGCCGGCACATCCGGCACTTCCATCGTCACCGAGCCCGGCGCTTCTAGCCAGATCAACTTGGTGTTGGGTTGAACCAATGCGCCAATACCGTCGCCGATCATCGGATCGTAGTAGCGCACCGTAATGCCGAACGATTCGGCCAGCCAGTCGCCGTGCTCACGATTCGGGCCGTAGGCATTGTCGGGAATGAGCACGTCGTCGCCGTTCTTGACGAGGCCGAAGTACACATTGGAGATGGCCGCGAGGCCCGAGGGGAAGAGCAGGCAATGCTTGCCGCCTTCGAGCGCCGCCAGACGCCGCATCAACTCCATCGAGGTCGGCGTCGCATGCAGACCGTAGCGCCACTGACTGTCGTTCTTCCAGTCGAGCGAGCGCATGGCGGCCAGATCGGGGAAGATCACTGTCGACGCACGCGCCACAGGCACCGGCATGGCGGAAAACCCTGCGGGTAATTGTGTGTCGGTGTGCAGAACATTGGTTTGCCAGTGCCAGCCGTTGGCTTCCGGCGTATCGAGGGGCTTGCGGTTATCTTGCGTCATCACGGCTCCGGAAATACTCGGGCCGGAAACACCGCCGGCCCCCGGGGAGTAACTTACACGCGCTCGAACACGGCGGCAATGCCCTGCCCGCCGCCGATACACATGGTGACGAGCGCATAACGGCCGCCGATACGCTGTAACTCATGCAGCGCCTTGACCGTAATGAGCGCACCGGTGGCGCCGATCGGGTGCCCCAGCGAAATGCCCGAGCCGTTCGGGTTCACCTTGGCCGGGTCGAAGCCAAGATCGCGCGTGACGGCACACGCCTGCGCTGCAAACGCCTCGTTGGCCTCCACCACATCGATGTCCTCGACCTTGAGACCGGCGCGCTCGAGCGCCTTGCGCGACGCCGGCACCGGACCAATCCCCATGTAGTTCGGATCGACGCCCGCATGGGCATAGCTCACCAGTCGTGCCAGCGGCTTGGCACCGCGACGCTCGGCTTGCGCACGCTCCATCAGGATGAGTGCGGCGGCGGCATCGTTCAGCCCCGAGGCGTTACCTGCCGTCACAGTGCCGTCTTTCTCGAACACCGGGCGCAGCTTCGCCATGTCTTCCATGCTCAGGCCGGCGCGGACATGCTCGTCGGTCGTGAACGAGATTTCGCCCTTCTTCGACTTGATCGCGATGGGCACGATCTGATCGTTGAAGTAACCCGCTGCCATCGCATGGGCGGCGCGCCGATGCGACTCAACGGCCAACTGGTCCTGATCTTCGCGCGTGATGCCCCACTTCTTCGCGATGTTCTCGGCCGTCACCCCCATGTGGATGTTGGCAAACGGGTCATGCAATGCGCCGAGCATCATGTCGACGAGACGCGACTCGCCCATGCGCGTGCCCCAACGGGCGCCCGGCATGACGTAAGGCGCGCGGCTCATGCTCTCGGCACCGCCTGCCATCGCCACGTCGGTGTCGCCCAGCAGGATCGACTGCGCGGCGGAAACGACGGCCTGCAAACCCGAGCCGCACAGGCGGTTCACGGTCATCGCAGGCGCATGCTGACTCACGCCGGCCTCGATGGACGCCACGCGCGCCAGATACATATCCTTGGGTTCGGTATGAATGACGTTGCCGAACACGACGTGTCCAACGTCGTCACCGCTGACATTCGCACGGGCCATCGCCTCGCGGGCGACGATGGCACCCAGTTGCGTCGGCGCAAAATCCTTCAGGCTGCCCCCAAAATCACCAATGGCGGTGCGTACACCGCTGACGATCACGACCTCTCGTTGCATGTCTCTTCTCCAGGTAGATATCCGTTTGCAACGAGTATATAGCGCTGAGGGGGTTACCGCGATGGCAGGCTCAGTGGAGGGAAACTTCGATGGGAGCGCTTGCGCAGGCGGCGGCACTGTTGTGCGCCCCCCATCGCTTGCGAAAACGGCGGGAACGGCAGGGAATCCGGGGCAACGACGTGCCCCGTGAAGTCATGCGTTGGCGAGCGCCAAACGGTTTAGCTGGCCAATTGCCGGAGCACTTGCTCCGCACGCGGCACAGGTGCCACCGCCCCGTATCCGGTCGTCGACAACGCCGCACACACATTGGCGTAACGGGCGGCCGCAAACGGATCGTCGCCCAGTGCCAGACGCGCCACGAATGCACCGCCGAAGCAGTCACCCGCCCCGGTGGCGTCAATCGCCTGCACCGGGTATGGCGCCACGATACGACGCTCCTGCGGCGTGGCAACGTAGCAACCCTCGCGGCCCAGCTTGAGCGCCACGACCTTCACCCCGTGGGAGAGAAGTTCGTCGAGGATGGCATCGCGATCTTCCAGTCCGGTGACGGCTGTGACATCGTCCCAGCTCGGCAGGCAGACGTCGGTGAGGCTGAACGCTTCACGCATGGTGGCGCGGGCGCGGGCCAACGGCCACAGCTTCAGGCGCAGATTGGTATCGAACGACACTTTGCCGCCGGCAGCGCGGATCTTCGACATGGCGTCAAACGCCGCGTCGCAGGCGTTCACGCTGATCGCCAGACTGATACCGGACAGATGCAGGAACGACGCACTGGCCAGCGCCTCTTGCGGCAGATCCTGCGCACGATAGCGACTTGCGGCAGAACCGGCGCGCAGGTAATCGAAATGATGCCCGCTCTCGTCGTGGGACACGAAATAAACGCCGGTCGGCGCTTGCCCGTCGACGCGAACGTAACGCGTATCGACTTCCTCTTCGCGCCACAGATCAAGCAGCATGCGGCCGAAGAGATCGTCGCCGACAGCGCTCACGAACCCCGTGCTCACGCCCTGACGGCGTGCAGCAATGACGAAATTGGACGTATCGCCACCGAAGCCCTGCAAGTACTGGCGGGGATCCATGGGCGACTGGTTGAACTCGACCATGGCTTCGCCCATGGCGAGCACCTGCGGAACGGGCAAATGCGCTTGCGACATCAGACCACCTCACCCCACAGATCGTGACCATCGGCACCGGTCACTGTCACCGTCACGAACTCGCCGACCTTCAACGACTTGGCGGCCTTCGGTGTGGGCTCGATGTACACGAGGCCGTCGATTTCCGGGGCGTCGGCGGCCGAGCGGGCCACGCCGCCATCCTGATTGATCTCGTCCACAATCACCTGAATCGTGGTGCCGACCTTGCGCTGCTGACGCGCCGCCGAAATCTCTTCCGCCACTTCCATGAAGCGTGCGCGTCGTTCTTCGCGAACTTCATCGGGCAAGGCACCCGGCAGTTCGTTGGCTTTTGCCCCCTCGACCGGCGAATAGGCAAAGCAACCCACGCGGTCCAGTTCGGCTTCGCGCAGGAAGTCCAACAGATATTCGAATTCAGCTTCCGTCTCGCCCGGGAAGCCTGCAATGAACGTGCTGCGAATCGTCAGATCCGGGCACATCTTGCGCCATGCCTGAATGCGCTCGAGATTCTTCTCGCCCGAGGCCGGACGCTTCATGCGCTTGAGGACATCGGGATGGGCGTGTTGCAGCGGCACGTCGAGATACGGAAGGATGTGGCCTTGCGCCATCAGTGGGATGATCTCGTCGACGTGCGGGTACGGATACACATAGTGCAGCCGCACCCATGCGCCGTATTGCCTGGCCAACTCCCCCAACGCCGTGACCAGTTCGGTCATGCGGGTCTTGAGCGGACGACCGGCCCAGAAACCGGTGCGGTACTTCACGTCCACGCCATACGCACTGGTGTCTTGCGAAATCACCAGCAACTCCTTCACGCCGGCCTTGAAGAGATTCTCGGCCTCGAGCATCACTTCGGCGACGGGGCGCGAATCGAGATCGCCACGCATCGACGGGATGATGCAGAACGTGCAGCGATGATTGCAGCCTTCGGAGATTTTCAGATACGCGTAGTGGCGCGGCGTGAGCTTGATGCCAGCCGGCGGCACGAGATCCGCGAACGGATCGTGCGGCTTGGGCAAGTGCAGGTGCACTGCGCTCATCACTTCACCCACGGCGTGAGGACCGGTGACCGCCAGTACCTTCGGGTGCACGGCGCTCACGATGTCCTGACCGGCGGCGTCTTTCTTGGCGCCCAGACAACCGGTGACGATCACCTTGCCGTTTTCGGCCAGCGCTTCGCCAATGGCGTCGAGGCTTTCCTGCACTGCGTCGTCGATAAAGCCGCAGGTGTTGACCACGACGAGGTCGGCACCGTCATAGGTGCCGGAGATGGCGTAGCCTTCTGCGCGCAGTTGGGTCAGGATCTGCTCGGAGTCGACCAAAGCCTTGGGGCAGCCGAGCGAAACGAAGCCGACTTTGGGGGTGCCGGCGGGCGATGGGCGGGACATGGGGCGAAATCCTGATCTAGTAAATACGTGTGACGATCGAGCGGCAAATGAACGGAAAGACCGGAAGGGCCTCAGCCATTCCCTTTGCGTTACCGGCATTGCCAACGCAACGCCCGCAAACGCGCAACTCCGCTTGCCGCCGAAACCGCCGCAAGACCTGGCCTGCGGCGAAGAACCGCGTATTTTACCTTGTTCGTCCGCGGTACGTTCCAACTATCGTTGCGATGTGCGCCCCGTGCCACATCGCAACGTTGACAACGCGCTCAGGGCTTCTTGTTCGGGTCCTTGCCCGGTGCACCGGGCGCCCCCGGCGTGCCGGGGAACGGGAACGTACTGAACATGTTCTTCGCCTGGCTTTGCATCTGCTCTTGCATCTGCACAAACAGGTTCTTCGACTGCTCGATGTAGTTGGTCATCATGCCCTGCATCATCGGCGCCTGCATGTTCATGAATTGCGCCCAGACGTCCGGATTGAAGGCTGCGCCCTCATAGATGCCCTTCGACTGATCGGCCAGCTTGTTCTGAATTTCGATGAAAGTCTGGATATTCTTCTCGAGATACGTGCCCATCATCCCCTGCAGCGCGTGGCCGTAGAAGCGAATGATCTGGGACAGCATGGCGCTCGAGAACATCGGCACGCCGCCGGTCTCTTCTTCCAGAATGATCTGCAGCAAGATGCTGCGGGTCAGGTCCTCGCCCGTCTTGGCGTCGACGACCTTGAACTCCTCGGTCTCGAGCACCAATTGCTTCACATCGGCAAGGGTGATGTACGTACTGGTTTGGGTATCGTACAGACGCCGGTTCGGATACTTTTTGATCAGGCGTTCGTCAGTCTTCTTGCTCGCGGTCATGCGGTGGGTTTCCTGCATTTATGAAGGACTTCCCCGACCGACGGTCGGGGTTAGTCACATATTATCGATTCTAGGACGTTTGCTGCTATGCGGCAAAGCCCTAACCCGCAACGGAGCGCAGCGGCATACGTCGGCCCGCAACTGCGCCCGCCCCGTGACCGCTCAGCCCATGTGCAGGCCGCCGTTCAGCGAGAAGTCCGCGCCCGTCGAAAAGCCCGAATCTTCCGATGCCAGCCATGCCACGATGGAACCGATCTCGCCCGGCTCGCCCAGACGCTTGACGGGAATCGTCGCCACGATCTTGTCGAGCACGTCCTGACGGATCGAGCGCACCATGTCCGTGCCGATATAGCCCGGCGACACGGTGTTGACCGTCACGCCCTTGGTCGCGACTTCCTGCGCCAACGCCATCGTGAAGCCATGAATGCCGGCCTTGGCTGTCGAGTAATTCGTCTGACCGAACTGGCCCTTCTGTCCGTTGACCGACGAAATGTTGATGATGCGGCCCCAGCCGCGCTCACACATGCCTTCGATCACCTGCTTGGTGACGTTGAACAGGCTCGTCAGGTTGGTGTCGATAACGGCATCCCAATCCTCGCGCGTCATCTTGCGAAAGACGATATCGCGCGTAATGCCCGCGTTGTTCACCAGCACGTCGACTTCGCCGACTTCGGCTTTCACCTTGTCGAACGCCGCCCGGGTCGATTCCCAGTCGCCGACATTGCCTTCGGATGCGACGAAATCGAAACCCAACGCCTTTTGGTCTTCCAGCCACTTCACGCGGCGCGGCGAATTCGGACCGCACCCTGCCACGACCCGGAAACCATCCTTGTACAGCCGCTGGCAAATGGACGTACCGATACCGCCCATCCCGCCTGTCACATATGCAATGCGTTGAGTCATGGAACGCTTCCCCCTAAATAACGGCAAATCTGCCGCCTGTTGCGACTGCCAATTGACCGACGCGCAGGCCGCGCGTTCCCGCGCGTCCCTTTCGTCTCCTGACTACCCCGGCATGAACCCGTGCGCATTGCACGCACAGGCGATGCCGATTCGATCCTTTTTTCGACAGCGATTCGGGCACAGCCGTGCCGTCAGACGCGCTCGACCGCCAGCGCCACGCCCATGCCGCCGCCAATACACAGCGAGGCCAGACCGCGACGGGCATCGCGACGCGCCATTTCGTGCAGCAGCGTCACGAGAATACGGCAGCCCGACGCCCCGATCGGGTGACCGATGGCAATCGCACCACCGTTCACGTTGATCTTCGAGGTGTCCCAGCCCATCTGCTTGTTCACGGCCAGCGCCTGCGCGGCAAACGCTTCGTTGATTTCCATCAGATCGAGATCGCTCGCCTTCCAGCCGGCACGGGCCAGACAACGCTGCGAGGCCGGCACCGGACCGATCCCCATCACCGACGGATCCACGCCCGCGTTGGCATATGCCACGATGCGCGCGAGCGGCGTAAGCCCCAGTTGCTCGGCACGCTTGGCCGTCATGACCACCACCGCTGCGGCGCCATCGTTGATGCCCGAGGCGTTGGCGGCCGTCACGGTGCCGTCCTTCGCAAACGCCGGCTTCAAGCCGGCAAGCGACTCGGCCGTCACACCATGGCGCACGAATTCGTCGGTCTTGAAAACGACCGGGTCGCCCTTGCGCTGGGGAATCGTGACCGGCACGATTTCAGCGTCGAAACGCCCGGCCTTCTGCGCAGCTTCCGCCTTGTTCTGCGATGCAGCGGCAAAAGCGTCCTGCATTTCGCGGGTGATGCCATATTCCTTGGCGACGTTCTCGGCCGTGATACCCATGTGGTACTGGTTGTACACATCCCACAGGCCATCGACGATCATCGTGTCGATCAGCTTGGCGTCGCCCATGCGGAAGCCATCGCGCGACCCCGGCAGCACATGCGGCGACGCGCTCATGTTCTCCTGACCACCCGCCACCACGATGTCGGCGTCGCCTGCGGTGATCGCGTTGGCGGCGAGCATCACGGCTTTCAGTCCCGAGCCGCATACCTTGTTGATGGTCATGGCCGGCACCATGGCGGGCAACCCCGCCTTGATCGATGCCTGACGCGCCACGTTCTGACCCGACCCCGCCGTGAGCACCTGCCCCATGATGACTTCGCTGATGTCCTCGCCCTTGAGCTTCGCACGCTTGAGAACTTCGTCGATCACGATGGCCCCAAGATCCGGCGCGGCCACCTTGGCAATCGAGCCCCCAAATTTACCGACTGCGGTGCGCGCAGCCGACACAATCACGATATCCGTCATGTCTCTTTCCTCGTTTTCAAATGAATCGAACCAGGGGGGATGCCCTTGAGTTGCCGCCCGCTCAGGCCTTGGCCTTTACATAGCGGCCGGGCGCAGGTTCGATAGGTGCATAAGCAACATTACCATACGCTTTTGGCGGTTTGACGCGTTTTCCCGCGTAGTTCGCCAGCCACTCGCTCCAGTCGCTCCACCAACTGCCGGGGTGCTCCGTCGCACCGGCGAGCCAGTCGCTCGAGTCGACACCGATGTCGTCGTTGCGCCAGTAGCTGCGCTTCTTTTTCGCCGGCGGGTTGACCACCCCGGCAATGTGACCGGACGCGCCCAGCACGAAGCGACGCTCCCCCCCCAACAGCGGCAGCGAACGGAAGGCAGAAGTCCACGGCACGATGTGATCTTCGCGCGAACCGAACACGTAGGCCGGGGCGTCGATGCTCCCCAGATCCACAGGCACGCCGCACGTCTGCACCACACCGGGCTGCTTCAGTTCGTTCTGCAAATAAAGATGCCTCAGATACCAGCAGAACATCGGCCCCGGCAGATTGGTGCCGTCACCGTTCCAATACAGCAGGTCGAACGGCTGGGGCGCGTTGCCCTTCAAATAACTGTCGACCACATAATTCCAGACCAGATCGTTCGGCCGCAGGAACGAGAACGTATTGGCCAGTTCCACACCGCGCATCAGGCCCGGCGGCTGACCCAGCCCGCCTCCGATCGTCTGCTCGCGGAACTGCACATGCGGCTCGTCGACGAAGACATCGAGCACGCCGGTATCGGAAAAATCCAGCAACGTCGTGAGCAAGGTCACGCTCGCCACCGGCGACTTGTTGCCCTTTTGCCCCTTCGCGGCCAACACGGCAAGTGCGGCAGCGAGCAACGTTCCGCCGACACAAAATCCCAGCGCGTTGATCTGCGGCTGTCCACTGATCTCGCGAACCACGTCGATGGCGGCAATCGGCCCTTCACCGACGTAGTCGTCCCACGTCTTGTGAGCAAGCGATGCATCGGGGTTGCGCCACGACACGACGAACACCGTATGCCCCTGCTCCACCGCATAGCGGATCAACGAGTTCTCGGGTTGCAGATCGAGGATGTAGTACTTGTTGATGCAAGGCGGCACGACGAGCAACGGGCGCTGGTGCACCGTTGGCGTGAGCGGCTTGTACTGGATGAGCTGGATCAGGTCGTTCTCGAAGACCACGGCGCCTTCGGTCGTCGCCACATTGCGGCCGACTTCAAAGGCTGCCTCGTCGGTCTGCGACACCTTGCCCTTGCCCATGTCGACGAGCAAATGCTGCATGCCGGCCAGCAGGCTATCGCCGTGCGTCTGCACGAGGCGCTGCTGCGCATCGGGATTGGTCGCAATGAAATTGGCCGGGGAACTGGCCGCCACCCATTGCTCGACCGCAAAACGAATCCTTTCGCGCGTCTTGGCATCGGCATCGACCAGATCGGCCATGCGCATCAGGAAGCGCCCGTTGAGCAGATAAAGCGCTGCGGGCAACGCATAAAACGGATTACGCCAGCCATCCCCTGCAAAACGCCGGTCGCCCAAGGCGGGCGCTGCGTCCAGACCAGGTTGATTAAAACTGGCGACAAGTTCGGAAAATTCGCGTGCGTATTCCGTCTGAAGCGCATTCAGACGCGTCGGATCGACGTGCAGCGGTGTCGGTTGCGGCAGACTACCTGCCTTGCTGAAAAGCTCGAAAAGTCCCGCGAACGGATTCGCGGCGCTCGCTGCCCCACTGGCAGCGGAGAACGACGGGCCAGCAGTTCCAGGCAAAGCCCCGAACATTTGTTGGGCGGCCTTGAACCACTGCGACATGTCCTGAGCGGAGAGCGAAGCGGAGGGAAACTGCTGGGCAAACGAGGCGGCAAACGAGGCCGGATCGAAGTTGGCACTGGCGCGATTCATGATAGCCTGAGTGTCACGTCCGTTGCGTTCACGGGCCGGCGCCCGAAACGCGGCGGCGTGCTTCGCCTGATGAGCGATGCGCCCCGCCTGTGAAGCATTCTTGCGTGCGCGCGCAGGTGTGTCAATGCTTGCGGCGAACGTCCTGAGTGCATTGTCCCGTTGCCCCACCCTTTTTTGAATGCGCGTTTGCCCCGATGTTTATCGTGATTCTCGGCTGGCTCTATGTCATTGCCATGGTCGCCATCACGGCGCCGTCCGTCTGGCTGGGGCTCTTCATCTTTCTCGCGGGCGGGCTGGCCCCTGTATTGCTATGGCTGTATATCGCGGGAAGCCGCATACGACGCGCACGCCTCATGCGACCCGATGACGCATCGGCACAGGCAGACACGTCGTCAGATCGCGAGCCCACGCCGCCTTCATCTCCCACACAGCCGCACTGAATGCGTCAGGCACAAGACGACGCGAGCCGTGTCGCCGTTCACACGGTACGCCAGACCAGCGCCGCCATGCGGCCTGTCGTTCGATCGCGCCGATAAGAATAGAAGCGAGCCGGATCGCTGACCGTACACCACTGTCCGCCCGACACGCTCGTCACGCCTTCCCGGGCGAGCCGCAATCGGGCGAGCGCACACAGGTCTGCCAACGACTTTCCAACGACGGCATCCCCATGCGGGACGAACGCAGCGCTTGTCGCGTCTCGTTCTTCCGGCGTCGCCGCAGCGAGAAATGCCTCGCGCACTTCCGGCCCCACTTCAAACGTTTGCGGACCAATGCAAGGGCCGAGCCATGCGATGACCTGCGCGTCCGCACCGCCCTGCGGCAAGCGTGCGCGCAATGCCTGCACGGTCTGCTCGATGACGCCGGCACAAAGGCCACGCCAGCCAGCGTGTGCAGCACCGACGGCGCGTCCCTGCGCATCGCAGAGCAACACCGGCAGGCAATCCGCCACCATGACGGTGCTCGCCAGCGCCGCCGCGCTCGTCACGCTCGCATCGGCCTGCAGGGGATCGCCGGCATTCACCGCATCGAGCGCGGCTTGCGCATCGACCACACGGGGCCCATGAACCTGCGCCACCCACGCCGACGGCACGCCGGTGCGCGCGGCAAGCAACGCACGGTTGGTGCGTACTGCGCCAGGATCGTCGTCTGCCTTGTAACCGAGATTGAACGTCGCTTGCGGCCCCTGACTCACGCCGCCCGCACGCGTCGTGAACACGGCACGAACGTTCGTCGGCGCGGGCCAGTCCGGCACGATCCAATCGGCGGGCATCGCGTCTTGCTCAGGCGGGGAAGAAGTCATCTAACGAGTCTGGGAGCGTAGTGAAATCGAAGTCGAGCCCGATGGCGGTCATGAGGACGCGCATGTCGTCAGGCAAGGGGGCTTGCCAGTGCATGGAACGGCCGTCTTCGGGATGGATCAACCCCAGCCGCCAGGCGTGCAACGCCTGGCGCGCGAAATCGCCCGGCAACGCCGGACGCTTGTGACGGGGTTTATAGAGCGGGTCCCCCAGCAACGAGTGACCGAGATGCGAAAGATGCACGCGAATCTGGTGCGTGCGCCCCGTATCCAGCGAGCAAAGGACCAAAGACACTGGGGAACCGTCCCATTCCGCGCTGGCGACGGTGACCACGCGCGTGCGTGCCGGTTTGCCACCCTGCCCGGGCACCACCGCCATGCGCGTACGCTCACGCGGATCGCGGCCGATGGGGGCGTCCACGACGGTACGCTGCGGAGGGCGTCCCCACACGAGCGCTGCGTAGTGCCGCTTGACGGTACGTGCCTGCAACTGGCGCACCAGATCGGTCTGCGCAATCAGCGTGCGCGCCACGACCATCAGGCCCGACGTCTCCTTGTCCAGTCGATGAACAATGCCCGCGCGCGGCAAGTCGGCAGCCGCCTGTCCATAGCGATGCAGCAGACCGTTGAGCAATGTCCCAGACCAGTTGCCTGCGGCCGGGTGCACGACCAGACCGGCCGGTTTATTGAAGACAGCGAGCGTGGCGTCCTCATAAATCGCGTCGAGCGGCACCGGCTCGGGTGCGAACGCGAGTTGCTCGGGCAGCGCTGCCGGCGTGATGAGGACCACCTCACCGCCCGCCACCTTTTGACGAACCTTGGCCGTTTCGCCGTCAAGCGTGACGCGGCCATCTTCGACCCAGGCCTGCAAACGACTGCGGGAATATTCGGGAAAGCATTGCGCGAGCGCCTTGTCGAGGCGTTCTCCTGCAAGGGCGTCGGGGAGCGTCGCGCTGAGCGGCGCATTCGCGCCCCCCACGTCAGACAAGGCAGGGTCGGTTAAAGACACCCCGGAAATCGGGCTGTGGGAAGCGCTCGGGAAAGCCTCCGGAAGCGAGTCGAGGTCGTCATCAGACGAATCCTCCGCATTTTCCGTGGCAAATGAGGCGGTTACGCTATAATCCGGCAGAATTGAACGGGTCATCGAGAAGTGAAGCTAACGAGCATGCAAGCCCTGAAACTTGTCAAACATCTGACGCTGGCCGCTTTCGTGGTCGGCGGTGTGGCCGCCTGCGGCATTCTGCCGGAGAAAGTCGACGAAACGGCCAGCTGGTCGACGAACAAATTATACTCGGAAGCCAAGGACAGCTTCGATAGCGGCGACTACACCAAGGCCGCCAAATACTACGAGTTGCTCGAAGGGCGCGACCCGTTCGGCCCGCACTCGCAGCAAGCGCAGATCAATACGGCCTACGCCTATTACAAGGACAATGAGCCGGCGCAAGCACTCGCCGCCGTTGATCGCTTCATCCGGTTGCATCCGGACAGCCCGTCGATCGATTACGCCTATTACCTCAAGGGACTGATCAACTTCAACGACGATCTGGGTCTGTTCGGCCGCTTCTCGGGCCAGGATCTGAGCGAACGCGATCCGAAGGCACTGCGCGCCGCTTACGACAGCTTCAAGTATCTGGTCGAACACTACCCGAGCAGCAAATACGCGAACGACGCCGCTCTGCGCATGCGCTATGCCGTCAACGCCATGGCCGCTCACGAAGTGCACGCTGCCGAGTACTACTATCGCCGTGGTGCCTATCTTGCCGCGGTGAATCGCGCGCAAACCGCACTGCAGGACTACGATCAGGCGCCGGCGCTGGAAGACGCACTCGGCATCATGATCAAGTCTTACGACAAACTCGGCATGACCGAACTGCGTGACGACGCCCGCCGTGTGATGGAAAAGACTTACCCGAAGAGTGGCTACCTGACGGTTGGCCGTCGCATCGACGGCGACGGCAGCGACAAGAAGTCCTGGTGGCAGATCTGGCGTTAAGTCTGGCGTAACTTCATTACGCTCGTCGCTCGATTGCTTCACTGAAAAGCCCTCGCTCCTGCGAGGGCTTTTTGTTTCCGCCGTCATGACAAACGCGTGAGGGCGTCTTCTCTGGAGAGGGTTTCGTGACCGCTTCCCCTAAAACGCTGCTCGCCCTGCGCCACGTGCACTTCGAGGATCTCGGCACGCTCGCGCCCACCTTTGCCGAACGGGGTTATGCCATTGAGTATCTGGACGTCCCCCTCGCCGATCTGCGCTCGATCGACGTCATTGCGCCCGACCTGGTGGTCGTGTTGGGCGGCCCTATCGGGGCGTTCGACGAAGCGATGTACCCGTTCGTCTCGGATGAGCTGGCATGGGTGAAAGCACGCCTGGCGGCGCGCGCACCGATCCTTGGCATCTGTCTTGGCGCACAACTGATGGCGCGCGCACTGGGCGCCAAGGTGTATCCGTTGGGGGTCAAGGAAATCGGTTATGCCCCCTTGACGCTGACCGATGCCGGACAGGTCTCCCCGTTGGCCGCGCTGGGCGACGCCAGCGTCCTTCACTGGCATGGCGATCAATTCGACATCCCGGCGGGGGCCGAGCATCTGGCACGCACGTCAACGGGCGCGAATCAGGCATTCGCGTTCGGCAAGCATGCGCTGGGGCTGCAATTTCACCTCGAAGCCGATGCCGCGCGCATCGAATCGTGGCTGGTGGGCCATGCTTGCGAATTGGGTGCCGCGAAGATCGATCCGGTGACGTTGCGCACTCAGGCACGCGAACATCACGCGCGCTTGTCCCAAGTCGCCCCGGCAGTGATTGGCCGTTGGCTCGATGCGATGCCGGCCTGACGTGATGCGTGTGTCGTCAAAAGGGCCGGAGATCCGGCCCTTGCGCAGAAGTTCACCGCATCAACCGCCTGCGTTAGCGGCAATCTCGTCGAAGAAGCCGCGCACGATGGGCAGCTCGCGGGTGCGCTTGAACGGCGGCAGACTTTGCCAGATCCGTCGCCCGTAGGGTTTATCGACCAGTCGCGGATCGCAGATCATCAGCACACCGCGATCCCCCTCCGAGCGAATCAACCGCCCTGCGCCCTGCTTGAGCGTAATGACCGCCTGCGGCAACTGGTGCACGGCAAACGGACTGAGCCCCTTCTTCGTGAGGGCATCGAGTCGCGCGGCCAGCACGGGATCGTCCGGCGGCGCAAACGGCAATTTGTCGATGATGACGAGCGACAATGCCTCGCCGCGCACATCGACTCCCTCCCAAAAGCTCTGGCTGCCGATGAGCACGGCATTGCCAAGCGCACGGAAACGATCGAGCAACTCGGTGCGGCTCGCCTCGCCCTGTACCAGCAGTGGATAGGGCCAGCCACGACGCTCGAATTCTTCACGCAAACGCTCGGCTGACCGATTCACCGCTCGCAGCGTCGTACACAACACGAAGGCGCGTCCCCCGCTCACTTCCAGTACAGGCAATGCCGCATCGAGCACCGCGTCGGTGAAGCCGGGGGATGACGGCTGCGGCAGCCCGCGTGGCACATACAGCAAACTTTGATTCGGGTAATCGAACGGACTGGCGAGCGTGAGCGACTTATCGGCATCGAGGCCCAATTGCGCCGCATAGTGCATGAAATTGCCCTTCACCGACAACGTCGCCGACGTGAAGATCCACGCTCGCGGAGCACCGGCACGCTGTTTCGAGAAAATCGGCGCAATCGACAGCGGTGTCTGGTGCAACTGCACCGCCTGCGAGAACACTTCGATCCAGCGCACGGTCTCCGGCGGCGTGTAAGTCTTCTGCGCGCCGCCCTCACCTGTCGACTTGTCGTCCGCCGCCTTGGCTTCGGCCGCCAGACGCGCCGCTTCTGCCTCGCGCGCCTTGGCGGCCTTTTCACGCTTGCCGTCGGTGACACGCGGGGCGTCCGGGTCCAGCAAAGGCAACGGCTGCTCGCCGGGCGTGGGCGGTGCCGCCCCGGTCTGCCAACGCTCCAGTTGCTGATGCAACTCCAGCGCACGACGCAAGCAAGTCCCCAGCGCCTCAGCCCGCTCGGACTGGTGCTGGAGCGTCTCGATCATGTCCAGCAACGCGACGTCCACGCCGTCGAGTGCGCCGAACAACTCATGATCGTCCGCCAATTGCGCCACGGACATGCGCGTGTTGTCCTGCCCGAACGTCAGACGCACGTCGCGCGCCGCCCGCTCGAGATTCGCACCGAGCTTGACCCAATCGGCCGCATCGCGCGCATGAATCAACCCTTCAGCAACGCAATCGCGCGCCAGTTCGAGCATTTGCCCCGTCGACACGGTTTCGCCGAAAAACAGCGTGGCCGTCTCGGGCAACTGATGCGCTTCGTCGAAGATCACCGTATTCGCGCTCGGCAGCAACTCGGCCATGCCGGTGTCGCGCAGCATCACGTCGGCAAAGAACAGGTGGTGATTGACGACGACAAGGTCCGCCTGCTGCGCTTCCTTGCGCGCCTGCATCACGAAACAATCCTTGTAACGCGGGCATTCCTGGCCGAGGCAGTTATCCCGCGTGGACGTGACTTGCGCCCAGATCGGGGCGTTCTCGGGCACAGATGCCAGTTCCGCCTTGTCACCGCTATGGGTGATTTGCGCAAACGTCACGATCTCGCGCAGTTGTGCGGCCTCGTGGCGCGAAGCGAAGCGCCCCTCCTGCTGGGTGCGCTCCAGATAGTAGTGACAGAGATAATTCGCGCGGCCTTTGAGCATGGCGACGGTCACCGGTACGGCAAGCGCCTTGCGCACCGTGGGGATGTCGCGCGCGAAGATCTGGTCCTGCAAATGCTTGGTGCCGGTCGAGATGATCGTCTTGCCGCCCCACAACATGGCGGGCACCAGATAGGCGTAGGTCTTGCCCGTGCCCGTGCCCGCCTCGGCGATCAGCGTGTCGTGCGTATCCATGGCAGCCGCCACGGCGCGCGCCATCTCCGTCTGAGGTTCACGCGAGCGATACCCGTCGATGGCGCGCGCGAGCATCCCGCCGTCGCCAAAAATTTCCTGCAACTCGCGCTCGCGTTTTGCGGCAAGCGGCTTGAGTCCGTGGAAAGTGGGCGCGTCGGGGCTTTGGGAGATATCAGGAGAATCGCTGGTTGCGGCGGCAGAATCGGTCAAAACGGCGGAAACACTCAAAGGCGCCGCGAATCTCACCAACAAAATTCACGACGCCGGCAATGGAAAAAACGACGCGAACGCTCCGAAGAACAGCATGAACGTCGCGCGGGACGCCTGCTCAAGCAGGCTGGTCCGGCATTTGCTGCACCTGCAGCAGGGTGATCGTGTCCTTGATTTTCAGACGGCGCTTCTTGAGCCGGGTGACCTGAAGTTCGTCGTACGTGGGCTCCGTCAGCAATTTGTCGATCAGGAAGTCCAGATCCCGGTGTTCGATCTGCAATTCGATGATGCGGCGTCCAATGGAGTGAAGATCGTGCTGCATCTTGGCAACTCTCCTGCGACTCTCAAATGATTCCGGTTCCTGCGAAAAGGGGCGCGGGCACAAACGGCAAAATCCCGGGCCGCCTGATGCACCGCACCACCGGCCCAGCTATCACTCACTGTCCCTGCAACGCCTTTTGTGCCGGCGTGCTACCCGATTCCGAATCCTTGCGGCGCTCGTCGGATTTCTTCTGACGCTCGATGGCTTCCTGCTGCTTCTGGTTGTACTTGCGCACGTTCTCTTCGCGCTCGGCCGCCTTCTGCGCCGCCGTTGCCTTCGCATCGTTGAGCTTCTGCTGCTGCTCGGCCTGCTTGGCATTGTACTGTTCCGTGTTTGCCGCACGCTGCGGGGCCTGCCCCGTGCGTTCGGTCACACGTTGCTGGTACTCAGCTTGCTTGGTCTGGTAGTCAGCTACGTTCTGCGCACGTTCTGCAGCACGTTGCGGCGCTTCAGCCGCCGTTTGTGCACGCTTCTCGGCCAGACGCTCGTCGCGGTCCTGCGCACGCGCCTTACGCTCCTGATCTTCCAGCACCAGTCGCTGACTGCGAATGGCCTTGAGGTCTTCGCGCTGCTTGTCGCGGGCGTTATCGATGCAGTAGTTCACGAAGAACTTCGACGCACACTCGTACTTCGCTTCCTCGAAACGGTAGTCGACCCAGGCGCGCTGGCGATCGAGCAAGGCACGGCGCCCGGCGAAATCGTCATCGGCGGGATGCTGGTCGAGTTGATCGTCGTAGGCGACAGGCTTGTCGTCCTCGTCGGCCGCAGCGGCGCTGGCCTTGCTGGCCGCGGACGGCGTGCGATCGGCCGTGGCATCGAACGGAACGTGCGGCACACGAAGCTGTTCGGTCGTGCGGCCGGCGGCCTCGACCGCCGAGAGCCCCTGCGCGAACGATGCACCGGGCAGGACGGCAGCCGCCGTCATGATGCCGAACGCCCCAACCGCGCTCAGCGATGCAAGCGCGTGATGACGTGAATACAGGCGCGAAAACAATTTTTCGAAGGAAATCATGAGGTTGAGCAGAGTAATGCCAAATTTTAGCATTGCCTGCCCGGACGCGCCCGCGGTTTATGGCAAAATGCCCCGCTCCTGGCACTTGGGTAACTCGCAACACTCATGACGCAAAACGTAGCCCTTCAGATCGTTCAACGCATCGCCGACGAACTCAGCGTGCAGCCGCGTCAGGTCGCCGCCGCCGTGCAACTGCTGGACGAAGGCGCCACCGTGCCCTTCATCGCTCGCTACCGTAAGGAAGTGACCGACAATCTCGATGACACGCAGTTGCGCACGCTCGAAGAGCGGCTGCTTTATCTTCGCGAGCTGGAAGAGCGCCGTGCGGCGATCCTGGCAAGCATCGAAGAGCAAGGCAAGCTGACCGACGAACTGCGCACCGCCATCGTCGCAGCCGACACGAAGCAGACGCTCGAGGATCTTTACCTCCCGTACAAGCCGAAGCGCCGCACGCGCGCGCAGATCGCCCGCGAAGCCGGTCTCGACCCGCTCGCACAGGCGTTGCTCGCCGATCCGACGCTCGACCCGCAAACCGAAGCCGCCAAATTTGTCGACGCCGAGAAAGGCGTGGCCGACATCAAGGCTGCGCTCGATGGCGCCCGCGACATCCTGTCGGAGCAGTTCGGCGAAACCGCCGAGTTGCTCGGCAAACTGCGCGATTACCTGTGGAATCAGGGCGTCGTGTCGTCAAAGGTCGTCGACGGCAAGCAAAACGAGGAAGGCGAGAAATTCCGCGATTACTACGACTATGACGAGCCGATCGCGGCGGTGCCGTCGCATCGCGCGCTCGCCCTCTTCCGTGGCCGTAACCTCGGCATTCTGATGGTCAAGCTGGGCCTCGGCGAAGAACTCGACGCCCAGGTCCCGCATCCGTGCGAAGGCGTGATCGCCGGTCACTTCGGCATTCGCCAGCAGAACCGCGCCGCCGACAAGTGGCTGGCGGATGTCTGCCGCTGGTGCTGGCGCGTGAAGGTGCAACCGCACCTGGAATCCGAACTGCTCACGCAGATGCGTGAAAGCGCCGAGAACGAGGCCATTCGCGTGTTCGCACGCAATCTCAAGGCGCTGCTGCTCGCCGCGCCGGCCGGCCCGAAGGGCGTGATCGGTCTGGACCCGGGCCTGCGCACCGGCGTGAAGGTGGCCGTGGTCGACCCCACGGGCAAGCTGCTGGGCACCGACACCATTTACCCGCACGAGCCGCGCCGCGATTGGGACGGCTCGCTCTCGCGACTCTCGAAGATCGCCGCCGCCACCGGCGCGGAACTCGTGAGTATCGGTAACGGCACGGCGTCGCGCGAGACCGACAAGCTCGCCCTCGAACTGATCAAGCGCCACCCCGAACTCAAGCTTCAGAAAATCGTGGTGTCCGAAGCGGGCGCTTCGGTGTACTCGGCGTCGGAATTTGCGGCAAAGGAATTCCCCGACCTCGACGTCTCGCTGCGCGGCGCCGTCTCTATCGCCCGCCGTCTCCAGGATCCGCTGGCCGAACTCGTCAAGATCGAGCCGAAGGCCATTGGCGTGGGGCAGTATCAGCATGACGTGAACCAGCGCGAGCTGGCACGCATGCTCGATGCGGTTGTCGAGGATTGCGTGAACGCCGTCGGTGTCGACGTCAACACGGCATCCGCCCCGCTGCTCGCCCGCGTTTCGGGCCTGAACAGCACGCTCGCCAAGAACATCGTCGACTTCCGCGACAGCAACGGTCCGTTCCCGAACCGCGAATCCCTCAAGAAGGTGCCGCGCCTGGGCGACAAGACCTTTGAGCAGGCCGCAGGCTTCCTGCGCGTGAATGGCGGCGACAATCCGCTCGATCGCTCGTCGGTCCACCCGGAAGCGTACCCGGTGGTGGAACGCATTCTGGCGAAGATCAAGAAGACCATCGGCGAAGTCATGGGCAACGGCTCGGTCGTGCGCAGCGTTTCGGCCACGGAATTTGTTGACGAACGTTTCGGCCTGCCGACCGTCAAGGACATCCTGACCGAACTCGAGAAGCCGGGCCGCGATCCGCGACCGGAGTTCAAGACGGCAACCTTCCAGGAAGGTGTCGAGAAACTGAGCGACCTGAAGCCGGGCATGCAACTCGAAGGCGTGGTGACGAACGTGGCGGCATTCGGCGCGTTCATCGATATCGGCGTGCATCAGGACGGCCTGGTACACGTTTCCGCCATGTCGACGAAGTTCATCAAAGACCCGCACGAAGTCGTGAAGGCCGGCGATATCGTGAAGGTCAAGGTGCTCGAAGTCGATCCGCGACGTCAGCGTATCTCGCTCACCATGCGACTGAACGACGATCTGCCGGTGGCGGGTGCTTCCGACCGTCCGAGCAGCGGCGGCGGTGCGCGCAGCGGTAACGGCGGAGGCCATCGCGGGGGTAGTGGCGGGGGTCGTCAGCGCGAACCGGAAACGGTGAGCGCCATGGCCGCAGCGTTTGCCAAGCTCAAGCGGTAAGCAACACACCGTCGGCGCGTGACTTGCGCGCTGCGAGTGAACGCGACGCAAAGGCCCGCCATCTTCGGATCGCGGGCCTTTTCTTTGCCCCCGGCGGACGTAAAAAAACCGGTGGAGATTTCGCTCCACCGGCTTTCCTTATCGCGTGCCACGCCCTCTTCGCACCGGCGCGGCACCGCCATCAAATTTCGATCTTCGTTCCCAGCTCGACCACGCGGTTTGCAGGAATGCTGAAGAAATCGGTCGGCTTGGCCGCATTCTGGTGCATCCAGGCAAACAGACGCTCGCGCCAGATCGACATGCCCGGCAGCTTGGTCGGCACCACCGTCTCACGCGCCAGGAAGAACGACGTATCCATCAACTCGAAGTGCATGTCCGTCTTCTCTTCGAGCAGGTGCAATACCTCCTTCACATCAGGCGTCTCATTGAAACCGAAGGTGGCGACCACGCTGTACAGGCCACCGGTGTGATCCTTGGCTTCGATACGGTTGGCATCCTCGACATACGGCACATCGACAGTGCGGAAGGTCAGGAAGATGGTGCGCTCGTGCAGGATGCGGTTGTGCTTGAGGTTGTGCAGCAGGCTCACGGGCACCAGCGTGTTGCCTCCCGTCAGATAAATCGCGGTACCGGCCACACGGTGCGGCGGATGCGCGAGCAGCCCCTGCAGGAACGGCCCGAGCGGAATCCCGTCGGCCGCCGTTCGCTCGCGCAGCAACTGGCGTCCCTTGTGCCACGTCATCAGCATGAAGAACAGGAATGCGCCCAGCGCCAGCGGCAACCACCCGCCCTCTTCCACCTTGATCAGGTTCGCGCCGAAGAACGCGAAGTCGACCACAAGGAAGCCGGCGATGATCAGCGCCACCAGGAACTTGTTCCAGTTCCAGACCTTCACCATGACCACGCAGGCAAGGATCGTCGTGATGACCATCGTCGTCGTCACGGCGATACCATACGCAGCCGCCAGATTGCTCGACGACTTGAACGCCAGCACGATCCAGATAATGACCAGCAGCAGCGACCAGTTGATCACCGGCATATAGATCTGCCCGATCTCGCGATCCGACGTATGCAGGATCTTCATGCGCGGCACGTAGCCGAGCTGAATGGCCTGACTGGTCAGCGAGAACGCTCCCGAGATCACGGCTTGCGAGGCGATCACCGTCGCCGCCGTCGCCACGATCACCAGCGGCAGCAGCGCCCAGTCCGGAGCCAGCAGGAAGAACGGGTTTTCAATGGCCTTCGGGTTCGTCAGCAGCAGCGCGCCCTGCCCGAAGTAATTCAACGCCAGCGCCGGGAACACCAATGCCGTCCATGCGAACCGGATCGGACGAATCCCGAAGTGCCCCATGTCGGCATACAGCGCTTCGGCGCCGGTCAGCACCAGGAACACCGAGCCAAGCACGATATAGGCTTGCAACGCATGCGTGCGAATGAAATGGATGCCGTAGTACGGGTTGATCGCCTTGATGATCTCCGGCGCGGCAACGATGTTGTACACACCTAGCACGCCCAGAATCACGAACCACGTCACCATCACCGGCCCGAAGAGACGGCCCACCTTGGCCGTCCCCGACTTCTGCATCGAGAACAGGATGATGAGAATGACGATCGTGATCGGCAGCACAAAGCGCGATAGCGACGGTGCAGCGATCTCCAGCCCCTCGACCGCCGACATCACCGAGATGGCCGGGGTAATCACCGCATCGCCGTAGAACATGCATGCGCCGAACATACCGAGCATCATCAGCACCGTTGCCCACCGGCTGCCGGCACGCACGCTGCGCAGGCTCAGCGCCATGAGCGCGAGCACGCCCCCCTCGCCACGGTTGTCCGCGCGCATCACGAACAGCACGTACTTAAGGGAAACCACAATGACCAACGCCCAGAACAGCAGCGAGATGATGCCGAACACGGCCTGCGGATTAAACGGAATGCCGTGCTGTGGATCGAAGCATTCCTTGAGCGCATAGAGCGGGCTGGTGCCGATATCGCCGAAGACCACGCCGATGGCCGCCACCATGAGCGCGGGCATGGCCTGAGGGCGCTGCCCGTGTCGTATGTTTTGCGTCATAAGGTTTGGGTAATCGCTTTATTGCGCTGCACAAAATGGGCGCTATTCTAACTGGGCGCCGGTTCCCTCGCCAGTCCGGACAGTTGCTGAGTACCGGACGTTCTACATGACAGGCTCCGCTAGGATAATTCGGCCGGAGCCCCATGACCAGCGCGACACAGCAAGGGTTTAGCCTCCCCTTCGCGCGACGGCAGCCTACGCACGGCACCGCCTTTCGAGTTGCAAATGCGAGACATATACCAATCCTGTGCGAATCGCGTGTCGACAGTCCTGCCGATTGGGTGTAAGCCCACGCGCGAAACTGCGCACCGCCCCGCCAGACGGGCGTTGCCGGCCACGCTGCACATCGCTCGCCCATGAAAAAAGCCGCCCGAATGAAGGCGGCTTTCCCATATTCTGAAACGTCGACCGACAGGCGGCCGACGCGCAACGCACTTAATGACGACGCGTCGTCTTGCGGTTGCTGGTGCCCTTGACCGAGCGCACGAGATCCGAATCGGCGCTGTTCTGCTCGGCTTCCAGCGAGCGGATCTGGCCTTGCAGGTCCGTCAGGCGAATGCGCGCGGCGGTGCGTTCCGTTTCCAGTGCCGAAGCCTGCTCACGCACGGCCTGCTGGTTTTGAGCCAGTGCCTGCTCCTGCTGACGCTGGATCGCCAGGTCGCTCTGCACCGCGTTCAGGCGCGCTTCGCTCTCGGCAAGCTGACGCTCCATCATCGCCTTCTGGGCTTCGAGCTTGATGCGACGAATTTCGACGTCGGCGAGCACCTGCGTCTGGCGGACGAAGTCGCCGTACAGCGCTTCGGCCTTCTTCTCGTTGTTCACCTTCACCACGCGCCAGAACTGCCCTTCATGGAACAGCGCAACGTAGTAGCCCATCGTCTGCGGATAGAACAGCAGGCTTGCACCGTAACGGCCGTTGTAGGTCGTGCGGAGTTCGGTCACTTCCTTGTTCTGGATCCGGTCGCGCAGTTCCTGAATCGCCCCCGAGGCGGTTGCCGGAGCCGCGGCCGATTGCGCAGGCACTGCCGGAGCCGCGAGTTGCGCGGGCGTCGCACCGGTGACATCCCTGACGGCATCTGCCGCTCCCGCTGACGTTCCCCAGGCTGCCAGGCATGCCACCCCCACGCCCAACCATAACCGCCCCCGGCAATCACTGATTTTCATCTGATCTGTTTTCCTGTTATCGACCGGATCGTTTCACGACCCTTATTCGTCGCATTCAATCGCCACCCCGGACTCCGTCCCGAGGATCTGAGACCTGCGTATTTGTGGAATGATAAC
The DNA here is from genome assembly GCF_000807775.2 of Pandoraea fibrosis. Lineage (NCBI taxonomy): Bacteria > Pseudomonadati > Pseudomonadota > Betaproteobacteria > Burkholderiales > Burkholderiaceae > Pandoraea > Pandoraea fibrosis. The sequence goes on along the minus strand of NZ_CP047385.1, from coordinate 3,100,079 downwards.
CGCATGCCCGCAATAGCCGACAATTCTATCCATTGCGACGCGCTCTTCCAAGCAGGGAATGCGCAATTGTGTCCGCCCGATTTCATCTGTTGACACCGCGCAACTACGGGGTCCATGAGAGTTCCTCCGGGTGGAACCCTCTTGTCAGACAAATCCCGTCATGCCAACGAAAATCAAGCCGTTGCCCACGCGAAAGACGGGGATCGGTTCACGCTTCGTATTCGTTGGCCAGTTCCGAGTCGTTGCCGAGGATCTGATACTTGCGCATTTTCTCCCAGAGCACCTTGCGGCTGATGCCCAAGGCGTTGGCCGTGTCCTGACGCCGCCAGCCATTCGCGTCGAGCGCCGTGACGATGCGGGCGCGCTCGGTCGCGTCCCAACGGGCGCGATCGGTAAGCGCCCCGCCGCGTGACGGATCGTCGCTGCGAACGACCGTGCCGATGGCCAGGGCGTCGAAGATCGGGCGGATGCGCCGTTCGTCCCAGCCGCCCAACTGGCGGTAGATGATGCCCACGCGCTCGGCGATATTGCGCATCTCGCGAACATTGCCGGGAAACACCCCGCCCTCGACGAGTTCGCGCAGCCATGGCGGCACCTGGGCGCCCACCTCGCTGTCGCCCACGACCTTCCCGAGGTAAGCCGTGAAGACAGCCAGCTTATCGACGGGGCCGCGCTCTTCGAGGCTTGGAATATGCAGCTCGATCACGGCGAGCCGATAGAACAGATCGGCACGGAACAGTTCGTCGCGCACCATCGTCTTGAGGTTCTTGTTGGTCGCCGCGACCAGCCGGAAATCGAGCTTCACCGGCTGCGCCGACCCGAGACGCGTCACGGCGCTGTCTTCGAGCACCCGCAACAGCTTGACCTGCTGGTACAGCGGCAGGTCGCCAATTTCGTCGAGAAAGAGCGTGCCGTCGTTGGCCTGCTCGAAATAGCCCTTGTGCGAATACAGGGCGCCGGTGAAGGCCCCTTTGGCATGACCGAAGAAATGGGACTCGAACAGCCCGTCGGGAATCGCGCCGCAGTTCACGGCAACGAAAGGCCCCTGCCCGTAATGACTCTGTTTGTCGTGCAGCAACCGGGCGATGCGCTCCTTGCCCACGCCGGTCTCGCCGTGGATGAGGACGTTCGAATCGCAGTCGGCGAAGGCGTCCACTTCGGCGAGCAGCCCGAGCATCGCGCTCGACTGGGCGACGAGCGGGTCGGCCGGTGCCGGTGCACGGTCGGCTTCGGCGATGGCGCCCGAGAGCTTGAAGATGAGCGTGCGCAGTTCCGCGCCGGAGAAGTCGAGCGTGAGGATGTTGCTGTATTCGGGCGGATAGACGCGCGGATCGTTCTCGCGCGGCGTGGTCGCGACCCAGATCACGGGCATGCCGTGGCCCAGTTGCCATTCCTGCGCATTGGTCGACGCGCCTTCGATCACCGATACGCTGACCACCGCGATGGACGGCCGCGTCTTGGTACGCTCGCGCGACAGGTCCATGCCGTCGGCGCGAATGACTTCCATATCGAAGCTCGCAAGGCAATGCGCCACACGGTCGGCAATGTCCGACTTGCCTTCCCACACGTACACGTCGAGATCTTCACGTACTGGCTTGCTTTTCATGCTGGTCCGCTGGTCGACGACTGCACTCTGCGGTCGTCATGGTGAAGTTCAATGTTTCAGTCTTGCTACGTTTGCGCTCCGGATGTGGCCCCGTCGTGCGGGGCCTCGCTACTGCACGAGTTGTACGAGGCCGTTCTGGCAGTCGATGCTGTCTACCGTTACCGTCGTCATGCCGAGGGTGATCCCCAGCGACGAGAGCAGCGTGTTCAACAGGTTGCTGAGCGGTGTGAGCAACGGGTTGAGCAAGGTGTACAGAATGCTGCCGAGTACAGGGGAGACATTACTGGTGCTGATGGAGCCGCCTATGGCTGAAGCTCGGCAGCTTTGCGCCCCGCTCCCCATCAAGTTGCATACGAAATCGGAAACGCCACCGAGCAGGCCGGTCACAATACCGTTTAACGTATTCCCCAGGCCCGTAAGAAGACCAGTAACGCCGCCGGCCACCTGAGGTAAGTTGAGCGCCAGCACCCCGCCGAGGGTTGCCGTCAACCCGGTTGTCAAGCCCTTTACGCCATTAGCCGCCTGACTGAGGAAGGAATTGACGGTCGAGATCGTACTGCCAGCCAATGCCGCAGGAACATTGCCTGCCAGTCCCGACCCGATGTCTCCTGTAGCAGCAGCCCCCGAAGCACTGACGTCCAGCGTCAAACCGGTCAGCAACGCGCCCACGATCTGACTCAAATTCACACTCGTTCCTACCGGCCCCCACACCTGTGGAAACGGCCCGGAGAACAGTTGAGGTCCGGCGGCGTTAGTTCCAAGCGACAGATTGACATTTGCCTTCACGTCGATCAGTCCAAGCAAGTGCGCGATCTTTGTCCGCTGAGTCAAAACAGTCGTGCAACTGTTAGTGCTCGTGGTAACTGTCGCTCCGGAGGGATCTTCACCGACGCAGACATTCACCAGCCCCGACGTTGCCGTCAGTGTTGCGGACGGAACCGCACCGCATTGGAGCGCTGTAACCTTTGCAGTAGACTGCGCGACTTCCAGTGTCAGGGGTAGCGACAGCGAAGTGTTCAGCCCGCTCAAGATCCCGCCCAGCAGGCTTCCCGTAGTGTTCACGCCGAGAACCAGGCGAACTTGCGCAGAGGTAGCCTGAGCCCCCACACCGCCGATACCGATTTGAGGCGGTGAAATCACGTTGGCGGTGGCGGACACCGTGCCGCCAAGAATTGAAAGTGACGGAATACTGATCGCGTTTGTTCCGTTGCCCCCAATGATCGCAGCGGTAATCAAATCACCCACGCCAACGTTTGCCGTAAGCGCATTCGCGGCACTCACACCCGCCATATCAATATTGGCCAAAATACCCGGCGTCGTCGCGGTCCCGAATAATTTGACAGGCAATGACATCACACTGCCTGTCCCTCCCGCCATCACGCTGATCAAACCATCCAAAGCCGATACCGATGAAGAAAGGGCACCATTCTGCGTCGCCAGTGCGGTTCTCGTGACTTGGAGCAAATCGCTAATTTTGAGGCTCTTCGCATTGACCAATCCCGATAGCGTCCCGACGTCGATGTCCCCTGTCACGCCGATCCCGAGTGCCTGAAGCAACCCCATCGGCGTGATATTGACCCCGACCAGCTTTTGAGCTGCACCGACATAAACCGTCGGCGTAAGTCCAACTTGGGTTAGCAACGGGGCAAGGAGCGAATTACTGGCGTTAAGCGCGAGCAGCCCCGAATCGACCGTGAACGTCACCACTGGGGGAGCCTTGCGAGCAATAGCGTTAGCGGTGATCGTGCGGGTGCCGACAATATCAAAGAACGACGGCACGTCCAGCGACAGCGTGACCGACACGGCGTTACCGCTCGCCGCATTGCCCGGCGTAGAGGCAACGAACGTACCCGGGCCGGTCGCGTTAGCGGCGGGCGACGTCCATACGCCGCATGCCGACGACACTTTCAGCGTCGGCGCATTGATATTCGCGTTCGCATTCGCCAACGCTACTGCGGCGAACGACGTGGTGTTGGCGCAGCCCGGAAGCGTTTGCGCGCCCGCGAGTGCTGCCATATCTGCGGCGCGCTGCAAATTGCGGCGCTGCATGAATGCGTTGCCTGCGTCGAGGGCAAACGCGAGGATCAGCACCACGATCACGAAGATGAGCGACATGACCGGCACAGATCCACGCTGCCGCCCGCCGGGAGGCGTTTCAGGCATTGAAGGCGTTGAGCGATCCATTTGGCGCACACGCGCACGCGATGTCATGACGCCTCACTGGCTCGCGCCAGCCCCCGTCGCTGCCGGCGCAGCACCGCCGCCACCGCCAGCCCCCCCGCCGCTTCCGCTGTCGCTCTGAATCATCGTCGGATAGAACTGGGGAATCGGATAACTGAAGCTATCCAGATAGCGTTTGTAGGCACGCGAGGCGGTCGACCCCAGCATCGGCAAACCCGGTCCGGCAGCGAGATTGCTGGCTTGCAGCGCGAGCAATCCTTCGGTCTCGTCGCCCAGCATGCCGTCGCGAGCATGCTCGCCGACGCGCAGCGGCGTAGTTCGACGAACCACGTTTTGCGGCACATATTTCGCTTGTGATTGTTGTGCCGCCGGCGCGGTCTGCGCTACCTGTGCCTGCCCGGCATCGCCGGCAGCAGGCATCTGCTGCACCACGGGAGTGGCTTGCGCCTGCACCGGGGCCGCCACGTTTCGGGCGTCCGCACTGCCCATCGAACCGGTGATCGGCGCGTTGCTTTGCGCGACGGCCACGCCTGCCAAAAGCCCAATTGCCGCGACGGTAAGCTGCGCCACCCGCAGCGGCCGGGAGCCCGACTTTCCTTGTAATTTCTGGACTGCCATCATCGCGTCTCCCTGATATTGCGTGACTTGCATCTGATGTTCTGCGCCGTGCATGAATGGAGAAAGCACTGCCTCACAGCTTCATGGCTTCATTGGGAATGACCAAAGCGATCGAGCATCGACGTCGGCATGTCGCTGCGCGTCGCATCTCCGGCACGCGCCAGCTTGGCGTCCGTCGTTGTGGCCTTGCCCTGCGTTTTGGTTTGTCCCGTGCCCGAATCGCTGCCCGAGGTCAGACGCACAACCACGGGGCCATCGATAGCGCCAGTCCCACCGAGGCTTCCCGCCCCGCCCTGCACAGGCGACGCTGACGACGAAGCGGATGGCAACACGGTAGGCGAAGTCGCCGACGACGTCGATACCCCCATCGGGGGTGCAATCGTCGCTGCGGCTTGCGCAGCGGCACGTGCGGCGGTGGCACTCGCAGCCGCCCGACGGGCTTTCACCTGCGCGCTGATATCGGCGGCGAGCTTGTCGATCGCGTCGCGCGTGGCCTGCGGCATCTTCGCGCGCATCATCATGTCGTCGGCACGCGAGCGCTCGCCCGTTACCACGAGGTACACCGCCAGATTGCTGAGCACCTTGCGGCTGTCGGGCCGCAACTCGGCCGCCTGCGCCAGCGGCACGCGTGCCGCGCCGGTATCGCCGTTGTTCAACAGCGCGAAGCCGAGATCGCTCAGATAGAAGGCCTCCGTCGGCGCGCGCGACACCGCTTCGCGCAACGACTGCGCCGCCGCCGCGTAATCCTTGCGCTGCGCCGCTACCAGCCCGAGTCCATGCCACGCCGCAGCGGCTTCGTTACCGCTCAGCAACGTGCGGTACGCCTGCTCGGCAGCTTCAGGTTGCCCGGTCTCGCGCAGGGCATCGGCTCGCAGAATGTCGATATCCGGAGCGCTGCCGTACTGAATACGGAACTGTTCGATGTGCGCGAGCGACGCAAAATACGAGCCCTGCTCCTGCATCTGACGAATCATCGACAGATACAGCTCACGCGAGTCCGGCTTGGCGGCCTTGGCCTTCTCCTCGTCGTTCTGCTGCGCCTGCATCAGCGCGGCAGCCGAGGGCGCACCATATCCGCCAATGCGCGGCCCACCGCATCCGGCGAGCGTTGCCGCGCACAGTGCAGCGATGAACGAGCCCGTCATCACGCGAATCGCGCGTCCGGTCTTGTGGTCGTGTCGGACACCAGTCATCGCCACAGTGCCCGAGTGCAGCGGTGTCGGAATTGGCATAGTCACTGCATGGCCTCCATCGATTTGGTCAGCGACAGAATCGCCGGGCCTGCAACCACCAGCATCAGTGCAGGCAGGAGGGTCAGCATCATCGCCAACGTCATCTTCACGGTGAGCTTGCCGATGCGCTCTTTCATCGTCTGGCGGCGTTGCTCGCGCAGACGGTCACTGAACTGTTGCAGCGGTTCCTGTACCGCACCGCCGTGTTGCTCGACCTGCACGATCAGGCGGACCAGCGCGCGCAGATCGTCGTTGTCGTAGACTTCGCGCAGCCGGCCCATCGATGCCTCGCGCCCGCGCCCCGAGGCGTGCTGGCGGTTGGCGTTCTCGAACTCCTTGGACAGAATCGGCAGCACCTCGCGGAAGTCGGAAACCACCACGTACAAGCTTTGATCCATCGACAGCCCCACGCCTTGCAACAAGCGCAGCAAATCGATGAGCAGCGGCAGTTCCTCGACCAGATCGCGACGGCGCTGTCCTGCCTTGCGCTGCACGTAGAACTTCGGGGCGAGCAGCCCGGCTCCGGCCGCGCCGATCAAACGCAAAATCGTGCCAAGGCCGCCGCCCCCGGGAAACCACAGCCAGACAAGCAACGGCAGCGTCACGGCCAGCGCCACCCGGGCGAACAGAAAGAGCGATTTGGCCCGCACGCTGTCGTAACCACATTGCGCGAGTAACAACCGATCTTCGGCGGCGATCAGATGCTGCCCGAGGCGCGTCTCCGACCACTGCTTGCCAAGTGCCGACGCGCGGTCGATGAGCGAGCGCCACCCCCGCTGCCCACCGTCGATCGTCTGCGCGCCTTCGTCATCGCCCTGCGCACGCAATCCGCCCGAAGCCGTCGCGGCACGCAACGCCGCCAGCGCCTGTTGCTGACGGTTTGCCAGCACCTGATCGATCATGCGTTCGCTACGTCCCTGCCGCACCGCGCGCAGCAAAATGGCCGACGCGCCCAGCAGCAATCCGGCCGCAACCATCAGCAGGCCCAACATCATCCACAGATGCGGTTCAGACGACATCAAGGACGACAGCGACGTCAGGTTCATCTCGTTAGATCCCTCGCGCTCACAGCGACTTCGCCAACCGGTACAACACGAAGCCACCAAACACTTCCAGACCCAGACCGATGCCCAACAGCTTCAGACCGGAAGGCTCCTGAAACATCGGCTCGAAGAATTTCGGATTCAGCAACATCAGCACGGCACTCACGATGATCGGCAGCGCGGCCAGCACCCATGCCGACAGACGGGTCTCGGACGACAACGCGTACAGCTCGGCTTGTGCCTGCTCGCGATCGCGCATGAAGCCCGCCATGCGCGACAGGATCTGATCGGCGCGCCCGCCGAAGCGAGTCGACAGATCGACCACGGACGCGAACAGATAAATCTCCTCGACCTGATACACGCGCGCAATCTGCTTGAGCGCCACGTCCAGATCCACCCCGGCCTGCACCTGTCGCACTGCCCGCTCGAGCAATTCGCGCAGTGGCATATCGGCGTTCGTGGAGGCCGTCTGGAACGCGGCCGGCAAACTGTTGCCGACCGTCAGCATGCGCACCATGCCATCGAGAAACACCGGTAGCTGACGCACGATGTCACGATGGCGGCGAGCCGCCTTGAACCAGTAACGCAACACATTCCCGATGACATACAGCGCCAGAATGACGATGGCCGAGAACGGCCCCTGCCAGACCCAGAACACAAACACCAGCAACACCCCTGGCGCAATGAGCAACGTATAGAACGTCGGATCGGGCTTGACGCCGGCGCGCTCGAAGAAGAACTCCCACGGCAACGATTTGCGACGCGGCGTGCGGGAAACGGCCCCTTCGCTGGCAGCGAATCGCGGCGCATTGTTCGCGAGTTGCCGTTCGAGAAACGCGCTCGTCGCCTGATCTCTCACCCGCTTTTGCGTGCGGCGCCATAGCTCCAGCCCTGCCGCGATCAGCAGCAGTGCGATGCAGATGACCCACAGCACGACGGGATTCATCGCCGGCGTCCGAAGAAGCCGCCACCGCCCGAGTCCGGCGGCGGATTGTTCTGGGCCTGCGCGGCGGCCGCCGCATTGCGCGTTTGCTCTTTGTATCGCTGCAACTTCGGCGAGTGCGGCGAAATGCCCAGCGAGATCCAGCGATCTTTCTCTTCGCCGTCGGGGCCGACGACCGATTCGTGACGGAAGAGCTCCTGCGTGGAGATGACCGTATCCGACACGCCGGTGACTTCGGTAATGGACAGGATGCGCCGGCGTCCGCTCGACAGCCGGCCAATCTGCACGATGAAATCGAGCGCGCTGGTGATCTGCCGGCGCAGGCTGCTTTCGCTGCCCTGGAAGCCGGCAAAGCCCGCCAGCATCTCGAGACGATAGAGACACTCGCGCGGCGAATTGGCGTGAATCGTCGCCATCGATCCTTCATGGCCCGTATTCATCGCCTGCATCATTTCCAGCACTTCCGAGCCGCGCACTTCGCCCACGATGATCCGGTCGGGACGCATCCGCAAGCTGTTGCGAATCAGATCGCGAATCGTCACTTCCCCCGAGCCGTCGAAGCCGCCCTGACGCGACTCGAGCCGCACCACATGCGGGTGATTGAGCGAGAGTTCCGCGGTGTCTTCGACCGTCACCACGCGCTCGGTCGCCGGAATGAAGCTGGCCAGCGCATTGAGCAGCGACGTCTTGCCCGAGCTGGTCCCGCCGGAGACGAGAATGTTGCAACGCGAGCGCACCGCCGCTTCGAGCAGACCGTAAATCTCCTCGTTGAAGCTGCCGAGCGCGAGCAGGTCGGACGGCTTGAGCGGGTCCTTGCGAAACTTACGAATCGAGACGACCGGCCCGTCCACCGCGAGCGGCTCGATGACGACGTTAAGACGCCCGCCGTCGGGCAGACGCGCGTCCACCATCGGATTCGACTCGTCCAGACGCCGGCCGATGGGGGCGAGAATGCGGCGCACGATGCGCAGCAGATGCTGATTGTCCGAGAAACGCAATGCCTCGCGGGCCAGCACCCCGTGGCGCGAAACGTAGACGTCGTTGTAGCCGTTGATCAGAATGTCTTCCACCGCCGCGTCTGCGAGCAGATCTTCGATGGGGCCGAAACCGGCGAGTTCTTTCGTGAGGGCATCCGAGATCTGGCGCAGCTCCGATTCGTTGATCGGAATGCGACGCAGCCGCACGAAGCCGTCCATCTCCAGATCGACGAACTGCTGAATCGCGCTACGGCTCCAACGTCCGAACTCGGCGCCGAGTTCCTCGATCCGCGCGAGCAGGTGTTCGTGCGCAGCGGTCTTGATGTCCTGGAATTGCTGCGAATTGGCAAACGCGCGCTTGTCGTCGGCAAATTCGATGGAGTCGGTCATATCAATGCTTTCCCATGAATCGGCCCAGCCAGCCCGAGGACTGACGTTGCGCCGCGCCGGCGTGTTGCGCCGAGAGCAGCCGTTCGGCAAGCGGTTGCAACGCGCGCACATACGGGTCGCTGCGCGCGGTATCGAGAATCAATTTGCCCTGATTGGTCGCGGAGAGCATCGCCAGCGGACGATCGGGCAACGTGGCGAGCAGCGGCACGTCGAATCGCTTGGCAATCTGATCGGCGGCCATGCCATAACGGGGATCGTAACGATTGAGCACGAGATGCAGATGGTCGCGCTCGACGCTCTTCTCTTCGAGATCGCGCAGCAACGACGCGAGCGAGACGATTGCCCCCACGCTCTGGTCGACTACAAGCCAGACTTCGTCGGCCGCACGCACGAGGCTCGCCACGAACGCCGGATTCGAGAAGCCGCCGAGATCTGCCACGATCAGATCGAAGAACGCGCGCAGACGGTCGGTCAGCGCCAACGCGTCGGCCGCCGCCACGCTGCGCATGTCGCCGAGATCGAGCGGTAGCGGAAGCACCGCCAGGCCGCTGGGCGCGTGCGAGACAGCGGTATGCACGAGCGTCTCGTCGAAACGCCGCAGGTTCTGCACCGCCTCGGCAAAACTGAACTGGCTCTGCGTGTTGAGATACAACAGGCCATCGCCCGAGGGCAAACCGAGATCGAGCAGCGCGACGTGACCGAGGAGCGACGAATCGAATTTGTCGTCTTTGTTGTTCGGCGCCTTCGGAGCCTTGACCGTCTTCTCGGGATGTCCCCCTACGGACAGCTCCTGCCCGAGTTGCGAGAGATGTGCCGCGAGCGTGCTGCACCCGACTCCGATCCGAGCACCGAGCAGCACCACGAAACGGCCATGCCGCTGCGGTGATGCAACGTTGGCGGTGGGCGTGTGTTCGACCACCCGGCGGATGACGTCGAGCGCCTCCTCGTGCGTCGAATGCATGTCGATGAAATCGTGCACGCCGGCGCGAATGGCCGCTTTCATGCCGTCGGCGCGCACCATCGAGCCCACGGCCACCAGAGGTAGCTTGGGCGCCACGCGCTTGAGCATGTGCGCAAGTTCGGTGGCCGCAGCGATGCCGCCGTCGGGGCTGTCCTCCGCGTGCCCTGTCGGCTCGCCGGAGAAATCGAGCAGCACGACCTGCGGGTCGAGATCGCCGATGCGCTGCTGCAATTGCGCCGGACGGCCAGCCTCCTGGAGCACAACCCCCTCTTCGCGCAGCGCCGCCGAAAGCCACTGCCCGTGGCCGGCATGCGCACTGCAAAAAAGGAAGCGATGCAACTCTGTCATGGTGTCCAGTATTCGCGTCGGTGCGTTCATTTGTGCACTCCTTACTGCCCTGTCCCCGGCTCTCGCTGTTGCTCGCTCGATGCCGCCTTCCTGCCGATATCGGCGCTATTTCGAGAATCCCGGTAATTCGCTGTCGCTTGCCACGCCCATCAGGTAGGCCCCCCAGACCGGGCCCGGGCGACGCTCTCGCGTATCGCCCGGCAGCGGGATATCCGCCCCACGGGCCACCGGCTTGACCAGATGCGGTGTCACGATGATGACCAGTTCCTTTTCGGCGCTGCTGTACTTCAGATTACGAAAAAACGCGCCGATGAGCGGCAAATCGCCGAGCAGCGGCACCTTGTCGACAGCGGAGGTCGTCGTTCGCGAAATCAGACCGCCGATGATGAAGCTCTCGCCATCGCCCAGCTCGACGGTCGTGTCCGCACGACGAGTGGTGATCGCGGGAATCTGTGTCGAATCGGTCACGATGGCGTTGGTATAGTCGATGTCCGACGCTTCGGGCGCGACCTTCAATGCAATGCGATTCGGCGAGAGAATCGTCGGCGTGACGGTCAGGCCCACGCCAAACGGTTTATAGACGATCGTCGTCGTGCCGAGGCCGCCCGATTGGGGCACCGGGATCTCGCCACCGGCGAGGAAGCTCGCGCTCTGCCCCGAAAGGGCCACCAGCGTCGGGGCGGCCAGCACCCGGCCGAGGCCGTTCGATTGCAGCAGATCGATCTCGGCCGACATGCTGAAGGCGCCCCGGGTAATCGAGCCGAAGAACGACCCGAAGTTCGACACGCTGCTCGCGCCGGAACCGCCGCCGAATGCAGAGTTGAGCGCCGAGGCCACGCCAAAGCTCCCCGACCCTGTCTTCTTCGACGCGCTGAAGCTCGCACCCAACTGATTGAGGATGTTGCGGTTGATTTCGACGATCTTCACGTCGACCTGCACCACACCGGTATCGCCCACCGTCGAGCGGTCGACAACGACACCGCCTTTGCCGGTCGCATCGACTGCCGCCGATTGCAGCCCACTGTGTTCGATGATGGTGTTCGCATGCCCCTTGATGAGGGCCGCATTGCCGCGTGCGTCGACAGTCGCCGTGCCCGTATCGCCCAACGCGCTCTGCAGATCACCCGTCACGTGAACTTGCCAGCGCACCGGTTCGCCACCGCGCGGCCACGCAGAGACCTGTGTGGTGCCGGCCTTCTTGCCCACGACCAGCACCGAGCCGCGCCGCCCGCCTGTGCCCTTTAGCACGACAATATCGGCCACGGACGGATCGGCCACGGCGACACGCTCGAGCGAGCCCGGCACCTGCAATTCGCGCTGCTCGTGAACACCCATCGTCAGCGAGCGCGCCCCGGCGCCCGAAGCGGGGTCCGCGGCATCCGCCAGACGCACCGCGACCGTGGCGCCGCACGCGATCAGCGCGGCGAAGCACAACAGCATTCCCGTCACCCGTCTGGCGTCTCGTCTGGCAGTGCGAACCTGGCTTCTGATCATGGCGTGGCTGTATCGGTCACTGTGTCGGTTAAGTGGCGTGGCGTTTTCGGTCCAACGTCACTGCATCGGTAACATCAACAAGTTCGGTCTTTGCAAGCTTTTCCAACGATTCAGTAGGACGCCGTGGTGCGTTCTGCGCCGCGCACGACCTCGATCGTGCCGCTCCCCCCACCTCCGCTTCCGCCACCGGGCGCGCGCGGGGCAGCCGGCCGGCGTACCGGCTCTCCGGCGAGCCCCGTCGTGGCGATCCCGGCATAGGCCTGATTCTCCGGTGTGTTCAGCGCAGCCTTGTCATCCCCCTTCAGGCTCGACTTGCCGGCAAGGACCGGAGGGGGCGACGGGAACAGGGCCGTATCGGGCAGGGCATCGTCGCTCGGGTTACGCAGGGCGAGCGTGATCTTGCCCTGCTGCGTGCCGAGCACCACACGGTTGACGTCGGCCACGGGCACGGCCACGACCGCTGCGGTTGCCGGCATGGGCGGTTGATTGCTGACTGCCGGCGCTTGCTGGGGCGGTGGCGGCGGGTTCGTTGCGGCCTGCACGGTGGACGCCACGCCGGGCGCCGCAGGCGGCGGCGTCACGTCGTCGAGCGACGCCACGCCATAGCTCAGTACACGCACGCGAGACGCCAGTAGACGCGACTGCGTGTCATCGACCAGTCCGCCAGTCGCTCCCGCCGGCTGAGTGGTCTTCATCGTGAAGAAGACGTCCACGTAGTCGCCCGGACGAATGCGGTTGCTCACACCCACCGTTTCGGTCACGGGAATGGCCACGGCGCGCTCGCCGGGCGCGAGTTGCAACGCCAGACCCCGTGCGAGCGTGTTTTGGGTGACGGGCACCCCCGCCGCGAGGGCGACGAGCGGCACGCGCCCCACGACGTCGGCCGGGTTCGCGAAACCGCCTACTGTCTGGCTATCGAACTGTTCGAGCTTCACGCCGTCCGCCCCGATGGGTTGACCCGGCACGAGCGCTTTGGCCGCCACCACGGCCGGATAGCGTTGCGTGAGCGTCTGTGTCACCGGCGACGGCGTCGTGGCCGGCGCCGGTGCGTTAGCCGTCCCGAGGCGCAACGCGAAGAGCGCCAGCAGCACGCCGGCGACAACCAGCACAGCAGCAAGAATCTTGGTGGCTTTGTTCATGGCTTGGGGCCTGTCGGCCGTTCAGTCACAACTTGCGGGACGCCGGTTGACCGGCGGCATGACAACTGGCAAAACCTCACGTCGCTTTGATGCTTGCGCTACCCCACCGACAACCGCTCAATGCGGGTTCAATTCCCGCCCAACGTCGACGTATCCAGCGTGACCGCCGCCGTACCGACAATGTTTTGTGGCACCAGGTTGCTCAGCCCCGGCCAACTGACGACCATCGGCTGTGCCAACGTCAACGTGACGCGCGCGATGCATTGCGAACTGGCGCTGGTGGCCGACGCTGGGCAGGGTGCGCTCGCATCCGATGCGAAACTCGTGGTCACGGCCGATGCCGACGGCCAGGTCAACGTGTTGTTGATCGCCTGCGTGGCATAGGCCTGACGCTGCGACATCGTGCCGGCGCGCAGCATCGCCCGGCCGGCCTCGGAGGCGGCCTGCGTGAGCATCTGGCGGGCGAGAATATTGATGGAGAAGGCGACGGCGACATAAAACGCGGGCAGCAGAATCATCAGGATGAGCATGAATTCCAGCGCAGCGACGCCGCGAGAACTCGCGCGTCGCCACCCTGCCCTTGCCTGCGCCCCAGACCGTTTCATGCCGATACTCCCCGTCGCGCACGGCGCTCAGTGGCCGTGTTTGGCGACGCATTGGTCCGACCCATTTGCGCGGCGTCGCCCGCGCCTCCCGTTTTTATGGTGCTGCCTGAAGCAGCACTCATCACCCCGCGACTGCCACACCTCAGTTAGCGCTGGATCTTTGGTTTCACGCGGCGCCGCCGCACTTCCACCACCTGACTCACCTCACCACCAGCGCCGCCGCCGCGAGATAGGCTCCGTAAGGCAATCCGATTCGCCCGTCCCGCCAATGCAGAATTCGTTGCCACACACGCGAGGTGGCCAGTGCATCGCCCCACCGTGCCAGCCACTTCAACCGTCCCGTGAGCAACACCAGCGCATGTACGCCGGCGGCCACACTGGCCAGACACCATACCGGCAAGAGCGCCGGGTAACCCGCCACCAGACCGATCAACGCAAAGAGCTTGACGTCACCGGCCCCCATCACACCACGCCACCAGAAAGGTAGCAGTACGACCAATCCCAGCAGCGCGCCAAGGCCGTGAACCCACAACACGCGAGGTCCGCCGTGCCACGCCTGCCACACGACCCAGACCAGCGCCAGCGCCCCGACACACAACAACCAGACATTCGGGATACGACGGGCAATCAGGTCGGTCATCACGATCGGCACACACAACAGCCACAGCAGGGTCAGCACCGGAGATCTCGCATCAGTGCGACGCCGCCGAGGTGGCTGCCGACGTCACGGTGCTGAAGGCGCTCGACAACACGCCGCTCAGATTCGTGAACACCGTAGCGCCGATCACCACCGCCACGATCGCGGCCAGAATGCCGTACTCAAGTGCCGTGACACCTCGTTGCCGTGACAGTCTGCGCTGTCGACCGACCTTGCCTGCTTGCCTGACTCGCATGGTCCGCACCCTCGCGAATACAGCCTTTCATCGCCGCGAATGACGCCATCTGTCGAACGGCGCCCTTCCCCATATTGCCAGCACGGGCCTCTACGCTAGACGCGCCGCATGCTGACATTTATCGTTTGCTGACTGGCTTCGTACTGCGTGTGTGGATCGATCAGGCGCCCGCGGCAGTCACTGCCGACGAAATCTTTGAGAAGACCTGGCTGAAGGTTGTCCCCAGGCTGCCGAAGACCGTGCCACCAATCACTACCGCGACGATGGCGGCGAGGATGCCGTACTCCAATGCCGTCACGCCTCGCTCGTCGCGAGCAAACAGTCGAAAACGATTGCTGAGTTTCATATCACCCTCCCTCATTTAGGCGACAGGCGCCCGTTGACATACACAGCGAGAGGTCACCGGCCTTTCGGTCGTGTGGCGCAGACTCGCCGTATCGCTTATCAACTCTTGACTTCGGCCATGGATTCGTTGCGCCGCAAGGCTTTCGAACCTCTTTTACGTTGTACGCCAATATTTCTTTGCTTGTAGGAACAACCATTGCTGTGGCGTACTATTTTTTTCCGATGCTAATTTAATCTAAATCACAAAAACTAGAGTCTTACTACCAATCACCCGGGAGAATGTAAAAAAGCGTTACATGAATTGATCAAACAATACTCCAAAACCAGGCAATGCAACCCTCGAGAGGGAAAACCATGATTGTTGCGGCGCCACACACAGCGGGGAAGCCTCCATCAATAAATGCAGCGCTTATTTAAATAACTATTCATTGTGTCGTCGTTACCTGTCTGATCACGCGCCCGATCCGGGCATCAATGTCAGACGGTGTTATCCCTACCCGCCGGCCATCTTGCCTGCCACGCCCCTGCCAGCGCCCGCCTCGCCGACAAGCCCCCCGCATCCAGCACGCTCGCCCATCGGTTTTTCATTCGTATTGCAATACAAATTCAACGGCGGTTTGTGCTGGCACGCCCTCGTAATTATTGGTAATTACGGCGCGCACATCAATTTCTCTGCTCAGGCATTACCCGAATCGCTCATCCAACTTCATATTCACTGAGTTCCAAAGTCATTTCCCCTGCCAGCGTTACGTAACGTCCCCCGTAACGCCCCCCGTAACGGGAACAGCAATTCGTCCGAAATTCGCCAATTTCCGATGGCGTTAACCCTGATCCCCCCCTTCGTCGCACAGCCACCGATCTCTCGATCATAAAGATTCTTGTTTTCTGAAACGCAAATAAATACAGGCTTTCCAGCCCATCGCGAGAAAAACTAGAAGGCTTATTCAAACCCGGATTTAGAGATTGGCACAGCTCTTGCGGATATCCCTGCATCGCAACGCTAAAGATCACCGGGGGACACCATGATCATTGGCAATACCAAACAAACGATGCAACCCGTCGCAGCCGTCACGGCCGAGCGGCAACGCATCGCGGCCATGCAGCGCAGCGCTGCTGCCGAAGACGATCGTAGAGGCGCAAGCCCAGGGAGGGGCGGTGAAGAAGGCGGTGGCGTACGCGCCACCGCCACACCGACCGACGCGGCCGGCGCTCACAGCAGCAGCCATACGAATTCGGCCCAGGCGATGACGGGCCCCGATAGCGCGGTCGTCAATGCGCTCCTGTTCGCACTCATCGCACAACGCATGAACACCCGATTGGCCGCGCAAGAAGCGCTTGCCTGAAGACCAAACAGACCAGATAGAGGACACCATCATGAACAACTTCCAACGCAACCTCCTTGCTTCCGCATGCTTGCTTGCCGTCATCACGATGACCGGCTGCGCCAGTTCCGGCTCGGGCGGTACCAGTGGCTCGCTCGGTGACGGTGGTGGCAGTGGCACCAGCGCCGGCACCGGCGGTGGCGGCGGCACGGGCGCTGGCACGGTTCCCGACGGTTCGGGTCCCGGCAGCGACGGCAGCGGGAACGGAAATGGAAACGGGAATGGGAATGGCAACGGCAACGGTAATGGAAACGGCAACGGCAGCCCCGCCGCGACCAACCCGATCGGCACCGTCGCCGGCACGGCCAGCACGGGCGTTGTCACGCAAGTCGGCAAGACGGTCAGCGACGTGGGCACGACGCTCGCCGGCACCCAATTGCCGCTGCTCAGCTCGCAAACCCAAAGCGGTCTGGCCGGCGCGGTCGTCTCCACCGGTAACGCCGTACAGACGCTCGGTAACGGCCTGACCAACGGCTTGGGCAAGCTCGGCTCCGTGAAGGACCCACTCAATCCGACGCTCGCCAGCGTAGGCGGCGTGGTCTCGAACCTCGGTACGGCCGGCACACAACTCGGCAGCGCCGTCGCAGGCCTCGGCCAGATCGGGCCGCTGGGCAACACCCCGATCAACGGTGTCACCACGCTGCTCGGCGGCGTCGTGACCTCGGTGGGCAAGGCAGGCGAAGCGCTCGGTGGCGGGCTGACGCAAACCATCACAAGTGGTCCGGTGCAACAACTCACCTCGTCGCTCTCGTCGGCCATCACGCCGATCACGAACGTCGTGACCAACACCACGCAAACGGTCGGCAACACCACGGGTCTCGGCGCACCGGTCGCGGGTCTGCTCGCGCAGGTTGGCGGTGGTCTGGCAGGGGTTGGCACCAAGATCGGCGGCCAGCTCAACAACCCGATCGCAGCAGATGTGGGCGGTATCGTCGCCGGTGTCGGCAACACGGTCGCCAGCCTCGGCGGTGTCGTTCACGGCACCCCGACGAGCACCAACCCCCTCGCCCCGCTCACCTCGGCCCTCGGTGGCCTCGGCGGCGGCACGGGGACGAGCACCGGCCCGCTCGCGCCCGTCACCAATTTGCTGTCGGGTCTGACCGGCTCGCTCGGCGGTGCTTCGGGCAGCAACCCGCTCGCCCCGGTCACCAACCTCGTCTCCGGTCTGACGGGCGGCCTCGGCGGCGCCACGGGCGGTGCCTCGGGCAGCAACCCGCTTGCCCCGGTCACCAACCTCGTCTCCGGTCTGACGGGCGGCCTCGGCGGCGCCACGGGCGGTGCCTCGGGCAGCAACCCGCTCGCCCCGGTTACCAACCTCGTCGCCGGCTTGACGGGCGGCCTCGGCGGCGCCACAGGCGGTGCCTCGGGCAGCAACCCGCTCGCACCGGTCACCAACCTCGTCTCCGGTCTGACGGGCGGCCTCGGCGGCTCGCTCTCGGTAAGTGCTGGGGCAGGTACGTCGGCTGGCTCGGGCGGTTCCGGCTCGACTTCGGGTGGCGTTCTCGCCCCGGTGACCTCGCTGCTCGGCGCCGTGACGGGGGCTGTCGGTGGTGCAACAGGTGGTTCGGGTAGCAACAACGGCGGCCCGCTCGCACCGGTGACCGGCTTGCTCGGCGGCCTGCTCGGCGCGAAGAAGTAACTCGGCACCCCGGACTCGATAACGTCATCCAGAGGCAGATCGATCATGACCCGCGCGATTCCTCCGCCCGCCTGTGACCGCCGCGATCCGGCCCTCGCTCCGATGCCTACGCATCGGGCCGGAGGGGTCCGGATCCGGCGCACCCCGCATGCCGCCCGGACACAACGGCATCACAGCGAGCGGCCCCGGTTCATCAAGTGGAAGTAACGACATCACCGCGCGACACGTCGCCGGCAAACATTCAGAACGATCAAGGGAGATAGCCATCATGTCCAACGTACTTCAACGCACCCTTCTGGCCTCGGCCGCCATCGGCGTCATCGCCCTCACCGGCTGCTCCAGCGGCGGTGGCGGCAGCGGCGCCCCCGCAGCCAGCACCACGGGCGCACCGAATGCCATCGGCACCTCGGCCAGCGGCGCAGGCGGGGTCGTGAGCTCCGCCGGCAACGTCGTCAGCGCGCTGGGCGATCAGGTCTCCAGCACCCAATTGCCGCTCGTCTCCACGCAAGCCTCGCAAGGCTTCGGCGGCGCCCTCTCGAATACCGGCAAGGCCGTGACCGACCTGGGTACCGGTGTCAGCGACGGCCTTGGCAAAACCGGCACCTCGGCAGACTCGGTAGGTATCACGCTCGCGAGCACCGGCAACGTCGTGACCGATCTGGGGCAGGCAGGGGTATCGCTGGGTAGTGGCGTTGCCGGCATCGGCAAGAGCGGCCCCCTCGCCGGCACGCCGGTCGACACGCTCACCGGTGCTCTCGGCAATGTGGTCGCTACGGTCGGCCAGGGCGGCATCGCCGGCGGGTCAATCCTGAAGCAAGCCTTCTCGGGCGGCCCGGTCACACAGGTCACGTCGACCCTCTCGGCAGCCGTCAATCCGATCACCAATGTGCTCTCGGACACCACGCGCACAGTCGGCGCCACCACGGGCCTCGGCGGTCCGGTGCAGAACCTGCTGACGGTACTTGGCGGCACGGTCAGCACCGTCGGCTCGACGATCAAGGGCGCGTCGCCGAATCCGGTCGTCGGTGCACTGGGCAACACGGTGATCGCCACCGGCAACACGGTCTCGGGTCTCGGCGGCTTCGTGAACGGCCAGACGTCGACCGGCTCGTCGAATCCGTTCGGCTCGCTGCTCGGCAATCTCGGCACGACGACCGCCGGCGGTGGCGGTAGTGCGTCGAACCCGCTTGGCTCCGTCACGGGCCTGCTTGGCGGACTCGGTGGCTCGGGTGGCAGCAGCCCGCTGGCGCCGGTCACGGGTCTGCTCGGTGGCCTGACGGGGGGAAGTGGCTCGTCGGGTAGCGGCAGCAGCCCGCTGGCCCCCGTCACGAACCTGCTCTCGGGGGTAACGAGCGCCGCAGGTGGCAGCTCGGGTAGCGCTACCGGTGGTCTCGGCTCGCTGCTCGCACCGGTGACCGGTTTGCTCGGCAGCGTGGCGAGCGTCGGCAAGTAATCGCCAGCCCAACGTTGCATCGCGCATTGTGCGCATGCATCACATGTTGAACCGATAAGGAGATGCCATGGCCCGCTTCATATCCGACACCGGCGTTCTGATGCGCGGTCATGGCGAATCCGCCCCGCAAATTTCCGAACCCGTGGCAATGCGCGAGACCGGCAACGGCTTCACAAATGGCCACAGTCATAACACCTACGGCACCGAGTCGGGTGCCGCCTCCGGGGCGACGTCGACTGCCTCCCCGCTCAACGGAACGCACGGCACCATGAGCGACCGACACACGAACCGTAACGAACTCGTCGCCGGCATCGTCCGCTCGCTCGGACGCCGGCTCGCCGTGTACACCGCGCTCTATCACTCGGCACTTGCCGAGCAGCTCGGCCTGAATGTCACCGACCTGAACGCCCTCGATCTGATTCTCGAACTGGAATCGATCACTGCGGGTCAGCTTGCCGAACTCATGGGTGTGAGCTCGGGCGGTATCACCACGGTCATCGACCGGCTCGAGCGTGCGGGCTTTGTCGAGCGCGAGAAGAACCCGCACGACCGCCGCATGGTGATGATTCACCCCATCGAAGAACGCTGTGCGCAGATCGAGCAATTCCTGTCGTCGGTCTCGCGTGAGCTCACAGCGGTCAGCGCCGCTTACGACCACAGCGAACTCGCCGCGATTCACGATTTCCTGGTGCAGAGCATTCGCACCCTGAAGAGCGAAACCTTCCGTCTTCGTTTCGAGGCCGATCAGGATATCGCCGGTCTGGTCTCGAACAACCGCGGTGCGTCGACCAAGGTCTGAGCGCACGCGCGACGGCCTCACGAGGAGAAACGTCATGTCGAAGATTCTGCACCCTACGTTGCTGGCTGCCATGGTGGCGGGCATCGTCGGTGTTACCGGCTGCTCCAGTTCGGGAGGCGGCAGTGGGGCCACAGCCAACACGCCCACCAACCCCACGAACCCGAACTCACCGACCGATCCGACCAACCCGACGAATCCGGCCACGACCAGCAACGGCGTAGTCAGCTCGGTCGGCTCGGTGGTGAGCGCCGTCGGCAATCAGGTTTCCGGCACGACGATTCCCGGGGTATCGCCGCAAGCCACGCAAGGCTTTGGTGGCGCACTCACGCAAACCGGTAACGCCGTCACGGATCTGGGGACGGGAGTTGGCAACGGCCTCGGCCAACTCGGCAAATCCGGCACCGACCCGGTCGGCACCACGCTCTCGAGCACCGGTGGTGTCGTGTCGGATCTCGGCAAAGCGGGGATCTCGCTGGGTAGTGGCATCGCCGGCATCGGCAAGAGCGGGCCGCTCGCCAACACGCCGGTCGATACACTCACCGGCGTGCTGGGCAACGTCGTCGCGACAGTCGGTCAGGGCGGCGTGCAAGGCGGCGCGGCGCTCACCCAGGCACTGACCAGCGCCCCTGTCGTGCAAGCGACAACGGCGCTCTCCTCGGCGATCTCTCCGATCACGAACACGGTCGTCACGACCACGCAGACGGTCGGCAACACGACCGGTCTCGGTGCGCCGGTTGCGGGCTTGCTCGGTACGTTGGGCGGTGCATTGAATTCGGCGAGTGCGCAGGTCAAGGGCGCAGCACCGAACGCCGTCGTTGCCAGCCTCGGCAATCCGCTGGCTGCGCTGGGTAACACCGTAACGAGTGCAGGTGGCTTGCTCTCCGGCAGCACCAGCACGGCGAATCCAAACGCGTTGGGCAATGTGCTTGCCAACGTCGGCAACACGACCGTGACACCGACCACAGGGGGCGGCAGCAATCCGTTAGGCGCCGTGACCGGTTTGCTCGGCGGACTGTCCGGGGGAACAGGCTCGACGGGCAGCAATCCGCTGGGCGCAGTCACTGGTCTGCTGGGTGGGGCGACGAACCCCACAGGGGGTGGCGGCAGCGGCGGTGCAGGCAACGCATTGGCGCCCGTCACGACCCTGCTGAGTACCGTCACCTCACCTTTGACGACGCTGGCCAGTTCCGGCACTGGTGGCGCAGGAGGCGCAGGTGGCCTGCTCGCACCTGTTACCGGGTTACTGGGTGGCCTGGGCGGGCTCGGCAAGTAAGGCGAGGCGGCGCCGGTCAGGCATCGAGGGACACAAGAGAATCGCGAGAGGGGGAACGTCGACGGAGGGCAGGCTCCAACGACGACGGCGAACCCGGACAGTGAAGCGACACTGCCCGGGCTTTGCCGTGTGCACTTGCTGGAGCACGTCTAACGACACCGTTCGATGCCGGACACCACGCAGCGAGACACCGCTCAAGCAAAAAAGACCCGGACTTCATCTCGTCCGGGTCTTTTTATTTTGCAATTGGGCAGACGCGTGTCGCGCCGAAACCATTACGTCACGCTCATTGCTCGCGAATCCAGGTCTGCGTGCGACCGATCAATGAAATGCCGATGAAGCCGCGCACATCGAGCTTCTTGCCGCCGTCGACCACCGTCATCTTGCAGTTGTATTCCTTGCCGTTTTCCGGATCGAGGATCTTGCCGCCACCGTAAGTGTCGCCATCCTTGCGCACGCCGCGAATGATCTGCATACCGAGCATCTTCTGCCCCTTGCGGGCGTCCGTGCAGGCCGTGCATACGCGCTCGGGATCATCGCTCTCGCCCAGTCCCTTGGTGATGGTGCCGACGTATTCGCCGTCCTTTTCGGAGATCGTGACGAGTGCCTTCGGCTTGCCGGTGTTGTCGTCGATGGTCTTCCAAACGCCGACCGGCGACGTGTCGTCGGCTGCCATTGCGGCCTTGGCCACACCACCCAACAGCGCTACTGCGACGAGCGCGTGAGCACCCAGACGTCGCCACGACGTCGCGTTAGAAATCTGCTTCATGGTTGTCATCCTCCCGGATACGGAATTGATTGTCGTTGGACTCGCGATAGCCACCGCTTACCGCGCGTTTGCGCCCGATGGCATGCGTGAGTCGCTTTGAAGATTACGCCAAAGGCGTGGCGCCGTGCTGAGGAAGTCCTCTAGCCGAAAAGCGCCCTGCTCCTCTGACGAATACCGACAATTCCGTCGGGTGACGGCACAACTGTCGACGTTACTGCTCCCGTATCCAGGTCTGCGTGCGGCCCAACAGCGAGATGCCAAAGTAGCCGCGTACTTCGAGCTTGCGGCCGCCGTCGACGACGCGCACCTTGCAGCCGTACTCGCTGCCGCTGTCCGGATCAAGAATTCTCCCGCCGACGTATTCGTCGCTGTCCGGGTCTTTGCGCAAGCCACGCATGATCTGCAATCCCTGGAGCTTCTTGCCCTTGCGCCAGTCGGTGCAGTCGTTGCAGCGACGCTCGAGCGCGTCGCTTCTGCCGAGACTCTTGGTTAGCGCGCCCACGTATTCACCCTCCTTCTCCGTGATGGTGATGAGCGCCTTCGGATCGCCGGTTTCATCGACGATTCGCCATACACCGACCGGCGTCGGCAAATCGGTGGCCGCCATCGCGAAGAGCGTGTTGCCCAACAACGCAATCGCCACGCACAGGCGTCGCCACAACACCAGATTCAAAATCGCTTTCAAGATGACCTACGTCCCCGATACAGAAATGAAATTGACGACTACAGGGGCGGCAAGGCAATCGCCGTCAGACGCCATTGCACGAGATTACGGCGCGTGAGCGTGAACGTCACGACGCGCTCCGGACGGTCACTACGCGAGACATGCACGAGGAAGTGACTGAAGTCCTGAAATTCGGTGCGCGTGATGGTGCGCGGCGGTGCCGACGATCCATTGGCAGTATCCGGGGCTGACGACTCGCTGCCGCCCGACGGGGCGGCTGGCGCTGCTGGCGGGCTGCTCTCGCCTTGCGGCGACGGCGCAGGCTGCGGCACGGCATCGCGCGGGGCCGGCGCCCCCGGCGCGGGTGGCAGCCCGGTGCTGTCGCCACGCAACATGGCGGCCACCGCTTCGGGCGTCAGCAGCGCTTCGACCACGCGATCCGACACCCAACCGCCAAGTGCGAGAGCCAGCGCCCCAAACGCGTTGCCGCGCTGTTTGTCCATCTGACGCGCGAGTTCGTCGTGCAAACTTGTCTTGAGGCTCTCCCGAACGGCCGGATAGTCCACATACGACGACAGCGCGGTCGCGTCGCGGGCATTCGCGGCGTCGCGTGCGCGCCACAATGTGTAATACGGCGTGCCGAAGAGCAACCCCAACACGACAACCAGCGCCCCAAGGGAAATGCCGGCGATTGACAACTTACGCATCGCAAAACTCCGTCGATCAAACAGCGCATGGTAGGCGACGTATGGCAACCCCACCTGCGGGCTTACATTGCTTTACAAATCATTACAGCAGGCAGGCTCGCGCCCTCTTACTCTCAAAGCGTAGCCGCAAGACCGTGACACCCTTTGGCGCATGCCGTTCCGGCAAGCGATACCGGTGTGCGGCACACGGCAGTTCAACCGACAAGGAGGTGGCAACATGCGTCACACCCGACTTGTCCGGATGATGTGCTTCGTCATGCTGGCCGGCGCCGCACTCGGTGCATCGGCCAGATCGTCGTCGGGCGACCGCTTTTTCCAGGGCTGGTTCGCACAAGCTGCCGATCGCCCGACCGGGCACGGTGACAACCATGGTGGCGCACGCCCCGGACCGTCACGAACGCCACAGCCCCAGGAAGTGCGTCCGCAGGGGGACTTGCGTGGCGATATTTACAACCATCTGCGCGAGCAGCGGCAGCCGCAGCCGCCCTCTGCACCATCGTCGCCCGCTTCCGACCCGCGACAACGTCAGCGTGATCGTAACGGACGCTGAGCCTGCGCGCCCGGCACGACAGGACAATTCAGGCATATCCACCGGGGCCTGAGATCGGACAGCCCGCAAGCGCCGTCGAGGGGCGTAGTGCGTCCAGATGAACAGCGATCAGACGATCGAGCTCACGTCAGCGAGGTATCCACCACGCGACGCGGCGCTTCGAGATATTCCAGCGACTGCATCTCCACAAGACGCGACACCGTGCGCGTGAATTCGCTGGCGAGCGTGCCTTCGGTGTACAGCTCCTCGGCCGGCACTTCAGCCGACATCAGCAACTTGACCTTGTGATCGTAGAAGACGTCGACCAGCCACGTGAAGCGGCGCGCTTCAGAGGCCATGCGCGGCGCCATCTTCGGCACGTCCGACAGCACGACCGTGTGGAAGCGATTGGCCAGTTCGAGATAGTCGTTCTGCGAACGCGGGCCGCCGCACAGCGTATGGAAGTCGAACCACACCACCCCGCCCGCGCGGCGCAGTGCTTTGAGCTCACGCTGCTCGATATGCAGCAGCGGGCTTTCGTCCGGCACCCCGGCGATCTCGGCAAACGCCGCGCGCAATGCGCGGTTCGCCTCGTTCCCGAGGGGATAGTGATACACCTGCACTTGCGCCAGCGTGCGACGGCGATAGTCCACGCCCGCGTCGACGTTCAGCACGTCGAGCTTCTCTTCGAGCAGACGGATCGCGGGCAGCACACGATCGCGATGCAGGCCGTCCGGGTACAGCGTGTCGGGGCGGTAGTTCGACGTCATCACGAACTGCACCCCATTCTTGAACAACTCTGCGAGCAGGCGGTGCAGGATCATGGCGTCGGCCACGTCCGAGACGTGAAACTCGTCGAAGCAGATCAGGCGATATCGCTTGGCGATGCGCTTGGCCAGTTCGTCCAGCGGATCGGGCAACCCCTTGAGCGCCTGCAACTGGTGGTGCACCTCACGCATGAACTCGTGGAAGTGCAGACGCGTTTTTCGCTGCAACGGCACCACCGAGTAGAAGCTGTCCATCAGGAAGCTCTTGCCGCGCCCCACACCGCCCCAGAGATAGACGCCCTTGGGCAAGTCGGGATGCACGAGCCACTTCTTGAGCGTGTTCGAGCGCCTGGCTTTGTAGGCCGCCCATTCGTCATAGCACTGTTGCAAACGCTCGACAGCGCGCTCCTGCGCTTCATCGGGCTGGTAGCCGCGCGCGGCCAATTCTTGTTGGTAATATTCGCGAACGTTCATGCAGAGCGGCGACGGGCCGGGGGGCAGAGGGGATCAAGAAAAAACAAAGGCGAGTCACCTCGCCTTTGTTCATACACGTCAGCGTAAAGCGACTTACTTGTTCAGCGCGCGCTTCTCGACGTCGAGAGCGGCTTCACGCATCACTTCCGACAGCGACGGGTGCGGGTGGCAGATACGGCCGATGTCTTCCGACGCGGCCTTGAACTCCATCGCCACCACGGCTTCGGCGATCAGATCCGAAGCATTCAGACCGATCACGTGCACGCCGAGGATTTCGTCGGTCTTGGCGTCGGCCAGCACCTTCACGAAACCGTCCGACGAGCCCATGCCCAGTGCGCGGCCGTTGGCCGCGAACGGGAACTGGCCCGGCTTGAACTCACGGCCTTCGGCCTTCAACTGCTGCTCGGTCTTGCCGACCCAGGCGATTTCCGGCGAGGTGTAGATCACCCACGGAATGCAGTTGTAATCGATGTGCGGCTTCTGGCCGGCGATGACTTCGGCGACCAGCACGCCTTCGTCTTCGGCCTTGTGCGCGAGCATCGGGCCACGTACCACGTCACCGATCGCATACACGTTCGGCAGCTTGGTACGGCAGTGGTCATCCACCGGAATGAAGCCGCGCTCGTCGGTCGCCAGACCGATCTTGTCCAGGCCCAGATTTTCCGTGTTCGGCACACGGCCAACCGACACGATCAGACGGTCGACTTCCAGCGTCTTGGCGTTGCCTTCCTTGTCGGTGTAGCTGACGGTCACGCTGTTCTTGCCGGTCTTCACTTCGCTGACCTTCGCGCCAACGGTGATGTCCAGACCTTGCTTCTTGAACTGCTTCGCGGCTTCCTTGGCAACGCCGGCGTCGGCGGCTGCGAGGAAGTCCGGCAAGGCTTCGAGCACGGTCACTTCGGCACCCAGACGACGCCACACCGACCCCAGTTCCAGACCGATCACGCCAGCGCCGATCACGCCCAGCTTCTTCGGCACGGTGTCGAACGAGAGCGCACCTTCGTTATCCGAGATGAGCTTGTTGTCGACCGCCATGCCCGGCAGATGACGCGCCTTCGAACCCGTGGCAATGATGAGGTTCTTGGCGATGACCGACTCGGCCGGGTCGCTCGCCACATCGATCTGATAGCCGGCATCGCTCTTGCCGACGATCTTGCCGTGCCCCTTGAGCCACGTGATCTTGTTCTTCTTGAACAGGTACTCGATACCGCCCGTCATCTTGTCGACGATGCCTTGCTTGCGCGTGAGCATCTTCTCGATGTCGATCTTGACATCCGACGTGGTGATACCGTGCTCGGCCAGGTGATGACCGACCTTTTCGAACTCTTCCGACGAGGCCAGCAGTGCCTTCGACGGGATGCAACCGACGTTCAGGCAGGTACCGCCCAGCACCATCTTGCCGGCCGGGTTGGTCCACTTTTCGACGCAAGCGACCGAGAAACCAAGTTGTGCGGCGCGGATAGCGGCGATATAACCGCCAGGGCCGGCGCCGATAACGACGACATCAAATTCTTTATTTGCCATTTTGAGACTCAGTGAAGGTTGACGGCAGGGGGAGGCGCGGTGCGCCGGCCACTTGCATGGCCGGGCAACACCGCGCAATGCGCGCTAACGCTTACAGGTCGAGCAGCAGGCGAGCCGGATCTTCCAGCGCTTCCTTCATTGCGACGAGGCTCAGCACGGCTTCGCGGCCGTCGATGATGCGGTGGTCATAGCTCATGGCCAGGTAGTTCATCGGGCGGATCACGATCTCGCCGTTCTCCACCACAGCGCGGTCCTTCGTGGCGTGCACGCCCAGAATGGCCGATTGCGGCGGGTTGATGATCGGGGTCGACAGCATCGAGCCGAACACACCACCGTTCGAGATCGAGAACGTGCCGCCGGTCATTTCTTCGATCGACAGCTTGCCGTCGGCAGCCTTCTTGCCGTATTCGGCAATCTTTTTCTCGATGTCGGCCAGGCTCATCTGGTCGGCGTTACGCAGAATCGGCACCACCAGACCACGCGGCGAACCGACAGCGATACCGATGTCGAAGTAGCCGTGGTAGACGATGTCGTTACCGTCGATCGAGGCGTTCACGGCCGGGTACTTCTTGAGCGCGTGCACAGCGGCCTTGACGAAGAACGACATGAAACCCAGCTTCACGCCGTGTTCCTTCTCGAACTTGTCCTTGTACTTGTTGCGCAGATCCATCACCGGCTTCATGTTGACCTCGTTGAACGTGGTCAGAATGGCGTTGGTCTGTTGCGACTGGAGCAGACGCTCGGCGATGCGGGCGCGCAGGCGCGACATCGGCACGCGTTGTTCCGGACGACCTTCCAGCGACGTGTCGCGGCCCACCGAAGCGGCCACCGACGGCAGCGCGGCACGTTGTGCCGGAGCAGGGATCGACGAGGCAGCAGCGGCCGGCTTGGCACCCGCTGCCAGCGCGTCGCCCTTGGTCACGCGACCATCGCGGCCCGAGCCGGCGACGTCGGTTGCCGAAAGGTTCTTCTCGGCCAGCACCTTGGCGGCGGCCGGGCTGGCGATGCCACCCGAAGCACCACCGGCTGCGGGGGCAGCGGCCGGGGCAGCAGCGGCAGCCGGCGCAGCGGCTTCCGCCGGCTTGGCGGCGACCGGTGCGGCAGCGCCTGCCTTGGCTTCGGTGTCGATCTTGGCAATGATCTGTTCCGACGTCACCGTGTCGCCGGCACCGGCGCTCACTTCGACGATCACGCCAGCGGCAGGCGCCGGCACTTCGAGCACGACCTTGTCGGTCTCGACTTCGATCACGGTTTCATCTTGGGCGATGGCTTCGCCGACTTTCTTCTTCCAGTCGAGCAGCGTGCCTTCGGAAACCGACTCGGAAAACTGGGGGACTTTAACTTCAACAATGGCCATTTCTGGATCCTGGATTCGATAAACGTTCAATTCGGAAATACGGCAGCGGCCGTCCCTGGGGGAGGACGACCGCTGTAAGACCTAACCGGTTACTGCACCACGGTCGCGCCCTTGAGGCGACCGAAAGCCGTATCGAGCAACTGCTTGAGCTGTTCGTAATGCTTGGCGTAGTAGCCCACGGCAGGCGAGGCCGAGGCCGCGCGACCCGCGTAAGCCAACTTCTGACCGGCGCTCATGCTTTCGATCAGGTGGTGTTCGATGTAGAACCACGGACCCTGGTTTTGCGGCTCGTCCTGGGCCCACACCACTTCGGCGAGGTTTTCGTACTTCTTCAACTCGTTCTCGAACGCCTTGTGCGGGAACGGATAGAGCTGTTCCACGCGGATGATCGCAACGTCGTTCAACTTCTCTTCGCGACGGCGGGCGATCAGGTCGTAGTACAGGCGGCCCGAGCAGGCGACGACGCGCTTGACCTTCTTGGCGTCGATCGACGCATCGGTTTCGCCGATGATCGTCTGGAAACCGCCCTTCGCGAGTTCCGACAGATCGCTCACAGCTTCCTTGTGGCGCAGCAGCGACTTCGGCGTGAACACGATCAGCGGCTTGCGCAGCTGGCGGATCATCTGACGACGCAGCAGGTGGAAGATCTGAGCCGGCGTGGTCGGCTGGACCACTTGCATGTTCGTATCGGCGCACAGTTGCAGGTAGCGCTCGATACGTGCCGACGAGTGCTCCGGACCCTGGCCTTCGTAGCCATGCGGCAGCAGCATCGTCAGGCCCGACACGCGGCCCCACTTCACTTCACCGCTCGAGATGAACTGGTCGATCACGACCTGCGCACCGTTGGCGAAGTCACCGAACTGGCCTTCCCACAACACCATCGTGTTCGGTTCGGCGGTCGAGTAACCGTACTCGAAGCCCAGCACGGCTTCTTCGGACAGCACCGAGTCGATCACCGTGAAGTTGGCCTGACCGTCGGCCACGTGTTGCAGCGGCACGTAGGTACCGTCGTTCCAACGTTCGCGGTTCTGATCGTGCAGCACCGAGTGGCGGTGCGTGAACGTGCCGCGGCCCGAATCCTGACCGGTCAGGCGCACAGCGAAGCCCGACGAGACCAGCGATGCGAACGCCAGGTGCTCACCCATACCCCAGTCGAGCGGCTGCTCGCCCTCGCCCATCTTGCGACGGTCGTTGATGACCTTCTCGACGAGCGGGTGAACCTTGAAGTTCGCCGGAATCGTGGTGATGCGCTCAGCCAGACGCTTGAGTTCGTTCAGCGGCACCGCCGTATCGCCGGCGTCGGTCCACTTCTTGTTCAGGAACGGCACCCAGTCGACGGCGTACTTGCTCTTGTAGTTCGAGAGCACCGGATCGACGGTGTGATGGCCGTCGTCCATGGCCTTGCGGTAGGCGGCGACGAAGCCCGCACCTTCTTCGGCCGTGATCACGCCTTGCGTGACCAGCTTTTCGACGTACAGCGCGCGCGTGCCCGGGTGTTGGGCAATCTTCTTGTACATCAGCGGCTGCGTGACAGCCGGCGTGTCTTGTTCGTTGTGGCCCAGTTTGCGGTAGCAAACGATATCCACGACGGCGTCCTTCTTGAATTCCTGACGGAATTCGAGGGCCAGTTGCATGGCCAGCACGACCGCTTCCGGATCGTCGCCGTTCACGTGCAGCACCGGCGCTTCGATCATCTTGACCACGTCCGAGCAATACGTCGTCGAACGGGCATCGCGCGGGTCCGACGTGGTGAAGCCGATCTGGTTGTTGATGACGATGTGCACCGTGCCGTGCGTGCCGTAACCACGCGTTTGCGCGAGGTTCAGCGTTTCCATCACGACACCCTGACCCGCGAACGCGGCGTCGCCGTGAACTTGCACCGGCAACACGCTGGCTGCATCGGCTTCGCCGCGGCGATCCATACGCGCCTTGGCCGAACCTTCGACCACCGGGTTCACGATTTCCAAGTGCGACGGGTTGAACGCCAGCGACAGGTGGACCGGACCACCGCTCGTCGAGACGTCGCTCGAGAAGCCCTTGTGGTACTTCACGTCACCGGCCGGCAGGTCGTCCACGTGCTTGCCTTCGAATTCGGCAAACAGGTCCGCCGGCATCTTGCCGAGGGTATTGACCAGCACGTTCAGACGGCCACGGTGGGCCATGCCGATCACGATTTCCTGCACGCCCTTGGCACCGGCGTGGTGGACGAGTTCGTCCATCGCCACGATGAAAGATTCGCCGCCTTCGAGCGAGAAGCGCTTCTGGCCGACGAACTTGGTGTGCAGGTAACGCTCGAGGCCTTCAGCGGCCGTCAGGCGTTCGAGGATGTGCTTCTTCTTTTCAGCGGTGAAGTTGGGCGTTGCACGCACCTTCTCCAGACGCTCTTGCCACCAGCGCTTTTGCACCGGATCGCTGATGTACATGTATTCGGCGCCGATCGAGCCGCAGTACGTATCGCGAAGCGCCTTGAGCAAGTCGCGCAGGCTGGCCTGTTCGAAACCGAAGTACGTGTTCTCTGCCGAGTACACGCTGTCCATGTCGGCTTCGGTCAGGTCGTAGAACGCGGGTTCCAGTTCGGGAATTGCCGGACGTTCCTGACGCTTGAGCGGATCCAGATTGGCCCAGCGTGCGCCGAGGAAGCGGTAGGCGGCAACGAGCGACTGCACGTGAACCTGCTTGCGTGCCACCGCCAGGTCGGACGCACCCGCACGCGACACGAAGGCATTGGCCTTGGCGCGCTGGGCGAACGACTCCACGATCGGGGCGTGAGCCACGTCGTTGGCGTTGGAACCATCAACAGCGGGAACGTTTTGCAGCGCGTCGAAATACTGGCGCCAGTTGTCCGGCACGGAAGCCGGATTATCAAGATACGATTCGTACAGCTCTTCGACGTAGGGGGCATTGCCACCGAAGAGGTACGAGTTCGCTTGGAATTGTTCCATCAAACTCATTTTGCGCTCACCTTTTCTACGAGTGTCTCGAGAAATAGCGGGTTACGAAACCTTCCGCGACACGGCCTGACCGATTAGCGGATTGCGAGAATCAAGTGGTGCTTGGAAGGACCTGATCAATCACGGCGAGGAGCATAGCACGTTTTCCCAGCACCCACCGAGCGGGAAAGCCGTCACACGGGGACTTCCGGCGTGTCCGCCGCATACGTCGCAGATCCCGCGCACCGGACCGTCGAACACCCGTTCGACGCGTGAGCATCGTGCGCACATCCGACCCCGATTACGCATCACCTGCCCTCGATTTGACCGCGAACATGCTGTCATCGCGCGTATTCCAGCCTACGTCCATGACGCCTCCACAGGCCGGCTTCCGGCTCCCGCTATATTCCCATATGGAAATTGGATATATAAAAATTAAATTTTATTATTTTAATTTCTAAAGGCTGGCCGATATGGTGTTGAGTATCCCCTTGCCGGTCCATCGGGGGGTGGCTTGACGGGTCTGACCCGCCTGGGCTTCCGCACGGGTCCGGCCCCTGGAGTCAGGAACGACATGCAAGAGACCACGCCCCTTAATGCCCAGCAGTCCCAGTTGCTCAGTCAATTGGTCGACGGCCTTTCCACCGAGCAGCTCGCCTGGGTGCGAGGGTTTCTTGCGGGCATCAATCACGCGGTGCGACAGGCCGGTGCGCCAGCGCCTGTGGCCACCACTGCCAGCGCCGCCGCCCCGCACCTGACCATTCTCTACGGCTCGCAAACCGGCCACGCACAGGAAGTCGCCGAGCACGCGAAGGCGCGTGCGCTCGACGCGGGCTTCAAGGTCGACCTGTTTGCAATGGGGGATTACAAGGCGTCGCGTCTGAAGAGTGACAAGCTGTTGCTCGTGGCCGTGTCGACTCAGGGCGAAGGCGAACCGCCAGACGACGCCCGCGATTTCTACGATTTCCTGCAGGGTGCGAAGGCGCCCAAACTCGAAGGCACGCGATTCGCCGTGTTCGGGTTGGGGGATTCGAGCTATGAGAAGTTCTGCCAGGCAGGCAAGGACTTCGATGCCCGGCTGGCCGCACTGGGCGCCGAACGCCTCGTCGCCCGCGTTGACACCGATGTCGACTACGACGCCCCCGCCGAGCGCTGGATCGAGGACACCGTCGAAGCCCTCAAGCGAGTTGCCACGCCGGCAGCCCCCGCTGCCCCGGCTACGGCTTCCGTCAAGGGAATCGGGTCGGCCGAAAGCCTGACCCTGGCGGCCCTCGCCAGTGGCACGCCCGCCGCCGCGGCGTCGACGCAATACAGCCGCAAGCGCCCGTTCGACGCCACCGTGATCGAGAACATCACGCTGTCCGGTCGGGGGTCGTCGAAGGAAGTGCATCACATCGAGTTGTCGCTCGAAGGCGCGGGCCTTACCTACGAACCGGGCGACGCGCTGGGTGTCGTCGTGAAAAACGACGACGTGCTGGTCGACGAGCTCATCGACACCCTTGCGCTTGACCCGCAAGCCACTACGACCACACAGGACAGCACGCTCTCCTTGCGCGAGGCCTTCCTGCGCGCCTACGACATCACCACCTTATCCCGTGCGTTTCTGGAAAAGTACGCGGCGCTCACCGCGTCTACCGAACTCAAGGCACTGCTCGCTGCCGGTAACGAGACGGCGTTGCGCGACTATCTCTATGGGCGCGACGTCCTCGACGTGGTGCGTCAGTTCCCGGCCCGCAAGGTGAAGGCCGCGGAGTTCGTCGGCACATTGCGCACGCTACAGCCGCGCCTGTACTCGATTGCTTCGAGTCTTGCCGCCAACCCGGACGCCGTGCACATCACCGTTGGCGCCGTGCGCTACGAGAGTCACGGTCGTGCGCGCCGCGGCGTGGCGTCGACGTACCTGGCCGACACGGCCCGCGAAGGCGAGACGGTGCCGGTCTACATTGAAGCCAACCGCAACTTCAAGTTGCCGTCGGATACCCATGCGCCGGTCATCATGATCGGCCCGGGGACGGGTATCGCGCCGTTCCGGGCGTTTGTCGAGGAGCGTCAGGCACTGGACGCGCCGGGCAAGAACTGGCTTTTCTTCGGCGATCGCCACTTCCGCACCGACTTTCTCTATCAGCGCGAATGGCAGCGTTACGTGAAAGATGGCGCGTTGACCCGCATCGACCTCGCGTTCTCGCGCGACACACACGACAAGGTCTACGTGCAGCACCGCATGCGCGAGCAGGGAAAAGCCCTGTATGAATGGTTGCAGGAAGGCGCACACTTGTACGTCTGCGGCGACGCCGACCAGATGGCGCGCGACGTTCATACGGCGCTCGTCGACATCGTGGCGGAGCACGGCGGGCTGGCGCAGGACGCGGCCGCCGAGTATGTGAAGACGTTACAGCGCGAGAAGCGCTATCAGCGCGACGTCTACTGATCGCGGCACATGCCCCCACAAGATCCGCGCCACGCAGCGCACTTACCGACACAGCAGCCCACATGACGCAAACCAAGCCAGCCAGCGCCGCCCCGTCGGCGGCGCGCTCCGAGGTCGAGAAGATCAAGGACGTCAGCAATTACCTGCGCGGCACGATCGCCGAGGGATTGGCCGATCCGCTCACGGGCGCCATCTTCGAGAAAGACGCCCAGCTACTCAAGTTTCACGGCTCCTACATGCAGGACGACCGCGATCTGCGCGGCGAACGTCAGAAGCAGAAACTCGAACCGGCGTACCAGTTCATGATCCGCCTGCGCATGCCGGGCGGTGTGTGCACGCCCGCGCAATGGCTCAAGCTCGACGATCTCGCGCAAAAGTACGGCGGCAACACGATTCGCCTGACGACGCGTCAGACGGTGCAGTATCACAACGTGCTCAAGCACCAGTTGCGACCTCTCATCAAAGGCATCGACGAAGTGGCGATGACAAGCATTGCCGCGTGCGGCGACGTCAACCGCAACACCCTCGTCTCCAACAATCCGCACCTCTCCCCCGCCCACGCCGAGGCACTCGACTGGTGCCTGAAGATCGATCGGCATCTGCTGCCGCAAACCACGGCATACCGCGAGATCTGGCTGGGCGACAAGCGTCTGGGCGAGGGCAAGGAAGATCACGAGCCGATTTACGGCAAGCATTATTTGCCGCGCAAATTCAAGATCGCGATCGCCATTCCGCCGAACAACGACGTCGATCTCTATGCCAACGATCTGGGCTTCATCGCCATGGTGGGCGAGGACGGCAAGCTCGAAGGTTTCAACGTGAGTGTCGGCGGCGGCATGGGCATGACGCACGGCGACGCGGCGACGTACCCGCGCACGGCGACCGTCATCGGCTATATCCCGGCGGATCGCATTGTCGAGGTGTCGGAGAAAGTGCTGCTCGTGCAGCGCGACTTCGGCGACCGTACCAACCGCAAACATGCGCGCCTGAAATACACGATCGACGACCGTGGTGTGGAGTGGTTCAAGGAAGAGCTCAACCGCTACCTCGGCTGGTCGCTCGCGCCCGCCCGATCGTTCCACTTCACGACCAACGGCGATCAGTACGGCTGGCTCAAAGGGGCCGACGATTTGTGGCATCTCACGCTCTTCATCCAGAACGGGCGCGTGAAGGACTGGGACGACTACCGGCTCATGACCGGCTTGCGCGAGATCGCAAAAGTACATGACGGCGATATCCGCATCACGGGCAATCAGAACCTGATCGTCGCCCGGGTGAGCGACGCAAAGAAGCCGCAGATCGAAGCGCTGGTCAAGGAATTCGGCCTGCTCGACGGCAAGCATCAAAGCGCGCTGCGAATCAATTCGATGGCGTGCGTCGGCTTCCCGACCTGCGGCCTGGCGCTGGCCGAGAGCGAACGCGCCCTGCCCGGCCTCGTCACGCGACTGGAAACCGTGCTGGACGACGTGGGACTTGCCGGCGAGCCAATCACCATTCGGACGACGGGGTGCCCGAACGGCTGCGCCCGGCCCTACATTGCCGAAATCGGTCTGGTCGGCAAATCGGCGGGCAAGTACAACTTGTACCTGGGTGCTGGCTTTCACGGTCAGCGGCTGAACAAGTTGTACAAGGAGTCGCTCAGCGAAGATCAGATCGTTGCCGAACTGACGCCGCTCTTCCAGCGCTATGCAAAGGAGCGCGACGCGGGCGAAAAATTCGGCGATTTCCTCGTGCGTCAGGGGGTAGTGAAGGAAGTCGTCGAAGCCCGCGAGGACTTTCACGGCTAAGGGGTTCGGACGCACATCCTCAAACTGGGAACAACGTTCCTCCTATTGAGGCGTGTCTATCGCGATCAAGCGCCGTGCGCCCGCGCACCACACCGCAAAAAGAAAAGCCCCGACAAGACCTGCCGGGGCTTTTCTTTTCCGAACCACTGACTGCCGATGCGCAGTCTTCGTCAACGTATCAATCGTCAGTCGTTGCTGCCCGAGTACGGCACCATGCAGCGCTTGACCGTCTTCTCGTAGTCTCGCGACAGGTTGCTGCCGGGCAGCTCGAAATACTGCAGGCGTGAACCAAAACCGCCTTGCATGATGTCGACATACGGGTTGTAAATCGCTTTGCCTTCGGCGTCCTGACCGCGATAGACACGTACACGATCAGCGCCCTTACGGGCATACGACGTCGAGTCGACGTTTTGCGACAACTCGCTCCAGCCGTGATAGATACAGTTGAGCACCATGAAGCGATCGGCCTCGGTTCCCTGGTCGAGCAGTCGACCTGTTGCCGGATCGGGCCGGCTCATCTGATTGATCGGGCCACATCCCGCCATGCCGGCCACAACGCCGACCAGAATCGTCACCGCCGCCATCTGCGCCACTCGCTTCATACTTCGACACCCTCAACTGAGCAAAAGATGGGCAATGGTACCCGGTTCAGCCCGCCACCGCCATGAACCCAGCCCCTGTGCCACCCTGCCGAGCCCTTTCACGGTGTCTTCGGCATGCGTGCCGAACGCCCATCACGCAGCCATCGAAAGCGACGCCGCGCCCACGGCATGCAGGGCCGGACGCCGTGCCCCGCCCGCCGCCAGTGCTTCGTCGCCCAACTGGAAGCGCGCCATTTCCTCGCGCAACGCATGGGTCTGATCCTCCAGCGACGCGGCGGCCGCCGCCGCTTGCTCCACGAGCGCGGCGTTCTGCTGCGTGACAGTGTCCATTTGCGTGACGGCCTGATTCACCTGCTCGATGCCGCCGCTCTGCTCATCGGACGCCGCGGAAATCTCGCCCATGATGTCGGTCACGCGCTGCACGGCCTGAACGATATCGTCCATCGTGCGACCGGCTTCGGCCACCAGTGTCGAGCCATCGGCCACCTTCTGTGCCGACGCCTCGATGAGCGTCTTGATCTCGCGCGCGGCCGTGGCGCTGCGCTGCGCCAGCGTGCGCACCTCGCCCGCCACCACAGCGAAACCGCGCCCCTGCTCGCCGGCTCGGGCCGCCTCCACAGCAGCGTTGAGCGCAAGAATATTGGTCTGGAACGCAATGCCGTCGATCACGCTGATGATGTCCACCACCTGCGACGAACTCGTCGAGATGCCCTGCATCGTATCGACCACCCGCGCCACGACCTGACCGCCTCGCGCCGCGATATCCGAGGCATTGACGGCTAATTGGCTCGCCTGTCGGGCATTGTCGGCATTCTGTTTGACGGTCGCGGTCAATTGCTCCATCGACGAGGCCGTCTCTTCCAGCGACGCCGCCTGCTGCTCGGTGCGCGCCGACAAATCGGTATTGCCCGCCGAAATTTCCGCCGTGGCCGTCGCCATGGCGTCACAACTGCGGCGCACGCCGCGAATCGTGCCGGCAAGTCGCGACTGCATCGTGTCCAGTCCGCGCATGAGCATCGACATTTCGTCTTTGCCGCGCACCTGCACCTGGTTGTCGAGTCGACCGGCCGCGATGTTCTCGAAAGCGCTCAACGCTTCGGCCAACGGACGCATGATCGCGCCACGCAACGAGAAGTAGCAGGCAATCGCCATGAGCACGCCCAACGCCGTCGCACCGATGCTCAACCAGCGAAACGCCGCCAGTTCCGACATGGACGCCTCGTAAGTCTCTTGCCCGAGCTTCAACTTGTAGGCAGCCAACGCGTCGCTGGCGGTGGTGAGTGCGGCGTAATGTTTGGGCAGCACATTCATCGTGAGGTCGTCCATCGCCGCGCGATCGCGCGCGTCGATGGCTGCCAGCATCGGGTCCATCCCCTGCGCGAAGAACGTGGCGCGCCGTGCCGCCACATCGTCGGCCAGCCGCTTCTCCTCGGCGCCATGCGGTAACGCCTGATAAGCGGCCCATGCGGCGTTCGCGTCCTTGATCATGCCGCGCGCGCGGGCCGCCACTTTGTCGGCATCGGGAGATTCGGGATGAAGCACCACGCGATCGAGAATGGCACGAGTGCGCGCCAGCGTGGCATTGTCCTTGCCTAGCGCCACAGTGGCGGCAAGGTGATTGGCGTAAGTTTCGCGAAGGGCATCTCCCGTGCGTGTCATGCCGGCAATGCCGAGCGCGCCCAACAGAATCAGCAATACCGCCAGCAGCGCCATCGTGATGCCCAGGCGCGCCTTGATCGAAAAGCTACGCAACATGCTGTCGTCTCCGTCTTACGTAGTGGGTTTTCTCACCCCGGGGCCGGCCTCTGTCGGACCGGTCATACTTGTCACATCGGCGTGTCGCACGCCAGACTTGAGCATCCTGCGGGTTTACGTGCCCACGCGCCAAGCCATCGGCCGACGTCGGATTGATGCAAATCAAGGGGGCAACGTACAGGGACGCCTTGCACCACCTGTCTTGCAAGCCGAAACGGCAAACGCCGGGCACCCCATCGCTCGACACGACTGGTAACTCGGGAAGAGCGCATGATCTTATGTCATTTTTTATATATACATACGATATATTCAAAACATGATCGAAGGACTTGAGAAACTCCTGGCGGCCGGCAAAGACAACGCGTTATTGCGCTTTGGGCTCGGCAAGGCCTATCTGGACGGACAGCACTTCGCCATTGCAGCGGACCATCTGACCCGTTGCGTGGCGTTCGATCCCGCATATACGGCGGCCTGGAAGCTGCTGGGCAAAGCCCGGCAGGGAGCAGGCGACATCGACGGTGCCCGCGATGCGTGGACGCGCGGTATCGCCGCCGCACAAGCGCACGGCGACCGGCAGGCCGAGAAGGAAATGACCGTTTTTCTCAAACGGCTCGGCTGAATTCGCAGCGAACGAACCCCGCTTTCACTCAACCGGCGTGCACCTCGCGAGCGTGGTATCGTGCGGTTTGCCTTATTCATACGCCATTCAAATGCCCGCAATCTCGACCTGGCTGGCCTTCGCGCTGGTGGCCATCGGCATGGCCCTCACACCGGGACCGAACATGATGTATCTGGTCTCGCGCTCGTTGTGTCAGGGGCCGGCCGCGGGTCTGGTCTCACTGGGCGGCGTGGCGTTGGGTTT
The DNA here is from genome assembly GCF_000807775.2 of Pandoraea fibrosis. Lineage (NCBI taxonomy): Bacteria > Pseudomonadati > Pseudomonadota > Betaproteobacteria > Burkholderiales > Burkholderiaceae > Pandoraea > Pandoraea fibrosis. The sequence goes on along the minus strand of NZ_CP047385.1, from coordinate 3,061,603 downwards.
CGTCTTCTATATGTTGAGTGCGGCGTTCGGTATCACCGCCCTGCTCTTCGCTGTGCCGTTCGCTTACGACTTGCTGCGCTTCGGCGGCGCGATCTACCTGTTCTGGCTAGCCTGGCAGGCGCTCAAACCGGGCGGCCGTTCGCCATTCGAAGTGCGCCCGCTCGCGCGTGACAGCAATCGGCGTCTGTTCCTGATGGGCCTGTTCACCTCGGTGCTCAACCCGAAGATCGCGATGCTTTACCTCGCATTGCTGCCGCAGTTCGTGCACCCCGAGCACGGCAGTGTGCTCACGCAATCGCTGGCGCTGGGCGCCACGCAGATCGTTGCCAGCGTGGCCGTGAATGCCTGTGTTGCACTGTCGGCCGGCAGCATCGCCCGATTCCTCGGGCAACGCCCAGCCTGGCTGCGCATTCAACGCTGGCTGATGGGCGGCGTGCTGGGCGCGCTGGCCTTGCGCATGGCGACCGAAGCGCGTCGCTGAGCCGGCGACCGGCACTGGCTGCGTGAGTCCCGTTTTTTTGACTTCGTCACCCAGGGGCGAGCGGGAAACGTTCCCGCGCCCTCGCCGCCGCACCAACTTCTCGCGGTTTGCCGTGCAGACGCCTCCTCCATTTTTTTGGAGGGTGGTACGCCGGGCGTGGCATACTGCACCGATTTCGCCGCGCGGCGGGGATCCACGCAGCGCTAGGCCGGCTGGCCTGTTCCCATCCTGCAATTTTCGTTGGGTATGTCCTTGAAGCATTGTTTGCCGCCTCGTGCACCGTCTGATCGGGTGCACCGCACCTCCCCCGTCAATACGCCCCGGGCGCCGTCTGCCCTTGCTGCCTCGCCATCCACCTCCGGGCGACAACGCGGTTTCGGCACGATTGCCGCGATCCTTGTCACGCTGGCAGGCTTGGCCATCGTTGGTGCGCTGATCGTCGGCTATGCGCTGATCGTCATGCGCCCGAACCTGCCGCCGCTGGATGTCATTACCGACTACCGGCCAAAGGTGCCGCTGCGCATTTACACGTCCGATAACGTACTGATCGGCGAATTCGGTGAGGAACGTCGCAGTCTGGTCACCATCGATCAGATTCCGGATGTCATGAAGAAGGCTGTGCTCGCCATCGAGGACTACCGCTTCTACGACCACGGCGGCGTCGATTTCATCGGCATTCTGCGCGCTGGCGTGTCCGACGTCTTGCACGGCGGCGCCGCACAAGGCGCCAGTACGATCACGATGCAGGTCGCGCGCAACTTCTTCCTCTCGCGGGAGAAGACGGCCACGCGCAAGATCTACGAAATGCTGCTCGCCTACAAGATCGAGTCCGCCCTGTCCAAGGACAAGATTCTCGAGCTGTACATGAACCAGATCTATCTGGGGCAACGGGCGTATGGTTTTGCAAGCGCGGCACGCATCTACTTCGGCAAAGACCTGAAGGACATCACGCTCGGCGAAGCGGCCATGCTGGCCGGACTGCCCAAGGCGCCGTCCGCCTACAACCCGATCGTCAACCCGAAGCGCGCGAAGATCCGGCAGGAATACATCCTCAAGCGCATGCTCGATCTGGGCTATATCTCGCGCAATCAATACGAAGACGCTCTGCATGAGCCGATTCGCACGCGCACGTCCGGCAACGAGTACAACGTGCACGCCGAGTACGTCGCCGAAATGGTGCGTCAGGCCGTGTACGACGAATACAAGGACGATACCTACACGCGCGGCCTGACCGTCATCACGACACTCGACTCGAAGAAGCAGCAAGCCGCCTACGAGGCCGTGCGCATGGGCGTGCTCGATTACGAACGACGCCACGCTTACCGTGGCCCGGAAGGCTTCGTGGAGCTACCTGCCGCGATGCCCGACCGTCAGCAACTGATCGAAGACACGCTGCTCGAACATCCCGACAATGGCGACCTGATCGCCGCCGTCGTGGTGGCCGCCAGTTCGTCTCAGATTACGGCGATTCCGCTCTCGGGCGACGCCGTGACGGTCAACGGCGACGGGATCGGCTTTGCTGCGTCGGCGCTCTCGGCCAAAGCCAGCGAAAAGCTGCGCATCCGTCCGGGCTCGATCATTCGCGTCATGAAGGACCCGCGTGGCAAGTGGCGCATCGTTCAGTTGCCGGAAGTTCAGGGCTCGCTTGTCTCGCTCTCGCCGGACGACGGCGCCATCCGTGCGCTGGTCGGTGGCTTCGATTTCAATCAGAGCAAGTTCAATCGCGCCACGCAGGCATGGCGCCAACCGGGCTCGACGTTCAAGCCCGTGGTGTACTCGGCGGCCATCGAGAAAGGCGTGAGTCCCGCGACGATGGTGCTCGACGGCCCGCTCAACCTGCCGCCCGCCCAAACCGGTGGACAGGCGTGGGATCCGCACGACGACGATGCCTTCAGCGGCCCGATGACCGTGCGCGAAGGTCTGCAACGCTCGAAGAACCTCGTGGCGATTCGCCTGCTGCAATTCGCAGGCACGCAATACACGCAGGACTACGCGACCCGTTTCGGTTTCGATGCCGACAAAGTGCCGCCGTATCTGCCGATGGCGCTGGGTGCCGGGCAGACGACGCCGCTGCAATTGGCCGGTGCCTACGCGGTATTTGCCAACGGCGGCTATCGCGTGGCGCCGTACCTGATCGGCGAGATCCGCGACGCGCGCGGCAACGTGTTGAACAAGGCCACGCCGGTAGTGGCCGGCGTGAACGCCGCCCGCGCCATCTCGGCACCGAACGCGTTCATCATGAATAGCCTGCTGCAAACGGTGGCGCAGCGCGGCACCGGCTCGGGCACGAATGTGCTCAAGCGCACCGATCTGGCGGGCAAGACCGGCACGACCAACGACGCGCTCGACGGCTGGTTCGCGGGTTATCAGCACTCGCTGGTGGCCGTGGCATGGCTTGGCTTCGACCAGCCCAAGACGCTGGGCAGCCGTGAATTCGGCGCACAACTGGCGTTGCCGGTCTGGACCAAGTACATGGGCGTAGCGCTCAATGGCGTGCCGCAGCAGCAGATGGCGATGCCCGAAGGCGTCAGCGTGGTGAACGGCGAGCTTTATGAGACCGATAAGTTGCCGGGCAACGGCTTTGTCGCGAACATCGGTATCGACGACGACAGCGGTGGTTTCTCGCTGCCCTTCTTCGGCAACCGTTCGCCCTCGCCTGCGGCGCCGCCGCCGGCTGCCGGCCAGCCCCCTTCGCCGGGGGGAGTGGACGCCAGTGAGAAAGCTCGCATTCTCGATATGTTCAAGCATCCCTGAGGCCAGTTCAACGTCTGCCATGTCTGCCCGCGCAAACTGACAGACGGTCGCCTCGCACACACGGCCACCCGACGGGTGGCCGTTTTCGTCTCGGCGGGCAAGCGCAAGAATGTACAAGCGTCCGGGCCGGTGCTGGCGCTATCCTCCAGGCAGTCATTCTCCACCGCTCACTCTCAGGAAAGTCCTCACCATGCCGGTTCCGTCCCGAGCGACCAGCTTTGTCGCGGGTGTCCGCGATACCGTACCGATGATCGTCGGCGCGGCCCCGTTCGGCCTGATCTTCGGGGCGTTGGTCGCGACCACGCCGCTGGCCACGTGGCACGGTCAACTCATGTCGCTCGCCGTTTTCGCCGGGTCCAGCCAGTTCATCGCCGCCGGGCTATTCGCAACCGGCGTAGGCTACGTCGTGCTGTGGGCCACGACACTGATCGTCAATCTGCGTCACATGCTGTATGCCGCGAACCTGTTGCCCCACGTGCGGCATCTGAACCTTCGCTGGCGGGCGTTGCTCGGCTTCCTGCTCACGGATGAGACCTTCGCCGTGACCAGCAGTCATTTTCACCGACAGCCGGACGACCCGATGGGGCACTGGTATTTCCTCGGCTCGGGCCTGTCGATGTATATCAACTGGCAGATTTGGACGCTCGCCGGCCTGTTGTTCGGCGCCGCATTCCCACGCTTGCAGACGCTCGGGCTGGACTTCGCCATGGTCGCCACGTTCATCGCGATCATCGTGCCGCAGATGGCCCGCATGCCGTGGGCCATCGCCACCGTAGTTGCAGGGGCGAGCGCCTATCTTTGTCAGGGCCTGCCGTACAAGCTCGGTTTGCTCGTGGCCGTGACGCTCGGGATCGCTGCCGGCATGCTGGCGCTGCACGCGAAACGTCGCGATGGCAGGCGGGCATCGCCCAATGGCAAGCGCGGGGGCAGCCTCGGCGCCAACACGCCCGACGACCGCACCGGTCTGCGCTCGCAAGACGCATCCGCAGGAGGTGCGAAATGAACTACGTTCTGGCGATTCTCGGCATGGCGACGGTGACGTTCGCCATCAAGGCGGGCATCTTCGTGCTGGGCGACCGCGTGCGGTTTCCCGAATGGCTGCGCGAGGCACTGTCGTTCGTTCCGGTGACGGTACTCACCGCGATCATCGTGCCGATGACGCTTGCACCGCACGGCAACGGGCTCGAACTGACGTGGCGCAATCCCCAGCTCGTGGCGGCATTGGTGGCGATTGCGGTCTGTGCGGCGACGCGTCACCAGTTGCTCACCATCGGCGCAGGGCTTGCCGTCTTCTTCACATGGCAGTTGGGCGTTCTGGGGTAACGCATGGCGTAATCTCGCCGACATCGCACGCATGAAAAAAGCGCCCCGAGAGGCGCTTTTTTCGTGGCGTGGTGGTCCGTGCGTCAGACGGAAACGGTACCAAGCGTGCCTGCACGGTAGGCGGCAACGAAGGCATCGAAGTCTCCGACCTGCGTGCGTTCGAGTTCGGCCTGCGTGTCGAGCGATTTGCGGGCCAGCGTCTCGAAGTGCTCGATAACGCTTGCGTCGAGCGGCATGTCGCGCAGCGTTTGCGCGTGGCGCTTGCTCTGCTCGAGCGAAAACGCCTGGAACGCGCCGCCCTTCGTACCGCGCAGCGGCTCGAGCGCCGCCATGACGCGCGCCGACGGCGTGAGCGACACGTCTTGCACCTTGGCGCGTTGCAGGGACATCGTATGTGCGTAGTGCGCTGCGCCGCGCTGTGCGTCGAAGGCGGCGGCCGTGCGGTCGATGCGATCGAGGAGTTCCTCAGCCCAGTCGAACAGCGTGATCGCTTCGCCACCACGATGCAACACGAGGCCCGGCTTGCGACCTTCCTTGACGACGTGAGCGAAGTTGTCGCGATTCTCGAGGTTCTCGGCGTTCGAGCACGACGGGCTGTCTTCGAACGCGCAGAACAGCAGGAAGGCGTCGATGAAGCGAGCCGTATCGACGTCGATGCCAGTCGGCTGGAACGGATCGATATCGATGCAGCGGACTTCCACGTATTGCACCCCACGGCGCGCCAGCGCCTGCACCGGGCGTTCGCCACTGTACGTGACGCGCTTCGGGCGAATGGTGGCGTAGAACTCGTTCTCGATTTGCAGCAAGTTGGTCGAGAGTTGAATCCACTCGCCGTCACGCTTGGTACCCAGCGCCTCGTAAGCCGGATGCGGCTGGCTCACGGCTTGCGTGAGTGCATCGATATAGCTGGGCAGGCAGTCGTAACACGGCGAAACTTCGGACTGCGCGCTGTTCTGATAGCCCAGATCGCTCATGCGCAGACTAGTCGCATACGGCAGACCGAGCGTGCCTTCGTCGAACGACTCCAGGCCATGCTGGCGGCCACGCAGGAATTCCGCGTGCAGCACCGGCGAGGCGCCGAACAGATACATTAGCAGCCAGCTATAGCGGCGGAAGTTGCGAATAAGCGCGACGTAGCGAGCCGATTGATAGTCGCGGGCGGAATCCTTCGCGCCTTCGCTTTCACGCAGCAACTCCCACACCGGTTCGGCCAGCGAGAAGTTGTAGTGAATGCCGGCGATGCACTGCATCGGCTTGCCATAGCGCAGCGCAAGGCCGCGGCGATAGACATGCTTGAGCATGCCGATGTGCGACGTGCCGTAGTCGGCAATGGGAATCACCGCTTCCGGCGGCAGTGCGGGCGGCATCGAATCGCTCCAGAGCAACTCCGTGCCGAGCTTGCGATAGGCGAACTGATGGATCTCTTGCAGACGTGCGATGACGTCGGCGGCGTCGCGCTGCGGCGGCGTGATGAACTCGAGCAACGCTTCGGAGTAATCGGTCGTGATCTCTTCGTTCGTCAGGGCCGAGCCGAGCGCACGCGGATGCGGCGTCAGGGCGAGCGCCCCGTCGTCTTCGACGCGCAGGGTTTCACGTTCGATGCCGGACAGCCCCTCGCCGAGCAGGGCGCGATGAGCGGGCTGCATGATGAGTGCCAGACGCCGGTCAAGCAGCGCATGAGCGTCGTGCTGCCCGGTGTGAGCGGTGTGTTCGTGTTGACGATTCTGTTTTTCCAACTTCCATCCCTCTGGACTGGCGCAATGCTTTGGCATGGCTTTCGTCGCCGAGACTATTCACGGCGCAAGGCCGTGAGCGGTGCGAGTTCGGCGGCGTACGGGGGTCTACGGGGTGCCGACGGCACCGGAACGACCGCCGGAGCCGGAACTCCGGGGGACACGCTCGATGCGCGGCACGGCGCGAATTTGGCCTGAGCATAACTGAAAATGCCAAAGCGCGTCGGACGCCACGTCAATCCGGCGCGCCGCCTCCGACATGCCGGACGACTGACGCCAGTTAAGCGATGAACGCGCATGAATGCCCGATGAATCGCGATCATCCAACCCATTGACCTTATCCGCCGAAGGGCCACCATCGGGCGGCGCCGGACACGGCGCTGCCGGCGACCGGCACAGCCTCAGCGTCTGCCTGAGCCCACCTGCGCGAAAGCCGCATTGGCGACCCGGCATCGCACGCCGATACTGGCGTCATGATGAATACACAACACCTGAACGCTCTCCTCCCCCTGCTATCGCTGGGGCTCGTGACCTTCCTGCTCGCCGGCTTCGTCAAGGGCGTGATCGGGCTGGGCCTGCCGACAGTGGCGGTAGGACTGCTCGGCCTGGCCATGCCCACCGCCGAAGCTGCGGCGCTGCTCATCGTGCCGTCGCTCGTGACCAATATCTGGCAACTTCTGGCGGGACCGCGCTTTGTCGCGCTCGCGAGGCGGTTGTGGCCGATGCTGATCGGCATTTGCATTGGTACATGGGCGGGGGGTGGCTGGCTGGCCAATGGCGGTGACTTCGCCGGCATGGCGCTTGGTGTGGCGCTGCTCGCCTACGCCGCACTAGGGCTCGCGGCGGTGCGGCTGCATGTGCCGAAAAGCTGGCCCGGTGCGCGGGTCAGTGCGCTTGGCGGCGTCATCGGCGTCGTCACGGGACTGGTGACGGCGGCAACCGGCGTATTCGTCATTCCCGCCGTGCCGTTCCTGCAGGCGCTCGATCTCGAGAAGGACGATCTGGTACAGGCACTCGGTCTGTCGTTCACCGTTTCCACGATTGCACTTGCCGCCGGTTTGGCGCGTGACGGCATCTTCCACGGCCATGCGATCGGTGTGTCACTGCTGGCGCTGGCACCGGCGCTTGGCGGGATGTTCTTCGGCCAGTGGGTGCGAGGGCGCGTCAGCGCCGTGGTATTCCGTCGCTGCTTCTTCGTGGGGTTGGCGATGCTGGGTGCGGAGCTGGTGATTCAACACATGCGGTGAAGCATGCCCGCACGACGACGGCGGGACGGGCGACGCGACGAGTGGCGAAGCGACGGTTGGCTACCGGCACTCGCCGCTCGCCGCGTCCTTGTCGTCACTTGAGATCGGCGAAATCAACGTCCCAGAACTCCATCTCGCGACGGCCTTGCAGATCGCGCCCCTCTTCCGTGCGACGAAGCTCGACGCGACGAATCTTGCCGGAAATCGTCTTCGGCAGATCGCAGAATTCGATGCGTCGGATACGTTTGTACGGTGCGAGGTGATCGCGGCAGAAGCGCAGGATATCGAGTGCGAGGGCGTCGTCTGCGTGAAAGCCTGCCCGCAGGGTGATGAATGCCTTCGGCACGGCGAGCCGCACCGGATCGGGACTTGGCACCACACCGGCCTCGGCCACGGCCGGATGCTTGATCAGTTCGCTTTCCAGCTCGAACGGGCTGATGCGATAGTCCGATGCCTTGAAGACATCGTCCGCACGGCCGACATAGGTGAAGTAGCCCCGCTCGTCGCGCATGGCGACGTCCCCCGTGTGGTAATAGCCATCGCGCATGGCCTCGGCGGTCTTCTCGCCGTCGTCTTCATAGCCCTGCATCAAACCGGTCGGCCGTGACGAAAGGACGAGTGCGATCTCACCTTCGTCGGCCTCATTGCCGTCGTGATCGAGCAATACGACGCGATATCCCGGCATTGGCCGCCCCATCGCCCCCGGCTTCACCGGCTGTCCCGGCGAATTGCCGATCTGACAACACGTTTCGGTCTGACCATAGCCGTCGCGAATCGTGATGTTCCAGGCGCGTTTGACCTGATCGATCACCTCGGGATTGAGCGGCTCGCCGGCGCCGATCAGTTCACGGAACTTCACGGCGTAGCTTGCCAGATCTTCCTGGATCATCATCCGCCAGACAGTGGGCGGTGCGCACAGCGTGGTGACAGCGCAGCGGGCCGCCGTCTCCAGCGCGGCACGCGCGTCGAAGCGGGCGAAGTTGTAGATGAAGATGGTGGCGCCCGCATTCCACGGCGCGAAGAAGCAGCTCCATGCGTGTTTCGCCCAGCCTGGCGAACTGATGTTCCAGTGAACGTCGCCCGGTTGCAGGCCGAGCCAGTACATGGTGGCGAGATGGCCGACGGGGTAACTCTGATGCGTGTGCAGCACGAGCTTCGGGCGCGACGTAGTGCCGGAGGTGAAGTACAGCAGGAGCGGATCGGTGGCGAGCGTGGCGCCGTCGGGCGTGAATACGTCCGAGGCATCGTAGGCCGGGGCAAGCGACGTCCATCCGCCGGGCGGGTTATCGCCGACGGCAATGCGCCCGTAGTCGCCGGCCAGGTTGGCGAACTTGAGCGCGTCGCGTGCGGTAGTAATGACGTGGCGTACACGGCCGCGTTCGAGCCGGTCGACGAGGTCTGCGGCAGCGAGCAAGGTCGTTGCCGGAATCATGACGGCGCCGAGCTTCATGCAGGCGAGCATGAGATCCCAGAGTTCGACCTGATTAGGCAGCATGAGCAACACGCGCTCGCCGCGTGATACCCCTTGGGCGCGCAGGAAATTGGCGACACGATTGGAGCGCGCGGACATCTCGGAAAAGGACAGGCGCACCTCGCGACCGTCCTCTTCTACCACCCAGAGGGCGGGATGATGATTGCCTTGCGCCTGGGGGTCGAAGAAGTCCAGCGCCCAGTTGAAGTGAGAGAGAACCGGCCAGCGAAAATCACGATACGCCACATCGTAGTGCGCGCGCTGCGCGAGAAGAAGATCGCGTGCGGCCTCAAACCCCAGGATTTGCGGCATTGCTTGTCTCCGGGCCCCGACGGGCAGGATTTAGGCGGAATTCCATTATCGTGAGGCCCCTCGAATTCCACATCCGGGATAACCATCATGGGGTTTCGCGCGCCGCATACGCTGTACCGTTCGCGCATGATGTAAAAAAATATGCGGGCGATGCGCATCGCCTCTTCCTTTCCCGCGAAAAGCTCTGCTATAATCGCCTGCTTTCGAGCAATGCATCTAAACGACGCATTTCTCACGGGGCGTAGCGCAGCCTGGTAGCGTACCTGCATGGGGTGCAGGTGGTCGGAGGTTCAAATCCTCTCGCCCCGACCAAGAATTGAACCCGCACAGTCTTTGACTGTGCGGGTTTTTTCGTTTGAGTCAATCCGTTGGTTCGTACAGCTTAATTGTCTATAAAAGGCTGGCCAGTCCAGCCCCACACCTCATCCCCAGCCTCCTCGCAATCCAGCTATTTGTTCTCGCCCTGTCGGGCAGTTTGCGCTTGCAGTTCGAGAACGATGCCGAGTTTCGGCTGGTGCCGGGGACAGTCTTTACTTCGATAGCAGCGTGGGACACGTCTATTCGAGCAAACATGTGTCCGGGGTCGACGGGATCATTTGCGGCATTGACCGAAATGTCCCGCGCCCCGTGTTGTGAGTACGGTAGCGCAAACGCCATCCTGCCAGGGCTTAACACCGGTTCCTGCGTTCGGTGCTGGCGAGACCGGGTCCTCAGCACGTCGACCACGCCGATCTCGATCAGAACCGGTAGGTCACCTTCAGGCTGCCCGCCTGCGCAGATGCGCGAGCGGTGTTGATGAGCGCATCGTAGGCGAGGGAGACGTCCAGATGCTTAGCGAGCGTGACGCCGAAGCTCGCGCCAAGCGTCAGATAGCCGCGCGCCAGGCGCGTGCCCGGCGCCACGAAAATCGTGCCGTCCTGTGAGGCCACGGTGATTGCCCGTCCGGCATCGAGCAATTCGTGGGCATAGGCAGCGCGAAATTGCGCATGCATCGGACGCACCGCATCTCCGAATGCCTTATCGAACGTTACGCCCACGAACGGCTGAAGGCTGCGTGTATTGTCCGTCCCAACACGCAGATCCTGTCCACCCGCCCCGCTTTCGTCGAAGCCGTTGGCGTGGAAATAGGCATAACGCAAACCGACACGCGGCGTGACCACCACTCCGGCGATCGACAACGGCGCGCTCGCCTGTGCCGCTGCCGTGAACTCCTGCCCGATATGATCACCTTGCGCCGTGCCGATGCCAGCGAACGGGCGCTTCTGCGATATGAAATCTAGGCCGTAACCGACTGATGCCGCAACGTCGACCGGGCCGATCTCGCGACTCGCGTAGGCGGCCAGCCGCAGGGTATCGATCATGCCCGAGTTCGCCGTGCCCGCCTCCGAGAGATCGGCATGGGAATAGCCGCCTGCCAACCCGAAGGTATCGCCCGCCACGCGCTTGTGCGCGCCCGCGAGGAAGCCGTAGCGGTTTTCCTGAAACCCTGGCTGGCCGTCGGCGCCGGACAAACGCCCGTGAAGTCCCGTCGCGTTCGCCCAGACCGTGGGGCCGTCAGAGGTGGCATCGCCGGTCGCCAGCCCCGTCCCGACGGACCGCCTCGTGGCCTGGTCGAGCACCGCTGCCGTCGCCGACTGGGCGTTCATCAGCGCCGCCGTCCCCAGGGCGGTGAAAACGCTCGTGTTCTTAGGCGCAATGACCACGCCCCCCGACGGATCGGAAGCCCCCAGGCCGCCGGATGCCGACTCGTTGAGCGCGAGTGTCACGTCGTTCGCTCCATAGCTCAGGGCGGAGCGAAGATTGCCAAGTTCGGTACCGGCCGAGACCGCCTCGGTCACTGAGGAAAATCTGCCGCTCACACCGTTCACCGCGCTCAACAGGGTGTATCGCGTCGACCGATAGGTGCCAGGGTCGTAGGTAATCGCGAGCACGCCGTTCAATGTCGCGCTGCCCGACACCTTGAGCAGCGATGCCGTCGTCGGACTGACCTCGATCGCCAGCGTTGCATTCGACGCTTGCGTGTAATTTCCGGCGACGCTCAACGTACCGATAGACCCGCCCGGCGCCACGATGCCGCCGTTGGTCACGTTGCCGAGAATCGTGCCGTGCCCGCGCAATGTGCCCTGCGAACCGACCGCGACGTTGCCGCCCTGCACTGCGCTCTCATGCGCGGCGTCGCCGATCTCCAGCGCGCCTGCCCCGACAGTGGTCGTACCGGTGAAAGCGGAGCTTGCCCCATTGAGCACCAGCATGCCCGCGCCCTGTTTGACGAAAACCCCGCTGCCGGTGAGATCGCCGGCATAGGTGGCGTTGGTCGCAGCATCGACCGTCAGCGTGCTCGCGCCAAGGGCGAAGCGCGTACCCGCCGCACCCGAAAGACCGGACAGGGTTAGCGCGCCCGCAGCGGAGGCATCGAACGTAGCGCCGCTGCCGGCCAGCGTCACTGTCGTCGCCGACGACAACTGTCCGCCGGCGCCAAGCGCGAGCGTGCCCGCATTGATTGTCGTTGCCCCGGTATAGGTGTTCGCGCCCGCGAGCGTCTGCGTGCCGCCGTTCAGCGTCAGGCCACCTGTGCCGGCGATCGTGCCTGAGAAGACGCCTGCTGCTTGCGTCAACGTTAGCGTGCGCGCCCCGAGCGAGACCGTCCCCAGCCCTGTCAGGCCCGTCAGCGAGGCGCCATTCGTCGTCGCAGAAATATCGAGCGTGCCGTTATTCGTCACACCGCTCGACAACGCAACACTTCCGCTGCCGGTCAGGGCCAGCACCGCGCCGTTATCGACGGTCGTCGCACCGGAATAGGTATTCACGCCGGTCAGCGTCTGCGTGCCGCCGACCAGATGTACTCCGCCGGCGCCGTCGATGACGCCATCGAATGTCCCGGCCGCGTTGGTGAGCGACAGCGTCTGGCCGCCGAGCCGCACGGCGCCGCCTCCGGAAAGCGATTTGATCGATGTGCCGGCCGTCACGCCCGAAATATCGAACACGCCGCCTACACCGCCCACACCGGCCACCGTCACCCCCGACGATGCCGCTATGCTTGCGTTGCCTGTTAGCGCCAGCGTGCCGCTGCCGATCGTTGTAGCTCCGGTGTATGTATTGACCGACGTCATCGTCAGAACATTCGAATCGATGCCGCCGAGCGTCAGTGTGCCAGCGCCCGATACCGCGCCCGACATCGTCAAACTGGATTCCGCGGTAGAGACAATCACGTTCGAGGCGGCGTCGCTCAGAACTACAGCATTGTTCAGCGTCAGCCCGGGTTCGCGGGCGGCGATAGTCGCACTTGCGCCTGCGTCGAATAACAGATCGCCGAGAATCACCGAGCCGGACAGCAGCTTCAGCGCGTTGTTCAGGCCACCGAACTCGATGGCCGCGGCGCGCGTCGTGCCACCGTTACCCATCCCGCCCATGATGAGGCCCGCATTGACGATCGAGTCGTTACCGCGCGTACGTACGCCGACACCGCCGATCAAACCGGCGCCGCCCGAGATGGTTCCCGCGTTGGCAAGCGCGTTGGTTGTGCCCGCGAGATTGACGCCGATGCCGCCACTGCCCCCTGTGCCGCCGGCGACGGTAGCGGTACCGGCGGCCCCTCCGGCACCGCCCGTGATCGTGCCCGTGTTAACGATGTCGGCGCGCCCGCCGAGCGCGAGCAACCCGTCGCCGCCCCCGCCACCGCCACCGCCAAAGGCCCCGGAACCGCCGACACCGCCAGCCCCTCCGGTAATCGTCCCCGAATTGTTGATCGGCGCCGATCCCGCGGCAGACATCATGCCGGCCCCGCCACCGCCGCCGCCGCCACCGTTGCCTACGCCACCGACGGCGGCGCCGCCCTTGCCCCCGGCACCGCCGGTAAGCGCGGCCGCAACGAAGATCTCTCTGCCGGAATAAAAAAGTCCGGCGTTGCCGCCATTGCCACCTGTGGCAAAGTTAGTGCCGCTGGTGCCGGCGCTGCCGTCGAGGCCGCTCATCGACGTGTTGATCGTTAAGTTACCGGAGGCGATGACAACTGCCGGCGACCCGTCCGACGCCGGGATGCCGTCGCCGGACGCGCCGGTGCCGCCTGTCCCCTGTAGTCCCCAAGCGCCGGGAACCGGCACCGTCACGCCGTTGGTATCCATCGTGCTCGAACCGCCGCCCTGCCCGTTGCCGACCCCGCCTGCGCCACCTCGCTCCGAGGCACCATCGCCTCCCGATGCACCGCAGCCGCTTATGTCACCCGTGCTGCATGTCCCGGCGGCCCATAGCGCGGGCGCGGTCCCGGCGAGCGCCAGTGCGACCGCTGTACTGCCAGCAGTTCGAACGATTCGCATACCAAACGGACGTCTGGCCAACGACGGAAGCGCGTCGCGCACGCCGGGATTCGCCAGCGCTGTGGTCGATGGGAATTGAGCTTTTTGAGTACGGCGCGAAGCACGCCTGAGTTTGCGTGAGACCACGGATATCCTCTCGTATTGGGCCGTGCATGGCGACCGGCGACCGAGAAGATTCGGCCTTTCCCCCGCAGTACGGCAGTTCTCGAACACCAGTGCTCTGAGATGCCGTTCGATTTGAATATATTGAGCGCTGGGACGATGCGACCTATTCCCCTAGCGCATCGGAGACCGAATGTAATACAAAGAAAGGCAATTCGCCACCCGGAATCGCCCGGTGGCAAGGTCATGCCCACAGGATCATGCCGGGGCCCATGGACAATCCGTGAACCGGGATGGTGCAACGGTGGATTCGCTTTTATGCCGAAGGCGATGGGATTGGCACAAATTCATGACGCCGCACAAAGCTGATCAAGGCAGAATCCCCAGCACCTAAGGACGAGCATAAAGCTGCGCGAAATCTTTCGACAACGTGGAAGCGAAGCAGTTAGACGGACTATTCTCGCCGAGAGGAGCGGCCCCCATTTTTCCTATGAACGCTTGTCCCGGTAGGGCAGCGGCAACGCGACAATCCGTTCGCTCCTTCGGCGCAACCGAAGGCAATAGCATTTGATCCGTCGGACGCCCAGTCAACTCCGAATGAATCTCTGCCGACATTTTGGACGGCCCAATGGGAACGGAACCAGGCCGATCCGGAATAATCGGGGTAGCCACCACATCCATCACCATATCTAGTGCGGAAGCGGATTGCCTGTTGCGCAACGGCTGACTTTCGGCCGCGTTATTTTTACGATCACCGATCTCTTGATCAAGACTCGCAACGTGAGCTGCTTTCGGGTGAATTGCATCCTTTGCCGCCGCCCCCGAAGCGGTCACATTGCGATCAGGACGATCCACGCGCGTCCCAAGCGGATGCTTTGCATTTTCCTGAGCCGGTGATGGGGAGGACTCTTTCATCTCACATGTAACAGCGGCGGTATCATATATTCCCACAGGATGTTCAGGTAAATCGAAACGAATGTCGCAATGCTGATTCGAGTGCTTGATATGGAAAACATTTCCATGAGCCACAAGATTCTCGACAAACAACTGACCATCTTGCCCCACCCACCCAGCCTCCCGTCCAGCGCTGTCCTCCGCATAGGCGCCGAACGGCACCGCCTTGCCATCGGGTAGTGTGACGGTAACCAACGCCCGCCTGTTTTCAAACGTATCGAATTTGGCGATCGATGCAGCGTGGTGTCGTGCCCTTATGGTTACGGTGCCATTTTTAACGTCGTATCCTTGAGGAATATCTCTTGTGACCAGAGACAAATTCTCCCGCCGATACGGTTCGCCATTTCCGAGAATTGCGAACCCCCAAGGGTCCGTTTCCAGTTCCAGATAATTCTCCAAGGCGATGTGCGGCAATCCCGCATCAACAATCACATACGAGTCGTTGATCTGCTGACTCGATGCCGTCAGGCCATGGCCGTGCGCCACCACACTCCCCGACATCGACAGTTGCGAACTGTTAGTCGCGCCCGCCTGATAATCAAACGCCTGAAGCTTTACAAATGGCGATCGATAAGTCGCGCTAGCCTGGACACCGTTTGCCCCGGCGCCGAGCTGCCCTACGACCGAATAGTCGAACTGGTGCCGGTCGCCGAGTTGCGATTGCGAAACAGTGACCTGGTTCTGGGCGCCATCGCCAAATGAATTTGCATAACTATATGAAACGTCAATACTCTTCCCGAGCGGCAAGGTCCAGGTCGCCATGATTTGCTGCTCGGCACGTTGGTTGATGTTGTGCATGTCACTGTATGTGAGCGCAACGCTCCCGACACGCCCCAATGAATGCGAGTAGGACAAGGAAATATTCCTACTGACATCTCCGCTCGTATATTTCGTTTCGTTCAACGAAGCCGATAGCGAACCACCGGCAAGTGCCGCAGATACACCAGCATTCCAGTTATCTCGTGTAATAAGAAACTTCGGTGCGGAGCTGCTGAGCACATTACCAAATTGATCATATTCAACGCCCCCACCCACGCCTTCGAAGGTGTCCTGAAGCGAACGATAATTACCGAAGTTATGAACTTCGTTGAGGTTCACCGTAAAAAGGCCGAAGGATTTTACATAGCTGGCGTTGAGGCTTGCTCCGGAAGCGCTGGGCCCAAATACCCGGCTACGAGCAAAACTCAATATCCCGCTTACGCCTCCGAGCACACCTAAACTGGAGGCGATGCCAACGCCCACTCCTTGGTATCTGCTGTGATAAGCCGCCCCCGCGAGGAACGTCAAACTGTCGGTAAAACCATACGAAGCTTCGGCCTCAAATAGCGGGGAACTGCCCCCGACTGTGGCGTGGTTCGGCAAACCGGCGGAAAAATTGTAGGTCCAAACACCTTGATGGAGCTGCTGAGCCACACTGTTAAACGTCACCGGCGAATGCGTTTCACGACCATCCGCCTCCCGGACGACCACGTCATACGTTCCGGAGGCAAAGCCGCTCACGAGATCGTCGATCGCGAACGGACCGGGAGGGACCACTTTCGTTGCAATCGGGCGACCGGCACGATAGATCGTCACAGTGGCATTCGAATTGGCAATTCCGCGTATGGTTGGGGTGGACTGATCATACCCAGGGGGGTACATGAGCATGTCGCTAGACAGGTTCACCCCCTTCAGGGAATACCCACCAAATAGACTACTGCCGGCACTGGCAGCGCCAGCGGCAAGACGGCCATGTATCTGGGGAAAATCTTTGGCCAGGTAATTATCGCCTGTTTGAAACTTCGATCCGTTGCCGTCCCCCTGCGAATACGAGCCGCTACCCACAAACCCCCAGCCGTCCAGGTCTTCGCCGCCGCTGGCACCGTAATTAAAAATTCCCGAGTATGTACTTCGATTAGTGTGATTCCACTGGCGATTTGCTACCACGTTGTAGCTGAGAAACCCTGCGGGAACCCCATTCTTATAGCTTAATGCATCGAATTTCGATTCTGAATTCGACACATTCTCCTTGAGCCACTTCCCCGGGATCTCGAAATCCAGGACATTCTCGTTCGCCTTAACAGCTACGCGTGCACCGGGCAATAACTCTGGCAGATTAATGACTTCCGACGCCGGATCGGCAACGGATTTTCCGGCGTCTGCCTGAAGAGAATCAGCATGATTGGTCGCTTCATCGGCGGCCGAAGCTGCAGGCGCTTTGGCAACTGCAGCACCTTCGAGCTTGCTCACATCAACGCCAACAGCATCAAGTATCGCCAGCGTGATTTGCGGCTCGCCGTCCTTACCAAATCGAACACTGCGAGACGCCATCAGCCGCCCCATCAGACGAAGATCATATTTGTAATCTCCAGGCGGCGGCCCTGAAGATTTATCAAAATAACTCAGATCTACCGAGGGACCTCCCGGCAAGCCTTTTAGAAATTCGGCATTGAACTTTTGGGCGCGAGCCGGCGGCGTTACCACACACAACCCTACGCCAGACATAACCAGAAGCCGAGCCAAAAGCGAGGACATTTTCTTAGTATTTTTTATGATTTCAACAATTAAATTTACGTTCCATTACACCAACATATAGATCGATATTTCATGAACAACATTGACTCACTTGGCAGGCGCGTCCTCCGCAGCGACTGCCCCAACATCATTTAATGCGGAATACTTTGATACTGCATCCACGGGAACATGCATATCATTAAACCACCGGAACTTCACCTCATTCCCGCTCGCCCGGGGGATCTTTCCTTGCACATCAGCAGCCTTAATAACCCGGCTGGAATGCGCGGAAACAGTGAGCTGATTATTTTCATCCAGTTTTATTTTCGATTCCCCGATAATTACTTGATCAATAATAAATACAAACGGCGTGGGATTTTCCAACTTCAGATTCTCTCCCTCCATACTCCATTTGAGAGATTTTTCGGCGTCCTCCATCGCCTCTCGTGTCATGTGTTCGTTGCTTATCGTCAAGGGAAGAATGTGACGAAATGCAAATTGCACAACCGCCCCACCTTTTTCCGGCGCCGGCGGTACCTCCTGGACATCGAGTCGATACAATTTTTGATCAACAACCGGACCACCTAGGTAAATGACTCGAACTTTTTGAGTCGCCCCGGGCTCGAGCTTGAAAAGTGGTGGCGAAAAAACAAGGGGCACCTTCTCGCCATGATCCCCAACGATCTCATGCGGAGTTGCCCAAACCTGAACAAGAATAGCTTTGACATCCTTATTTTCAACAGTGAGGGTCGCCTCTTTTTCCGAGTCAACCACATTCGTCTGTAGCGGTACGATTTCCACGCCAGCATGTACAAGCATGGGCATCAACATCATTGAGATCGAAAAATATCTCAGCAGTCTTGAAAACATTTTCCCCTCGATTAATACGTAAATTTCACAGTGACAATCCCATTGAATTGACCGACAAAAGGCTTTTCTCCCGAATCCGCCATCGGAAAAATTCTTGCATCCATCAAGATATCAAATTTCGAATTGGCGTCTAACCCACTCAGATCGATAGGCATATCGTTTTTTACGCGAATATTATTTATCAATGGGTAGTTAGGTGACTTGATTGTCAGAGCCAACCCAACACCAGGACTTGCCGAATACCGAAATACCTCGTCTCCATTTTCCGCGGAAAACGCGATGCTAACGGGCAACGTTGCACCATCGCACTGCACGTTTATGCCAAACTGTTTTTTCACATTTCCTGCATTAAACGCGCTTTGCGAAACCTCCCCGAAATCGAATGTCACGTTTGGAACTTCACAGACACCATTGCTAACCAACGCGGAGAAGCCAAAACTTGCATCTACGGTCGCAGCCAAACCAACATTCGGATTCAGCAGCACCGAAAACAAAAAAACAGCAATAAAAATCTGAGCAACGGTTTTTGTTTTCATTAAATACCCCGTTAGCGTGCTCAATACCTCGCGGAAAACCGCAACTTACCCGCAAGTGCTCCGACGATGAGCGCCAGTTGATCTCGCTTCGACCAGTCGATACCGTCCGCAGGAAGTAACGTCAGTTCAAGCGGCAGCGAAAATGAAACGCCCGTTATTGGATGGCCCAGCAGCAAATTCTTGCCACCTTCGATCACCGTATGCGCAGGCAAACCATGCCAACTCTCGCGCAACCGCACCTGCACCCTGAGGTTCTGGTTCGAAGACGCGTATCCACTCCTTGCGCCTCCCCCTACGGCCGGGCTTGTAAGCATAAGTTTGGTCAGGGTTACCACGCCTGGGCAGGTCAGCGTTACATCCCAATTCTTTTGAACGACGGATGAACGAATATCGGTGAGCCTGACGCTCCCGAATTCCAAAGGAGGTGCCGAAAACGTGCACTCACCAACATTTGCATTTCTCACCGGTGAGAGACGCGAAACGGTCGGGGACATGGGCATTACCGCAACACAATGCGGAGCGAACACAACCAGCAAGACAGTCACCAACCAACACGTACCGATCCGCCCATTCCACATGACCTCACCTATCAATTTTTAAATCTCCGCCTCGTCTTCGAGCAATGAATATCGTTGCCACCTATGTATGCCGAAAAAAACTAGACAGACATAACCATTCGAAACGAAAGAGGGGAGAGTGTATTCTGAGCAGCGCGCCAGGGAAATGAGACGATTCGCAATTTTCCCTGGTTAAATTCAAACAATCCGAAACTCCGCAGGTATTGAAGCCCCACTGTGCAAATGGGGTTGCGGGTATTCAGGATGCCTCGTCTGTGCCCCCCCCGCAACGGCGACATCTATCGCCGATCAGCCCCGAAATGCCCCATGCGACGGAGTCAGCATGGGACAACGCGTGGGTCATGCCGCGTGACGCCACGCAAGCCACGACATGCAAACACATGGGAAAGGCGCGACATCAAGGAAATCTCACAATATGCCGAGACTTTTCTCATTTTTGCGCACTTGCATTTGAACTCTTTGCTTCATGCTCAATACAATCTGAACGCCAATGATTACTTCGCATCGATTGATCATGTGTTGCGCTTCCAGGTGACATTTTTTCTGAGAAAAATCCACGACACCTTGGATCCATTACGCAAATCCATTCGCTCAAGAGAGTATCGCCGCTGTTATCTGGTGCGCGCAAAGATCGGCACCACGACTGATTATTTGATAATCAATCCACCGAAATCCCGGGATGAATTTCGGCTCTCTCATAAAATTTTGGCGACTAGATTACGTTAATGCAGCAGATCGACTCATTGGATTAAATTCCCTACCAATCGAAGCGCGGAGACGACTGGCCGGAGAAATATTTTCTCCATGGAAAATTTTCCTACCGAACCACTTTAAAAATCTTATTTATAATTTTATTTTTATTAATAAGATTAAATTATCATCGATGACAGACATTATTAATCATTAACAGTATTTTTATTTCTAAATTCCCCCACCCGACCAACTTAATTATCCCATCAACTCCTAATCACCAAACTCAATACTGATATATCGACAGTTTTTCACATTGCTTTGAATTGAATGATGAATGCTCACATGGCAGAAGCCCCCCTTCACAGGCACGCCACGTGAAGACATGTGGGATCGATTTCATTCGTCGCAACAGGCAATAGGCAATAGGCAACCGGCAGGCAGCACATCCCGGTCCTTATCATCCCTTCGAGGAAAGAACGTTGAAATTTCATCAATCGCTGCTGGCGACGTCGCTCCTGGCGGCCAGCATTGGCATGGCACACGCCACCGACGCGACCGGCAAAATTACCGTGCGCGCCGATATCGTCCCCACCGCCTGCTCCACCGTTTCCAAGACGGACGTCGACCTGGGTCAGGTCACCCCGAGCGAAGTGACAGGCGGCACTGCAACCCCCAAATCGTTCTCGGTGGATATCGAGTGCACGGGCACCACGGTCAAGGTATCGAGCCTGTCTTTCAATGGCACTGCCTCCACCGGCAACCCGGATAGCTTCGCCGTGGCGATTGGCGATAACGGAACCGCTCCGAACGCCGACAGCGATATCGCCGTCAAGCTGACGGTCAACGGCGACCAAACAGACACGTTTGGCACCAAGGCCTCGGATAAGTCCGTGATCACCCCGAACACCGATTTGCTCGATAGCGTAGCGACCGACTTCAAGCACGGCACCTACCACCTCAAGCTGCAGGCGCAGCCGGTACAAGGTAAAACGGGCGGCGCGCCGGTGGGTGCCAACCATTTCTCGACGGACGTTACCGTCGCGCTGACCTACTGAGCCGCACGCGTCATCAGTCAACCAGATACTTTATGAAACTCCTTCCCCCCCTTGCAGCGTTGGCCGCACTGGCAATGCTGAGCAGCACCGCATCTGCCAAAACGGCCACGGACAACCTAGAACTGAAAGGTGTCATCGTGACCAACACCTGCGTGGTCGACCAGGCACAAGTCAACTTTGGTCAGATTACGGAATCCCAAGTGTCTGCGGGCCGCCTCACGCAGCCGCTTTCCCTGCATATGTCATGTGATGGCCTGAGCGCCACGCCGAGCGCACTGAAGTTCGCCGGTACGGCCACCACCAACAGACCCGATCGGTTTGCGGTCGGCTTGGGCACAGATGGCGTTGCGGATCCGGATACCGACACTGCCTTCCAGTTGAGTGTCGATGGCGTCCAGCCTGACTGGGGCACCAATGCAACCGATGGCCATGTGATCCGCCCTAACGAGGACCTACTCGCCACAGGCGGCGATGGCATTCCGCCAATCGCCGACGGCGGCAGCTTAGACCTGAAGCTGAAACTCAGGGTATTAACGGGCGCCACCGAGACTGGTAACACGACAACGCTGGGCCACGAAGTGAACACGCCGATCCAGGTGACGATGTCGTACTGACCGGGTTCCATGGGAATAGAAAATGAAATCGCAAAAACTTGAACTGATCGCAGGGGCCGCCCTGTCGCTCGCCGCCTTGATGCTTGCGCTCCCGTCGCGGGCAGAGGAAACGTCAAAAGGCACTCTTCATATCCATGGTGAGCAGGTCACCACTGGCTGTGTCGCCAATATGCTCAATTCAGACTATGAGTTGAACGCTGTCACGGGTACCGAAGCGATAGGGGGAGGGACGGGTGATCTGGTAACGAATCCAGACGTGCCGACGGCCGCACACGTAAAAATCTCTTGTGAGACACCAGCGACCATCTCCGCCGTAAAACTCGTCGCTGCGCCGGATCTCGAGGTCCAGGGCTTTTCCTGGTACGCACCCGATTCAGATCATGGCGTCGAGATACAAGCACAAATCCCCGTAGATGGATGGGATACAACGAGGGACGATATTTGGAAGACGCCGTTAGCAAACGGCGGGGTGCAGGTACCAGGCGAGGTAAACGTGCTAGCTAACGGCGAAACGATCTCCATCGCTGCCCATGGTTCTTATCAGAACTTCGTGCCAGTTCTGGTTTTCGTGCACAGGAACGCTCCGCCCGGCGACTACGTGATGGGTGCCACATACGCGATCACGTACTGAGAATAGACTATGAAGACGAAACACTCCCTTTTCCTGCTCGCCGCTGTCTGCTCAATGCCAGCCATAGCCGCCACCACCACGATCAATAGCCCGCAAATGCACTACACCGTGCACGTGCTTCAGCCTAGCTGCACGATCGATGCCGGCCCGGCCATCGACTTCGGGAAGGTCAGCGTCACTGACCTGAACACGGCCGCTGCCACAAAGAAGGTCCAGTCCCTGACCATTTCGTGCAACGCGCTAACGACACCCGTCGGGCTAACCATGCAGCCGTCCGCGGCCGAAGGCGACTCGAACCCGGCATCCGGCGACTATACGTCGAGCAAGTCGCATCTTTCGTACCACATCGTCTCTTCCGGCGCCCAGTTTGGCCTGACCGACGGCCAGCAACTCCCTGCCGGGGACAACATTTTCGCTATGTCGGGCGTGACCGCCCCCTCGATCGGGGCCAGTACTCCAGTCAAACTGAAGCTTGGCGTGAATCTGGCGACTGATGATTCGTCGGCAGTGACCTCGGGTGCATTCAATGACCTTATCAATATTTCGTTGACGTATTGATTGCCGCCTCCCGGAGCGCCATCACCATGGCGGTCCGGGGTCGCGTGCAATCATCGCCTGTTTGCTTCGTGACCGACTTTGCGCGTACCGAACCATCGGTCTGCCTGCGAGGTGTACCCACTCGTTGCTGCGGGCTAGTCGTATCAACACCGCCATATACTGCTTGGCGAATTCCGACAGGTAGATCGTGTGGTTCGGTTCACGCCTGCGTCTAAGGACAACCAGCCCGACGCGCGAGCATCACGCGCTCAGACGTTCCAGCAGCGTGCGGGGTCGCGCTGCGCGCCCTTGCGCCGCCAGCGCGGCCTCGTGCCAGCGCGCCGTGGGCACATCCGAGGGTGAGAGCAGGCTGTCGAAACCGCAGGCCCACAACATCGCCAGTTGATCCGGCAGCAACGGCCCCGCAGCGCGGATCGAGCCTTCGAAATGCCATTTCTCACGCAGGAATTTCGCCAGCGTGAAACCCCGCCCATCACGCGACTTCGGAAACTCGATCACGATCAGTTCAAGTTGCGGCAAGAGCGCAGCAATGCGTTCCGGATCGTCATGGCCCTGCACACGGATGCCGGCAGGCGCCGTGCCCTGTTCGTTCGCGGCAAGCCACGCGTCGAGCGGCAACACGTCCTTGCTGCGAGCGACAGTGGCGACCGGCTCGTCCGCGCCGCGATAAGTCCAGACGTCCGCGGCAGGCAGTCCGTTTCGATCAATCAACATGCAAAGCTCCCTTGAATTCCTCTGCCCCAACGCGTCCCAACGTATCGATGAAGCGCTCGCCCTCGTGACGCAGCGCGCGGTAACGGTCGAGAATGTTCTCGATCACCTGCGGCACAGCCTCGTAAGTGACGCCCGGGCCGAGAATCTTGCCGACGGCAGCGTTCTCGTCGGCCGATCCGCCCAGCGTGATCTGATAGTTTTCCTTGCCCGCCTTGTC
Organism: Pandoraea fibrosis; assembly: GCF_000807775.2. Taxonomy (NCBI): domain Bacteria; kingdom Pseudomonadati; phylum Pseudomonadota; class Betaproteobacteria; order Burkholderiales; family Burkholderiaceae; genus Pandoraea; species Pandoraea fibrosis. The sequence goes on along the minus strand of NZ_CP047385.1, from coordinate 3,037,954 downwards.
GACACCCAGAATGCCGATATGGGCGACGTGGTGATGCGCGCAGGCATTGATGCAGCCGGACACGTTCAGCGTCACCGGCCCGATATCGCGTTGTTGCTCCTCCGAGAAGCGCAGCGCGATGCGTTGCGCCACCGGCACAGAGCGCGCGTTGGCCAGCGCGCAATAGTCCAGCCCCGGGCAAGCAATCGCGTCGGAAATCAGGCCAATGTTGGGCGTAGCCAAACCGCCCTCCTTCAAGCGCGACCACAGCGCGTGCAGTTCGTCGCGCTTGACGTGCGGCAACACCAGATTCTGTTCATGCGTCACGCGTAGCTCATTGAACGAATAGCGCTCGGCGAGATCGGCCAGCAGCAGCATTTCCTTCGAACTGGCGTCGCCCGGAATGCCGCCCGCCGGCTTGAGCGAGACCACCGCACTGATATAGCCGGGCACCTTGTGCTCGTGCGTGCAGGTGTCGACCCAGCGACGGAATTCGATGTCGCGCTCGTAGGCTTGCGCAAACTCGCTCGAGACCTCGGGCAACGTTTCGAATTCGGGCACGACGAAACGATCGCGAATCGCGGCAATGACGTCGTCGCCAAGCGGGCGATGCGAGAGTGCAATGCGCGCAAACTCTTCCTCGATCATCTCGATGAACTTCGCAGGCTGCATCTCCTTGATCAGGATCTTGATGCGGGCCTTGTAGATATTGTCGCGACGCCCCAGCGCGTTGTACACGCGCAGGATGGCTTCGACGAAACGCAGCAAATCCGCCTCGGGCAGCCACTCGCGCACCAACGTACCCACGATCGGCGTGCGACCCAGGCCACCGCCCGCGTAAATCTGGAAGCCGACTTCGCCGCGGTCGTTCGTGCGGGCGAGAATGCCGATGTCATGAAAACGCACGGCAGCACGGTCGGTCTGACCGCCGGTGATGGCGATCTTGAACTTGCGCGGCAGATAGGTGAATTCGGGATGGTCCGTCGACCATTGACGCAGAATCTCGGCGTACACGCGGGGATCGACCACTTCGTCCTTCGCCGCACCGGCGAATTGATCGGTCGTCACGTTCCGAATGCAGTTGCCGCTCGTCTGAATGGCGTGCAGATCGACATCGGCGAGCTTCGACAGGATCTCTGGCGAGTCCGTGAGCGTCGGCCAATTGAACTGAAGGTTCTGGCGCGTAGTGAAGTGCCCATACCCCTTGTCGAACCGATTCGCCACATAGGCGAGCTGACGCAACTGGACCGCGCTCAACGTGCCATACGGAATGGCAACCCGCAGCATGTAGCCGTGCAGTTGCAGGTACAGGCCGTTCATCAGGCGATAGACCTTGAACGCGTCTTCGCTGAGTTCGCCGCTCAGACGACGGGCGACCTGCTGGCCGAACTCCTTCGCACGGTCTTTGAGGAACTCTCGCTCAGATGGGTCATAGCGGTAGATGCCGGCGTGCTCCGGTGCCACGGTCAATGCGGGAGCGTGGGCCAGCGCCGCTTGCAACGTGTCTTCGGCGGCCTGCTTGCCGAGGTCTTCGCGAACCGACGGGCCGCGCGAGCGCAATTGCTCGCGAAAATCCACCGGGATGGGGCCCGCATCGCCCACTTGCGCAGGACGCGGTACGGGATCGACGATCAAATTGGCCGTCTGCGCCGCCTGCGCAGCCGCCTGGGCCTGGTCGAGATCCTGCGCGTCGAACACATGCGCCTGCGTCAGGTCGTCCACCCAGTTGTGTTGCTTGTCCAGCCACACGACCAAGCCGTCGTGTAGCCGGTTTGCCGAAATCAGGTTGCCTGCAGTCATTCCACGCTCTCAGTGCTTTTCGTTTTGGTCGCAAGTCGCGAGTCGACCGGCAGGCTATCAAGCGAGGCGGGAATATACGACCATTTAGTAGTTATTTACTCATTACGTGACGTTGTTTGGGCTCGACAGCCCCGCCAGACGGAGCGCTATCCCCTCCTCAACCGACCGAGAAAAATTACCTCGCGCACACAAAAAAGGCCTCACAGCGTCGGCTGAGCAGACCCTTTGCAGCGCTGTTGCATCCCCCATCCCCTTTCGGCAGGCGCGACGCCCGCGGCACGACGCGGTATCGACGCCGTTTCACGACATGTCGGATGGCACAAAAAGGCCTGTATTTTTATACAGTACTCATGCTACATTCCCCATCATCACAACTTCATCGTGAGTGACACCATGAGCGACGCCAAATCCACCAAATACATCGTCGTGCCCTACCGCAAGAACAAAGACGGCGTATTGCAGCCCGGCGAGTTGCGTCAGGCGAGCACCGAATTCGGCGCCGTGCGCATTGCGCAATCGATGGCGTCCGGGTTCGCCGGTATCGCCGCTTACGAAGTGCTGGTCGATGCAGAAGACGGCACGATGGACGCACCGCGCATTCTGTTCCAGGAAGGTGCCATTCCCGCCATGGCGGAGTAAGCCTCATCCCGGCAATGCGGATTACTCCGGCCGCGACGGCCGGGAAAGGCTGTCAAACGTGCGAGTCTGGCGCGGATGCTGAAGATCGCGCGTATCGAGCGCACGGGCCGTTGCTGCCATCTCCTGTTGGCTCGGCCCGGTAGCCGGGCCGTTGCGCTCGCTTGCCGTGCGATTGATGCTCGCGCTGGCGCTCTGGGCATCGGTCACACTCTCGGCACGCCCACTCACCGCCGACACGGCCGGGCTGAGCGCCGGTGTCTGATTCGACTGCCGGATGCTGCCCAGATCTCCCGCGCCCAGATACGACTGGGCGTTCGCCTGGCCGAACATCAGTGCCCCTGTCAGGCACAGGCAAGCTGCAATGAATTGGCGATAGCGCATGGTGCTCCCCGTATGACGTGTTGAGTGTATTGAATCTGCGCCGGGATACGTTTGCATCGATGATTCCCGGTCGCCTGCGGCTTTCCCGACATGGCTGCATTGTCGCAGCGCCGCGACAGCTTGTCGCCTGCACAAATCACAGTTGACGCCCCTCTCAAATCCGACAGCCCGTTCTGCTACACTTCGCGAAAATCGGGCATCAGGCTCAGCAGAAATAAAGCGATAGCGGGGGAGTTCCATGTCGAACGACGTCAGTTTTCGGCGGGCATCGGAGGCGGTCCGGGCAGTCGGCGCGGGAGATGCGGACTGGCTCGATGTCGTGCAGACAGCGCGCGAATTTCTCGGCGCAGACGCCGCGACATTCCTTTGCCATGACAAACAGAGCCGCTCGGTTCGTTTCGTCGAACAGGCCGGGCACGAAGCTCGATTGATCGAGGAGTACGCGCAGCGCTATTACCAGTACGACGACTCAACCCGCCGCTTCTGGGACGCCCCTGCCGGCACCTGGTACGACTCGTCCGTCGCCCTGAAGCACGAGTCGCCGAACGACCGCGTGTTCTGGAACGAATTCATGCGCCCCTACCAACTCCAGCAGTTGGTAGGTGTCGTGATCTGCAACGACGACGATGCCCTCACCGCCCTGAGCATTCAGCGCATGCATATCGTTGAACCGTCGTTCGCTCATGCGTCCAAAATCGCCGAGTACGAACGCCAGCTCGCCGCCGCGTTCTTCGCCCGACGCGCGGCCGCGCGCGCCAGCCTCGGTGCACTCAGCCAGATGCTCGATCCGGCGCGCGAAGGCTTTCTCATCGCGTCGCCCGATGGCTGGGTGCTGGAGTTTGCGCCAGGGCTCGATGTGCTGCTGGGCGGCAACGACAGCCAGCTCCTGCTCAAGCAGCGCCGCCTGATGCATCGTCAGCCCGAATGGCAAACTCGCCTGGTGCATTCCCTCAGGCAGGTCGGCGTCAGCCGCGAACCCGTATCGCTGGTGCTGCCCGACTCCTGGGGACATGCGTACCGGATGACGCTGCGCCCGCTAAGCAGCCCAATGAATCACGGTCTGCGCGCCGCAATCGGCGTGCGAATCGAACGGCGCAGCATCTTCAATGTTCCGACCGAAACCGCCCTGCGCCAGCACTTTTCCCTGACGCAAGCCGAAGCCCGCCTCTTTCATCATCTCGTGGCGGGACTGACCATTGGCGAATGTAGTGAAGTCCTGGGTCTCGGCACCAGCACACTGCGCACCCAACTGTCCGCGATACTGCGCAAGACCGGCTGCCATCGCCAAGGCGAACTGCTACGACTTGCCGCCATGCTGACACCGTAGCCGCGCAGGGGGCGCCCTAGCGCCGGCACGCCGTTGCCTTGGTCACTTTGCGTTGTCCGTGCCGCCCGCTCCACCCGCTCCACCCGCTCCACCTGCGCTACCCGCCGGCCCCGACTTCCCCAAGCCATCGCCGGACGTTTCCGGCTTGCGCAGCACGATGATGCTGATGCGATTTCGGCCACTTTGCTTGGCGACGAAAAGCTGCTCGTCGGCAGCCTTCAGAACGGCCTCTGCGCTATCGCATTCCCCCGCGACGCCCGTGGCCACGCCGACGCTGACCGTCACCATGCCGGTCGTGCTGCCTATGTGCGCGATATGCAGTCGCTCGACGTCACGGCGGACTTGCTCGGCCATGGCAGCCGCAGTCACAGCGTCCGTATCGGGCAGAACCACCGCAAACTCCTCGCCGCCATATCGCGCAACCATATCGGTGTCGCGGCGGGTATGCCCCCCGATATTCTTCGCGACAGCACGCAAAACATCGTCGCCGGTCAAATGGCCGTATTTGTCGTTGAAGTGCTTGAAGTGATCGATGTCCACGAACAGCACCGAGAGCGGGTTGCCCGAGCGTTTTGCCCGACGCCATTCGCTCGCGAGCTTGGCGTCGAGTGCACGTCGGTTGCTCAGCCCCGTGAGGCCATCGGTCACGGACAGGCTCACGAGTTGCGCCGCCGTACTGGCACGTGTGCGGATCGCCGCTACGAGCAGCCATGAGCCTGCGATAAGCGTGGCTGCGCACGTGGCCGCAATCAGGCCAAGCAGCACCGCGTGACGGCGCCATCCACTGATGAGCGCCTGTGTCGAAGGCGTCACCACCACGAACATCGAGACACCCGGCACGCGCACCGATCGGTAGTCCACGGCACGAGCCCCTGCCGGAAACGACAACGCCGTCGTCAGATTCCGATAGCGTGTCGCGTCGCCCGGCAATTTGACCAACGTCCCCGGCTGACCTTGCGCGCATGGCTTGCACGCGAGTACCGTCCCCTTCTCTTCCACGACGCTGATGCTCTTGAGGTCATCGAAGTCGACATCGTGCATCTGCGCGTTCAGCCGGTCGAGCCGCAACGCGATGACTGCCACACCGGCAAACGAATGATCGGGGCCGGCAATGCGCCGGGTGAGCGCAACCGACAGTACCCCCTTGTGTAGTCGCGACGAGTAGGGTTGAGAGACATAGAGGCCTAGCGATGGGTTCGCCTCGTGCGAGCGGAAATAGTCGCGATCGGCAACATTCACTGGCTTGCCATCGGTGCTCTCGAGCGGCGCGGCAATTTGCCCCGTCTTGTCCACGATGTAGGCATCGTCGAGAAAATCGCGGCTCAGTGCCTGCCCGAAGCGCACGCGGTCACGCACCCGCTCGGGAAAAAGCGGCGTATTCGAATTCTCCGCCTCGCGCACCATCTCTTTGAGCAGCGCCTCGTAGAGGGCAATGTTGCCGCCGAGACTCGTCGCCACGACGGATGCCACGCTCTGGGCACGCTCCAGTGCGTACACGTCTCGTGCCCGCCGATCGGCGTACAACAGCATCACCACCCCGATCAGAATCGCCAACGCGATGACCGTCCCCACAACGCCGACCAACGACGGATAGTCGTCGAACTTGTCGAATAAGGCGCGTAACCGCTTTCCAGCCCTCGTCCGCAGACGGGGTACACCCGAGCGTGTGGTCATATTCGATGGCCCGATGAGATGCCAGCGCCAAGATCAGTGAGGATGTCGTGCGATATCGTCGAGCAACGGCACAATGGCCAACATGATGAGCACCACGGCGAGCGGAATCGTCGCCGAGAAACCCAAGTGCTTGAAACCGAGCGCACCGGTCAGCCCGCCCAGAAAAAACATTCCCAGCAGCGCACAGAGCAATCGCAGCTTCTGCCGGTCTCCCGCCACGTGCGGCAGTTCGCCCGTGATACCGGGCCGGTTCCAGTAGCCCATCTTGCCCAGCTCGATGCCGATGTCGGTCACCAGCCCCGTCACGTGTGTCGTTCGAATCTCGGCCCGGGAAATCTTGGTGATGATGGCATTCTGCAACCCCATGACGTAACACAGCAAGCCCACGGTCGCCGGCACATACAGCACGCGCTGGTCTTCGAGGTTGGCGCCCATGGCGCCAAACGTCAACAGCAGCAACGCTTCGAGCATGAGCGGCGCGGCATATTCGCTATGGGTATGGTGACGTCGCCCCCAAAGGATCAGCACGGACGAGGTCGCCGCGCCCAGCAGGAACGCCAGTAAAGCGCTGAGGCCGGCGAGCACGAGAAGGACTTGTCCGAGCGCGAGATTGTCGGAGAGCGCCGCGACGATACCCGACATGTGAGACGTGTACTGCCCGACGGCAAGGAAACCGCCCGCATTCGCCGCACCCGCCACAAACGCGAGCGAGCAGCCCAGGCGCCGGTTGGCCGCGTCCGTGCGCACCGGCTGGGTGAATCCACGTAGGTAGTTGATCGGCATGGCACTTGAGCTCACGGGCTTGGCACATGGGGTATTCTAATGCGCGTTGACGCGACATCGACGCCAACGTCGCGCACCGGGACACGACCTACCTAAAAGGAGACGAATCGGATGACTAAGCGGAGACGAATCGGATGATCGAGTGCTATGCCTACCTAAGTCGCGCAGTGCCCGATCTCGATTTGCGAGAACTCTCGAAGATTATCGTCAACTCGCGCGGATTCAACGCCGCCGAGGACATTACCGGCGTGTTGCTATTCGATGGCGCCAGGTTCTACCAATACATCGAAGGCCCCAGCGTGGCGCTCGCCGACGCCCGTCAGCGCATCGAGGCGTCGCGTAACCACACCGGCATTCAGGTGTTGCTCGACGGCCCGCCGGACACCCTCGGGGCGTTCTCCACGTGGAGTCTGGGCTACCTGATGCTGGAAGAGCCGGCCCAATCGCTTCATGCCTTCACGAGCCCCGCCGATCATGCCGAACTCGTGGGCGCCTTCGCCGCACTCGCCGCCACGTCCGATGCGATGTAACGGCACTTGAGCGACGCGCCTTGTGCGAACACAGCGATACAAACGACAACGCCGGGCCACCCTGAGGGGCCCGGCGTTGTTCATTCACACGGCGCACGAACGATTTCACGCGCACACGTGCGACCGCCGCGTCCGGATTACTGCTCGATCTGACGGTTCCAGCGCTGATCCCACTGCGCGCGACGCTGATTGATGGCGTCCCAATCCACCGTCTTGAGGTTCTTGGCCAGTTCGTCGATCTTGCCCAGGCGCTTTTGCATCGCCGGCGGTACGGTGGCCTGCGGGTTGGTCGGGATGTAAGCACCGGCGGCGGCCGCCAGCGTCTGGCCCTTGGCCGACAGCAGATATTGCGCGAGCTTCTGCGCCATGGCGTTGTCCGGGCTGTTCTTCACGACGCACAGGTCCACGAGCAACTGCACCGCGCCTTCCTTCGGCGCCACATAGCCGGCCTGAATGCCCTTGTCCTGCAGATCGCTCACGGCCGTCGGGGTCAGCGGGAAGATGGCCGCTTCGCCCGTCTGGATCATTTCCGAGAGCTTGGCCGAGTTCGGAATGTACTCGACAACGTTCGGCCCCACGGTCGTGGCCCACTTGGTAAAGCCCGGCTCGACGTTCGTCTCGCTGCCGCCCCAGATGCGGTTCAGTGCGAGGAAGCCGTGCAAACCGAAGGTGCTGCTCGAGGCCGACTGGAACACCACCTTGCCCTTGTACTTCGGATCGGCAAAGTCGGTCCATGACGTCGGCGCAGCCCAGCCCTTCTCCTTGAACAGCTTGGTGTTGTAGCCGATACCGGTCATGCCCAGTTGCACCCCGGCGCCCATGTCGTCCTTCACGCGAGCCGACGGCATCAGCTCCTTGAGCACAGGCGAGTCGTCGAGCTTCTGGCACACGCCCATGCTGATGGCGCGCGCCATCACGCCATCGTCCAGGAACACGACATGCATCTGCGGGCTGTTGCGGTTGGCGAGCAACTTGGCCAGCACATCGGACGACGTGCCCGGCACGACCACGACCTTCACGTTATTGGCCTTCTCGAATTCCGGGAACACCTGGCTTGTATAAGCCTTTTCCATCGGGCCGCCGTTCATGCCGATGTAGAGCGTTTTGGACTGCGACCAGGCCGCGCTGCTCGCGCCCAATGCCAGCGCCGCAGCGCACATGACGACCTTTCGGGTGAGCTTCATCGTGGTTCTCCTTGCGTTTTCAGGATGTCAGGAATGTTGTGTTGGGACGAACTTCGAACGTGCGGGAATCGTTTGCCTGTCATGCCTCGGCCGTCACCGGCGCAAACCGGTCGACGGCAAACGCATCGATCGGTGTCGCTGTCTCGCCGTCGGCGACCAGATCCGCGAGCACCTCGCCAACGCCCGGCGCCAGCAAGAAGCCGCCGCCCGAGAAGCCGAAGGCGTGCACCAGACGCGGTGTCGTGCGACTCATGCCGATGATCGGGTTGTTATCGGGGGTCTCGCCCTCCACGCCGCTCCATGTGCGGATCAGCAACGCATTGCGCAGCGCCGGCAGCAAGGCGCACGCCTCGCGCATCACAGCACGCGTGGTGTCGGCCGATGGCTGTGCGTATTCGCCGTCGCCGGTGCCGCGTCCGCCGCCGATCACACAGTTGCCGCGCTCGACCTGACGCGCGTACACGCCACCGCCATACACGCCGAGGTTGTGGCCGATGAACTTCGGCAACGGCTCCGTGACCCACATGTTCGGGTAGATGGCATGCATCGGCACACGCTCGCCGAACGTGCCCGCGATGTGGTTCGCCCAGGCACCGGAGGTATTGAGCAGCCAGTCGGCGCTGACATGCAATGCGTCGCCCTGCTCGGGTTGCGCGGTGAGCTGGAAGCGCACGCCGTCGTGAACCACCGAGGTGATCGGGGTGCGCTCGCGAACGTCGGCGCCCAGCGCACGGGCCGCACGCGCAAACGCTGGCGAGACCAGACGCGGATTCGCATGGCCGTCGCTCATGCACAGCGAGCCGCCAACCGCACCGTCACCCAGCCACGGAAAGCGCTGGCGGAATTCGGCGCCGCGTAGCACCGTTGTGTCCAGTCCATAACGGCTCGCCATCGCCGACCAGGCATCGAGCGGCGCCAGATCGCTCTCGCGACGCGCAAGACGCAGATGGCCCGAGCGCACGAACTCGCCGTCGATGCCGATCAACGCCGGCAGGCGATCCCAGAGCTTGCGCGCACGCATGGCGAGCGGCAGTTGTTCTTCCGGGCGGCCCTGGCAGCGCACGCCGCCATAATTCACACCGCTGGCCTGCGCACCGCAATAGCGTCGCTCGAACAGCGCCACGCGCAGGCCGCGCTCGGCCAGCGCACGCGCGGCCGACGCACCCACCAGACCGCCACCGGCGACGACAGCGTCGTAATGCAAGGTCTTACTCATCGCGTGCCTCCTCGGGGATGGCCGCAACGTTTTCGTCGAACAGCATCGGCGCAATCGGAATCGGTTTGATCGGGGCCTGCGCACGCAGGCGTCCCACCTGAGCAAGCGTTTGCCCGCTCGCCTCCGCCAGCAGATGGCACGCCGCTTCGCCGCACATACGCCCCTGACAGCGCCCCATGCCCACGCGGGTCAGCGCCTTGAGCCGGTTAATTTCGGTCACGCCGTCATAGCGCACGCAATCGCGCAACGTGCGGGCATCGACCTCCTCACAACGGCACACGAGCATGTCGTCAGGCCATTGCACCGATGGGTCTTCCGGCAACGCAAACGCCTGCTCGATCCCCTCGCGAAAGCGGCGGATACTGGCGAGCTGACGTTCGATGGCGATGGCATCGGGTGCGCCGGCCATGGCCGGTGCCGCGATGCCGAGATCTTCGAGCAAGGCCAATGCTGCGCGTCGGCCCGCGAGTTCGGCGGCATCGGCACCGGCAATGCCCGCGCCGTCTCCCGCCAGATAGATGCCGGGCTGCGAACTGCGCCCGGCAGCGTCGCGCTCAGGCAGCCAGCAACGATTGAGATCATCGAAGACAAAACGGCAGCCCGCCAGATCAGCCAGTTGCGTCTCGGGGCGCAAGCCAAAGCCCAGTCCCACGGCAGTGCATTCGAGCGTGTGCTCGCGGCCGTCGCGCTGCCAGCGAATCGCCCGCACGCCTGCCGTACCGTCAACGCCTGCCAGCGTGACGCCATGTTCGATGCGTACCCCGCGTGCCCGCAGCCATCCAACGTAATAGAGGCCCTTGGCAAGCGTGGCCGGCTGATTCAGCAGTCGCGGCGTTGCCTTGACCTGATTCGCGAACGCACTCGTGTCGAGCACCGCGACCACGTTCGCGCCGGCTTTCACGTACTGATACGCCACGAGATAGAGCAGCGGCCCGGTGCCCGCGAACACGACACGCTCGCCGATGGCACAGCCCTGCGCCTTGAGCGCCACTTGCGCACCGCCCAGCGTGTATACACCCGGCAGCGTCCAGCCCGGCAGCGGCAATACGCGATCGGTCGCGCCACTCGCAATGATCAGATGCGTGAACGACACCGGCGTTTCGCGGCCACCGTGCATCGTATGGAGTTGCTTTGGATCGCAAGCCCACACCAGGGTCTCCGGTCGATAGTCGACCTGCGGCAGCAACGCCGCCATGGTGCTGTGAATGGCATCGGCCTTGGCGGCTTCGAAGCCGTACAACGCCTGTTTGGTTCGCGTGAACCCGGCGCCCGCCGGCGGCTGACGGTAGATCTGCCCGCCCCAGCGAATGTTCTCGTCGAGCACGACGGGACGCAGTCCGGCCGCCACAAGCGTCTGCGCAGCGCGAATGCCCGCAGGGCCGGCGCCAACGATGACGATGTCGGAACGCTCAGTCATGCGAGCCCCCGTGCACCTCGTGGGTCTCAGCCGCACGCGTGAGGATGCGCATGCCGTCCTGAACCTGCGTCGAGCACGCGCGCAGGCGCGATAGCTGTGCATCGCCCCCCGCAGATGGCCCGGATGGTCCGGACTCGCATCGCACCCAACAGTCCTGACACGCGCCGATCAGGCAGAAGCCCGCGCGCGGCGTGCCGCTGAATTCGCTGATGCGCACGTGACGCTGATGCGTGAGGATCGCGGTGAGCAACGTATCGCCCGCCAGCGCCTGCGCCGGCTCGCCGTCCAGATAGAACGTTACCGTCGGGCGCGACGTTTCGGCCACGCGCGCCAGTTGCGGATGACCCGGCGCGCGCAAGTCTTGCGATGAATGGGAAGAGCGGGACATGAGAATCTTCTTTGCGCGTGCGTTCAGTGCTGGCCGATCAGGATGCGGTTCAGGCCGTAGACACGGTCGAGCAAGAGCATCGCGCCGAGCGTCACCGCGATGACCAGCGCCGAGACGGACGCCATCATCGGATCGATCGATTCGGTCGCGTACATGTACATACGCACGGGCAGCGTGACGGTTTGCGGCGCCGTGAGGAAGACCGACATCGTCAGTTCGTCGAAGCTGTTGATGAACGCGAGCAGCCAGCCGCCGGTAATGCCCGGCAGGATCATGGGCATGGTCACGCGCCGGAAGGTCGTCCACGAGCCAGCGCCCAGCGACGCCGCGGCATGTTCGACGCTGCGATCGAGACCGCTGATCGACGCCAGCACGAGTCGCATGATGAACGGCGTCACGATAATCATGTGCGCGAACGTGAGCGCCGCGAACGAGCCGCTCACGCCGAGCATCGCGAAGAAGCGCAGCAGTGCAATGCCGAGCACGAGCCCCGGAATCACCAGCGGCGAAAGCAGCAGACCATTGAGAAAATTACGGCCCGGAAAGCGCGAACGACCGATGGCGAGCGCCGCCGGCAACGCGATCACCAACGAGATCGTGGCCGACAGGAACGCCAGCTTCAGGCTGGTGAAAAATGACGCGATGAAATCGGGGTAGTCGAGAATCGCCCGGAACCAACGCAGCGACAGGCCGCGTGTGGGCAGCGATAGCGTTTGTTCCGGCGTGAACGCGACCAGCACGACGATGATCATCGGCGCGAGGACGAAAAGGATGACGAGCGTATGGAACGCAAGCGCCAGAGGACTGTTTTTACGCATGATGGCGAATAGGTTCTGTTCTGCGGGAGACGTGCCCTGGCCTTAACCCATGCTGCGCGAATAGCGGCGCTCGAGCAGGCGGTAGTACGTCAGCATCACGATCAGGTTCGCTGCAAGCAGCAGCACGGCGATGGTGGCGCCCAGCGGCCAGTTCAGCGAACTCAGGAACTGGTCGTACACGGCGGTGGCGGCGACCTTGAGACGGCGTCCGCCCAACAGACTCGGAATCGCAAACGCACTGGCCGACAGACCGAACACCATCAGGCTGCCCGACAGAATGCCCGGCACCAGTTGCGGCAGCACGATACGGCGCAGCGTGGTCGCGGGCGATGCCATCAGCGACAACGCGGCGTTTTCCGTCTGCGGATCGAGACGTTGCAGCGACGTCCACACCGGAATGACCATGAACGGCAGCATCACATGCACCAGCGCGACGATGATCGCGAAGTTGGTGTACTCCATCTTGTATGGGCCCATCCCGAGCAGGCCGAACGCCTGATTGATCAGGCCCCCGGAGCTGAGCAACATGCTCCAGCCAAAGGCGCGCACCACGATGGACACGAGCAGCGGCGAGAGAATCACCAGCAGGAAAAGCGAGCGCCACGGGTCGCCCATGCGCGACAGCACGTAGGCTTCGAACGTCCCCACCACCGCGCACACCGCGGTGACGGTGAGCGAAATGCCGAACGTGCGCAGGAAGATCGTGTGGAAGTACGCGTCGAACAGGACTTCCTTATAGTTCTCGAACTGGAACGCCGCAATCGGGCCGCTCGCCGGATCGAACTGATAGAACGTGAGCGCCAGCGTCATGAGCAGCGGGATGAGCACGAGCGCCACGAACAGCAGCATGGCCGGCGCACTCATGACCCACATCGGCAAATACGCATGCCAGGGGGCACGCGTGACGGGCGCCGCTTCGGTACGCGGAACTTGCAGCGTCTCAGCCATTTGCGCTGGCTCCTGCCGAGACGAAGCGAACCGCTTCCGCTTGCCAGTCCAGCCCGACCGGCACCCCTTCGTTCAGCGGCTCGCCGCCTTCGTTCTGGCAGCACACGAGCACTTCGCCCAACGGGCTGTCGACGCGGTACAGCCACTGACTGCCGAGGAAGAAGCGGCTCGTCACTGTGGCCGACAGACGGCCGGCCGACGGCGCGCACAGACGCACCTTTTCCGGACGCAGGCACAGGGTGATGGCGTCGCCCACGGCCATGCCGCGATCTCTGGGCGAGAGCTCCGCCAGCGCGGCGCGCTGCATCAGTTGTGCACCCAGTTCAATGTGCAGATGTTGGTCGTCACGCGCGGTGACACGGCCGGCCAGCATGTTGGCCTTGCCAATGAACTGCGAGACGAACGGCGTTTCCGGGCGCTCGTAGGCACGGTACGGCGTGTCGACCTGCGTGATGCGTCCGGCTTCCATGACGACCACACGATCGCTGATCGACAACGCTTCGGATTGATCGTGCGTGACCATGATCGTGGTCGTGCCGATCTTGCGCTGGATCGAGCGCAACTCGAACTGCATGTCTTCGCGCAGCTTCGCGTCGAGGTTGGACATGGGTTCGTCGAGCAGCAGCACGGGCGGTGCGATCACGACCGCACGGGCGATGGCCACGCGTTGACGCTGACCACCGGAGAGTTCGCGCGGGTAGCGATGGCCAAGGGTGTCCAGACGCACCAGGGCCAGCGCTTCGCGAATTCGCTCCTGACGCTGCGCCTTGTCGACCCCACGCATCTCAAGACCGAAACCGACGTTCTCCGCCACCGTCATGTGCGGAAACAGCGCGTAGCTCTGGAACACGATGCCCAGGCCGCGCTTGTTCGGGCGCATATGCGTGATGTCGCGCCCGTCGAGCGTTATGCGCCCGGTCGTGGCTTCGACAAAGCCCGCGATCATCTGCAACGTGGTGGTCTTGCCGCAGCCCGAAGGGCCGAGCAGCGAGACGAACTCGCCCTTTTCCACCGAGAGATTGACGTTCGAGACGGCGTTCAACTCGCCAAACGTCTTGGAAACATCCGTCAAAGTCAGGAAAGACATGGTCACTACCTTCGGGCGCATGCACGCCGCAAGAAATGCAATTGCACCGAACAGTAGCGAGCCAAATTGCTTGCCGCAAGATAACGATTCCGTGAAATGAGATAAATTTTATGATTATTTCGTTTGACGGAATATTTGTTGGATGGGCGAGCAGTTTCATTTCGCATCACCGACTCGGGATAATCCCTAACTTATGGCGAATATTGGTGGTTTTTGCGAGTTTCGACGCAGCGCGCTAGTTTTCAAGAGACATCCGCTTACGATAGTATTTCGTTTGACGGAATATTCGAGACCCTGATGAACACCTCCGATTCCCCCCGCGCGCCGAAGTCGTCGACGCTGGAATCCGCTGGCGCGGGCATTCTGCAACGCACCTTTGCCGTCATTCGTGCACTGGGCGACGCCAAGCCCGAAGGCGAGCGCGTCACCCACATCGCCAAAGCGGTTGGTCTCAGCCAGGCGACGGTGCATCGGATTCTGCACGCGCTTATCGCCGAGCAGGTGGTGGAGCAGGACGAGACGTCCAAGCTCTACCGGCTGAGCATCGACTTCTTCGCCATGGCCGCGCAAGCCGGCAACCCGAGCGGCATGCGCACCCTGTGCCGCCCATCCTTGCTACGTCTTTGCGCCAGCCTTGGCGACACCATCTTTCTGCTGGTGCGCAGCAGCTTCGATGCGGTCTGTCTCGACATGTGCGAGGGCCCCTTCCCGATCCGTTCGTTTACCGGCGACATCGGAGGACGTGTGGCGCTGGGCGTCGGTCAGGGAAGTCTGGCGATTCTCGCCTTCCTGCCGGAAGCCGAGCGCGAGGAGATCATTCGCTTCAACGTGCCGCGACTGCGCGGTTACGGTGTGCTCGATGAGGTCTATCTGCGCACCGAGATCGAACGCGTGCGTCAGTTGGGCTATGCCGGCAGCAATAGCGGTGTGCTCGACGGTATGGCAGGGGTCGCGGTGCCGGTCTTCGACCGCACCGGGCACGCGGTCGCCGCGCTGAGCGTGGGCACGCTGGCCGCCCGGCTGTCGCAGGATCGACTGCCGATGGTCGTGGAGTTGCTGCGCCGTCAGGCCGAGTTGATCGGGCCGCAAACCAATCCGTTCGACGTGGCGATGCGTCGCCCGATGCACGGCCTCACGCGCGCACTGACGACCGAGCCGCTGGCCTGACGCCGTCTCGCTCTGGCGCACCGGATCGATCGGGAGAGGCGGGACCGAATCGGACCGATTGATGGCCGAAAATGGCCAGCCGGGAATGTCCGCAATTGAGAGAATCACGGGCGGGCCCGGTAATTCCCCAACTTCCCTGGCTACCGCCCCTTTGCGGAGAGATGACATGGCATCAGGCGAACACCAGTATCGAATCGGCGTCGAGTGGACTGGCAACCAAGGCAGCGGCACGTCGGGTTATCGCGACTACGGACGCAATCACGAGATTCGCGCCGACGGCAAACCGACCATCCCCGGCTCGTCCGATCCTGCCTTTCGCGGCGATCCGGCGCGCTGGAATCCCGAAGATCTGCTGGTGGCGGCGGCCAGTGCCTGCCACAAGCTCTGGTATCTGCACCTCTGTGCCGAAGCCGGGGTTGTCGTCGAACGGTACACCGACGACGCCATCGGCACCATGATCGACACGGCACAGGAAGGCCGCTTCACACGCATTCTGCTGCGCCCGCACGTCACGATCCGTGCAGGCGGCAATGCCGAGTTGGCGGCTGAACTGCACCGCGAAGCGCACGCCAAATGCTACGTCGCCAACTCGGTCAACTTCCCCATCGACTGCGAACCACGCATCGACGTTCTGCCGGACTAAGCCCAGGCCGCCCCCCCCGTCAGGCCGAACCGACCCGATTACGCGGCAAGCTGCTTCGCCAACGCCGCATCGCGTGCTTGCGCGCGTGCAAACGACTCACGGGCGCGAAAGCGCTCCACGTAGGCCTTCACGGACGGTGTCTCAGGCACAAGCTTGAAGTGCGTGAGGAAATGCATGGCGTTGCCCCACAGGGCGTCTGCCGCCGTAAATGACTCGCCCAGCCACCACGGCCCCGCGTCACGCGACAGGTGCCGCTCCAGCGTCCACATCACCGAATCGTAGTCGCCATACGGGGAGCGCGAACGCTCGGCCCCTTCGCGACCGAGCGACTTGTCGACGACGGCCGGCTCGACGCATGAACCGTAAAACACCATCCAGCGCAGATACGGCCCGCGACGCGGATCACCCGGCATGGGCGCCAGCCCTTTCTCCGGATACAGCTCGGCCAGATACATGTAAACGGCCGCCTGTTCGGTGATCATGGCATCGCCGTGGCGAATGGCGGGCACCTTTCCCATCGGATTGAGATCGAGATACTCCGACCCGCGTTGTTCGCCCGTCGCGAAGCGCAGCAGGTGAAGGTCGTGCTCGGCCTGCAACTCGTCGAGCAGCACGAGCACGCCGGAGGAACGAGTGTTGGGAGCGTGAAAGAACGTAATGCGCCGATCGGTCGTCATGTCGTGTCTCCAGTCCATCGTCTGTGATAAGCGGGCGGACGGCATGGCATCACCGTCGCGTCACCGAAAATGGTACTTCATCGGCGCCCGCTGATGGCACTGCGGGGGAACGGCATCGCCCGACAGCCACGCCGGGAACTGAAAATGCCCCCATCCCGCTTTTCCTGCCGACCGTCATGGCGAGCATGCTTCGATCGTGTCATGGGGTCGCGACAGACTCGCGGGCGTTCCCCGCGCGAAAAACGTCGGCACGATGCAGCGCTTGTCACCTCAGCGCCTCAGCATAGGAGTCGCACTCCCCCACAGCATGGGGACCGGACTAGGACGAACGCATGAAATACTGCAGGCACATCTGATCCGGCACGCGCTCCCCGCACCGTGCCGTTTGTTCGGCCCGCAGCTCACCCTGCGGGCCGCCTTTTTCGGATGTCGGCCTTCGTCATGGGCACCCTCGGTTTTTCCCGGCCACGCTATCATTGGCCGCCTGACATCACACCACGCCTGCCGAGTGCCCGCCATGACCGAACGCCTGCCTGTCGAACTGCCGAAAGCCTACCGTCTGCTCAATCACGGACCGACCGTGCTGGTGGGAAGCGCCCACGAGTCGCGCCGCAATGTCATGGCCGCCGCGTGGTCGATGCCGCTGGATTTCTCACCGCCGAAAGTCGCCGTCGTGATCGACCGCAATACGCTCACGCGTGAGCTGGTCGAAGCCTCCGGCGAGTTTTCGCTGAACGTGCCCGCACGCGCCATCGCTCGTGAAACGTTGGCCGTCGGCTCAATCTCCGGACGCGATACCGACAAGTTCGCCGATGGCACCGGTGTGCAGGCGTTCGCCGGTTCGCACATCGCGGCGCCCCTCATCGACGGATGCCTCGCGTGGCTGGAATGCCGTGTGATTCCCGAACCGCACAATCAGGATCGCTACGATCTGTTTCTCGGCGAGGTCGTCGCGGCCTGGGCCGATCCACGCGCGTTCCGCGACGGGCACTGGCAATTCGAGCCCGGCGTGTCGCGCAGTCTTCATTACATTGCCGGTGGCAACTTCTTCGAAACCGGCGAAGCATTCGAAGTCAAATCATGACCCCTGCTCTGCCCGCGTCCGGCAACGTCGACCCCATGCGCGACAGCGCTCACGACATCGCGCAAGCCGCGCGTGCGCTGTGGCGCACAAACGGAGCGAAGGGGGCGAAGGGGGCGAAGGGGGCGAATGCTACAGACGGCGTGACGCCGCCGCATTTGCCAAGCGACGACAGGCGCGGCAGAATTGACGGCACTATTCGCGTGAAGGGCGTTTTCGACCCCCTCGGCCTGGTCGACGACAACGATCGAGGCTCGCCGATGTCGCACACCCAATCGCCCGTATCGCCTGAGCCGTCTGCGAAGTCAGCATCGCCTTTCGTGCAGTCGCCGAACGCGTGGGCCGAGCCCGCCTCCGCGGCGCTGCTGTCGTCCCATCGCCGGGCCTTGCCCGCCCGCCACGACATGACCGCATCCCGAACCAACCTACACGAACCGATTACGCCTGTGCCCGCGCCCACTCCTCGGCTGACGCAGGCTGGGACCGCCAGTCTGAACGAGGCGGAGCGTCTCGCAGCATTACGCCGCTATGAGATCCTCGATACTCCCCCCGAACCGGCGTTCGATCGCATCGTGCGGCTGGCCTCTTACGTGCTCGGCACACCGATCTCGCTCGTCTCGCTGATTGACGAAACGCGCCAGTGGTTCAAAGCGCACAAAGGTATCGATACTTCGCAGACGCCGCGCTCGATGGCCTTCTGCGCACACGCCATTCTCGGCAACGACGTCTTCGTTGTGCCCGATGCCCGCGCCGACCGACGCTTCGCCGACAACCCGCTCGTCACGGGAGAGCCGAACATCCGCTTCTATGCCGGCGCACCGCTGCGCACACCGGAGGGCCATCGTCTGGGCACGCTGTGTGTGATCGACCGCCGGCCGCGCACGCTCGACGACGAGAAGCGCGCCCTGCTCGCCGATCTGTCCGCGCTTGTGGTGGACGCACTCGAACTGCGTCGTGTCAATCAGGCGCTCGGCGATATGGCCATGCGCGATGGTCTGACCGGCGCACTCAACCGCCGCGCCTTCCTCATGCAGGCCGACCGTTTGTTTGCCGCCGCCCGCACGCAACAGCGGCGTCTGTCGGTACTGATGCTCGACATCGATCACTTCAAGCGGGTCAACGATACGTGGGGGCATGCGATGGGTGACCGGGTCATCGTCGAGTTGACGCTGGTCTTGCGGGCAACGTTACGCAAGGGCACCGTGATCGGCCGTCTCGGTGGCGAGGAATTCGCTGTCCTGTTGCCCGAGGCCGATGCGCAGCGCGCGCTGCAGGCGTCCGAACGTCTGCTCGCCGCCATCGGCAATGCCAGCGTGCCAGGTCCCAATGGTCCGGTGCGTTTTTCCGCCAGCATCGGTGTCGGCAGCCTCGCGCCCGACGACGTCGAATTCAGCACCTTGCTGCAACGCGCCGATCGCGCGCTGTATTCGGCCAAGCAAGCCGGCCGCAACCGCGTGGCGGTACTGTGACCCCGAACCACGACTGACAACGAGCGACGAGCACGATGGGCAAAAGCCGACTGGAAGCCTTCAGCGATGGTGTGATCGCCATCATCATCACGATCATGGTGCTCGAGATGAAAGCACCGCACGGCAGCGAACTGGCCGACCTTCTGCCGGTGGCGCCGACGTTCCTCACCTATATCCTGAGCTACGTCTACGTCGGCCTGTACTGGAACAACCATCACCATCTTTTTCACGTCGTGCAGCGGGTCTCGGGCGGTGTGCTCTGGGCCAACCTGCACCTGCTCTTCTGGCTGTCGCTGATTCCGTTCGTCACGCACTGGCTGGGAGACAATCATTTCACCGCGTGGCCGACAGCGCTCTACGGCATTGTGTTGTTCATGGCGGCCGTGGCGTATTACCTACTCACGCGCACCCTGCTTGCCGTGCACGGAGAAGACGGCAATGCGAAACTCGCCGCCGCATTGGGGCGCGACGTCAAGGGCAAGCTGTCGGTGGTGGCCTATGCGCTGGCCATCGGGCTGGCCTTCGTGGTGCCGGCCGTCTCGCTCGCCCTGTACGCGCTGGTTGCCGCCATGTGGCTGATTCCCGATCGGCGGATCGAACAGGTGATCCAGTCGTGAGACGACGGGATGCCTTCTTTCGCGCGATGCGCCGCGACAGTCGACGGGCATCGGGTTTTTACGTAGTATCCGCTCCATCATGCAAAACGTAACTTTTGAACTCACGGGCGAATTCGTCGCCCTGAACGACTTGCTCAAGCTCACCGGCGTTGTGGATTCGGGCGGCGCGGGCAAAGTCATGGTGGCCAACGGCGCGGTCAGCGTCGACGGCCAGATCGAAACCCGCAAAACCTGCAAGATCCGCGCCGGTCAGACCGTATCGGTCGATGGCGTGCGAATTCGCGTCAAGGCAGCCTGAAGCCGGCGGGCCCGGCCCAACACCGGCCCGCACACCTCACCCAAGCTCGTGTTGTCTGCCCGGCATGGCGCCATCGTCTGACGCTCTCCCGGTTTCTCCCATGTGAGCCTGCCGCCGCAGGTCGCTATACTTGAAAGCGTTTTTGGCGTGTCAGCTCAAGTCACCCCCGACAATGACCGAAGGACGTCCGAGGAGGCCCTTTCGATGGTCGTGCCCGGTTCACCGCCCCTCGCCGACACCGCCCTGGCCCCCGGGCGCGAGGCGCTGCTGGCAGCGCTCGACCGCTCGCTGGGCACGCTCACGCTCACGCCCGACGGCACCATCGTCGACGTCAACGACAAACTGCTCGGGGTCTTCGGGTACACGCGCGCCGACCTGATCGGCAAGCCGCACGCCATGCTGTGCGAACCGGACGATCCCACCTGCGGTGACGCCCTCGCCCAAGTCCTCAGCACACAACGCTCGCACACCGGACAGATTCGCCGTCGTCGCCACGACGGCAGCGCCGTCTGGCTCGAAGCCACCTACAACCCGGTATTCGACGAGGCCGGCAAGCTCGATTTCGTCATCAAGCTCGCGGTCGACGTCACTGCCCGCGTAGAGCGTCAGGCGGCCGACAGCGCCCGCCTGCACCTGCTCTCGCTCGGGGTCGACGAGACCGATAATGCCGTGCTCATCACCGATGCGAACGGCCACGTTTGCTACATCAACGCCGGCTTCACACGCATGCTCGGCTACGCGGCAAACGAAGTGATTGGCCAGTCCGTTCACGTCCCGTTTGGTGAGCCCTCTGTTGGCGAACTTGCCGATGGCGCACCGGCCGTGGACGTCAAGCAAGCGCTCGCAGGCTGCCTCGTGATGGCCCGCGATGGCCGAAGCTCGCACTGCGAAGTGCTCGTGCACACCGCACAACATCAGCCGCTGTGGGTCTCGGTCGTGACGAACCCGATTCTCGACGCGAACGGCAAGTTGCTCAACGCCGTGGTGCTGTTTACCGACATCACGCAGTCGAAGATTCAGGAGGTGCTGCAACACAAGGCGCTCGCCGCGATGGTGCGCGACGCCCCTCTCGTAGAAGTGCTCACGCTCGTCTGTCGGGAACTGGAACAGATTGCCCCCGAAGTCATGGCCTCGGTCGTGCGGGTCGATGCCGAGGGCCGGCTGCGGCCGCAGGCGGGGCCGAGCCTGCCTGCGAAATATCACCAGATCATCGACGGCGTGGCGATCGGCCCGAATGTCGGCACTTGCGGCACAGCGGCCTTCCAGGCGCGGCCGGTCATCGTCACCGACATCGCGAACGACCCGCGTTGGGCCGATTTCCGCACCATGGCAGCCGAATTCGGGCTGGCCGCTTCGTGGGCCATGCCGATCATTGCGAACGACGGCCGGGTGCTCGGCGTGCTGGCGTTCTATTACCGAACGCCGCGCGGCCCGGACGCCCTGCACGAGCGGCTCGTCGACGTGTGCGTGCATCTTTGCAAGCTGGCCTTCGAGCGCGACGAATCGCGCACGCGCATCCGCCAACTGGCCTTCTCCGATAGCCTTACCGGCCTGCCCAACCGAAGCATGCTCGGCGTGCTCGCCGCGCAGGCGATTGCCAGCGCGCATGAGTTGAACACGCGCATGGCCGTCATCTTCATCGATCTGGACCGTTTCAAACAGGTCAACGACTCGCTCGGGCATCAGGCCGGCGACGTGCTGCTGCGCACGATCGCCCAGCGCCTGCGACGCGCACTGCGCGGTGCGGATATCGTGGCGCGCCTGTCGGGCGACGAGTTCGTGGCCGTGCTCACCGAGTGCGATCCCGAACGCCTCGACATCGCCGTCGAACGCATGCGCAGCGCACTGACCGCACCATGTCAGGTCGATGGTGTGACGCTGGTCCCCTCGGGGAGCTTCGGCATCAGCCTGTACCCGAACCACGGCAACGCGTTCGACCTGCTGCTGCAACGGGCCGACATGGCGATGTATCAGGCGAAGATGACCAGCCCGGGCAGTGCGCGCTTCTATAACGAAGACATGAATATCCACGCGCAGGAGCGTCTCGAACTGGAGACCGCCATGCGCGATGCCCTGCGGTGCGAAACGCTTCAGCTTTTCTATCAACCGCAGATCAACCTGCTCGACGACTCCGTGTATGGCGCCGAGGCGCTCACCCGCTGGACACACCCGCAACACGGCGAGGTACCACCGTCGCGTTTTATCGCGCTGGCGGAAGAATGCGGCCTGATCGGCGAACTGGGAATGTGGACGCTGCGCGAATCGTGCCGTCAACTGGCAGACTGGCGGCGGCGCGGTATCGGCATCCCGAACGTGTCGGTCAACCTTTCACCGACCAATTTCCACGATCACGATCTGCCGCGCCTGATTGCCGAAACCCTCGCCGATCATGAATTGCCGCCGAGTTGTCTGGCCATCGAGATCACGGAAAGCGTGCTGATGGATCACAACCCGAGCACGCTGCGCATCATCGATGAAGTCCACAACATGGGTGTGCGCCTGTCGCTGGACGACTTCGGCACCGGCTACTCGAGTCTGGGTTATCTGCGCCGGCTGCCCGTCTCGGAACTCAAACTCGACCGCAGTTTCGTACACGACATCACTCGCGACGAAACGGTGCGCGCGTTGACCAACGCGATCATCAGCATCGGCCGCAATCTGCATTTGACGGTAGTGGCGGAAGGGGTGGAAGACGAAGCCCAGCGCGATCTGCTCGTCGCTCAGGGCTATCGCGTAGCGCAAGGGTATCTGTTCTCGCCCGCGCTGTCGGCAGGCGATCTCGAACACTGGCTCGAACAGCGCTCGGCACACCAACGCTCGCCGAACCCCGTTCCCTCCTGAATCACGGCGCGAGGCCCAGCTCCATCTGGTACAGCGCCGTCTCGATGGCCTGACTCTGTTCCGCATCGAGTGTGTCGGCCGCGATACTCGTCTCGCGGCGATAAATCATCTCGCCATAAACGTTGGCCAGCACGCGCGCCGACTGACAGAGCGACCAGTGGCTGTCGGCAGCCTGACGGCCCGTCCAGTAGTTGATCGCCTGCTCGATTTCGGCGATGGAATAATTGGCTTTCATGAGAGGTTCTGTCTCGCCGTGGAGGGAAATACTGTGATTATATACAGTATCGAAGCACTCTGAAATTCGCGTCTCATTGTGCTGCGCGCATGGCTCGATTCTCAGGCGCACGTTTCGGAACTGCAACACTTCATGATGGGCAAACCGCGCGCCCCCTTCGCTTCCCGCTCACTATCCCAAAAAAATCATCCACTTAGGGATTCCGGCACGATATTGGCTTAAGGGTCTGGGAAACGTCATACCGCAGCTTTCCATACTCAAGCTGCCGACGTCCCCACGACCGCCCCGACGGAGCCCGCCATGCCGCCGAGACACCCGAGACACGCCACGCCCCAGGGTCTGCCTGCGCCACATGCCATCGCCTCGTTGCGGTGTACTCTCATCGCTTGCTGCCTGCTCATGGCGTCCGGGGTCGCTCGCGTTCACGCGCAATCGATGCCCCCGGGCGTCGCAACCCCCACCGATCCGTTCCATCAATCGTGTGTTGCCGTGAAAGCCTCCCCGACGACGGTCGAAGCGCCTCGCAGCTTCGCGATGCCCGCGACACCTCCCCTCTCGACGCGAAATCGCATCGTCCACAAGCAATACGTCGACCTCGACGACCGCTGTGCCACGCCCCCGGCCTTCGCACCCACGCGCGACACCGACTCGACGAACGTTTGGTACGTGGACGCCCCGGCTCGCGACAGTTACGCGACCTCACCGTCGCCCGGGGCGAGCATCTGGCATGGCCTGACGTCCTGAGCGGTCGCAGTCGACGTTTGTTATGCTGCGTCTTTCGCGTGCCCACCCGATCCGGTGCTGCGCACGCCCCGATTTACCGGAATCTCAATGCCAGCCAATACGCCCAACACCCCCGACTCGCCCACTTCGTCCGACAAATCACGTCACGCCAAAGCCGCACCGGTCAAGGTCGCACCGCCGCCGCCCGGCGCCATGCCGCTCGCCTGGGTCGGATTGTTGGCGGCTGCGGCGTGGGTGCTCAAGAGTCCGCATCCTACGTGGGGCGTTGGCGTACTGTGTCTTTGTGCCGGCCTGATTTCATCGTTCGGCGCACGCCGTCGGGGCCGTATGCCCTGGCCCGCGTTCTTCACCGGTCTGTTGCCGGTAGGTGTTGCGCTCTTCTTCGCGCTGCTGATGCTGCGCCCGCTGTTCCGGTGACGGTTCATCGGCAGGTCACGGCGCTGACACCTACCGGCACCGTTACGCCGCAGCCCCTGACTCGATGAGTTACCCACAGCTTCTGTGGATAACCCACTGGATAACCCGGCGACACCCCGTCGAAACGCCCGCCAACACACGTTGTCAAGAGGATTGCCCGTTTCGGCATCAGCCTTGGATAAATTTTTTACGCTTGACGTTTCGCCTCGCTTCTGTGCGGAGATGTCATGGCTTTGACATGCGGAAAACCGGCGGGAAATCACCTGCCGGTTTGCGCGAAATCGCGAGACGCCGCGCTCGGGTAAGGGTTCGCAGCGCAAGCGAATCGGCCTATGATGGAGTCACGCGATACCTCGCCATGCATGACCTCAGACCCTTGCAAGGTCTGACATTCAGCGGCTGTTTCGCTTTTCAGTGACTTCGGGAGAACGTCTCGTATGACCCAATCCGACAAACCGTCCGTTACCCCTTCCACCCAGTCTTCGCCTGCCGACACGCCCCTTACCGAAGCGGAGCGTGTGCATCTGGACGATCTGCTCGCCCATCACTCCGTGACGGAAACCGTCGATCGCGCGTCCGTCATCGACCTGATCAAGGAGCTGCGTTCGCCCGAGGTGAAAACGGCGGAAGACCGCGAGCGCGTGGTCAAGGAAAGCCGGCTGTGGCGGGAAGTGTCGCATCGCGACACCGCTATGTCGCTGCTCAATTCGCTTGCGCAGATGGCGCCGATCTTCCTCAACCAGATTCACTGGTAATGGCTCTCGCGCCGGTGGTTACCGGCGCGCGCGCTCCCACGTTGGCTCTGCTGCCCCCGCCGTCGTGGCCACCCGGCCTACCCCGCGCAGACTTCCCCCTCAAATTGATCTGGATTAACTTTGCGTACGAGGCATCGCCCGCGAGCGGTGCGCCGCCATGCGCGTGCCTTACAATGCGGGTCGCATAAGTTTTCCCAGTTGACCCGACACCATGACCACCACGCTGGACACCCCGACCGAATTCAAGAGCTGGATCTGCCTGATCTGCGGCTGGATCTATCACGAAGCCGAAGGCGCACCCAATGACGGCCTTGCCCCCGGCACTCGCTGGGCCGACGTCCCCACGGACTGGCGCTGCCCGGAATGCGACGTCTCGAAGGAAGATTTCGCGCTGTCCGAGTTCTGAGCCCGGCCACCACAACGCGCCGGACGCCGCAGCCTGAGCCACCGGCGTCGCATTAGTGATGCCAGCCCCAACCGCGGCCACGGCCATGCCATCCCCGGTAGTATCTGCCGCCGTAGTAGCCACTGGATACCCCGAAGGTGACCACCGGCGCGGGGGCTACCGCATAGCCGGGCGCGTACCCCGCGTATCCGGCGTCGTATCCCGGGGCGTAGCCATAACTGTCGTAGTAGCCGCCACCGTAGGCAGGTGCGCCATACGGCACGGCCACACAACCGGCCATCATCACAGCGACGGCGGCACCGCCTGCCAGCATGAGTATGCGTTTCACGATGAAACCTCCCGCATGAGCTATTCGAGTCTCGCGCAGCGCGATCGGTACCGGATCTCCGCATGTCGTCGATCTTTACCGCGCCTGCCTGACTCGTTAGACCGCTGAGTTCCCGTGAAATGCGGAATGGAGTGCCCGTTCTTTGGTTACCAAACGTGACATTGGTAACGGCGACGGAATATCGTGAGATTGGCGGCCCCCGGCGAATGCCGGGGCCTTAGCCCGGTGGGCCGATCAGAACACCCAGCAGCGGTCACGACCGGCGCGCTTGGCGCGGTACAAGGCCATATCGGCGCGCTCGACCATGTTCATCGGGGAATCTTCATCCTGCCATTCCGTGATGCCGAAACTCGCCGAGAAGCGCAGCGGCGGTTCGCTGCCTTCGAGCGATTCACGCTTGCAACGCTCACGGATACGATCCGCCACTCGCAGCGCATCGCGCTCGCTTGCCCCCGGCAGCAGAATCGCGAACTCCTCGCCTCCGATACGGCCGATCAGATCATCGCCCCGCAACGTCGACGAACACACGAGCACGAAACGGCACAGCACCTGATCGCCGATGGCATGCCCATACGTGTCGTTAATCGACTTGAAGTGATCGAGATCGGCCACGATGAGGCTCATCGGCTCATTCTTGCGTTGTGCGGCTTCCAGCAACTGGTCGAAGCGATGGAAGAAATAACGACGCGTGAGGCTCCCCGTCAATTCGTCGTAACTGGCTTCGAACGCCAGTTGATTGTTCACCGCACGCAGTTCTTCGTTCGACTGACGTGTCTCGCGATGCTGCACACGCTCGCGCCAGTACGTCCAGCCGGCAAGCATCACGATGACGACACCCCCCAGATACAGCAGGAAACACAAGGCAAAGTCTTTGGCGTGCTCTCGCGTGAGCGCTTCCCAGGCGTCGACCTGCTCCACGGCATAGACGATCAGATCGTTGCTTGAGCTTGGCCGCGAGGTGATGACAAACGGTTTGCGGAACTCGTCGAACTCCGACATCCGGTCGAGCAATTCCTGCGGCACCCAGGCGTTAGAGCGGCCCGGCGCGCGCTTGAACTGGGTGATCGGCATGCGGGCGAAGTCATTGCGCTGGTAAAGCGCCTGACGCTGCGCGTCGGACAGCGCCCCGACCTTGCCGTCCAGCATGAAGCGATTCTCGAAACGCGGATCGTTGGCCATGATGACTACGCCGTTGCCGTCGGTGACGAACGACTCGCCGCTGCCGACCCAATGACGCAGGCGTGTGAGCCCGATCTTGGTCATCACGACACCGATCAGCGCGCCTTCACGATATACCGGGGCACTGAAATAAAGGCCGGGCGCCTGATGCTCCCAACCGGCCGCGTAACTCTCGAAACGCGCGCCCAACAAGGCATTGGTGACGTAGGGCTTGTCGGCGACCGACTGGCCGATGGGCGACGGTGCGTCGCGGAAGTTGCTTGCGGCAACACACACGCCGCGGGTGTCGATCACCCATACGCGGTCGACGCCGAAATACCCCTGCGCCCCACGTAGAAACTCATTGGCACGATCCACGACCTCTGCCTGAGCCGTGCCGCCGCTCTCCGGACGCAGGACGTCGCGCAGCAGGTCCACCTCGGCCAACGTGGAGGGGATGGCCCGCACCATCGCCAGATCCGTATTGATCGCGTGAATCATGCCGTCGGCCACCCGGTCGGCCACCGTTTGCCCGGCGTCGACACTCTGTGCAAGCTTGTCGCCGACCAGCGACGTGGCAGTCCTGTCCGCCGCAACCCAGCAGGCGACCAGCACGCCGACCGAGATACAGGCGGCATAAAGCCAATGCCTTATCCTCATCCGAAAATCAAACGCTCGTTCTAATATTTTTCATTTCTTACGTTGGCAAAGTATCCGCCTCATTCGAGTCGCGTTCTGTCTTTTCCCCGGACAGAAGCTCTGGTCGCAACTGGCATCCATCGTGCCGGCGAATTCCCGCCAATTCTGGTCTGCGCGTCAAACTCTTTTCCTCGTTCCCGATCCCCGGCATGTCGCGCCCCGCGCCTTCGGACCCTGATCACCCTGCATTGTCCACCCCGACAATTGCAAGCTGTTGACAACCTGCCATCCTCGCTTTCAAGCACCGCTGGCAACGGCTCGCAGCCATCCACACACATCGCTTGGCATCATCGCGAAAACCCGTTAATTCTATAGCACTCCGACGATGAATCCGTACGAAAAAACGGCATGCGTTCGATTTATTACGAATGCCTATTTAATCTATTAACTAGCAGAATGTCTTCTTTTCGTTTATCACCGCTTTATCGGCAAATACCGAAACGCGCGATTACCGAATCTAGCAGTTCGATTTCCACCGGCCGGGAAAACAAATAACCCTGAGCACACAACGGCACGAAATGACGTAGCCAATCGAGCTGCCGTTCGTTCTCCACCCCCTCGACAATCAATTCGATCCCCAACGAGCGCGCAATATTGACGATGTTCGAAATCATGAGACACGATCGCGACGAATCGGGAATCGACTCCACGAACGAACGATCGACCTTGAGCGTGTCGACTGGAAAACGCGTCAGATAGGACAACGACGAATAACCGGTACCGAAATCGTCGAGCGCAATACGCACACCCACGCGCTTGAATTGCTCGATCTTCATTTCCACGAGCGCCGGATTCTTGACCATCACCGACTCGGTAATTTCGAGTTCGAGACGGTTCGGCTCAATCTCGTATTCCTTCATGAGCCGCTCGACCAGCTCACCGATGTCGCCGCGCCAGAACTGCACCGACGAAACATTCACGGCAAGCCGCAGCGACGCCATCGGTGTGCCTCGCCAGGCTTTGAGTTGACGGCATGCCTGCGTCAACACGAACTCGCCGATGGCGACAATCTGCCCGGTCGTCTCCGCCAGCGGGATGAACTCCCCCGCACTCAGCACGCCGCGCTCGGGGTGGCGCCAGCGAATCAACGCCTCCGCGCCGCGCACACAATCGGACTCGAGCGCCACGATGGGCTGGTAAGCGAGAAAGAACTCGCCGTTGGCCAGCGCCTGCTCCATCTGCCGTTCCCATACGACAAGCTGATGCGCCTGATACGTCATCTGCTGCGAATAGACGCGGACGACGCTCTTGCCAGCTTCCTTCGCGGAGTACATCGCAAGATCCGCCTTCTTGATGAGATCCGCCTCGGTCTCGTCCGCCTTCGACCAGAACGTCACACCGATACTCGCGTGCAGCGCAAACGACGTGCCGTCTGCCACCATCGGCGCCTTGAGCGCAGCGAGCAGGGTCTCGCCCAGTGGCTCGGCTTGCGACGGCGCGCTGTCGCCTTCGAGCAGCACCATGAACTCGTCGCCCGCGAAACGCGACAGCATCGCCCCCGGCGGCATGCGCGGTGCAAACCGCTCGGCCACCTGCCGAATGATCTCGTCGCCCTGCGCGTGGCCCAACGTGTCGTTCACGCTCTTGAAGTTGTCGAGATCGATGTGCAGCAACGCAACTTTGCCAACCTGATCGGGATCGGCCAAGGCCCGTCGCAGCGATTCCATCAGGGCATAGCGGTTGGGAAGTCCGGTCAGCGCGTCGTAGGAGATCAGACGCGTCAGTTGCTGGTCGCGACCGATAAGCCGCTGCATCAGATAGGCAATGAGCGCGAAAAACACCACGAGCGCCACCGACACGAAGGTCGCCATCGTCAGATACACGCGCTCGACGTGGCGATACTCGGCCAGCTCCTCATCCATCGACAAACCGACCTGCACTGCCAGCGGGTAGTCACGCAAATGGCGGTACGCCACGATGCGCTCGACACCATCGATGGGATCGCGATGGACACCGGAATTCCGCTGCTCGGCCGCGAACGGCGGCAACTCTCCCGTGCCGGTGATGGCAACGCTGGCACCGGTACTGCGTGCGAGGAGTGCGCCGTCGTCGGCGATCACGGCGATCTGGCCGTACTGGCCCAGCACGGCGTTCGTGTAGAAGTCGGTCGTGAAGTAACTCGGTTCCTGCGATACGACGACCACGCCCGCGAAACTACCGTCGGGAGTATTCAGTCGCCGGCTGAACTGGAGGACCCACTTGTGCGAGACCCGCCCGAACACGGGATGGCTGATGAACAGGCCGTCACTCGCATTGTCCAGATGCACCCGGAAGTGCTCCCGGTCAGCGATGTTCACGCCGGCAGCACCGGGCATCGTCGCGGCGATGACATCCCCCTTCGCATCCGCCACGCTGACCAACACCATGAAGCGATCCGTGACGATGCCTTCGGTCAGCGTGCGCGTCAGCTCGAAATCGCCGCGCCGCCGCTCGTACTCATACTTCACAAAACGCGCGATTTGATCGACCTGACGGATGGCGCGCAGCGTCTGCTGCTCGAGTGCGGTGGCGACGGTGGATGCAGAAGCTGCCGTGTCGCGCAGAATGGCTTTGTGCTCGATGGCGATGCGCCAAAGCACAGCGGTCCAGACGAGGACCAGAATCAGGAAACCGAAAATCAGAATCGCGACGATTGAACGATAAGACGTCGCCCAACGCCAGCGCCGCGCTCCCGTCGTGCTCGGTTCCGCCATAGGTCGAGATCCTTTCAGCCTTTGCGCCCCCGCGCAAGAAGGTCGGTGTTGGCCTGATCGTCAATAGGATCCAAGGGGCATCGCTAACGGACGCCATCGTTTCCGGCAAGTGTAAGGCAATCGAAGCGCCCCCGGAAGTCGTCTGACGTCGCCTCAATCGGGGAATGTATGCCGCTCATCATGCCAGACGAGCACCTCCCTGCCCTAGCCGAGCCATATCTCGGATTACGGACAATTCGGCCGCCCCCGCATTAGGAGAATCCCGAGGTAGGGTGGCCCGGTCAAATGACGTGCCCCCTTCGCCCTGGATAGGGGTGACCGTGGCGATTCGATAGCGAAAAAGCGAACGCGTCGGACATCGACGCGACCGGTGACTCAGGACTTGAGCAGATCGAGGAGAGATTCGAGACGGCGGCGCAAGTCGCCGACGTCGAGCGCGGCGTCGGCTTCGGCCGCTGGCGGCACGCCACCTTCTGCGGCAGCCCCCGCCGAGGCGCGACCGCCACGCGGCGTGTCGGCTTCGAGGCGGTTACGCGCGCCATTGATGGTGAAGCCCTGCTCATAGAGCAACTCCCGGATACGCCGGATCAGCAGGACTTCATGATGTTGGTAGTACCGCCGGTTACCGCGCCGTTTGACTGGGCGGAGTTGCGTGAACTCCTGCTCCCAATAGCGCAGGACGTGCGGCTTGACGCCACACAGTTCGCTCACTTCACCGATGGTGAAGTAACGCTTGGCGGGAATCGGCGGCAAGGCAACGTGATCCATCGCGGCGTTAGCGGAGTCGGACGACGGTTAGATTGCGGACGAAAAACCAGCGGCCGCCACAGAATGCGGCGGCCGGGATTTACTTGCTCACTGCGCCAGACTCAACGATCGACTTGAACTTCTGGCTGGCGTGGAAGGTGACGACGCGACGTGCGGCAATCGGAATCGCCTCGCCGGTCTTCGGATTACGCCCTGGTCGTTGCGGCTTATCGCGTAACTGGAAGTTGCCGAAGCCGGACAGCTTGACGCTGTCGCCCGACTCAAGCGCGTCGCGGATCGATTCGAAGAATGCCTCGACCATATCCTTCGCTTCGCGCTTGTTCAGACCAACGTGCTCGAACAGCAACTCGGCCAGTTCGGCCTTGGTCAGCGTCGGCGCTTCGGTCGAGACCTCGTTCACTTCGCTGCGTCCCAGCGCGATACGCTGCGCTGCAAGCATGGCTTCAAATTCACCAGGATTCATTTCGTTCATACGTCCCACGCGATGGCGATGACAGTGCGATGACCAACTCGCAACCGGATCTTTTAGTGAGTTTCAGGCGCGCAAACGTGCGCCGAACCCTTCTACCCGTTGTACCAGTGCGTTAATGGCGCCCTGGACCGTCTCGTCCTGCAACGTACCCGAGGGGTCTTGCAGAGTAACACGAAACGCCACGCTTTTGTCCTGCGCGCCAAGCGAGCCCGATGCCGTGCCAGCCTTCGGCCGGAACTCGTCGAACAACCGTACCGACTGCACCACGCTGCACGCCGGGTCTTCATCGCGGGCGGCCAGCATGGCATCGATCAGCCCTTGTACCGGCTGCGCCTGATCGACCACGAGGGCGATATCGCGTGTGACCGGCGGGAACTTCGAGATGTCCTCGTAGCTCGCGACGTCGCGCACGAAGAGTGCCTCTGCCTCGATCTCGAACAGCACCGGTGCGTGCGGCAGATCGTACTTTTGCTGCCAACGCGGGTGCAACTCGCCAATGAAGCCCACACGCTTGCCGTCGACTTCGATGGCCGCGCTGCGTCCCGGATGCAGCGCCGGGTGTTCGGCCTTCACGAAGCGTGCCGTGCGCGGCGCCAACAGCGCTTCCAGATCCCCCTTCACATCGAAGAAGTCGACCTGACGCGTAGTAGCCCCCCACTGCTCCTCGAACACCGGACCGTAAGCCAGCGCCGCCACGGTCAACGGCTGGCGATAACCACCGACGCTCAGTTCGCCCGAAGCCACCGTGTTGTCGCGATGGTAGGTACGACCAATTTCGAACACGCGAACGCGCGATGCCTTGCGATTCAGGTTGTAACGGGTGGCCGCAATCAGGCTGCCGATGAGCGTCGAGCGCATCACGGCAAGGTGGCTGGCGATCGGATTGAGCAGCTTGATCGGGTTGTCGTTACCGGCAAAGTCCGCCTCCCACTCGACATCGACGAAGCTGAAGCCGACCGTCTCATGGTAATCGCGCGCCGCCACGGCATGGCGCACGGCGTGCTGCGACCGGCGGCCTTCCTGCGTCGGGCGCATGGCGCTTGCGGCAACCGGCGGATTGGCAGGAATACGATCGAAACCGTAAATGCGGGCAATTTCTTCGATCAGATCTTCTTCGATCTCGATGTCGAAGCGATACGACGGCGGCGTGACTTCGAACACGCCGTCTTGCAGGGTGAACGGCAGACCGAGACGCGTGAAGATAGCGCTCATCTCCTGCTCGGAAACCGGTACACCCAGAATCTTGATCGCACGTGCGACGCGCATCTTCACCGGCTGGCGCTCCGGCAACTTCGCGACGTGATCTTCCAGCGGACCCGCCTGGCCGCCGCAGATCTCGAGCACGAGTTGCGTGGCGCGCTCAAGGGCACGCACGTTTCCGGCGAAGTCGACGCCGCGCTCGAAACGGTGCGACGCATCGCTGGTGAAGTTGTACTTTCGCGCACGGCCCTGAATCGCCTGCGGGAAGAAGAACGCACCTTCGAGGAAGATGTTCTGTGTTTCCAGCCCCGCCTTGGTCGAGTCGCCGCCCATGATGCCGGCCAGACCGATCGGGCCGCTGGCATCGGTAATCGCGAGCACGCTCTCGTCGAGCGTCACGGTCTGTTCGTTGAGCAACTTGAGCGTCTCGCCCGCGCGGCCAAAGCGCACATCGATACCGCCTTGCAGACGGTTCAGGTCATAGACGTGCAACGGCTGACCGAGCTCGAGCATCACGTAGTTGGTGATATCGACGAGTGCGGAAATGCTGCGCTGACCGGCTCGCTCGAGGCGCTCCACCATCCAGCGCGGCGACGGCGCGGCAGCGTTCACATTCCGAATGATGCGGCCACCGAAACGTCCACAGCCTTCCGGCGAACTGATGCGCACCGGCAGCGTGTCGGCGATCGTTGCCGCCTGAGCCCCCTGCCCCGGCAGATCCTTGAGCGGCGCGCCGGTAATCGCGGCGACTTCGCGAGCGATACCGAGCAGCGACAGGCAATCGGCCTTGTTCGGGGTGAGCTTGACGACGAATACCGTGTCGTCCAGATCGAGATACTCGCGGATATTCATGCCGACGGGCGCATCGTCCGGCAGGATCATCAAACCGGCGTGGTCTTCCGAGAGCTTCAGCTCACGTGCAGAACACAGCATGCCGAAACTCTGCACACCGCGCAGCTTGCCGATCTTGATCTGGAACGGCGCACCACCGGCTTCGGCCGGAGGCAAGGCGGCGCCCACGGTCGCGCAAGGCACCTTGATGCCCGGCGCCACGTTCGGTGCACCGCACACGATGGTGAGCGTCTCGCCAGTGCCGGCGTCGACCTGACAGACGTTCAGACGGTCAGCGTCCGGATGACGGGCGACTTCGAGCACCTTGGCCACGACCACGCCCGCAAACGGCGGGGCGACCGGGTCGGTTTCCTCGACTTCGAGCCCGGACATCGTCAGGGCGTGCGCCAACGCGTCCGTCGACAAATCCGGGTCGACCAGGGTACGCAGCCACGATTCAGAGAATTGCATGGATCAGTTCGCTCGCAGTTAAGTCTTCACTTCCGAGGCCCGGTGGCAGCGACTTTGCGCGCCAGCCCGGGGCCATCGGCATCGATTACATGAATTGGCGCAGGAAGCGCAGGTCGTTCTCGTAGAACAGGCGCAGATCCTGAACGCCGTAGCGCAGCATCGTCAGACGCTCAAGTCCCGAGCCGAACGCAAAGCCGATGTAGCGCTCGGGGTCGAGCCCCATATTGCGCACCACCGACGGGTGCACCTGCCCCGAACCGGAAATTTCCAGCCACTTGCCGGCGTTCTTGCCGGTTTCGAACTGCATGTCGATTTCGGCGGACGGTTCCGTGAACGGGAAGTACGACGGGCGGAAACGCACCTGAATGTCGTCGCGCTCAAAGAACTTGCGCAGGAAATCGGTGTAGACGCCTTTCAGATCGGCGAAGCTGATGTCTTCGGCAATCCACAGCCCCTCGACCTGATGAAACATCGGCGAGTGCGTGGCGTCGGAGTCGACACGATACGTGCGGCCCGGTGCAATCACCTTGATGGGCGGCTTGTTCATGCGCGCGTAACGCACCTGCATCGGACTCGTGTGCGTGCGCAGCAGCAGCGGCTTGCCCGCATCGTCGTTACCTTCGACATAGAAGGTGTCCTGCATGGAGCGCGCCGGGTGGTTCTCGGGGCTGTTCAGTGCCGTGAAGTTGAACCAATCGGTTTCGATTTCGGGGCCGTCGGCCACGTCGAAGCCGATGGAACGGAAAATCTGTTCAACGCGCTCCCAGGTGTTGAGCACGGGGTGCAGGCTGCCTGCGCCCAGGCCTCGGCCGGGCAGCGTGACGTCGATGGCTTCGGCGGACAGGCGCGCGTCGAGCAACGCGTCGGCCATGGCCTGGCGGCGCGCCTGCAGGGCGCCTTCGATCTGTTGCTTGGCCGCATTGATCCGTGCGCCTTCGCTCTTGCGCGCTTCGGGATCAAGCTTGCCGAGGCCTTTGAGCAACTCGGTCAGTTGGCCGGTCTTGCCGAGAAAGCGGGCTTTCTCGTTTTCCAGCGCGGCGGCGTCGGGAGCGGCGGCGAACGCACGCTGCGCATCGCTGACGATAAGTTCCAGATCCATATGCTACAGACTCAAGTTAGGCGGTCGAGATGGCCGCATGAAAAGGCGAGCGAAAAACAAAAGGGGGCTCCGATGAGAGCCCCCTCCTGGCGAATGGCGCGCGGTAAAACGCGCTATACGCTATTTACAGCTTAGGCTGCGACGGCGGCTTTCACCTGAGCGACAATCGCGGCAAATGCCGGTTTGTCGTTGATGGCCATGTCGGACAGCACCTTACGGTCGAGTTCGATCGAGGCCTTCTTCAGACCAGCGATGAACACGCTGTAAGTCATACCGTGCTGACGCACACCTGCATTGATACGCGCAATCCACAAAGCGCGGAACACGCGCTTCTTGTTGCGGCGATCGCGATAGGCGTATTGCCCAGCGCGCATAACCGCTTGCTTGGCGATGCGGAAGACGTTATTGCGGCGGCCGCGGAAACCCTTGGCTGCTGCGATGACTTTCTTATGGCGGGCCCGTGCGGTGACCCCACGTTTGACTCGAGGCATATTTCTCTCCTATCTAAGTCGGGGTTTAAGCGAAGGGCAGCATTGCGCGTACGGAGTTCAGATCAGACTCATGAACGCCGACGGCACCGCGCAGGTGACGCTTATTCTTGGTGGTCTTCTTCGTCAAAATGTGACGCTTGAAGGCCTGACCACGCTTAACGGTACCGCCAGGACGCACGCGAAAGCGCTTCTTGGCACCGCTCTTGGTTTTCATCTTAGGCATGAAAAACTCCGAGTTTTTAACATGATCACAGGTGTGACGCCAAAATCGCGCCCCTTGTAGAACCCGGGATCACTTGTGTTCAGGGTCAGACTGCACCCTGCATCGCTGTCACGCCCTGACGGGCAATGACGGCAATTCCTTACCACCCGGCGGTGTCATTCGACACCGCCGCGGCATTACTTCTTCTTGGGCGCGATGACCATGATCATCTGACGGCCTTCCATCTTCGGCATCTGTTCCGGCTGGCCGAACTCTTCGAGATCGGACTTCAGACGTTCCAGCATACGAGCGCCGATTTCCTGGTGGGCCATCTCACGACCGCGGAAACGCAGCGTGATCTTGGTCTTGTCACCGTCTTCGAGGAACCGCTTCAGATTGCGCAACTTGACGTTGTAGTCGCCATCGTCGGTGCCAGGTCGGAATTTGACTTCCTTGATCTGAACAACCTTCTGCTTCAGCTTGTTCTCGTGCGCCTTCTTCTGTTCCGAGTACTTGAATTTGCCGTAATCCATCAAACGGCAAACCGGCGGATTCGCGGTCGGTGCAATTTCCACCAGATCGACATCAGCCTCTTCGGACAGACGGAAAGCCTCTGCCAGTTTCACAATGCCGAGTGGCTCATTGTCGACGCCATTTAGACGCACTTCAGGCGCTGTAATTTCGCCGTTAATGCGATGCGACTTATCGGTAGCGATGTTGCTTATCCTCGAAAAAAGTCAAAAATTTAGCCGCGCTGTCCGACAGGCGTTATTGGAACGTTGCGCATTCCTGCGCAAGACGTTCGATGAGCGCGTCAACGGGCATCACACCCAGATCCACGCCGCCACGGGCACGCACGGCTACCGTATTCGCCTCCTGCTCCTTGTCCCCCACTACAACGAGATAGGGAACTTTCTGCAGCGAGTGCTCGCGTATTTTATAGCTAATTTTCTCGTTGCGCAAATCGCCCCGGACCCTAAGCCCTTGTTCTTTCAACTTTTTCGTCACTTCTTGAGCGTAATCGGCCGTTTTTTCGGCGACATTCATCACAATTACCTGCTCCGGCGCGAGCCAGACCGGCATTGCACCAGCATGGTGCTCGATCAAAATGCCGATGAAACGCTCAAGCGAACCCAAAATCGCACGGTGAAGCATGACCGGGCGCTTGCGGCCATTTTCCTCCGTCACGTATTCGGCGTTCAGGCGCTCCGGCATCGAGAAGTCGACCTGCATCGTGCCGCACTGCCACTGGCGGCCGAGCGCATCCTTGAGCGTGTATTCGATCTTCGGGCCATAAAACGCGCCATCGCCCTCGGCAATGACGAATTCGCAATTCGAACGGCGCAGCGACTCCATCAGCGCAAATTCGGCCTTATCCCAATTCTCGTTCGACCCGACACGGTGCTCAGGACGCGTTGCAACCTTGTAGATCATGTCCGTGAAGCCAAAATCCTTGTACACAGCGTGCAGCAGGGCCGTGTAGTTCACGCATTCGTCGAGAATCTGGTCTTCCGTACAGAAGATGTGGCCATCATCTTGCGTGAAGCCTCGCACGCGCATCAGGCCGTGCAAGCCACCCGACGGCTCATTACGGTGGCATTGGCCGAATTCGCCGTAGCGAAGCGGCAGATCGCGGTAGCTATGCAGCGACGAGTTGTAAATCAAGACATGCCCCGGACAGTTCATCGGCTTGAGCGCGTACGCCCGGTTCTCCGATTCCGTCGTGAACATGTTGTCCTTGTAGTTATCCCAGTGGCCCGACTTCTCCCACAGCGAACGGTCGAGAATCTGGGGCCCCTTCACTTCCTGGTAACCGTTGTTGCGATAGACGCGGCGCATGTACTGCTCGACCTGCTGCCAGAGCGTCCAGCCCTTCGGGTGCCAGAAGACGAGGCCCGGCGCCTCTTCCTGCATATGGAAGAAGTCCAGCGCGCGACCGAGCTTGCGGTGATCACGCTTTTCCGCCTCTTCGAGCATGTGCAGGTACGCGTCCTGATCTTCCTTCTTCGTCCAGGCCGTGCCGTAGATGCGCTGAAGTTGCTCGTTCTTGGCGTCGCCGCGCCAATAGGCGCCA
Source organism: Pandoraea fibrosis (assembly GCF_000807775.2). Lineage (NCBI taxonomy): Bacteria > Pseudomonadati > Pseudomonadota > Betaproteobacteria > Burkholderiales > Burkholderiaceae > Pandoraea > Pandoraea fibrosis. The sequence goes on along the minus strand of NZ_CP047385.1, from coordinate 2,999,947 downwards.
GCGACCTTCATCAGCTTGAAGACCTTGAGCTTGCCCGTAGAGGGCACGTGCGGGCCACGGCAGAGATCCACGAATTTGCCTTCGCGGTACAGACCGATTTCATCCGTTGCCGGGATCGACTTGATAATCTCCGCCTTGTACTTTTCGCCCATCGACATGAACAGGCGCACGGCGTCGTCGCGCGAAAGCACCTCGCGCGTCACGGGCTCGTCCTTCTTGGCCAGCTCGTGCATCTTGTTCTCAATGGCGGCGAGATCTTCCGGCGTGAAAGCGCGATGGAACGAGAAATCGTAGTAAAAGCCGTTCTCGATCACCGGGCCGATCGTCACTTGCGCCTCAGGGAACAGCTCCTTGACGGCGTAGGCCAGCAAGTGGGCCGTCGAGTGACGGATGATGTCCAGGCCGTCGGCGTCCTTGTCCGTCACGATGGCAAGACTCACGTCGTGCTCGATCAGATAAGACGTATCGACGAGCTTGCCGTCAACGCGGCCCGCCAGGGCAGCCTTGGCCAGACCCGCACCGATCGAACCGGCGACTTGCGCCACCGTCAGCGGGGCTTCGTACTGGCGTTGCGAACCATCAGGCAAACGTACCGAAATCATGTCGCACTCCCATGCGCAAAAACGTCACGCGCGGCCAATGCCACGCGGCAAACCACGAAAAAAAACGGCCTCGACTGTTGTCGAGGCCGTCTCTTCATTCCTTACATCCAGACGAAAAACACCCTCGACTTAACGTCGCACCTTCACCACTGTGAAAGTTCGGGCGATCATGAACATGAGTGTTTTTTCCAGCGCCTGTGTCTGCGGGGTCTCGCGGACTGTAATGCATCAAATTCGTTGGTAGGCTCGATTGGACTCGAACCAACGACCCCCACCATGTCAAGGTGGTGCTCTAACCAGCTGAGCTACGAGCCTACTGCAAGAGAACGAGATTCTAGCAAGGTTTCAGCGAGTCGCCAAGCGATTATTGTGCCTGCCGACGAAAAACCGCATTAAACAAGGCGTTTGCGCGTATTCCCTCACACGGCTTTACGTCAGTACGTTGCCCAATTTTGGTTAGCCAACCTGACATCGGTCAGCCACCGATTCCACGCAACTCGCTGATACCGCTGAAACCACCAGCACCCGCCAGCCGCCCCCCTCCTCAGACAACCGCTTACCGCCGACGCGACGACACCACGCCCGCCACCCCGGTGAGTTGGGCAAGCGCACGCTGCAATTGCCCGCCGTCCCTCACTTCCACGGTGAACTGCATGAATGCCTGCGCCCCGCGCGACTGAGTACTGACGCCGGTCACGTTGAGCTTCTCCCGCGAGAACACTTCCGAAATATCGCGCAATAGCCCCTGACGGTCCGTAGCCTCGATCTGGATATTCACCGGATACGCTGCCACACCGCGCCCTTCGAGCACATCTGCCGACCAGGCAGTCTGAATCACCCGCTCAGGCGAACGCGCTTTCATGGATTGAAAACTCGCGCAATCCTGACGGTGAATCGAAACGCCCTTGCCCCGAGTAACGAATCCCACGATCGTGTCCGGTGGCGCTGGCCGGCAGCACTTGGCCAACTGCGTGAGCAACGCGCCGACGCCGACAACCAGCACCCCACTCTTCGCCCCCTGAGCGACACTCGTATCAAGGCTCTTCTTCGCGACAAGTGTGTCCTCGTCACGAGGCTCCGGCCCCGGCAAGTTGCCCGAAAGCGCCTGCTCGACGTGCCGCAGACTGAACTCATCCTTGGCGATGGACGCATAAAGATCGTCCGGCGTCCGGAAACCCAGGCGAGCCGCCAGTTCCTCCAGATTGACCGACGTCTTGCCTTCGCGCTGCAACGTTTTGTCGATGAGCGTGCGCCCGTGGGCAATCGTCTCCTCAAGGTCGATGGCATTGAACCACTGGCGCACCTTTTGGCGTGCCCGATGACTCTGCAGATACCCCAGTTGCGAATTGAGCCAGTCGCGCGACGGCCCCCCCTGCTTGACGGTCACGATCTCGACCGTCTGCCCGTTCTGCAACGGCGTGTTGAGCGGCACCATCGCCCCATCGACGCGCGCGCCGCGACACCGGTGCCCCAGTTCCGAGTGCAAGTGATAGGCGAAGTCGACCGGCGTCGAGCCTTGTGGCAGCGAAATCACGCGGGCCTGCGGCGTCAGCACGTAGATGTGGTCGTCGATGGTCGCGCGCTTGAGCTGCTCCCACGGCTGCACGGCACCTTCCGCGCCCACCGTGTCGGCAACGTCGTCCTTCCACGCCAACAACTGACGCAACCATGCGATCTTCTCGTCGTAAGCCTCGCTCGCAGAAAACGCGCCGCCGTAGCCGCGCTGCCCCGCTTCCTTGTAGCGCCAGTGGGCAGCGATGCCGTACTCGGCAAAGTGGTGCATTTCGTGGGTGCGAATCTGCACTTCGAACGCCCGCCCATCGTCGCCAATCACTACGGTATGGAGCGACTTGTAACCGTTGGGCTTCGGACGCGAGATGTAGTCGTCGAACTCTTTCGGAATCGGCTGCCACAGGTTGTGGACAATGCCCAGCACCGTGTAGCAATCCTTGATGTCGTCGACGATGACGCGAAACGCCCGCACGTCGTACAGCTCGGCAAAGTCGACCGCCTTGCCGCGCATCTTCTTCCAGATGCTGTAGATGTGCTTCGGTCGGCCGGAAACCTCGGCCTTCACCCCGGCTCGCGCCAATTCGTCCTGAAGTCGCTGAATTGCCCCTTCGATAAACGTTTGACGCTCGACGCGCTTCTCTTCGAGCAACTTCGCGATCTGCTTGTAGGTCACCGGCTCAAGGAAGCGGAACGCGAGATCTTCGAGCTCCCACTTCAATTGCCAGATCCCCAACCGGTTCGCGAGCGGAGCGTAGATCTCGAGCACTTCGTGCGGCATGTCCTCGGGCGGCGTCTTTTTCTCTGCCGCATACCAGCGCAGCGATTGCAGACGCGATGCCAGCCTGATCATCACGACACGGATGTCCTGCGCGAACGCAAGCAGCATCTTGCGCAACCCTTCGACCTGCGACTTGCGCTCGGCCGAGGCGTCGCGATCGCGACCGTCGGAAGGCATGGCCTGCGCAGCGCGCGAGCCCGCCCCGGAGAGCCTTTGCAACTTGCGCACGTCAATGACGAGCGCGGCCACTTCGGCACCGAAGGTCTGAGTCAGCGTGGCTTGTGCGTCCGGCAGGAACTCGGCCGCCGAGAACAGCGCTGCGGCCTGATGGGTGGCCTCGTCCACGCGCAGCGTGTCGAGAATGGCAAGCATGCCTCGCGCATGCGCCATGATCGGCTCACCGGACGAGAGCACATGCGCCGCGCACAGCTTCTCGGCAAACGCCAGGGCGTCGCTCAGCGTAGCGGGCAATGGCGGCTCACTGCCGCCCGCCGCCGAATTCGTAGCACCGGGCGCCGTTGTCGAATGAGTGCCTGCGGATGTCGGTGCTTGATGTTGGTTCATGTCGGAACACGGGGCGACGAGCGCCCCTGATGATGCGGGTCGGGAACTCAGCTTTCGCGCTGCGCCGCCACGACCACGATTTCAACGAGCATGGCAGGATCGGCGAGCAACGCCTGCACCGTGGCGCGCGGGGGCGCATTGCCGGCAGGCACCCACTCATCCCACACCTGATTCATCTCACCAAAGTACTTCATATCGGAAATGAAGATCTGACAGGAGAGAATCAGCGACTTGTCGCTGTTCGCTTCCGCCAGCAGACGGTCGATATGCGCAAGGACCTGACGCGTTTGCCCCGCCATATCCTGCGAGCGGTCATCGGGCGTCTGACCGGCCAGATAAACGGTGCCGTTATGTACGGCCATGTCCGACCAGCGCTTTTCGACGTAGAAACGTTGTACTGCCATGATGTAAGACTCCTCGTGTTCTTCTCACTTCGGACCACCCTGCACTGCGCCATCCGGCGAGTGTCAGTCGGCGTATCCGTCAAAAAATCGGCGTGCGATCTCGATCTGATCCGCATGCACAAAGGTCGGCGCGTGTCCCACGCCGACGATTTCCACGGCGCGCGCGTGTTGTGCGTGCGCCAGCATTTGTTCGAGCGTTGTGCGCGAGAGCAGGTCCGACTGCTCCCCGCGCACCACCAGCGTGCGCCCGGAAAACGCGGCGAGCGACGCCCAGAGTACCGCTTCGCCTGCCGCAATGGCCTCCGGCGGCACTGCGGTAAATGCAGCACCGATGGAAGGATCGTAGCGCAATACGTAACCGTCGCCTTCGGCCTTGAGCAACGGCTCGCACAGCGCGAGCCACTCCTCACGCGTATGCGGTCCGAACGCCGAAGAAATCGACCAAAGGTAATCCGCCCCCTCGTCCAACGATGCAAATCGCTTCGGAATCCCTACATATTGACCGATGCGAGCCAATGCAGAGGCATCGATATGCGGCCCCACATCGTTGAGCAACAGACTGCGAATCGGTGTATCCGGCAAACCTGCCAGCCCCATGCCGATCAAACCGCCCATCGAAGTGCCGAACCAATCCACCGACGACACACCGAGTCGCGCAATCAACGTCACCATGTCGGCGACATACTGCGGCACAACATAACCCGCGGGATTCGTCAGCCACGAGGATTGCCCTCGGCCGACCACATCGGGACAGATGACACGGTAGTCGTTCGCGAAGGCCTTCGCCAGCGCGTCAAAATCGCGACCGCACCGTGTGAGTCCGTGCACGCAAATCAGCACACGTGAATTCTCGGGGTCGCCCCATTCCGTGTACGCCATCCGATGCAAACCGGAGGGACTCAGACACTGAACGTTCGACAGACGTGGCACGTGGCTCGACATGGCAGACTCATCGGATCGGTTTCCAGACCCGAATTCTACCGCGCCTGCCCGGAACCGTAAGCTAGAATGAGGCGACTTATGAACCGCATCAAACCGCAGTTCGCGGACGTGCTCATCGATTGCGGGCAAATCCCCCACCCTTCATCCGCACGGAGACCATGCAATGTTGAAAGGAAAAATCGCCCTCGTGACCGGCTCGACCAGCGGCATTGGTCTCGGTATGGCACAGGCACTCGCGGCACAGGGAGCCAATCTCATCACAAACGGCTTCGGTGACGCCGATGCAGCGCGCAGGGCCATTGCCGAAACGGCGGCCAAGGCGGGGCACACCGGCACGCTGATCGGGTATCACGGCGCCGACATGAGCCGCGCCAGCGAGATCGAAGCGATGATGCAATACGCCGAATCGGAATTCGGCGGCGTCGACATTCTGGTCAACAACGCGGGCATTCAGCACGTTGCCGAGATTCAGGATTTTCCGACGGACAAATGGGACGCGATCATCGCGATCAACCTGAGCTCGGCGTTTCATACCACGCGGCTCGCCTTGCCCGGCATGCGCCAGCGCAACTGGGGACGGATCATCAATATCGCCTCGGTCCATGGGCTCGTGGGCTCGGCTGGCAAATCGGCCTACGTCGCCGCCAAACACGGCATCGTCGGCCTGACAAAAGTCACCGCACTGGAAAACGCGCAGACAGGCGTAACAGCCAATGCGATCTGCCCGGGCTTCGTTCTCACACCGCTCGTGCAAAAGCAAATCGACGATCGCGCCGCACGCGAGCATCTTTCGGGCGATGAGGCAAAGCGGTCGCTACTTGGCGAAAAGCAGCCGTCGGGCGAGTTCGTGACGCCGGAACAGCTTGGCGCGCTAGCCGTTTTCCTGTGCAGCGACGCCGGCGCGCAGGTCCGCGGCGTGGCATGGAACATGGATGGTGGCTGGGTCGCGCAGTAACCGCCCCGCCTGCAACGCTCGGCGAACGTCTGAACGCAAACGCCGCAGAGGGTGTGCCGACACCCTGAAAACAAAACGGGCGGGGAAATTCCCCGCCCGTTTCGCCTTCCACTGATCACCGGGTTCAACGGCCACGGCAACCCTCAGCAACACCGCGTGTCAGGAGGCCTCTGCGCGATTGCAACAGGAGCCGACTGACACCTCACCCTGACCTCAGACAGCGCTCGTATCGAGCGGCGCCCCGGTCTTCTGCGAAATTTCTTCTTTCGTCACACCCGACGCCAGCTCAACCACTTTCAGGCCATCCGGCGTGACATCGATCACCCCGAGGTCGGTGATGATGCGGTTGACCACGCCAACGCCCGTGAGCGGCAGATCGCAAGCTTTGAGGATCTTGTGGGCATCGCCCTTGGCAACATGCTCCATGAGCACGACCACGCGACCCACGCCGGCAACGAGGTCCATCGCACCGCCCATGCCCTTGATCATCTTGCCCGGAATCATCCAGTTCGCAAGATCGCCCTTCTCGCTGACCTGCATGGCGCCGAGGATCGCCAGGTTGATGTGACCACCGCGGATCATCGCGAACGAGTCCGCCGACGAGAAGATCGACGAGCCCGGCAGCGTGGTGACCGTCTGCTTGCCTGCGTTGATCATGTCGGCATCGACTTCGTCTTCCGTCGGGAACGGGCCGATACCGAGCAGGCCGTTCTCCGATTGCAGCCACACTTCCATGCCCGCCGGCACATGGTTCGCCACCAGCGTGGGCAAACCGATGCCGAGGTTGACGTAAAAGCCGTCTTCGAGCTCACGCGCCGCGCGCGCAGCCATTTCATCACGATTCCATGCCATGGTTATCTCCTTGATCTCGGCGCTTACTTGGCACGTACCGTGCGCTGTTCAATGCGTTTTTCCGGATGCGCGTTCAGCACGATGCGCTGAACGAAGATACCGGGCAGGTGCACGTCGTCCGGGTCGATCGAACCGGTGTCGACCAGTTCTTCGACTTCGACGATCGTGATCTTGCCGGCCATGGCGGCCATCGGGTTGAAGTTACGCGCCGTGCGATTGAACACAAGGTTACCGGCACGATCCGCCTTGGCAGCCTTCACCAGCGCGACGTCGGCGCGCAGCGAGCGCTCCATCACGTATGTCTCGCCGTCGAACTCGCGCGTTTCCTTGCCTTCGGCGACCACGGTGCCCACACCGGTCTTCGTGAAGAACGCCGGAATGCCCGCACCACCGGCGCGAAGCTTCTCTGCCAGCGTGCCTTGCGGCGTAAATTCGAGTTCGAGTTCGCCAGCCAGATACTGGCGCTCGAATTCCTTGTTCTCGCCAACGTACGAGGAAATCATTTTCTTGATCTGACGCGTCTCGAGCAGCAGACCCAGACCAAAGCCGTCGACACCGGCGTTGTTGCTGATGCAGGTGAGCCCCTTGACGCCCGAGTCGCGCAACGCGGCGATCAGGGCCTCCGGAATGCCACACAGGCCGAAGCCACCGACGGCGAGCGTTTGCCCGTCTGCGACGACACCGGCAAGCGCCTCCTTGGCGCTGGCGTATACCTTGTTCATCGTTTGTCCCTTTCCCTCGGTTGAGAATTGAAATTATGCCGCGCTCTCACGCGTTGCGAGGCTTGCGCCGCCCCGCCAACCGCCAGGACAATGCACCTCATGCAATCATAGAGCTTACGGTGGCGGGCAAATGGGGCACAATACGTGAAATTACATATCTCCCCGCGTATCGAGCCGCCATCGCGCAGCACCGGCACGCGGCCTGACCGGACCCGCACCGCCCCCCATGCCGACGTTCGACTACCAGACAGCCTTTCACATCGCGCCAGTCGGCCTGGTCATTTCTCGCCAGCGCATCATCGAAGACTGCAATCGTCAGCTCGGCAAAATCTTCGGCTACGAGCACGAATCCCTTATCGGCCAGTCATTTCAAGTGCTATATCCATCGCCGAAGGAGTTCGAGCGCATCGGCGAACGTATCCCCCCGATCATGAGCACTCAAGGGGTCTACGCTGACGAGCGCATCATGCGTCGCGCCAACGGCGAGCTATTCTGGTGCCACGTAACAGGGCGCTCGCTCGACGTTCAGGATCCCCATGCCGCGGGCCTCTGGACCTTCGAAGATATGTCCGCTACGCGCCGGGTCGCCGTAGCTCTGACGGCCCGCGAACGCGAAATCGCCGCGCAACTCGTGCAAGGCAAGACCAGCAAACAGATCGGCAAGATCCTCGACATCAGCCCGCGCACCGTCGATATCTATCGCGCACGTCTGATGCAGAAGTACGGCGCAGGCACGGCCACCGAACTCGTTCAGCGACTGCTCGGCAACTGAACCGCGAGAGAATGCGCAGCGCATACGACGCGCTCCTCATGCCCCGGCAGCGATCTCACGCCATCAGCGCCCGCACGGCTTCCGGCAGCGGCACCGACTTCTCCTCCTTGTAGTTCACCCAGACGATCTTCGCGCCGCCCTCGGCAACGACCACGTCGGGCGTATCGGCACGGCGTAACTCGAATCGGGTGTCGACACTGCTACGTCCTGGAGCACCGACGAACATGCGGCAATCGATATCGCCCGGATAGCGCAATTGGCGCAAGAACGTCATGTTCGCATTGATAATGACCGGCCCTTCGCCCGTCGAACTCTCTTCCGACGCAATGTTCAGGGACTCCAGCCAGGAGATCCGCACCTGCTCCATGTAGCGAAAGTACACGGTGTTATTGACATGCCCGAACGCATCCATATCGCCCCAGCGAATAGGCATGCTCATGCGAAAGACTTCTTTGTATTCTGACGACACTGCAAATTCCCCATATTGAAAATCAACGCCCCGTCGTGCGATGACAGGGCGCCATGGGGATAAAGTGTAGCGCTTCGGATGGATGGGCGTGTGGCACCACGCCGTGATTTGCCTGAACCGGCAGGTTTTTCGGACGACGTGAGCGTGGTACCTCGGACATTTCCGAACCCACGTCCTCCGCGATTACTTGCGCACGCTCATATCGTTCGGCTTGTTGAGCGACGCGTCGTCTTTCACCGCTGCTTCGGCCTTTTCGACCAGATCGCGCCCGACCAGCGCCTTCCATTTCGTATAGACGGCGCGCGTCGAATCGACAAAGCGCTGACGCTGATCCGGCGTGAGTCGCGTGACCTTGACGCCGCGCGCCTCCAGATCCTCCCAGGTGCCGCGCCCGGTGCTCAGAAGATCTTCCCGGGCCAGCGTGACCTCGAAGCGTGCGGCCTCCATCGCCGCCTCGCGCACGATGTCACGATCCTGTGGCGACCAACTCTCCCAGACCTGACGGTTGACGACGAACAGAATAGGATCTGCCACGTAATCCCACACCGTGATGTAGCGTTGCCCCAGCGTATCGAGTCGCACATTGTTGTAGATCGTGATCGGATTTTCCTGACCATCGATCTTGCGTGTGCGTATCGCCCGAATGGCTTCGTTCCATGTCATCTGCGTGGGCACTGCGCCCAGCGCCGTGAAGATGTCGTTGAACAGCAATGACCCGACAACGCGGAAACGCAGGCCTCGCATATCTTCTGGCGCACGGATCGGACGACGCGAATTGCTCAGTTGTCGGAACCCGTTTTCCCCCCACGCCAACGGCACGACCCCTTGCTCCTCCACGCGGCGGAACAGCTCACGCCCAACGTCGCCTTGTGTGAGCGCGTCGAGCGACCGGTAGCCGCGCAGCAGAAACGGCAAGGAGAAGACGTTGAATTCGGGGATTGCCGACGACCAGTTGATCGTCGAGCCGACCGCCATGTCGATCACGCCCTGGCGCAATGCGGTGAACTCGCGCGTCTGATCGCCACCGACAAGCATGGCGCCCGGGTGTAACCGTATGTTGATGCGCCCGCGAGTGCGCTCGCGCACCATGTCCGCCCAGAGCTGTGTGCCTTTGCCCCACGGCGTGCCGGCGTCCGGCACGATCGACAGCGAGTATTCGGCCTTATAGGGTTGCGCGGCCACGGGCAGCGCAGTAACGGCGAGGGCAAGCGCGACTCCGATGAGCCCCCGCCAGCCTGGATTACGCATGTTGTCCTCAAGATGATTCGGGGTCCGACGTCAACGCAACACCCGTCACGACCCCGTGAGCATCGACAAATTATGCGCCCGTGCTCACGCGGCTGACTGCCTCGGGCAATCCCCGATTGCCGCATCGCACCCGGCCTGCGCAATCGACGGAATCATCGCGGCACTCGGCTTGAAATGGCTCATCCCACCGCCAGACCATCGTCGACGGTCATGATCGAGCCATTGATAAATCGAGAATCGTCCGAGGCCAAAAGCAGAATCAGTCCATCGAGATCGCTTGGTTCCCCCACCCGCTGACGCGGCAACATCTGAATCAACTTGCGACCCGCCTCGGTCTGCCAATGTTCGTGGTTGATCTCGGTGTCGATATAGCCCGGACACAGCGCATTCACATTGATGTTGAAACGCCCCCACTCCAGTGCCATTGCTCGCGTCATATGGATGACCGCGGCCTTGCTGACGCAATACACGCCGAGCATGGAAATGGCGCGTTGCCCCGCAACCGACGCCACATTGATGATTCTGTGCTGACGCTGCGGATCCCCCTTCGAACGACGGATCATGCGCTTGGCGACTTCCTGCGCCACGAAAAAAGCGCCTCGCGTATTCGTGCCGAGAACGTAGTCGTACTCCTGAGGCGTCACATCGACCAGCCGCTGCTGCGCCGACACGCCCGAATTGTTAATGAGAATGTCAATGGCCCCGGCCTCGGTCTCGGCATGCGCGACACCCGCCCGAATGCTGTCGTAGTCGGTCACGTCCAATGGTACGACGTGGGCTGCCCCACCCTGCGACTCGATCTCCGCGCGCAACTCCTTGAGCCGCTCCACCCGGCGGCTGGCAAGCACGACCTTGGCCCCGGCCTGGGCGAGCACCTTGGCAAACTGCATGCCGAGCCCGCTCGATGCTCCCGTCACCATCGCCACTTTGCCTTCCAGATTCAGCGAACGCCCCATCGTCGTCTCCCTCAACCCCAAACACCTGTTGAAAAACGGCACCGCCGCAAGGCTCGCCGCTAGAGCTTCCTACCTACCAAACCGAACGATCGTGCTATTAATATGCGGTTGCGAGGTGTTCCCCATTCCCGGAAAATGGCCGCACCCACGAATTCTAACGTTTATAACAGGAGCATCAATGGATCCCAAGCTGCTTGAGCAGTACGGCCCGAGGGAGTCGATGGAATATGACGTCGTCATTGTTGGCGGCGGTCCGGCCGGCCTGTCCACGGCTATCCGTTTGAAGCAACGTGCGCAGGAAGCCGGCAAGGAAATTTCCGTTTGCGTGCTGGAAAAAGGCTCGGAAATCGGTGCTCATATTCTGTCGGGCGCCGTCATGGACCCGCGTGCGCTGACCGAACTCATCCCCAATTGGAAGGAACTCGGTGCCCCCCTCGACACCCCCGTCGTGGAAGACCGTTTCCTGTTCCTGAACGAGACGGGCGCCACCCCCACCCCGTCCTGGCTGCTGCCGGCCTGCTTCCAGAACCACGGCAATTACGTCATCAGTCTGGGCAACGTCGTGCGCTGGCTCGGCCAGCAGGCCGAAGCGCTGGGCGTCGAGATCTTCCCTGGCTTTCCGGCCGCCGAGATCCTGTACGACGACGATGGCGCGGTCATGGGCGTGGCGACCGGCAACATGGGCGTTGGCAAAGACGGCGAGCCGACCGAGAACTTCCAGCTCGGCATGGAACTGCATGCCAAATACACGATTTTCTCGGAAGGTGCACGCGGCAGCCTCGGGCGCCAGTTGATGCGCAAGTTCAACCTCGATGAAGGCCGCGATCCGCAGGCTTACGGTCTGGGCATCAAGGAATTGTGGGAAATCGATCCGGCCAAGCACAAGGAAGGCCTGGTGATCCACACGGCCGGCTGGCCGCTCAATGCGCAGACCTACGGCGGGTCGTTCCTCTACCACCTGCCGAACCATCAGGTCGCCGTGGGCTTCATCGTCGGTCTGGATTACAGCAATCCGTATCTGTCCCCGTTCGAGGAATTCCAGCGCTATAAGACGCACCCGTCGATTCGCCACTTCCTCGAGGGCGGCAAGCGCCTCTCGTATGGTGCCCGCGCCATTACGGCGGGTGGGTTGCTGGCGCTGCCGAAGCTCGTATTCAAGGGAGGGGCGCTCGTTGGCTGCGAGGCGGGCTTCCTCAACGTGAGTCGCATCAAGGGCAGTCACGCGGCCATCAAGAGCGGCATGATGGCGGCCGATGCCGCTTTCGACGCGCTGAGCGCCGAGCGTCAACGCGACGAACTCACTGCCTACCCGGCAGCATTCGAGCAGTCGTGGCTGCACGAAGAGCTGAACAAGGCGCGCAACTTCAAGCAATGGTTCAAGAAGGGCTTGACCGTCGCCACGCTCATGACCGGCATCGAGCAGAAGCTGCTGGGCGGCAAAATGCCGTGGACAATCCATCGCAAGAAGGCCGATCACGAAAGCCTGCTGCCGGCCGCGCAATGCCAGCCGATCGTCTATCCGAAGCCGGACGGCAAGCTCACATTCGACCGTCTGTCGTCGGTTTTCATCTCGAACACCAACCACGAAGAAAACCAGCCTGCTCACCTGACGCTCAAGGACCCGAGCGTACCGGTCGGGATCAATTTGGCCGAATACGCGGGCCCCGAACAACGCTATTGTCCGGCGGGCGTGTACGAATTCGTGAAGAACGACGACGACTCGGAGCGTCTGCAAATCAACGCACAGAACTGCGTGCACTGCAAAACGTGCGACATCAAGGACCCGACGCAGAATATCGTGTGGGTCACGCCGGAAGGCGGTGGCGGGCCTAACTACCCGAACATGTAATGTCGTATTGCCGCCGGCTCGTCCGGCGGTTTTTGTTTGCAAGCCATAGATGACGCGCCATTTCGCAACTCGCTCACGCAATCGCCGTCATATCGATGTCGGATCAACGCCAATGGCAAGGAGGCATGATGTCGAGAACTTCCATCAGGTTGTCGGGTGTCGCACTGACGGGCGCGCTCGCGCTCACCGGTGGCGCCGTGCAGGCAAAGTCGGTGTCGTACTTGTGTGACAACGCGCACGTCGCATTGGTCGTCTATGACGATCACAATCTGGGCGGTAACGTTACGCTGTATTGGATGGGCAAGCGGGAGGTCCTCAAGCCCGCGCGCGCAGCGAGCGGAGAGAAACATGTCGGATCGACACTCGTCTGGTGGAGCAAAGGACCGGAAGGCACGCTCTACACCGCGAAGGACGAACGCCCGATCACGCAATGCAAGGAGTAGGACGTAAAAAAAACGCCAGACAACTCGTCTGGCGTTTTTGGTTTGCGCAACTGACAGCACTCGCTGCGGGTCGCGCGCATCGTCGTCAGTCCAGCGTATTTACTCCGGCACACGTGCCGGGATGACAGGCGTGCTCACGTGCACGTCGCCACACTGCGCGCGGTGGCGTAACGCATGATCGATCAGCACAAGCGCCAGCAACGCTTCGGCAATCGGCGTTGCGCGGATACCCACGCAAGGGTCGTGACGACCGAAAGTCTCCACCGACGACGGTTGGCCCGTGACATCGATCGAGCGACGCGGCGTCCGAATGCTCGACGTGGGCTTGATCGCGATCGAGACATCGATATCCTGCCCCGTGGAAATGCCGCCGAGAATGCCACCGGCATTGTTCCCGACAAAGCCTTCCGGGGTCAGTTCGTCGCCATGCTCCGAGCCCTTCTGGGTGACGCTACGGAAACCAGCCCCGATCTCCACTCCCTTCACCGCGTTCAACCCCATCATGGCATGGGCAATGTCTGCGTCCAGGCGATCGAACAACGGCTCACCCAGCCCGACCGGAACACCGGACGCAATGACACGCAGCTTCGCTCCGACGGAATCTCCGGCCTTGCGAAGCTCATCCATATAGGTTTCAAGTTGCGGCACCACGTCGGCGTTGGCCGCGAAGAACGGGTTCTGCGACACTTGCGACCAATCGGTCTGCGGGATCTCGATGTCGCCGAGCTGCGTCATGCAACCGCGCACCTGCACGCCATATCGTTCGGCCAGCCACTTCTTGGCGACCGCGCCGGCGGCCACAACCGGTGCCGTCAGACGCGCCGACGAGCGACCGCCACCGCGATAGTCGCGAACGCCGTACTTTTGCAAATAGGTGTAATCGGCGTGGCCGGGACGGAACGTCTGAACGATGTTGCCGTAATCCTTGCTGCGCTGATCGGTATTGCGAATAAGCAGCGCGATCGGCGTGCCTGTCGTAACGCCCTCGAATACGCCGGAGAGGATCTCAACGGCGTCAGGCTCATTTCGCTGCGTGACGTGACGCGACGTGCCAGGACGGCGGCGATCCAGCTCCACCTGAATGTCGGCTTCCGTGAGCGCCATTCCCGGCGGACAGCCATCGATGACGCAGCCAATGGCCGGGCCATGCGATTCGCCGAAAGTGGTGACGGTAAACAGGGTTCCAAGCGTATTGCCAGACATACGGGGATCAGGTTCGGGTGAGACGGGAAGGCCCTATTATGCCAGCGATCCCGCCGCCCCGCCCCGCCCTGTGCGGCATACCGTGACGTCGGACGCCCGAATCACCGCATTTTGAGCAATGCCCACCCCCGGCTTCGGAAACATCCGACGACGCGACGCGTTTCTCCTAAGTCCTAAGGCCAGTTCAGACTGGCCACGGGCCGCGCAGTTTGAGCACCTTTTCGCGCAGCGCCTCGGGGGTAGCCTGGGCGGGCGCCACCGGTTCCCCGATGACAAGCTCCAGTCGATTCAGGATGCCGCGTTTGAACGGGCGCGTCATTGCCGCGCCGCCGTGTCGCGAGAAGAAACTCCCCCACAGTCCGCGCAGCGCCATTGGCACGACCGGCACGGGACTGCGCTCGATAATGCGCTGCACGCCCTGACGGAAAACCTGCACGTCACCCGACGCCGTGAGTTTCCCCTCGGGGAAAATACAGACGACCTCGCCTGCCTCCAACGCCTTTGCGATCTGCTCGTAGGCCTTGTTGAGCCCCCCTGCATCCTCGTGCGCCGGCGCAATCGGAATCGCACCGACCGTTCGGAAGAACCAGGACAACACGGGGATGCGGAAAATTCGATGGTCCATCACGAAGCGAACCGGCCGCCGGATCGATGCCCCGATGATCACCGCGTCAGCGAAGCTCACGTGATTGCAAACCAGCACGCACGGCCCCTCGTCCGGAATCTGGTCGGCCCCTTTGACGTCGATACGGTAGATGGTGTGCAGCAGCAACCACATGACGAATCGGATCAGGAATTCCGGGAGCAACGTGTAGAGATAGACCGCGACCAGCGCATTGAGAATGCCGGTCACCAGATACAACTGATCGATGCTGAATCCGGCGCGCGTGAGCGCCATCGCCATGAGCGCGGACACGATCATGAACAACGCATTGAGAATGTTGTTCGCGGCGATGATGCGCGCACGATGCGACGGCTTGCTGCGGCTCTGAATCAACGCGTACAACGGTACGCTGTAGAACCCGCCGAACATGGCCAGCAGAAACAGATCCGCGAGAATTCGCCAATGGGCCGGTTGAGAGATGAACTGTCCGACCGTTTGCAGTGCGGCACCGCCAGCCCCGCCCCGGCTCGCAAAATACAGATCGACAGCAAATACGGTCATGCCGATCGAGCCGAACGGCACCAGCCCGATTTCCACCTTGCCGGACGAGAGTCGCTCGCACAGCAACGAGCCAACGCCGATACCGACGGAGAACATGGCGAGCAGCAGCGTGACGACGTCCGGGTCAGCGCTCAGCACGTCATGCGCGAAATTGAAGAACGACGCGAGAAAGGTCGCTCCCAGGAACCAAAGCCAGGAAATACCGAGCAGGCTTTGGAACACCGCGCGGTCGGTGCGCGCGATCCGAAGATTGCGCCACGTCTCGGTGAAGGGATTCCAGTTGATGCGCAGATCCGGCTGGGCAGCCGGCGTTTGCGGCACCCACGTCGACACCAGGCGTCCCAACAACGCCAGCCCAAGGCAGACGCCGCCGAGCCATGGCAACGACCCCGCCCCTGCGCCGGCAATCTCTCCGCCGACGATCGTGCCGATCAGAATCGCCACGAAGGTGCCCATTTCAACGAGGCCGTTGCCCCCCACCAATTCGTGACTGGCGAGATGCTGTGGCAGATACGCATACTTCACCGGGCCGAACAGCGTGGAGTGCAGCCCCATCAAAAACGTGCAGACGAAGAGCAAGGGCGCGCTCGTCCAGAGGAAGCCGGCCGCGCCGACGGCCATGATCGCGATCTCCAGCGACTTGACGAAGCGGATCAGGCGCGCCTTGTCCCACTTGTCGGCAATCTGGCCGCTGGTCGCGGAAAACAGGAGAAACGGCGCAATGAAGATGGCCGAAATCAGGAACGCCGCGGTCTTACCGTCGACGTTCTGGAATAGCGATGCGTGGTAGGTGACAAGCGACGTGAACGCGATCTTGAACACGTTGTCGTTCATCGCGCCCAGAAACTGCGTCCAGAAGAACGGCGCGAAGCGCCGTTCCTTCAGCAGACGTGATTGGTGGCCCTCGCCGCGTGCCCCGCGCTGGCTGGCCTCACTCACTTCGCGTTTTCCGCTTCCTCGGCCGGCCAGTCACGAATGTAGGCCTTGAGCATGCGGTTTTCGAAGGATTGCTCCTCGACGACCGCGCGCGCCACATCGTAGAAAGAAATCACGCCCATGAGCGTGCGGTTGTCCATCACCGGAAGATAGCGGGCGTGACGCTCGAGCATCATGCGCCGTACTTCGTTGACGTCCGTCTCGGGCGTGCAGGTGAGCGGATGATCGTCCATCACCTTGCGAATCGTGGAGCTGCCCACGGTACCGCCGTTCTTGCTGATCGTATTGATGATTTCACGGAACGTGAGCATGCCCACGAGATCGCCGTACTCCATCACGACGAGCGAACCGATGTCGTGCTCCGCCATCGTGTCGACAGCATCGGCCAGCGACGTCTCCGGGGTCACGGTGAAAAGGGTGTTGCCCTTTACTTTCAGGATGTCAGACACACGCATGGCACACACTCCTCTTTGTGTTGCTCGGGCAATCGTGGCAGAACGCTGCCGCCGGACGCATTGCCAGACTTCCGCCAAACTTCGCCTTGCGAGACGGATCACTGGCACGCACGCCGTTGTCTCCGCGTAGTTAGTGATTAGAACATGTTCAAAGGATGCTATCGGAAAGCGCCTGAAAAGGAAAGGCGCAAGACGCGCACATGTCCGTATGGCGCGGGTTTTCGGCCGATTCCTTGTGAGTGTTCGGACATTGCCGCACCTTACCCGTCGGACAACACCGCAATTTCCCTGATGACGTCTGCAAAGCCTGTCGGAGCGCACGAAGGTGGTGCTAGGATTGCCGTATACGTAAAGCCCGCATCACGAGTCAGTGCCAAGTCAACGTCAAGCCAACCGCGAGGCCCTCTCCGACATGTCAGTCCCGCACTTCGATACACTCGCCCTTCACGCCGGGGCCGCCCCCGACCCCGTCACCGGTGCGCGAGCGACCCCGATCTATCAGACCACGTCGTTCGTCTTCTCCGATTCGGATCAGGCAGCCGCGCTCTTCAATATGGAGCGCGCAGGGCATGTCTATTCGCGCATCTCCAATCCAACGAATGCCGTCTTCGAAGAGCGCATGGCAGCACTGGAAAATGGCGCCGGCGCGATCTCGACGGCGAGCGGTCAGGCTGCGCTGCATCTGGCCATTGCCACGCTCATGGGGGCCGGCGCACACATCGTGGCGTCGAGTGCGCTGTACGGCGGCTCGCACAATCTGCTGCACTACACCTTGCGACGTTTCGGCATCGAGACGACGTTTGTCCGCCCGGGCGATCTGGAGGGCTGGCGCGCCGCCGTGCGCCCTGAGACCCGGCTGTTCTTCGGCGAGACGCTTGGCAATCCGGGGCTCGATGTCCTCGACATTCCGCAGGTCTCCCAGATTGCCCACGACGCCGGCGTGCCGTTGCTGGTCGATAGCACATTCACCACGCCGTGGCTGATTCGCCCCTTCGATCACGGCGCCGACCTCGTGTATCACTCCGCCACCAAATTCCTTGGCGGGCACGGCACGACCATCGGCGGCATTCTGGTCGACGGCGGCACATTCGATTTCGAGAAAAGCGGCAAATTCCCCGAACTGACCGAGCCCTATGACGGCTTCCATGGCATGGTGTTCGCGGAAGAAAATTCCGTCGCGCCATTTTTGCTACGCGCTCGTCGCGAGGGCTTGCGGGACTTTGGCGCCTGCCTGCATCCGCAGGCAGCATGGCAGTTGCTGCAGGGGATTGAAACGCTACCGCTGCGCATGGCACGTCACGTCGACAATGCCCGTCGAGTGGTGGAGTTCCTGGCCGGGCATGAAGCCGTAGCGAGCGTGGCCTACCCCGAGTTGCCATCGCATCCCGATTACGCGCTGGCCAAACGTTTGCTGCCACGGGGGGCGGGCGCCGTCTTCAGTTTCAACCTGAACGGAGACCGCGCGGCAGGACGTCGTTTTATCGAGTCGCTGCAACTCTTTTCCCACTTGGCCAACGTCGGAGACGCCCGCTCGCTTGTCATTCACCCGGCATCGACTACCCATTTCCGCATGGACGCCGCGGCACTCGCCGCCGCCGGTATCGGGGAAGGCACGGTACGCCTGTCGATTGGTCTGGAAGACCCCGACGACCTGATTCAGGATCTCAAGCGCGGCCTGAAAGCGGCGATCAAACCTTCGTCCAGGGGACAAGCCCGATGAAATTCGACATTGCAGGCCATACCGTTTATGCCTATACCGCCGGCAAGTCGATCGACCCTGGCCAGCCCACGGTTGTCTTTCTGCACGGCGCGCAACACGATCACAGTGTGTGGGGATTGCAGAGCCGATACCTTGCCCATCATGGCATGAACGTGCTCGCACTGGATCTGCCGGGCCACCACCGCAGCACGGGTGCGCCCTTGAAGACGATTGGCGACATGGCCGACCGTGTGGTGGCCGTGCTCGACGCTGCCGGCGTCGGCAATGCCGCGTGGGTCGGGCACAGCATGGGGTCGCTGATCGCGCTCGACGCCGCCGCACGCCATCCCGCGCGCGTGTCGCGGATCGCCCTCGTGGGCACCGCTTACCCGATGAAGGTCTCCGATGTTCTGCTCGAAGCGGCCGCCGAGCGCGAACCCGAGGCCATCGCGCTGGTTAACGCGTGGTCGCACAGCACACTCGCAGCCAAGCCCTCGGCGCCCGGCCCGGGTTTCTGGACTTGGGGTGGTAACCAACGACTGATGGAACGGGTGTCACAGCGCAATCCCGCCAAGGTGTTTCTCACCGACTTCGAGGCGTGTAATCGCTACGATCAGGGGACGGAAGCTGCCGCGCACGTCAAATGCCCGGTGCTTGCCGTGCTGGGACAGCGCGATCAGATGACACCGCCGCGTGCCGCACAATCACTGCTCGATGCGCTACGCGCGGCCGGTGCACCGGTGACGGTGGAGGTCGTGGATTCCGGGCACGCGATCATGACGGAACAGCCGGACGCGCTGCTCGATGCCCTCGTGAAATTCATGCGACACTGAGCGCGTCACCTTCGCTAACGAGGAGGCTTGTCATGCGAGATACGCACGATGGTGCACCGACATTTCGCCGGTTTGCCGACTTTTATCCGTTCTATCTCGGTGAGCACCGCAATCCCGTCTGCCGCCGCCTGCATTTCGTCGGCTCGTGGGGAGTGATCGCCTTTCTGGTGGCATTCGCCGTGACTGGCAACGCATGGTGGCTGCTCGCGGCTGTCGTTTGCGGCTATGCGTTCGCGTGGGTGGGCCATTTCTTCTTCGAGAAGAATCGGCCCGCGACGTTTCGTCACCCGCTCTACAGTCTGATGGGCGACTGGGTGATGTTCCGGGACATCTGTCTGGGGCGCATCAAGCTCTAGCGCTCTCGCGACCCTGACGTCCGCCAGGTCCATCAGGTCCGCGACGTCCGTCGCTTCCGTCCCTTCCGTCCCTTCCATCCTGTCCGTCGGAACCTGCCTGATCCGGATGGCCCGCCGGGGCTTCCCGACTCCCCGCCTCGGCCTCGGCCAGCGCGTCCGCCCCATCATCGTCCGACGTGACGGCGCGCGGCAGTGCGTCGGCGAGCGGTACGTCCCATTTGCCTTCGCGCAGCATCTCGGCAACGTGGGCGCCGTCGAGCGCATGGCGTTCCATTTGCCGCGCCAACTCGTCGACGTTAAGCGCAAGCTGCGCGACAAGCGGGGCCAATGTAGTCGTGCGCGGATTGGCGAGCAACAGCCAACGTTCAGCCGGCGGCTGCAGGGTCAACCGACCCACCCATGCCATGCGCTCGAGCCGGGTCAGCAGATCATTGGCGTGATCTAGGCTCGTGCGCATGGTGCGCGCCAATTGCGCCGTCGTTCGCCCGCTGCCTCCGTTTTCACGATCGCGATTGAGCAGGTGGATGAGCGTCAGGCCGTCAAGCAGATCGCTGCCCGGAAACCGGGGATATTGAAAATGGCCGAGACGCAACGCAGGCAGGACCGATGTGATCGTCGCCCCGAGCAACGCGACCAGCCATGACAGATAGACCCAGAGCAGGAAAATCGGCACCGCCGCAAATGCGCCATACACCGCCGTGTAAGTCGGGAACTGACGAATGTACATGCCGAAGCCACGCTTGGTCAGATCGAACGCCAGCGCCGCCACAATGCCGCCGACCAACGCATCGCGCCAGTCAACCTTGCAGTTTGGCATGTAGACATACATCAGCATAAAGGCCACGCCGGTCAGCGCGAGCGGAATCAGGCTGAGCAACGACGCCACCACCGGCGGCAGCGTGCTCACCAACGACATCGACTGCGTGAACACGTAGGAACTGATCGACAGACTCACGCCAAACAGCAACGGACCGAGCGTCAGCAAGCTCCAGTAAATGAGCAGCCGTTGCGCAAGCGGTCTCGGGCGCGGCACGCGCCAGATCACATTGAACGCCGACTCGATGGTCATCAACGTGAGCACCGATGTCACCAGCAAACCAATCAGACCGAACGCCGTCAGGCTTTTCGCCTTCGAGGCGAACTGATTCAGGTAGTTGAAAATCTGCGCGTTAACGCTCTCGGGCATCAGGTGTTCGAGCAGGAACCCCTGCAAGGCGTCGCGAAACGAATTGAAGATCGGGAAGGCCGTGAACAAGGCGAATGTCACGGCGAACAGCGGCACGATCGACAGGATCGAGGTGAACGTCAGACTACCCGCCACTTGCGGAATCCGGTCGTCCTGAGCCCGCGCAAGCGCGTATCTCAGCAGTTGGCGAACGTTATTCCAATTGATGCGGGACAGTTTGAACAAATCGGGCTCCTGAATGAGAACGCTGGCACGGCGGGCGCTCGCCCGCACCGTTACGCCAATAGGAACACCCTATAATACCCGCACTTTTCGCCAGCTTTTCACCTCAAGATACGAGGCTCGGGCGAGTGTCGCCCCTTGCCCCAGCCAATTCGACTTCATGACCGAAATTCTCGTCCTGTACTACAGCCGTCACGGCACCACCGCACAGCTCGCGCAATGCATCGCTGCCGGCATCGACAGCGTGCCCGGTGCGCAGGCCCGCGTGCGCACCGTTCCCGCCGTCTCGACCGTTTGCGAGGCCAGCGCACCGGACATTCCGGACAGCGGCCCGCCTTATGTCGAATTGCGCGATCTCGAGGAATGCGCCGGCCTGGCCCTCGGATCGCCCACGCGCTTCGGCAATATGGCGGCCGCGTTGAAGTACTTTCTCGACGGCACCACACCGCAATGGCTCTCTGGCGCACTGGCCGGGAAGCCCGCGTGCGTGTTCACGTCTAGCGCCAGCCTGCACGGCGGCCAGGAAAGCACGCTGCTGTCGATGATGATCCCCCTGCTGCATCACGGCATGTTGCTCATGGGGCTGCCTTACACAGAACCCGCGCTCTCGAGCACCCGTACCGGCGGCTCACCTTACGGGGCCACGCATTTCGCGCATGACGGCAACCCGCTCTCCGCCGAAGAGCGCCAGTTGGCCTCGGCACTCGGTGCGCGACTCGCACGCGCGGCCGCCAAGCTGGCAGAATGAGCGTTTGCGTCACGCACCGCGCGTGACGCACGCCTCCCTTGCAGTAGTTCCGGCCCACGAGACAAGCCCATGACTGCCACACCGCCCGACCTGCCCCAAGGGGCCGATGCCTACGACGCGGGAATGTCGCATCACACACATCAGACGCCGCAATCGCCCCCCATCCCCGCTACCCAGGCAGCGCCCCACGGCGCGCAAGGGCTGCGCAGGCTGAGCATTGCAAGTCTGCTCGCGCTGATCGTGCTGTCGGTCGCGTGGGAGCTGTGGCTCGCACCGTTGCGTCCCGGGGGCTCCTGGCTCGTCCTCAAGGCGCTACTCCTGCTGCTGCCATTACGCGGTGTGCTGCGCGGCAATCTGTACACGCTGCAATGGTCGAGCATGTTCATCCTGCTGTTTCTCGCAGAAGGTGTAGTACGCGGCATGACGGATACCGGGCCGTCGGCCTCGCTCGCATGGATCGAGACGGCACTGTCCATCGTGTTTTTCTTCTCGACGATCTTTTATCTGCGGCCCTTCAAGCGGGCGGCAAAAGCCCGCGCCGCAGCGGCACGCTAGTCACGCGCGCCGCTTTCGCGAACTGCACGATCGGTGCAAAACCCTTCCGCCATGCTGCCCTCCTGCCATGAATAGCGCCCCCTTTCTGAGCGCATGTCGCGACCTGCTGGGCCGCGATCATGTGCTGCTTGAGCGCGCCGACACCGACGCCTACCTCATCGACCAACGCAAGCGCTATACCGGACATGCGCTGGCCGTACTGCGCCCCGCCGATGCCGCGCAGGTCGCCTCACTCGTGCGTCTGTGTGTCGCGCACGGCGTGCCGATGGTGCCGCAAGGGGGCAATACCGGCCTCGCGGGTGGTGCAACGCCCGACCGGAGCGGGCGTCAGGTTGTCATCAGTCTGCGTCGTCTCGACCGTATCCGGCAGGTGGACGCCGAGAACATGACACTGACCGCCGAAGCCGGTTGCCTGCTGGCGAATGTGCAGACGGCGGCCGCGGCGGCGCAGCGGCTGTTCCCGCTGAGCCTTGCCGCAGAAGGCAGTTGCACCATCGGCGGCAATCTCGCGACGAACGCAGGCGGCACCGCGGTCCTGCGTTACGGCAATGCGCGCGAGTTGTGTCTCGGGCTGGAAGTCGTCACGCCGCAAGGCGAACTTTGGGATGGGTTGCGTGGACTGCGCAAGGACAACACCGGCTACGACCTTCGCGATCTGTTCATCGGTGCGGAAGGCACGCTCGGCCTCATCACCGCAGCAACGCTCAAACTCTTTGCAGAACCGGCCGCCCGCACGACAGCGCTCGCCGCGCTGGACAGCCCGGCAAAAGCACTCGCGCTGCTTAATCTGGCGCAACGCATGGCGGGCCCCCTGCTCACCGGCTTCGAGTTGATGTCGGACTTTTGCCTCCGGCTCGTGGCGCAAGTCTTCCCTCAGCAGCGCTACCCGTTCGCCCATCACTACGCCCAAGCCGTGCTGCTCGAACTCTCCGACAGCGAGAGCGAGGCCCATGCCCGCGATCTGCTGGAGCGCCTGCTCAGCGCCGCCGTCGAACAAGGCATCGCGCGCGACGCCATCGTCGCGAACAGCCTCGCGCAATCGAACGCGCTCTGGCATCTGCGGGAAAGCATTCCGCTCGCGCAATCGGCCACCGGACTCAACATCAAGCACGACATCGCTGTGCCGGTGTCGCAGGTGCCTGCGTTTCTCGACGCCACCGACCCCATTGTCCAACGCGTGGCGCCGGGCGCGCGCATGGTCACCTTCGGCCATCTGGGCGATGGGAATCTGCACTACAACGTAATGGCGCCCGAAGGCGTCGATCCCGCCGCATTCCTCACGCAATATCAGTCGACGGTGAGCGCCGCCATCCACGACAGCGTGCATGCGCATCGCGGCACCATCAGTGCAGAGCACGGCCTCGGCCAACTCAAGCGCGACACCTCGGCGAAGTACAAGTCGCCGGTCGAGTTGGCGTTGATGCGGACGCTGAAAAACGCGTTCGATCCGCTCGGACTGATGAATCCCGGCAAGGTACTGCCGGACTGAGCGCCGTGCACGGCCATCCGCACTTGCCGCCGCATGAGGCGAATCGCCGAAAAATCACAAAAACCCATCAAAATCGAAAGAATTGTCGTCAATTTCGCGACAAAACGCCGCGAAATCCCGCCTCTTCCTTTACAGATGCGCGTCAAATCCCTACACTGACGTCTTTCCAATAACGACGGAGTTTTCCGTGGGCAGTTGCTCTAGTAGCACGCAAGCGTCGGCAATGTCCGGCGAGGCGTTGGCCCGGTAACCCGCAGTCGTCTCCGACTGCCGCTGCCGGTCTTCATGCCGCAGCGGTAGTGCATTGATCGCCTCACATCCCGATGGCCTCGCAGCCACCGGCGACCTCACGAGGCGATCCGTTTTCCGCACCCCTGACCGCAGTTCAGCGATTGATGGATGTGTCCGCACATCCGGAATGGCACGTTTGGCACCTCTGTTCGACGGTATTCGATTCGTCGATGGCGAACAGCATGCGAAGCCTGCCGACGCTTGCGTCGAATTCATGTATGGCCTTGTGCGTCGCACGCGCCTCGTTCGTCCCTCCGGACTGCGAGTCCGCGCGCGAACCCATCGCCATGCGTCGCCAAGCCCCGGCATCCGCCGTCTCAGGCCCTTGATTCAGGAGGACACCATGACGCTGCACATGCTTATCCCTACGCTGTTCGATCGCGCCCGCGCCCGGCTCACGCCCGCTTCAAGCGCATCGAATCCCATGCTCTCGCCGGCTGACGGTCTCACATCGCCGCAATATCGTCTGGTCGTGCTCACGCTCGCGTCCAAAGCCGATGCCATCGACGCCAAGGTACGCTACGCGCTGCGCTCGCAGAAACTCATGCCGGAGACCGCCTCCCGCCTCGAGCGCTCGGGCGGCTACCTGCTGGAACTCGACTACGTGCTGCGATGCGAGCGTAGTCGTCGCGCGGCGCTGGTGCACCTGGTCTCGACACTCGGCGATACGCCGGGGGTTCGCGCCATTCGATGGGAAACCGCACCGAATCTGACGGCGCGCTAACAACAATACCGCGACGCCCCGTCATATCCCCGCGGCTTTCGGCCCGACCAGCACAGGCGTTCCCCGCCCTAGCCCGTCGGGCCGATGCATATGTGTCGCTCCAAGCTTTCGATTCACATCACCAAAAACTCAAACCTATACGTTCACGTATAGGTTGTGCTAGCATTGCGCTCATCTTCCGATCGGAGGCAAGCGCATGCCCGCAGATCTCGCTCCCCAGTCATCCACGACCCCCCCGACGGATGACGCACACCTGCTGACCGTCGGTCAGGCCGCCGCCGCGCTTGGCGTGACGGCGCGCACGCTGAAATATTACGAGGAACTGAATCTCGTGGTGCCGGCCCGCAGCGGCGGACGCTATCGCATGTACACCGAGGCGGATCTCGCCACGTTCGGCCGCATTCTGCGTATGCGCTCACTCGGTTTCTCGATCGCCGCGATCACGGAAATGCTCAAGCGCCCGATGCGGCAGGTCGAATCCGGCAAATCGCGCATGAACGAAGAGGATCTGCAAGTCGTTCGCGACGCCCTGCACTCGCAACTCGACACGTTGCGCGAGCGCACAGCGCAAGTGCGCCGCGAACTCCGCGAAGCGGAAAAGCTGGAGACGCAGATCACGCACGACCTGCAATACATCGAACAGCGTCTGCGCGGCGTGCCCGCAGACGAATTGCTGGCAGAGCGCGCCGCGCGAATTCGCAAGCATTCGTCGCCCTGACGCCTCGCTGGCCCCTGAACTTCATCGCTGTCACCCGCCATGACATCTGCCGCCCCGCCGACCGGTTCCGACGCTTCGCCGCCCGCCGACCCGCTGCGGCCGATGCGTGTCGAGGCGTATCGCTACGCGCTCGGCCTGATCCCGGGGCTGGAGTTCTTCGAGAACGCGCTGCTCGTCTACTTCGCCGTCTACGTGTCGGGCGGCGTCGATGCCTCCCCCAAAGAGTTCGTGTGGATGACGACCGCCTATGGCATTGCATCGGTCCTCGCCATCCTTAAGCAGCAGTGGTTCGTCGAGCGCATTGGCTACCGGCGGTATCTGACGGCGTCGTTGCTGCTCTACGCCTGTGGCGCCCTCCTCGCGGGCACCAGCGAAAGCGTGACGCAACTCGTGATCGCCCGGGCATGCCAGGGCTTTTGCGCGGGAAGCTGGATGAGTTCGTGCCGCATCCTTGCACAGGTCAGCGTGCCGGCGGAGCGGCGCGGCAAAACCGTGCAGACATTCGCGCTCCTGCTGTTCACCGGCTCGGCCGCCGCGCCGCTCATCGGCGGGCTGCTCGTCTCCGAATACACCTGGCGCATGCTGTTCCTGTGCACCGCGCCACCTGCCGTGCTGCTTGCCGGACTCGCCTGGTTCTCGGTGCCCGACGTCGGCCGCCTGCGCGATCGCGCGACCGGCGGCAGCTATCCATTCGCGCCGTTCATGGCGTTCGCCCTCGCGATGGGCGCGTTTCAGGTCGTGCTCCAGGAGATGCGCTACTCGCTGTGGCTGCAAACGCCGTGGCTACCGTTGCTGACGGTCGCCGGCGTCGGTGCGCTCGTGTGGTTCGGCTATCACCAGTGGCAGCATCCATCGCCGTTCATCCGTCTGCAATCGCTGCGCCGCAAAGAGTTTCAGGTCGGGCTGGTGTTATACGCCGCCTATTACTATCTGGCGAATACGCAAAGCTATCTGATGCCGCGCATGCTCGAACAGGGGCTCGGCTTCACCGTCGAGCGTACCGGCCAACTGCTCGGCTATTCGGCACTGCTCACCGTATTCCTGTTGATGGCGTACTTCCGTGTCGCCAAATTCATCACGAACAAGAAGCTGCTGATCGTGACCGGCTTCGTCATGACGATCGCCACCAGCCTGTGGCTCGGCTCGATGCCACCGGACGCCGGCCAGTCGCAACTCTATGGCGTGCTGGCGCTCAAGGCCGTGTTTGGCATCTTCACCGTATTGCCCGTCGCCAATCTGACGTTTCGCACCTTTGATCACGAGAGTTTCGTGCATGGCTACCGGTTAAAGAACATTCTGCGCCAGCTCTCCGGCTCGTTCGCCGTGTCGACCATCGTGGCGTTCGATCAGCACCGGGAAGCGCTGCATCGCACGCGCCTGACGGAAGTCGCCAATCCGTTCAACCCGATCTTCACCCAAACGCTCGACTCGCTCGCCAATGCGCTCACCCACGCCGGCGTTGCTGCCTCGCAAGCCCACGGCGCCGCACTCGCTCAGATTGCCCAGATGATTCAGCGCCAGGCGTCGTTCCTGTCGTTTATCGACGGCTTCCACTTCATCGCCATCGTGGCGCTGTGCGGCGCAATCTTTGCGGCAATTCAAAAGCAGCTAAATTAGAATCGATGCGCCACGGGTGCACGAGCACGCGCCCGCCCCGTTTTGGCAGCGTCATATTTCCGGCTACGCTTTTCATGCTCAAGACCCTGCTTGCCCGCCTGCGACTTTCGACCCCGCGCCCGGCCATTGACGACACCCTCTGGCACGAGGTCGTGAGCGCATTGCCGTTTCTCGCTCGACGAAGCTCCGCGGATCTGGACAAGCTTCGCGAACTCGCGACCGATTTTCTGGCCAGCAAGCACTTTTCCACTGCGCACGATCTGCCTCTGACCGACGCCATGTGCGTGTCGGTGGCCGCGCAGGCTTGTCTGCCCATCCTTCATTTGCCGAGCGCGCTGTATCGCGGGTGGACCGGCATCGTGCTGTATCCGGGCGAATTCCTGATTCGCAAGACCGTGCAGGACGAGGCCGGCGTAGTGCACGACGTCGAGCAGGAGGCGAGCGGCGAAGCCTGGGAAGGCGGCCCGGTGGTGTTGTCGTGGCAAGACGTGCAGGCGAGCGACGTACTGGCTTACAACGTCGTGATCCACGAATTTGTCCACAAAATCGATATGGAAGGCGGCGAAGCGGATGGGGTACCGCCCATGTTGCGGCGTCTGCACGGCGATCTGACGCCGGAAGTCTGGTGCGACGTCTTCGACCCGGCCTACGAGGAGTTCTGCCACCACGTGGCGAACGTCCCCGACGCCCGGTGGGACGCCTTTGCCTCGACATCGCTGCTCGATCCTTACGCCACCGAACATGAATCGGAGTTCTTCGCCGTGTGCGCCGAGGCATTCTTCGTCGCCCCGGAGGCCTTCCGAGACGAATATCCGGCCCTGTACACGCTGTTTTCCCGATATTTCCTGCAAGATCCCGCGGCGGCGCCCGGCAGCCAGGACCAGGCCCACCCCGGCACGCCGCAGCCCCCGGCTGCAACCCCATGAAAACTTTGCGAAAGTCATTGTTTTCATGGCATAATGCGCGTTTTACTCACCCGGAAAGTGGTTGACGCCATCCCAGTCGCAAGACGGCGACGGCGTTAGCGGGCCAACGGGGCGGCTCTTGGGTCATTCCCTCCAGGCGAACGTCCTCCCGCGCAGACTGGCTACCGACTTAACCCCAAGGTACATCATGAAAGAAGGCATCCACCCGGATTACCGCGAAGTCCTGTTCCGTGACATGACGCCCGGCGTCGACTTCGAATTCATCACCCGCTCGACGATCCACACCAAGGAAACCGCCGAGAAGGATGGCAAGACCTACCCGCTCGTGAAGATCGAAACGTCGTCGGCTTCGCACAACTTCTACACCGGCGAACAGCGCATCATGGACACGGCTGGCCGCGTCGACAAGTTCCGCCAGAAGTTCGGCAACCGCGCCGGCGGCAAGATCGCCTAAGTTTCATCGGCGACGCGCCAGACAACGCGATGCGGGGCCCGGCAGACACTGGCGGGCCAGCACATCAGGGGCAACACCCCGGCGTTGTGGAAAGCATCGGAAAAGGGCAGCTCAGGCTGCCCTTTTTTGTTGGGTCTGGCCTGCGCCATGGCATGGGTTACTGTCATACTGTCGGCTTTTCCGGTGTCCGCACGTGTTCCCGTAGCGTTACCCCAAGCATCACCCCAGGTTTCACCCCCGAGCCAGTTCCGGCTCGCTCCCTGAGTCTTCCCGATCCGGCCGCCGCGCCGGTCCTGTCGTCTGGCCTATGAAACGAGTTCGCATCACCGCCTCCGCCACCAGCGCGCTACCGCGTTCGCTGCTGATCGCCATTTGTGTCATCTATGTGCTGGCGGGGTTATTCGGTCGCGATCCGTGGAAGAACGAAGATGCTGCCGGCTTCGGCATCATGTGGACGATGGCGCACGGTCAGTTGTCTGACTGGTTGCTGCCGAACATCGCCGGCAAACCCATCTACGACAGCGGCCCCCTTGTCTCGTGGCTCGGTGCGCTCGCTATTCGCACGTTCTCCTGGCTCGACGCGCCCGACGCCGCACGCATCGTCACCGGCCTGTGCTTCTACATCACCTGCACGTTCATCTGGTACGGCACCTACCTGCTCGGCCGTCGCCCGGAAGTGCAACCATTCAAGTACGCATTCGGCGGCGAACCGGAGCCGCGCGACTACGGACGCACGCTCGCCGACGGCGCGCTGCTGATCCTGCTCGCCTGCTTCGGGCTAACGGAGCGCGGGCACGAAACCACCTCGACGGTCGGACAGCTCACGCTCATCTCGATGGCCATTTACGGCCTCGTTCGCAGTCTCGACAAGCCGCGTCAGGGTGCGGTGTGGTTCGGCCTCGCGCTGGGTGGGATGGCGCTCGCGTCGTCGCCACTGATGACGCTCTCGCTCTGGATCGCAGGCATTGCCACGGCCGTGGTGTGCCGCGCCCTGCCGCTGCGCATGCTGCTTCTGGTCTCCACGCCGATCGCATTGCTTATTGCCTGCACCTGGCCACTCGCCGCGCTCAAATTTGCCGACGGCGCGCGCCAATGGCTCGGCGAATGGGCGGATATCGGCGTAGACGCGTTCAGCGGCCCGACACTCAACTCGCTCAGCTATATCGCCAAGAACCTCGCGCTGTTCGCCTGGCCGGCATGGCCGCTCGCAGCGTGGTCTCTGTACTCGTGGCGCGGCATGCGACGTGCCCCGCACATCGCGATTGCGCTGGCGTTCACCATCGCGATGCTTGTCTTGATCGTGCTGCAAGCGCAACAGGGCAACCAGTTGTTCATGCTGGCCCTGCCGCCGCTATCGGTCATCGCCGCGTTCGGCCTGCCCACGCTCAAGCGCGGCACGATCAACGCCATCGACTGGTTCGCAGTGCTGTCGTTTACCGTCCTGGCGGGCTTCGTCTGGATCGTCTGGCTGGCAGGCATTACCGGCTTCCCGGCGTCCACGGCGCGCAACCTGCGGCGTCTGGTGCCGGGCTTCCAACCCGAATTCAGCTGGATCACGCTGTTCAGCGCCCTGCTCGTCACGGGCGCCTGGGTCGCGCTGGTGGCATGGCGTGTGTCGCGCAGCCCGAAGGTACTGTGGCGCAGTGTGGTGCTGTCTTCCGGCGGCACCACCCTCATGTGGGTGCTGCTCATGACCCTGTGGCTGCCGGTCGTGAACTACGGCAGAACGTATCGCGACGTGGCCGCGCAAATCGCCGCCCATCTGCCCGCGGATTACACCTGCATTCGCACCGCGCGCGTGGGCGACGCACAGTTGGCCTCGTTCGCGTATTTCGGCAAGATGCGCTTCGGCTCGGCCAACGACGATTGCGACGTGCTGCTGCGCCAGGACTCGCAAGATTACAGCGAACCGCTGTCGCTCGCGCCGTATGAATGGCGTCAGCTCTGGGAAGGCCGCCGTGCCGCCGACCGTGACGAGCGCTTCCGCCTCTACGTCTTGCAAGAGCGTCCGTGGCGCCGCGCCGCGCGCCCGCGCTGATCGCCTGACGCCATGTGGCATGACATCAAACGCATTGCCGGGCTGGCCTGGCCGGTCCTGATCGGCCAGTTGGCCGTCATCGCCTTCGGGGTGATGGACACGGCGATGGTCGGACGCGCGTCTGCATTCGATCTCGCATCGCTCGCCCTTGGCGGTTCGATCTACATCACCGTGTATGTCGGCCTGATGGGCATCCTCGTGGCGCTCTCCCCGATTGCCGCTCAGCTGTTCGGTGCCGGCGAGCGCGAAGCCATTGGCGAGGAAGTCCGCCAGGCGATCTGGCTTGCCTTGTTCCTCGCTGTGCCGGGCGCCCTGCTGCTGTCGCATCCGCAGTTCATTCTGCAACTCTCCGAAGCCTCCCCGGAACTCGAAGCCCGCGCAAGCGCCTATCTCCAGATTCTCGCGTTCGGCTTGCCCGCCGCCCTGCTCTTTCGCGTGTACTCGTCGCTCTCGACGGCCGTGGCACAGCCTCGCATCGTCATGATGATTCAGGTCACGGGACTGGCGCTGAAAGTGCCACTGAATCTCGCGCTGATTTATGGCATCGAGCGACTGGGGATTCCCGCGCTCGGCAGCACGGGCTGCGCCATCGCCACGACGGCGATCAACTGGGTGTCGTGCGCACTGGGGCTCACGCTGATGGCACGTCATGCGAAGCTGCGCGAGTTCGGCATTTTCGCCCGCTTCTGCTGGCCGCACTGGCAAGCCATTCGTGCTCTGCTCAAGCTGGGTGTGCCGATGGGCCTGAGCTACCTGATCGAAGTGACGGCGTACTCGTTCATGGCGATTTTCATTGCCCGTCTGGGCGACGTGACGCTTGCCGGCCATCAGATTGCCGCGAACCTCGGCGCGCTCATGTACATGCTGCCCATGTCGATTGCGATTGCGACGGCGACGCTCACCGCGCAGGCCATCGGCTCGCGCGACTTTGCGCTGGCGCGTCTGGTCGGACGGCGAGGCGTCGAGTTTGCCGGCACGCTCGGCCTGATACTCGCCGCGCTCATGTGGTTCTGCCGCCCGCTGATTCTGGCGGCCTACACGTCCGACGCACAGGTGGCGGTGGTCGCCACACCGCTACTGGCCATCGTCGCGTTCTACCACCTGTTCGATGCCCTGCAAGTGAACGCCGTGTTCGTCCTGCGCGCATGGAAGGTGGCAGTCGTGCCGACCATCATCTATGCCGTGTCGTTGTGGGGCGTCGGCCTCGGCGGCGGTTATGTGCTGGGATTCGACGTCGGCGGTCTGTCACCCACATGGCTGCACGGCGCAGCAGGCTTCTGGTTCGCCAACACGGCAAGCATCGCTATCGCCGCCGTCGGGTTGCTGCTTTATCTGCACTGGGTCGTGCGGGTGAAGTGCAACGACGTTGATGTATCGATCGCAAGATAGCGGCTTCGTCAGACAGTCAGGGGCGGCAGTGGCTTACGCGCCCCTCCCCCATCGAACACAAGTTGTACGACAACAAAATCGCAGGCGCCACGAGCGATGCGTGGCACCGCCCTCTGTCGCTCAGACCGTTAAATTCTGGCTCCTTCAGTAAAAACGGGTAAACCCGCAAAGGCATAGACGCGAACTTTCCATAGAATGTTGTCTGACGACATACAACAAATGTGTGTCATGACATCTCACTCCTTTTGGTCTGATCAACGTCTACCCGCCATGAGCCGAACCCCCATCGTCACCGATCTGCGCGTTGTCCCCGTCGCCGGCCGCGACAGCATGCTACTGAACCTGAGCGGCGCGCACGGCCCCTTCTTCACGCGCAACCTGATCATCCTTCAGGACAGCGCCGGACACACCGGCGTTGGCGAGGTGCCCGGCGGCGAAGCGATCCGCCAGACGCTCGACGACGCACGCCCCTATGTGGTCGGCCAGTCGATCGCGAACCTTCAGGCGATCCTCGGTCGGACACGTCGCGTCTTCGCCGATCGCGATTCCGGGGGACGCGGTTTGCAGACCTTCGACCTGCGCACGACCATTCATGCGGTGACAGCGCTCGAGGCAGCACTGCTCGATCTGCTCGGCCAGCATCTCGAGGTACCCGTCGCGGCTTTGCTGGGCGAAGGTCAGCAGCGCAGCGAAGTCGCCATGCTCGGGTACTTGTTCTTCATCGGCGACCGACACGTCACCGACCTGCCCTACGCGGATAACAAGGCAGCACGCGACGACTGGGAACGTGTTCGCACCGAGGTCGCCATGACGCCCGACGCTGTCGTGCGTCTGGCCGAGGCTGCCCACGCTCGCTACGGCTTTCAGGACTTCAAATTGAAAGGGGGAGTGCTCGACGGCGACGCCGAAATCGAAGCGGTCACGGCACTCGCCAAACGCTTTCCGCAGGCACGTGTGACGCTCGATCCGAACGGTGCATGGTCGCTCGCCGAAGCGGTCCGACTATGCCGCGACAAGCACGACGTGCTGGCCTATGCCGAAGATCCCTGTGGGGCGGAGAACGGCTACTCAGGCCGTGAAGTCATGGCGGAATTCCGGCGCGCCACAGGCTTGCCGACAGCCACCAACATGATTGCCACCGACTGGCGTCAGATGGGTCATGCGATTCAATTGCAGTCCGTCGACATACCGTTGGCCGATCCGCACTTCTGGACGATGCAGGGCTCTGTGCGCGTCGCGCAGATGTGTCATGAATGGGGCCTGACGTGGGGATCGCACTCGAACAATCACTTTGACGTCTCGCTGGCGATGTTCACGCATGTCGCAGCGGCTGCACCGGGCAAGATCACGGCCATCGACACGCACTGGATCTGGCAGGATGGCCAGTACCTCACGAAACATCCGCTGCAAATTGTCGGCGGCAATGTTCAGGTGCCGACGGTGCCGGGGCTCGGGGTCACGCTGGACATGGATGCCGTCGAAGCAGCCCATGCGCTCTATCTCGAACACGGCCTTGGCGCACGCGACGACAGCGCGGCCATGCAATACCTCGTGCCCGAGTGGAAATTCGATCCGAAGCGACCTTGCCTCGTGCGCTGATCGAAGGGACTCACGGTGAGGTGGCATAAAAATCCGCCTCACCCTGTCATCGCCCCCTTATGCACCAGATTCACAGATTTTTCCAATAACACGCGAAAAATCCGCACGACTTATTAAGACAGGATCATTGAGGGAAATTCGCGCTCCCGGCACCGCCGAAAGGTCTCATTGCAAGGCCTCGAAACACGAATGAGACAGGCGTCAGAAGATAAAAAAAGCCCAGGCATCAGCCTGGGCTTTCTTCGTTTGGCGGAGCGGACGGGGCTCGAACCCGCGACCCCCGGCGTGACAGGCCGGTATTCTAACCAACTGAACTACCGCTCCAAACTTGCTGCAGCATCGTGATGTGACTCACTTTGCTTTCCTGCTCGTTGTCCGGCATTGCCGCACTTTCATGCGCAAATCACCGAACTTCGTGGGTTTTGGCGGAGCGGACGGGGCTCGAACCCGCGACCCCCGGCGTGACAGGCCGGTATTCTAACCAACTGAACTACCGCTCCAAAACCGACAAAAAAACCCGCCAAACTTTCAGCGGGCTTTACGCCACAAACTGCTGGCATTTTCAAACTGACACCGACTCGCTACCGGCATCAATTCTGGCGTCCCCTAGGGGATTCGAACCCCTGTACTCACCGTGAAAGGGTGATGTCCTAGGCCTCTAGACGAAGGGGACAAAATCGTCAAAACTTTGTCTGTTTCGCTTTACTGCATTTCGCGAAGAACGCTATTCT
The DNA here is from genome assembly GCF_000807775.2 of Pandoraea fibrosis. Classification (NCBI taxonomy): domain Bacteria; kingdom Pseudomonadati; phylum Pseudomonadota; class Betaproteobacteria; order Burkholderiales; family Burkholderiaceae; genus Pandoraea; species Pandoraea fibrosis. The sequence goes on along the minus strand of NZ_CP047385.1, from coordinate 2,965,545 downwards.
AAACAACATTTCTTCGCTTGTGAAGCTTTATTTTCAAGTTTTTTGCATCGTTTTTGCAAGAATCTTGCTCTTCCGACGCAGCCTGAAAATCAAGCTTCTGAATCCGTGGTGGAGGTAAGCGGGATCGAACCGCTGACCTCTTGCATGCCATGCAAGCGCTCTCCCAGCTGAGCTATACCCCCCGAACAGAGAAATGAGATTCTAATGACAAACCCATTTCCTGTAAATACCCTTCTCGCATTTTTTCCGCATTATTTTGCCGATCCGTGCGATGGATGAAAAAACGGCGACTCAGCAGAGTCGCCGTTTTTCCTTCTCCTGACGGCACGCCCGAAGCGCGCCGTCAGGCATCATGCCGACACCGGAATTACTGGGCGTCGCCTTCGCGCTTGACCAGCGCCGGGCCACCCTGCTTTTCTTCGTCGGTGAGCGCCTTGTGCGACAGACGCAGACGGCCCTTGTCGTCCTGCTGGATCACCTTCACGCGCACCGGCTGACCTTCCTTCAGGTACTCGTTGATGTCCTTGATGCGCTCGTTGGCGATTTCGGAGATGTGCAGCAGACCGTCCTTGCCCGGCAGCACCGAGACAATGGCACCGAACTCGAGCAGCTTCAGCACGGTACCGTCGTACACCTGACCGACTTCGACTTCCACGGTGATCAGTTCGATGCGACGCTTCGCTTCGGCGATACCTTCGGCGCTCGGGCTGGCGATCGTCACGACGCCGTCGTCCGAGATGTCGATGCTCGTGCCGGTTTCTTCCGTCAGTGCACGGATCACCGAACCGCCCTTACCGATCACGTCACGGATCTTTTCCGGGTTGATCTTGATGGTGACCATGCGCGGCGCGAATTCCGACAGCTCGGTGCGCACGCCCGACTGGGCTTCCGTCATCTTGGCGAGGATATGCAGACGGCCTTCCTTGGCTTGCGCCAATGCGACCTGCATGATTTCCTTCGTGATGCCCTGGATCTTGATGTCCATCTGCAGTGCGGTCACGCCATTCGACGTACCGGCCACCTTGAAGTCCATGTCGCCCAGGTGATCCTCGTCGCCGAGAATGTCGGTCAGCACGGCAAACTTGTTGCCATCGAGGATCAGGCCCATGGCGATACCTGCGACCGGCGAGGTCAGCGGCACACCGGCGTCCATCATGGCGAGGCTACCGCCGCACACCGATGCCATCGACGACGAACCGTTCGACTCAGTGATTTCCGACACCACACGCACGGTGTAACCGAAATCGTCTGCCCCCGGCAGGCAAGCCACCAGCGCGCGCTTGGCCAGACGTCCGTGACCGATTTCGCGACGCTTGGGCGAGCCCACGCGACCCGTTTCACCCGTCGAGAACGGCGGGAAGTTGTAGTGCAGCATGAAGCGATCACGGTACTCGCCTTGCAGCGCGTCGATGATCTGCTCGTCGCTCTTGGTGCCCAGCGTAGCCACCACCAGCGCTTGCGTTTCGCCGCGCGTGAAGAGCGCCGAACCGTGAGCACGCGGCAGCACGCCGGTGCGGATCGAGATCGGACGCACGGTGCGCGTGTCGCGGCCGTCGATACGCGGCTCGCCTGCCAGAATCTGGCTACGCACGATCTTGGCTTCCAGATCGAACAGGATGTTGCCGACTTCGATGTCGTCCGGAGCAGCTTCGCCCTTGGCCGTTGCGGCTTCGCCCAGCTTGGCGATGACATCGCTGCTCACGGCACGCAGTTGTTGCGTGCGTGCTTGCTTTTCACGCGTCTGGTAAGCGGCGCGCAACGGGCCTTCGGCCAGTTCGCGCACTTGTGCGATCAGTGCCTCGTTCTTGGCAGCCGGGGCCCATTCCCACTCGGCCTTGCCGCCGTCGCGCACGAGGTCGTGAATGGCGTTGATCGCCGTTTGCATTTGCTCGTGGCCGAACACCACAGCGCCCAGCATCACGTCTTCCGGCAGTTCCTGCGCTTCCGATTCCACCATCAGCACAGCTTGTTCCGTACCAGCGACGACCAGGTCGAGCTTCGACTTGGCGATCTGCTCGCGCGACGGGTTCAACACGTACTGGCTGTCAACGTAGGCAACGCGTGCAGCGCCGACCGGGCCGTTGAACGGCAGACCCGAGATGGCCAGCGCAGCCGACGCACCGATCAGGGCCGGGATATCGGCCGGCACTTCCGGGTTCAGCGAAACGACCTGCACCACGACCTGAACTTCGTTGTAGAAGCCTTCCGGGAACAGCGGACGAATCGGACGGTCGATCAGGCGCGACGTCAGCGTTTCGTTTTCCGACGGACGGCCTTCACGCTTGAAGAAGCCACCCGGGATCTTGCCGGCGGCGTAAGTCTTTTCCAGATAGTCGACGGTCAGCGGGAAGAAGTCCTGACCTGCCTTGGCCTTCTTGGCGCCCACGACCGTGGCGAGCACGACGGTATCGTCCATATCGACGAGCACAGCGCCGGATGCCTGACGGGCAATCTCACCGGTCTCCATGCGAACCGTGTTTTGTCCCCATTGGAAAGACTTCACGACTTTATTGAACATTTGCACTCCTATATCGAATCGCGCGAATGCAGCAGCGGCGCGATATCGCTGCCGGGGTGATCCCGACGCCTTACAGGGGGGAGTGTTATGCCATTCCAGCGTTGCTCGGCGCGTTGCCGTGCGTGTCAGAGGCGACCCTGGAATGACACAAGCCCTGCTTGCCGACGAGGCCCCGTAAACCGGGAACCCGGCGCGATGGCCAGGTTTTTGAAGACCCGAAGATGTCCTCATGACATCCATCGGGCAATGCCCAAAAACAAAATGCCTGCATCAGCACGCTGATACAGGCATCTCGTCGTAATCGTAATCGCTTACTTACGCAGACCCAGCTTCTCGATCAGGGCGCGGTAGCGGTCCGCATCCTTGCCCTTGAGGTAATCGAGCAGCTTGCGGCGACGGCTCACCATGCGCAGCAGACCGCGGCGGCTGTGGTGATCCTTCATGTGTGCCTTGAAGTGCGGCGTCAGTTCGTTGATGCGCGTGGTCAGCAGCGCAACTTGCACTTCGGGCGATCCGGTGTCGTTGGCGGCGCGGGCGAATTGCGCCACGACGTCCGACTTCTTGGTGGTTTCAACAGTCATTTCATTTCCTTTGGAGACATGCGGTCACGGAAGAAAGGCCGTGCCGTGAACTTACAAAAACATGCGCGGCGTTGCCGCACATAAACAAAACTGCAAGTGCGCGATTATACGGGAGTTGCTATCCAGATGCCACATTTTTCCACGCTTCGCCGCGCTGGGCGGGCCTAACCGATGGATTCGGACGTCGAAAATCGCGATCTTCCCGGAATAATCAGGGAAATTTCCATCAATTATCCGGAAAATCGCAACAAATCGAGACGCCATCGGCCCCGGCCGGCCTCCCCCCTCGCCGAATCAGCGCTGGCGAGCCATCCGGCAAGTGCTGGGCAGCGCCACCTTGCTCGCGGGCAACTCCATCACCGTCTTGAAACCGAAGCCCGATCCTTCGTTATCGAACTTCACGCCCGGCTCGCCCGCGCGACGCATGACCGAGACGTACAGCGGCTCGATCATCTGATGGTCGTTGGCACGCATCCAGGCGTCGGCCGGGGCTTCGCGAATCCGGCGATTCTCAAGCGCACGCGCCACCGTCGTGACATCGGTCGTGCCCGCCTGCTCAAGCGCGGCGGCGATCATGTCGATCATCACGCTCATGCGCAGCAACGCATAGTCGTCGCGCGCTTCGGGATAGCGCGCACGAAACGCCTTGTAAAACGCATCAGACGCCTCGCCCCCCACGTTCGGGTGCCACTCGGCCACCGCATACACGCGCCCCACGCCCGCCTCCCCCAGGGCCGCCGGCGCGCCCAGCGCGTTGCCGTAGAACGTGTAGAACTTGAGTTCCACCCCCTGCTCGCGCGCCGCTTTCACGAGCAGCGTCAGATCGTTGCCCCAGCTTCCGGTCACCACCGTGTCGGCACCGGCCGCGCGAATCCGCGCGAGATAAGGCGTGAAATCCTTCACGCGCCCGACCGGGCTGAACTGCTCACCCACGATCTGCACGTCGGGACGCTTCGCACCGATCATCTGACGGGCGAGACCGGCGACCTGCCGGCCAAAGCTGTAATCCTGATTGAGCAGGTAGACCTTCTGGATGCTCGCGTCGTCTTTGATCGCCTCGGTCAGCGCCTGCATCCGCATGGCGGCATTGGCGTCGAACGCGAAATGCCAGAAACTGCACTGTTCGTTGGTCAACGCCGTATCGACGGCCGAGTAATTGAAGAACAGCATGCGCTGCCCCGGCTCGCGGGCGTTTCGTTTGTTGATTGCATCGATCAGTGCCGACGCGACGGCCGAACTGTTGCCCTGCAAGACGAACGGGATGCCGAGATCGCCGGCGGCCTTGAGCTGCACCAGGCTATCTTCAACGGCGCCCTTGCTGTCGAACACCGTCAGTTCCAGCGGATGCGCGCCGTCGCGCAACTTCACCCCACCGCGCGCATTGACGCGCTCGATGGCGAAGCGCAAATTGTGTTCGACCATGGCGCCGGCGTTGCCGAACGGCCCGCTCATCCCTTCGATGAGGGCGAGGCGGATCGGCGGCGCCGCGTGCGCAAGTCCGGCCACTGCCAACAGGCCGACGGCGCACAACATCGCGCACGAACGCGCCAGCAAGACTTGAACTTTCATCGGGGCCCCATTAACTGTCTCGGCGCGAATCATAACGTCCCGGCCCCCGTGGGGCAAGCCGAGACGCCCCACGATGAGGCACACGGAGGTATGCTATCGGCATGCCGCTCTGCGGCCCTTTTCCATTGACGCGAGGCCATCCATGAAGCATCTCCCCCAGGCACGCGCGGGCATCGCATTCCCGACAACATCACGTTCCGACACGCCTCCCCTGACCTCACGCCGCGTCGCCGCGCTGCGCTGGCTCGCCGCCGGCGCGCTCACGCTGTCGCTGACCGCCTGTTTCACGCCCCCGTGGCAGCAACTGCCGCCCAGCGCGTCGCAGGCCGAGGTGCAGGCGCAATTGGGCAAGCCGAAAGAGGTCTACCCGCTCGCTCCGGGTGTCACCCGCTGGCTCTATCCGACCAAGCCCTTCGGCGAAGAGACGATCGCAGCGGACTTCGATGCTCAGGGCCGCTTGTTGAGCACCACGCAAGTGCTCTCGACGCAGGAGTTCAACAAGGTCGAAATCGACAAGTGGACGAAGACCGACGTGCTGCATCACTTTGGCGTGCCCGTCGAGACGTCGTATTTTCCGCTCATGAAGCGTGAAGTCTGGACCTACCGCTTCAAGCAGGACGAGGTCTGGTACTCGATGATGAACTTCTATTTCGACCCCGACGGCGTGGTCAAAACCACACAGATCAGCCCCGATCCGCTGCGTGAGAAACGGGACAACAACCTGTTCTGACGCGGCTTCCGCCCCTCGCCATCGCCGCTCGGAATCACTCAGAACCAATCGAAGCAAAACGCCCGCATACCGGACTTCCGGATGCGGGCGTTTTACCGGATACCGCGACCCTCGACACGATGGCCGCGGCATCGATCACGGTGTGAGTTGCGGGTTGAGCTTCTCGGCCTTCGAATACAGCTTGTTGAGCGCCGACAGATACGCCTTGGCCGATGCCGCGACGATATCCGGGTCGGTGCCCACGCCGTTCACAATGCGCCCGGCCTTCGACAAACGCACCGTTACCTCACCTTGCGATTGGGTGCCGGTCGTGATGGCGTTGACCGAATACAGCAATTGCTCGGCACCGCTCTTCACTTGCGACTCAATGGCGTTGAGCACCGCATCGACCGGCCCGTTGCCTTCGGCCTCGCCGATCAACTCCTTGCCTTGCGCCGTGAACACCACGCGGGCGCTCGGGCGCTCGCCCGTCTCGGAATGCTGCGCCATCGACACGAGATAGAAATGCTCGCCACGCTCGGCCTGCGCTTCGTTCGAGACGATGGCCAGAATGTCTTCGTCGAAGATCTCGGATTTCTGGTCGGCCAGTTCCTTGAAGCGAGTGAATGCAGCATTCACCTCCTGCTCCGACTCCATCTCGATGCCCAGCTCCTGCAAGCGCTGCTTGAACGCATTGCGGCCCGAGAGTTTCCCGAGCACGATCTTGTTCGCGGTCCAGCCCACATCTTCCGCACGCATGATCTCGTAGGTGTCGCGTGCCTTGAGCACGCCGTCCTGATGGATGCCCGACGCGTGAGCAAATGCATTCGCGCCCACCACCGCCTTGTTCGGCTGAACGTTGAAACCGGTGATCTGCGAGACCAGCTTCGAGGCCGGCACGATCTGCGTGGTATCGATACCCAGTTCGAGACCGAAGTAGTCCTTGCGGGTCTTGAGCGCCATCACGACTTCTTCGAGCGACGTGTTGCCCGCGCGCTCGCCCAGACCGTTGATCGTGCACTCGATCTGACGCGCACCGCCCAACTGCACGCCCGCCAGCGAATTGGCGACGGCCATGCCCAGGTCGTTGTGGCAGTGGACCGACCACACCGCCTTATCCGAATTCGGCACGCGCTCACGCAGCGTGCGCACGAGCTGGCCATACAGTTCCGGCACGCCGTAGCCCACCGTATCGGCCACATTGATGGTCGTGGCGCCCTCGTGAATCACGGCTTCGAGCACGCGGCACAGGAAATCCAGATCCGAACGGCTGCCGTCTTCCGGCGAGAATTCGATGTTGTCCGTGAACTGACGCGCATACCGCACCGCAAGCTTCGCCTGCTCGAACACCTGATCCGGCGTCATGCGCAGCTTCTTTTCCATGTGAAGCGGCGACGTGGCGATGAATGTGTGAATACGCGACGAGTTCGCGCCCTTGAGCGCCTCGGCGGCACGGGCGATATCGCGATCGTTCGCGCGGGCGAGGGAACAGACCGTGCTGTCCTTCACGATGCCGGCAATGGCCTGAATGGCGTCGAAGTCGCCGTTCGAGCTGGCGGCAAAGCCCGCTTCGATGACGTCCACACGCAGACGCTCCAGTTGGCGCGCGATGCGAATCTTCTCATCGCGCGTCATCGATGCGCCCGGCGACTGTTCGCCGTCGCGCAGGGTCGTATCGAAAATGATCAGCTTATCGGCCATGACTTTCTCCTGTGGGGATCTTGTAGGGTTCGGTTTGTTCTTGATGTCTCGATGCGGCGTACCCGCGTGCCGAATGACGCGCCGGCGCCCACGCCCCGCCGTCATGGCGCAAGCCAGACAGCCGGCGGATCGTCCTGCGGGCGGGCAACTACCGGGAGGGAATCAGCGCGCGACGCGCTCGCAGGCATGGCCGGCCCGCAAGCGGGAAACGGCATGGCGGCATAGCAATGGCGGTGCGAGAGAAAGGCCCGAAGCCGGGGTGACGCCTGAAATCATGAGCGCCAATATAGTCGCAATCAGGTGATTTCGCAACGCGCAGCGCGGGCCGCAAGCCGCATGCAGACGGGCGCGCGCCGGTGCCGGGCCTGAGCGACCACCCAAATGAAACAGCCCGGCACAGGGCCGGGCTGGGCATCACGAAACGTACGCCGGATCAGGCCGGCGGAATGCGCAGCACCTGTCCCGGATAGATCTTGTCCGGACTGGAGAGCATCGGCTTGTTGGCTTCGAAGATGACGTTGTACTTGTTGGCGTCGCCATAGACCTTCTTCGAGATGGCGGACAGGGTGTCGCCCTTCTCCACGGTGTGATACGACGCTTCGGCCGAAGCCGTCGACACCGACATCTTGTCGTCCACCTTCTCGACGCCCTTCACATTGCCGCAGCACAGCAGAATCTTTTCCTTGGTCGCCTGATCGGCGGCCACGCCGAACACGGTCACCGTCCGGGAGGCACCGTCGAATGTCACGGTCAGGCCAGTGGCATCCAGATTCTGCGTCTTGATGTAGTTCTCGATGGCCTCGGCAGCCTTGCGGTTGGCGTCGTCCGCATCGGGGCCCGGTGCGGGGGCCTCGGCGGCCTGCGCCTTGCTGCCCAACAACGCTTCGCCTGCTTCTTTTACGAAGTCCAGAATGCCCATGATTTCTCCTTCGTCACGTAGAACAACGGAAACGGCACCGGAACCGCCGGATTTACCACGACATGCCCGGAGCCGAGGGGGTACTTCTGAGCCTGCATTCGCAAGACTACAGCATCGCCGTGCGAATTCGCGTGACAACACTGACAGCCCGAAGTGACAAAGGACGCACCGAGACGCCCCTTGCCTCTTGCATCCACCGAATTATTCGTCGACTTCGCCGAAAATGCGCTGACGGCGGCCCTTGAGGAAGCGGAACCCCCAGAGCACATAGCCGGAAATGCTGTACAGGCAGAACAGCCCGAAAAGCACTAGCGGCGGATCGGACGACACCAGAATGAAGCCGACCATGAAGAGCAACACCACGCCAAACGACACACGCTGGCGCACATCGAGCGCCTTGCCGCTGTAGAACGGCGCGTTCGACACCATCGACATGCCTGCGTAGATTGTCAGACCGAAGGCGACCCACGGCATCCAGAAGACATTGACCGGCAACTTGTTGTCGATCGTGATCCATACGAAGCCGGCAATCAGCGCCGCAGCGGCCGGACTTGCCAATCCCTGGAAGAAGCGTTTGTCGACCACACCGATGTTCGTATTGAAGCGCGCGAGCCGCAGTGCCGCCCCCGCCACATAGACGAACGCCGCGAGCCAGCCCCACTTGCCGATCTCGTGGAGAATCCATTCGTACATCACCAACGCTGGCGCCACGCCGAACGAGGTCATGTCAGAGAGCGAATCGTATTGCTCGCCGAATGCGCTCTGCGTGTTGGTCATGCGCGCCACGCGCCCGTCCATGCCGTCGAGCACCATGGCGAAGAAAATCGCAATGGCGGCCTGCTCGAAGCGGTCGTTCATGGCCTGCACGATCGCGAAGAAGCCGCAGAACAGCGCGGCCGTCGTGAAAGCGTTCGGCAGCAGGTAGATACCGCGGTTGCGCGGACGCACCGGCAGATCGTCCTCCGCACCCTGGTCGTGGTCTTCGTTCATCGATGGCTCTGCGGATGGATTCTTGTGACGGCCGAACGGCGAGAGATGCCTGACATTGTTGCGCAAGCGGCCGCGATGGTTTTCCGGCATCTGTACCTCCTTGACGATGCTGAGACTGCGGGCGAACCCGCGACGGATCACCGCTATTGGAACGCGAGAAGCGAAAGCAGTTGCAGGCCGCGACACAGCGACGCACGATTCGACGTCACATCGCCGTTGGCGGCCGGGGTTTCCGGGGTATGCGCCTGGCTTACAGCTCGGCGAGAATCGTCGAGGTCGCCGACACCTTGTCGCCGATCGCCACACGCGGACGCGAGCCCAGCGGCAGATACACGTCGACACGCGAACCGAAACGAATGAAGCCATAGCGCTGGCCGCGCGTGAGCGTGTCGCCCGGCTTCACATAGCAGAGAATCCGGCGTGCGATGAGCCCGGCAACCTGCACGCTCGTGACGATCTGCCCCCCTACGTCGATCACCAGCGCATTACGTTCGTTCTCGAGCGATGCCTTGTCGAGATCGGCGTTGAAAAAGCGTCCCGGGAAATATTCCACCTTGGTCACCGTGCCGTCAACCGGGGCACGATTCGAGTGAACATTGAAGACATTCATGAACACGCTGATCTTCAGCGCTTCACGACCTGCATAGGGGTCCTGCGTGGTTTCGATGGCGACAATGCGGCCATCGGCCGGCGAGAGCACGGCACCAGCCTGTTGCGGCACCTGACGCGGCGGATCGCGGAAGAACTGCAGAACAAACAGGGCAATCACCCAGAACGGCGCGGCCCAAAACACGCCAGCCATGAAATGCACGACGAGCGCGACGGCGACGGCGATACCCAGGAAGGGCCAGCCCTCACGGGCAATGATCGGGTGAGGATAATTCATGCGATTGAACTCGCGTCCTTGGTAAAACGGTTGAGTGAGCGGGTCGACCTGCTTTGGGCCAAACCGTGGCGTGGCGGCATTGTAGCAATGCGCGCGGCGCGGCGACACTTTTTCCCCAATCGACACGTTCGCGTCATAAAGGCAAAGCCGGAGACTGCCCTGGGTAATTCCCCGGGAACGCCGCCGATTCGGCGCACACACGAAAAAAGCCGTCCGCTCTGCCATAGCGACGGCTACGGCAAAACGGACGGCCCTGAGCGACGGTTCGCGAAGCAATGCGCGTGACGCGCTCACTCCACCCCACCGTCCGCCGCCGATGCGAACGCCCGGAACCGCTTGGGCATACGCATCGTGCGGCGCGTCGTACTTAGTTCTTCGACTGGTCGACGAGCTTGTTCTTGGCAATCCACGGCATCATCGCGCGCAGCTTGCCGCCGACTTGCTCGATCTGGTGCTCGGCCGTGATACGACGACGCGAGATCAGGGTCGGGGCGCCAGCCTTGTTTTCCAGAATGAACGACTTGGCGTATTCGCCGGTCTGGATGTCGGTCAGGCACTGCTTCATCGCCTTCTTCGTCTCTTCGGTCACGACGCGCGGGCCGGTGACGTACTCACCGTACTCGGCGTTGTTCGAGATCGAGTAGTTCATGTTGGCGATGCCGCCTTCATAGATCAGGTCGACGATCAGCTTGAGTTCGTGCAGGCACTCGAAGTAGGCCATTTCCGGCGCATAACCGGCTTCGACCAGCGTCTCGAAACCGGCCTTGATCAGCTCGACGGTACCGCCGCACAGCACGGCTTGTTCGCCGAACAGGTCGGTTTCGGTTTCTTCGCGGAAGTTCGTTTCGATGATACCGGCACGGCCGCCGCCGTTAGCCGCCGCATACGACAGTGCGATGTCGCGAGCGGCGCCCGACTTGTCTTGCGCCACGGCGATCAGGTGGGGCACACCGCCGCCTTGCGAGTACGTCGAGCGCACCGTGTGGCCCGGGGCCTTCGGGGCGATCATGATGACGTCGAGGTCAGCACGCGGAATCACGCAGCCGTAGTGCACGTTGAAGCCGTGCGCGAAGGCCAGCGCAGCGCCTTGCTTGATGTTGTCGTGCACTTCGTTCTTGTACACGTCGCCGATCTGCTCGTCCGGCAGCAGCATCATGACGATGTCGGCCGACTTCACGGCTTCTGCCACTTCCTGCGTGTTCAGGCCGGCGTTGACCGCCTTGTTCCACGAAGCGCCGTTCTTGCGCAGACCAACCGTCACGTTCACACCGCTGTCCTTCAGGTTCTGTGCGTGAGCGTGGCCTTGCGAGCCGTAACCGATGATCGTGACTTGCTTGCCCTTGATGAGGGAGAGGTCGGCGTCTTTGTCGTAGAAAACTTTCATTTGGAATTGTCCCGTCATGCCAAAAAATAACTGAAATCAGAATGGATCGAAATCCGCTTACCGCGTTGCCGTTGCCGGTCAGACCTTCAGGATGCGCTCTCCGCGCCCGATCCCCGAGCCACCGGTACGAACCGTCTCGAGAATCGCCGTACGATCCAGCCCGTCGATGAAGGCGTCGAGTTTCGACGAATTCCCGGTGAGCTCGATCGTGTAGGTCTTTTCAGTAACGTCAATGATGCGGCCGCGGAAAATATCCGACATCCGCTTCATCTCTTCGCGCTCCTTGCCCACGGCGCGAACCTTGATGAGCATAAGCTCGCGCTCGATGTGCGCCCCTTCGGTCAGATCCACCACCTTCACCACCTCGATGAGCCGGTTCAGGTGCTTGGTGATCTGTTCGATGATGTCGTCGGAGCCTGTCGTGACCACCGTCATGCGCGAGAGCGACCGATCTTCGGTCGGCGCGACGGTGAGCGTCTCGATATTGTAGCCACGCGCCGAGAAAAGGCCGACCACGCGCGACAGCGCGCCCGGCTCGTTCTCGAGCAAAACAGAAATAATGTGCCTCATGGTGTATCCCGGATTGTCCTAGTGTGGGGACGTCGCACCCGCGCCGGCCCAACCGGCGGCGACTGACGGCGCACGCGCCTCTGTTTACAGATCTTCCGAACCGAGCAGCATCTCGCTGATGCCCTTGCCCGCCTGGACCATCGGCCAGACGTTTTCGGTGGGATCCGTTTGGAAATCCATGAATACCGTACGATCCTTCAGGCGCAACGCCTCGCGCAGTGCCGGCTCAACGTCCGACGACTTCTCGATGCGCATCCCGACATGACCGTAGGCCTCGGCGAGCTTCACGAAGTCCGGCAGCGCGTCCATGTACGAACTGGAGTAGCGCTTGCTGTATTCGATCTGCTGCCACTGGCGAACCATGCCCAGATAGCGATTATTGAGCGACAGGATCTTGATCGGCGTGCGGTATTGCAGACACGTCGAGAGCTCCTGAATGCACATCTGGATCGACCCTTCGCCGGTGATACAGGCAACTTCGGCATCCGGATGCGCCATCTTCACGCCCATGGCTGCCGGCAGGCCAAAGCCCATGGTGCCCAGACCACCCGAGTTGATCCAGCGACGCGGCTGGTTGAAGCGATAGTATTGCGCAGCCCACATCTGGTGCTGACCGACGTCAGAGCACACGAAGGCGTCGCCGTTCGTGAGCTTCCAGTACGTCTCGACCACATGTTGCGGCTTGATGATCTCGCTCTTGCGATCGAAGGCGAGGCAGTCGCGCGAACGCCATTCCTCGATCTGCTTCCACCAGTCGGCAAGTGCCGCGGTGTCAGGGCCATGTTCGGCCGTCTGCAGATTTTCGATCATTTCGCGCAGCACTTCCTTCACGTCGCCGACGATCGGGATGTCGACCTTCACACGCTTGGAGATCGACGACGGGTCGATATCGACGTGGATGATCTTGCGTGCGGTCGAGGAGAAGTGCTCCGGATTGCCGATCACGCGGTCGTCGAAGCGCGCACCGATGGCGATGAGCACGTCGCAGTGCTGCATGGCCATGTTGGCTTCGTAAGTGCCGTGCATGCCCAGCATGCCGAGGAACTTGGGATCGCTCGCGCGATACCCGCCCAGGCCCATGAGCGTATTGGTCACCGGATAGCCGAGCAGATCGCAGAACTGATTCAGTTCCTTCGACGCATCGGCCAGAATGATGCCGCCGCCGGTGTAGATATAGGGGCGCTTGGCCGAGAGCAGCAGGCTCATCGCCTTGCGAATCTGGCCCGAGTGGCCCTTCGTGACCGGGTTGTACGAGCGCAGCGACACCGACTTCGGATACTCGAAGCGGCAACGCGCCTTGGATACGTCCTTCGGAATATCGACCAGCACCGGACCCGGACGGCCCGTCTTGGCGATATAGAAGGCTTTCTTGATGGTGGCGGCGAGATCGCGCACGTCCTTCACGAGGAAGTTGTGCTTGACGCACGGACGCGTGATCCCGACCGTGTCGCACTCCTGGAAGGCGTCCTGGCCGATAGCGGCCGTGGGCACCTGCCCGGTAATGATGACGAGCGGAATCGAATCCATGTACGCCGTGGCAATACCGGTAACCGCATTGGTCACACCGGGGCCCGACGTCACGAGGCACACGCCGACTTTGTCGGTGGAACGCGAATAAGCGTCGGCCGCATGCACGGCTGCCTGCTCATGGCGCACCAGAATGTGCTGGATCTTGTCCTGCTTGTAGAGTTCGTCGTAGATGTAGAGAACCGAACCGCCGGGATAACCCCACAGATGTTCGACCCCTTCTTCCTGAAGCGAGCGCACGAGAATTTCGGCGCCAATCATGTCTTCGGAAGTGTTTTGGTGGCGTGTAGCTTCCGCCTCGGAGAATTCCGCGCTTGGCATGTTCATCGTCGACCTTTCAAAGTTTCGGCAAAAATTTTGATCGGGTGCTCTCCCCGCGAACTTATGGTTCGGGCTCAAGCTGCGCGTCTGAATGATGGACACCCCGGATAGGCGTGCCGATATTGAGACAATCACAGATATTGCGAACTGGCAACCTTACCGGTTCGCAGCAAAATGGTCAAGCGAGTTTATGCATTTGCAGCATGATTGCAAAGTCAGGCTTGCGGAATTCCCACACCGCGCGCCAAGCCGCCCCACGCTGGTGCACAATCTTCACACGATAGGAACCTGGCGAGCCCGGCGCCGTCGCAACGTGACACAACCGGAAGCAAAAGCGGTTACAGCGAAGCGCGTTTTTGGTAGCATCCGCTCCGACTACGCGAACTTTACGTGATCTTTACGCTTACACGGCATTTCACAGGCGCAGCGGCAAACGCTGCGTGTACCCCACCGGATGGCATCTGACAAGGAACTGGCGGATTTTCTCGCGGGCATTGAACGGCGCGCCTTCAAGCAGGCCGTCTATGCCGTTCGCGACGACGAGGCCGCCCTCGATATCGTTCAGGATGCGATGATCCGGCTCGCCGAGAAGTACGGCGACAAGCCGCCGGCCGACCTCCCGCTGCTCTTCACGCGCATCCTCCAGAACACGATTCACGACTATTTCCGTCGGCAAAAGGTGCGCAACACCTGGGTCACGCTCTTCTCGAATCTTGCCGGCCCCGGCGACGACGAACGCGATGATTTCGACCCGTTGGAAACCTTGCTGGGCGAGGATGGGTCTGTGCAGACCGAGAGCAGCGAGGACTCCGTTTCGCGTGCTGAAATCCTCACCATCATCGAGACGGAAATACAGAAACTACCGACACGTCAACGAGAAGCCTTCCTCATGCGTTACTGGGAAGACATGGACGTTGCGGAGACCGCCGCCACGATGGGGTGTTCAGAAGGCAGCGTCAAGACGCACTGTTCGCGTGCAACACACGCGTTGGCGCAGGCGTTGAAGGCAAAAGGGATCAGGTTATGAGTCACGATCTGGAAACGAGGGAAATCCGCTTCGCAAATCGCGTGCGGCGTGCATTGGACGAAGCGTCCGACACGCCGTCGCCGAATATCGCGGCCCGGCTGGCTGCCGCTCGCCAGGAGGCGCTCGCCCGTAAAAAGCCGGAACCGGTCGCCGTCGTGCAACCGGCGTTGGTACTCGCGGGTGTGGGCGCCGTGCATTCGCCGGACATTGGCGGGCCGCGGCGCGTGTTCGACAAACTGGGACGCCTGGGCCTGCTGTGGCCGCTCGCCGCGCTGGTGATCGGTTTGGCGGGTATCGCGTACTGGGAACATCAGCAGCACATTCAGGACCTGGCGGATATCGATGCCGCCGTATTGAGCGACGAACTGCCGCTGTCGGCCTATGCCGATCACGGTTTCAACGCGTATCTGAAGCGTGCCCAGTAGTTCCCCCACTCAAGACCGACCAGTGACGCGACGCAACGTACTTTTTCTGGTCGCCGCGCTAATCGTGGCCGCGCTCGCCGGCACGGCCGCGCTGCGCCGCTCGCAAGCCCCGGATCCGGTGTCCGATGCGCCGCAGGTCATCTCCGGCACGTCGGCGCCCGGCGCCGCCGGCCCGGCCAGTGCTCCGGTCGGCAGCCTCACCACCGGCGCCGCCGCGACTGCGAGCGCACCGGTGGCCGCCGCGCCGTCGCCCGGCGGCCTGTGGGCCAAGCTCACGCCGAGCCAGCAGGATGCTCTCTCCCCGCTCGCGCAAAACTGGAATCGCATGAGCGAGCGCCAGCGCGACAAGTGGATCGAGATCGCCAAGCGCTTTCATACGCTGTCGCCCGAAGGCCGCAAGCGTTTGCACGACCGTATGGCCGATTGGGTCGGCCTGACCCCCGAACAACGCCAGTTGGCGCGTGAGAGCTACCAGAACGCCAAGACCCTGCCGCCCGAGCGCAAGGCGCAGGTGTGGCAGCAGTACCAGCAACTCACCGAAGAACAGAAAAAGCGTCTGGCCGCCGACGACAAGAAGCAAGCGAACCGCCCCAATGTGGTCAGCGCCCCGCCGTCGGGCCGCCCCGGTGTGAAGAATCCCTACGCCGTCGTGCATCGCAAGGACACGGGCCCCGCGGCCAAGAATGGTGCGTTGCCAACCCCGGCGCCGTCGGGAGCGTCCGCGCCGAGCGCGCAGCCGGCCCCGGCACCTTCGTCGGCAGCGTCGGCCCCTGCGGGTGCCAGTTCCGGCGCTGCCAGTGCCGGTGCGGCGAACGCCGACAAGAACGGCGACGCGGTCTTCAACTCCGAGATCTACCACCACAACTGACGCACCCGTCAGCAATGTGTGCCGCCACGGCCGCCTTCGGGCGGCCGTTTGCATTTCTGCGGCTACCGGGCGCCCCCTGGGGGCGTGGCTGGCCCATCGGCGCATTCTTCCGCATAATGAGCGGCAGATGGCTCGACAGGCCCGGCCACAAGCTGCCTGCGCCGATACGTCGAAACGCCGATACATTGGCGCCTCGGCACATCGGCGCGGTTCCCGGCCCCCGACAAAAAGACTCCAGACCACGCCGCGATGACCGACTCCGCCACCCAGCCCACGCAGCCCACCGCGCCGCCTCGCTTGTCCGATACCACGACATCGTTACCCCCGCCTCCCGGGAGGCCGGCCACCTACGCCGTACCGACGTTGCGCCGCCGCCTGCTCTCGATGGTCTACGAATCGCTGCTGCTCTTCGGCGTGTTGTTCCTCGCCGGATACCTTTTCAGCGCCTTGACCCAGCAACGCAGCGGCCTGATGTACCGCCACGCGATGCAAACCTGGCTATTCCTCGTCCTTGGGGCGTATTTCGTCTGGTTCTGGACGCACGGTGGCCAGACACTGGCGATGAAGACGTGGAAGATTCGCCTGGTCGATGCCCAGGGGCAACCCGTGCGCGTCGGCCGCGCCCTCTTGCGATACGCGCTCGCGTGGTTGTGGGTGCTGCCCGCCATGGCGCTCGATTGGGCGCTCGGCCTCACCGGCTGGGGTAGCGTCGCCCTGCTCGCCGGCTGGGTCGTGCTCTGGGCGCTGGCCATGCGTGTGATGCCGGATCACCAGTTCGTTCACGACCGGCTCGCCGGCACGCGTCTCGTGAGCGTGCTCGGCAAATGAATACGCCATCGCCGGCCAACCGCCCGGTGCTGCGCCCTTCCCGAGCGCATCTGATCTACGGCGGCATCGAAGTCGCGCTGTCCATCGTCGTCGCCGTCGCGACCTGGGCCGCCTGGCACAGCCCCTGGACGACTGTGCTGTGGACGTTGCTCTGGCTGCCCGTGTCCCACGCCATCGGTCTGGCGGCAGGCTTCATCATGGCGGCCCACGGCGACCCCTCGCAGGAACGGCGCACGCCGGCCGGCACGAATATCGCCGTGTGGGCGTATGAATGCGCGGCGTCGATCCTGCTGCTCGACCTCTATCAGCCCTGGCGCAGCGCCGCTGCGCTCCCGCTTCCCGGCGGTCCGGCGCGTCCCGTTGCGGTGCTACTGCTGCACGGCTACGGCTGCAATCGTGCGTTCTGGTTGCGTTTTTCGCATCATCTTGCGGATGCCGGCTACCACTGCGACGCCATCAACCTTGGCCCGATATTCGGCGACATCGACGACTACGCCTCGCCTATTGCGAACGCCGCACAATCGCTTGCAGAACGCACGCGGTTGCCCGTCGTCATCGTGGGCCACAGCATGGGAGGACTCGCGGCGCGCGCCTGCCTGCAACGCTATCCGACCTTGCCCGTCGTCCATACGATCACGCTCGGCTCGCCGCATTTCGGCACCTTGCATGCGCGCCACGGCATCGGCCAGAACGTTCGTCAGATGAGCATCGGCAGCGAATGGCTCGTCGCGCTTGCGAGCCGCGAAACGGATGCGGAACGCGCTCGCATCACGTCCATTTACACGTATCACGACAACGTGGTGTATCCCGTTCGGACTTCGGTGCTGCCCGGCGCGCACAACATCGCGCTCGACCGTCTGGGACATGTCTCGCTGGGCACGCACCCGCGCTCGCGGGCACTGGTGCTCGAAACGCTGGAGCGCGTGGCGCAAGGACTGCGGCACAACGTCTGAGGCACGCACCGCGCGCGCACGGGTCGCGCTTGCGGTGTCGTATTGCCGCGACGTCTCAAGACACTTTCGCGACACGCGCATGACTGTCATCGTCCCTTCACGAAGTCATGGCGCAATGCACGCATGTTCAACGCGACGTGCGAGCCGCTATGACGACGACACCCACCTTCGAGTTGCCGATCTCAACACCTGCGGCTCGCGCCGGTCACTTTGTCGACACGCCCCCGGGCCGCTCCGCCACCCCGCCCGCCAGCCCCCCCGCCTCGCCGCCCTCCACGATCGATCTGCCGCCCGACACGCCCGACCCGCTCGATCCGCCCCCTGAAGGCATCACCCGCTACCGCACGATCTGGCTCTCCGACATTCACCTCGGCACACAAGGCTGTCAGGCGGAATACCTGCTCGACTTCCTGCGCCATCACGAGTCGGACTACCTGTATCTGGTCGGCGACATCATCGACGGCTGGCATCTGCGCCGTGGCTGGCACTGGCCGCAAGCGCACAACGATGTCGTGCAGAAGATGCTGCGCCGCGCACGCAAGGGCACGCAAGTCATCTACGTGCCGGGCAATCACGACGAAGCGGCACGCCAATTCTGCGGACTGGCGTTCGGTGACATCGCCGTGCGCGACGAGGCGTTTCACACCACGCTCACCGGCAAGCGCCTGTGGATCACCCACGGCGATCTGTTCGATGGCGTGATCCAGCACGCCAAGTGGCTCGCGTATCTGGGCGACTCGCTCTACACGCTCACGCTGCTCCTCAATCGCTGGTTCAACCGTGTGCGCACGCGCTTCGGCTTCCCGTACTGGTCGTTGTCGCAGTACCTGAAGCATCAGGTGAAAAACGCCGTGAACTTCATCTCCGCCTTCGAAAACGTCATGGCGGACGAGGCACGGCGGCGCGGTTGCGACGGCGTGGTGTGCGGCCACATTCACAAGCCCGAAATTCGCGAGATCGACGGCCTGCTCTACTGCAACGACGGCGACTGGGTCGAGAGCCTCTCGGCGCTCGTCGAGACCACCGAAGGCGAGCTGCGCATCATCTACTGGACGCAAAAGCGCAACACACGAGCCAGCGTAAAAGCCACGCCGGTCAGCGTCTGACCCCATGCCGCGGGCATAGCCCGCGTCACTCTCCGTGATCGCAGCCGTTGCGGCGAAACCGGTTCGATAACCCTGCGCGCACGCACGGCAGCGTCTCGCCGCACGTGCGCCCCCCTCACACGCCATTGCGTGTGTGTCACCGATGCGCACCCTGTGCGCGAAGGAGCGCCCAATGAAAATCATGGTCATCACCGACGCCTGGGATCCCCAGATCAACGGCGTGGTTCGCACGTTGAAGAACACGCGCGCTCAGTTGGAAGCCGCCGGCCACCGCGTCGAACTACTCACGCCACAGGAATTCCGCACGATTCCGTGCCCGACCTACCCCGAGATCCGCCTCGCGTTCTTTGCCGCTGGCCGCGTAGCGCGCCGCATCGAGGAGTTCGGCCCGGACGCCTTGCACATCGCCACCGAAGGCCCGCTCGGCATGGCCGCGCGCAAATGGGCGATCCGCAACGACTTTCCGTTCACCACGGCCTACCACACGCGCTTCCCCGAATACGTGCAGGCACGTTTCGGCTTTCCGCTGAACGCGACTTACCGGTTCCTGCGCTGGTTCCACAAGCCGTCGCGCGCGGTGATGGCGCCGACGCCGGTGGTCAAGCGCGATCTCGAAGCCAACGGCTTTCGCAATGTGGTGCTGTGGACGCGCGGCGTCGACCTCGACATCTTCCGTGTGCAGGACGCACATGTGCTAAATTCAGCACATCCGATTTTCCTCTACGTAGGGCGCGTTGCCGTGGAGAAGAACATCGAAGCCTTCCTGAAGCTGGATCTGCCGGGCTCGAAGTGGGTCGCAGGCGAAGGGCCGCAACTGGCCGAACTCCGCTCGCGCTACCCCGATGTGAATTATCTTGGCATGCTCTCCCAGCCCGAGCTGGCGAAGGTCTATGCGTCGGCCGACGTGTTCGTCTTCCCAAGCCGCACCGACACATTTGGTCTGGTATTGCTTGAGGCGATGGCTTGCGGTCTGCCGGTCGCCGCTTACCCGGTGACGGGCCCGATCGATGTACTCGACGGCTGCCCCGAGGGCGACGCCGGCGCATTGCGGGAGGATCTGCGTGAAGCCTGCCTCGATGCGCTCAAGGTGTCGCGCGCGAGTGCGCGGGCCTGGGCCGAGCGGTTCTCGTGGCAGGCCGCGTCGGAAGAATTCGTCTCGCATCTGCATCCGCGCAAGCCCGAGCCGTCGCTCGCGCCCGCGATCTGATCCACCTCCAGAGCCCGTTGCGGCGAGGAACCTGACGCTTGTTCATCGATCACCCGCCGCCACGCGACAAACAACCGAATCCGTACAAGGGCAACCGGGGCGTCATGCGCGCCTGGCGCGCCCTGAAGTATTCGCTGTCCGGGTTCAAGTTTGCCGTGTTCGAAGAGAGCGCTTTCCGGCAGGAACTGGCGCTTGCCGCCATCCTCCTGCCGGCGGCAATCTTCCTGCCCGTTACTGCAGTCGAGCGCGTCCTGCTCATCGGCTCGGTTCTGCTCGTTCTCATCATCGAGCTGGTCAATTCCAGCATCGAAGCCGCCATCGACCGTATTTCGCTCGAACGGCACGAACTCTCCAAGCGTGCGAAGGATTTTGGGAGCGCGGCGGTCCTCATCGCACTCGGCCTTTGCCTGCTCACCTGGGCCTCGCTCGCCGGGCCCGTCATCGTCGATCTGGTACGTACAGCGGTTTTCTGATATCGGTCCGAGTCCCCGTCCCCCTGTTTGGCAGTACGCGGCTGCCGGGTATAATCGTTCGCCGTATACCTGACATTCAACTGAGAGACGCAAGCGGAGAACCTCCTTCGCCGAGCTTGCCGCTAACCGGGGCCGACAGACATGGAAGCAAAGCCGCCACGCCGTACCCGCGAACGAATTCTTGAAGTGTCGCTACGACTCTTCAACGAAATCGGCGAACCGAACGTAACGACCACGACGATTGCCGAGGAGATGAAAATCAGCCCCGGCAATCTGTACTATCACTTCCGCAACAAAGACGACATCATCAACAGCATCTTCGCGCAGTTCGAGGAGGAAATCGAACGCCGGTTGCGACTGCCTGACGATCACAAACCGAACCTCGAAGAGGTCGGGACATACCTGGAGTACATGTCCGAATTTCTGTGGCGTTTCCGTTTTCTCTATCGCGACCTGAACGATCTGCTTTCGCGCAATCGCACGCTCGAGATGCACTTCAAGCAGATCGTTGGCCACAAGAAGCGTTTTGCACGCGAAATGTGCGACCTGCTCGTGGCCGATGGCGAAATGGAAATTACGCCCGAGGAAATCGACGTGGTGACCACCAACATGGTGGTACTTTCCACGTATTGGCTGTCTTATCAGTTCGTGATGAATCCGCGCAAATACAACGATCCGGCAGAGATTGGCGCGGGTCTGCACCAAGCCAGCTATCACATCGTTTCGCAAATGGCGCCTTTTCTTAAGGGCAACGCTCGCCAACTCTACGAACAGATGGCGCAAAAGGCAGCCGCCGCCAAAGCAGCTATCAAGGGAGCGCAGTAAAGCATGTCGTCGGAAGTCAAATCCATCTGTATCTATTGTGGCGCCGCGACAGGCGTGCGCCCCGCGTATGCCGAAGCAGCGCGTGAGTTGGGACGTCGCATGGCCGAAGCCGGCATTCGCCTCGTCTATGGCGGCGGCAAGGTCGGGCTGATGGGCATCATCGCCGACGCTGTGCTGGCCCATGGCGGTCAGGTCGTCGGCATCATTCCGAAAGCGCTGATGGAAAAGGAAGTCGGCCACACCGGGCTGACGGAGTTGCACGTCGTCGAGAACATGCACCAGCGCAAGCAGATGATGGCCGATCTGTCGGATGCCTTCATCGCCATGCCCGGTGGCATCGGCACGTGCGAAGAACTGTTCGAAGTCTTCACCTGGCTGCAAATCGGCTACCACGCGAAGCCGATCGGTCTGCTCAACGTCGAGAACTACTACGATCCACTGATGGTGTTCCTCCAGTCGATGGTGACGGAACAGTTCCTCAAAGGGGCACAGCTCGATCAGTTGCAGATCGCCGCGTCGCCGGAAACGCTGCTCGAGACAATGCGACATTTCAAGCCGTCGCAGGTCGATCGCTGGGCGCATCAGCGAACGCAGATCTAAGCCTATCGGTGTCATCGCTGCGCGGCACTGCCGCTGCGCAGCGACCGTTTTGTCTCCCTCCGACCATTGCGGCCGGCCAGCCCGGGACGTCGCGCAGCGCCCTCTCCCCTCGTCATTGAACTCCTGCCGCACCCAGCACTCAGACATCCGTTGCATGCGGGTATTCAACACCCGCACCCACCTCATGCCCGCCTGGGTCAACACCTTCCTCGACGAGCAACCTGCCCATGATGTTAAAGATGCTCCGCCCGATGCGGCTGCTGCGTTCACGCTGGCTACGCCC
The DNA here is from genome assembly GCF_000807775.2 of Pandoraea fibrosis. Taxonomy (NCBI): domain Bacteria; kingdom Pseudomonadati; phylum Pseudomonadota; class Betaproteobacteria; order Burkholderiales; family Burkholderiaceae; genus Pandoraea; species Pandoraea fibrosis. The sequence goes on along the minus strand of NZ_CP047385.1, from coordinate 2,943,275 downwards.
GCATGCCGGCCTACTGCTTCGCCGTAGCTTGTGGCAGCCCACGCCGCGTGGCGTGGCCATTGGGCTGGCGTGCGGTGTTTTCTTCGGGATTCTGATTCCGTTCGGTCAGATGCTCGTGGCGATTCTCGCGGCGGCTTTGCTGCGCGGAAATCTCCTCCTTGCCGCCCTTGGCACGCTGATCACCAATCCCCTGACGGTGCCATTCGTGTATGTGGGGGCGCATCGTCTGGGCCGCTGGATGTTCGACGGCTCGCCACAGGCGGAAATCGAGGCGACGGTGGCCGCCGCGGCACAGGCCAGCGAGACCTTCTGGTCGCAACTGACGAGTTTCGATTTCGGCACCGCAACGCTGCATCTCGCCGCGGGCCTCACCGCTTGCGCCGTGATCGGTGGCGCACTCGCTTACGTCATCGGTTATATCGCGATTCAATGGCGCCAGCGCCGCCGGGGCTGAGCGCCATCCGGCCATCGTCAGAACGACGAACCCGGTTCCTTCAGAAAGGCGATTTCCTCCGGCGTCGAGACGCGCCCCAGCGCCGCATTGCGATGCGGATAGCGTCCGAAACGCTCGATGATGACCGCGTGCTTGCGCGCGTAATCGAGGTTATCGACCGTCCCCGACCTCTTCGCCAATTGCTCGTACAGCGTCAGTGAGAGGTGCTGACTCTCCAGCGACTCGTCGTGTTCGAACGGCAGATAAGCGAACACCCGATGCTGCGCCGTGGGTAGGCGCTGGTCGTCACCCGCTTCCACCAGACGCCGCGCGACGCTCAGCGCCTGAGCGTCGCCCGCAAACGCCTTCGCCTGATGCCGGAACAGGTTGCGGGAGAACTGATCGAGCACCACGATCAACGCGCAGGCGCCCAGCGGCGTTTGCGCCCAGTCCTCCAACTCCCCGGCAAGCGCCTGAGCATGCAGCGCACCGAAACGCGTGCGGATCTCCTCGTCGAACGTCTCCGACTTACGAAACCATTCGACACGTGACATGCCGTATTCCGGAGAATCCGGGGTGCCGAACCAGAAATCGAGCACGGCTCGCCACGGTTGCGTTTGCGGGGATAGGTCTGCTGCCGGAGTCGCCATCGATCTTCCTCATGCGGGGGTGAACATTAGGGGATGGCTCGCATGATGCCAGACTCAGGCGAATGCCAACACCACCCGGCGCGTGCGCGACGTCTTCTTTTCGATCTTGGCCACACGCAACGCCCCGATCTCCGAGGTGTTGGCCACATGCGTGCCCCCACACGGCTGCAAATCGATCCCTTCGATGCGCACCAGCCGCACGCGTCCCAGCCCCACCGGCGGCTTAACGCTCATTGTACGAACCAGTTCAGGACGCGCCGCCATTTCTTCGTCGCTGATACTGTCGATCGCCACCGGCCGTGCCGCCGCCACCAGCGCCGCCAACCCGGCTTCGACCGTCTCGCGCTCGATCGGCTCGTTCGTCACAAAGTCGAGGCGCGCATACTCCGTAGTGATGCTGCACCCGTCGACCGCGTGCGGGAGTACCGCGCACATCAGATGCGACGCCGTGTGAAAGCGCATATGGCGAAAGCGTCGTTCCCAATCGATCTCGGCACGAACGGTATCTCCCACCGACAAGCGGGCCAGCCAGTCCGCCTGTCCCTCGGCGGGCACATGCACCGCATCGTCGGGTGTTGCGCCTTCCTGTTTCGACTTCCGGGTATCGGCAATTGTGAGTGTCGTGCCGTCAGCCAACACGAATTGCCCAGCGTCTCCCGCCTGTCCGCCGCCGAGCGGATAAAACACGGTGCGGTCGAGCATGATGCCGGTCTCGTCGATATGCGTGATACGGGCCTCGCACTGGCGCAGATAGGCGTCTTGCCGAAAGAGGGCTTCGGTACTCATGTGGCGTCTCCTTATTTAACGCCACATAGTCGCGCGAACTACGCATGAGTGACAAGGGACAATCCGACGCTGTCACACCAGTACGGTCGCTGCGTGGTCACGAAGGTGTCTCCGGTGCAGCGGACACCGCTGACGCCGCCGTCGGATAAAGGTTTCACGGCATCGGCCCAACGCCGCCGAATTAGGCATACGCGGAGCGCGTGATACCCCGCTTTTCCCAATGTGTTCACGCATAGAGAACTGACGACATTGTTGTCCACGTTTCGAAAGAGACGGTGATGGCGTCGACCGTAGCATTCGTCCGGGCGCCCTGCACGCGGTGCCCGTCAATCCGAAACGATGCCAACCGGAAAGTCACTCTCATGCACCCTACGCAATACCTCCCCCCGCCCCCCCGCGGCGATGTCACCGGGCATGCGCATTCCTCCGCCCCGCCAGACACCGCTACGCTGCGCTATCACGAGGCCCGCGACGCGTACAACGCTGCCGATTACCAGGCCGCCCTCCATCTGCTCTATCCGCTCCTCAAGGAACGCCCGCTGGACATCAGCGTGAACAAACTGGTCGGTTATGCCCACTTTGCACGCGAGGAGTACGCGCTGGCCATCGCACCGCTCGGCACCGTTTCCCTGTTCGCGCCCGACGATCCGGAACCGACATGGATTTGCGCGCAGTGCATGGCGAAGCTAGGGGATGGTGCCCTCGCCAGGGACCTCGCCATGCACGCCCTGGAGACCTCCCGGGAAAACGCGGCCTATGCCGCCGTCGGCGCAGACGCCGAACGCTTTCTCGCCACGATTTAACGCTAACGCATCGCCCGGGAGATTCTCATGTCGATAGGCTCCACCTCGTCCTCCACACCCTCCACCCACGTTCCCCAGGTCTCCTACACCGCGAATGCCGGTGCCAGCGCTCAGGTGCAAATCACCATGCCGGAAGCCCCCAAAGACCTGACAATGGGGCGATGGGATGAATTTCAAAGCGCCATTCAGTCACACCGTGGCGCGCGTAATGCCGCGCTCGTCGGCCATCTGGTCAACGTCATCGCAAAGACCACGGCACTGGCCGTTGCCGTCAACTCGATGGAACACGACTGGAAAGACTATGCCGACATTCCTCTGCATGCCATTTCGGCCACCGTACAAGTTGCGAATCTGCTCATCGCCGTCGCGAAGTTCGCCCGCTCGTCCGACATTCCGGGCACGGAGATTCGCGACACGAACCTCTTCGAGACGGTTGGGCACTGGACGGGGATCGAATCGCTGAAGAAGTACGGCGGCATCGCGAACATGGCGGCCACCAACGGCCCGCTGGTGTTCGGCGCCGTGCACAACGGCGCCGCGCCGTTGCTCGAGACGTTAGGCATACCGGTACCCACCTGGCTGAAGGACGCCGCCAACGAAGATACCAGCACCGCCATCGTCGACGGCGTGGCAGCGGCAACCGATTTCGTGCAAAACAAGGTGCTGGGAACCATCATCGACGGCCGCGACAGACGCGCGTCAGTCGATCAGGTGGTCGCGGCGGAGGCCCGTGTGAACTATGTCGTGATCGATGGCGATAACGGCTACGTGCACGTGGAGCCCCGTCCGACGATGGAGTTCGTCCTGGAGGGTGTCACGGTCGTTCCACGCGTCGTGACGGCGAATCCGACACCGCCGGCAGATCGTTCCAATAATGCGGATATCAATGACGCCGCGTCGCTCGTGTCCGGTGACCACGACGAGTTCTTCGATGCCGAATCCGACACGCGCACGCTCGTTTCGGAGGATTCGGATGACTACCAGGACGCGCTGGAAACGCTCTCACGAACGGAAAGCCCGCGTCCCTAGGCCATAGAGAGTCGCGTAAGCCACGCGCCTCGGTCTCACGACGCCGAGGTCTGCACTCACGTGGCTGACCCGCGATACCGTCACGCAGGTTTGCGGTGCTGGACGGGCAACCTGCCCTGCCAGCACGCGCGACCGCGTCGGCTAGCCGGTAATTGCCGCAGCGAGGTGTTAGCCGGCGCGGTTACGCATCCAGTCGGCGGTTCCGTGGAACGCCTGCATGAGCCGCTCCTGCAACGACACTTCCACACCAATGTCCTGCATCGCCCACGCCATACAGCGCAGCCATTGATCGCGTTCACTGGACGCGATCGGGAACGGCAGATGACGGGCGCGCAGCATGGGATGGCCGAAGCGTTCGATGTAGTGATTGGGGCCGCCCAGCCATCCGCACAGAAACCAGAAGAGCTTGTCGCGCGAGTCGCCAAGCGACGCCGGATGCAGGCTGCGAATGCCCGCAAATTCCGACTCCAGATCCATCAAATCGTAGAAACGGTCGACGAGTTCGCGCACGCGATCTTCGCCGCCGAGCAGGGAGAAGGCAGTCGGCTGCGCAGGCGTATCCTGCGTGTCGTCGTCTGCCGGAGAGGTTTGCGGGGTGTTTTCGGTCGTCATGGCCGCTATTGTGCCCGAGGCCTACAACGTCTGCCATCGTCGCCCAATGGGAGGCCGCGGCATGATGCCGCGCCCGCCTGGCCGTCGACTCGGGGGCCGGCCCTCAGACCTCGCGCAGCGTGCGCAGCGCGGACTGGCGCAACACGGCGCGCAGACCGCTCCATCCGCCGGCCAGCGCGCACAGCACACCGGCACCCACGCCCAGCACCGGCAGCCACGGATTGAAGGTCAGCGCGAATTCGAAGACGTAACGCGCCAGTGCCCAGCCGAGTGCACCCGCTCCCAGCGAGGCCAGCAACCCGGCGAGCGCGCCGACCGTCACCAGCTCTGCCAGATGCACGTCGCGCAGTTGCCGCGACGACGCCCCCAGCGCGCGCAAAATGCCGCTCTCGCGCATGCGCTCGTCGCGCGTGCCGGCGAGTGCCGCGTACAGCACCAGCACACCCGCGGCGAGCGTGAAGAGGAACAGCGCCTGTACGGCGTCGATCACCTGCGACAGGATCTGCTGAATCTGCGCGAGCAACGCGCCCGTGTCGATCACCGTCACGTTCGGGAACTGGCGCACCAATGCGTCCGCCACGCGCTGCTGCTTTGGCTCGAGATGGAACGACGTAATCCAGGTCATTGGAAAATCGCGCAGCGCCGCTGGCGGCATCACGACGAAGAAATTCACACGCATCGAGCCCCAGTCCAGCTTGCGCAAGCTCGTGATGGGCGCGTCGATGGTCTGTCCCGTGACCTCGAAGCGCAGCGTGTCACCGAGCTTCAGCCCCAGTGTCTTCGCAATGCCTTCCTCCATGGAAATCTGTGGCGTCGTCGTGTCGCCGTACCACTGCCCGGCCGTCACGCGGTTCCCCTCGGGCAATCCCGCCGTGTACGACAGATTGAACTCACGCTCGGCCAGACGTCGCGCGCGCTCTTCCGTATAACGCTCTCCCGTCACCGGTTTGCCGTTGATGGCGGTCAGACGCGCGCGAATCATCGGCGACAGCTGCACATCCGGCAGCCCTGCCGCGCGCAGTTGCGAGAGGACCGGTGCATCCTGCCCCGGTTGAATATCGATGACGAAACGGTTCGGGGCGTCGGGCGGACTCGACTGACGCCAGCCGGCCACGAGATCGTTGCGCGTGACCGCCAACAGCAGCAACGCCATCAACCCGAGGCCGAGCGCCACCACCTGCAAGGCACTGCCGAGGCCACGACGGCGCAAACCGGCGATGGCGTATCGCCATCCAATGCCCCCCATGGCGCCACCGGCGGAGCCGGCGCGCCGGGCCCACGCAGCCAGCGCGCGAATGGCCAACCACGCGAGCACTCCAAACACCACCGCACCCGCCACAAATCCACCTGCCACCATCGCCCCCAGGCGCAGGTCTCGTGCGGCAAACAGCAACAAGGCGCCGAAAGCGAGCGCACTCGCGCCATAGGCCAGCCAGCCTTGCCGACGGGCACCGCCCACCACGTCGCGACGCAGTACGTGCAGCGGTGCGACCTCGGACAGCGGGAGCAACGGCGGCAAAGCAAACCCCAACAGCATCACCAGTGCACTCGTCAGACCGAAGACCGCCGGACGCCACGTCGGTGCAGGCAGCCCCGCCGGAATTACGTCACCCAACTGAGCCAACAGCACCCAATGGGCCGCATAGCCGAGTGCGACGCCAAGCACGCCGCCGATCAGGCCAAGTCCAACGAACTCGAGCGTGACCATGCCGCGCAACGCCCGGCGCGGCAGTCCCAGGCAGCGCATCACGGCACAGGCATCGAGATGGCGCTCGCTGTAGCGCCGCGAAGCGATACCGACCGCCACGGCGGCCAGCACGGCGGCGAGCAAAGCCACCAGCGACAGGAAGCGTTCGGCGCGGTCGAGCGTCTGCCGCACCTGCGGCTGCCCGTCCTCTAACGATTCGAGATGCACGCCCCGCGCCTGCTCGGCCGCCGGACGCGCCCATGCCGCGAACTTGCCGACCTGGGCGTCTGTGCCCGCCAGCAACAGGCGATAGGTAATGCGGCTGCCGAACTGCACGAGCCCCGTCGACGGTAGTTCGTCGAAGCGCATCATGACGCGGGGCGCCAGCGATCCGAAGCCATATCCGCGATCCATCTCGCGCGTGATGACGGCGGCGATACGCAGCGCCCGGTTGCCGACACGAATGGACTCGCCGGGTTTGACATGCAGCGCGTCGAGCAAGGCGGCATCGACCCATACCGTGCCCGGCTCGGGAATGCCGGGAGCAGGCGCATCGGGCGTGCTTGCCCCCGCATCCGGCGCGGTCCGCACGCGTCCGCGCAGCGGATAGCCGTCACTGACCGCCTTGAGCGACGACAAACGGCTCGCGCTGACCTGCCCGCCCTCGCCCATGGCGCTGGCCATACTTGGAAAATTGGCGACCACCGCCGTTGCCAGCCCGTCGGCTTGCGCCTGACGGGTGAAGTCGGGTGACAACGGCGCGTCGCTGCGAACGACGAGATCGGCGGCGAGCATCTGCCGCGCGTCGCGCTCGAGCCCGCCCTGCATCCGATCCGAGAGAAAGCCGACGCTGGAAAGTGCGCCGACCGCCAGCAACAGTGCGACGAGAAGCAGATGCAACTCGCCCGCGCGCCAGTCGCGCAGGAACATCCGCCACGACTGGCGGGCAACCTCAGTGAACCCCATCGTTCCTCAATCCTTTGACCCGCGCCAGCAATGAGCGCCATCCGCGCCAGACGCGGGGCAACCACCACCACGCCAGCACGACGAAGACCAGCAACATTACGAGAAAAACGGCGGGCAGGAAGAACGCAAGCGCCAATCCGCCCACCGTCGACACATCTTCGCCGGCTGAGGCCGCGACATTGGAGAAAGGTTCCGGTGAGGTGTTGATCAGCGCGCGACTGCCCGCCTTGGCCAGATGCGCCGTTCCTGCCAGGGCACCGCCCGCCAGACCGGCCAGCACCGTGACTGTCGGGTCCATCTGCCCCAGCGCTGCCGCGCCCAACACGATCCCTGCCGGGATGCGGATGAAGGTATGCACGGCATCCCAAGCACTATCGACGAAGGGGATTTTGTCGGCGAAGAACTCGATGAGCGTCAGCACGCCGGCGGTGGCAATAACCCACGTCGACGTCAGCACCATCAGCGACGGCGGCAGATGTAGCCAGCCCAGACGCGCCGCCAGTCCCGCGCAGAACACCGTCAGATATAACCGCAGACCACTGCCCCAGGACAGCCCTGCGCCAAGCGCAATCGATTCAAGCATGGTGACCTCGCTGCCGCCGACATGACGGCGTCGCACGATCACGCGCCTCAGACTGCCGACGCGATAACGGCCAACCGGCAGGGCGCGGTACCGCCACGCCGTCCGGACTGAAGTGACGGATGAAGGCCGAGGGCGAACCCTTGCCACCGGACCGCCGCCGAAAGGGAATTCGGCCGTTACCGCGCCATTATGCCGCGCGTTGCGGCAACGCACCACCGGTGCCGAACATTGGGGATACCGCCCGATCGGCGCCGGGCCGGGAACGCCTTCAGGCAGCCGTCAGCTTGAGTCCGACCAGTCCGGCCAGAATCAGCGTCACGCTCGCGATACGGGCGGCAGAGGCCGATTCCCCGAACAGAATGATGCCCAGAACAAAAGCGCCGACCGCGCCGATGCCGGTCCAGATGGCATATGCCGTCCCCAGGGGGAGCGAGCGCACGGCAAGCGCCAGCAGCCAGACGCTGCCGACCATGGCCGCGATCGTGAAGACCGATGGCACCAGTCGCGAAAAACCTTGCGTGTACTTGAGGCCGACGGCCCACGCCACTTCGAGCAAACCGGCAAAAACGAGAAGAATCCAGGCCATGACTGACTCCGATGACATAAATCGGGGTCGTCCCCGGAAGAAAAGCGAGCCGATTGTCAGGCCGTCCTGACAATGGATTCCATCGGATGTCGAATGAAATGGCGGAGCGCCAACGTTGCAAGATTGCAGCTCGGCATCTCACCGCAGGGGAGATTGCCAGACACGCCGGATGGAACATCGCGATTTTAGCAAAGCTGGCGCATTGCCGCCGAACGCCCCATCGGCGACAGGGTCATGGCGCGTTGGCCGCCGGGCATTGAGCACGGGGCACTGGGCATCGTGCTGCCCTAGCCGCCTACCCGCATGTCACCGCCCTCGGCACGCACGCTTTGTCGGCACTCTCCGGCCAACGTGTCACCCGATCGCGTCCACCTCAAGCCGGTAGCCCACGCCCGTCTCGGTCAGGATGTGCTGAGGCTGCGCCGGATCTGCCTCCAGCTTCTGGCGAAGGTGTCCCATGTAGATGCGCAGGTAGTGATTGCTTTCGACGTGCGACGGCCCCCACACTTCCTTGAGCAACTGACGGTGCGTCAGCACACGCCCCGCATGCCGCACCAGCGTGACCAATAGCCGGTACTCGATGGGCGTCAGGTGAACGGGCTCGCCCGCGCGGGTGACCTTGCGTCTCGCCAGATCGATGTTGATGTCACCGAACGAGAACGCTTCGTCGAGCGTTTCCGAGTTACCGCCCCGGTGATGCCGCCTCAGTTGCGCCCGAATCCGCGCAAGCAACTCCGACACGCCGAACGGTTTGGTCAGATAGTCGTCGGCACCGACATCGAGCGCCACGACCTTTTCGGCTTCCTCGTTGCGGGCGGAGAGCACGATGATCGGCATATCGGTCCAGCTTCGCACTTCCCGAATGACCTCCACGCCGTCGATATCCGGCAAGCCCAGATCGACGATGAGCAAGTCGGGCTTGCGCGTCGCGGCTTCGACCATGCCCTGCCGTCCGGCTTCCGCCTCGTGCACGACCATGCCTTCGGCCTCCAGCGAGGTGCGCAGAAACCGTCGGATCTGCCGTTCGTCTTCAATCACCACGATGGTGATGGTGGGTTCACTCATGTTGTCGTGTAGCGTTTGCGCCTGCGCGGCGGGGTGACTGCGGGCCGTCGTCTTTCGTGTCCATCGCATCCATCGTATTCGACTCATCCTCGTCAGCGCCTTCGGGCGCCTCCGGGGCTACCGGCGGTGTCTCTACCGGCAACGTGAAGACGAATCGCGCGCCGTGCCCCTCAGGCACATTGGTGGCGTAAATTCTACCGCCGTGCGCCTCGACAATGGCGCGACAGATGGCCAGCCCGAGACCGATACCCGGCTTGGCGGACTCCTTCTCTCCTCGCATGAACTTCTCGAAGATACGGCCCTCCATTCCCGCCGGCAGGCCGGGACCATCGTCGCTCACACTGACTTCAACGTCGTCGCCGTGCACACGCGCGGCAATTTCAATGTGGGACCCGGCAGGCGAATACTTCGCCGCATTCTCCAGCAGATTGGTAAAGAGCCGTTCGAGCAACACGGCGTCGAAGCGCAGCAGCGGCAGATCGGCGGGCAATCGGGTCGTGATGTCATGTCCCGCAAGCACCCGGCGGCTCGCGCGTAACGACGTACCCACCACCTCTTCGAGCATCTGCCACTGCCGATTGAGCTGCACGCCGCCCGCCTGCAACTTCGCCATATCGAGCAGATTGGTCACCAGTCCCGTCATGCGTTGCGCTTCCTCGTGAATGGCATCGACGAGTTCCGTGCGCAGCGGCCCGGGCGTTTGCGCATTGCGGCTGAGCATGCTCGCGAAACCCACGATGGATGTCAGGGGCGTGCGCAGATCGTGCGAGATTGCCGAGAGCAGCGAGTTGCGCAGTCGCTCGGACTCCATCGTCACCAGCGCGTCCTGAGCGATTTCCACGTAATGCACGCGCTCGAGCGCCAACGCGATCTGCGCCGCGAACGTATCGAGCAGACGCTGCTGTTCCGGCGTGCCGATAGCGCCGCCCCCATCGGGTTCTGGCGCCACCACCAGCACGCCACGCGTGCGCATCGGTGCGCGCAGCGGCAGATAATAGGCGTCCGACGCCGGCAGCGTGTTCGTGCCCTGCCCTGCCGCCTGTTGACGGTCATAGACCCACTGCGCGACATCGGTATCGATGTGCGCGGGCATCGTCTCTGCCCTCGCGTTCTCCACCGGCTGACGCACACTGCTCTGGCTGTCCGGCAACAACAACGCCACACGCGCCTGAAACACTTCGCGCACGTGGCGCGAGCCAATCTCCACGATCTGTGGCGTGGTCAGCGCCGCCGCCAGTTCGCGAGCCATCGCATACACCGCCCCCGTGCGGCGCTCACGCCACGTGGCCAGCCTCGCCTGGAATCGCAGACTTGTTGTGAGATGGCTGATGACGAGTGCGACCGTCAGCATCACGGCGAACGTCAGCAGATACTGCGTATCCGACACCGAGAGCGACATCTTCGGTGGCACGAAGAAGAAGTCGAACGCCAACACCGACAGAAACGAAGCCAGGACCCCCGGCCCACGCCCGAGGCGCATCGCGGCGACGATCACGCCGAGCAAATACAGCATCGCAATATTCGCAAGGTCGAGGAACGATGTCAGTTCCGCAGCGACAAGCGACACCGCGCCACAGATACCGACCGCCCACGCATACGCGCGCCATGGACCACCGACGAGGCCCAGTTCGGGGACGGTCTCGAACCAGTCGCGCCAGTCGCCGCGCACCACGCGTTTGTCGGCGGCCGAGTCCCCGGCGGCCGGCCCGATCAGCACCACATCGACACCGCGCGCAAGCCGTATCAGTTGCTCGTGGAGCGGTGTGCTGGCGGTCCACCAGCGCCGTGCGCCACTCGCACCGACAACCAGCTTCGAGACATTGCGCATCTGGGCATAGGCCAGCAGCGTGGTGGCGGCTTGCGCGCCGTCGAGCGTGAGCGTCTCCGCGCCAAGTTCCTGCGCGAGTTTTAGCGTAGCGTAGGTGCTTTCGCGGCGCGCCGCCGATTGCCGCAGAATCGCGGGGGTCTCCACGTGGACAGCCAGCCAGTCGGCACGCAGACTCGCCGCCAGCCGAGCGGCCGCCCGCACCAGCGCCACGCCCTCCGGCCCTGGCCCGATGGCAACGAGAAGCCGCTCGCGAGCCTGCCAGACCTGACGAATCGATTGATCCGCACGGTACTCGCGCATCTGCGCGTCGACACGGTCGGCTGTGCGCCGCAGTGCCAGTTCGCGCAAGGCAATCAGGTTGCCCTTGCGGAAGAAGTTGCGCACGGCGCGTTCGGCCTGCGCCGCCATGTAGACCTTGCCCTCACGCATGCGCTCGAGCAATTCGTCCGGCGGCAGATCGACCAGCTTCACCTCGTCGGCCAGATCGAACACGCGGTCAGGCAACGTCTCCCACACGCGGATGCCGGTAATCTGGCCCACCACGTCGTTGAGTCGCTCCAGATGCTGCACGTTGAGCGTGGTGTACACGTCGATGCCCGCATCGAGCAACTCGTGCACGTCCTGCCAGCGTTTCATGTGGCGCTCGCCTGGTACGTTCGCGTGCGCCAACTCATCGACCAGCGCTACGGCCGGTTTGCGCGCGAGCATGCCGTCGAGATCGAATTCGCGCAGCACGCGTCCACGGTACTCGACGGTCTTCTGCGGCAGGACTTCCAGCCCTTCGAGCAGGCGCGCCGTTTCTTCGCGGCCGTGCGTCTCCAGCACACCGACAACGACGTCGGTGCCCTCCTCGCTCAACTTGCGTGCGGCTTGCAACATCGCAAACGTTTTGCCGACGCCAGCAGACGCGCCGAAGAAAATCTTCAGCCGGCCACGCTGATCGCGCGCTTCGTCGCGCTGCAACTTGTCGAGCAATTCGTCGGGATCGGGGCGTTCCATGCCAGCCATCGGATCAGTCCACTGTGAAGGCGTGCGCCACGCCAGAAGATCGGGCGTGGCGAATATCAAATCACCGGTCGCCCGGTGATGCAAAAAAGCGGCACGCGCCGGGGCGTGCCGCCAATCTACCGCAGGCGCCCGGGCAAGACCAGCGATTCACTCGCCGGCCCCGCCTGCGGATACGGTTTTCAGACGCTGCCGGGCGTCAGTCCGTCCAGCGCGAGGTTGAGCTTCAGAACATTCACCCGGGCCTCTCCGAAAATGCCCCATTGGCGGCCTTGTGTGTAGCGCGCCACGAGCGAGCGCACGGCGTCAGGGCTCAGGCCTCGCGCCTTGGCGACGCGGGCGACCTGATACTCGGCGGCCGCCGGGCTGATGTCCGGGTCGAGACCGCTCGCGGACGAAGTCACCAGATCGGCGGGCACCGGCAGCGTGGCGCTCGGATCCGCGGCACGCAGCGCGGCGATGCGCCCCTTCACGGCGTCGGCGAGTGCCGGGTTGAGCGGGCCGAAGTTCGAGCCGCCCGAGGCCGTACCGTTGTTGGGCATCGGTGCCGTGGCCGACAGACGGCCCCAGAAGTATTTCGGTTCGTCGAAGTTCTGACCGATCAACGACGAGCCAACGGCTTTGCCATCCTTGTAGATCAGACTCCCGGCGGCTTCGCGCGAGAACGCCGCCCGGCCGATGCCGGTCACGACCAGCGGATACACCAGACCCGTGATGACCGAGAGCACGACGAACAGGCTCAGCATCGGGCGCAAGAGGGTTTTCATGACGTCTATTCCTTAGAGTTTCAGCAATGTGGCCCGGACACGCGGCCAGCCTCGGCCGTCGTGTCCGGAAGCCTCGCGATCAGGCCCAGCCCATCGCGGCAATGAACATGTCGATGACCTTGATGCCCACGAACGGCACCAGAATCCCGCCCAGACCGTAAATCACGAGGTTGCGGCGCAGCAGCGTCGCCGCTCCAAGCGGGCGATACTTCACCCCCTTGAGTGCCAGCGGAATCAGCACCACGATGATCAGCGCGTTGAAGATCACCGCCGAGAGAATGGCCGACGAAGGGCTCGCCAGACGCATCACGTTGAGCGTATCGAGTTGCGGATACGTCGTGGCGAATGCGGCCGGAATGATCGCGAAGTACTTCGCCACGTCGTTCGCAATCGAGAACGTCGTGAGGCTGCCGCGCGTCATCAGCATCTGCTTGCCGATCTCGACGATCTCGATCAACTTGGTCGGATTCGAATCCAGGTCGACCATGTTGCCGGCTTCCTTCGCGGCTTGCGTGCCCGAGTTCATCGCGACGGCCACATCGGCCTGAGCGAGCGCCGGGGCGTCGTTCGTACCGTCGCCGGTCATCGCCACCAGCTTGCCTTCGGCCTGATACTTGCGAATCGTCGCGAGCTTGGCTTCCGGCGTGGCTTCGGCGAGGAAATCGTCGACCCCCGCTTCGGCCGCAATGGCCGCCGCCGTAAGACGGTTATCGCCCGTGACCATCAACGTCGTGATCCCCATCTGGCGAAGCTCGGCGAAACGCTCCTTGATACCCCCCTTGACCACGTCCTTGAGCTCGATCACGCCCAGCGCGCGAGTGCCTTGCGCGTCTTGCTCGGCGACCACCAGCGGCGTGCTGCCACGGCGTGCGATCTCGTCCACCGACGTGGCCAGTGCGACCGGCCACAGACCGCCGGCCGACTCTACGTAACGCTTGACAGCATCGGCCGCGCCCTTGCGGATCTGCTTGTCGGCGAGATCCACCCCGCTCATGCGGGTTTGCGCGGTGAACGGAATGAAGACCGCATGCAGACCGCTCATCTCGCGCTCGCGCAGATTGAAGCGCTGCTTCGCGAGCACGGCGATGCTGCGGCCTTCCGGCGTTTCATCGGCGAGCGACGCGAGTTGCGCGGCATCGGCCAGCACGCGCTCATCCACTCCCGGTGCGGGCACGAATTGCGACGCCTGACGGTTGCCTAGCGTGATCGTGCCGGTCTTGTCGAGCAGCAGCACGTCGACGTCGCCGGCCGCTTCCACCGCGCGGCCCGACGTGGCAATCACGTTCGCCTGCATCATGCGGCTCATGCCGGCCACGCCGATGGCCGAAAGCAAGCCGCCGATGGTCGTCGGAATCAGGCACACCAGCAGCGCGACGAGCACCGTAATCGTGACCGGATGCCCCGCCTGCGTGACGAACACGCTGTAGATCGAATACGGCAGCAGCGTGGCCGTGGCGAGCAACAGCACCAGCGTGAGAGCGACCAGCAGAATCGTGAGGGCAATTTCGTTCGGCGTCTTCTGACGCTTCGCACCTTCCACCATCGCGATCATGCGATCGAGAAATGCCTCGCCCGGGTTGACCGTCACCTTCATGACGACCCAGTCCGAGAGCACGCGCGTGCCGCCGGTCACGGCCGAGAAGTCGCCGCCCGATTCGCGGATCACCGGGGCAGATTCGCCCGTGATGGCCGATTCGTCGACCGATGCCACGCCCTCCACCACTTCGCCATCGGCCGGCACCACATCGCCGGCTTCCACGAGGACGAAGTCCCCTCGGCGCAGGCTGGCGCTGTCGATCACCAGACATTCCGCGTCGCGTTTGGCCGCACGCAGTTGCTTGGCCGGCACGTTCTTCTTCGCCTGACGCAGCGATGCAGCCTGCGCCTTGCTACGGCCCTCCGCCAGCGCTTCGGCGAAGTTCGCGAACAAGACCGTGAACCACAGCCAGAGCGTGATGGCGAGAATGAACGGTGCGCTCGCCTCGGCGTGGCCTGCCACGGCCATGCCGAAGAGCACGGTCGTGAGCAGACTGCCGACATACACCACGAACATCACCGGGTTTTTGGCCTGAGTGAGCGGATGCAACTTGCGGAACGAGTCCACGATGGCCGGCTTCACAATGGCGGGGTCGAACATCGACTTGGTCGCCGAGGTGTGCCCTTCGCCGACCGGCCGGGTAACGGTATTTCCTGAGGTTTGATTCATGAGTGCCTCGAATGCCTCATTTCAATATTCAATGCGCACCGATCATCGCCAGATGTTCGGCGACGGGACCGAGTGCAAGCGCCGGTACATAGGTGAGCGCGCCCACCAGCAGCACCGTGCCGAGCAACAACACGACGAACAGCGGGCCATGCGTGGGCAAGGTGCCCGACGTAGCGGCAATGCGCTTCTTGCGTGCAAGTGCACCGGCAATCGCCAGCACCGGCACAATCACCCAGAAACGGCCGAACCACATCGCAATCGCCAGCGTGTTGTTGTAGAACGGCGTGTTGGCCGACAGACCAGCAAACGCACTGCCGTTGTTGTTCGCCGCCGAGCTATAGGCGTAGAGAATTTCCGAGAAGCCGTGAGTACCCGGGTTCGCAACGCCCGCCTGACCTGCCGTGACGAGCACCGCGAGCGCGGTGCCACACAGCACGAGCAGCGGCGTCATGAGCACGGCTACAGCGACCATCTTCATCTCGAAGGCTTCGATCTTCTTGCCGAGGTATTCCGGCGTGCGGCCGATCATCAGCCCGGCCACGAACACCGCGAGCATGGCGAAGACCAGCATGCCGTACAGGCCCGAACCGACCCCGCCGAAGACCACCTCGCCCAACTGCATCAGCAACATCGGCACCATGCCGCCCAGCGGCGTGAGCGAATCGTGCATGGCGTTGACCGCGCCGCACGAGGCGGCCGTCGTGACCGTCGCAAAAATGCCCGACGCGACGATGCCGTAGCGCGTTTCCTTGCCTTCCATGTTGCCGCCGGCTTGCGTGGCGCTGACTTGCTGGTCGACGCCGAGCGTCGTGAGCACCGGGTTGCCCGCCTGCTCGGCAGACACCGTGGCGACCGCAGCAATCGAGAATGCAATCGTCATGGCGGCGAGAATGGCGAGCCCCTGACGACGATCGCCGACCATACGGCCGAACGTCGAGCAAAGTGCTGCCGGGATCAGGAAGATCGCGAGGATTTGCAGGAAGTTCGACAGGGGCGTCGGGTTCTCATACGGATGCGCCGAGTTCGCATTGAAAAAGCCGCCACCGTTCGTGCCGAGCATCTTGATCGCTTCCTGCGAGGCCACCGGCCCCATCGGCAGCGTTTGCGTCTGCGTCACGGCGGGCGTCGTCACCGGCTTGCCGGCGGCGTCAAGCTTCGGCTGACCGTCCGGGCCCACCACCGGATTGTCATAGTGCGTGGCTTGCAGCGTGCCCACGTCCTGATAGGCGTCGAAATTCTGAATCACGCCCTGACTCATGAACACAGCGGCGATAACGATCGACAGCGGCACCAGAATGTAAAGCGTGATGCGGGTCATATCGACCCAGAAATTGCCGATCGTCTGTGCCGTGTGGCGCGCGAAGCCGCGAATGAGCGCGATGACCACCGCAATACCCGTTGCGGCCGACATGAAATTCTGAACGGCGAGACCGAGCATCTGCGTCAGATAGCTCATGGTCGATTCGCCCGCGTAACCCTGCCAGTTCGTGTTCGAGATAAAGCTCACGGCCGTATTCATCGACGAATCCGGCGTGACAGCGCCGAACCCTTGCGGGTTGAGCGGCAGCCAGACTTGCCAGCGTTGCAGAGCGTAGACGGCAACGGCGCCAAGGGCGTTAAACCCGATCAATGCCACCGCGTAGGCGCGCCAGTGCATTTCCTTTTCAGGATCGACACCGCACAGGCGGTAGAGGCCACGTTCGAGGGGTGCGAACCAGCGGTTCACACGAGATTCGCCGGCGAGCACGTCGGCCATGAAATGACCGAGCGGGCGCGCGAGCACCAGCAGCACGACGAGGAAGACGCCGAGCTGGATCCAGGCATTGAGTGTCATGCTAGGTCCTCCGGCTTGAATAGCGCGTAGACGAGATAAACGAGCAGCGCGAGCGTGAGTCCGCCGCTCAGCCAGTACATGGCTGTCATTGCTGCCCCCCTACCGACGCGCAAAACGCGACAAAGCCGACGGTCGTGGCAACGAACACCGCGATGACGCCGAGATATAACCAGTCCATGACAACTCCCTATCGTGTGGCGGCCGGCACGCCACGGACGCGACGCGCCCTCGCATGCGCATGCCAGCCGTGCACTGAAAGATACGGATCGGCGTGTAAAGACGGGGACAAAAGGGGTAAAGCGGGTGTAAACAACGCGTAAACAAAAAAGCCCGCCGATATCGTTATCGGCGGGCTCGAGACCCGGTCATGGTCACGGAGGCAAATGCAGCGGGCACCCTGCCCGCGCGCGCCTCAGACACGCATCATTCGGTCACTTGCGCCCCTTTATGCCAGACCTCGATCACTTCCTTGCTCGGCTCGAGGTTCAGGTTGACGTTACGCGGCGGAATCGGTTGCTGGAACCACTTGCGCTGGATGCGGCGGATCTCGCCCGAGCTGAAGAGGTGAGCCAGCGTTGTGTCGACAAAACGTTTGAATTGCGGATCGTCGCGGCGCAGCATCAGCGCGTTGAGTTCCGTCTCAAGGGGCGCGCCGACAATGACGAAGTCCCCCGGTTCGCGTGCCGTTGCGCGCAGGCCGGCGAGCAGCACGTCGTCCAGCGCAAACGCTTTGGCGCGTCCGGTTTCCAGCGTCATCATCGACTCGCCGTGATCGCGGGCGGGGATCACACGAAAGCCGCCCTTATCGGCTTGAAGGCGGGCCAGGCGTTCTCCGGTAGAGCCGGCCGAGGCGACGAGATTCTGCCCCTTAAGGTCTTCCAGACCGCGAATATTGTCCTTCTTATTCACCAGCAGGCGAACTTCGGAGACGTAGTACGGATTGCTGAAGCCGACCTGTTCGGCGCGTTCCGGCGTAATCGTATTGGGTGCGCAGTCGAGGTCCACCGTACCGTTCTTGACCAGCGGGATGCGGTTCTGGGGGGTAATGGACATTTCGCGCACGCGCAGATTCGGCATATTGAGGGCCGACTTCACAGCGTCGACGACGGCGTAGCAGAGATCCATCGTATAGCCGACGGGCTTGCCCTTGTCGTTCACGTAGGCGAACGGAATCGCGGCTTCGCGATACCCCAGCGTGATCAGGCCAGTGTCGTGGATTTTCTTGAGGGTGCCGGTCAGGTCACCGTTCACGGCGGGCAGCGCGACGACAGAGGCGTCTGTCTTGGCGGGGGCGGCCATGGCCGTCGACACAGCGCCTTGGGCGACAAACCAGATGGAGAGACCGAGTGCGACGCGTTTGGCGGCGACTTTCCAGTTGACTTCTTTGAAACCGTTCACAGCAAATTCCTATCGGATTAACAGCACGATAGGAATTTACAGGTACGACGGGGGTAGGGCAAAGAAACCTTAGTCATTAGCTTATGCGGGAAGTCAAAAAAGGGGGAAATGCGCCCCCAAGGGAGTTGAACCGAAGGGAGTGGGCGAGACGGACCGGTGCCCCTTTCTGCAGCGAGTTGGGTTTATGTCTGAGAGGCGGAAAGGGGCATCGGTCCTTCGTTGGGGGGGCGACGACGTGTCGCGGAGGCACTCAACGGGGGTGATGGGAAGCGGGGAAACGGAAAGCGAGCGTTAGCTGCCGGGAGGTTGAGGCGTGGCGGAGGCCTCGTGCGCCGGGTGGGGCGTTATTGGGTCGCCATCGGAAGCGATACCGTAGCGGGCACCGGCGTCCCAGACGGCGAGCACCTCGGCGGAGGGTTCCACATTCAGGCGGTGTCCGAAGGGGGGCACGGTGGTTTGAAACCATTCCCGTTGAAGCTTGGCGACCTCGCCGTTGCGGAACATTTCGGCGAGCGCGCCGTCCACCCGGGCCTTGAATGCGGGATCGTCCTTGGGCAGCACCAGCGCGTAGTGTTCTGGCTGATCGGACAACGGCGGCCCGACGATCTCGAACACGTCTGGCGACTTGCTCGTGGCGCGTAGTCCTTCGAGAAGCACGTCGTCGAGCGCGAGGGCTTGAGCGCGATGTTCGCGCAGCATGCGAAACGCGTCGGCGTAGTCGCGCGCCATGAGCAGTTGGAAGCCCGTGCGAACGTGCTGAGCGCGCACAAGCCGTTCGGCGGTGGTACCTTGCACGACGGCGAGCCGCAGACCACGCATGTCGTCGATGGACGCGATGCCGGCTCCCTGCCGGACCATCAGGCGAACATTGGCCGCATAGTAGGGAAGACTGAACGCCACCTGCCGCTCACGCGCTGCGGTGACCGTTGA
Organism: Pandoraea fibrosis; assembly: GCF_000807775.2. Lineage (NCBI taxonomy): Bacteria > Pseudomonadati > Pseudomonadota > Betaproteobacteria > Burkholderiales > Burkholderiaceae > Pandoraea > Pandoraea fibrosis. Next base: position 2,924,107 of record NZ_CP047385.1, on the reverse strand, counting down.
CGGTGCGCAATCGATGTCGATGGCATCGGCCTTGACCAGCGGGCCGCGCATCTGCTCGATCACGCGAACGGGTGTGATGCGCAGGTCCGGCATGTCGAGTTCGCGTTGCAGCTTGGGCACAATGCGTTGGCAGAGTGCCCATGCCAAGCCCATCGGTCTGTCCTTCACATCGACATACGAAAATGGCACGGCGGTTTGCCGATAGCCGAGCACGATGCGTCCGCGCTCGCGAATGTGCGCCATCGTGGGGGCGTCTTCAGACGTGAGCGCTTGGCCGACGGCGTTATCGCCTGATGCCGGGGAATCTCCGGCGGATGACGGTAACGGCAGCGCCACCGTACTCAGCCGAGGCATGCCGGGCATCGGTGGCCCACCGGCGTGCGCCATCGCCGAAACGACAACGCTCAGGCCGACCACCGGCATCAGCACGAGAGACAGGAACTTGCGCAAGCGGCCTGCGACACCAGCCGCAGACGAAGACAACGGGCAAAGAGGCAGGGACATGGTCGGCATAGGGCCAGGGAGGAAAGTGCCCATACCTTAGCAACGCCCCTCCCCCGTTTCCCCTCGTCACCCGCCTTTTAAGACTTTTCCCTTGGAACGAATTTCGACAATCAACGCGTCTGTGCCAACAGCGTTTGCAACAGCCGCTCGTCGTCGTCCAGCGTCGGTGCCGTGTTGTCGAAACGGACCAGTCCGGGGAACGCAGCAGCGGGCGGCAGAAAACGACGCACGCGGTACTCGTCCCAATGCGCAAGCTTGTAGGCATCGTTCGGATTGCCGCGACTCTCGATGCGCGCCTTGGCTTGCGCCTCGTCCAGATCGACCCAGACCACGTGAACGCCCACATCGTCATCGATGCCGAGCCATGCCCGGTCGAACAGCAGCCCTTCGCGCAACTCGCGCGAAAGCGGCCCGACCACCAGCACATTCACGCCAAGGCGCAAATTCTCCCGCGCCGTTTCCAGCAGTCCGGCGTACTCCGGTTCGCGCAACGTCTGCAAATACAGCGGGCTATCACGGTCGTTCGGATTGCCGGTCAACGCGCCCATCACCGACGCGCTGTAATCGCCATAAAGCGTGTCCTTGTCCAGCAGACAAAACGCCTCGCCACTGCGCGCGATCAGTGGGCGGATCAGCCGTTTCGCGAGCGTCGTCTTGCCGGCGCCCGAGTGACCGCAGAAGAATACGAGGCGCGTCATGATTGCGCCTTGCGCTCGAACATCACGAAGTGCTTGCGCACAGGTTCCACCACCTCGAAAACCCCTTCGAAGCCTGCCGGGATCACGCAGGCATCGCCCGGCCCGAACTCCGACGCATTGCCATCCAGATCGCGGATGCGGATACGCCCCTCGATCACCGAAAAATACTCCTGACGATGCGCGCCGAACGCGATGCGCCACGCGCCGGGTTCGCACGTCCATTCACCGCAATCGAACTCGCCCAGCGCATCGGTATAGAACGGGCGCGTCACCCGTTGCGGATTGCCGCTCACGCGGCGCGCTTCGGCGGGATGATCGAAGACGGCTTCGCCCGCCTGATCGGGCGCAAAGGTAATCAAAGTCGGGACAGTCATCGGCATGCAGTCAGTAGTGAAATGGAAGAGCGTTTAGTTGAGCGCAGCGCTCAACTTGCGTCGCCACGCGGCGACCGTGGCCGGATCGGTTTCCGACAACGCGTCGAAAATCGCCAGCATCGATTTGCGGCCGGCGTCGTCACCAAACGTGCGGTCGCGCTGCACGATGTCCAGCAGCGCCTGCAACGCCGGCTCGTAGGCACGATCCGCCAGATAACGATTCGCGAGATCGAGGCGCGCCTGCAAGTTATCCGGCTCCGCCGCCACGCGCGCCAGCAATGCCTGCGCCGGGGGCAGATGGCTGGCCTGCTCCGCCGCAGCGATGCGCGTATTCAGTGCAGCAATGCGGGCGTCGCCGCTGGCAGCCGTGCGCGGGGAAAGCAACGTCAGTTCGGTGCGCGCGCTTGCGACGTCGCCCATGCCGAGCAGCACGTCCACCAGATCGAGACGCACGTCGTCATGCGCGGGATCGAGCGCGAGGGCGGCCTGCAACGCGTCGCGAGCGACCTCCGGCTTTCCTTCCTGCAACGCCTGACGCGCCACACGGCGCGCCATCTCCGCCGGATTCGGCACCACACGGTCGATGAACGCGCGCAACTGGCCTTCGGGCAATGCGCCGACAAACTGGTCGACAGGCTCGCCGTCGACGAACGCCACCACCGTCGGCAGGCTGCGCACGCCATATTCTGCGCAAAGCTGCGCGTTCTCATCCGCATTGATTTTCACGAGACGAATGCGCCCCTGGGCTTCCGCCTCGAGCTTCTCCAGCAACGGGCCAAGCACGTTGCACGGGCCGCACCAGGGCGCCCAGAAGTCGACCAGCACAGGCACCTGATGCGAGACGGCCAGCACGTCGGCGTCGAAACTGGCGAGGTTGGTATCGTTCATAGGTTCGTATTGAGCATGGTAAATTGCGTTAACAGCGGCCGTCACTCATCGGATACAGCCGCCAGCTTGAAGCATGGTAATCGCAAAACTGGACAAATCGGTACGGACGCGCTTTAGCGCCCCGGGTTCCCGTCCCGCGCGCGCGCCGTCCCACGACAGGCAGGGAGGCTCATGCACGCAGGCCACGGCACGGCAATCTTCTTCACTCAACTGCTTCTGCTGGTTCTCGTAGGCCGTCTGCTAGGCGAGGTCATGCAGCGCCTGCGGCAGCCGGCGGTCATGGGGCAGCTACTGGCCGGGGTGCTACTCGGCCCGTCCGTCTTCGGCGCGTTGATGCCCGCCTAGCAGCACGCCGTCTTCCCCGACTCGGAAGCCCAGAAAAAGATGCTCGACGCGGTCTCCGAGCTGGGCGTGTTGCTGCTTCTGCTCTCCACCGGACTGGAAACCGATCTCGGCCTCGTTCGCCGCATGAAGCGAATGGCGATCTTTGCCTCCGCGGGTGGCATGCTGATCCCGTTCGCCTGCGGGTTCGCACTCGGCTGGCACCTGCCCGACCACCTTCTGCCCCACCCCGAGGCGAGACTCGTCACTTCGCTTTTCCTCGGCACGGCACTCTCCATTTCGTCGGTCAAGGTCGTGGCGATGGTCATTCGCGAGGTCGACTATCTGCGCCGTAACATCGGCCAGATCATTCTCGCAGCCGCCATTCTCGACGACACCACCGGGTGGATCATCATCGCCGCCATTGCCGGGTTGGGCGCGAGCGGCTCGATCGATCTCGGGCATCTGTCGTTCAGCCTCGGCGGCACATTGCTGTTCATCGTGCTGTGCTTCACCGTGGGAAAACGGGCGGTGGCTGTGGCGGTGCGCTGGACCAACGACCGCTTCACCAGCGAAATGCCCGTGCTCAGCGCCATTCTCGTCATCACCTTCGTGCTGGCGCTTGCGACCGACAAGCTGGGCGTACACACGGCGCTGGGCGCCTTCATGGCGGGCGTCATGATCGGACAGTCGCCCATTCTCACCGAACAGATCGAAGCCCAACTGCGCGGTCTGATCGTCGCCCTCTTCGCGCCCGTGTTCTTCGGCGTGGCGGGCCTGTCGGTCGATCTGACGATCCTGTTCGACTGGCGCATGCTCGGACTGGTCGCCGGCCTGATCCTCATCGCGAGCATCGGCAAATTCTCCGGCTGTTTCATCGGCGGACGCCTCGGTGGCATGTCCTCGGCCGAGGCACTTGCACTTGCGACCGGCATGAACGCACGCGGCTCCACCGAGATCATCGTGGCGAGCATCGGGCTGTCGCTCGGTGTCCTCAGCAAGGATCTGTTCACCATGATCGTGATCATGGCGCTGATCACCACGCTCATCATGCCACCGGTGCTGCGGCGCGCGCTCGTTCGTATTCCGCTCTCCGAACAGGAAAAGGCGCGGCTGGAGAAAGAGGCCGCCGAAGAGAAGGACTTCCTCCCGAACGTCGAACGCATTCTGGCCGCCGTCGATGCCAGCGCCAACGGACGCTTCGCCGCCTGGATCGCCGGCTTGACTGCCGGCGTGCGTGGCACGCTCACGACGGTGCTGGCGCCTGCGCCGGCCGACACCGATGGCGGGAAGACGGCGGAGCGCACACAAAGGTCTGACACTGCTGACCAAGAGCGCAAACCCGTCAAGCACCCCGAAAACCCGCCAAACGACGAGGGCTCCGACGAGGAAGGCGCGGGACGCGACGCCTACGACATCGCCCTCGCGGCAGCCACGCTGGCGGTGGCGCGCGCCCCCGGCACGCCGGGTGTCGAAGACGATTCGGACCCGAACCACGCACGCGAGGCGTCACGGCTGGTGTTACGCGAGCGCACGGGCAAACCGCCGCAAAAGACCCCCGAACTGCCGCACGGCCCGGTTAAGGAAGGCGAGACAACGGGGGACGGGGACAAGTCAAAACCGTCGTCCGACAGTGACACCGACGCCCCGAAACACGAACCCGTGGGCGAAGCGCACGACGACAAGCGCGTGAGCGAAGCGACCGAGGAAGGCGATTTCGGCACGAGTGATCCGTCGGATACCGCGCACGAACAAGAGGCGTCGCGCCCCGACAGCAGTCACGAAGCCACCCGGATTTCCGACGAAATCGCCAAGGGGTACGGCTTCGTGATTGCCGGTTTCGACGCTCCCGGCGAGGAATCGGACTCGGACGTCCCGCCGCTCCCCTTGCCCACGGGTGTCCTGCCGCTGACCAAGGCGTTCGATGGCGCCATCGGCATCGTCCTCGCGCATGGCGACCATGTTCGTCGCCCCGACGCGCCGCTGAGCATCCTCGTACCGGTCTCTGGCACCGACTACTCGCGGCACGCCGCCGAACTCGCCATCACGTTGGCGCGGGCGGCAAACGCGCCCGTCACGGCCCTGCACGTCTCCGCGCGCGTCGCGCCGGGCATGCTCCACCGGCGCTGGCGTCCGCGCGTGCTACGGCCCGATGCCGCCGAGGCCGCCATGATGGAAAATCTGCACGCGCTGGCCGAACGTAATGGCGTAAAGCTGCGCACCCGCCTGCTTGCCGGTGGCAAGGTCGACGAGGCCGTGTTGCACCAGATTCACCACGGCAAACACAATTTGCTCGTCCTCGGCGTGCAGCCACGTTTCGGCGACCGCCTCAACTTCGGCGCGGTCTCGCACCGACTCCTTGAGGAGCGCCACTGTTCTGTCATCGTGCTAAGTGCGTGATACGCATATGCCATAGCGCTCGTCGCATCAAAAACGCCTGCGGCCGACGGCATCGGCAGCAGGCGCAGGAATGCGACACGTGAAAGCGACTTAATTTGCGGACGGCTTGCGCTCGGGCAACGGAATCCACTCCGTCTCGCCGGGCACGGTGCCCATCTGCTGGGCCGTCCAGGCCGCCTTGGCCTGTTCGATACGCTCGCGGCTCGACGACACGAAATTCCAGAAGATGAAGCGCTCGCCATCGAGCGGGGCACCGCCGAGCAGCATCAGCCGCGCGGGTTTATCGCCTGCGACGATGCGCACATCGGCATCGGGGGCGAGCACGCCCATGCGCTGTTCCGGCAACGCCTCGTCGTTCACCGTCACCTCGCCCTGCACCGTATAGACGGCGCGCTCGGCGTATTCGGGCGGCAACACGAATGCCGCGCAGGGCTCCATGTCGACGGCCAGATAAAAGATCGGCGAGAACACCTTCACCGGTGCCTTCTCGCCGAACGCCTCTCCGAGTATCAGGCGCATATGCACGCCCGGCAAAAAGATGTCGGGCAACGCCGACGCTTCGTGATGGGCGAACGTCGGTTCGGTCTCTTCGTCGGCCTGCGGCAGCGCGACCCACGTCTGAATGCCGTGCACGTCGCCGCCTCGCTCGCGGACATCTTGCGGCGTGCGCTCCGAATGCACGATGCCGCGCCCCGCCGTCATCCAGTTCACCGCCCCCGGCGTGATGCGCTGGTCGCTGCCGAGACTGTCGCGATGCCAGATCTCACCGTCGAACAGGTAAGTGACGGTCGCCAGACCGATATGCGGATGCGGACGAACGTCCATGCCCTGCCCCGGCGCGAGCGTAGCCGGCCCCATGTGGTCGAAGAAGATGAACGGCCCGACCGTCTTGAACGGCAGGCTGGGCAGGCTGCGCTGCACGGTAAAGGCGCCGATGTCGCTCAGATGCGGCTTGAGCACGGCAAGAAAGGGGCTCGTGGAATCAGTCATGGCGCTGTTCTCCTGCGGTCATAGGTAGGCGGGGTGAACCGATTGTAGAGGACATTGGCGGCACACTCCATGACACCTGTGCATGATGGCCAGCCGGCAAATCCGGGCAAATCGGACTCGCCCATATGCCCGGAGCACATCGAACCTATAATGCAGGCATCCCGAAACGCATTTCTGTACGCGCTCGTCGCGTGCCTGGACTTATGAACAAAGCCTTCGTCAAGGAAGACAGCGGCGACGACGATGACGATCTCGACGCCGGTGCCCCGGAGATTCCGCCAGGTACCAAGAACTACATCACGCCGACCGGCTATCGTCGTCTGAAGGAAGAGTTGCTCGACCTGATCGACAATCAACGTCCCGAAGTCGTGAAAATCGTGTCGTGGGCGGCCTCCAACGGTGATCGCTCCGAAAATGGCGATTACATCTACGGCAAGCGGCGGTTGCGCGAAATCGACCGTCGCATTCGCTTTCTCACGCGACGTCTCGATAATGCCGAGGTCGTCGACACGCGTCGTCAGGAAAACGTCGATCAAGTGTTTTTCGGTGCGGAAGTGACCTATGCCGATTCTCAGGGCGACGAACACAAGATCATGATCGTCGGCATCGACGAGGTCGATCTCGATCTGGGACATGTCAGTTGGATTTCGCCCATCGCCCGCGCGATCACCAAGGCGAAGATCGGCGACATCGTGCCGCTGCGCACGCCGGCGGGACTCGAACAGATCGAGATTTTGGACGTGCATTATCCGCCGTCGGAATGACGACGACATTCACAAAGACTTGCGGGATGTTGAAATAGCGGCAGAGACTGCGCCGGCGCGCCACGATCGACGGGGCGCCGGCCGTCTCGTCAGAAGTTGCCGCGTTCGCGCGCCACACGCATGGCGTGTAGTTCTTCCTGATGGCGCTCGCTCGGGCGCTCGCGCGCGACCCGCATCACATCCGGACTCACGCGGATACGACGCATCACGTTCGCCAGATGCACGCGGTCGCTCACCTGAATGAGGAAGCGCAGCGTGGCCGATTCGTCCGGCACGACTTCGTCCATGCCAATGTGCACGATGTTGGCGTCCGACGCGGTGATGTCGGCCGCCACCCGCGAGAACACCCCGCGGTTGTGATGCACGAGCACCTTGATGCCGACGTCGAACAGACGTCCCGGCTGCGGTGCCCACGCGACGTCGATCCAGCGGGTCGGATCTTTGCGATGAATGCGGCGTGCGACCGGACAATCGGTCGTGTGGATCGCCATGCCCAAGCCGATGCCGATGTACCCCATGATGGCGTCGCCCGGAATCGGACGGCAGCACGACGAGAACTGCACCGACATGCCTTCCGTGCCCGTGATGAGCACCGGCGGGCCGACATTCTCGTCGCCCGTGCGTGGCGAATCGGGATCGTCCGGGCTATCGGTATCGTTCTCGCTCTCCTTGCCCGACGAGAGCACGGCGAGACGCTTGGCCATGACCGCCGCCACACGGCGTCCCAGCCCGATATCGGCGAAGATGTCCTGCCGATCCTTGTTGCCGGTCCACTGCGCGAGCTTGTCCCAGATTTCGGGTGTAATCTCGTTCATGGTCAGGCCGTAGCCCTTGAGAGCCTGCTCCACCAGACGTTCGCCAAGCTGTACCGACTCGGCGAAACGCATCGTCTTCAGGTAGTGGCGAATGGCCGAGCGCGCCTTGCCCGTGCGCACGAACCCGAGCCAGACGGGGTTCGGCTTCGAATACGGCGCAGTGATGACTTCCACGATGTCGCCGTTCTTCAACTCGGTGCGAAGCGGCAGCAACTCGTTGTTGATCTTGACCGCAACGCACTGGTTGCCCAGATCGCTGTGCACCGAATACGCGAAGTCGAGCGCGGTCGCGCCTCGCGGCAGCGCCATGATGCGCGCCTTGGGCGTGAAAACGTAGACGGCATCCGGGAACAGGTCGATCTTGACGTGCTCGAGGAACTCGGTCGAATCGCCGGTCTCGCTCTGAATGTCGAGCAACGACTGCAACCATTGATGCGCATGCTTCTGCACATCGTTCATATCCGCGCCGCCGTTCTTGTACAGCCAGTGCGCGGCAACGCCCGCTTCCGCAATCTCATGCATGCGGCGCGTGCGAATCTGGAATTCAATGGGGGTACCGAAGGGGCCGACGAGCGTCGTATGCAATGACTGGTAGCCATTGACCTTCGGGATCGCAATGTAGTCCTTGAACTTGCCCGGCACCGGCTTGTAGAGCGCGTGCAGAACGCCAAGCGACAGATAACACTGCGCATTCGATTCGACAACGACACGGAAGCCGTACACGTCGAGCACCTGCGAGAACGACAGTTGCTTTTCCTTCATCTTGTTATAGATGCTGAAAAGCGTTTTCTCGCGCCCGAAGACATCGGCGCTGACACCGCCGTCGGTGAGCGCCTTCTCGACGGCGTCGAGGATCTTGCCCACCACTTCGCGCCGGTTGCCGCGTGCGGCCTTCACGGCCTTGTCCAGCACGGCGTAACGACGCGGATGGTAATTCGCGAAGCTCAGGTCCTGCAGCTCGCGATAAGTGTTGTTCAGGCCAAGACGGTGCGCGATGGGGGCGTAGATATCGAGCGTCTCGCGCGCCACACGGCGCTGCTTCTCCGTCGACGTGACGCCCAGCGTGCGCATGTTGTGCAGGCGGTCCGCCAGCTTGACAAGAATGACGCGAACATCGCGCGCCATCGCCAGCAGCATCTTGCGGAAGCTCTCGGCCTGCGCTTCTTCCCGGCTGCGAAACTCCATCTTGTCGAGTTTCGACAGACCGTCGACCAGCTCCGCGACCTTCGGGCCGAATCGCTCGGCGAGTTCGGCCTTGGTCACGCCCTGGTCTTCCATCACGTCGTGCAACAGGGCGGCCATGATCGATTGCGCATCGAGCTTCCACTCGGCACAGATCTCGGCAACAGCGACGGGATGGGTGATGTAGGGTTGTCCGCTCTGGCGATATTGGCCCAGATGGGCCTCGTCGCTGAACTGGAATGCCTCTTTGATTTGCGCGAGGTCGTTTTCCTTGAGGTACTCCCCAAGCATGCCCTTGAGACGGGCAATCGAAACGACCTCATGCTTACGCGGCTGCTCAGGCGTTGCCGTCGGACCGAACAGATGCCGGTACGACTGCTCTAGCAGCGCGTCGATGTACTGCCGCGTGGCGCTTTCGCCCTTCTTTTTCTTGCGCTCGGGCTTCGGCTCCCCCGCTTTGGGTTCATCCGCAGCGATGGACGCGGCCGGTGATTTCGCATGACTCATACGTGTACCTGCATCGTCGAGCGGCCCGGAGCGTCACATCGCATCAGTGCAGTCTCCCGATCAGAGCGGCACTTTCTTGAGCATCTCGATGCCCACCTGACCCGCTGCGATTTCGCGCAGCGCGACAACGGTCGGCTTGTCCTTGTTGTTCTCGAGCTTCGGGGTGTGACCTTGCGCCAATTGGCGGGCGCGGTAGGTCGCGGCAAGTGCCAACTCGAAGCGATTCGGGATTCGTTTCAGGCAGTCTTCAACGGTAATACGGGCCATAAGGAGGTTCCTTCTTGATATAAGGCGTATTCTATCGCAGCCGGCGAAGGCTCGCGCAAAACGCGAGTGCCGCCGACAGGCGTCGGGTGCTACTGGTGATCGTTCGGCGCGTGGATGTCCAGATCCGTGAACAACGTCTTGTGACGGGCGTACTGCGAAGCAAAGCGCAGACGCACAGCGGTAAAGACCGATTGCAGTTGATCGAGCGCGCGCTGAAACTCGTCGTTGATGATGATGAAGTCGGCTTCGGGCGCGTGGGCGATCTCGCCACCCGCCGCCAGCAGACGTCGCGCAATCACCTTCGGCTCATCCGTGCCGCGCTTCTTCAGCCGCTCTTCCAGCGCCTCGATGGACGGCGGCAGAATGAAGATGCCGACCGCGTTCGAAAAACGCTTGCGCACCTGCTGCGCGCCCTGCCAGTCGATCTCCAGCAGCACGTCGCGACCTTCGCGCATCTGATCCTCGATCCACACGCGCGAGGTGCCGTAGTAGTTACCGTGCACTTCGGCGCTTTCCAGAAATTCGCCACGCTTGCGGCGCTCCAGAAACTGCTCGACCGAAATGAAGTTGTAGTGCACGCCCTCTTCCTCGTTCGGGCGCGGTGGCCGTGTGGTGCACGAGATCGACAGGCAAACCTCGCTGTCCTGCGCGAGCAGCGCGTTGACGAGCGTGGACTTGCCCGCGCCCGAGGGGGCAACCACCATGAACAGATTGCCGGGGTATTCGGCATGCAGGGCGGGCGGCGGGACTTGTGATTGCGGGGTCATGCGACTTACTCCAGATTCTGCACTTGCTCTCGCATCTGCTCGATGTAGAGCTTGAGCTCCATCGAGGCATCGGCGAGTTCCTTCGAGGCGGCCTTCGAGCCGAGCGTATTCGCTTCGCGATTGAGCTCCTGCATCATGAAGTCCAGCCGTTTGCCGACCAATCCCCCCTTGTCGAGGATGTGGCGGGTTTCCTTCAGGTGAGCGTCCAGACGCGTGAGTTCTTCCGCCACGTCGATACGCACGCCGTACATCGTCACTTCCTGACGAATACGTTCGGCGATTTCGTCCTTGCCGGGCGCGGCCGAGCCTTCCGGCACCACGATACCCAGCGCTTCCTGCAAACGATCGATGATCTTCTGTTGATGGCGCGAGATCAGTTCCGGCACCAGCGGTTGCAGGCCCGTTAGGATCTTCTCCATGTTTTCGATACGCTCGATGAGGCTGGCCTTGAGCTGCGCGCCTTCGCGCTTGCGCACGTCGACCAGATCGCCGATGGCGGTGCGTCCGGCGTCGATCACTGCGTCACGCAGCGCTTCGGCCGTCACCGATTCTTCGCCGAGCACGCCCGGCCAGCGCAGGATTTCGCCGGTGCGCATGCGTTCCGCATCGGGAAAGATGGCGAGGACTTGTTGTTCGAGATCGGAGAGTTGTTTGACGGCGTCGAGATTGAGGGCGCCGTTCGTGCCGCTCTCGGGACGCTGCACATTGATACGAATATCGACCTTGCCGCGCGAGAGCTTCGCAGTGAGCGCTTCGCGCAGCACTGGCTCGCAGGCACGCGCTTCTTCGGGCATGCGGAATGCCAGATCGAGGAAGCGCGAATTGACTGTGCGCAATTCGACCGACACGCTCGCGCCTGCGGCTCCATCGGCATGCGCAATGTCGCGCGTGACGCTGGCGTAGCCGGTCATACTGTAGATGTTGTTGTCTTTCATCGGGGTGTCCGGTACCACAGCCTCGTGACAGTTTTTCCGCGAGGGGGTGCAGCAATCGGATTCGCATGCATGGATGAAACGCGATTATCGCATTTTCCGGCCCGACGCTCAGGAATCGGCACGCGGCACCGGGCCGCGGCGCCAAGCCAGACGCGTTTAGCGATACCATTCGGGTATTGCCGCATAAATTCACCTCGCAGGACAATCACTCATGACGCCAATCACCCGCCCGGACGGCCGTGCGCAAGACGCACTGCGCCCCGTGCGCATTACCCGCCAATACACCCGCTACGCCGAAGGTTCGGTGCTGATCGAATGCGGCGAAACCAAGGTCATCTGCACCGCCAGCGTGGAAGAGAAAGTGCCGGGCTTCCTGCGTGACTCCGGCCAGGGCTGGCTGACCGCCGAGTACGGCATGCTGCCGCGCGCCACGCACACCCGCAGCGATCGCGAAGCCGCCCGTGGCAAGCAAAGCGGACGCACGCAGGAAATTCAGCGCCTGATCGGCCGCTCGCTGCGCGCCGTGTTCGACCTCGAAAAATTCGGCCCTCGCACAATCCAGATCGACTGCGACGTCCTTCAGGCCGACGGCGGCACGCGTTGCGCCTCGATTACCGGTGCATTTGTCGCCGCGCACGACGCTGTCTCGAAACTCATCGCCGAGGGCAAACTCGAGTCGTCGCCCATCCGTGCGCACGTCGCCGCCGTTTCGGTCGGGCTGTATCAGGGGCATCCGGTACTCGATCTGAACTACGCGGAAGATTCCGCGTGCGATACCGACATGAACGTGATCATGACGAGCGAAGGCGGTTTCGTCGAAATTCAGGGCACGGCCGAAGGCGCCCCGTTCACGCGCGCGCAAAGCAACGTGCTGCTCGATCTGGCCGATACAGGCATTCGCCAATTGATCGACGCCCAAAAGCGCGCATTGGGAGTCTGACGATGGCAATGCAGAAGATCGTGCTGGCGTCGAACAACCCGGGCAAGCTACGCGAATTCGCGTCGTTGTTCGAGCCGCTCGGCATCGAGCTGGTGCCGCAGGGCATGCTCGGCGTGTCCGAAGCCGAAGAGCCCCACGTGACCTTCATCGAGAACGCGTTGACGAAGGCACGGCATGCCGCGTCGGCAACCGGCCTGCCCGCCCTGGCGGACGACTCCGGGCTATGCGTGCCGATCCTGGGGGGGGCACCGGGCGTGTATTCCGCTCGCTACGCTGCACGTGCCGGACGTGAAAAATCGGATGCCGCGAACAACCGTCATCTGATCGAGCAACTCGCGCCGCATGCCGACACCCCGGGCTATCGCGACGCCTATTACTTCGCGGCACTTGTGCTGGTGCGTCATGCCGACGATCCGCAGCCGATCATTGCCGAGGGACGCTGGGACGGAGAAATCGTCGACACCGCTCGCGGCGCCCATGGTTTTGGCTACGATCCGCACTTTCTGATCCGCTCGCTGAATCAGACGGCTGCCGAACTCGACCCGGCCGTCAAGAACGCTCATAGCCATCGCGCGCGGGCTTTGCGCGTGTTGCTGGAAAAATTGAGCCGGGAGGCGTGAGCGGTATGAGTGAGTCCGTGCTGCCCGTGCAGAACTTCCTGCGGCCCGGCAAGATCAGTTTGCCGGCGCTGCCGCCGATGTCGTTGTACGTTCACTTTCCGTGGTGTGTACGCAAGTGCCCGTATTGCGACTTCAATTCGCACGAATGGCGTGGCGACGGCGGCGCGCAGGCGTTCCCGGAGCAAGCCTATCTCGACGCCCTGCGTCAGGATCTGGAGCAGGCGTTGCCGCTGGTGTGGGGACGTCCGGTGCACACCGTCTTCATTGGCGGCGGCACGCCGAGCCTGCTGTCGGCCGCCGGGCTGGACCGTCTGCTCTCGGATCTGCGCGCGCTGCTGCCGCTCGATGCCGACGCCGAAATCACCATGGAAGCGAACCCCGGCACGTTCGAAGCCGACAAGTTTCGCAGCTTCCGGGCGAGCGGCATCAATCGGTTGTCCATCGGCATTCAAAGCTTTAACAGCGAGCATCTGAAGGCGCTCGGACGTATTCACGACGGTCACGAAGCGCGTCACGCCATCGAGATCGCCCAGGCGAACTTCGACAATTTCAACCTCGATCTGATGTTCGCGTTGCCGAACCAGACGCTGGCGCAGTGCCAGCAGGATGTCGAAACCGCGCTGTCGTTCGCACCGCCGCATTTGTCGCTGTATCACCTCACGCTCGAGCCGAACACACAGTTCCACAAGTATCCGCCGACCGTGCCGGACGACGACACCGCGGCAGACATGCAGGACTGGATCGCGCAGCGCACGGCGTCGGCGGGGTATGGGCATTACGAGGTGTCGGCGTATGCGCAGCCGCATCGACGCGCGAAGCACAACGTGAATTACTGGGAATTCGGCGACTATCTCGGCATTGGTGCCGGTGCGCACAGCAAGATTTCGTTCCCACACCGGGTGCTGCGGCAGATTCGCCACAAGCATCCGCAACGGTTCATGGAAACAGCGGCAGCCGGCAATGCGGTTCAGGAAGAGCGGGAGGTGGACGTGCGTGATCTGCCGTTCGAATTCATGCTCAATGCACTGCGACTGACGGATGGCGTGAAGAGCGAGCTTTTCGCGGACCGGACCGGTTTGCCGATGGCGAAGATTGCCAAGGCGCTGACGGCGGGCGTCGCAAAGGGTTTGCTCGTGGACGACCCTCAGCGCATCGCCCCGACCGAATTGGGCCAACGCTTCCTGAACGACCTTCAGGGCATGTTCCTGGAACGCGACGGAAAGTAATTGACTGTCGTGCTGCTCACGCTCGGATAACGACGTGCCTCAAAGAGAAATGCGCCGTTACCCGGCGCACTCTCTCCTCCTCCGACGCTATCCACCCTGCGCGGGGATTATCCCAGCGCAGTGCCCATTTCCCGCAATGCCTTGCGAATGATCTTGCCGGTGACTGTCATCGGCAACTCCGGCAGGAAGACCACCTTGCGCGGATACTCATGCGCGGCGAGGCGTTGCTTCACGAAATCCTGAATTTCCTTTGCCAGGGCGTCGGACGGCACGTGTCCTTCACGCAGCACCACGAACGCCTTCACGATTTCGGTGCGCAGCTCGTCGGGCTCTCCAATCACCGCCGCGAACTGCACCGACGGATGTCGGATCAGGCAGTCTTCGATGGGTCCGGGGCCAATGCGATACCCGGCGCTGGTGATCACATCGTCCGAGCGGCCGGTGAACGTGATGTAGCCCTGTTCGTCCACAAATCCCGAATCTCCTGTGAGCAGGTAGTCGCCGCGATATTTCTCCATCGTGGCGTCCGGGTTGTGCCAGTAGCCGAGAAACATGACCGGATTGGGTCGAGCGATCGCAATGTTGCCGACCGATCCCCGCGGAAGCGGCGTGCCGTCGTCATCGACGATGGTGACATCGTGGCCACGCACCGCACGTCCGATGGCGCCGGGCAGTGCCGGAAATTCTGCGGCGCATGACGACACCACCATGTTGCATTCCGTCTGACCGTAGAACTCATTGATGTCGACACCGAGGTGCTCGCGTCCCCATGCCAGCAATTCGGGGCCGAGCGACTCGCCGCCGCTGGCGACCGAGCGCAGTTGCAGCGGCCAGTGCTCACGAGGCGACGGGACGGTGCGCAGCATCTTGAGGGCTGTCGGCGGCAGAAAGGTATTCCGGACACCGTGGCGTGCCATCAAATCGAATGCGGCAACGGGATCAAATTTCTCGAAGCGCCGCGAGAGGACGGGCACGCCGTGGTGCAAGGCCGGCAGCAGGACGTCGAGTAGTCCGCCGATCCAGGCCCAGTCGGCGGGGGTCCAGATCAGATCGCCGTCTTGCGGAAAGCCGTTGTGCGACGTCTCCACGCCCGGCAGATGGCCGAGTAGTACCCGATGCGCATGGAGCGCGCCCTTGGGTTTGCCGGTGGTGCCGGAGGTATAGATGATGAGTGCGGGGGCGTCGGCGCGGGTTTGAACCGGCTCGAAGTGCGGATCACGTGAGGCGATGGCGGGCCAGAGGGCGAGCAGGCCGTCTTCGGCAACGCCCCAATCCTGATCGTCGGCGACGTGGTGATGGGCTTCGGGGAGGTCGTCGTGCACGACATACACGAGTCGCAGATCCGGAATTTCGGCACGGATGTCGTCTATTTTTCCGATGCTTGCGAGGTCGGTGACTAGCACGGCGGCGCCGGAATTTTGCAGCCGGTAGGCAAGCGCTTCCGGTCCGAAGAGCGTGAAGAGCGGGACGGCGATCGCGCCGAGTTTATAGGCGGCGACATGAGCGACGAGTGTGGCGGGCGATTGCGGCAGGAAGATGCCGACGCGGTCGCCGGCCTTGACACCGTTGGCGCGCCACTCGTTGGCGAGTTGATTCGAGAGTTGCTTGAGGACGTCGAACGTGAGTCGCACGAGCGAGCCGTCGGCGCTTTCGTGAATGAGGGCGAGACGATTGGTGCCATCGGCCCATTTATCGCAGACATCGACGCCGATGTTGTACAGGGTGGGAATCTGCCAGGAAAAAGCGTTGGCAGGCGGGGCGTCGGTCACGCGCTCGCCGCTGGCGTCATTTGACGTCTCTTGGGCGGAATCGCGGGAGGTGTCGGCATCCATGCGGTGTCTCCGGGTCATGTCTGGCCTCGCACGGTAACGCGGGGGGCGTTCACCGCACGTCTTGAAGCATGATGCATGCCGGACGGGAACAAGACAAGGGGTGGATGAGGAAAGCACTAGGATTTGAGCGGGGTGCGAGGCAATTTGGGCGCAAGGAAGGCTTCACATGGCGAGAGGAGCGGGTATAATGCCGGCTGCCGTGCGGTACCGGACTGCGCCGGGGTACCGACGCCGATTCCCCCGGACCGCACGCATCCCAAAGCCGTCACCTCAGACGGCATCCCACGCCACGACACCAGGTCGTGCGCAACGCCCCGGAGGCGTGCCAGAGTGGTTTAATGGACTGGTCTTGAAAACCAGCGAAGGGGTAACCCTTCCGTGAGTTCGAATCTCACCGCCTCCGCCAGAATTCTTTGATTTCCCCGATAGTAGTCATTGACTTTTTTGGACGGTGCTCCGCAAAAGAAGGAAATTGCGCCATTAGACGCGGCGGTTTGGATAAGGCGATGACGAACGCGCTGCAGTGTGATTAATAGCGGCTTCCGACCCGAAACGGTCTTTCAGCCTCCACGAGAGCCAGACACCGGTCGTGCTATTGTCGACTCTCTATAGTTCGTTTTCTTATCATGGCCAAATCGGAACTCATCAAGGCTGCGATTGCGTTTCTCGATTGGGAAAAGCCATGGACATTCGCTTCTGCTGTATTAGAGCAACTCGCAGATGACTCTGAGGGTCGGGCACTATTTGGGCAGCTCTGGATGGAGGCGTGTCGCCTTGATAACTGGCAGCAAGCGGACATTTCGGAGTGCTGCGACGCTTGTGACAGTTGGCTAAACCGTCGGTTTTCATGGCTGCCAGAGGAGGCCCGTGCGCAGTTCGTGCGAGCAGCAGCTTACCAATGGAAATGAGTCATCCAAGCGCGAATCATCCGAGATCTTGGTGTCGACGTCGAACGTCCCTTCTTGGCCGAGATCTGCCTGATGCGGTTAGCCGAGACGAATTCGATAGTCAGGTACGCTGGACTTCGTGGTTGCGCTTGATGTCTGTTGCAAGCTCCCACGCCTTAGTTCTTAAGCCATCTATCTCATCGTCCAGTTCAACGTACCCGGGTTTCCCGGTGGGCTGCCCGTCTATAGCGCTCTGTGCCGCAACAAAGTCGTTGAACGAGCCCATACCTCCGTACGCTTGAAGCAAATATTCAATACCGGAGTAATCCGCGTTTTCTAAACGAGCTTTGGCACGAAGCAACCAAGCGCGCCAGTGCTGTCCGCCGTTGGTTTTAAGTAGATCGGCGAGTTTGGCTAACACCTCAACCAGCTCTTGTGTTTTTGGTCCCATATTTGCCTCCATCCGTTCAGCGCCGCTCTTGATAAAGTCGAATTGTCGACGATCTGGGCCGGTCACGTCGACTGACCGAAATTGGCCGATTTCAGTCTTCCCCCTTTGATCTCTACCGGCCATGAACCATTACACAGGGCAACGCACTTGAGAGGCGATGGATTCGAGCATCCACTCGTCGATCTCCCATTGCATCAATGCCCCTACCGCCCCGCCCGAAGCGCTCGGTACCGCATCGCTTTGGCTGATCTGAATTTTAGAAACGTCAGAAGTCCGGTTTGAGCACCGCGTCCAAGTCGTCTCGGCTCCGTTGTCTTGAGGCAAAATCCACGTATGAGCATGTTTTCATCGAAAAAAGCCCAGCTAGACCAGACGTTGGACCTGTGGAACCTCAGTGGCAATCGGAGATTTCAAGTCCGTATCCGCGCGCCCCTAACCTCGACAGGCCCAATAAGCGCATGCAGCGCGCGACAACTCTCACATCGGGCGCTACCGACCACCTTATTTTGGCAATTGCACAACCCTAATTTCGTCTTTGCCCAATACAGCACATGCCGTCTTGGGCAACTCTGAAAGAGCACTTTCGCCACGTCGGTTAAGGAACATATCGGCAACCCCAGTCTTCGTTGGATCAAAGGCATCCACGCACAGGAGCTTTATATCTCCGAACTGAAACCGGACAAATCCCTTTACAAACACGTCCTCTGCCTCGAAACCTAGCTTCTTTAACATTGCTCGCTTTGAACTGTCGTAAACAGCAAAGTCGCGCTGCTCACGATCAACCACCCCCACCGTGGTAAGTGTAAAAAATGCGAAGGCAAGCAATGCACTGCGCGCAACAAAAAATACGGGCATCAAGATGGCGGCGCCAAAGAACACCGCCGCAGCAACTGAACGGGCGACGGTCTGCCCTCGGCTGATACCAACGAGATAAAGCGCCCCAGGCAGAGAGCAGGCCAACATCGTGAAAATCGTGACCACGATGTTAGGTCCATCAATGACTCCGATGATCTTTGCAAAAAGTGTCGCCCCTAATACCGCAATAAGTGAATAAATAGCAGCGACTCCGGCGATTCCGACGCGGAGCAGAGACCACCAAAGCCTCGCCTTTTTCGACTTCTTTTCGTCAACCGTGAGAATTGGGAACCAACTTGGACTTGCATAGACGACCCCAAACGCAACGAGGAGCATCAGACACGCAGCCCCCGTACTCCAATAAGAACTTAGATTTATGGAGTAGTCATATGCTCGAAATACGGAATGGATACCGTACACGACCGACGCGCCAAAGCCCGGAGCTATCATTAATAGAGAGGCTTGCATGGGCATTTTTTGCCCATTGATATATGAGCTGCTTAACTGCGCTGCAATAATGGAAGGCGTTGCAAGACAGAACAATACGAGACCGGCAAGCACCAATGCAGTCTGTATGAGCGAGAAGAAACCCGCGGCCGAAGACAATGTCGGCCAGAATAGATCCGGCCGCCCAATGCCGTTTAAGTAGAAAAACAGCACAATGCCTTGGAAAGGAAGTAGCACAACTACGATCTTAAAGACCAGGTCAAGAAAATCTCGAGCAGTGGAGATACGGGCACTCCATGACATGGGTGTACTCACATTGACCTTTCTGCCGCCCCCATTTCTTAGCCACTTGTAGTTCTTTGACACACTCCCTCCGGTTCATCTATAGCGAATCATGAATTCCCGAAGAATATATCGTACATCTTAGTAATTCTGTGAAGTTAGCCGTTGATGCCCTCACGTGGCAATCGCGGAGGATTCCGCGTACCGCTGCCACGTTGGCCGCGTATGGTTACACTCCCCCCTCAGTGCCACCGACGTCAGCCGCCGCTGCATCAAAAAAGGAAGAGGGCCCCCTTCCGTGTATTCGAATCTCGCCGCAGCAAGAATGCCTGCTTGCCATGGTCGTAGAAAACACGCCCCTTCACCCAAGCCCAATCGCCCGTTCAAGCAACTCCAGCCGGTCCTGCCCCCAGAATGGCTCGTCTCGGTAGAAGTAGAACGGCGCGCCGAACACATTACGAGCCAGCGCCTCTTGCGTAAGCGCCGCCTCCTGATCGACCCACACCTGTTCCGCTGCGATGTCGTAAAGCCCTGCCCCGTCGAGACCAGCCTGATCGGCCAGACGTCGAATCGTGTCGGGGTCTTCAACGTTCAGTTCATCGGCCCATACGCCCCGCAGGGCCAGATGCAGGAAGCGGCTAACGTCCTCTCCATCCGCCTGCGCGGCGAGCAACATGCGGTGTCCGTGTGACGGCTGTACCGGATAGTGCTTCGGCGATACGTTGAGCGGTATGCCGCGAATGGCCTGCCAGCGTGCCATCTCGGCAAGCCGATAGGCCTGTCGTGCAGGCGGACGTTCATGCGGAGGCTTGCCGCCCGTCGCCTGAAAGACCTGGTAGAGATCCATCGGCTTGTAGTTGACCTGCAACTGCTGGCGCTCGACCAACGCCTGAAACGGCTCGCTGCCGATGTAGGACCACAGGGAAATGAAGCTGAAATAGAAGTCGATCGATTTACGCACAGGGCTCGCCTCGTGCGAGTCGTGGATTTGCGTGGTCATGGCGATATTTCCTGTCGAATGCGAAGAACACTAAAAGGCGAAAAATCATGGCATCGGCGTCATGCAAAGCCCGTGCACAACGCCGACGTACAGCCGCCTAGCCGGCCGCGAGACCCAGATAAGCCGCCCCGATGGCGGGGTCGCGTAACAGTGCGTCAGACGCCCCGCTGCGAGTGATCGTGCCGTGGTCGAGCACGAAACCATGACGCGCCAGTTCCAGCGCAACGCCAACGTCCTGCTCCACGACCAGCAAGCCCGTACCGCGGCGATTCACTTCACTTAGCGCCGCTACCAACAGATCGACCATCGCGGGTGCCAGCCCCAGAGATAACTCGTCGATCATCAGCAAGGCCGGTGCAGCCATCAGCCCCCGGCCGACCGCACACATCTGCTGCTCGCCCCCCGAGAGCGTGGTCGCTTCCTGCCGCCGACGCTCGTGCAACCGGGGAAACAGCGCGTATACATCGCTTAGTGACGTTCGGACAGCATCGCGCCCGTCGCTGCGCAGATGCGCCCCCATCATCAGGTTCTGCTCCACGCTCAGCCCCGCGAAAAGACGTCGTCCCTCCGGCACGAGCACCAGTCCTTGCGCTGCCACCCGAGGCGCCTGCCAGCCGCCAGTTTCGACACCCCGGAAGTGCACCGTGCCTGCAAACGGCCTCTGCAGTCCGGCCAGCGTTCGCAACAATGTGCTCTTGCCCGCGCCGTTGGAACCGACGATGCAGGCAAGATCGCCAGCCGCGAGCGACAACGACACGTCGTGCAGCACCTTCACGTCCCCGTAGCCACCGCCAAGTGACGAAACACGCAACAATGGCTGCGTCATGACGTACCCTCGCGCTTGCGACACTGATACCGCTGCCCCAGATAGGCCGCGATCACAGCGTCGTTCTCGACAATCTGCGCCGGCGCCCCGTCGGCGATCAACGCGCCCTGATGCAACACCAGAATCCGGTCGCAGACCTGCAGCACCAGCCGCATCAGATGCTCCACCAGCAAAATCGTCACGCCCTGCGCCGCCAGCCGGCGCGTGAGCGCGATCGCCTCGTCCAGTTCCGACGCATTGAGACCCGCGTTGACCTCATCGAGCAGCAACAGGCGTGGCCGCAACGCGAGCGCCTTGGCGAATTCGAGTCGTTTGCGCTCGGCAAGCGATAGCGCCCCGGCGTTCGCCTCGGCAATATCCCCCAGGCCACAGGTCTCGAGGCTTTCCTGCGCCCGACGACTCGCTTCAGCCCGCGACGCTGCCCCACCACCAAATAACGCGGCCGCCTCGACATTCTCGAGGACCGTCATCGCAGGGAATGGCTGCACGATCTGATAGGTGCGAGCAATGCCACTGCGCGCAATCCGATGCGGCGGCAAGCCCGAGATGCGTTGCCCTTCAAAATGAATACTGCCGGCGCTGGGCTTGATAACGCCGGTCACGAGATTGATCAGTGTCGTCTTGCCCGCACCGTTGGGCCCAATGAGTCCGACGATCTCGCCGGGTCGCAGAGAAAAGGAAACATCGCGCGCCGCCACCACGCCACCGAACCGGTGTGTAACGCCCTCGAGCGTCAGCAGATCGCTCATGCCGTACTCCGTGAAGACGTCAGACCCAGCCGGCGCCAGCGAGCGCCGAACCAGCCCGACACACCGGCCAGACCACCTGGGAAATAGATCACCAGCAATGCGATGAAAAGCCCCAACAGGCCGCTGTGGAAGT
This sequence comes from Pandoraea fibrosis, assembly GCF_000807775.2. Lineage (NCBI taxonomy): Bacteria > Pseudomonadati > Pseudomonadota > Betaproteobacteria > Burkholderiales > Burkholderiaceae > Pandoraea > Pandoraea fibrosis. The sequence continues at coordinate 2,902,447 of NZ_CP047385.1, read as the reverse complement.
GCAGCATGTTGCGCCACACCAGTTCTTCGAAAGCGATGAAGACCAATGCGCCAACCAGCGGACCGACCCAGACGGCCGCGCCGCCGAGCAACACCATCACGAGCGGTTTGACCGCCAGCATGACGTCGAACACATCATTCGGATCGATATAGCCGACCCACGCGGCATAGACCGCACCGGCAGCGCCCGCAAAACAGCTCGAATAGGCGAACGCCAGATTCTTGGCCCGACGGACATCGATGCCGATGGTCAGCGCCGCCGCTTCATTTTGCGCAATGCACCGCAACGCGACGCCAAGCCGCGCCCGCGAAATCAGCGCGCAGGCAATCGCTGCGCCCACACAGCACAGCGTCATGGCGAACAGGAAAAGGCGCGCGTGCGAGAGTGCGTCACCCGCCGGCATGGGCAACGTCAGCCCCATGCCGCCGCCGGTCAGATCACCGGCATTGTTGGATATCTCACGAAACGCCTCGGTAATCATCAGACTCGCAATGGCGAAGTAATGTCCGCGCAGATGCAACACAAGCAGACCCAGCAGCGCCGCCACGGCCCCCGTCGTCACAGCCGCGCCGAGCACCGCAGCCGCAAGCGGCCAGCCATGCGTCACCAGAATCCCGCCTGTGTAGGCGCCCAGCCCGAAGAACGCCGCGCTCGCGAAAGACGGATACCCGGCCATGCCGCCGATGATGTTCCACGACAGCGCCAACGTGCCGTACATCGCAAACGTGGTGGCAAGCCGAATCCAATATGGGCCGCCGTCCAAGGCGATCCCCACCGCCGCGAGCGCCAGCGCCACGACCAGCCCCGCCGGGCCCAGTAGCTTCGATTTAGTCATTGAGACAGTTACAGAGATATCGGCTAGCCCGGCATCAGGCAAAGCTCTTCCTGCCGAACATGCCGCCCGGGCGGACATAGAGCAAGAGCAGCAACAGCACGAAGGAAACGGTGGTGGTGTACGCGGGACCAAACACCGCCGACGAGACACTCTCGACCAGTCCGAGCACCAGTCCGCCGGCAATCGCGCCCGGCACGCTACCCAGCCCGCCCAAAATACAGACCACGAACGACTTGCCCAGATATCCGGCAGCCATGAGCGGCGAGATCGGGAAGATCACCGCCAGCAATGCGCCAGACGCCCCAGCCGTGAAGGCCGCGATGGCAAACGCGAGCGAAAAGACAGCCGCGGTCTTCACCCCCATGAGCGATGCGGCCTCGGCATCCATGCGTACAGCAACGATGGTGCGGCCCAGCTTCGTGAAGCGCAGTAACAACCACAACAAGGCCGTGATCGCGAGAGATTCCGCTGCCACCGCCACACGGTCGAGCGGCAGCACGACACCAGGCAGCGTCAGCAAACCGAAGTCATGCGTGAGATTGACCTTGCGGTAGTCGGCGCTAAACGCCTCGATCATCGCATCGCCGAAAGCGAGATTGAGGCCGAATGTCAGCGTGAGCGTCAGCAACACCGGCCGCCCCAGCACCCGGTTGATCGCCAGTTTCTGCACGATCAGCCCGAGCCCGAACAACGTCACGCCAGCCAACGGCGCAAAGACGAACGGGTCGATGCCAAACTCACGCTGCGCGTAAAACGCCAGGTAGGCGCCCAGCACGATGAACGAACCGTGCAGCAGGTTAATGATATTGAGCACGCCCCAGACCAACGAAAATCCAGCGGCGATGCTCGCGTAAAGACAGCCCAATATCAGGCCGTTGGCAACGATCTGCGCGGACAACATCGCACTGCGCCCGAACGGTTATTGCACACCGACGCGGAATTCGGTCGCGCGGATATTGGCGGGGTAGATAACGCGCACCTGGCCGCCCTGCACCTGGAAGACCGGCGGCGTGTACGAGTTTGCAATGCCCGAGGGCGCAAACGAGATCGTCCCGAAGAACGTCTTGAAACCGCCCTTGCGCAACGCCTCGCGCACCGTCTCACGATCGAGCGTACCTGCTCGTTCGATCGCCTGCTGCAAGACCACGCCTACCCCAGCGCCCGACGCCTGCGTGAAGTCTGGCAGGCTATGGTATTTGCCCTGGAACGCACGGACGAACGCGGCCGTCGAGCCGAACACGTCGGTCGATTGATAGGCCAACACCGGATGGAACCAGCTTGCCGTAGTGACGTTATTGGCCAACGGCTTGCCCACCGCGTCGATCCACTCGTCGTAAGCCGGGCCGTTGATCATCGTGACCGCCGGTGCGCCAAGCTTCTGGTCGGCCATCTGCTTGCGCACGAGAATCAGATCGTTGATATACCCCGTGACGATGATCCAATCCGGACGCGCAGCCTTGATCTCGGTGACTTCTGCCGAGTGATCGAGTGAGCCGATCTGGTAGCGCTGCGAGTAGACGATCTGCAAGCCGCGTTTGACCGCCGACTTCTCGAACTCCCTCGCCAGCGAGAGGGGGTACAAGTCATTACGCGCCAGGATCGCAACGCGCTTGGCGTTCGGAATCTTGTCGTGCACGAGTTCGGCGAGCGGCTCACTCAACGTGCTGTTGTCGGTATAGATGCCGAACAGGTTCTTATAGCCCTGATCGAACACTTCGTTGGACGATGCCGACGAGGCAATCATCGGCACCTGATAGCGCTCGGCGACGGTACTGGCCGCTTTCGTGGCACCGGAGCCGAACGGCGAGAACAGGAAGTCGACCTTGTCTTCGGTAATCAGGCGCTCGGTCAGTTGCACGGCGCGCGGCGTATTCGACTGGTAGTCGGCGAACACAAGCTTGACCGGCAGACGCTTGTTGCCCACCTGAATGCCGCCCTGCGCATTGACGCGTTCCACCCAGAGGTCATAGCCCTGCCGAAGCTTCGTGCCCTCGGGCGAGAGAGCCCCGGTCACAGGCAATGGGGCACCGATGGTAACGACATCCGTGGCCGCAAGCGCCGCACCACCCGTCAGAAAAAGCGTCGCAGCAAGCGAGGCGGCTCCCGTGGCATGCGCCATACGGGTCAGGAAACGAGACACGGACATACGGTGATCCAGACAAAAGACAGAAGCCGCGAATTATCTGCTCCAGTCCCATGCGCCGATAACCAATTTCCAGCGCTTTGCATATATGCGCAACGCTTCACATCCTTATCTGCGCGACAGGCGCCGCGCAGAGTCTCAGCAAAAGAACGAATACGTTCTCAATGACGCGGCGCGTCGACTGGCGGGGTCCCGTCATGGAAAAGCGTCTTCAGTTGTGAGCGCAGTTCCGGCGAATCGGCATGCTTGTGAACCGTGACCGCATGCTGCACGGCCGCCTCCAGCAACTCGCTTTCGGAATCGGCACTGAGTGCGACGGAGCAGTTCGTATCGCTCGGAAATTCCCGGCAATCGATGTATTTGCGGGCCATGATGTTCTCCTCATACGAAAAGAAACAGGCAGGGGTTGGATGCGTGATTACGCGTGATGTTCGGCGAAATCCATTGGGCACACATGCGCCTCCTTCTCGCGAATGAGAACATTCAAAAAGTATAGGTCGCGCGTGCTGGATGTGAGGAGGCGCCGAGCCATTTGCTTCACATGCGGCTCGTTCCTCACTGCGCACAAACGAGGTGCACGAATCGGTATTGGCAATGCCACTAAGCGTGCCGGCGTGGAATACCGTTTACCGACCGGCCTTGAGGGGGGCCGGGGTTGCCGCTCACCCAAGCACCTTCAGGAGGTATGCGTGAACCACCGGAATCGCTCCGATCAAGGCGGCGACTGTCGCAACGACGGCCCACCAGACATACCAGGCTCTGCGCCGAGGCAGGAGAGGTTCACGTCGGACTTCGTTGTTGTGCCCTTTACCCATAGATTTACCGGCCCCGAACGTCGCGCCCCACATCCTGAGGCGTTGGGGATACCTCCGTCGATACAACGTCTTAGTCATGCTTCATTCAATTCGCAGGTCAATTACTAGCGGTCCGAGCACCCTCAAGCCACCAGTACCTCTCGCGTCAATCCGTCGGCCAGAATGCGCCCGTCCTGCACCACGATCAGTCGATCCATTTTCTTGAGCAGCTCCAGGCTATGCGTGCAGACGACTAACGTCTTGTCTTCGCAAAAGGGCAGCAGACGCTCAATAATGCCGCGTTCGGCGTCCTGATCCAGCCCTGCGGTCGGCTCGTCGAGCAAAAGGAAGTCCGCCCCGGTGGCTAACGCTCTGGCGAGCGCAACGGCTTGACGTTGTCCGCCCGAAAGGTTGACACCGCCCGAGGTGATCGGACTATCCAGGGTCAGCGTGGCACGCTCGATCATTTTGTCGATGCCGGCCACATGTATCGCGGCCCAAAGGGTCTTCGTGTCCGCTGTGGCATCGGGACTGCGTAGATTGAACGCCAGCGTCCCCTCGTAAAGGTGGGGATCCTGGGGCTTGTACGCCAGCCACCGCGCACGCCAATCGACCGGGTATCGGGTCAGTGTCGCGCCATCCAGCGTCAGCGTGCCTTGCGTCGGCTCGATGACGCCGGCAAGACAGCGTAGCAAGGTACTCTTACCCGATCCGTTGTTACCCACGATGCCGATGCGCTCGCCAGCCCGGATCACAAGGTCGACGCCTTGCAACGACGGCTTGGTGCGCCCGGGAAACTGGAAGTGCACCTGGGTGGCGCGAACTTCCCCGCGCACCGTCTCCGGAGCGGGCATTTCTGCGATGTCTTCCTGAGACACCGGTGAACTGGCGGAGGTCATCATCGTATCGAACTCATGTCGCGTTCGGCGTAGCATCTCGAAACGCTCGATGACCAGCAACACGCCTCCCAGCAGCGAGGCGGCACGACTGGACAACAGCGAGCACGCCGTCAATGCCCCGATCGTCAGGGTGTTGCCATCGACCATCAACACGCCAAGGGTCAAGGTCGCCACCCAGATGAGCAAACCACCGTCGGCGATCGAGGTGTAGCCAATCGCTTGCCAGAACCGCATCTTGCTACGGCTTAACGCGACCTTCTCGGCTAGCCCCGTCCAGCGCTGCGTGAAGTCATTGCGCCACGGGCTGACCTTGATCTGGTCACCCTGAGTGGTGATCTCGCTAAGTAGCGCGAGCTTGGCGGCATCTTCCTGTCGCGCCCGTGTGCTGTAGGCAGTGACGGGTTGCTTGAGCAGCAAATTGACGGCGACGAGTATCCCGCCGATCACGCAGGGCACCAGCACGATGTAGCCCCCGATAATGCCGAGCGCGACAAGGTAGAGCACCAGAAATGGCATGTCGGCGATCGCCAACATATAACTGGAAGTGAGCACCTCACGGCTAACCATGAGGTCTCGATAACGGCTGATCAACGCGCCGGAAGCGTAAGTCAGGCCTTTGCGCTGGTTGAAAATGTTACTGACGAGGCGCTGATCCATCTCGATGTCGGCGCGCCACGCGATCTGCTCGACATAGAACGCTCGAATCAGGCGCAGCACACAGTCCAGACCAACGCACAACACCATGCCGATAAGCAGACCGTAAAGCGTATCGGGAATGTTGTTGCCGATGACCTTGTCGTACACGAGCATCGAGAACAGCGGCGTCGCCAGGCCGAAAACGTTGATCACTACGCTGGCCAAACCGATTTCGACGAAGCGGTGCCACCATGCAGCCATCGGCCATTGATCCGTCAGGCTGTGCAGCCGTGCGACAAACTCGGGGAGTGGGCGGGGACGAGTCATCTCAGTGCGTCACCAGCAGTTTGGCCACCATATCGCCCCCAGGATTGTAGACGACGGTCTGCACCGCGCCATCGGCTCCCGACGAGACATCCAAGGTCTGCCCTGGGCTCATCGCCACGTTAACGTGACCGCCGATCACCGTTTTGACGGTGAGTGTCTCGCCCGTGCCGCCACCAGCCATGCGGTTGATATCGTCAGTCGTAAGCGTGAAGTTGGTAGTCGTTCCGGCACTACTTACGTCGAGCGTACTGACGTGCTGAATCGACGGCGATAAATTGGAAAATGAGAATGTTGAGTTCGGTGCAAATGAACCCGCCGCGAACTCTACGGTATTGTTGCCGGTTCCGCCATCGACAAGCGAGTGCGATGCGGCGGAAATGAAGTCCTCGCCAACAATAATGATGTCATTGCCCCCGCCACCGTGGACCGTAGCGCCGTCTCCGGAATGGCTGACATCGATGATGTCGTTCCCGCTGCCACCAGTGATAGTTGCATGCCCCGCACCGGTGCCAGCGTTCAGGTTCAAACCAACTGTCTGACCGGATCCGTCGATCGTGTCCCCCAAACCGCTTCCCATCACGTTCTGAATGTGGGTCACCTTGCCGGTACCGTCGCCTCCCGACAGATCGCCTGCAGTAGTGTCTGTCCCCAAATTCACTGATACCGAGCTTACTGCGTGGGTCAGGCTTAACGTATTCGTTCCGTCCCCGCCATCGATGAACACGTTGGCAGCGCCCCCCGGATCGATCGTATCGTCGCCATCGCCACCGAGAATGGACTGTGTCGAGGTTGTGCCAATCAGCGTATCGTTGCCGTCACCGCCGATGATTTTTTCGATATTGAAAACCGTGCCGTCGCCGTCAGCACCGGAAAAAGTATTTGCGCCCAGATCCACCTGCACCGCACCCGTGGTGCCCGAAAACGTCAGCGTATCGGTGCCGGTTCCACCGTCGATGATCACGCCATGCGCCCCGCCCGGATTGATGATATCGTCGCCACTGCCGCCGATCACCCGCTGGAAGTTGGAGATTGTCTCCGAGCCGAAGTCGCCGGTGACCGTTCCTGCACCAAGGTTGATCGTCAGAGGGCTGGTCGCGTCTTCCAGCGACAAGGTATTGACGCCGCCGCCGCCGTCCAAAGTCAAACCATCGACCCCGGCACCCTTGAAGATGTCGTCGCCGCTGCTTCCCACGACGGCGACCATATCGGAAAAGGTCAGACTCGTGAACGAGTCGGCGCCGTAAGTTCCCGAGGCAGTTCCGCTCGCGTGGCCACCGACACTACCGTCGCTCAGATCGATGACGATTGCCGATCCCGCCCCGGCTCCGGCGAACGACAGTGTCGTCCCCCCCTGCGCGTCGCCGAAGAGGGTGTCATTGCCACCACCGCTATCCACCGTGCTGATCCCGGCGGCGGCGATGATGGTGTCGTCTCCACTCGAGCCGATCACATTCTGAAAATTGGTGACGACTTCCGAACCAAAGCTGCCCGTCACCGTCCCCGCGAGAAGATTCACATTCACGCCATCCGTCATCCCCTGGAAGCTGAGCGTGTTCACGCCACCACCGCCATTGAGGTTGGCGCCTGCAATGGCGCCGATAAAGGTGTCGTCATGGTTCGAACCGACGAAGCCTCGAACATTCGTGAACGTGTCTGAGCCGTAGCCGCCGGTGACGCTGCCATGGTTGAGATCGATGGTGACCGCCGCCTTCGAGTTTGCATAAGTCAACGTGGTCATCGTCACGGTGCTGCCGATAATCACGTCATTGCCCTGCCCCGGATCGATCAGGGTTGGCGCGTCGTCGGAGGCCGTGATCGTGTCGTCGAACTGGCTTCCAATAATGTTCTGGATATTGCTCAAGCTGCCAGCACCGTCGCCCCCCGAGAACGTGCCGTCTTTCAGACTCACTTCCACGCTACTCGTCGCGCTGGCGAAGCTCAGCGTATTCGTCCCGCCGCCACCGTTGATGATCACACTCGCAGCGCCCCCCGGGTCGATCGTGTCGTCGCCGTCACCTCCATCAATCAACAAAGTGTCGACTCTGCCGGTCAGGATGTCGTTGCCGTTGCCACCGACGAGATTCTGGATGTTGCTGACCTTGCCTTTGCCGTAGGCATCGGTGAAGGTGCCGGCGCTCAGATTCACGACCACGTCCCCCGTGAAATCCGCAAAGGTCAGCGTGTTGGTGCCATGGGCACCGCCATCGATCGTCACGTTGGCCGCTTTGCCGGGATTAAACGTATCGTCGCCCGCGCCACCGACGAGTGATAACGTGTCCGTGGTGCCCGTCAGCGTGTTACCACCGTCACCACCGATGACATGCTGGATGTGGGTGACCGTACCCCCGCCGTTTCCAGAGAAGGTTCCGGCGGCCAGATTCACAGTCACCTCATCCGTGGTCCCTACAAAAGTCAGCGTATTGTTGGTCCCGGTGCCACCGTCGATGGACACATGGGTCGCGCCCCCGGCATTGATCGTGTTGTTGCCGCCGCCACCGAAGATGGACAGGGTATCGCTGCGGCCCGTCAAGACGTCGTTGCCATCGCTGCCAACGAGATTCTGTATGTGGATGACCGTGCCTGCGCCCGCTGCGCCGGAAAAGGTACCGTCGCTCAAATTCGCGGTCACGCCGTTGAAACCCGCAAAGGTCAGCGTATTGTTGTTGCCCCCACCGCCGTCGATGCTGATGTTCTTGGCACCGCCCGGATTGATCGTGTCGTTTCCTTTGCCACCGACGATGGATAAGGTATCGGCCCTGCCCTTTATGTAGTCATCGCCATCGCCACCGACGACTCTCTGGATGTGAGTGACAATACCGCTGGTGTCGGCGGTAGACATGGTGCCTACGAACAGATTTACCGTCACCGAATCCGTGTAGCCCTCAAAGCTCAACGTATTGATGCCGTCGCCGCCGTCGATGTACACAGAATGCCCGGCCCCGGCTCCCCCGGGGTTGATCACGGCATTCCCTGCGCCACCATTAATGGATAAGGTGTCGGTCGTCCCCGTCAGAATGTTATTGCCGCTGCCGCCCACGAGATTCTGGATGTTGGTGACCTCGCCGTTACCATCGGCACCAGAAAACTGGCCTGTTTGCAGATTCGCGGTCACGTCCCCATTGGTGCCCACAAAGCTCAGCGTATTGTTGCCGCCTGTACCGCCGTCGATGACCACATAAGTCGCGCCCCCCGGATCGAACGTATCGTTACCGTTGCCCCCCCTGATGAACTGGGTATCGACCATGCCCGTCAGGAAATCGTTGCCGTCGCCGCCGATGAGATTCTGCACGTTGGAGACCGAACCGTTACCGTCGGCGCCGGAAAACTCCCCCGCTCTCAGATTCGCGACCACATCGCCCGTGGTGCCTGCGAAGCTCAACGTATTGTTGGTGCCGCCGCCACCATTGATGACGATGTTGCTGGCGCCCCCCGGGTCGAACGTGTCGTCGCCTGCGCCGCCAGTCATGAACCTGGTGTCGGTCGTGCCCGTCAGGAAGTCGTTGCCATTGCCGCCGATGAGATTCTGGATGTCGACAACCGTGCCACTACCGCCACCACCGGAGAATTCACCCGTTTTCAGATTCGCGACCACGTCCCCCGTGGCGCCCGCGAAGGTCAGCGTATTGTTGGTGCCACCACCACCGTTGATGACGACATTGCTGGCGCCCCCCGGATCGAACGTGTCGTCGCCCAGCCCCCCAACCATGGATTTGGTGTCGGTCGTGCCCGTCAGGAAGTCGTTGCCATCGCCACCGATGAGATTCTGCACGTTGGAGACCGAGCCGTTACCGTCGGCACCGGAGAATTCGCCCGTCTTCAGATTGGCGGTCACATCCCCCTTCGTGCCCGCAAAGCTCAGCGTATTGTTGCCGCCAGCGCCGCCTTCAATGACCACATAAGTTGCGCCGCCCGGATCGAACGTATCGTCACCCCCGCCCCCTTTGATGGACTTGGTGCCGGTCGTGCCCGTCAGGAAGTCATTGCCATCGCCGCCGACGAGATTCTGGACGTTGACGACCGTGCCGCAACCGTCGGCACCGGCGAATTCGCCTGTTTTCAGATTCGCGACCACATCACCGGCGGTGCCCGCGAAGCTCAGCGTATTGTTGCCGCCACCGCCGTTGATAGCGACGTTAATGGCACCGCCCGGATCGAACGTGTCGTCGCCCTCTCCTCCAATCATGGACTTGGTATCGGTCGTGCCCGTCAGGAAGTCGTTGCCATCGCCACCGACGAGATTCTGGACGTTGGAGACCCTGCCGTTACCGTCGGCGCCGGAGAATTCGCCCGTTTTCAGATTCGCGGTCACATCACCCTTCGTGCCCGCAAAACTCAGCGTATTGTTGCCGCCGGCACCGCCCTCAATGACCACATAAGTCGCGCCGCCCGGATCGAACGTGTCGTTGCCCCCGCCCCCTTTGATGGACGTGGTGTTGGTCGTCCCCGTCAGCGTGTCGTTGCCATTGCCGCCAATGAGATTCTCGACGTTGACGACCGTGCCGTTACCACCGGCGCCGGAAAAGACGCCCGTTTTCAGATTGGCGACCACGTCCCCCGAGGTGCCCTCGAAGCTCAACGTATCGATGCCGCCACCACCGTCGATGGCGACGTTCAACGCGCCGCCCGGCTTGATCGTGTCGTTGCCGGCCCCGCCGGTGATCCCAACCGTATCGGTCGTACCGATGATCGTGTCGCCGAAGTCCGAGCCGATCACTTTCTGGATATGCTTGACCGTATCCGCCGCCACGCCCCCGCCGGTGACGGTCCCCGCTCCCAGATCGACGACCACGCTGGCCTTCGCGTTCGCGTAGCTCACCGTGTTGACGCCACCGTTGCCGTCGATGTTGTTACCGCCCGTACCGCTCACGATCGTATCGTCGTTCAAGCCGCCGACGATCGTGTCGTTACCGCCTGCCACGATGTTGTAGCCGATCCCCTGAGCCGGAAGCACAAGGGTGGATTCGCCCGTATGAGGGTCGACATAGAGCCCGTCGTCGGCCGAACCCGGCGTCACGTCTTTGACGACGACGGTCTGCACCCAGTCGACAGAGACCAGGTCGCCGCCCTGATCCACCACCATCGTGAAAGTCAATTGATTACTGCTGTGAATCACGGCGTTGGGATCGACCGCGACCATGGGATAAGTCACGGGAATGTCGTACTGATTCTCGCCGTTGGGGCTGGCGAACTTCGTGAGATCGATCGTGTACGTACCATCGGCATTCCGGGTGGCGCCTGGAATCGTCCAGTCCGCCGGCACGCCACTGAGCGTCAGGCTTTTCGGCACCCCCGCCCCGGTCATGGTGAGGTGCATGATCTTGGTGAACGTCCCCCCATCGCCCTGATTGGCGATGAAAGTCTTCCCCTCCGGCACCTGCACCGTCGCGATGGCCGTTTGCGCAGGTGGCGACGAATCCTTATTCGCCCCCGGCGCACCATACGGGCCATAAATCGTATTGCCTGATTCGACAATATCCGTCGAGGCCAGCAGCACAACGTTCATCGTGACCTTGCCGACATGGATCACCTGAGGTGAGCCCGGATCGGTCGGAGGGGAGCCGGTGCGCCCGGCCGGCGGAACGATCTGCGGGGGCTCCTGAGCGTCAAACTTCCTCAGATGAACCTCGTCGGGATTGCCGTCGCCTTGCTCGTTGCCGTTGCCTGCCTTGAGCAGCTCGCCGATCGCGGGCGTCGCAGGCGGCGTGGGCTCGGCCGAGGCCGTCGCCTTCTGCGACTGTTCCAGTTCCTGCTTCGTTTCGGCCAGCGTCTGCTTCGTGCTTTCGAGTGCTTTCTGCGTTTGAGCGAGCGCTTTCTCGGTATGCGCCAGCTTCGCGGCATTGGCGGCATTGGCGGCATTCGCCGCGTCTTTGCTCGCGTCTTGCGGAACCAATGTCTTGACCGTATCGGCGACAACCACCTGGCCCATACTCGGCAGCAAATGGCTTTTCAACAGCGTTGGCGCACCGTGTTCAAACGTCACCTGCAAAGGGTGAGCGCTGTCGAACGCCTCCGGGCCCGCACCGGCGAGCACTACCCGCTCGCCGCTCTTGAGCTCCAGAACGACGTCGACACCCTGAACGTAGTAGCGCGAGACCGCCGACGCCTGCACGGGAATGTCGATTGTCTGGCCGTGCGTGACCGGCACGATAAGGGCGTGACCGCCCGATGCTGTTTGCTGTTTCGTATCCATCTGAATCCTCCTGCCCCAACCTAGGGTCAAGCCACCACAACGAGGGCGCTCAATGTTCGAAGCACGTCCTCAAACCAATCAACTACGGCGCTCGGGGGCATGCACGTCAGTCGGCGGCCGGCCTGTCTCGGCAATCTGTGCCGACACCTCACTGAGCAAGACCTCGAAACTTGACTGGAACGTGACGATGGCGCCCGACAGGCGCGACACCGAATCCGCCGCCAATTTGGCCGCTCTGACCATCGTGGCCGCTTCGCCGGTGTGAGCCGCCTGAACGGCCGACACTTCGGAGAGGCGCCCACTCAGATCGGCCAGCATGTGCTCAACCTTCTCGTGCTCGCGCGCGTCCTGCACCTGACGTTGTGCTTCCTGTACCCGACGTTCCTTGCCCTGCAATTGCACCGTTTCATGCAGTTCGCCCAACACCGGAACGACACCGGCATGCAAAGACTCGTGAATACGCGCCAGACTTTGCTGCGAATCCGCCTGGGCTTGCCGTGCCGCAGCCATATCCTCAATAAAGGCATCGGTTTGCCTTTGGATGGTCTCGCTCAACTTCGCCGCGTCGTCGTGATGCATGTGCGTAGCCGACAACAGCGACTGCGCCTGATGCGCGAATTGCTCGGAGAAATTCGTCATGCGGTCCAGGCCAATGGCCATCTGCGAGGCCAGTTGCATGATCTGCTGAGGCGACAGCGCCTCGACGGGTGCCGCGCTCTCCTCTTCGACGTTGACAACCTCATCGACGGTCCGACGGGCGGCATGCTCGATGCGGTAACTGAACGCGGACAAGCTGCTGATCATCAGACCGAGGATCAGCGACCCCATCAGGCCAAACAACGACGCGCTGAACGACGTGCCCATCCCCGACAGCGGCCCTTCAATCCCCTCGATCAGGGCCATCACCGCCTTGTCGGCGTTGCCGTCGGTGTTCGACGACGTGATGCTGGTGATGAAGCTCGCCGTGTTCTGCAGCGTCTCCAGCAGCCCGATGAAGGTGCCGAACAGCCCCATGGCGATCATGAAACCCGAAAGAAAATTCGGCAGCGACAAGCTCTCTCCATAGGCGCCCTTGACCGCTTCAAAGGCCCGCAGCAGCGATACCTGCTCGATACGGTTGTTCAGTTGCCCGCGCAATCCACCGAGAACATTGAGCAGTTCCGCCATATGCGTTTCGCGATTGGCAATCTTTTTGGCCGCCGCAAGAGGATCGGCCACCTTCGCATAAACCGCGGTGAACTGGTTCAGGGTTTGAACTTCGCGCTGGAACGCCACCCCGCGTTGCAGACACACGTAAATCCCGATGACGCCGGCGGCCATGATCGACAGATTCAATGTCGGATTACGGCTCACCACATCGACAATGAATTCCCGAAAAATCACCCCGCCGATCAGGATCACGATCAACGGCAACATCAGCCCGACCCAGTACCTCGACGTTTTAATCATGTTCCGCCCCTCTTAAGTAAATCCGTTCCAATCTCATGAAATCTGTTCCTGCTCGCCAAGCCTTAACGCGCCTCTCGAAACGCGCTTTCGTAGAATCGGAAAGCTGGCGAGAGCAGGTACTGCATCGCCGTTCGCTCACCGACCACCACATCGAGAACGGCCGTCATCCCCGGCACGACAGGCTTGGCAAACTTGCCATGCGCCTGCGTCTTTGCCAGCACGCGCACGCTCATCCGGTAAAAGCGATCGCCATGCGCGTCGGCGATCGTGTCCGCGCTGACTTCTTCGACGGTGCCGGCCAGTGTTCCCAGGGCCGCGTAGTCGTAAGCACTGAAACGTATCTTCACCGGCAGCCCTGCGCGGATTTCTCCGCGGTCCGACGGCCTGATGCGCCCCTCGATCAACACGCTATCGTCGATAGGCGTCAACTCCACGATCGGCTCGCCCGGCTTGACCACGCCACCTATCGTGTTGATGTAGACATGGTTGACGATTCCATCGACCGGCGAGCGCACTTCGGTGCGCTCGAGGCGATCGGATTGCGAGCGCAATTCCTGTTCGGTTCGCGAAAATTCCAACTGACTCGTCGCCAGCTCCGCGCTTGCCTCCGAGCGCCGCCGCGCGTCGTATTCGGCAATGCGCGCCTGGGCCTCCTTGGCTGCACCGCCGAGCTTGACCAGTTCGGCCTGCGTCTCCTGAATCGCACTACTCAAGCGCTGCACACGGCTTTGCGCCTCCAGTGACTCCAGCGACGAAGCCGCCTTCTGCGCGACCAGCCCGGTAATCAGACGCAGTTGGCTCTGCGCAATGGCGATCTCGCCTTGCAGGCTCGACAACCGTGTTCTCGCCACCGCAATCTCGCTGTTCTTCTGCGCAAGCTCTTCCTTCATCACCGAGCGTTGCCGCTCGGCCTGCGTCCTTCGTGCCTCGAAGGCCTCGATCTCCGAACGGATCAGCGGCGAGTCTTTCTCCGTGCCATCGGCCAATACCATCGGGCCATCCTGTGCCTCGGCCTGCAAGCGCGACATCTTCACGCGAAGGTAGGCCATCTTGGATTCGTCGGCGCTGCGCGCGGCGCTGGCCTGTGTATCCTGTACCCGCACCAGTACATCGCCGCGACGAACCTGTTCGCCTTCGCGTACCCGTATCTGACTGATGATGCCGCCCTCCAGATGCTGAACAATCTGGCTGTGCCCGGACGGCACGACTCGGCCATCGCCGCGCACGATGCGGGCGATAGGCATGAAACACGACCAGATGAGGAGCGCCAGCACGCACACGGCCAACGCCACGACAAACCCCTTCGGGGTCACGGTAATGGGTCTACGGTGTGCCATTTGATGCAGCCGTCTGTGGCGAAATCGGTTGGATCAACACGTCCTGGGATTGCCCGGTGTCCTTGTGATCGATGATTTCGATGTCGATCATGGCCGCAGACCAGCCCGCTTCGATCAAGGCATTGCGCACTCCAAGCGCCCGGTAGTACGAAAGACGCCGCGAATCCGAATAGCCCACGCCCAGGGTCGCCGCGGCGATCACCTTGAGGTGCATACCAGGACGCGACTTCAACGGCATCGTCAGGCTATTCAATTTCGCTTTGGCCTGCGTATCCAACTCGTAACCTTGATCCGCATAGACCACTCGCAAGGCACTTCCCGTGCCAGTCACGGTAGGTGGATTCTTGCCCGCTCCGGGGCGCGCACCGAGGTAATCGCCGTGGTCCGCCTTAATAGGATCGGGGTCCCCAAGCACGCCTGTGACGTTCGTGCTGGCGCTGACCGGTTGCTGGGGCGATAGCAACGCCTGTGAATCCTGGCTCTTCTGAGTCGCCTCAGCCTTGGACTCCTGACTCGGCGTTTTCGCCTCCTGTGGCGGCGAGGGAGGCGACGCGCTCTGGGGAGAGGGAGACGCCGACGCGGCACTCGCTGCTTTCGCTTGTTGTTCCAGGGCCGACTGAACAATGCGCCCGGAATTGAGCTTGTAGTGCAGCATCAGGATCATGAAGATCATGACCATGAAGATCATGGCCATGATCATGTTCGCCAACGCATCGACGAAGCCAGGCCAATAGTTGTTGTTTTCCCCGCCATGTCCAGCCATGTTCGATTCCTGTTTGGTCTAGTGCTCGATTGCTTGAGGTGCTCTGGGCGACTTACGGCGTCGCGGTCGTCTTTGCGTTTTCGTCGTAGAGCGCCGCGAACGTGCCAACGTCCTTGAGGACCTGATACGTTGCCTGGCGCTCGGCGACGAACAGCTTCACGATACTCACTCGGCTTTGATAGAGTTTTTGGTACGTATCGAGTACATCGAGAAGCGATCGGTTGGCCGACGCCATCTGCGCATCGAACGCCTTGGCGACCTGGCTATTAGCCTTGTTTTCTTCGCGGGCGATCGATAACTGCAAGCGGACCGAATCCAATGCCAGGTAATTGACGGTCAATCGCTCGCGCGCCTTGGCAACCGTGTCGTCGAGTTTCAACTTCAGCTCATTGATCTGCTCGGCCTGAGCGCGAGCGGCGGAATAATCGCTGCCGCCGCTAAACACATTCATCGACATGACGAGCATCACGCGCTTGTCGCGAGTGGACCCGCTGATGCCGCTGGCATTGCGCTGGTAGTAATCGCCAGCCTCGATCGCCACCTTGGGCAATACGCCCGCGCGCGTGCTGGCCCGGTCGTAGTCAGCAGCTTCGATCTGCTTGCGCAACCCCTGAAGCCCTGGGTTGACGGCGAGCATCTGATCGATGGCCTCCTCCGGGGTATCCGGCAACAACGTCTTGATCGGTGAGACCAGAAGTGCGGAAGGTCGCACGCGCGTCAAGCGCACATAGGCGACTTGTGCCCGCTCGTATTGACTGCGGGCATCGACCATATCCCGGTCGGCAGCGAGCGACATCGCGTAGACGCGGTCGCGATCCGCATGCGTCGCGCCCCCGCCCGCTGCGCGGCGCGTCATATAGCCCAACAACGACTGCATGCGCTCCCGATGTTCCTGCGCTAAATCGATCAGTAATTGAAATTGCAGCAATTGGTCGAACGCCTGCGCCGTTTCGAAGAAGACGTCCGTTTGCGTCTGGTCTCGCTTGTCCGATGCGGCTGCGGCAAGCTTGTCGTCGCGCCGATACGCTTGCAGCGCCGGTATATCGATCACCGGCTGACGCAACACGACTGTCGAATCCACTCGTGTGTGATTCGGCAAAGCGATCGGATTATTCTTCGCAGTCTCGTCGGACGAGGTCGAATGCTCGTGGCCGCCCTGAATCTGAACATCCAGACGAGGCCCGTAATGTCCAGCGGTACTGCGCGCCGCCCAGCGTGCCGAATTGGCCGACGCTTGCGCAGCGCCCAACGCGTCACTATGCGAATCCGCCAGGGCAAGCGACCGGCCGAGCGTCACCATGTCGTCGATGGCGGCATCCTGCGCAGCTTTCGGCGTGCTTAGCGGAATCGTGACTGCACGGCCGACGCTGCCGACTTCGAGCAGTGACGCCATGATCGTATCCATCGATTTGGTGCTGCTTTTCACGACGGGTTGCGGGTCGAGCGCATGTGCCACACCCAATGCGCCACTCAACAGAATGACAAGAACGGCCGCAGGCACCTTATGACTTTGTCCGCGCGGACTTTTCTTGACAGGACGAAATCGCCGTAGATTCTGCGAGTGCCGAGACATATTTTTTTCAACCTTTCTAAGAATGAGACAGATGGGCTTCTGTGCCTCGTTCACGCCTCGGTGCCTGGTTTTCCACCCCATCGGCAGCGAACCGCTTCGACCCCGGAACCTGTGAGCGCCGCATACGTTCGGTGATCGGCTCGACCCACGCCACGCCCAATTTGTGAGGCATAGGAATGCATCATGAGCCGACGACAAGGACACGCTCCCCTTCACGGCGACACGTTAAGTGAGGGTGAGAAAATACGCATTTGAATAGCGGCAATTTCCCTTTGAAACGCAGAACGGGACGCAGATGCACGTCGTTGTCGACGCGAGGCATCTGCCGGGACGATGGGAAGCTGACCTCCGTCGGCAACCAAAGATGTACGGCTCCGATCGCGACGAGCCGAAAAAAAACCGCCTCTGAAAGAGGCGGTTCAGGCTCCATGCCACTGCGGGGACAGGATATGGAGGATGCATGGTGTGCATCGTCGGGGTAGATCACCTGCCGGGGGCTTCCCCCTTGAGGAAGGGGTCGCGCAGATGATCCAAAAACAGAGTAATCGCCGGCATATCGTCCATGCAAGCACACTCAGGCACCCTGGTGCGGACCGAGCGGATATTCAATCGCGACTATCGAAAATCCAAAGCCCCCAAGCGATCACGGCGTCATCTGACCGTGTACCCGCGCCCTTCCATGCAGGCGCCATACGCGCGCCAATAGGTATCGATCTGCGACATCTTCGCGCCTTGTGCCATCTCGGCCTCGGCGACGTAGCGACCCCGCTGTCGCGCACCGCCCGCAACGGCACCTACCGTTGCCCCGACTGCCGCAGCATGCCCCACGTTGTTGTGCCCAAGCTCACCGACAACAGCGCCTGCCGCTGCCCCGCGGGCGGCGCCTAC
This sequence comes from Pandoraea fibrosis, assembly GCF_000807775.2. Lineage (NCBI taxonomy): Bacteria > Pseudomonadati > Pseudomonadota > Betaproteobacteria > Burkholderiales > Burkholderiaceae > Pandoraea > Pandoraea fibrosis. The sequence continues at coordinate 2,884,613 of NZ_CP047385.1, read as the reverse complement.
GGCGCGCCCACCCACCGGCACCGGCGGAGGCACCGTCTGCATCGCCAACATGGTCGGATCGATGCCGGTGTTTTGCCGTGCCCATCCGTAACATGCCCCGTCGTCATTCATCTGACGCTCCATACTTTGGCCATGCGCCGGATAGACACTTGGCTTCTGAGCGAATGCGGGTACGGCAAGCGTCAGCCCCAACGCCAATATCACAAGTTTCATTAAGATTTCCTGTTGCTAGAAGATGAGCGTGCCCGTTGCCATGAACGTCTGCGTGCTCTTGAATCGATTGGTGCTGGAAACGGTCGGCACCCAGCGCGCCGAGACGGACAAAGGCAGTTTCCCGTCGATCTTGGTGTCATAGGTCACGATCGGGCCAAGCGCCACATCCTGCCCACGAAAGCCGCCCAGACGATCTGCGGTAGCGCCGCTATCGTGGCCAAGTTGCTGCGTCGTGCCCACGACGAGACCCACGCCCAGGCCATTCGCGAATTTCTTCAACCCCATCACGTCGAGCGTGAACAATGGCGCGTTCTGATAGCCGGTAGCGTTATTGCGCGTGTAGAACTGCACGCCGGCCACGACGTCGAACTCCAGTCCATACGACGGCACGTACTTCGTATAGGCCACCTGGGGAATGAAAGTCCAGTTGTTCAGGCCCGTATTAGCCAACGAGTTGGGATCGTACTGCCCGGTCGGTGCCCAGATGTTGAGCGAGAACGCAATGTGATCGTTCTGCGAGAAGTGATACCCGGCAATGATCGGTGCGAAGCTGATATCGAACAGGTTGGATGCGCGCTGTGAGGTACTCGCGCTGTGACCACCCACGCCCAGCGACGCTTTCACGTTGGTCCACATATAGGGCAGCGTGAAGCTCGACGCGAAATTCCATCCTCCCGCGCTCGTCCCCCATGTCCTCATCAGCGTGGCGAGCGTGAAGGCAATCTGTCCGTCAAGCCCGAGCGACGTCTTGCCCGCCACGGGCACTTGCCGATTTCCTCCTACGCTCCCGTCGAAATAGATCTGGGAGAAGCTCGCGATCCAGATCGGATCGGGCGACACAACCCCGATACCGGGCTGTACGGCCGTACCGGTAATCGGGCGCCCTAGCGCACCTTCCGTGGCGCTGGCGGGGGCGGCTGTCACCAGGAGCGCCGCGGCACCCAATGCGAAAGCAGGCCGCCGGAGCGAGGCCGCGCTGGGTGAAATCCGGCGAAACAGACGGGGTGGCATCACGAGAAAGTCCTCATGCGTCAAGGCCGGGCATGCGCCTGGCGTTGGTCGAAATATCAATGGAAATGGTTGGGGGCCGGTGTCAAGCGCTAAGGCTTCCGGCCACGATTACCGGGAAGCGAGAGATGCGGCCGACGAGTCGATGCAAACGCATTTGGCGCAGCCTCACCTCAATATCGGATGCATCGGATGCGATTGCCCTGTCGCGACGCACTCGTGCACATCGATTGCCGCCAACGAAGACATCTGCCTGTTCGTGCGAGAAAAATAGTAGAAATTCGGAATGCCAGCATTTGAATAACCGTCGTTTTTCTTTGAATCGCAACCAGAGCCCAATCGTCCGGCCCCCATAGGCTTTTGCATTCGGACAACAAAAATCGCCCACGAGTGAAGTCGCAGGCGAGCATGCACGTTCATGCGGTTGCGGCGCTCGGAGTGTCACCGCGCGAAGCAGACGCGTCGAATCAGAATGTTTCAAATCGCTCGCGATGACAAGCCACAAACGGCGGAGCGAGACAAATTGGAGAGGAAAATGAGACGGTGGGATCTTGTGCCAAAAGGGCTGCGTGACAGAATAAGCCGTACCGATAATTGACTGCGAATTACCACCCATAAGGAAGAGCGATGCAGAAACGAAACCCCATGTCGATGGTCGCGGCTGCGTTCGTCGTTGGCAGCCTTGCGCTCGCCGGTTGCACGACCACCGCCGACAAACCTGACACCGCTGCGACCAATGCGTCCAAGAGCGCCGCCATCGACGCCAGCGTCGACGCAACGTTGTCGCGTCTTTACTCCACCGTCAAAGGTTCTCGTGAGCTTGTCGCGAAATCGCGCGGCGTGCTGGTCTTCCCGGAGGTGATCCAGGCGGGCTTCATCGTGGGCGGACAGTCCGGCAATGGCGCGCTGCGCATTGGCGGCAACTCGGTCGGCTACTACAACACGTCGTCGCTGTCGGTGGGTCTTCAGGCCGGCGCGCAGTCGAAGGCAATCGTCTTCTTGTTCATGACGCAGAGTGCGCTCGACGAGTTCCGCCATTCGGAAGGCTGGGCAGCGGGTGCAGGGGCGTCGGTCGCGCTGGTGAAGGTCGGTGCAAACGGTGCCGTCGACACCACCACCGCCACCGCACCCGTTCAGGTCGTCGTGATGACCAACACCGGTTTGATGGGCGATGTGTCGATCAACGGCACGAAGGTCACGAAGCTCAAGCTCTGACACCGTGATGGGAATGCGCGGGGAGCCGCATCCGGCCCCTGCGCCAATGTCGGAGACGGCGCTGTGCAAGGCGGCCGGGAATCTGCAAGTACGTCAGGATCGCGATCAAACGGCCTTTGCAAAAGTTCAAAGGCAAGGCGTGGCGAGCATTGCTAAGGTGAATCATGGCGTCGGCCCCATCTCGAGCCGAAAGCGCCCACTCAATGCGGTGGCAAGTCTGGGTAATACGGTTTAGCGAAAACTGCCAACGCATCTCCCGCGCAAGCACCGGATGCTTGCAGAGCCTCACGCCTTTCCCCGGATTTCTTGCCTACCTGACATGACAACTCGCGATACCACCCCTGTCCTGCAACGCCTCAATACCCACTGCGCGATGGCGCTGGAGGCCGCCGCGAGTCTCTGCAAGCTACGACTTTCCGACGAGATCACCGTCGAACACTGGTTGCTGACGCTTCTCGAAGCCGGCGATGGCGACATCCCCGCCATCATGAATCACTACGGCATCGACGTGGATGTCCTCTGGGACGTCTTGATGTCCACCATCGACCGCCTGCCGCGCAATCTGCGCAAGGAACCGATACTGTCCTCGCAGTTGGTGAGCCTGCTGCACGCCTGCGCCGACCATCGCCACTGGCCGATCCGTTCGGCTAACTTGCTTCAGGTCATCGTCGATTCCCCGCATGTGTTACGCGCCCCGTCTCTCTGGCCGTTGTTGAATTTCAGCAGCACTCAGGTCGGCAAGCTTCTCCCCGAACTTGGCGCACAAACATGCGAAACGCCGCAACCCCTCAGTGCCCCTTCCGCGCTCGTCGAGTCGATGTTGCAAACCTCGTTCGAGTCGAGCATGGCCGGCACGGGAGCCTCGTGCGGCGCATCGGCATCCAGCGGCGGGGGTACCGTTGCACCGTTGGCACGCTACACAACCGATCTGACGGAGTGCGCACGCAGCGGAGAACTCGATGATGTTTTCGGGCGCGATCGGGAGATCCAGCGAGTGGTGGAAGTCCTTGCCAAGAGTCGAAAGAACAGCCCGATTCTGGTTGGCGACCCCGGCGTGGGAAAAACCGCCCTGATCGATGGTCTGGCGCTGCGCGTGGCCAATGGCGATGTCCCCGATGTGATTCGCGATCTTCGTATCCTGGCGCTCAACCTCGAGTCACTGAGGACCAACGCCGAAAACGGGGCAGAATTCCAACAGCAGCTGAGTGCCGTCATTGATGCCGTGCAGGCATCCGCCGAGCCGGTACTTCTGTTTATTGACGAAGTCCAAACGCTCTTCAACCCCCATCGCACGATACACGGCACCGACATTGCCAATCTGTTCAAGCGCACACTTGCCTGCGGCGACGTCAGAACGATCACAACGACGACGTGGGCCGAATACAAGACGATCTTCGAGCACGACGCCACACTGGCGCGCCGTTGCCAGATGATCGAGGTCGACGAGCCGGACGACGATGCCGCCTGCCTGATGCTGCGCGGACTCAAGTGGCACTACGCGACTTTCCATCGGGTGCACGTTCGCGACGAAGCGCTGGTGGCCGCCGTTAAACTCGCGCGTCGTTACATACCGACGCGCAAGCTACCGGAGAAGGCCTTCGACTTGCTCGATGCCGCCGCCGGTCGCGTAAGGATGTCATTGGACGTCGAACCTGCGGCGCTTCAACAAGCCTCGGCAACACTCAGCGCGCTTGAAATTGAACAGGCGACGCTCGAATTCGATGTCGCGGAAGGCGGCACCAGCGCATCCCAACGATTGAAGGATCTCGAGGTCTCCCTTCATGCAGCCAGAGCGGAAGTCGACGACGTTCGCGTGCGCTGCGCGAGCGAGCGCGAACTTGTCGATGCCATAAGAGCACAGCGCGACGCGGCGCCTGAGGCGCGCGATGCCTACGCGTTGGCACTCGCCTGCGAAGCGCTGGCTCAAGCGCAGGACGCGCCGCCGCTGGTGTCCGCTGACGTCGATGCACGGGTTGTTGCGCAGATCGTGTCCGAGTGGACAGGGATTCCAGTCGGCAATCTGATGGTCGACGAGCCGCGCGACCTCCTCTCGCTGGATGCGCCTTTGAGATCGCGTGTGGCCGGTCAACAAGACGCCGTGCAGGGACTCGTCGAGCACCTGCGCACCGCCAATGCCGGACTCACGCCGGAGCATGCTCCGGCGGGGGCGTTTCTGCTAACCGGCCCCTCGGGCGTCGGGAAAACAGAAACGGCATTAGCGTTGGCCGACATCTTGTTCGGCAGTGAGGCAGCGCTTATCCCGCTCAACTTTTCCGAACACCGGGAATCGCACAGCGTGTTCCGGCTAACCGGAACGTTGCCGGAAGCCGTCGGCCACGGGCTGGAAGGCGTGTTGACCGAGGCCGTGCGTCAACGGCCGTACAGCGTGGTTCTGCTCGACGAGCTTGAGTATGCGCCTCGGGATGTCCTTGACCTGCTCTGCCGAATCTTCGATGGCCGCGTGACGCGCGATGACGACGGGCGGGCCATCGATTTCCGCAACTGCGTCTTTCTGATGACGTCGAGTATCGGGGCCAACACGATCGAGTCTATGGCCGCGACCCACGCGGATGCGGGCCAAGACACACTGCTCGACGCGATTCGACCGGCGATGACGTCACGCTTCCCCAGCGCGTTGCTGGCTCGCGTTCAGACCCTGGTGTACCGCCCCCTGGATACGCCGGCGCTCGGGGACGTGGTGCAGATGAAGCTCGCCAAAGTCGCGCAGCGCCTGAAGCGCAAGCGTGGGATCACGCTTCTCGCAGACGACTCGCTGGTGACGATGCTGGTACGACGGTGCCTCACACTGAATGCCGGTGCACACGGCGTGGACGCCTATCTCAACCAGCAAATCCTGCCCAGAATCTCGCGGGAAATCCTGGCGAGCCGGGTCTCGGGCGACGCACCGCAATGCCTCTCGCTGACGATGTCGCAAGACGGACAGTTGGCTATCCATGTCGCGGCCGACATCCCGCGCCAATAGCCGTCACCGTTTCATTTGGGTGGTCTGACGCCGGCGCTGGCAGCCTTCAGAAGGTCGTCGGAAAATGGCGCTAGTTTTTTCAACGGTACCGAGACCGGTTCGACCAAATGCTCCGTGGCCGGATTTGCGTAATTCAACAGATGCGAATAGAGGCTAGCCACGCCCTGATCGGCAAGCTCGAACGAAAAGGCCAGTTCACGCGCCTCGCTCGGCGTTACGCCAAACCGCGCCCGAAAGGCCCGCAGAAAATGGTTGCTCCCGGAAAAAGCCAGCTCGTGCGCGAGACGTGTAATGGACGAGGCCCCTCGCCCGCCCCCCTGCGTCAGTGCGCGATAAGCCGCGTCCAGTCGCTTGTTGCGAATCACCGTTGCGATACCACCGTCGGCCTCGAAAATACGATAGAGATGCGCACGTGAGACGCGGAATCGCGCGATGATGGCATCCAGCCCCAAGGAGGGGGACGTGAGATTGGCGTTGATATAGGAGAGAACCTGACTGCGCAAGACGCGCGAGAGCACCGAGTCTTCGTTGAATAGCGCCGCATCGGATTTCTTGGCGAGGATCTCGGCGAGCAGATTGACAGCGCCGCTCTCGACACCGAGCGCCTCCTCGCCCTCGATCTCGCCTGCCACGTCCGCCAAGCTAACGAGAAAGCCGGCGAGCAGCCGAGTGACGGCATGCTCCGCCTTGAGTACGGTGCCGTGGATGCTCCGCCCGCCCGTGGATTTGTCGATGGCTTCACGTGGGACGATCAAGCTCACCGTAGCGCCAGGACTAATCTGTGTGTTGGCAACGCGCGAAAGATCCATCGCGATGATGTCCCCGGGACGCACCACAACGGGTCGGCCATCGCAATCGCCATCCAGCGTGCCCGAAACGAATAACTGAATCAGGTATTGATCGAGACTGGTGCTCAACGCCAACTTCCGGCTTCGCTCATGTCGCTGTGAATTGAAAGCCGTCTCGCCGACCAAAAGCCTGCCGATATGCGTTGACGTCAATGCACCTTCGAGATTCCCGCCCTTTTCACTCTTGATATGACGCGCATCGAAGAACGGGCTGATGATCTTTCGGCAAGCGTCGTTGCGCACCTCGGGAAGGAGGTAGGCAGTCGAAAATGTGACGCCGTTAGTCGACTGCAGGCCGTAAGCGTCCGCTCCGGAGTTGGTGGGCATGCCTAAATTTCCTTAGCACCATCGTTCAATATGTGGAACCCGAAGACATCACGCATTGGTTGTCTTCACCGGAACCCATGTTAGGGGCACCTACAGAAATATGAGGAAGTGATGTCGCCCGCAATCGGTAAAAATACCACTAATTTAGCCAAACTAAGCATCTAGACTCCGTTTCTGCAACGTCGCTTTCTGTCTATTCGTCTTGTCTGACCTCACATACCCTTCCGATTCCGTCATTCGAATCGCCTTGCATTTACGCGAGGATCACCTATCACCTAGCACTACATATGAATATATGGAATTTTGTATGCAAGACACATAGGATCATTCAACGCGCTGAGGTAACCGAATTGTCCTCTCCCTCGCGGTCCACCATTGACGACTGTCCATTGGCGCGGAATTGGGAAGGCGTCAGTCCAGTGTGTTTCTTGAATGCGACGCTGAAATTACACGGACTCCGGAAACCGACTTCATGCGCCACATCCGTGATCGAAATGCCTGAGTGTTGCAGCAACCATGCTGCGCGCCCCAGCTTTTCTCGCCGCAGGTACTCGGATACGGACACCCCGAGCTTTTCCTTAAAGTCCCGAGACAAGCGACGATCACTCGCTCCTACGGCGTTAGCCAACGTCTTCGCACTCATGTCGGCGATCCGGCCACCGTTGATCAACGTCATCGCGGTGCGCGTGCTCCGAGATGCGCGGTCAGCGCGTTGAAGCTCTACCGGATCGCTCGCACTACGCGCGATGCGAATTTGGAGCCGCAGGCGCGCAATCAACTCCTCCGGCATGAAGGGGAACACGATGCAGTCAGATGCCCCGGACGCCAACGCACGGCTACGAGCCTCACTGGCCCCCTCGACATCGATGTAAATGACGGGAACGCCACGAAGGCGGGGGGCGCCGCTCACCAGGCAGCAGAACGCTCTGGCATCCATTCCGGTGAGCGCGCCATCGACGACGAAAGCGGTCGGCGCAGACACGAGGGCTTCGTAATAGCTCGTCCACCCATCGCTCACCACCCGCACGTCGAAGAGTTGCGCGCGAAGTTCGCCAACCACATCAGCGAACGCCTCGGGGCGCTCGTTCAGTATCCAGATCGTGGAGCGCACCGTGGCATTGGTGCCAGCTCGACTCCCATCCCCACGCGAGGGGATGGGGCGCTGCGGGTTCATCATGGCGTCGCTCCCGCATAGTCGCTGCACCGCCATCGAGACGCGCCGGCGGCGGCCACCAGATCAGTCACCGTTACGGCACATCCGTCTTCGCAGTCGTCACGCAATCCAAACCGGTATTCGGAAGGGGTTTTCCCAATCTCCTGCCGGAATGCCGTCGCAAAGTTGGCGCCATCGCAAAACCCCAGAAGTTCGGCGATCGCGGTCACGCTCATGTTGCTTCCCTTGAGCAGCACCGTCGCAATTTCCATGCGGCGTCGCTTGAGAAATCGCACGATGCTATAGCCCAGAACAGTCCGGAAGGCGGCGTCTAGATGTCCCACCGAAACGCCAATGCGTGAAGCCAGAGATTGCTGAGAGATGTTGCCGATCTCGGTTTGGGCAAGGTACTTCACAGCGAGATGATAGATTTCGTGTTTGCGCGATCCCGTAATCTCCTGCCCCTCCCCTGACGACGGAACTGCGGCAAATGTCGGTCGATGCTTGAGATGCATGCCGATGCGTAAATCCAGCTCCTTGGCAGATGCGCCCGAATCGATGTAGTCGACGGCGCCGGCCCTGAAACATCGCACCCGCAGCGCAGGCTCCTGGACGGGGCCGAACGCAATGATCGATGTGTCGTGTTGCCGCAAGACGTCATGACAGCGGGAAATCGCGTCGACGTTCGAATCGCGAACGCCGACCAGTACCAGATCGGGCAATTCGCCGTCTGTGCAGCCCCCCAAAGCCTCGATAAGGCTTCGCACCACGCGAAGACCGATACCGCTTGAATAGACGCTTTCTCTGATGCCCGTCATGTGACTGATTCCACCGTCCACCAATACATAACGATCGGATTGTGATTGCAGTTGCATGGCATTCCCCCGTTGATACAAGCCAGACACTCTCGCTATCGGAAGCCGATAAGTCCTTTTTTCCCGTATGGCACGCCTCCACCGTTAAGCCTTCGTGGTTGCTGCTCATCCAATCGATCCGGCCGAATGGCATCTCGGGGATCATGGGAGCATTTTCGTCAACATGGGAGAACATGGCTCTCCCTTGCGTCTCAGAATTCGGTCTCTTTTGTCTCCCCCTTCCCCAATCGGGTAGCAACAGGGGGTGAGACAGCCCGTCAACGCTTTCAAATCATTGACGCCATCGCGTCGTTACGCGACGCCTGCATTGCCACGATAGAAGCTGATGAGTTGTTGATTCGTCAGAAGCCCCAGCTTGTGTTGCGCACTGCGTTTGTGCTTGCTCACGGTCTTTGGACTTCGATTCAAACGTTTGGCAATCTCGGAGATCGTTAATCCATCGTTGGCGTACAGTCTGACGACCTCGAATTCCGAGCGAGTCAGCTCCACATCTCGCCCAAGCTGACTGTCGGGAATCTCCGCATCGCGAAGCAAACTCCGGATCTCCGGGCTGATGAATCGCTGGTCCCGGGAGACGGCCCGCAGGGCCAGCACCAGATCGTGAAGACTGCCGCTTTTGTCCACAATTCCGGCAACGCCCCGCGCGATCAACATGTTCACGACGCCGTGATTGCGAATCTCCGTGAAAACGACAACCGGGATGCCGGGAAACAATCGGCGCAAGCGTTCGACCAGCACCAGGCCATCGCACTCCGAAGACGACGGCATCGACAGATCGGCGACAACGACATCGCACGGCGTTTCACGCAGCACGCGAATCAGTCCCTCGACCGATTCGGCCTCGCCCACTACGCGCCCCATGTCATTGCTCTCGATCACCGCTCGCATGCCATAACGAACCACAGAATGATCGTCAGCAAGAATTACGCGCATTTCCTTCTCCCTACCTTGTGAAAAACGTATCGCAGTCGCCCGGCGGATCACGAACCCGTGGGGCACGTGTGCTGCGCTGGGCTTGCGCCCGCCTGGCATCGCTCAGCCAGTCGGGAAATAAAAAGATGAAACGGCATCGGACGGCCGAACAGATAGCCTTGCAGAATCGGGACGCCCCGCTCGCACAGGTAATCGCGCTGGCGCGATGTCTCAACGCCTTCGGCAATGATGATCAGCCCCAGCTTCATCGCCATCTCCAGAATGCTGTCGAGCACTCGCTGGGAGAGGGCTCCCCCACCGATCTTGGCCACGAAGGTCTTGTCGATCTTCACGGCATCCATATCGAAGTCGCGAAGGTAGCCAAGACTTGAATGCCCGACGCCAAAATCATCGATGGCAATCTTGATGCCGCGCGCGTGCAGCGCGTCGATTATTGCGATGGTGCCGACTTCGGAGTCCAGCAAATCGCGCTCCGTGACTTCGAGCACAAGTTGCACGCGCCCCTTACCCAGCGCTGCTTGCAATGCGTCGCAATCCGAGATGATCGAGCGTTCGCTCATATGGCGCGCGCTCACGTTGAAACTCAGCCGGAAATTCGGCGGCAGCGTCACATCGGCCATCATTTCCCCAACCGAGTGAAACAGGGCCTGTGTCATCGGCACGATGAGTCCGCTCGACTCGGCCAGCGGGATAAAGCTGTCCGGCATCACCACGCCCTCCTTCGGGTGAATCCACCGAACGAGAATCTCCGCACCGATCCATCGCCCTTCCTGTGCGCAAACCAGCGGCTGAAAATAGGGGACGAACTCACCGAACTGCAATGCCCGCACCATTTCATGACGCCGCGAGCCGACGGCAGCCAGCCCCCGCTTCACAACGCCGCCGACAAGCACGCTCAGCATCGCGAAGGCGATCAACAATCCGGAATAGTCGGCGATCACGCGCCGCGCCAGCTCCAGCTTGGGACTATCCGCCCGGACCAGCACGGGGAACCGCTTGGAACGCAACACAACCGTGCTACTCGGGGCGCTCGACGGCACGGTAATGAGCCCCTCTTTCCCGATAGACACCGACCCGACGTGCACGGTCATCTCGATGCCGTCGCGTGCCATCAGCACCAGCACATCGCGGACGTGCCGTCCGTCAACGGCGACAATCGCACCGCGGCCTTGCGCGGCGCTCCGATACAAGAACAGAGTGGAGTCGGGAAGGGTCCCGCTGTGGGGAAGAATCTGTAGACGACCGTCGATGTAGTCCGAGACATCGTGTTCGCGGTGGTAATTACCGTACAGCGAACTGCAGTAGACAGTGGAGGTATCGACAAACAAATCCACCGACCTGACGAACAGTACCGAGTCGACTTGCTTGCGCAGGTCCAGGACCACGTCGTTACAGTTTCTTCCTGCCTCGCCGCGCACTCTCGCTGCCGCCTCGGCCGCATTGCCCAGCATCCAGTCGACGTGGACAAGCACCCGGTGGGCTTGCAGTTCGACCTCCTCGTCCAGCGCCCGGCTCGCATGCCAATACGCGAGGCAGACCGCCGCGATCATGGGGACGACGGCTACGGCAATGGCGATCCAGAGGTGCCAACGCCGAGGAAATGCAAATCTACCCGCTTCATTCGCTTGCACGCCCCCCCCTTGGACACAGACTCGATGGATGATCGGGGGCGTCGCCAGTGGGTCAACGCTCCCCGCAACACAAGCCTATTGAATGTCCCTCGCCATCATCTTTGACAAATACAAGAACGATATTGAATTAGCGCACCGCCGCGCCCCTCCCGCATCAAAGGCATTACCGGCGTTTGGAATTCGGCGCAGCGTGGTCTGACTGCCACGGTCGTTGCGAGATCGCGGGCCACTCGCGATCCTCATCAACCGGTTTTGCCGAACGCAGAATCCGATAACCTTGCCCTCGCACAGCGGCCAGTTGCAGCTCACCCGTGAGGCTGAATTGCAGCTTGTTGCGTAGCCGGACCACCAGAACATCGATGCGACGTGTTTCCCGATCGACATTCAGGCGCCAGACATTTCGCAAGAGCGCTTCTCTCGAGACGGTCTTCTCGAAGTTGGAGAAAAGCGTCCAGGCCACATCGAACTCAAGATCCGTCAACGCGATGGGATGCCCGGCCACCTGCACCGAACGTGTGGTGACACACAGTTCGTAAGCGCCGATATGGATGTGCGTGGGGCGTCGGGTGTTGCGGAGTGGCCGTCGCACCAGCGCACGCAAGCGCGCCAGAAAGACGAGTGGCGCGCAGGAGGCATCGACGCATTCGCTTGCGCCCGCGTCGAGCGCCATCACCTCCTCGTGGTCTGTCATTCGAACGCCGATGACCAGAATCGGCACCGACGGATTGCGCAGATGCACGACTCTGATCCGATCGAGCGAGGCCCAGCGCACCCGCCGTAAATCAATGACGACGACGTCGGGAACACCCTTTTCGATCGCCATCAGAGCTTTTTCGAGCACGTGAAACGTCAGGAAGTAATGCCCGTCGTCCGACATCGAGCGCACGAGCCTTTCCACTTTCGCGTGATCCCCGCTTGAAGGCGCTTCAACTGACGACGTGTTCGCGTCGAGAAACGTCGACTCAGTCAGTATCAATGCAAACACCGTGTGTCCTCCGGCTTGCTTCAGTCATCGCAGTCGCGTGTCGGCCCGTCGCTGCGAAGCGCGCCGGACGCGCCGCGACCGGTCATTTCCTGGGCCGAAGCATGGAAACCACCATCATTCGCATGAACAAGCGAATGTTTAACGTGGGTATACAGACGCCGCTGGCGCCCGAAGCGCACACCCGATATCCCGCGCTGAAATGAGATTTCGGTGCGTAACCATCGGACCGCACGACTTGCCGCCAATGAGACGTTCGATAAATCCGCATCGCTTTGTTATCTCGTCTTGGGGATCGCCGGACGCGCGGGTTACCGGGCCAAAATCCAAGCCCAACCGACGCCCAGCAATCCAAGCGCCATTCCCACCAAACGTCCCTTCGCGTTGCTTTTCACGGTGTTTATCCCGTCACACAGGCGATGGCCCTCCATCACACCGAAGATGACCAGTGCCGGCCTGACAAAGAGCAATAGCGCCAGCGCCACTTCAACGGCGACCCAATGCCACGTCTCATCCAGGGCACCGTCGGCGAGCATGAATATCGCGAAGTTGACACTCAGCGTAATGATTCCCGCCCACCCGACACCGCCCATGAACGCCTCCCCTTCAACCATTCGCCACCTCCCTGTCCTTGACTGCGCCAGCTGCCCGCTCTGCGGGGCAAGGGGCATTGCTCGACGCAAATGTGTCCAGATACGCCTTCACACGCGAAACGACACCCCGCCAGTCCTCGTGCAATGGCCTGCGAAATAGTGCGGCCGACGGATACCAGGGACTGTCGTCCCGGAGGTAATGCCAACGCCAATCGCCATAGGGTGGGAGCAACACGCATAGTGGCTTGCCCATCGCGCCGGCAAGATTTGCCACCGAGGTATCGACACTGATGATGAGATCCATCGCCGCCATGCATGCCGCTGTGTCGCTAAATGTCTGAAGCGTTGGCCCCAGATCGATGAAATTGGGAAGTCGTGCAGCATAAGTCGCCGCCTCGGCAGCCCCTTCTCCCTTTTGCAGGCTGTAGAAGGTGACATCGTCTCGTTCGAATAACGGATCGAGCACACTGAGCGACGAAAGCGACCGCCAATGATCGTTCTCGTGAGTCGGTGCGCCCTTGAAAACGATGCCGACCTTCAATGCGCCTTCCCTGCCGGGTTTCATCGGGAGCCGTTCAGTTCTCGTCGCGTGGCAGTACGGAATCGATGCAGACAAATGCTCGAGATCCAGGGGCAGATAAGCCGGAATGTCGTAGGGGTACACCCAGTAATCGTGGTGTGCCACTTCGCCTGCTTGCGCTTGGGAGACCGAGTACACCGCATCGACCCGCGACGCGGCTTGAAACAGTTCATACAGCGGGTTCTGGCACACAACGCTCACATGGCTGGCGCCCATTTGATCCTTCAGCATTGCGGCAAAGCGCAGAAAGAAAATCTCGTCGCCCAGACCAAACTCGCTCCAGATCACAATGGATCGCCCTTCGAGCGACTCCCCCGACCACGCGGGATAAACCGGCGGCTGCGCCTCAGTGCGTCGCTCCCAAGGCCATTTCCTGATGAGTGCCTCGCGAAGCCTAAAGCCCCACTCGATCTCCCCCATCCCCATCTTGTTAAGCGCTTGATACAGCCACACGTCGTGCCTGTTCGGGAGTCGCTGCACGGCGTAGTTCCAAAGCGTCTCTGTCTCGGCCACGCGTCCGAGGTTCAGGAGGACCAGGAAGAATTGGTGATAGACGGAAAAGTGATAGGGGTAATGCTCCAGCGTTTGCCGGTACGCCGTCACGACCGACTCGGCGTCGGGTTGTCGATCGGCACTCGCCATCATGGCTCTCGCGCTACGCACCTCTCGTTTGCGCAGCACCAGCTCAATCGCGCATTCCGCACTTCCGCCAATCGTCTGATCGATATCGTGCGCTCGCTCATCGTAGTGATGGCGGACCAGCACGATTCGCTCACAAGCGGCCACGTTCGAGAACGCTCGCACCAAATCGCTGACATTGACCGACTGCGCGAGCGCCTTGCGGGGTTTATGAATCGTAAAACTGAACTTGTGATCGGCGTTGAAGCGGCTCGGCCACACGCCCTTTTCGTACAGGTCCTCGTCCGGTACGGTCACGACAACGTATCCGCCCGGCTTGACCAGATCCAGCCAACGTCCGATTGCCTCGAACGGATTGGTGAGATGCTCCAGACAATGACTCGAATGCACGAAATCGAAGGCGCGATCCTCAAGCCCCTCCATCGCCAAGGCGTCACCCTGCGCCAGATCCCAACTCACGACATTGCGCATGCCCGGGAAGAGATAGGCGTAGTTGGACAGCGGGTCGTTCCCGACACCGATATCAATGCCGCTCCCAACGAAATAGTGGTCTCGAAACACCGGATCGGTATATCGGCGCAGTGCGGATTTTCGCGTCTCATGCATGCCGCACCTCGTGCAATTGCTGCCAAAGCGCGTCCAACCGTTGACCGAGGATCGAGGGACGACCTTCGAAAATCAACTTCTGAATGGCCTGCGGACCGGCCAGCTTCTTTGCGAGCACCGAGCGCTCCTGGGGGTTCTCCACCAGTCGCTTGACCGCCGAAAAGTATTCCTCGTCGTTCCGGGCAATCATCCACGCAGGGAATCCAAGCCGACGGAACATGGCTTCGTCGATATGCTCGTTGACCTCCGGCCCCGTCTTGCATACGCCCACCAAGCCGGCCCAGACGGTATCGACAATGCCGTTTGTATTGCCGAACGGGAACGGATTCATGAAGAGATCGCATCCCGCGATGACGTTCATGTAGGCCTCGTAGTCCTGATGGCCGTAGACAATGCCGCTGCCTCCCATCATGCGCCGGACCAGATTCTGCAACTGCGGGCGCATCAGGCCGATGGCCTGCCCGACGAGGAAGTGGAACTCAACGGGAACGCTGGATTCGCGCGCAATGCGCCCGCACATCTCGAAGAACCGCGGATTGAGCTTGATGGTCGTGGCCGCCACCGCGATACGCACGGCATTGTTCGTGCGGGGCAGTGGTTTGAGATCCATATCGAGCATGGCGGCTGGCGGTCGATAGGGCATGCCGTCGGAAGGCAGCTTCAGCAACTTTTCACTGAAGCACTTCTCATCCCCCACGTAATCCTCTTCGACAACGACATAGTCGATGGCATGCCCGTGCGTTGTCGCCGGATGACCAAGCGCCATGACCTGGAGCGGCGCGACGCGCAGGCAGGCCATCACCATGGTGATAGGGAACATACCGACGCTGGGCATGTACATTACCTGTGCGTCTCGTGCTTCGCACAGCTCCCGAATCTGACTGGCATCTGCCCACGAATTACCCCCCGTGATGGGAACAAATTCATCAAAGATGGCCCGCCCCACTTCGTCCACGCGGCTCTCGTAGCCCATACCGACCACATGGAACCGCTCACGCATCGCCGACATGGTCAGTGAATGCGTCCGGTAAATGGAATGGTTCTTGGAGAACCATTCCAATACCACTACGGCGACCGGCTTGTTCGCACCGGCCGGACGCTCGGCTTGTCGCTTCGTGTCAAAAAGACCGAGGCTCTGGAGCTTGCGCCGAATCAAGGTATTGATCGGCTTCTTGATGTCGTGCTTGCCCGGAAGATCGGCGTAGCTGCAAAACATGTAGGCGTCGTGCAGCACGCCGACCGGCAGATCGTCCAGGCTATCGATCTCGTCGAGCCGCTCAGGCAGCCAGCGCAACAGCATTTCGCGCTTTTGGTGCGCGGCAGGCGTGCCGAGAAAGCGTGACGACATGAGCGTAATCGCCAGTCTTGCCGCCATCCTCTTGTCGAACTTCCAAAGCATGTCCCAGTCCAGTCGGACTTCCGACTCCGGCAAATAGAACAACTGGAATTTGTGCATCAGCTTGGGCGGAATGCTCAACTCGGTGCGCGCCATATTGTCCATGCCCAATGCGCGCAGAATATGATCCGCATTCCGGAACGGGCTCGACGCGAATAGCGCAGCGATCCAGCGCTGAAAATGCGTAATCTGCATGAGCCCCTGTTCCGAAAATGTGAATTCCGGATCGGCAACCAGACTACTGATGGCGGACGTCAGGCGCACCAGCAGGTGCTCGTCCAGAATCGGTCGCGCCTCAGCCGATTGGGCCCACCCATCGAGGCCGCGCAGGTACCCGTAGTTCTCATCGAGCACGCGCAGCAAGCGGATAAGCTCTCGACCAGCGGCTTCGTAGTCGCGTCGATAACACAGGTACTCGAAGTTGTTCAGGCTGATATCCATTGGATTCTCTCGAAAATTGGACCGGGTTCAATGGCTCCAGCTCATCGCGAGCCATACCTGCGTCGGCAACGCCGACTGCGACCACGACGCGGGCGAGAACGGGAATCGTCGCGCCAGCGACAGCGACAACGTCAGCCCGATCGGAGTCAGCCAGTCCGCGCTCACGCCATAGCCGCTGAGCAGCCGTTCATTGCGCACATTGGGAATGCCGACATACCCGGAACTCCAGCCCGGCCACGGATCGTGATTGATGCGGGCGAAGGCAACGTCAACGAACGTGCCAAGCTGTAGCTGATGGCCGGGGAAGATCGGGAACCGGTGATAGAGACCAAGGTTCAGCACGGCGGCATCGTCTGCGGATTCTTCGTCGATGGGGTAGGCACGCACGGCACTTGGGCCGCCGAGCATCATCTTTTCGCTGAAGTCGAGGTTTTTGCTGGCCCACTGCGTGTTCAACCGGCTTAGCACGTAGGTGTTGCCGGTGCCGCCGATCTGCCAGATCTTCGAACCCAGCAGCGTGAACTTTGCATAGTTGCCAGCGCGCTGTGGTCCTGCGTCAAAACTGGCTTCATCGCTACTCTGATGTCCAACAGTGATCGCGCCCACGACGCTCCAAGGCTCCGCCCTCAGGGCGATCTGGCGATCACCGTTGTCGGCCTGCATCTGGAAGCGCACCGAACTGAGCGTGCTGCGTGTACTGAAGTCGAAGTCATCCCAGGTCGTCTTCGAGTTGGTGTGCAACAGCAGGATTTGCCCGCGAACGTTTCGGTCCAGCCCACGCGTGAAGGGGTAATCGATGCCGATGTTCGCCGTATTCGAAAGACCGGAGAGCGCCGTTCCGGCGTTGATGCTGTACGTCTGTGCGCTCCAGCCCGCCGTGGCGCGCAACCCCTGATCGCCGAGCGGAACGCTGGCCATCACACCGCCGGTCCACATTTGCTTGTTCGTCACAAACACGTTGGCGGCATAGTTGTCGCCGATGCCGAACACGTTGTTGCCGGACACCGACGCACCAAGGCGGGTCTTCCCTGTGGACTCCACCCCTTGGTTGTCGATGCTCGCGCCAAACGTGTACGGTTCGCCCTGCTCTGCCACGCTGAACGTAAGCTGCACCGCCCCCGTTCCTTCGCCCGGTGCCGCCTGAGGCGTGCCGTCCATTCTGACGCCAGGAATGTCCTGAAGCAGTTGCGTCGTGCGCTCGAGATTGGCCGTTTGCAAGACACACGACGTCGCGCTCAGATCCTGCGTGTTGCACAACGCCTGATGAATCACCTTGATAAGGTGCCCGTCCTTGGCTCGTGAGTGGTTCTGAAGGACAACGTGACTCACCCGGCCGGGATAGACGGAAAACACCGTATACCCGGTGCGGTTGGCTGTTTCCCAATCGTCTGCCGTCATGACGACCAATCCCACGGGAAAGCCGCCTTGCCGGAGTGCTTGCGTCAGACGCTCCGACCATTGCGTGACGTCTTGAAGTGTTTTCGGCGCAGGTTCGGTCATCTGCGCGAGCGCAGACTCCAGTGCCTCACGCATGCCTGCCGGTAGCGTCGCGAGCTCTGGCACAACCCGAATAGCGATGCTCCCGGCGACGATTTGCCCGTTCCGATGCACCGAAAGCGGCACTTCCGGAGCATGCGAAATCGCCTGTGCACAAGGCGTCAATGCCCACAGCACAGCGGCGATCGTGATGATTTTCCGCCAGCGATTTCGGTGGCTTTCGGTTAGGTTCCGCACAGTTCGGCTCTTCCGTTTGTCGTCAGTCGGCGCCGCGGCAGCAGTGTCTGCCACGGCGCCAATCCACTCACTTCGCAATCGAGCTGACTTGTGCGGCATGCGCCGTCTGATCCACCGGCATTGACGCGTTCGCCAATGGCGACGGCGCCCCGAGTGTGGCCCGCTCCTTGAGCCATCCGTGGGCCGAGACTTTGTAGGCCTTGCTCGCCCTTGTCCCCGCTTCTGTGTAGAAGTACTCGCTCGTCTTCGGGTTGAAAGTGAGATCCGACTTGATGCCGGTCTGTTCGTCGACTGAGGTGTAGTGCTTCACGCCATCGCCGCCGTCCAGGAGTTTGAGCTGACGTTTGACGGGTCCGTCAGGAGTATGAAGGGCGATCTCCGCCTGATCGCCGTTCAGATCGATCTGTAAATGCTCGAGCGACACCTCGCCCCAGTACGACACATCCCCCGAATCCACGGCCAACGGCACTGGCTGCTCCAGGTACATCACACCGTGGGTGTTCAAGATCAACGTGCCAAGACCGACGGCACCGAGCACACCTCCAACGATTCCGCCGACGCTGTTGCTCCCGCCGCCCGAATCGCCGGTTGAGGGATTGGTGACGCCGCCGTCTCCCGGCGTATTGGTCGTCGGGTCGGTGGGGTTTGTCGGATTCGTTGGCCCTGTCGGATCGGTGGGGTCTACCGGGGTCGTATTGCCGTTGTTATCGGGAATGTTGTAGTCGATGTAGACCTTTGCGTCGCCCGACTGATTCACGGCGATGGAGCCGTTCGCGTTGCCCGGTGCGCTCACGTTCAGCACACTGTTGTCGCTCGCGGCGATCAGGGCATGGTTCCCCAGAACCATACTTACGCCGTTGGTCGAGTTGCCGCTGATATTCCCCAAACCACTTCCCGACACATCGACCAAGCCATCGATGCTCACGCCGCTACCATTCAGACTGCTTCCGGTAATGTGGCTCGACCCGTTATCGGATGTCTTGATGACACCGTCCGCTCCGACGGCCATCCCTTGCGCGTTCGTCGACATGCCCGACACGTTACCCGACGCATAGTCCTTAATGTCGACCAGGCCATCGACTTGAGCGCCACTACCGTTCGTCGACGCACCAGAGATATCGATCGATCCGTTGTCCGACGCACTCGCCAAGCCGTTGACGTCAATCAGTGCGCCAGTGCTGTTCTCCGAGCGTCCCAGGATAATGATCGAACCGTTCTCGCGAGCGTTCACGGTTCCGTTGATTTGCGCGCCAACGCCATCCATCGAATTGCCCGAGATTGTCGCGGAGCCTTCACCCGATGCCGTCACCGAGCCGGTCGGATCGAGAAGTACGCCTGCGTCGCTCGCAGAGGTACCTGAGACGTTGACGCGGCCGTTGCCGGAGACATCGATCGCCCCTCCGACTTGGGTGCCAACGCCGTTCGTCGATGTGCCTCTGAAGGTTGTCCGGCCATCGCCCGAAACATGGATCGCTCCATCAGCTTGAGTGCCGACCCCACTCGTCGAGGTGCCCGAGACGTCTACCGTTGCACTGTCGTTCACGTTGATATCGCCATCGAGCAACGTGCCGGTGCCATTGGTCGAAATTCCGGAAACGCTCAGAGCGCCGGCACCTGAGACATTGACGTCCGACCCGATTTGTACACCGCTGCTATCGTTCGACGTACCCGAGAGGTCCGCTACGCCATTTCCCGAAACGTTGACTGAGCCGCCTGCCTCGGAAAGGCCAACGCCAGACTCGGATGATCCGATCAGCGTCATGCGACCGCCTGAGATATCGACATCCGCCGGCAGAGAAACGCCGCTTCCCGAGACGCTGTTGCCAGCGATCGTCAGCGCCCCATCTCCGGATACCTTCACACTGGCCAACAGAACGACGCCGTCTCCGGTCTGTGACGTGCCGTTCATCTTCACCACGCCGCCGGAAACATCGATCTCCGATGCAGCAATACCCGACGTGACGCCACTTCCCGTCAGATCAATGGAACCGCTCTCGGAAGCAACGACATGCTGCGCCTCGATGCCAGCAGTCGTAGTGCTTGTGCCATTGACAATGATAGAGCCCGTGCCAGAAGCGGCGACGTTGGTGGCGCTGACGCCAGCCGCCGATCCGGTGTTGGTTCCCAGGATATCGATCTCGCCTGCGGACGCGCTGACATTGGTTGCGCTAACGCCGGCCCCCGATCCAGTGCTGACGCCGGCGAGATGAATGACGCCGCCAGCCGCGGTAACGTTGGATGCGCTCACGCCTGCGCCTGAGCCAGCGCTCGCACCGTCCACATCGATCAAGCCGCCGGATGCAGTGACGTTCGTAGCAACAACGCCGATGCCCGAAGTATTCGTGGCGGTACCGTAGAGATTGATTTTCCCATCGTCGGAAACGGTGATCTTGTTTGCCTTGATGCCGACAAACCCTGCCCCCGTGACATTCGCAGAGCCGCTTCCCGAGACTTCAAAGCCGCTTAACGCAACGGCGGCGGCTGTCTGATTGGGATTAGCGGAAGCAACGCTACCCACAATATCGATTGAGCCGCTTTCGAACACATGGACATTCGTCGCCCCAACGCCCTCTCCTGCCACGGCGGTACCGGTGGCATTGAACGTACCGCCTCCGGAAACGTTGACGTCGGTCGCTCTGATGCCATAGGCGGAATACGACCCACCATAGGACGAATAACCGGTCACGTCGACTGAAGCGTCGCCCGAGACATCGAGGTTGGTTACGTTAACCCCTGCAGATCTCTCTCGCCCTGCGGTATTGCCAACAACATTGAGGGACCCCAGACCGGAGACACTAATGTTATTTGCGTCAACGCCGAAAGACATATTGTCCTTGTCGCTACCGTTCGAGATTCCAGTGATATTGGCGGAGCCGCTGCCTTCAATCGTAAGATTCGCCAGCATCACACCGTGCGCCGTATCCGTCGAGATTCCATTGCCGGAAATTCCTAGCTCACCGTTGTCTGCAACATCGATGCGATCCGCAATCACTCCCGTCGTGCCAGTGCCCACCACCCCCACTTTAGCGTCGCCACTGATTGTCAGATCGGCAATATTGACGCCCGTTGCAGTGTCCGATGTGCCGTTCATCGCCACCGAGCCACCGGTCGCATTCACGTCCGTTGCCGAGATTCCCGCTGTGGCGCCATTCCCAACGAGATCGATGACGCTGCTTCCGGCAGCCTCGACGTGATTGACGTCAACACCCGCACTCGCCGCGCTTGTGCCATTGAGATGAATGGCTCCGCTGCCGGAAGCGGTGACATTAGCGGCGAGGACGCCCGCTCCCGCTCCGGTGCCATTGCCCGCAATATCAAGCACCCCGTTGTCCAGGACATTGATCTGGTCGGCAATCACCCCCGTCGCGCCGGTACCAACACCCTCTACCTTAGCGTCGCCACTTACCGTGAGATTGGCAATATTGACACCTGTCGCGGCTTCTGATGTGCCGTTCAGTTTTACTGAACCACCGGAGACATTCCCGTCAGTGACCGAGACGCCCGCTGTCGCGCCATGTCCAATGAGATCGATTGCGCCGTTACTGGAAGCGATGACCTGATTGGCGTCAACACCCGTGCTCGCCGCACTGGCGCCATTGAAATGCATGGATCCATTGCCGGAAACGGTGACGTCGGTGGCGCTGACGCCTGCCCCGGATCCAGTGCCATTTCCAGTGAGATCGATTGAACCGCCGGAAGCAACGATGTGGCTGGCGGAAATACCTGCACCCGCTCCCCCACTGGTCCCGCTGAAATTAGCCGAACCACCGGAAACGTTTACGGTCGTTGCGACAATGCCGCCCCCCGAAGCGGCAGTCCCTGTGAAATTGAGTGAACTGCCGGTAGAGGCCCTCACATTGGTTACATTGATTCCTGCGCCTGATCCAGTCGCTGTTCCGATGGCGTCAATTGAGGCATCACTGGAGACGATAGCAGTGGTTATACAAACGGCGTTACCCGTTCCGGAGGTCGTTCCGTTGAAAGAAATTAACGCGCCGTTGGACGCATTGACATTAGTGGCAACAACGCCCGAGCCCGTGCCGCGGCCAGTCCCGTTGAAATCTACGGTCCCGCCAGAAACGGTAAGCCCTCCTATGCTGACGCCAGTGAACTTACCCCCATTGCCAGTGAAATTGACCGAGGCATGGTCGGAGACGCGAACGACACTCACATTAATTCCGATAAAACCCGACCCCGTGAGATTGGCGGAAGCCTCGTCAGCAACGCTCAGATTGTTGACGAAGACTGCCGCGTCGTTTTGATTGGTATTACTGAAGTTCGAGGTGCCAACAAGATCGAGCGATCCGTGGCCTGAGACTGAGACATTGGTGACGTGAACTGCTTGCCCTGTTTGCGCGACACCGGTGACATTGAGCGAGCCATTTTCCGACACACTAATGTTATTCGCCATAACGCCGAAGGGGGAAAATGAACCGTTATAGGTACTATTCCCCGTCACGTTGACCCTGCCGTCGCCGAAAACACTGAGGTTTGCGATGTTCACCGCGGAAGAATCATTTCTCCCAAGAGACTCGCCGGCGATATTTAGCGATCCGTGCTCGGAAACACTGATATTGTCCGCAATGACACCGTGGCTATCCAGGTCTTTAGTAAGGACTCGGCCTTCACCAGTGATATTGACAGAGCCACTCCCTCCGATCGTGAGGTTCGTGACTTTGACACCCGTTCCGTGGTAGCCCTCATTTGGCGGGGTTCCGATACCGGAAATGTCAAGCGCGCCGCTATTCGACACAACGATATTGTCTGCGGCTACGCCCGTTCTTCCCGCGCCTGTCAGTCCAGCCGTGGCGGTTCCGTCAATCGTCAAGTTTGAAATATCGACGCCAGTCGACAAACCCGACGAACCATTGATATCGAGATGACCGTCGGACACATTTATCGCGGAGTTCTCAAGCCCTTTGACGCCAACGTTGCTATTGGATGATCCCGTAAGCGCCACGTTGCCGGAGACAACGTTCACGTTGCCGGCCAGTTGCAACCCTACCGCCCCAGAGGTCTCACTCCCCCCCGTGATACTGACGTTGCCCTTCGTGTCAAAGGTCACGTTATGCCCGGTGCTTCCGACATACGCCGTGCCATCAGTTGCCACCATATTGACGTTGAGCGCACCGTCGCCGTCCGCCGCAATTCGCACATCCGTCTGATCCCCGATGTACAGACTGTTGTTGGCAAGCAGCGTCAGGTTTGCGCTCTGGGCGCTATGCGTGACGATGTCTGCTTTCACCGAGATATTGCCCGTGGCAGGGCCATCACTCGCCGTGGTGATCGTCACGTCCGTGCCGCTGTTCAGCGCGTCGACCAGCGAGCCGTTGTTCACCACCGCCGTCTCGGACCCGGTATTCCAATTGAACGTGCCGTTGCCCAACGGGCCGGTGTAGTTTGTGTCGTCATCCGTGCTAATCGTCACATCCGTCGGATCGATCAGCCACGAGCCATTCTTGCCGTTCGGTGCCGACGCATCGACCTGCCCTTGCATGTTCAGGTAACGGCCCGACGTCTCCAGAAAGCCGCCGTTGCCATGCACCGAACGCGCCATGATCTGGGCGCCACGGTCGATCTGTACTGCGTCGGCGAACGTCACGTTGCCGATCAATCCTGCTGCCTTGGTGCCCGGCACCTTGTGCAGCGTGTCACCGCCAATGACCGCATAGCCTGCGTCGCCATCGCCGCTCACATCGATGCGCGCTGTGTCCGATAGGCCGATGCGGTTGCCTGAGAGCACCACGTCGCCGCCCACACCACCCGCGCTCATGTTCGACGCATCGAGCTTGCCCGTGACGATCACGTCGCCTGTGCTGCCTGCGTCAGCCACAATCGCTCCTGAGCCGGCTTGCACCACGCCCGACATATTGATCACCGTCTTGAGCAACGTGTCGCTACCGCGCGCGGTCAGCAGGACCGAACCGTTATCCGCCACGATCTGACCGCTGTTCTCCACCAAGGCACTGGCTGTCGCGTTGGTCAGCGTCAGGCTCAGGCCCTGGCTGTTGGCCAGCGCCACTGTGGCGCTATCGCCCGCGGCGAGCACCACCTGCCCGCCCGGCACCGTGATCGAGCCGGTATTACGCACCTGATCGCCCATCAGCGTCACAAAACCCGACGCATTGATCGTGCCGTCATTCTGTACTTTTCCGTTCTGGCCCGTCGACGATAGGGTCAGCACGTCCCCATTCATGAACGCATTCGGATCGATCGCCTTGGTCGTCGCCAACAGCGAACCGACGTTAACCACCGCGCCCTTACCAAAGAGAATGCCGCTGGAGTTCTGGATGAAGATCTGACCGTTGGCGAGCAGACTGCCCTGAATATTGGACGGCATGCCACCGCTGACGATATTGAGCGTCTTCGACTGAGCGTTCGGTTGATTGAACTGAACCGTATTACCCGCACCCACGTTAAACGTGTTCCAGTTAATCACCCCGCGCTGGGTGTTCTGATCGACGGTCATGGTGCCGCCATTCGTGCTGATCGTGCCCGAGCCTGCGGTGTATTGACCGCCTGTGGGCAGCGACTGCGCGAACGCTGTCGTCTCCGCCAACGCAAGCACAATCGCCAGCACCACGCTCTTGATCCCTGAGACGACATGTAAATCAACGACAGCACCACCTCCGGTGCCAGTACCCAGTCCCTTCCCTTGGCCCTTAGCGTCCTCACCTACGGCTACCAGCATGCCCAGACGCTCACTAAACACCTTACGGAATCGGTTCTTATTCATGAATTACCCACCCTATCGATAAATATGTGGGCAGCGGCGCGCAACGAGGAACGATCACGCCGCTCTGCCTTTTCAGGCAAATCGACGCCCCCCTCGACGTTGTCGCTCAAGATCGAACTACCGACCCAAGCGCACTCTCGTCTTGCGCGCGGACAAATTCGGTGCCCCAAGGCACACTTGCCCACGAATGCCAGCACGATAGGTGAGCGCCTGGAAACGAATCTTTGAATAACGAACGCTCTCGTTTGAATGCCAACCTGAGACTCATCATCTACCGGCAATCGCAGGCCTTACCGAAACGACAGTCGTCAGGTTCTTTCGTTGAAGAATGAAGAATCCGAGGCTCGCAAACACCTCGTTCAGGGAAGCACGAGAGATTGCGTCAGAGCCGTATTGCGAGGTGGGATATTTGAAGAACAGCAGGGAGAGTCTCCCCTCCACCACCAATGTGAAGGGGAGGTGAACAAGACAAGGGAACGCGGTGGTGTTCCCGAAACGAGCGTCACGACCGGTTGCCAATCACCTCGTATCACTTTGCATTTGCGCTTGGCCGTATAGCCCAGCTTGCCGACTCCGGCAATGGTGCAGGCGCGCCAATCGAGGTATGCGCTTTGAGCCAGCCGTGGGCCGAGACCTTGTACGGCTGCCCCGCCTTCATTCCCGTCTCCGTGTAGAAGTATTCGCTCGTCTTCGGATCAAACGTCAGATCCGACTTAACGCCGGTCTTCGCATCGACCGAGGCGTAGTGCTTCACACCATCGCCACCATCTAAAAGTTTGAGTTGACGTTTGAGTGGCCCAGTCGGACTGCGGAGCGCAAGTTCCGCCTGACCGCCCTTCAAATCGATCTGTAGATGTTCGAGCGACACTCTGCCCCAATAAGACAAGTCGCCGATGTCGACAATCAACTCTGCCGGCTGCTCCAGGTACATCACCCCATGGGCGCTCATGACCAGCGCCCCGCCAATACCGGCGGCACCAAGCACGCCACCCACGATCGCACCGGTGTTGCTGTGCCCACCGCCGGAATCCCCGCTGGTCGGATTTTCCGGCGTGTTGTTGGTCGGGTCCGTTGGATTTGTCGGATTGACGGGATCGGTCGGGTCTATCGGCGTAGTGTTCTCGGGAAGAATATCGAGGCCCCACTTCACGTTACCGGACAGGTGCAGAACAATGTCGCCCTCACCCGCACCTGGCGCGGTGACGTATATCGAGCTGTCATCACTGGCAGTAAACTCCCCCACCAGACTCTTGCCGTCGGCTGAGTGGCCGCTGACATTCGCGGAACCGTTGCCTGACACATTGAACGAACCATTAACGACCACCCCGGTGCCGTCCGTGCTACGCCCAGCTACGTTGGAGGATCCTTGGTCAATTGTGCTGACGGAACCGTTCGAGTCCACCAACGTTCCGGTGCTGTTCGCACTGTTGCCGCTGATGTCGAGCGCGCCGTTCCCGGAGACATTCACCGTGCCGTTGATGAGCACGCCGGCGCCATCGGTACTATTTCCCTTGATGCTGGTAGCGCCGTTGTCAGTCGTCCCCATGGAACCGTTCAGGTCCACCAGCGTGCCTGTACTGTTCGCGCTGTTGCCGCTGATGTCGAGCGTACCGCTCCCGGAGACATTCAAGGTGCCGTTGACGAGCACGCCGGGACCATCGGTACTATTTCCCTTGATGGTGGTAGCGCCGTTGTCAGCCGTCCTGATAGAACCATTCAGATCCACCAGCGTGCCCGTGCTGTTTGCGCTGCTACCGCCAATGTCGAGCGTACCGCTCCCGGAGACATTCATCGAACCGTGGATCACCGTGCCGTTTCCCTCGGTCGAATTACCCGTGATATTGGCAGTACCGGTGTTCGAAACGTTCACGCCGCCGTTGATCAGAGTCCCAGTGCCGTTCGCCGAGCCGCCTGAAATGTCGAACGTACCGCAACCAGAAATAGTGACCGAACCGCCCGCCCCCAAAACTGTGCCGTTTCCATTCGTGCTATTGCCGCTAACGTTGACCTCGGAGTTGGAGCCCACGCCCACAGCACCATTGATTCGGCTCCCATCGCCGTCAGCCGAAGTCCCCGAGATATTGATAGAACCGTTAACCAAAGTGTTGATGTTTGTTGCATCGACGCCCACGCCCGAACCGGTGGCGGTACCCGTGACATCGAGTTTTGCTTGATCGAGAACCAACATGGCGTACACATAAGCCGCATCCCCTGCCCCTGAGCTACTTCCACTGAAAATAGCTGAACCATTGTCCCGAACAGTGGCATTTTTTATGTAGATTCCAACGCCGTTATCACCGCCATTACTCTCTCCTTCAATACGAACTAAAGAGTCTTGAGCAGCACTCGTAGCAGAGACATAAACTCCATACCCCACCCCGGTCGTCGCCGACGACGTTCCATGAAGATAGATTTCACCGTGACCAGATGCATTCGCATTGGTTATGCTGATTCCATAGCCACCTGACCGACTGGTTTGGCCGGAAATATTGGCGGCCCCGGTATCGGATACATTCAGGCTGGATAGCGAAACCCCCGTTTGACCTGATCCGTTAATTTCAACTGCACCGCTTCCGCTAACTAGCAGACTGGTAAGGTGGACGCCCACTCCGGACCCAGACGTTCCGTCGACGCGAAGGCGGCCTCCGGTCACATTCAACGAGGAGTTCTTAACGGCGTCTACGGCATTTTGGCTGTCGGACGCCCCCGTGAGCGCCACATTGCCGGAGAGTACGTTCACGTTGCCGGCCAGTTGCAGCCCCACCGCACCCGAGGTCTCACTCCCCCCCGTGATACTGACGTTGCCCTTCGTGTCAAACGTGACAGTGTTGCCGGTGCTTCCGACATACGCCGTGCCGTCAATTGCCACCATATTGACGTTGAGCGCACCGTCGCCGTCCGCCGCAATTCGCGCATCCGTCTGATCGCCGATGTACAGGCTGTTGTTGGCAAGCAGCGTCAGGTTTGCGCTCTGGGCGCTATGCGTGACGATGTCTGCCTTCACCGAGATATTGCCCGTGGCAGGGCCATCACTCGCCGTGGTGATCGTCACGTCCGTGCCGCTGTTCAGCGCGTCGACCAGCGAGCCGTTGTTCACCACCGCCGTCTCGGACCCGGTATTCCAATTGAACGTGCCGTTGCCCAACGGGCCGGTGTAGTTTGTGTCGTCATCCGTGCTAATCGTCACATCCGTCGGATCGATCAGCCACGAGCCGTTCTTGCCGTTCGGTGCCGACGCATCGACCTGACCTTGCATGTTCAGATAGCGGCCTGATGTCTCCAGAAAGCCGCCATTGCCATGCACCGAACGCGCCATGATCTGCGCACCACGGTCGATCTGCACCGCGTCGGCGAACGTCACGTTGTCGATCAATGCCGCTGCCTTGGTGCCGGAAATCTTGTGTAGGGTGTCGCCACCGATGACCGCATAGCCTGCGTCGCCATCGCCGCTCACATCGATACGCGCTGTGTCCGATAGGCCAATGCGGTTGCCTGAGAGAACCACGTCGCCGCCCACACCACCTGCGCTCAGGTTCGACGCATCAAGCTTGCCTGTGACGATCACGTCGCCCGTGCTGCCGGCATCCGCGACGATGGCGCCTGAGCCGGCTTGCACTACGCCCGACATATTGATCACCGTTTTGAGCAACGTGTCGCTACCGCGCGCGGTCAGCAGGACCGAACCGTTATCCGCCACGATCTGACCGCTGTTCTCCACCAAGGCACTGGCTGTCGCGTTGGTCAGCGTCAGGCTCAAGCCCTGGCCGTTGGCCAGCGCCACCGTGGCGCTATCGCCCGCCGCGAGCACCACTTGACCGCCCGGCACTGTGATTGAGCCGGTGTTGCGTACCTGATCGCCCATCAGCGTGACAAAGCCCGAGGCCTGGATGTTGCCGTCGTTCTGCACTAAACCGCTCTTGCCCGTCGACGACAACGTCAGTACGTCCCCATTCATAAACGCGTTCGGATCGATCGCTTTAGTCGTCGCCAGCAGCGAACCGACGTTCACCACGGCGCCCTTACCAAAGAGAATGCCGCTGGAGTTTTGAATGAAGATCTGACCGTTGGCGAGCAGGCTGCCCTGAATATTCGAGGGCACGCCACCACTGACGATGTTCAGCGTCTTGGACTGAGCGTTCGGTTGATTGAACTGAACCGTATTACCCGAGCCAACGTTGAACGTGTTCCAGTTGATCACACCGCGCTGGGTGTTCTGATCGACGGTCATGGTGCCGCCGTTCGTGCTGATCGTGCCCGAGCCCGCCGTGTATTGACCGCCTGTGGGCAAGGACTGGGCAAATGCCGTCGTCTCCGCTAGCGCCAGAACAATCGCCAGCACTACGCCTTTGATGTCCGAGACGACATGGACATCGGCGACAGCACCGCCTCCGTTACCAGCACCCAGTCCTTTGTCTTGGCTCTTCGCGTCCTCACCTACGGCTACCAGCATCCCAAGACGCTCACTGAATACCTTGCGAAATTGGTTCTTGTTCATGAATTGCCCACTCTATCGAAAAATATATGGGCAGCGGTGCGTTTGACGAGGAACGACGCCCCATTGCCTTCTCGGGCAATTGGCACAGACGCCATCTTTCAACGTCATCGCTCGAAATCCACAAAGCGACTCGGCCGCCGTTTCATCACGCGAGGACACACCAACTACCCAGTGGCACACTTGCCCACGAATGCCAGCACGATAGGTGAGCGCTTAGAAGTAGGTCTTTGAATATGAGGCGATAGCGTTTGCCAAACATGCGAAATCCCGCGCATTGAGCACAACCACCACCGTCAAAACCGACCGCAACACCCCCTCGGCCACCCAAGCAAAAAATCAAAAATCAGGCTCGGTTTTTCAAACATCCTTCGGCGCATTAAGACGTCAAATCCCCCAAAGTGCTTTTTTTGCACGACGCAAGGGAATTGAAAAATTGTTTCGACGAAGCCTGTGGTTAATTTTGTCGTTGTGGTGCTCGGGGGTGTACGCACAGCAAGTGGGGGTCTATCCCGGTGACATGAAGCAGCTGGACGGTGGGCGCGAACGAACCTACGCGTGGAGCTTCGACTATCAGCAGCCCATACACCGTTATTTCGACGTGTCCTTCACATGGCTCAACGAAGGGCATGTGACGAACCATCATCGCGATGGATTTGCACTGCAGCTTTGGGCGCACCGAGAATTTTTCGCGGGACGTTTCGACGCAGGGATCGGTCTCGGACCCTATACCTACTTCGATACGGTTGCGACCGGCCCAGACCGGGCGTACGAAAACAAGCATGGCGTGGGCATGATGTACAGCGCGTACCTCGCATGGTATTTCCGGCCTCACTGGGCCGTGTCATTCCGGACCAACTGGGTACACACGCATCGCAGCATCGACACCGCGACGTACATGCTCGGCGTTCGCTACCGCTTCAACGATCTGGCACGCGGCGAGCCACACGCGCCGCCCGCCGCAGTTGCAGGAAAGCACACGTTATA
Source organism: Pandoraea fibrosis (assembly GCF_000807775.2). Classification (NCBI taxonomy): domain Bacteria; kingdom Pseudomonadati; phylum Pseudomonadota; class Betaproteobacteria; order Burkholderiales; family Burkholderiaceae; genus Pandoraea; species Pandoraea fibrosis. Next base: position 2,854,241 of record NZ_CP047385.1, on the reverse strand, counting down.
CGCATTGGGCGGCTTATCCGTGGTGAATAGCCGCACGTCGCAAAACGCACCGGCCTATTCAGTGGAATACCGTCACGCCTTCAATGATTGGTTCGACGGCGCAGTAGCGTTCATTAACGAAGGAAAAAGCGATATCGGATACCGGCAAGGCATGACCGCGCAGCTATCGCTCGGCCAGAGCTTTCTCGGCGATCGCCTCGGGCTAAGCGTAGGGTTCGGTCCCTACTTCACGTGGCATCAATACCATGCCAACCCGGAAGCCGGCGGACGGCGAGACGTCGTCTCCGGTCTGTTGACGATGGGTGCTTCCTATTCGTTCTCGAAGCGATGGGTTGGGAAGGTCGCATGGTCACGGGTGATGTCGAGGTCGGATCGCGATAGCGACATCTTCCTCACCGGTATCGGTTTCAAGTTCTAGGCCCCGGCGACCGCCATGCCTCTTGGCTCACGTCGGGGTGACGATTTTTGATAGTGCTGTCGACTCCATGTGCAAACGATCATTCTTCGGCTTCTGCGGACTCGTTGTCGCCTCGTTGGGTTACTGCGGGTCTCTGGAAGACACCGCGTCCGAACCTCGGGCGGCAACTGTTGTGTCGCCGGCCCAGCAGCGCGTGATCGACGCGAACATTGCCGGCCTGCGCTCGCCAAGCGACCGCGCCGTCGCACGGGGATGGTCGCGCGCCAAGCAGGTCGCCGAATTCATTTGCCGCCCAAACGCGCAGTCGGCTTTCGACGGCAAGCTCAAGGGCGTGGATCGCGTCTTCCTTGGCACTAGCGAACCCAACACCCTCAGCCTGATTCGCAACGATAAATTGATCGGTATCGGTCAGGCGAGATTCGACGCCGGCTGGCGCAAGTTCTCCTTCGAATGCCTGATGGACCCGAAAACCGCCAAGGTCACGAAGTTCCTGATTTCAATACAGGCGGTGCCTTCGGTTTGATAACGACGCCCGAAAAAACGGCGCAAAGCCCGGCCAATTGTCCGCCACCGCGATGACGCCTCGATTTCGTCTCATTCTTATCGCCAATTTGACTCATTTGACCGCTCGCGCCGTTTTTCCCGAAAGGACCCGGGGTACAGTCCGGGAACAACTGTCATGAAGCAATTCGCTGAATGGTTTTCCGACTTTTTTGCACCAGCCCCCTGATCGTCAGTCACTTTCGTTGCCGCAAAAGCCGACTATCCAATGCTCAATGCGCGATCAATTTTCCATCACGTTGAAGCGAGAATCATCATCCATGCGCCTTAGAAATCACCCATTGACGTGCATGTTCGGCTTAGTACTGCTGGGTATTGCCAGCGCATCAGCGAGCGCGTCAGACAGCTCGGCAAATCCGAAGATCACCGACCCGCACTTCAAGTTCGCAGCCGGCTATCTCCCGCAAAAGGATTTGCCGAACAGTCTCGAATTGCTCGGACCACCGCCGGCCGAAGGCAGTGCTGCACTCGCCCGCGACGAAGCCGCACGCGAAGCCACCGTGCCGTTGCGCGGCAAGGCGCGTGCCGACGTCGCACGTCTCGACGCCGATCTGGTGTTTCCACAACCGGCCAAGAACTTCTCTTGCGCGATGGGCGTCGACATCGACCAAAAGAAGACGCCTCACCTGTACCACCTGATGGAGCGAGTCCTGACCGATGCCGGGATGTCGACCTACGGCGTCAAGAACAAATACAACCGCACTCGCCCCTTCGTGGTTCACAACGAAGGCACCTGTTTGCCTGAGCAGGAACCGTTGCTGCGTCACGACGGCTCGTACCCGTCGGGCCACACGGCTGCCGGTTGGGCCTGGGCACTCGTATTGGCCGAAATCAGCCCGGATCGCGCCGATGCGCTGCTCAAACGCGGTCTGGAATTTGGCCAAAGCCGGGTCGTCTGCAATGCCCATTGGCAAAGTGACGTGGACGCCGGACGCACGATGGGCGCCGCCACGGTGGCCAAGCTGCATACCAATGCGCAATTTCTCGCCGACGTGAAGGCCGCTCGCAAGGAAGTTCAGGCCGTCCGCGCCAAGGGTGCTACGTCGACAGCCAATTGCGGCGCAGAAGAAGCCGCCTTGTCGGCGCAATAACAAACTCACCGGACGTTATCGCTTGTCCATAGAAAACGGAAACTGAATGACAAAGAAGTCCCTTTACACATGGCTAGGCGCCGCCGCGCTCACGCTCGCGACCGGCATCGCTTTTGCAGAAACGATCATCATCGCCCCCCACGAACCGCCAGCCGCACGAGTGGAGGTGGTGCCAGCTGCACGCGCGGGTTACGTCTGGGACCCCGGCCACTGGCGTTGGGCCGCAACGGGATATATCTGGGAACCCGGGCATTGGCAACCGGTGCGGGTCGGGCATCGCTGGATACCGGGTCACTGGGTCCGGTACGGCGCGAGCTGGCGTTGGATGCCCAGCCACTGGGATTGAGCATCGTCAACAGGATTGTTTGGCAGACGTAATCGGCTCAGGTCATGCTCGCGTAGGCGCGGTTCTCAGCGGCTCTAAACAGGCATCTCCTTTGCAAGAACTTTAACGATGGAGAAGTGAATGAAATTCAACCGTAACCGAAGCCTTGTCGCGGCCACACTCATCGGCGCGCTTTGCGCCCCGAGCGTCTATGCGCAAAAGGCCCCTGAAGGCGCAGCACCCACGCGCGGCTTCAATACCTACATTCCGCCAGAGATCCTGACGCCGGATACCGTCCAGACCCGCATCGGCACGCTGAACTTCGTCGACGGCGTGCCGACACAGGAGACCGCGAAGCTGGCCTTCGACAACCTCGACTTCCTGCGTGGCGTGGAGGTGTTTCTCAACCTCATGCCTGCCGCGAGCATCGAAGCCATTCGTCGATCGACGGTTGCATTGGGTGCCACCAAGAGCAATCAGGCCACGATCTACGATCAACTGGCGGACTCCAATCCGCTTCTGCTCACCGCCAACACCGACACGGTCTACGCGTTCTCGATGCTCGACTTGCAGACCGACGGCCCGACCGTGGTCGAAGTGCCGCCGGGCAGCGGCCCGGGGACGGTCAACGATGCATTCTTCCGCTTCGTGGTCGACATGGGCGCTCCCGGCCCGGATCGTGGCAAGGGCGGCAAGTACCTGATCGTGCCGCCGGATTACAAGGGCAAGCTCCCCAAGGACGTGAAGGACGGTGGCGAGTACTTCATCTCCTACTCGCCCTCCTATGTCAACTTCGTGGTCCTGCGCGGATTCCTGGTGGACGGCAAACCTGACGCCGCGTCGAAGATGTTCCGCGACGGCTTCAAGATCTACTCCCTGAGCCGGGCGAAGAATCCGCCGAAGATGGAGTTCATCAACTCCTCCAAGCAAGCCTTCAACACCGTGCATGCCAACACCTTCGCGTTCTTCGAAGAACTCGATCACGTGATTCAGAAGGAGCCGATCGGCTTCATCGATCCCGAGTTGCGGGGCCTGGCTGCCTCGATCGGCATTCGCAAAGGCAAGAAATTCTCGCCCGACGAACGGATGACGAAGATTCTGACCGATGCGGTCGCCGTCGGTAACGCCACCGCCCGGTCCATCAGCTTCCGCAGTCGCGATCCGCGCGCAGCGCTGTATCCGAACAGTGCATGGCGCATCAGCTTTATCGGCGACGACTATCGCTGGCTCGGCGGTGACGGCCTCTCGGGGCGTGACCTCGATGCGCGCACGAACTTCTTCTATGTCGCAACCGTCAACACACCGGCCATGGCGGCAAAACTGGTCGGTGCGGGCTCGCAATATGCCGTTGCCAGCGACGACTCGACGGGCAAGCCCCTCGACGGCGCGAAGCACTATCGACTGCGCATCCCCAAGAACGTACCCGCAAAGGACTTCTGGTCGGTGGTCATCTATGATCCGCAGACCCGCTCCGAACTCCAGACCTCGCAACCGTTCCCGAGCAAGAACAACAAGCGCGACAAGCTGATCGCCAACGCGGACGGGTCGGTCGATCTGTACTTCGGCCCGGTCGCGCCCAAGGGCAAGGAAGCCAACTGGATGCAGACGGTGCCGGGCAAGGGGTGGTTCACGATCCTGCGACTCTACGGCCCGCTTGATCCGTGGTTCGACAAGACCTGGAAACCGGGTGAGATCGAAGAAGTGGAGTAAGCGCTATCGCAAGCCAACGAGTGGTGTGATCCGCGAGAAGATTGGAACGATGACTGGGGCCGCCTGCGGACATCGCAGGGCGGCCCCTTTTTTGCACGTCCGGCCCGCGATGGCTCCGCCGTCATGCGATATGGACGCCCTATCCCCGGAACAAATTAGCCTGATATTCTTGCGGACGAAAGACGCGCGAATCGAGGCGCGTTTTCAGCCTCCACCGTAAAGAAGATCCATCATGACAACAACACCCGGGTCCGTTGCACAGACAACAACGGGCGTAGCCGCAGGTCTGGCGATCCTGTATTTTCTTCGCCCGGTACTCATTCCATTCTTCCTCGCCATTCTCCTGCGCATTCTGATCTCGGGCATTGTCGCCGTGGTCGTTCGTCTGCTGCCGCGAGCACCGAAATGGCTGATCCTGATCGCGACCGCGGCGATTGTGGGCTTCAGCGCCTACAGCATCTTCATCATCACGCTTCAAGGCATCAGCGATCTCATCAAGGAATCCCCCGACTTGCCGGGCCAGCTCGATCGCCTCATCCGGTCCGCTACGGTGGGCTTCGGACGGAAGTTCGATCTGGCAACCGTGCTCGGATTGATCGATTTACCCAAACTCGAGCACAGCCTTGCCTCCTGGTTGGGCAATGCCGTATCGATGGCATTTCTGACCGTGTTGTTTCTGGTGTTCATGCTGTTCGGGGCGACGAGAAACAACAACCCCAAAATTCTGCGGATTACGACGAACGAGGCTCGGGCGAATTCGCAGCGCATTGTGCTCAACAAGATCGTGCATGGCGTTCAGGCGTATCTGATCTCCCAGACGGCAATCAATCTCGCGATTGCTGTGATCTCCGCACTGGTCTTCCGCCTCGCCGAACTGCCCAATACGGCCTTCTGGGCGGTGACGGTGTTCCTTCTCGCCTTCATGCCTGTGATCGGGCCGTTCGTCGCGAGCGTCGTGCCTGCGTTATTCGCGGCGATCCATAGCGATTCGATTACGGTGCCGCTCGTGGTGTTCGCCGTCACACTGTCGATCTTCCAGATCGCCCACAATCTCGTCCAGCCCAAACTACAGGCGAAAAGCACCAACACCGATCCACTCTTCGGTCTGTTCGCTCTGGGGATCTGGACACTGGTGTGGGGGGTGCCGGGTGCGATTCTGTCGACCCCGCTGACTGTCCTCGTGATGGTGATCGCAGCCCAATTCGAGAGCTCGCGCTGGCTGGCGATCCTCATATCGCACGACGGCGCGCCCGACGCCATGCTTCCCTCCTCCCCCGAAGGGAAGTAAACGTGTAACGGGGCAGTCGCACGCTGATACGACGCACAAAAAAAGACCGCCTCGAATAGAGGCGGTTCAGGCTCCTTGCCACCTGGGGGGACAGCAAGGAGAGGTGCGGTGGAGGTACACCGCGGGGAGAACGACTCGCCTGCATCAACGCCTTCGAATTGAGCCGCGCAGTCGTTGGAAACCAGCGTAACCGGGACATCTCGGCTTCACAAGACAGATCGCCCGGCATGCGGCATCTCACATCAAAACTCAATCGCTCGGGCCGAAAAATCAAAGCTCCAGGGCGCTCGCGGCGGCCCTCCCGTCCCCGTGCGGCCTGCGAATCCCGACAGCCGCACTGAAACGTTTCCGTGCAACCGATACCGGATGTCGGCAGGTATTCGCCCCTGTCGGCGTCTCAATCACGCCACTCAACTCTTATATAAGATATAAGACATTTGACGGAAGGAAGTCCCGAGACTAAAATTACGGTCAAAGTAGCGCCCGGTATAGCCTTGGAGGCCTGAAAAGCCTTCCCCCGAAACGCAACACAGCAGGTCTCCCCATGCTTGAAAACTATCGTGCTCACGTGGCCGCTCGCGCCGCGCTTGGTATTCCTCCCCTGCCGCTGACGGCTCAGCAGACTGCCGAACTGGTCGAATTGCTGACGAACCCGCCTGCCGGCGAAGCGCAGACCCTTCTTGACCTGATTACCCATCGCGTGCCCGCCGGCGTGGACGAAGCCGCTCGCGTGAAGGCCGGCTTCCTGGCCGCCGTCGCCAAGGGCGAGACCGCCTGCGCACTGATCTCACGTGCCCGTGCGACCGAACTGCTCGGCACGATGCTCGGCGGCTACAACATTCAGCCGCTGATCGAACTGCTGTCGGACGCCGAAGTCGGCACCGTCGCGGCCGACGCCCTCAAGAAAACCCTGCTGATGTTCGATCAGTTCCACGACGTCAAGGAACTGGCCGACAAAGGCAACGCCAATGCGCGCGCCGTGCTGCAAAGCTGGGCCGATGCCGAATGGTTCACGAGCCGTCCGGAAGTGCCGGAAAGCCTGACCGTGACCGTGTTCAAGGTCACGGGCGAAACCAACACCGACGACCTGTCGCCGGCACCCGACGCCACCACCCGCCCGGATATTCCGATGCACGCGCTGGCGATGCTCAAGAACGCACGCCCCGGCATCCCCCCGGAAGAAGACGGCAAGCGCGGCCCGATCAAGTTCATCGAATCGCTCAAGGAAAAGGGCCATCTGGTCGCCTATGTGGGTGACGTGGTCGGCACCGGCTCCTCGCGCAAATCGGCCACCAACTCGGTGCTGTGGTTCACGGGCGAAGACATTCCCTTCATCCCGAACAAGCGCTTCGGCGGCGTGTGCCTGGGCAGCAAGATCGCCCCGATCTTCTACAACACCATGGAAGACGCCGGTGCCCTGCCGATCGAACTCGACGTGTCGAAGATGGAAATGGGCGACGTCATCGAACTGCGCCCTTACGAAGGCAAAGCGCTGAAGAACGGCGAAGTCATCGCCGAATTCCAGGTCAAGTCCGACGTGCTGTTCGACGAAGTGCGCGCCGGCGGCCGCATTCCCCTGATCATCGGCCGCGGCCTGACCACCAAGGCGCGCGAAGCCCTCGGTTTGCCCGCCTCGACGCTGTTCCGACTGGCGCAGCAACCGGCCGACAGCGGCCGTGGCTTCTCGCTCGCACAAAAGATGGTTGGCCGCGCCTGCGGTCTGCCGGAAGGTCAAGGCATCCGTCCGGGGACCTACTGCGAACCGAAGATGACCTCGGTCGGCTCGCAAGACACCACCGGCCCGATGACGCGCGACGAACTCAAGGATCTGGCCTGCCTCGGCTTCTCTGCCGATCTGGTCATGCAGTCGTTCTGCCATACGGCCGCTTATCCGAAGCCGGTGGACGTGAAGACGCACCAGACGCTGCCGAACTTCATCAGCACCCGCGGCGGTATCGCCCTGCGTCCGGGCGATGGCGTGATCCACTCGTGGCTGAACCGCATGCTGCTGCCCGATACCGTTGGCACGGGCGGCGACTCGCACACCCGTTTCCCGATCGGCATCAGCTTCCCGGCAGGCTCGGGTCTGGTCGCCTTCGCGGCAGCCACCGGCACGATGCCGCTGGACATGCCCGAATCGGTGCTGGTCCGCTTCAAGGGCAAGATGCAGCCGGGCGTCACGCTGCGCGACCTTGTCAATGCGATCCCGCTGTACGCGATCAAGCAAGGCATGCTGACCGTCGCCAAGCAAGGCAAGAAGAACATCTTCTCCGGCCGTATCCTTGAAATCGAAGGCCTGCCGGACCTGAAGGTCGAGCAAGCGTTCGAACTGTCGGATGCCTCCGCCGAACGCTCGGCCGCCGGTTGCACGGTGCATCTGAACAAGGAACCGATCATCGAATACCTCAACAGCAATGTCACGCTGCTGAAGTGGATGATCGCTCAGGGCTATCAGGACCCGCGCAGCCTGCAACGCCGTATCACGGCGATGGAGCAATGGCTGGCCGATCCGAAGCTGCTCTCGCCGGATGCCGACGCCGAATACGCTGCGGTCATCGAGATCGATCTGGCCGACATCCACGAGCCGATCGTGGCCTGCCCGAACGATCCGGACGACGTGAAGACCCTGTCCGACGTGGCCGGTGCCAAGATCGACGAAGTGTTCATCGGCTCATGCATGACCAACATCGGTCACTTCCGCGCCGCGTCGAAGCTGCTCGAAGGCAAGCGCGACATTCCGGTCAAGCTGTGGGTGGCCCCTCCGACGAAGATGGATCAGAAGCAGTTGACTGAAGAAGGTCACTACGGTGTCTTCGGCACGGCAGGTGCGCGCACCGAAATGCCGGGCTGCTCGCTGTGCATGGGCAACCAGGCTCAAGTGCGCGAAGGCGCGACCGTCATGTCGACGTCGACCCGTAACTTCCCGAACCGTCTGGGCAAGAACACGAACGTGTATCTCGGCTCGGCGGAACTGGCTGCCATCTGCTCGCGCCTCGGCAAGATCCCGAGCAAGGAAGAGTACATGGCCGACATGGGCGTACTCGCCACCAACGGCGACAAGATCTACAAGTACATGAACTTCGACCAGATCGAAGACTTCAAGGAAGTCGCCGACACGGTAACGATGTAAGTCTGCTGTCGGACTACGGCGCGCGTTTCGCGCCGTTACACCGAACCATGGCGCCGCGAGCATTTCGCTCTCGGCGCCATTTTTTATGGGGCAACGGTATCCCGGCCCTCAGCGCACGCCACAGGGATCCTCCGGCTTATTAAACATCTTCATAAAAATGCCGTTATCCCTCTGGCGGTTCGGCGTCTACCGCCAACCCGTGGCAATCCCCCCCCCTGTCCAACATCGAGGGCATCTGCGTATCGCCAGCGCCAGCGATGAGGGGCCATCGTTTTTACAAGAAACAGAAGACATGAATCTGAGATCACGATATTGCGTTGTCACCGCGCTGCTCTGCGCCCTTCTGGCCGGTTGCGAGGACTCCGAAGTCGGTCAGGTGAAAGCCGCCAATGACCCTGTCGATGCCACACACACCTACGGCTCCGTGTTGTCCGAGCGCGCCGCCTGCAAGGCCACCAGTTGGAAAAAGCTCAAGGACGACAGCAATCGCACGGCGGTTGAATATCGCTGCGAACTGGATAATGCCGTCGCCGCCCTGAACAAGGTCCGCGACGCAAAAATCGACGAGATCAATGGTTATCTCAAGGCGAGCAACGACAACCTCGGAAAAGCGATCGAAGGGTCCGCCGGCGACGCCGCTCGCTACGCGAAGCTCCTCGAAGAGAAGAAGGCCGAGTTGCAGCAAATCGACGAAAAGAGTCAGGCACAAACGGCTGGCATGGACGGCCCCTCGGCCTTGAAAGCCAAGCAGGTGTGGGATACCGCCCGGGCTTACGCAGCGTCCGAAGTGGAACGCTACCAAGCAGAACTGGACAAGGCTAACTCAGGCGCGAATACCGCATCGCTCGAGGCCTCGCGCCAGAGCTATCAGCAGCGTTACGCCGACGACATCGCCAATCTCCACAAGCAGTACGATGGCGTCAAATCCGTCACGGAAGTGATCCGTTGGGTCGTCAACGACAAGGCCGTCATTCCGGTCTACTACGGCTTTGAGATCGATTCGGCGCTCGGGAATAAAACCAGCGACAAGTCGTCACAGTTCAGCGGCTATCTCCAACAGATCGCCCGGCTGCGGGGACAGGATTATGTCGCCTTCGTCGCGCCGAACGTGCTTGTCGGCATCGCAGCCACGACCGACAAGTAAGTTGCAACGACACGAACGGCGCTTGGCGGGAAACGGCCCCGAGCTACGGTGGGCCCGTTTCCGTCAGGCGGTTAAGCGAGCGCTACGGCTTGATATGCCGTTCAAGCAAATCGATGTCGTCGCGTAGCAGCTTCAACACCCCCGCTGCACTCTGCTCGCTGAGTTGCCGTCCGGACTCCTGCTCGACGGCGCGCAGCGCCATATCGGCGATCTGCCCTGCGATCTCGTCGGCGTTGCGCGGACCGGACGGCGTGAACCACCACGCCGTCCAATTACACATGCCGATGATCGAAAACGCGGCGACCTTCGCATCCATCACGCGAAACTGACCGCGTTCGATACCCAACTCAATCGCTTGCCGGAACTGCTCGAGCACGGCGCGACGCGACTGCTCGGCCAGCTTCCGCTGCTTGAGCGGCAAGTTGTCTTCGTTGCGCTCCACCACACGGAATTGCAGCGGATGCGTCAGGATCAGATGTGCGTGACGCATCACCAGATGCCGCAACATCGCCGACGGCTGCCGTAAGTCCTCCGGCATGGCCTCAGAAGCCAACTCCCCCGCCGCCCGGGTGACCACCGTGGTCAGCACCTCAAGAATCGCCTCCTTGCTCTTGAAGTAGTAGTACAGCGCCGGACGACTCACGCCGACCACATCGGCAATGTCGTTGAAACTCGTCCCGTCGAACCCGCGCTCGATGAACAGCCGCGTGGCGACTTCCAGAATGTTTTCCCGCAACGCGTCGCTTTTTGTCTGTGCTTTGCTCATGACGACGTTCAGTCCTTACTTTGACGCAGGCGTCAGAAAACCCCAACGATAACCAAATTCCCTTGCCGCGCAAAGCCCTGTGCACGCTCAAGATCGAGACTTTTTACGCCTCCGTCAAATTTTCAATAAAATGTTTACTCATTCGTAAAAAATTGAACTAGTATGTAAAAAAAGGAGGTGAGGAGATGAGTCAGCAACAGCTTGGCCGTAGTGACGCGCAAGGCGCGACGGCGGGATTTCTCAACACGGACTGGAATCCGCGAGACCTGCCACTGGGTGCGACAACCCGCAACGTCGTTCTTCGCACGGCAGACGGCGCGGCAACCAGCGGCGCGCTTTACACCGCGGGTTCGCCCGATACGGTGGTTTGCATCATGCATCCGCGCGAATTCATGGCGTGCCACTACCTGATCCCGGATATCGTCGATGCCGGCTATGCCGCATGGACACAGGCTCCGCGCTCGGTCGGCAACGACATGCGGCTGGAGCACGAATTCGCACTTTATGACGTTGCCGCCAGCCTGCGATTCCTGCGTGACGCCGGGTTCAAGCGCATCGTCTTGCTCGGCAATTCCGGTGGCAGCGGCCTCTACGCCCTTTACACGCAGCAATCCGGGCTAGCGCCACAAGCCCGTATCGAACGCACGCCCGGCGGCCGCCCGACCAAGCTTGCCTCGCTCGACATGCCCCTCATCGACGGGATGGTTTTCATTGCCCCTCACCCCGGACAAGGCGCCTTGTTGCAGACCTGCATCGATCCGTCGGTCACCAATGAGCATGATGCACTGTCCGTCGACCCGACACTCGACCCGTTCGATCCCGCCAATGGGTTCGTGCCGCGACAGTCGGGGGCCGCCCTTGCAACGCGGTATGACGCCGACTTCGTGACACGCTACCGCGCCGCGCAGACCGCACGTGTGGCACGCCTCGACGCGATGGCGCGCGATTTGATCGCCGCACGTCAGGGTGCACGCGAACGTCTCAAGCGCGAAGCGGATCAGACCGACGCCCGTCTGCGCCGTATGGCAGCGCACACACCGCTGATGACCGTCTGGCGAACCGATGCCGACCTGCGCTGCTTCGACCTGACGCTCGATCCCTCCGAGCGCCGTTTCGGCTCCCTGTGGGGCAGCGACCCGTTCACCTCGAACTACGGTTCCGTGGGTTTTGGCCGCGTCTGCTCTCCCGAGGCCTGGCTCTCGACATGGTCCGGGCTGTCCTCGAATGCCTTGCTGTCGAAAACGGCACCGGCCATCGTGCAGCCCACACTGCTCATCGAATACACGGGCGATCAGGCGTGCTTTCCCAGCGTCATCGCAGACATCTACGCCAGCCTCGGCACAACGCAAAAGTCACACCGGCGCGTGCGCGGCGATCACCACGGCCGCGCCCTGGCCGAAGGTGAAGAGGCGGGACGCTACATCGCCGGTCGCCTGCTGCAAGACTGGCTGCGCGAGACCTTCCCCCAATGACACGCCCTATCCCCCAACGGCATTACCGAACTTCGGGAGACCCGACATGAAGTTGAACGACATCCCCGCAGCCGATCTCGCCTTGCGTCTGCAAGGCGTGGATCACACGGCGCGGCCAACCTGGCGACTGCGACAGACGGTCGAGTTCTATCGCGACGTCCTCGGTCTGCCGCTGATTCACACAATCTCCGCGCGCGGCTGGGGGCCGGCAACGCATCCGGATTTCCTGCACTTCTTCTTCGATAGCGGTCACGGCAGCACGATCGCCTTCTTCTACTATCTGGGCAGCGAGGAACCGGCGTCGCTCGCCCAACGTCCCGGCCGCCCTCCCTTGCCCGACGACCACGTGTTCGACGCCACGCACACCGCATGGCTGGTCGACAGCCCGGAAACGCTGCGCGCCTGGAAGATGCGGCTCGAAGCACGCGGCGTGGAAGTCTCGACCGAGACGGCGCACGAGGTGATCGAGTCGATCTACTTCCGCGACCCGAACGGCTACTTCATCGAGATCACCCGGAAGTTGCGCGCGCTGGAAGGCATCGATGCGCGCGACGCGTCGGCCACGCTCGAAGCCGCCATGGAAATCGAGGACGAGGCCCGGGCGGGGGGCGCTGCCTTCACCTGCATCGATACCGTGTGGCAACGCAAAGCGCAGCGCCTCGGTCAACGTCTGCATGGGGAGCGTCAGTCATGAGCGCGTCATCGCAACATCCGCAACAGCCACTGCAAATCTTCGTCCTCAATGTGCCCGAATTTTCGGCGCTGACCGAGGCCGCTCGTGGGCTGCCATCGTGCCGCGTCGAGACCCTCGGCGACTACACCGTGATTTCCAGCGACGTGCCGATTGCCTTCGAGCGTCGGGCAATGGGCCTCAAACCCGCTGTCTGGTACGGGTTGTTCACTGGCGGGCTCAACGGCCGTATCGAAAGCTACGAGCGCGACGTCGTGCGGATCGCCCCGCGCACATAACGTCGCCACAGGAACGTGCAGGAGACAACATGAGCGGTATCTATCACCGTATCGACGGCGTGACTTACTGTCCGCCGGACCTGGCGCAGCGGTATTTCGCGTCGAATGCCTGGGTGGACACCACCCTCGGCGACGCCTTGCGGGCCACCGCCGCGCGCGTGCCTCAGCGCCCCGCCTACCTCAGTGACGAGGCCACGCTGAGCTTCGCGGAACTCGACGCGCGCAGCGAACGGCTTGGCGCCGCGCTCATCGAACTGGGCCTGCGTCCGGGGGACCGGGCAATCTTCCAGATGGGCACCACCGTCGACACGGTTGTCGCGTTGATGGGCGCCTATAAGGCGGGCGTCGTCCCCGTGTGCGCCGTGCCGCAATACCGGGAAGTGGAAATCGGTCAGTTGGTTTTACAGTCCGAGGCGCGTGGCTACTTCGTGCAAGCCGATTTCTCTGCCTTCGATCTCGTTGGGTTTGCCCATCAGATGATGGCGCGGCACCCGTCGCTGGAGCATTTGCTGGTGGCGCGTGGAAAACCGACCGAGCAGAACGACCCGGCGGACAAGGGCTACCACGCCGTCGAGTGTCTGATCAACGCGATGCCACTTGAGCGTGCCCGCAACGTGCTGGCCGACCTTCATATCGGCAGCGAGGATGTCCTGAGCTTCCAGCTCTCGGGCGGCACGACGGGTGTGCCCAAGATCATTCCGCGCTTTCATGCGGAATACATCGGTCACTCGCTGACGTGGATGCACCACATCGGCATGACCGAACACAGCCGCATGATCTGGTCGCTGCCGCTGCTGCATAACGCCGGTCAGCTCTACGTGCTGGCGTCCACCGTGGCGACCGGCATGACGACCGTGCTGATGCCGCGTGTCGACATCGCCCGTATGCTCACGCTGATCGAGACACACCGCGTCACGCATGGCCTGTCGATCGGCCCCGTTGCACCGCAAATGATCGCGTACAAGGATGTCCGCAAGCACGATCTGTCGTCGCTGCAACTTTTCGGCACGATGAGCCGCGCCGACTCCCTGGAAGCCCACCTCGGCGTGCCATGCTTCAACCTCTATGGCACGACCGAAGGCCTGCTCATGGGGGCCGGCCCGCATCTGCCAGCGGCGCTGCGTCACCACACCCAGGGGTTGTCCGGATGCGACGACGACGATATTCGCGTGCTGTTTCCGGGCACGGATACGCCCGCCGAGGACGGCACCGCCGGCGAACTCTGCTTCCGTGGACCGTCGAGCCTGCGCGGCTATTACAAGGCTCCCGAGGCAACGGCCCAGACACTGACGCCGGACGGCTTCGTGCGCACCGGCGACATGGTGACGGAGAAGGTCATCGACGGCGTGCGTTGCTTCGCCTTCGAAGGTCGTCTGCGCGACAACATCAATCGTGGCGGCGAGAAGATCGGCTGCGAGGAAGTGGAAGCGTTTGTCAGCCATCATCCTGCCGTTGCCGACGCCAAGCTGGTCGCCATGCCCGATCCGCTGTACGGCGAGCGCGGTTGCGTCTATCTCATCCTGCGCCCTGGGCATGTCGCCCCTTCCGTCCCCGAGCTTGCCGAGTTTCTCGTCGGCCACGGGTTGGCGAAGTTCAAGTGCCCGGAACGCATCGAGGCGGTCGACGAATTTCCCGTGACCCGCGTCGGCAAGGTCGACAAGGCCTCGCTGCGAGCCGCCATCGCCGCACGCCTCGCCGCGGAAACGGCAGGAATTACTCCCTACGATGCCGCGCAAACGGCAAAGGCGGACGCATGATCAGCACCGAATACGTGGTGAGCGAACGCCCCTTCGTGGTGCGGCGTCAGGTGCGCTGGGGCGAGTGCGATCCGGCCAGCGTCGTCTACACGGCGACCTTCTCCGACTATGTGATCTCCATCGCCGAGTTGTTCTACGGATCGCTCTTCGGCGGCACACCGCAGGCCGTCAAGCACCGTCATGGCTTTGGCACGCCTACCCGGGCGCTGGACTTCGATTTCCGCCGCTCGCTCTGGCCAGACGATGCCTTCGACGTCACCGTGGAAGTCGCGCAGATCCGCACCCGAACCTTCACCTTGCTGATGACGGCACGCAAAGCCGACAACGACATCGCCTTCATTGCACGACTCACGCCGATCTGCATTCAGCGCGGCGCGCGCGAGTCGATCGAGATGCCATCGGTTCTACGCGAGGCGCTTGAACAATACCGCGCCTGTTGCCAAGACGTCGCAGCCCTCTCACTCGCAGGAGACATCACCCCATGACCCCCATCCCCACTCCATTTCGCATCGGGCAGATCGTGCCCAGCTCCAACACCACCATGGAGACCGAGATTCCCGCCATGCTGCGCTCGCGCGAGCAGATCCTGCCCGAACGCTTCACCTTCCATTCGAGCCGCATGCGCATGCATCGCGTGGTCAGGGAAGAACTGGAGGCGATGAACGCCGAGGGACTGCGCTGCGCCGCCGAACTCGCCGATGCGCGCGTGGATGTCATGAGTACGGCATGCCTCGTCGCCATCATGGCGATGGGACCGGGCTACCACCGTCAGGTCGAGGAAGACCTGCGTCGCGTCGCGCGCGAGAACCATTGCGAAGCCGCGGTCATGACGTCGGCCGGGGCGCTCGTGGCCGGGCTCAAGACGCTGGGCGCACGCAGGATCTCGCTGATGGCGCCCTACATGAAGCCGCTGACGCAGGCGGTGGTCGAGTACATCGAACACGAAGGCATCGAAGTGCTCGACGCCCTGTCGTTCGAAATTCCCGACAACCTCGAGGTCGGACGCCGCGACCCCATGCAATTGCTCGACGACGTGAAGCGGCTCAATACGGCCAATGCCGACGTTGTCGTGCTGTCCGCCTGCGTGCAGATGCCATCGTTGCCCGCGATCCAGATCGCACAGGACCGGCTCGGCCTGCCCGTGACGTCGACTGCCGTGAGCACCGTGCGCCAGATGCTCGATCACCTCGGTCTGGCACCGGTGGTGCCTGACGCCGGCGCCCTGCTGGCCGTGGCGAGCGCACAACCGCTGACTCGCATTGCCTGAGGTCCTCGTCATCCTCGCCAGCCCAAGATCAAGGAGCCCATCATGAGAATCGCCGTCATCGGTGGCGGACCCGCCGGCCTGTATTTCTCGCTGTTGATGAAACAGCGCCATCCGCAAGACGAGATCGTCGTCCACGAGCGCAATGCCGCCCATGCCACGTATGGCTGGGGCGTTGTCTTCTCCGACATTGCGCTCGCCTTTCTGAAAGAGGCGGACGAGGCGTTCTTCCGCAAATTCACGGCGCACCATACGCGCTGCGACGACATGGAGATCGTCCATCAGGGCGTGCCCGTTCGCCTGAGCAACAACCCTTTCTCGCGCACGTCCCGGATCGACATGCTGCGCGTGTTGCAGCAAGCCTGCGCGGACGCGGGCGTCGACGTTCGCTATGAGAGCCACATCGCCGATCCGTCACAATTGCCGGACGCCGATGTGATCGTCGCCGCCGACGGCGTGAACAGCGAAGTGCGCACGCACATGGCGGAACACTTCCAGCCGAGCTTCGACGAGCGACGCAACAAATTTGCGTGGTATGGCACCTCGCAACTTTTCCACCCGGTGTCGCTGATCTTCCGTCAGACACCGCATGGCGTGTTCATCGCGCACGCGTATCAATACGGCCCCGATCGATCAACGTTCCTCGTGGAAGTCGACCCCGAGACGTGGCAACGCTGCGGCCTCGATACCGCCACCGAGGACGAGAGCCGCGCGTTTTGCGAGACGGTGTTCGCCGACGATCTGCGCGGCCATTCGCTGCTGACCAACCGGTCGAACTGGTTTCAGGCACGCGTAGTGAGCAATGCGCACTGGTCGCATGGCAACGTGGTGCTGCTTGGCGACGCCCTGCGCAGTGTGCACTTCTCGCTCGGCTCGGGCACGCGCATGGCGATGCAAGACGCCATCGCCCTGTTCGAAGCGCTGTCGGCCCATCGCAACGACGTGCCCGCCGCGTTCGCATCGTTCGAGCAAAGCCGCCGCAGTGCGTCGGATCGCTTTCAGGACGCCGCCAGACGCAGCCTCGACTGGTACGAATCCGTCGATCAGCGCATGCACCTCGACCCCGTGAGCTTCGCATACGACTACATGCGGCGCACGGGACGCGTCAGTCACGAAGATCTTCGTGAGCGAGATCCGGCGTTCATCGCGCAGGTGGAGGCCAAGGCCACCCCATTGCGCGAACACGCCGCATAGCCGTCAGCATCATCCGGACCATCTACATAAAACGGCGACATCGCATCGCCGCATCGGGACAGGAGACACATTCATGGACAAGCACGACACCCGGCACACGTCAGTCGACGTGCGGGACTTTATCAACGCGACCCCGGTGTCGCGCTTCCAGATCATGATCAGCGCGATGTGCTTTTTGATCGTGGCGCTGGATGGATTCGACATCGCAATCATCGGCTTTATCGCCCCTCACATCCGCGCCGAGTGGCAGTTGTCGATGGTCTCGCTTGGGCCTCTGTTCAGCGCCGGCCTACTCGGGCTGATGGTGGGCGCGTTCTGTAGTGGCCCGATGGCGGATCGGATCGGTCGCCGTCGTGTCCTGCTCCTGTCCGTCGCATGGTTCGGTGCCGCAAGCGCCGGCGCCGCGTTCGCACCGAACGTCGAATGGCTGATCGCGCTTCGCTTTCTGACAGGCCTCGGGTTGGGCGGCGCCATGCCCAACGCGATCACGCTCACCTCGGAGTTCAGTCCCGAGCGACGCCGTGGCACCCTGCTCACGCTGATGTTCTGTGGCTTCTCCCTCGGCTCGGCACTTGGGGGCGTGGTGACGGCCTACCTTGTGGCAGGGATCGGCTGGCGTGGACTGCTCGCCGTTGGCGGCCTGCTTCCGCTGGCGCTCGTGCCGGTGCTGTGGTTCACGTTGCCCGAGTCGGTGCGATTTCTGGCGATCCGGGGAGGCACCCAGACGCAGATCGCGGCAATTCTGGCGCGCGTCGCGCCGGGACGCGTCGTTACCGGTCAGCAATACACCGCTGCCGACGATCGCCTCCCGTCGTCGCCCGTGGTGCAACTGTTCCACCGCGACTACCGGCGCGGCACGTTGCTGCTCTGGCTGGCGTTCTTCATGAGTCTGCTGTTGCTCTACCTGCTCATCAACTGGCTGCCGATTCTGGCCGAGCGCAGCGGCCTGACACTCAAACAGGCGTCGATGTTTGCCGGACTGTTGCAGGGCGGCGGTGTGCTCGGCGCGATTGTCCTGGGCGTGCTGATCGACCGGTTCCACCCATATAAAGTGGTCGCCGCGGCCTATGTGTTGGGTGCGCTCGCGCTGGCGTCGCTGGCGATTGCCGATGGCGCGCTCTGGCTGGCGCTGGGCATCTTCGTGACCGGATTCTGTGTGAGCGGATCGCAGGTCTGCGCGAACGTGATCGCGTCCGCGTATTACCCGACGTCCAACCGTGCCACCGGTGTGGCATGGGCGCTCGGCATCGGACGGATCGGCGCGGTTGCGGGCTCGTTTGGCGGGGCCATTCTGCTCGCAGCGGGTTGGAGCAATGCCGGACTGTTCCTGATTCTCGCGATACCGGCAGTGCTGGCCGCGTTGGGGATCCTGCTCGCAGGCTCGAAGCATAAGCGAGCGGTGGAGAGTGAGGCCGTCCCGACAGCGCCGCCAGCGTCGCTTTCGAAGATCTGACGGCGGCGGGCCGGCCCACGGTAGCGTCGAACTACGATGGCTACGATCGGGCCGGTTTCCGACCACGGCCTTGCGGGCGCGGGCGGCAAATCAATCGTAAGCCCGCGCGTCCTCGACCAGCTTCCCATCGGTCGGCAGTGTCCCGGCGGCGACAAAGTCGACCTCGCCTCGCAACCGCGTCACATCGCGCAGTGTTTCTTGCACGCGAGCCGCCAGACCCTCGGCCGGCGCGGCGTTCGTCTCGCAAATCAGACGCATCCGATCGTCGCCGACCCTGCCCTCGACACGCAGGCGCAGACGAACCAGCTCGGGATACCGCTTCCCGATCTCGCCGATCTGCCCCGGGTGAACAAACATGCCACGCACCTTGACCGTTTGATCAGCACGTCCGAGCCAGCCCTTGAGCCGCATGTTGGTGCGTCCGCACGGGCTGATGCCCGCCTCGACTGCCGACAAGTCACCCGTCGCAAAGCGAATCAGCGGATAGTCCGGATTGAAGTTCGTCACCACGACTTCACCGATCTCGCCTTCCGGCACCGGCTTCGTGCCGCCCGGCTCCACCAGCTCCACCAGCACGTTCTCGTCGACGATCAATCCTGCCTGTGCATCGCTCTCGAACGCGATCAACCCCAGATCGGCCGTGCCATACAACTGCCGCGCCGTGATGCCGCGCGTCTTGAACCAGTCGCGTAGCGACGGCGGCAGCGCCTCGCCCGAGAGCGTCGCCCGGCGGATGCAGCCGATATCCGCCCCTGCCGCATCACTTTTCTCGATCAGGATTTTCAGAAACGACGGCGTGCCGGCATACGCCACGGGTTGCAAATGACGAATCGCATCGAGCTGCATCTCCGTCTGCCCGACCCCGGCCGGAAACACGCAACATCCCAGCCGGGCCGCGCCCGTCTCGATCATCATGCCGGCCGGCGTGAAGTGATACGAATAGGTGTTGTAGACCAGGTCGCCCGGCCGCAAGCCCGCCGCAAACATGGCACGCGCAAAACGCCACCAGTCGCTACCGCGCCCATCCGGCTCGTAGATCGGACCGGGCGACTGGTACACATGCGCCAGACCGCTCAGAGGTGTGGCGTTCATCCCGCCCAACGGTGGGTGACGCACCTGATACGCCGTCAGATCCGACTTGCGGGTCACGGGAAGACCGGCCAGCGCGCTGCGCGACCCGATGGCCTTCGCATCGACATCCCCGAGCGCCTGTGCGAAGTACGGCGCATGCGTCTGGGCATGCGACACGTGCGCCGGCAATGCGGCCAGCAGGGCCTTCTCGCGAACCTCCGGCGCACGAGTTTCCAGCGTGTCGAAGTAATCGTTCATATAGACGGAAATACGTTGTGAATTAACGGACAGCGACTCACCCGGGCACACCAATGCTCATGCGATCCAGCGCTTGCGCCGCCGATAGCTCTTGACGTTGCGAAAGCTCCCTGCGCTGCTGGCGCCATCCTTGGCAATGCCGAGATAGAACTCTTTGACGTCTTCGTTATCGCGCAGCGACGCCGCGTCGCCATCCATCACCACCCGGCCGTTCTCGAGGATGTAGCCATAGTCCGCATAGCGCAGCGCCGCCATCGTGTTCTGTTCGGCCAGCAGGAAGCTGACGTTTTCGCGCTGATTCAGGTCGCGCACGATGGCAAAGATCTCTTCCACAATCTGTGGCGCGAGCCCCATCGATGGCTCGTCGAGCAAGATCATCGACGGCTGCGCCATCATGGCGCGGCCGATCGCGCACATCTGCTGCTCGCCGCCCGAGGTGTAACCCGCTTGCGACTTCCGACGCGTCTTCAGGCGCGGAAAGTAGGCGTAGATTCGCTCGAGCGCATGCTGCTGGGCGCTGCGCGATGCATGCCGCACATACCCCCCAGTGAGCAGATTCTCTTCAATGGTCAGATGCCCGAAGCAGTGGCGTCCTTCCATCACCTGAATCACCCCGCGCTTGACCAGCCCGTTCGGGGTGAGCTTCTCGACACGTTCGCCGCGATAGTCGATCGTGCCCTTCGTCACCTCACCCCGCTCGGCATGGAGCAGGTTCGAGATCGCCTTGAGCGTCGTGCTCTTGCCAGCCCCATTGGCCCCGAGCAATGCCACGATCTTGCCCTCCGGCACGATCAGCGACACGCCCTTGAGCACGAGAATGACGTGGTCGTAAATGACTTCGATATTATTGACGCGCAAACTCGCTTCCATGCATGACTCCGGGATCGATGCTGCCGGGTTCATTCACCGGCCGTAGTTCGCCAGCCGTCGCCCGCGCCGCGCCTTGGCACGCGGGCGACGGCGTCGATCACATCTTGTAACAGGCGGGGGTAATACCCTTCTCCTTGGCATACTGCTTGGCCGATGCTTCGAAGAGCGGGTGAATCAGACGGCGGTTGCCCTCGATCCAGTCGGACACAAGCACCCACTTCGTGCCGTCCCATTGCTGGATGCGCACCTTGCCCGACCCTTCGTGATCCTCGCAGCTCGTTTTGATATCGGGCAGCAGACCGGTCGCGCCCAGCGCCTTGAGTCGGGCGGCGTCGATATTCAGGTTCTCGAGCGCCCAGCGCACCTGCACCGGGGTCATGACCTTCCCCTTGCCGAACTTGTTCTGCGCCGTGTTGAGCGCTTCGACCGTGGCCACCGCCGCCGATACGCCCCGGTTGTAGAGCACCGAGCCGACCTTCGACGGATCCTGCATATTGCCCTTACCCGCGCCGTAGACCACCTTTTCGATGTCGGCAATCAGCGGCACCTGTTTGCCCGCCACGTTCCACGTTGCGCTCATATATCCCTTGGCCGCCGGGCCTGCCGGAATGGTGTCCTCCTCGGAACCGGCCCACCAGCTACCGATGATCTTCTCGCGCGGATAGCCAACCTTCTGCGCCGCCTTGAGCGCCGTCTGGTTCATCACGCCCCAGCCCCAGAACACCACGTAATCAGGATTCTCCTGACGGATGCGCAGCCACTGCGCTCCCTGTTCGTTACCCGGATGCGCAACCGGAATCTCGATCAGGTTGAACTTGTTGATCTTCGACTCTGCCTGCATGGCCACGATTGGCTCCTTGCCGTAAGCCGAGTCGTGATAGAGGAAGACGATCTTCTTGCCATTCAGCGAGCCGCCATTCTTGTCCGCGAGGAACTTGATAATGGCCGACGCCTGCATCTGATACGTGGTGACCAGCGGGAAGGCCCACGGGAACACCGTGCCGTCCACCGCGTCGGTGCGGCCATAGCCCATCATCACCAGCGGCACCTGATCCGTTGCGGTCTTGTCGATCAACGCATAGGAAATGCCCGTCGCCATGACGTGATACGCCGTGCCCTTGGTCACGGGGTTCTTGCCCTTGAGACGCTCGTAGCACTCCACGCCCTTGGCGTTGTTGTACTCCGTCTCACACTCCTCCCACGTCAGCTTGACGCCGTTGACACCGCCGTTCTTGAGATTCACGTATTGCAGATAATCGATGAAACCGCCATAGAACGACTGCCCGTTCGCGCCATACGGGCCGACGCGGTAGTCGGCAAGCGCGATGAACTGATCGTTCGATTGTGCGAACGATGTGGCCACGCTCCCCATGCCGAGCACGAGCGCCGTACCCAACGAGACCGCTAACTGTTTCGTGTTCATGCTGTGTCTCCATCTGTGGTTTTATTCATGGCAAAACGTGTCTGGCAGCGCGCAACTCCCGGTGCGCGAACCAGGCGAAACTCAATGCGGGAAGGGCCAGATTCGCAGCTTCTCCTTGGCAATCTGCCAAAGCCGCGCCAGCCCATGCGGTTCGACAATCAGGAAAAAGATGATGAGACCGCCAAACACCATCAACTGAATATGCGAGACGGTCGCGTTGGTGAACGGCAAATGCAGGAACGTGGCGATCGTGGGCAGCGTGCTGTCGAGCAGAATCGGCAGCAGCAGAATGAAGGCCGCCCCCAGAAAGCTGCCGAGAATGCTGCCCACGCCACCGATGATGATCATGAACAGAATGCGGAAGGACAGATCGAGCGAGAAGCCATCCGGCTCGACCGAACCGAGATAACAGTAGGCGTAGAGTGCGCCCGCCACGCCGCAATAGAAGGAACTCACGGCGAAAGCCAGCAACTTCACCCGCATCAGCGGAATGCCGATCACCTCGGCAGCCACGTCCATATCGCGCACCGCCATCCAGGCGCGGCCGATATGCGAGCGCACCAGATTCTTCGCCACCAGCGCCATGACCGTCACCACGCCCAGCACGAACAGGTATTTGCGCACTGGCGTATCGACGTCTACACCCAGAATGGAGATCTTCTGTGCGGTGATCACGCCCGACGAACTGTTGTTCGAGAGCCAGGGAAACTTCGTGAGCACCCACAGCACGAAGAATTGTGCCGCTAGTGTGGCGACCGCGAGATAGAAGCCTTTGATGCGCAACGACGGCAAGCCGAACGCGATACCGACGAGTGCGGCACAAACGCCCCCGAGCGCAAACGACGCCAGAATCGGCATGCCCTCGATACGCAACTGAAAGTTGTACGACGCGTAAGCACCGACCGCCATGAACGCCGCCGTACCCAGCGACAATTGCCCGGCGTAGCCGGTCAGCAGATTGAGGCCCAGCGCGGCGAGCGAGAACACGAGAAACGGCACCAGAATCGCCGTCAGCCAGTATTCGGTAGCAATCCACGGCAGCACGCCGAAGGCAATGGCGAGGACGGTGCACACGGCGATCCGATCTTGCCGGATCGGGAAAATCTGGCTGTCGGCTTCATAAGACGTCTTGAACTGCCCAGCTTCGCGATAAAACATGGATGGCCTCTGCGATGAATGCGTGCGTTCTGCGTTGAATACCGCCGGATCAGACCCGGTCGATATGCCGCTCGCCGAACAGCCCTTCCGGGCGAACCAGCAGGAACAGGAGTGCAAAGACATACGGGAACCAGCCTTCGATGCCCCCGAAATTTCCGCCAAACTGACTTTGCAGCAGTTGCGGCACATAGATCTCCGCAAGCTTTTCCGCCGCACCGATGATCAACCCGCCGACAATCGCACCGGGGATCGACGTGAAACCACCGAGAATCAACACCGGCAACGCCTTGAGCGCGGTCATGGTCAGCGCGAACTGCACGCCGTTGCGCGAGCCCCAGAGCATGCCCGCCACGAGCGCGACAAACCCCGACACGCTCCACACCACCACCCAGATCCGCTGCAACGGAATGCCCAGCGAGAGCGCCGCCTGATGATCGTCGGCGACGGCTCGCAGCGCCCGGCCGATGCTCGTCGCCTTGAAAAACAGCGCGAGCAACGCGACCAGAACCGCGGCAATGCCGGCCGCCGCCAGATCGAAGCTGCTCACGAGCACGCCCGTCGAGTCCATGATCGACGCGATGGGTTCATCCACAATGCCCAGCGACAGCGGCCGCACCTCGTTGCCCCACAACAGCGGCGCCAATCCCTCGAGAAAGAACGACAAGCCGATCGTCGCCATGAACAACGTGATGGGGGACTGGTTCACGAGCTTTCGCAACACGAAGCGCTCGGTCGCGACCCCGACCAGCACCATGACGCCGAACGCGCCAATGGCGGCCAGCCACAGCGGCAAGCCCCGCTCCATCAGGCCGACGACGCTGAGCGCGGCGAAATACACCATCGCACCCTGCGCGAAGTTGAATACGCCAGAGGCCTTGAAGATCAGCACAAAGCCGAGCGCCACGAGCGAATACATCACCCCCGAGAGCAACCCGCCGATCAGAATTTCCAGAAAGAACTGCATCGATGTCTCCAAGTCGTCAACGCGTCGCCGGGCGTCGCCGACGGTCTGTCTGTCATGCCGCGGCGGGCATCCCCTGTGCCGCGCCCAGATAGGCACGAATCACCTCGGGATCGCTTCTGACGTCGGCCGGGGTGCCGTCGCCGATCTTCTTGCCGTAATCGAGCACCACGACCCGGTCGGAGATATCCATCACCACGCCCATGTCGTGCTCGATCAGCACGATCGTCGTGCCGAACTCCTCGTTCACTTCGAGAATGAAGCGGCACATATCGCGCTTCTCCTCGAGATTCATGCCGGCCATCGGCTCGTCGAGCAGCAACAGCTCCGGCTCGGCGGCCAGCGCACGCGCCA
Source organism: Pandoraea fibrosis (assembly GCF_000807775.2). Lineage (NCBI taxonomy): Bacteria > Pseudomonadati > Pseudomonadota > Betaproteobacteria > Burkholderiales > Burkholderiaceae > Pandoraea > Pandoraea fibrosis. The sequence continues at coordinate 2,829,604 of NZ_CP047385.1, read as the reverse complement.
GCTCCACGCGCTTTTGCAAGCCGTACGGCAACCGGCCAACCGGTGTCTTGCGAATGTGCTGGATTTCGAGGAAGTCGATGATCTCCTCGACTTTGGCGCGATTGGCCATTTCTTCCTGACGCGCACGGCCCCACCAGATCGCGCTGGCCAGCAGGCCCGAGCGCATCCGGGTGTTGCGCCCCGTCATGATGTTGTCGAGCACCGTCATGCCCTTGAACAGGGCGATGTTCTGAAACGTGCGCGCCACTCCCTGACGGGCGGCCGACGTCGGATGCATCCGCTGTCTCACCTGCCCCCGGAAAACGATCGTGCCCTGCTGCGGGTGATAGACGCCATTGATCACGTTGAGCATCGAACTCTTGCCCGCGCCGTTCGGACCGATGATCGCGCGGACCTCGTGCTCCAGCACGTTGAACGAGATGTCCGTCAATGCCTTCACGCCACCAAACGACAGACTGATGTGCTGCAAATCGAGCAAGATGTCGCCGGTTTTACGGTTGTCGTTCATGCCTTCTCCTGCGAAATTCTTGCGAATTACATGGAACTGGCCGAGTTCCGATGAGGGGTCGTTGCGAGCATCAGGCGGCGCAGCGCAATTTTTCAGGCGCAGGGTCGTCGACAGGGGCCCGAGCACCCACCACGCGAGCGGGATGGATCGTGAGCGTGGCGCTCACGCTGCCCTCGCGCCCATCCTCGAACTTCACGCGAGTCTCGATGAACTGCGACGACTTGCCCGAATAGAACGCGTCGACCAGCACGCCGTACTTCTCCGCGATAAAGGCGCGACGCACCTTGCGCGTGCGAGTGAGTTCGTCGTCGTCCGGGTCCAGCTCCTTGTGCAGAATCACGAAGCGCTGAATCTGTGCCGCCGAGAAAGCCGACTCCTTGGCAAGATCCGCATTCACCGCATCCACGCAGCCCAGAATCAGTTCGGCGACCTGTGGATGACAGGCCAGATCGACGTACCCGGCATACGCCAGGCTTTGCCGCTCCGCCCAATTGCCCACGGCGTCCATGTCGATGTTGATGAACGCACACACACCGTCGCGCCCATCGCCGAACGCGACCGCTTCCTTGATGTACGCGAAGAACTTGAGCTTGTTCTCGATGTATTTCGGTGCGAACAGCGAGCCACTGGCGAGCTTGCCCACGTCCTTCGCGCGATCGATGATGCGTAGATGACCGTCTGCGTCGATGATGCCGGCATCGCCCGTGCGGAAATAGCCGGTCTCGTCGAGCGCTTCGCGCGTAGCGTCGGGCCGCTTGTAATACTCCTTGAGCAATCCCACGCCGCGCACCAGCACTTCCCCACTGTCGGCGATCTTGATTTCCATGCCCGGCGCGACCGGCCCCACGCTGTCGAATCGCACCTGACGGTCCGGTTGCAGGCAGACATAGGCGCACGTCTCGGTCTGCCCGTAGAACTGCTTCAGGTTGACGCCGATAGCACGATAAAAATGGAACAGATCCGGGCCGATCGCTTCTCCGGCGGTATACGCCGTGCGGATCCGACTCATGCCGAGCGTGTTGCGCAATGGCCCGTAGACACAGAGATTGCCCACGGCATATTGCAGCCGGTCGAGTAGCGGCACCGGACGGCGGTCGAGCACCGCAGCGCCGCAACGATTCGCCACGTTCATGAAATGCGCAAACATCTTTCGCTTGAGGCGATTCGCGTCTTCCATGCGGATCATCACTTGCGTCAACACGTTTTCATAAACGCGTGGCGGCGCGAAGTAATAGGTCGGTCCAATCTCGCGCATGTCCGTCGAGATCGTGTCGGGCGACTCGGGGCAATTGACGGTGAAGCCCGCCACCAATGCCTGCGCGTAAGAGAACAGATGATCGCCAACCCATGCCATCGGCAGGTACGACAACACTTCGTCGCCGGGCGCGAGCTTGTCGAATGCGCTGCCATGAAACGCCGCGCCGATCAGACCGGCGTGCGAATGACACACGCCCTTGGGCTTGCCTGTCGTGCCGGACGTGTAAAGGATCGTCGCTGTGTCCTCGGGATCGACGCTGGCCACCGCCTCGTCGAAGTAGCGCGGATGCCTGGCGTTGAAGTCGCGGCCCCGCTCCACGGCATCGGCATACGACAGCAAGCCGGCGGCGTCGTAATTGCGCAGCCCTCGCGGGTCTTCATAGATGATGTTCGACAGACGCGGCACACGCTCGCGCAATTCGAGCAGCTTGTCGACCTGCTCCTGGTCTTCGACGATGGCGAAATCGATTTCGGCGTCTTCCAGCACATGAATCATTTCCGCCGCGACGGCGTCCTGATACAACGGCACGGCCACGCCACCCAGCGATTGCGCTGCGGTCATCGCCCAGTACAGGCGCACGCGATTGTTGCCGACGATGGCGAGGTTATCGCCCCGCTTGAACCCGGCGCATGCCAGCGCACAGGCCAGCATCCTGACTTCCTGCGCGGCCTCCTGCCAGCTCCAGCTTTGCCAGATCCCCAGATCTTTTTCCCGATACGCCGTGCGCTCGCCACGCGTTGCCGCATGGGCCAGCAATAAGCGCGGGAAAGTGGTCCGCTCCTGCATGCCTGTCTCCTGTGTCTCGCCACCATTCGACGTCCGTCGAGGGGGAGTGGCGTGGCTCGGTCGGCGCGCGTGCGTGTGGCACGCTCTCTCATTCTCTGGTGCAAGTCGCGTCCGGAAACGACGCGTTGGTTCGGTACCCTGCTTAGTTCTTGCAAGTCTGCAATACGGAGCGACGACGGCTATGCCCGGCAGTCGGCAGCTTCTATACTTGTGTTTCGGCGTCGTGTACGAACCGCCATGAATGCTTGTCTCGGCGCTGCCAGGCAAGGCGAAGATACCTCATGGCTCACGGCGGATTTGTCACCCGGATGACAATCAAGGGAAAATCCCTATATGTCGCTCGAAACCCTGTTGCAGCGCAGCGTGTGGGCGCAAGGTCTGACGCCGGAACAGCGCGCACGCGTGGTAGCGGAAATTCAGGTGAAACCTGTCGAGAATGGCGGCTACGTGTGCCGCAAGGGGGACCCCACGCACGCATGGTTCGGCGTGATCGAAGGGCTGGTGAAGATTGCGACGGCATCTGCCAGCGGGAAGTCGGTGACGTTCACGGGGGTGCCTGCGGGCGCCTGGTTCGGTGAAGGATCGGTGCTCAAGCGCGAGATCCGAAAATACGACGTGATGGCGCTGCGCGATTCTGTGGTCGCTCACATGCCGATCGCCACGTTCGACTGGTTGCTCGACACCAGCATCCCGTTCAACCGCTTTCTGACGCTCCAGCTTAACGAGCGTCTCGGCCAGTTCATCGCGGCTGTCGAACACGAACGTCTGCTGGACACCGATGCCCGCGTCGCACGTTCGCTCTCGTCGATGTTCAATCCGAACCTGTACCCGTCCGACGACAACACCGTGCAGATCTCTCAGGAAGAACTGAGCTATCTCGCCGGCGTGTCGCGTCAGCGTGTCAATCTCGCGCTCAAAGTGCTGGAGCAGGCGGGGTTGGTCAAAGTCGACTACGGCGTGTTGACGATTCTCGATCTGGAAGGCTTACGCGAATTCGGCATGTAGGCGCGGTGGCGCATTCGCACGCAGCCATGCATGACCCGCGGCCGTCATCTTGTCGCCGGAAGGCGCTCAGGGCAAAATCGACGTTTTGCAGGCAGCCCCCTCATCCAAGCGCTTCCCCATGGCCACGACTGATTCTCCATCCGACGCGATGCGACCCACGCTGGTCGGCAGCAGCGTTGAACTCCATCCCCTGGAAGCCCACCACGCGCCGGCACTGCTCGCTGCCGCCGCCGACGGGGAACTGTGGAATTTGAAAGTGACCGTCGTGCCTGGACCGGAGACGGTCGACGACTACGTCGAAAAGGCGCTGCGGGGACGCGAAGACGGCACCGTCATGCCGTTCGTCATCGTGTCGACGGCCACCGGCAAGGTCGTCGGCAGCACACGATTCTGGAAAATCGACCGGGCCAACCGGAAGCTGGAGATTGGTCATACGTGGCTGAGCGAGTCCGCCCAGCGGTCGAGCATCAACACCGAAGCCAAATATCTGCTGCTCACGTTCGCGTTCGAGACACTGCAATGCGTTCGCGTGCAATTCACGACCGACGAGTTGAACGAGAAGTCCAGAGCCGCCATCCTGCGCATCGGCGCCAGGCAGGAAGGGATCGTGCGCCACGAACGCATCATGCCCGACGGGCGCAAGCGCAATTCGGTGCGCTTTAGCATCATCGACGACGAGTGGCCCGAGGCAAAGACCGCGCTGGAACGCCGGCTCGGACGCGCTCCGACGACCTGATCGACAAGCACCACGCGCCAGTGCCCGGGGGCTATCTCACCACGGCCCCGTCGAACTGACTGCCGACATGCGCAATCACGATCCGGTCCTTTCCCGAGCGTTTGGCCGAATAAAGTGCGCCGTCGGCCAGTGCGAGCCATGCGGTCGGCGAGACGAGGTCGCCGTCGAAATCGGCAACACCCACGCTCAAGGTCACGCTACCCGACGCATCCAGCCCGCGCGTGGCCTCGGCAAACATGGCACGAACCTTCTCCAGCTTCTTACGCGCTCTGTCGCCCGTCTGTCCGTCGAACAGCACGCAAAATTCGTCACCGCCGTAACGGCCGATCACGTCATGACTGCCCAATTCGCTCGACAACACGTCGGAGAGCATGCGGATCAGCGAATCGCCCTGAAGATGGCCGTGGAAGTCGTTGATTTCCTTGAATCCATCGATATCGATTAAGGCAATGCTCGCCGTCCCCGACCGGCCGGTGCGTTTGTCCGCATAGCAATGGGTCAGTGCCCGCATCCATGACCGGCGATTGAGCAGCGATGTGAGATCGTCCTGATCGCTGATCCGGCGCAGCGCGCGCTCGCTTGTCGAGAGCCGTTTCGCCAAGCGGAAGCTGGTCAGGCCGACGAGCGTCGGATAGATCAGTAGCAGCGGCAGACTCGCCACCAACTCTGACAATGCAATGTCGGTCTCGAACCCGAACCCGATAACCGCGCCGGTGAGCACGCCACCAGCCATCATCGCCAGAATCCCGTCGCGCAGCAGCCGGTAGCCGCCCGCCGACGCATTGTGCATCAGCAACACCGAGATCAGAACGGCGGACGGCACGCCGCTGAAGTGCATCGCCACCACCCAGCCCCCGCCGAACGCCGAGTCGCACAACAGATTGCGACGCTCGGCTGCGACCGGGTCGACAGCGGAAAGGGCAATGGCGTGTGCAAAGGCCGGCCAGAGAAACGCGTTGAGTGCCCAGACGCCATAGGCGAAGTGCGACGCACCGATATGTTGAAACACGGTGAAAACGGCGATGGCGCTCAGGACACAGCCCAGACTGCGCAAGCCCAGCACGCGGCGAGAGAAGTCCCGCCCTCTTTGCGATGTTTTGCGTGTTACCTGGTGTTTCGATTGATCCGTCATTTCGCCAACGTCCGGGGCGTCATTGGTTTAAGAAAGTCGTTTCGCCTGCCGGCTTGCGCATTATGCCTGCGCGACTTTCCATTCAACGATACGAGGCGTCAACCAACGAACGGATTCCATTCATCACTGCATTTAGCTGAGCATTCTGATGTGCGCGACGCGTTCCCCATGAAAAAGGCCCGCGAACGATCGCGGGCCCGACTGGCGCATGCCGTATGCCTTTAGGGCTTACTTCGCCGCTGCAATCACCGCGATCTCGACGAGCAGATCGGATGCCGCGAGACGCGACTCGACGGTGGCGCGCGTGGGCGTGTTGCCCGGGCTGGTCCACGCATCCCACACGGCGTTCATGCCGGCGAAATCGGACTCGATGTCCTTGAGCCAGACCTGTGCCGAGAGCAGACGCGACTTGTCGATCCCGGCATCTTTCAGATACCCGTCGAGCTTCGCGAGCACTTGCTGCGTCTGCCCGGTGATGTCCTGCGTGCGATCGTCGGCCGTCTGACCGCCGATGTAGACCGTTCCGTTATGCACCACGACACGGCTCATCCGTGCGTTCGTGTGATGGCGTTGAATATCGCTCATTGACCACGTCTCCAAAAGGAATAAAAAAAGCAGGTGAGAGGCGCGAGCCCACCTCACCTACTTGGGGAAGCCTGCGCGCTCGCTCAGGAATTCGGGGGCCTCGACCGCCGTGGCCAACTCGCCCAGCGTGACCGGCTTGATCGGTGGACGGATTCGGTAGTACCCGACTTCCGGCACCGCACAGCCCTGCGCCTGCGCCAGCAGTTCCGCGACCGTCAGCCCGCAGAAACGACCCTGACACGGGCCCATGCCACAACGCGAGAAACTCTTCGTCTGGTTGGGACCGACGCACCCCAGCCCGGCCATGCGACGCACATCCCCGGCCGTCACCTCCTCGCAACGGCACACGATGGTGCTGTCGTCGGCCGGCGCGCGGAATGCCTCGGCCGGCCGGTACAACGCGTCGAGGAACGGGCGAATCACCGTGTGCGCCGCCAGTTCGCGGCGCAAGGAAAGTGCCCGTGAGTCGCGCTTCGCGCCGTCGAGCTTGCCGAGTTTGACGGCGGCTTGCACGGCCGCAAGTCGTCCCGACGGCTCGGCCGCCAGCGCACCGCCAATCCCCGCGCCGTCACCGGCCACGAAGATGCCCGGCAAACTCGTCTCGCCCCATGCGTCGGTCTTCGGACGCCAGCACAACTGCGCCTCGTCCCACACGTGCTCGCAACCGATCGAACGCGTGACCTGTGTGTTCGGAATCACGCCCTGATGCAGCAATACCAGCGCCGTGTCGATGCGCTCGGTGCGTCCGCCAACGACATACTCGATGCCCTCGGCCTGTGTGGCCCCGATGACGCGCAAGGCCTCCACATGCTTGACGTGCTGCACACCGGCTGCGCGAATCGCACGCAGCAGCTTGAAGCCTTTCATCAGATACGACGGCGCACGCAAGGCCCCACCGGCATGGCGCAGCGCATTGCGCCGAGCGCTCGGCTCGGCCGTATCGAGAATGGCGCGCACCGGCACACCGGCATTGATCAGTTGCCACGCAAACAGATAGAGCAGCGGGCCGCACCCAGCCAACACCGCCGGCGAGTCGGGCACCAGCGCCGATGCCTTGAGCAGCGTTTGCGCCGCCCCCACTCCCATCACACCGGGCAGTGTCCAGCCGGGAATCGGGAAGGGGCGCTCCTGCGCACCGCTCGCCAGAACGATGGCACCGGCTTCGATCTGCAACGTGCCACCGCCCGCGCCTTGCCGCGTGACGGACACACGTTTGTCTGCCCCAATCTGCCAGGCCAGCGTCTGCGGCCAATAGGCGATGCCTGCCGACGTGAACGCGTCGACCAGCGCCCGCCCATGCAGATAGTCCGGCCCGAGTACCCCTGGGTCGGCCAGCGGCGAGCGGCTGACGCTGCGATAAATCTGTCCGCCGGGCAAACCGTTTTCATCCACGACCAGCGGGGCAAGCCCATGACGCCTGGCTTCCAGCGCCGCGGCCAATCCGGCAGGCCCCGCGCCAACCACCAGCAAATCTACGATCTTCGTGCTCATGCCACACTCCTCGCTCCGTCCATTCGGCACACCTGCATGCCCTCACGCACAGGCGTCATGCACCCCTGGCGGTTCGGCACACCGTCGATCTCCACGAGACAGTCGAAACACACGCCCATCATGCAGAACGGGGCACGGTCGCTCCCCGTCACGGGCGTCGTCCGGCACGCCGTGACACCTGCGAAGAGCAGCGCGGCCGCCACATTCATATCGGCCGGCACATCGACCGGCGTGCTGTCGATCGTGATGCGCACCGTCGCGCTATCCTTGCGCGCCAGCGACTTAAGCAGCGAAACGTTTGGCATAGAAATGATCCAGTAGCGCGGGACGCGACGCGCCGAGAATCCACGGCGCGATGGTTTCACAATGGGCGGCGGCAAGCGTCACGCCGCTGTGGCAGGTGGCGAGGTACGCCCCCGGACAGGCCTCGGAGGCTTCGTAGATCGGCAGACCATCCGCCGTCATCACGCGCAATGCGCCCCAGGCACGCACCACGCGCACGTTCTTGAGCAGCGGGAACGGCGCGATAGCGCGACGGGCAATGTCGGCCAGGACGTCGGGGGTCACACCGTCGTTGAAGCCCACGTCTTCGGCAGAGTCGCCGAGCATGACCGACCCTTCGACCGTTTGACGCACATAGATCGTCGGATAGTCGAGAAAAGGTTTGACACGCTCGGTCACGAGAATCTGGCCGCGCAGCGGTTTGACGGGCGCGCTGAGTCCCACCATCGGCGCCAGCTCGCGATTGCCCAGACCGGCCGCCAGCACGACGCGTCCCGCGTCGAGCGACGTCTCGCCCATGCTCACGCGAAAGGCGCTGCCGACCTGACGAATGTCGGTGACCCGCACGTTCGGCGCATACTCGCCGCCCGCCTGCTCGAAGGCGGCGAACAGCGCGCGCAGCGTGTATAGCGGGCTCACGTGACCGTCGTTCTTGGAATAGATGCCACCTGCTACATCGGGGCCAATGGCCGGCAGGCGCTCGGCGAGCGCGTCGTGATCGAGCACTTCGTACACGAGCGAAGGCTCGGCTTCGTGCAACTTGCGCATGCTGTCGACCTTGACCGCGAGTTCCTCCGGCGTTTGCGCGATGTTGAAGCCGCCGGGCCGCTGAAAGCCGACGGATACGCCAGTGCGTGCGAACAACTCGTCGGCAAAGCTTTGCCAGGTGTTGGCCGAGTGCAGCGACCAGCGAGCGTAATCCGTGCAGGTGCCCCCTTTTCCCTGCACCCAGACCAATCCGAAGTTGCCGCGTGCGGCACGTAGCGAATTGTCTTCGCCATCGCAAACGACGACGCGTTGTCCGCGCTTGGCAAGCCCGTAGGCGATCGCCATGCCGACCAGGCCGCCTCCAATGACGGCGATATCGTATGTCTTTTGCATGTTTTAGTGATTTCCAACCAGAACCTTGTTCAGCCCATAGATCCGATCGAGCACCAGCATCACTGCCAGCGTCAGCCCGATAAGCAGTGTCGAGATCGCCGCCACACTCGGATCGACCGTCTCGCTCATGTTCATGTAGACGCGCACCGGCAGCGTGATCGTCGTAGGCGACGTGACGAAAATCGTGGCCGTGAGTTCGTCGAAACTGTTGATGAATGCCAGCACCCAGCCGCCCGCCACGCCCGGCAGAATCGCCGGCAGCGTGATCCGCCGGAACGTTGTCCAGCGTCCTGCGCCGAGCGAGCGCGCCGCCCGCTCCGCCTCGTCGGCCTGCCCGACAAGCGCTGACATGATCAGGCGCAAGGCGTAGGGAAAGATCAGCAACGCATGGCAGGCCACCAGGCTCGCGAACGATCCGCCCATGTCGAGCAGCGTGAACAGCCGCAGGAACGCAATGCCCAGCACCACCGGCGGAATCATCAGTGGCGAGAGCAGGAACGAGTTGATCGCATCGCGCCCAGGGAAGCGGTAGCGTGCCAGCCCCATCGCCGTGGGCACGGCCAACACGGTCGACACCGTGGCCGACGTCACGCCCAGCCACAAACTCGTGCGCAGTGCCGACTGGAAGTCCTCGTCGCTCATCAGCGACGAAAACCAGCGCAGGGAAAAGTGCTGCGTGGGGATCGACAGAAAATTGTCCGGTGTGAACGCGACCAGACACACGACGACCAGCGGCGCGAGGATGAAGACCAGAAACAGCACATGGAACGTCAGCGCCGCCACACCGTTGCGGTCGTATTGAGAATCTTGCGTACTCATCTGCCCGCCTCCTCAGCCGAGACGGCGCGTGAAGCGCTTCTCGAGTGCGCGGTTATACCCGCTGACGATGGCCACATTGACGATCAGCAGCACGATGGCGATGGCAGCGCCGAGCGGCCAGTTCAGCGTGCCGAGAAACTCGTCGTAGGCCGTGGTCGCCACGACCTTCAGGCGTCGGCCGCCGATCAGCGCGGGCGTGGCAAAGGCGCTTGCCGTCAGTGCGAACACGATCAGACTGCCGGAGAGAATGCCCGGCGTGATCTGCGGCAGCACCACACGCCACATTACCGTCGCCCGCCCGGCGCCGAGCGAGCGCGCCGCATGCGCCACGGCCGGATCGAGCCGGGTGAGCGAGGTCCACACCGAGAGCACCATGAGCGGCACGAGCACATGCACCAGCGCCACCGTAACCGCGCCCATCGTGAACAGCATCTGCAACGGATGATCGATCAGCCCCAGTTTTGCGAGCACTGTATTCACCAGCCCTTCGCGGCCCAGCAGAATCGACCAGCCCAGCGTGCGCACGACGACCGAAATCAGCAACGGCCCGAGCACCAGCACCAGACAGAGCGAGCGCCACGGATCGCGCATGCGGAACAGGAAGTACGCCTCCGGCACGCCCACCAGCACGCACAGCAGCGTCACCCCGACGGAGAGCAGCAGCGTGCGCAGAAATATCTCGTAGAAGTAGCTGTCCGTGAGAATGTCGACGTAATGCTGCAAGGAGACTGTCGGCAGAATCCCGCCCAGATTCGGGTCGAAGCCGTGCAGGCTCAGCACGAACGTCAGGACGAGCGGCACCGCCAGCAGCACGAGGAAATACATCGTCGCCGGCGTGACCAGCGCCCAGGCAGCGCGCCGCTGGCTGGCAACCTCGGGGGAGACCGCTGCGCTCGCTTTCATGTCCGGCACGGCAGAGGCACCCGAAGGCGTAGACGTCGCGGCATTCATGCGCCCTCCTGCACGAGACGCAGCGCGTCGTCGGCCCAATCGAGCCCGACCGCTTCGCCGTCGTTCGCTGCGACGACACCGTCATTCGACACGAGCACCCGCAGTTCGCCCAGCGCCGTGGACACCGTGAGCACCCAGTGATTACCGTGGAAGCTGCGCTGACCAACGCGACCCGCGAGGCGCCCCGCCGTTGCCGACGTCAGACGAATGCGTTCGGGTCGCAGGCTGAACGTTGCCGGGCCGTTGGCGCCCTCCGCCGACACCGGGCCGGCATGCGCGGGGGAGACGGCGAGCCGGTGCCCCTGCGCATCGAGCACGGCCACGCCGCCGCGCACATCGAGCAGCCCCGTGATGAGATTGGTCTGTCCGATGAAATGCGCGGCAAACGTGGCGCGCGGGTCTTCGTAGACATCGTGCGGCGTATCGATGCGCACCACACGTCCCGCGTTGAGCAACACCACCCGATCGCTGATGGCAAGTGCCTCGGCCTGATCATGCGTGACCATGATGGTGGTCGTGCCGACCTTGCGCTGAATGGCGCGCAACTCGTCCTGCATCTGCTCGCGCAGCTTGGCGTCGAGGTTCGACAATGGCTCGTCGAGCAGCAACACGGGCGGCGCAATCACCAGTGCCCGGGCCAGCGCCACACGCTGACGCTGTCCCCCCGAAAGCTCGCGCGGGTAACGCTGTGCGTGCTGGCCGAGGTGCACCAGTTCCAGAGCGTCCTGCACACGGCGTTGCTTTTGCCCGGCATCCACGCGGCGCATGTCGAGACCAAACGCGACGTTCTGCGCCACGGTCATGTGCGGGAACAGCGCGTAGCTCTGGAACACGATACCGAGCCCGCGCTTTTCCGGTGGGACCGGCGTGAGGTCACGGCCTTCGAGCAGAATTCGGCCGGTGCTCGGAGCGACGAACCCCGCGATCATCTGCAACGTCGTGGTCTTGCCGCAGCCGGACGGGCCCAGCAGCGAAATGAATTCGCCCTGTGCGATCGAGAGATCGACACCCTCGACCGCGACGGTGTCGCCAAAGCGTTTGCCGAGTTGCTCGAGACGCAAATATGGTGTGCTCATGACGCTTGTGATCTCCTGCGCCTTAACGCTCGATCTGACGGTTCCAGCGCTGCGTCCACTCAGCGCGCTTCGCGTTGACGACGTCCCAGTCGACACGCACGAGCTTGTCGATCTGCGCGGGCGACGGCACGCGTGCCGCGACGGACATCGACAGTTGGGTCTTCTTGTTCGAGGGCGCCACACCCTGGCTTTCGGCGAGGATGGCTTGCGTCTGCGGCGAGAGGATCGTCTGGATGAACTTCTGGGCGAGCGCGTCGTTAGCCGACTTGTCTACCGCGCACATCCCCATGCCCAGCGCTACCGCGCCTTCCTTCGGATACACGAACTCGACCGGAATGCCCTGCTGACGAAGCGCCTGCACGCGGCCGTTGCCCCACACGGCGATACCGACTTCATCCGCCTGGAACAACTCGGCGATCTTGCCCGGCGACGGATCGAACGACAGCACGTTGGGCGCGATCTTCTCCATTTCCCGGAAGCCCGGATCGATGTTGGTGTCGCTGCCGCCGTTGAGCTTCGACTCGACGAGCAGCGCATGCAGCCCGTAAGTGTTCTTGATGCTCGGCATCACGAGCTTGCCCTTGTACTTCGGATCGGACAGTTCCTTCCACGACGTCGGCGCAGGCCAGCCCTTCGACTGGAACAGACGCGTGTTGTAGGCAATCCCTGTGGCGATCAACCCGGCGGCCACGGCACTGCCGTTCTTGAATTTCGCGATGTCGTACAGATCCTGATAGACCGGCGCATCGGCGAGTTTGCCGCAGAAGCCCATCTGAATGGCCTGATACATCGGACCGTCATCGAGGAAGACCACGTCCATGCCGGCTTTGCCCTTTTGCGCCTGCAGCTTGGCAAGAGTCGTCGTCGAATCGCCCGGCACGATCACCACCTTGGTGCCGGGGTTCGCCCGTTCGAAGCCGGGAATGACGTCCTTCTTGAGCATCTGTTCAAACGAGCCGCCATAGGCGCCGACGTACAGCGTGGTGTCGGCATGAGCGGTCGTGGCACCGAAAACCAATCCGGCGACACCGGCCGAGACAGCGGCGGCGCGGCCAAGCTTGCGAAGCGTTTGGGGAACGACAGTCTTCATCGAGAAGCTCCTTGCGTGATGCAGTGTTATGTGATGTTATGGCCCGACATTACGAAAAAAGATGAAACTATTGCGTGGTTTTCGTAGAGTCGTTTTCGACACACTCACGGTCAAATCACATTTTTTTACCCAACCATACGCAAATGTTATGGGGTGGGTCAGACGAGGCTTCGATGAAGATCCGGCAGTTGGAGGCATTTCGCGCGCTGATCCTGCGTCAGACGGTCACTCGCGCGGCCGACATGCTCCATATCTCGCAACCGGCGGTCACGCGCCTGATTAACGATCTGGAGGCCGACGTAGGGTTTTCCTTATTCGACCGGATCAACGGCCGGCTGAACCCGACGCCCGAAGCGATGGTGCTGTTCGAGGAGGTGGAGCGCTCGTTTGCAGGCATCGACCGCATTGCGCAGACGGCAGAACAGATCAAGTCGCTGCGGCGCGGATCACTGCACATCGCAGGCGCGCCGGCCCTCGCGCTCGAGTTCCTGCCCACGACCCTGACCGGCTTCATGCGCGAGCATCCGGGAATCAGCACGACACTGCTGATTCACGCGTCGAGCATCGTGGTGGACATGGTGGTCGGACGCCGTTGCGACGTCGGCTTCATCGCGCATCCGCTAACCCATGCGGGCGTGAACGTCGAGACACTGCATCGCGCCCCCATGCGGTGCATTCTTCCGCTGGGCCATCGTCTCGCAGACCGCGAGGTCATCTACCCGGAAGATTTGCGCGACGAGTCGTTCGTGTCGTACCCGAAGGAGTTCGACGGGCGGATGTATATCGATCGCATCTTCGCCGAACGCCAGATCGACCGGGTGATGAGTGCCGAATCGCAACTGTCCGCAGCGATTTGCGTGCTGGTGCAACATGGCGCGGGCGTGGCGATCATCGATCAGATCACGGCCCGGTACGCGGCGGGGCGCGTGATTGTCAAACCGTTCGAGCCGACCGTGTTGTCCGGCTTCTCGCTCGTCACCTCGACGCAACACCCGCCCTCGCAACTCGCGAAAGCCTTCGTCGACTATACGAAGCAGCGCATGATCGCGCAGTTCGGCGACTAAGCCTGCGCCATGGCCGGCCGCGGCAACTGCCGCGCACGTGGGCCTTGCCCGACGCCCGCCGCGATTGATATGCTCTCGCCCGGCCCTCGACCGGACGCCCAACGGCGCGCCGATACTTGTCGGCCTATGAAAAACGAGAGAGACAACTTTATGCCGCATCGCAGGACTTACCGGACGGCGCGCGCTGCCGCCGCACTGATCACGCTCGCCTTGTTCCTGAGCGGCGCTCGCGCCGAGACGCTCCACCCCATCAAAGCGTCCCGCCAGGAACTCGCCGGTCCGATATTCGACCGCGCCGACGCCGTGCAAGAGAATGAAGACGGCAACGACACCATCGACGTCAACACCTTCACCTCGGGCGATAAAGCCTTTCAGACGGGCGTATTCAAATCCGGGCCAGTGCGGGAGGACATCCGTTCGGCGCCCGGCTATCCGTACACCGAGTTGCTGGTTTTCCTGAGCGGTGGCGCAAAGTTCACGTCGACCGACGGCAGCGTTGTCGAAGCCGGCCCAGGCGAAGCCGTCACGTTGCCCAAAGGCTGGACAGGCGTGTTCGAGTCGAATGGCTACACCAAGCTGTACGCCGTCTACGATCCCGAGGCGCCATCGCATATCTCCCAGTAAGCGGTATCGCTCAACGACTTGCGTCGTTGCGCGCCAAGACACCATCGAGCTCACGAATCGTCTCGTACAGCACGCGTGTGCCATCGAGCAGTTGCGACGGCTCGATCCATTCCTCCGGGCAGTGACTACGCCCGTTCAGGCAGGGAATGAAGATCATGCCAATAGGGCCGGTGGGCGCCAGATAGACGGCATCGTGCCCCGCCCCACTCGGCAGTCGCATCGATGCATAGCCAAGCCGATGCGACGCGCGTTCGACGGCGTCCATGACCACAGGGGTACAGTCTGTCGGTTGCGCACGGCTCAATGGCGTACTCGTGCAACGCACCCGGAGCGCGTCAAGATCCGCTTCGACGCTCGCCAGCACTTGCTCCGGAAACTGCGCGAGGATGTCGTCGTTGTCGCTGCGCACTTCCAACACCATGTCCACGCTGCCCGGCACGGCATTCGGCACGTTGGGTGTCATGGCAATACGCCCAATGGTCGCCACTACGTAATGGGGATTGCTGCTCGCGTCGCTTGCCAGTCGGTGCGCGGCGTCGATGATTCGCGCGGCGCCAACAAGCGCATCGCAACGGATATCCATCGGCGTCGTGCCCGCATGATCGGGGCGACCGTGCACCGAGAACTGCACGCGACGAATGCCAACAATGTTCGTCACGACGCCAATCGGCAAGCCTCGCGCCTCGAGTACCGGGCCTTGCTCGATATGCAACTCGACGAATGCCGCCGTCTCGCCCGAACGCCGCAACGGTGCGCTCAATCGCGCAGGATCGCCGCCAATCCGCCGGATACCGTCAGCCAGCGTTTCCCCCTCAGGATTGCGCGCGTCGAGCATTTGCGCAGACAACACGCCAGACATGGCGCGACTGCCCACGCACGAGATACCGTAGTCGCTGGGCTCCTCGGAGAGGAAGTCGATCACTTCGAACGGATGCTCCAGCACCACGCCCTGCTCATGCAAGGTATGTGCGACCTCGATACCCGCGAGCACACCGATGATGCCGTCGAAGCGGCCCCCCCCCACTACGGTGTCGCAATGCGATCCCGTGACGAGCGGTGCGCGCGAGGGGCTCCGTCCCGGCATGCGCCCAATCAGATTGCCGCCCGCATCCTGATGCACTTCAAGTCCGGCAGCCTCCATCTCGGCGCGCAGCCATACGCGAGCTTCCGTAAACAGGGGTGAAAAGGCGCGCCGGGTCCATGGCACATCTGGCCGGGTCATCGTCGCGAGCGTCTCCACGCGCGACCAGAGCCGCTCGGCATTGAGCGGTGGAACGTTCGCGACGGCATTCGGCGTCGCCTGCTGTATGACTTCTGACATCAATGACTCCCGCGTGCGCTCACGCCTTGCGCGGGCGCAGGAAGCGCCCGTCGCCCTTCCGATTGACGATGCCCGCACCGTCATAAACCTGCTGCCCGCGACACCAGGTACCGGCAACGCGCACCGTGAACTCGCGGCCTTCGAACGAACTCCATTGCACTGCCGACAGGCTGGTCGACGGGTCGTAGGCGTAGCGCTCGGGGCGCAGAATCACGACGTCGGCGTCGGCGCCCACCTCGAGCGAGCCTTTGCGGTCGTCGAGCAGGAAGTGCCGGGCCGGATTGCGACACAGTTGCTTGACCACCATCGTGGGCGAAATACCATGCTCCTCGCACCCGGTCCAGAACGCGGGCAACAACGTCTCGAGCCCTGGTCCACCCGACGAATTGCGGAATACGTTCGGATTGCCTTTACGCTCCAGCCCCCAGCTCACGTGATCGGAAGACACGAACGTGCAATCGCCCGCCGCCATGTGCGTCCACAGCAGATCGACTTCTGCCTTCGGGCGGATCGGCGGATAGTGCTTCGTCCTGGCGCCGAAGCGGCGCGTGTGCTCCTCATGGTTGAGCATCAGGTATTGCACGCAGGTCTCGATGCTGGCCCGGTGTCCGGCCTGCCGATACATATTGCAAATCTCGAAGCCGCGCGACGTCGACACATGCACTGCGTGGGCGCGGGCGCCGGTTTCCGCGCCAATCTCATAGATCAGCGCAGTGGCGAGATTTTCGATGAGCGGTGGATGCGCACGCAGGAAAGCATCCCAGCCCGTGTCGTCGGCTTCGGTCAGACGCGCGATGTTCTTGCGTGTGAGGTCCTGCATCTGGTTGTGCACACCGCACACGATCCCCGACGGCGCGATGCGGCGGAACGCTTCGTAAAGCATGTCCTCTTCGACGCGCGGGAAACGCCCCGGTGTCGCTTCGAACGTCGAGAACTTGAACGCGCAAACGCCACCGTCGATCAGACCCGCCGCCGCGTCGAGACCATGCGTCTCGTTGAGCGTGCCGAACAACGCGACATCAACGTGGCAATCGCGCTCGACCTCGGCGATCTTGGCATCCAACTGGGCCCGCGACGCGACCGGCTCCGGATCGTCGTAAGGCATATCGACCATGACGGTCACACCGCCAGCCGCCGCAGCGCGCGAGGCCCAGCCCAGTCCTTCCTGATCGCGCTGACTGCCCGAATGCACCTGCCCGTCGACCACGCCCGGGATGATCCATTGCCCGCGCGCATCGATCCGTTCCTTCGACGATGGGGCCTCGCCCCGGCCACGTGCTGCGATCTTGCCGTCGCGCACCGCCAGCCATCCGTCCATCACGATTGCGTCGGCATCGACCACGTTGCCACGCATCACCCAATCAAAATCGCTCATCGTTATTCCGGCGGGTTGAAAAGTTATGCGCCAGTGTAATGAGTGGTTTGGCAAAACGTCTTATGCTTAAATATGCGCAACGATTAACACAAAGTTAAGGGTTTGAAGCGGGCATGAAACTCAACCTACGCCAGATCGAAGTCTTTCGGGCCATCATGCTGAGCGGCTCGATCAGCGGCGCGTCCAAGCTCCTCTTCGTCTCCCAACCCGCGGTCAGTCGGTTGATTGCCTACACCGAGCAACGGCTCGGGTTCGCGCTGTTCGAGCGGGTCAAGGGCCGGCTCTACCCCACCCCCGAAGCACGCCGCCTGTTCACTGAAGTGACGACCCTCTACCAGAGCGTGCAGCGTGTCAACGAGGTCGCCGAAAATCTGGCCGAAAACCGCGAGGGTCAGTTGCGCCTGTCTTGCAGCCCCAGCCTCGGGCAATCGCTCATGCCGCGCGCCATTGCCGCTTTCCGTCGACGCTATCCGGAAGTGCGTGTGGTCTTGCAGACGTTGATTCCAAGCGTGATGCTGCAAGCGCTGCTCAGCCAGCAAGTCGAAATCGGCGTGGCCTACATGCCGATCGATCACCCGAGTCTGGCAACGCTTCCGTTGTACGAAAACCGGATCGTCGCGGCGGTGCCGTCCTCGCATCCGCTCAGTACGAAAAGCAGCGTCACGATGGAGGAAATCGCCCGCGAACCGCTCATCGGCTATAGCCCCGACATTCCGTTCGGCATGCTCATCCGAAGCATGTTCGGCGGCCCCGAAGGTCAGCCCGAGCCCGTCGTGGAAGTGCAGCAGGCGCACGTTGCCTGCGCGCTCGTGCAAGCCGCGGCGGGAGTCGCGCTCGTCGACGAAATCACCGTGAAGGGACCGGTGTGGACGGATGTCGTCACCGTGCCGATCGTCGATACGGTGGAAGTGCCGGTCAACGTGTTTCATCTCCAGCTCGAACCCTTGTCGCGTCTCGCACAGGAGTTCATTCGCGTGTTGCGTGCGCTAGACGCCGGATGGCGCCGTCACGGCCCGACCGACGCAACTGAGGCCGACGACGCCGATGGCGACGATCACGCCAACGTGAACTGACGTCGCGCCGGCCATCCCCGTAAGCCCGGCCTCACGCCGCGCGCCTCATATTCACTCCGATGTCCGAGAACGCTTACACCACGGGCCTTTCAGCGCCCGACGCGGTGCTGCGCCATGAGAGCGAACCCTTAACATAGGGTTATATGGTGCGTATAAATGATGCGACGACATTATTTACGAGCCTTCCCATAATCCTCTCGACACAACGCGCTTCAGGCGTTGCCAATGAACGAGGAGAGGTATTCGGATGGGACGAGTGTTGACGTTGAAAGATGTCGAAGCCGCCGTACTCGGCGGCTCGGTGTTTGCGTGCGGCGGGGGGGGCTGGGCAGACCATGGCCGTCAGCTTGGCACGATGGCCGTGACCCTCGGCCGCCCCGAACTGGTCACGATGGACGAAGTCGCGGACGACGCCTGGATCGCTACCGCTGCCGCCATCGGTGCGCCAGGCGGACTGACCGACTGGGAGATGCTCGGCATCGACTATGTCAAGGCTGCCCAGCGGGTGCAGGACGCGCTCGGTGAATCGCTCTATGGCCTCATCATCGGCCAGAACGGTATGTCGAGCACGCTCAACGCATGGCTGCCGTCGGCCGTACTCGGCACCAAAGTCATCGATGCCGTGGGCGATGTCCGGGCGCACCCGACCGGCGACATGGGATCGCTCGGCCTCGCCGGCAGCCCCTCTCCGATGATCCAGAGCGCCGTGGGCGGCAATCGCGCCAATCACGCCTATATCGAGCTGACGGTGCATGGCGCGACCGGCAAAGTCTCTCCGGTACTGCGCAAGGCCGCAGACATGGCGGGCGGATTCATCGCCAGTTGCCGCAACCCGATCCGCGCCGACTACGTGCGCCGCCACGCAGCGCTCGGCGGCATCAGCATGGCGCTCTCGCTGGGCGAAGCGATTCTCGCCGCCCAGCCGAGGGGCGGTGCTCACGTGATCGATGCCATTTGCCAGGCAACGCGTGGCGCCATCATCGGATCGGGCAAGGTCGTGCGCAACACGCTCGCCTACACACAGGAAGCGTTCGACATCGGTACGGTCGAGATCGGCGACGGTGCGAACCGCCTCGTCGTGCATGTGATGAACGAACACATGGCAGTGACAAACACACACGGCGAGCGAGTGGCCTGCTACCCCGACGTCATCACCACGCTCGACATGGACGGCAACCCGGTGTCCGCAGGCACGCTACGCGAAGGGATGGAAATCGCGGTCCTGCATGTGCACAAACGCGAGATTCCGCTCTCGTCGAGCGTGCGCGACGCATCGGTCTACGCCGTCGTCGAGCAGGCACTTGGCATGAACTTCACCGATTACGCGCTGGCAAGCTGAGGCACCGCATGAAACGAGATTTCCCCATTCCCCATGGCACCACGCTGCGCTGCAAAGGCTGGCGGCAGGAAGCGTTGCTTCGTCTGCTCGAAAATGTGCTCGCGGTCGGCGAGGACCCCGACAACCTGATCGTCTATGCCGCAATGGGCCGCGCCGCGCGCGATTGGCCGTCGCACGACGCCATGGTTCGCGCCCTGCTCACGCTCGAAGACGACCAGACGCTGATCGTGCAGTCCGGCAAGCCCATCGGCGTATTGCAAACCCACGATCGCGCGCCAATCGTCATCATGGCGAACTGCAATATGGTCGGGCAGTGGGCTCGCGCCGAGAACTTCTACCGCTGGGAGAAGGACAATCTGATTTGCTGGGGCGGGTTGACCGCCGGCGATTGGCAATACATCGGCTCTCAGGGTGTGATTCAGGGCACTTACGAGATCTTCTCTCGCATTGCCGAGCGCCACTTCAATGGGGATCTGCACGGCCGCTTCATTCTTACTGCCGGCATGGGGGGCATGGGCGGCGCGCAGCCCCTCGCCGGACGCATGGCGAACGCGGCCATCCTCACCGTCGAGATCAATCCGGAGCGCATCGAGAAGCGCTTGAAAGCTGGCTACCTCGAATGCCGGGCAGACAATCTCGACCACGCGCTCGCCCTGATTCGCGATGCACAGGCGCGCCGCGCGCCGATCTCCGTCGGACTGCAAGGCAATGCTGCCGATGTGTATCCGGAGATCCTTGCTCGCGGCATCGTGCCCGACATCGTGACGGATCAAACCTCGGCGCACGATCTGGTCTACGGCTACGTTCCCGCCGGCTACACGCTCGACGCCGTGGCGCAGATGCGCAAGAACGACACCGAGACGCTGATGAACGCGAGCCGCGCGTCGATCGTCCGACACGTGGGCGCCATGCTGGGATTCCTGGACAAAGGCGCCGTGGTGTTCGACAACGGCAACCTGATCCGCACGCACGCCAGGGATGGCGGCGTCGCCCGCGCCTTCGACATCCCGGTCTTCACCGAAGCATTTTTGCGTCCGCTCTTCGCACGCGGCATTGGCCCGTTCCGCTGGATTGCCCTGTCGGGCGATCCGGAAGACATCCGCAAGATCGACGACTTCCTGCTCACGCGCTTTGCCGATAACCAGATCGTGGCGAACTGGATCAGACTCGCCCGCGAACAGGTGCCGTTCGAAGGTCTGCCCGCCCGCATTGGCTGGCTCGGCCATGGTGAGCGCACCGCCCTCGCACTCGAAGTCAACCGCATGGTGCGCGACGGCGAGCTGAGCGCCCCGGTCGCCTTCACGCGCGACCATCTCGATGCCGGTGCCATGGCGCATCCGAACATCATGACCGAGAACATGCGCGACGGCTCCGACGCCATTGCCGACTGGCCACTGCTCAATGCCATGCTCAACTGCGCGTCGTGCGCCGATCTGGTCGCGATTCATTCGGGCGGTGGTGGGTACAGCGGCTATATGACCAGCGCCGGGGTGACGGTGGTCGCGGACGGCACAACCAAGGCGGACGAGCGCCTCTGCTTGTCGATGACCAACGACACCGCCAGCGGCGTCTTGCGCTACGCCGACGCCGGTTACGAGGAAGCGCTCGACGAAGTTCGCGTGAAAGGGATCGGCCGCATCGACACGACCGCCTCATCAGCCACGCCGGACTGACGCACCACTACAGCCGGGTGTTCCCCCGCCCGGCGCCCCGATTTCGTCATAAGCAATTTCGATTCTCGCGAATATTTAATTAATATTACTAATTAAAAAGTCATGAAAAAAATCACACGTTGGTGGATCGGGGCAGGCCTGGCGCTTGCGGCAGCAGGCACGAGCCAGGTCGCGTCGGCACAGTCGAGCGTCTCGCTTTACGGGGTGATCGACGAATACGTCGCAGCGCAGAAGAGTCTGGGTAAGGAACGCGCGTGGGCCGTGAACCCGGGAGGCATGTCGACCAGCTTCTGGGGCATGGGCGGACGCGAGGACCTTGGCAACGGCTACGCGGCGGTCTTCGCTCTGGAAGCGTTCTTCCAGCCGAACAACGGCAATACGGGCCGATTTGCGGGTGACACGTTCTTCGGCCGCAACGCTTACGTTGGTCTCGCCACGCCTTACGGCTCGTTCCTGCTGGGCCGTAACACCACGCCCTACTACGTGTCTGCGCTGCGCTTCAATCCGTTCTCCACATCGTTCGGCTTCTCCCCGGTGCTCAACCACCTGTACAAAGGCGTCTCCGGACAGGGGCTCGCGGGCGACAACGGCTGGAACAACTCCCTGCTTTACACCTCGCCGGGTGGCAACGACTGGCAGGCCAGTCTCATCTACGGCACCGGCAACAAAGCTGGCGCACAAGGTCAGAACCAGTGGGGTGGCAACGCCATCTACGCGCACGGGCCGTTCTCGGCGACCGTCGCTTATCAGCAGGTTCGCTACGACAAGACGCCCGGCGACCTGACATCGCAAATTGCCGGGTTCACCCTGCAATCCGCAGTCATGGCGGCCGTTGGCTATGACTTCTCGATCGTGAAGATCACGGCGTTGTATCAGTATCTCCACGACGGCATCGACAGCGGCGACCTGAACACGCACAGCGGGCAGATCGGCGCTTCGGTGCCGATTGGCAACGGCGCACTGCTGGCATCATGGATGTACGCCAAGAGCCACGGCCGTGGCGATCCGATCCGCTCGACGTGGTCGGTAGGTTACGACTACCGCCTGTCGAAGCGCACCGACCTTTACGCTGCCTACATGCAAGATCGCGCAACGGGCTACACCAGCGGCAATACAGCGGGTGTCGGTATGCGCATGGCCTTCTGAGATGACAACACACCACACCCCTGAGCATCAGTCGATGCGCGCGTTCGTTGGCGCGCTCGCACAGCGAGGCGAGTTGCTGCGCGTGGACGAGCCCGTCGACACCCGCTTTGAAATTTCGGCCTGGCTGGCGCAGTTGGCCGAAGGACCGGCCGTGCAATTCGACCAGATCGCCGGCCACGACACGGCTGCCATCGGCAACCTGCTGAACTCGGTCGATCGCATTGCGCTCGGCCTCGGCGTTTCGCGCAGTGAGATGCAGCACCGCATCGTCGCGGCCATCGAACAAGGCATCGCCCCCGAGCGGGTCGCGCATGGCCCATGTCAGGATACGGTCGTGCACACGCCCGATTTGCGCCGCGAGATCCCGGCCCCTGTCTTCTTTGCAAAGGAGACCGGCCCTTACATCACTGCGGGCGTCATCTTCGCGCGCGACAGCCGCACCGGAAAAGGCAATGTCTCGTTCGCACGTGTCAAGCTGCTCAGCGGTAATCGCGGCATGGTCGGCATTGCTCCCAACCATCACCTAGCGGTGATGGCACGCGAGGCCAAGGCCCGCGGCGAAACGTTGCCGATTGCCGTGACCGTCGGCAATCACCCGGCCGTATTGATCGCTGCCGCGCTCTATCTGCGGCTCGGTGACGATGAGCTGGAATGCGCAGGCGCCCTGCTCGGCGAACCGGTGCGCACGGTCGCATGCAAGACCATCGGTCTTGACGTGCCCGCCCAGTGCGAATGGGTGCTCGAAGGCACGCTCGACATCGACGAACAGCACGAGGAAGTGCTGGTGTCCGAGTTTCACGGCATGTACGAGCCCTACGGCAGCGGTCCTGTGGCGACCTTTCACTGCCTCACCCGACGGAACGACGCCCTGTTTCAGATCATCGAACCCGGCTATTACCCCGAGCACACGCTGATCGGCGGGGTCGCCATTGCCGCCGGGCTGGCGCGCACGCTCCGGGCGGTCGCCGTGCCAGTGCGCGAGGTGGCCGTCGGACATGGAGGCTGCGGGCGGTTGAGCGCAGTCGTCAGTCTGAACGCGCACCGTCCGGGCGACGCGCGAAAGGCGATGTTCGCGTTGTGGGGCAGCGTCAATCTGATCAAGAACATTACGATCGTCGACGAGGACATCGATCCGTGGAATCCGTCGCAGGTCGAGTGGGCGATAGCCGCCTGCATGCGCCCCGACCGCGACTTGCTGATCGCGCCCGGCGTGCGCACCGATCGCTCTGAGCCGATCAAACAGGGCGGCGTGGCCACCAAACTGGGTATCGATGCGACCCGAAAGGCTGGCGACCGGCCAGACTGGACGCGGGCGGTCCCGCCACCCGACGTCATGCACCGCGTCGCGCAACGGATCGCGGCGAGCGGTGTGAGCGTCCCGGGCATCGCCGACGACCCGCCCCTCGACCCTTAACGTGGTGTTATGCGCCCCGAATATTAAGTCGCACGACGTTACCCGCGCACTTCCCTAACATCAAGACACTCCCGACGGCGCCCGTTCGCTGCCGGAAAGACATTCGCCTGGAGACCTTCTCATGAAAGACGTGCTTATCGACCCGGCCGCCGAGCCCCTGCCCCGTGCCGAAGCCGTAAAAGGGCATGCGGGACGCCGCGCCATCATCGCCGCGTCTGCCGGTAACGCACTCGAGTGGTATGACTTCACCATCTATGCGCTCTTCGCGGTCTACATCGGGCAGAACTTCTTTCATAACGACAATCCGACCGTGCAGTTGATGGGGTCGTTTCTCGCGTTCGGACTCGGTTACGTGGCTCGCCCGCTCGGTGCGCTACTCATCGGCTCTTATGGCGATCGCAAGGGCCGCAAGGCCGCCCTCACGCTCACCATCATGCTCATGGCGTTCGGCACACTGCTCATCGCCATCGCCCCGCCGTACACGGCCATCGGTATCGGCGCCCCGCTGCTGATCGTTTGCGGACGCGTGCTGCAAGGGTTCTCGGCTGGCGGTGAGGTCGGCAGCGCAACGGCGTTCCTCGCCGAGCACGCCCCGGCGCAGAAGAAAGGACAGTATGCGTCTTGGCTGCAAGCCAGCATGGGCATCTGCAACATCTTCGGCGCACTGGTAGCCACACTCGTCACCACGATCTTCACGCAGGATCAGATCACTGAGTGGGCATGGCGGATTCCGTTCATCATCGGTCTGGCGATCGCCCCCGTCGGTCTGTGGATGCGCAAGGCCCTCGACGAAACGCCGCACTTCAAGCGCGAAGCACAGCGCATGAAGCAGGCTGGCGCCGCCAAGAAGATGCCGCTCATGCAAGTGCTGCGCGACCATCCGGCGCGTTTGCTCGTCGGCTTCGGACTGTCGACGCTCTGGGCCGCCGGCCCCTACGCACTCATCATCTTCATGCCGATCTACGTGCAGAAGTCGATGGGGTTCAGCAGCTCGCAGGCATTCACCGCAGCCTTCATCGGCAACTTCTTCCTGACGGCAGGTTGCGTCATGTCAGGCACACTCTCGGACAAGATCGGCCGCCGCACCATGTTGCGCTTTGGCGCCATTGCGCTGCTCGTCGGGGTCTATCCGCTGATGATGTGGCTCGGTACGTCGCACACCACGGCGACGCTGATCGTTGTGCAATCGGCCTTCTGCGCCATGATCTCGCTATTCGTCGGCGTGGCGCCCGCCGCGCTCTCGGAGATCTTCCCCACCGCCGTGCGCTCCTCCGGCATGTCGCTGTCGTACAACGCCGCCGTGACGCTGCTGGGCGGGTTTGCGCCGGCCATTCTGACGTGGATCACCTACACCACAGGCGTGTCGTTCGCCCCCGCCCTGTATGTGATGGGTGCGGCACTCGTCACCCTCGTCGCCATCTCCCTCATGCCGGAGAAGCGACACGACTGAGTCGCCAACGGGCCGGCCACGGGGCGTCGTCAAACGACGCTCCGTTGCATTTCGGGCACCTGCCTGCGATGCCGCCGCGCTTGATCAAGCCGTTCTGAGGGGGCGAAATTCGGCGATGCCATGTCCGGCGAGGCAGGCCGGGGTAAACGTTAGTTCCTCCCAGCAATAGAGAAGGTGGCAAACGCTCCTAATTGTGCGTTTTTGTCGGGCACTACCATGACTTCACCGTGAACAGTGTTTGCGGGCAGTCCGACAAAAATTCATAGGAGACATGGCATGCTTCACGACCTTCCCGCACGTCCCGACACGGTGCATTGGGGCTATTTCGACGCAACGCAAACACCGGCGCTGACCATCAAGAGCGGCGATTTCATTCGCGCCGAAGCGGTAACGCATCACGCGGGCGACGCCCCCGATCTGATGATGGACGACGCCGTGCGCGCCATCTACGACAAGATCCCTCACGAAGACCGTAACCCCGGTGTACACATCATGACCGGGCCGATCTACGTGGAAGGGGCGAAGCCGGGCGATATGCTAGAAGTCCGCTACCTTCAGATGATTCCCCGCTTTCGTTTCGGTGCCAACGTGGCGGCCCATTGGGGCCAGTTGTACGACGATTTCCAGAAGGAACGCGTGACGATCTACGAGCTCGATAACCGCTCGAACACCGCCCACGCCCTCTTCGCCTTCGACTATCCGGGCAAGCTCACCACACCCGGCAAGATCGTCGATCACCGCGAATGCTGCAAACAGCCGGCACTCGCCGGCGTGCGCGTGCCCGTGCGCCCTCACCTCGGCACCGCGGGCGTCGCCCCCGACGCGCAAGGCCGTGTCACGACCGTCGAACCCGGCCTGCATGGCGGCAACATCGATAACTGGCGCATCGGCGCCGGGGCCACCATGTACTACAAGGTGCAGGTCGACGGCGGCCTGTTCTCCATCGGCGATCCGCACATCTCGCAAGGCGACGGCGAAGTCAGCGGCACAGCCATCGAAGCCTCGCTCAACGTGCTGTTCCAGGTCGTGCTGCGCAAAGACTTCGAGTTCCCCTCGCCGCTGCTGGAAACGCCCGACTGCTGGATCGTTCACGGCTTCCATCAGGATCTGGACGAAGCGGGCAAGAACGCCGCACGCGACATGATCCAGTTGCTCACGGAACAGCAGGGATTGTCGCGCGACGACGCCTACTCGCTCATGAGCGTGGCCGCGGACTTCGGCGTCACGCAGGTAGTCGATGGCACGCAAGGGGTGCACTGCACCATGCCGCGCAGCATCTTCCCGCCCAAGTCGACGAAGTCGTAATCGGTCCGGCGCCGCACCGCAACAGGAGAACCCGCCATGCATTACGTCTACATCGGGCGCAACGAGCTTGTCGCCCTGATCGTCGGATTGGTCACCGGGACGCTGTATTCCTGGCTCAATCTGCCCATTCCCGCGCCGAACGTGCTCGGCGGCATCTTCGCCATCATCTTCACGTACCTCGGCTATCTGATCGTGAACGCGTGGCGCCGGTCGGTCACGTTGGGGCGCCCGCCGGCCGAAGGGGCCAATGAAACACTCACCGCCCGTTCTTCCTGAGGAGGCCGTCATGGTAGAAATCACCCTTGGCGCCACCGAGTTACAAGCCGCCGCCGTGGGATTGGTGACCGGTGTGCTGTACACGAGCGTGCGCGCCCCCATTCCCGCACCCAATGTGCTTGGTGGGATCTTCGCCATCGTCGGCACGTTCATCGGCTTTGTTTTCGTGGCCGCGATGCGGGGACAGTTGCAGTTCGGTTAGCGGGCTTGCACTATTGACGCCTGGTCGACGCCATCCCCGGCGCGGCGCCCGCACTCGGCGCCGCGCCGGGGTGCCGTCATTGTCATTACCGAAGGAGGACGGGTTTTGGATCGCGCGCACTTCTCTACCGAATCCTATGCCTACGATCAGCGCGGGCCTGCGTGGCAGGCCCGTCTGCTCGACGCGCGTCTGCACTTCCGGTCGCCCTCGCCCGACCAGCCGCTGCATGGCACCTTGCTCACGCATCGCACGCCGGGGGGCATCGAACTCTCCGTGATTTCGTCGACGCCGCAGATCGTGTCCGCCAGAGCGGGGGGCGAGCGCGGCTTCCTTCTCATCATGCTGCTCGACGGTCAGGCCGAGTTGAGCACAGCGCAACGTGTCGACGGTGTAGCGCTCGCGTCCGGCGACATTGCCTGCATCCCCGGCGCCGAAAGCGCCGACCTCGTTGCCAAGACGCCGTTTCGACTGGTGTCGGTACACATTCGGCATGCGCTCATTGCGCCGCGGCTGGGCAGTGCGCCACCGGTTCATGCCGGCAAACTGCCCGAGAACGTTGCGCGCCTGTTCGGTGGCTTACTCAGCGCGCTCGCCGCGCAGCTCGAGTCGATGCCGTCCCCCGATCCCCACGCCCTCGAACCCGTCGAGAACGTGATTCTGGAATGCCTTGCGTCGGCGCTCGCTGCCATCAAGCCACCAGCGACCTCAGGGCTGTCGACATCGCGCTCGATTGTGTTCGCTCGCATCTGTCACCGGATTCAGGCGCGGCTGGCAGAACCCGATCTGTCACTGTGCGCCATCGCGAAAGACGAGCATGTGTCGGACCGCTACCTGCGAAAACTCTTCGAAGGCTCGGGACACAGCTTCTCCTCCTACCTGCGGCAAAGCCGTTTGCAACGCTGTTACGCCGATCTGCAGAATCCGGCCTACGACCAGTTGTCGGTGTCGGACATCTGCTATCGATGGGGCTTTAACGATCCGTCGTATTTCAGTCAGGCATTTCGTGAGCGATTCGGTCTGTCGCCGAAGGCCAGCCGCGATCAGGCGATGCGCTCGCGCGTACTGCCGGAGCGCGCGCGAATCTCGCGAGGACACCCCGACGTACCGGCCGGCCTCGCACAACGGGCAGCCGCCGTGGCCCACACGGGGCTGCGTGCGCCGAGCGGCGACGTGATGGCAGGCGACGTCGATCCCTACCGCGCCCTTCCCCACGAGACCGGTCAGCACCACTATCTGCGAGCAACGTGTGACACGGTGCATTGGGGGTATCTGAGCCGCGATCTTCCACCGGTGCTGACGGTCAACTCCGGCGACACGGTCACGATCGAGACCCTGACGCAACATGCGACCGACGATTGGGCGCGTATGGTGCAGGGCGATCCCGGCGCCGAGAGCGTATTTCATTGGACGCCCACGCAAAAGAATGTCGACCGGCGAGGGGCTGGGCCGATGGATGCGTCGGTCTACGGACGCGGTGCCGGCGAAGGGTTCGGCGTTCACATCTGCACAGGCCCCATCGCGGTCGAAGACGCCATGCCAGGCGACGTGCTGGAGGTCAGAATTCTCGATCTGCGTCCACGGCCCAGCGCCAACCCCGAGTACGCGGGCAAGGCGTTCGGCAGCCATGCGTCGACATGGTGGGGCTTTCACTATCAGGACATGCTCACCTCGCCGCGCGAGCGTGAGGTCGTGACGGTCTTCGAGATCGACTGTCATGAGGATGGCGACGGCGACGTGGCACGCGCCCTTTACAGCTTTCGCTGGACACCGCAGCAAGATCCGTTTGGTGTCGTGCATCCGACTATCGATTATCCTGGCGTGCCGGTGGACCACACCCGCATTACCAAGAACTACCGCACGCTCAGGCACGTGGAGATTCCGCTGCGGCCCCACTTCGGCGTGCTCGCCGTGGCGCCTGCGCAGGACGGCCTCATCGATTCCATTCCACCATCAAGCTATGCCGGCAATCTCGATAACTGGCGCGTGACGCGAGGTGCAAGTGTGTTCCTCAAGGTCGCCGTGCCCGGCGCGCTACTCTCCATCGGCGATCCGCATGCGTCACAGGGCGATGCGGAGCTTGGCGGCACGGCGATCGAATGTTCGCTCACCGGCAACCTCCAGTTGATCCTCCACAAGAAAGCGGCGATCGATGCCGACGCGCCGTTCGCCGACCTGACGTATCCCTTAGTCGAGACGCCAACGGAGTGGATCATTCACGGATTCAGCTCGCCGAATCATCTGGCCGAACTGGGGCAGAAGGCGCAAAGCCAGATCTACATGAAGTCAACGCTCGACAGCGCCCTGCGCGACGCCTTCCTCAAGGCACGGCGCTTTCTCATGCAGGTCAAGCGACTGACCGAAGACGAGGCTACGGCCATCCTCTCGGTGTCCGTCGACTTCGGCGTGACGCAGGTCGTGAACGGCAACTGGGGGGTTCACGCCATCATTCGGAAGGGGATGTTCACCGATTAGGGGGACGGCAGGCTGCAGACCGCCCACGCGCTGCGCATCACCGCAAAATCGGCAAATCGTCTGTCGATACATTGGCGTCCAAGGAGCGCAAATGAAACCCGAGACCCGCCTTCGATATGCCCAACGCATGGCGCCCGTGCTGGAATGGCTGCCGAACAGCGGGCTGGAGCCCGCCGACTTCCCGATGTTCGAGCAGTATCTCAACGATCCCCGCTCGACGCCTGCGGCGCAGTTGCAGACCCGGATCTGCCTGCCGGTGAAGTAAGGGCAAGCAAGGCCTGCGCCTGCGTGCGCAGGTCTTGTGCCCCCGGGTGAAAGCCGAACGGGATGGATCTCGCCATCCCCGGCAATATCTTGCGGGCGCTTCGGGAATAGGCAGGATCGTAGTGCCGGGTAATGAGCGCTTCCGACAGTTCGCGGTGCTGTCCGCCGTCGAGCAGCGCCAGCCATTCATCGACGACCGCGCGGCCATGCAGCGGCACCAGTCGAAGCAGTTGTGTCCGGAACTGCCCCGGAGACGTCAGCAAATGACCATACTCCTGCATCAGCAGGTCGATACGCTCATCCAGGGAAACACTCACTTCAACGCAGGTCGTCGCCCCGCGCAGCGACGTCATCAGCGATTCGGGCAGCGTGACGAGCCCGATCCTGCGGCTCTCTGCTTCGACGAATACCGGCTGCTTCGGATCGAATCCGCGCAACACGCCGATCAACGAGGTGTCGAACGATTTTTGCGAGGGTTGAGGAACGTCCGGCATCGCGCCGAGCAAGGAGCCACGGTGTCTGGCGAGCGCCTCGAGATCGAGCGTCTGCGCGCCCACCTCCGCCAGCGCGTTCAGCAGCCGCGTTTTGCCGCTGCCCGTGTGCCCCGTCAGCACGATGTATCGCAGCGTCGGCGGCAACGCCTCGAGCGACGCCACGACATCCCGACGGTAAGCCTTGTAGCCCCCTTCGAGTTGACGCGCTCGCCAGCCGATCATGTTCATCATGACGTTCATCGATGCCGAACGCGAACCTCCTCGCCAGCAGTAAATGAGCGGGCGCCAATGGCGCGGCCGGTCGGCGAACGTCGTCTCTAAATGGGTGGCGATGTTGCGCGCGATCATGGCCGCCCCCACACGTGAGGCCTCGAACGGAGACACCTGCGTGTACATCGTGCCGACGATGACACGCTCTTCGTTGCTGAGCACCGGCACGTTGATGGCGCCGGGTATGTGGTCGTCGGCAAATTCGAGGGGCGTGCGAACGTCGATGATCTCGTCGAAGTCGCCAATGTTTTCCAGTGAGTCGCGAAGGAAGTTCATCGTGCCCCCGCCGCCAGTTGCCCGCAATGCGTGCCATATGGTGTACGCGATGTCGCTTGCCCCGGCGGGCTGTCGCCCAGACCGGCGCGCACCTTTGCCGCGCGGTCGATGATGCGCGTGGCGCCCTCGGCATCGCCTGCGCCGCCCAACGCCAGCGCGTAATCGTCGAGTAGCTCGACATAGGCATAAGGCACCTTGCGTGCTGCCTCCATGCGGTCGAGGGAACCCAGCGCCCGGCCGAAGTACTTCGCCGATTGCGCAAACTGGCGCTGTACCAGCGACAGACGCGCCAGTTCGATCAGCGCAGGATACCGGTAGCGCGCCGTCAGAATATCGAGGTCGTAGGCAAGGCTCAGTTCTCGCTCTGCTTCGGTGTAGTAGCAAGTCACCCCTAGCGCCCGGCCGTAGTCGAAGTGAATGGCCGCGCGTTGCGACGCCGGCCAGCCAGACTGGTCGGCCACGAGGACGGCCTGCCCGAAGGCGCGACGCGCACCGTCCCAGTCGCCGCGCACTTCCGCTGCGCCACCCAGCGCCGCGTAATCGGGCCCTGCAGGCCCCGGCGGGTTGCGCTCAGTCGTACTGCACCCCGCCGCACTCAGCACGCCACCGAGCGCGCACACCATGGCCAACCACGTCAAAGATCGAATCATCGGGAAAAGGACACTGCCGGAAAATCACCTGTCGCGGGACACCTCCGTCTCGCGCTCGCCCGACAGAATACCGCGTCGCACCTGAACACCCCAACGTTGGCGTCCGCTCAGGAAGTGGCCCCACCCCAGCGCAGCCCCCGCATGACGCATCAACTGGAACGAAAACGGCTCCAGTACCGCCGCGACGAACGCCATCCCGAGGCTCGTGCCCGTGCGATGCCCGGTCCAGCGTCGATAGGCATGCACCGACCAGAGATGAAAGCCCAGATCGATGACGATCTTGCCGAGGATGATGCCCGACACCGGCAACACCACCCCGTAATGCCCCTCGCATACAAACGTGACGAGCAGCGCAAACGCGGTGAGCCCATAGATCGGCTGGAG
Organism: Pandoraea fibrosis; assembly: GCF_000807775.2. Taxonomy (NCBI): domain Bacteria; kingdom Pseudomonadati; phylum Pseudomonadota; class Betaproteobacteria; order Burkholderiales; family Burkholderiaceae; genus Pandoraea; species Pandoraea fibrosis. Next base: position 2,797,712 of record NZ_CP047385.1, on the reverse strand, counting down.
CGTGTCGAATGCCTTCACAGGTAGCATCCAGCGTCCCAGATTGCCGTAGCGGCCGTTGCCGACCATGTCGCGGTACCAGTATTGCGTCTGGAGAAAGCCCGCGAACCAACGGCGACGTTGACGCAGAAAGCTCGTGAGCGTACCCGGCGCATCGGTGATCGCCTGTGCGCCGCCGACGACCCGGACCTCCCACGCCAAACCGTGCGTGACCGAATAGCGGCGCAGACGATGGATCAGCTCGTAGTCTTCGACCAGACACGCCGGATCGAACCCACCCACCGCCAACACCGCCTCGCGACGGAAACAGGCGAACGCGCCCGAAATCAACAGCAGGCCGTCTGCGCGCATCCACGCGAAACGCGAGATGAAGTTACGGATGTACTCGTAAGTCTGGAAGCACTGAAGCACGCGCGCACTCGCCGTGGTGCCGCACACAGGTGTCAGCACGCCGGTGGCGGCAACCAGTTTCGGCCGACGCGCAAAGGCGTCATGCATCGCAGCACAAGCCTCGACGTCGAGCAATGTGTCGGCGTCAACGGTCATGACAATGTCCGTGTCCAAGCCTACCAGCGCCGCATTGAGTGCGCGCGCCTTACCGCCATGCGGCACACGGAGCCATCGCAGATTCGGATATCTCGGGCTCGGTGCACTGAGCCCGCCAACGCCGGGGTCGGCGAGGCCGTACTCGCCGGTGAGCAGCGCGAGCGTGCCGTCCTGCGAGCCATCGTCGGCGATCACGATAGCGTCGGGCACCTTGCGCCCGGCCATGAGCGCACGCAATGTGACCGGTAGCGCCGCCGCCTCGTTGTGCGCCGCGACCACGACGCCAAGCGTCAGGCGAACGTTGGCGACATCGCGACCGGCAAGCGCCGCCATGCCCTCGGGATCGGGACGCGTCAGGCGCCATGCCTGCCAGAACACGAACGCGAGCAGCACGGTGTCATACACGACATAGGCCACGCCCGTGCCCCAGGCAAACACCCCCTTGAGGAAAAATGCCTGCGCGAACAACAGACACCACAGCACTGCGACACCGGTGTGCACCAGCCAACTGGCCAGCGGCGTCGGCGGCAGTGTGAAGCGCGGCGAGTGTGCCTCGCGCGCGGCTTCGAGCCGCGATGTCGTCATCGTCATGTCGGCGCTCACGGCAACATCCGGCCAAGCACCGGGTGACGGTCGATCCACTGATGCTTGAGCGCACCACCGATATGCAACGCCAGCAGCACGTACAGGCTGTAAGCGCAGTAAGTGTGGACGGTACCCAGCACATCGTGCCAGTAGTCCTTGCTCGCATCGCTCATCGCCATCAGGAAACCCATGCGCGGAAACGGCACGCTGCCGAACAGCACCAGCGGATGCGTCGATGCCGCCACCCACGCCGAGTCGTGCGCCCAGCCCGAGAGCGGCAGCGCGAAGATCACGACATACAGCAACCAGTGCACGAGATGCGCCGCCGTGCGCTCCCACGACGCGAACACCTGCGAAAGTGCGGGAGGACGATGCGTTGCGCGCCACAGTATGCGCAGGATCGCGAGGCCCAGCACGGTGATGCCGATGGACTTGTGCAGATCGATCCAGAAACGCACGTCGATCTTCTCGAGCGTGGCGTCGGACAGCAACGCGATGGTCTGGCCGATGGCGACGTTGCCAAGCATCAACAATGCCACGGCCCAATGCAGC